>JAJXWA010000056.1 GCA_021781795.1 Acidobacteriota bacterium
AGAAGGATCGCGCAGGCTGCACGGCGGCGGCCTGGGGGCTGCGGCCGAGAGCCGAGGCAATCTCATTCCAGCGGTAGACTGTGGAGCTTGCTGGCAAAACGATAGGCTTGCGCTCGGGTTCGGGAACGGCGAAGTACGTGATCCAGATGCCGATGGAAGCGAGCGTCAGAACTTGGTTGACAAATTGCTGTGGAGAAATCAGGGATGCCGTTTGGGTGGAAATCAATTCGGCAGCGAAATCGCTGAATGCCATCAATCCAAAGCCAAGAATCAGTCCAAAGCGTCGATCCGAAGCAGACAGGTTGAGCGACTTCATCACGATGCCCAGCAGCCCCAGGAGGCACAGCAGGACAATGCTTGCAACCTTGGTCAGCAAGGGGGCGATATAGCAGATGGACTCGGAGATGGGCCGATCAAGAACGTTGACGGAAATGCCAAGGACAACCGTGACGAATGCTGCCCAGCCAAAGGCCACCGTACCGAGCCGACTGAGGCCGGGAAAGGAAGCGAAGACGGAACGAAAAACTTCTACGCAAACAAGGTAGACGAGAACGGCACTGGCAATGTAGACGCCCCAGTATGTGTAAAAGTAAAGGCCGTAGAAGAGTGCGCGATGGGTTCCGGGATGACCCTGCAGCTGAAGCAACAGAATCAGGGCAGGTGTTGCAGCGACTCGAAGAGCCAAGTAGGTGCTCATAGCCCTGAAGCGCCGCTGCAGGCCCATCTTCCAGAAAAGAAAAGCTGCGATTGCCCAGAGGAGAAACTCAACGCAGGCGAGAACGGACATGAACGTGTTGATCGGCATAGACGCTCCCCCATCCCGAGGGTTCACTCAGAATAGCGTCTATCCATTTTGAATTCAAAGCAGAATTGCAACGGGCTGATAGCACTTTTGTGCTACGGCGCCATTACATCGTGCAGTTGCATCCAGGGATCGAACCGGGACGCGGCATCGCGGAGGCGGCGGACAAGTGGCTTGCACGGAGATGCGAAGAATTGGAGGAGGCGGCAGCTGCGATACCGGCAAAGGCGATGGCAAGAGCAAAGATACGAACGGCAGTTTTCATCGAAAGTAACCTCATCATGAGAGATCCGGAGGCACGAAAGTCACTCCGCGAATAACACGTTCATGCTATCCCCAGTTGTCGTATAAGTCCATCGTTTTCTAAGAGAATTCTGGGAATCTTTGCGCGATTACTGAAGTAACCATACCGCTGCCTATGCGGATGACCGTTCAGGGGCCCGGCCGGCTTTGCACTTGCCAGCGACTCCGGCCCTGCGTGGTAAAATGACAGCAGGCGCGATACGTTCCAATTCCCCGCCTTTCAATTGGTTCGGCCCTATTGCCCGGGGTCTGCACGTAGTCCGGAAGGCGGGCTTTTCGGGCGCGACAAAGCGAAAATCCTGCGAATGGAAATCTATGGCGACTCAAGCACCGGATCAGACTGCACTTCCCGCGAGCCAGAGCAATAACGGCAGCTACACCAGCGAAAACATCAAAGTCCTCGAGGGCCTTGAGGCAGTCCGGCTCCGTCCGGCGATGTACATCGGCTCTACGGGGGAGATGGGACTGCACCACCTCGTCTACGAGGTGGTCGACAACTCCGTCGATGAGGCCCTCGCTGGATTCGCCAAGAAGATTGATGTCCTCATCCATGTCGATAACTCGATTACGGTGATCGACGACGGCCGCGGTATTCCGGTGGACATGAAGACCCTGCCCAACGGTGAGCAGATGCCGGCGGTGCAGGTGGTGCTGACGAAGCTCCACGCGGGCGGAAAGTTTGACAGCTCGACCTACAAGGTGTCGGGCGGCCTGCACGGCGTGGGCGTGAGCTGCGTGAATGCGCTGAGTCAGGAGTTCAACGTCGAAATCTGGCGTGACGATCACACGTGGGAGCAGGACTACAGCTGCGGCATTCCCGTGAGCGAGCTGCGGCAGACCGGCAAGACCAAGAAGCGCGGCACCAAGGTGCACTTCCTCCCCGACAAGTCGATCTTTGCCACGACCGAATACAACTACGACACGCTGGCCCAGCGGCTGCGCGAGATGGCCTTCCTCAACAAGGGCCTCGAAATCACGCTGACTGATGAGCGCACTGCAGATCCAAAGACGGGTGAAGCGCGACGTGCAGAGTTCCGGTATGCGGGGGGCATTGCGGAATTTGTGAAGCATCTGAACCGCGGGAAGCAGGTGTTGCACGACAAGCCGATCGTGATGGAAGCCGCGCGCGACGGCGTGGAGATCGAGATTGCGCTGCAGTACAACGACAGCTACTCAGAGACGGTCTTCAGCTTTGCCAACAACATCAACACGGTGGACGGCGGCACGCATCTCTCCGGCTTCCGCACGGCGCTGACGCGCACCATCAATGCAATTGGCCAGTCGCTCGGGCTCTTCAAGGACATGAAGGAAAACCTGAGCGGCGACGATGTGCGCGAGGGCCTGGTGGCGGTGGTGAGCGTGAAGCTGCCACAGCCGCAGTTTGAGGGCCAGACCAAGGGCAAGCTCAACTCCGACATCGCGGGCACCGTGCAGGCTTTTGTGAATGAACGGCTGGGCATGTTTCTCGAACAGAACCCACCCGTTGCGAAGCGCATTATCAATAAGGCGGTTGAAGCGGCACGTGCGCGGGAGGCGGCGCGCAAAGCTCGCGACCTGACGCGGCGCAAGGGGGCTCTGGATGGTGGCGGCCTGCCCGGCAAACTGGCCGACTGCAGCGAGCGCAACCCGGAGCGCTGCGAGCTCTACCTCGTCGAGGGCGAGAGCGCAGGCGGCACGGCGAAGCAGGGCCGCGACCGGCGCTTCCAGGCGATTCTGCCGCTGAAGGGCAAGATTCTCAATGTGGAGAAGGCCCGCTACGACAAGATGCTGGGCCACGAAGAAATCCGCGCGATGATTACGGCGCTCGGGTGCGGCATCGGCAAGGACGACTTTGACCCGGCGAAGCTGCGCTACAGCAAGATCATCCTGATGACCGATGCTGATGTGGACGGATCGCATATCCGCACGCTGCTGCTGACGTTTTTCTTCCGGCATATGACGGAACTGATCAAGCGCGACAACGTCTACATTGCGCAGCCGCCGCTTTACAAGATTAAGAAGGGCCGCTTTGAGCAGTACATCAAGGACGACCGCGAGTTTGTGAAGGTGATGGTGAATCGCGCCTCGGAGGGCATGGTGGTGCGCCA
Organism: Acidobacteriota bacterium; assembly: GCA_021781795.1. Lineage (GTDB taxonomy): Bacteria > Acidobacteriota > Terriglobia > Terriglobales > Acidobacteriaceae > Telmatobacter. The sequence goes on from JAJXWA010000056.1 coordinate 3,193, forward strand.
TGGCGAGGCTGCCAGCCGCATCGAGGGTGCGGACCTGACGCGCTTCATGAGCACGCTGAATGATTATCTGGGCTTTGTGGAGAAGGTCGACAAGCGCATTCGCAACGAAAAGCTGACCGAGCTGCTGGCTCGTGCTGAGCTGACGCAGCGCTCGGACTTTTCTTCCAAGACCGAGGGTGAAGTGCCGGCCAAGTTGGCGGCGCTCCATGCACAGCTGGCCGAGCTTGCCGGTGAGTTCCAGTTCAAGCTCTCGAAGCCCGTGGAGGACGAAGAGCACCACACGTGGTCGATCAGCTTCACGGACGGGCAGGGCGCAGAACGCCGCATTGACTGGACCCTGGCTTCCAGCCCCGAGTTCCGCCAGATGATGTCGAAATACACGCTCATCAAGCAGTACCTGGAGCCGCCGTTCCTGATTGAATTCGCAGCCAAGGCTGGGACGGCCGCTGCGGAAGAAGAAGAGGGAGAAGAAGGCGAAGCACAAGCTGAGGCCAAACCCGCACGGCGAGGGGCACGCATTCCGCGCGAGCCCGTGGAAAAGCAGACTGCGCGCGAGCTCTTCAGCTACATCGTGGAGCAGGGCAAGAAGGACTACCAGGTGCAGCGCTACAAGGGGCTGGGTGAGATGACCTCGTCGCAGCTCTGGGAGACAACGATGGATCCCGAGCGCCGTACGCTGCTTTCGGTCAAGCTTGAAGATATTGCCGAGACCGAGACCATCTTCACCACCCTGATGGGAGAGGACGTGGAGTCGCGCCGCAAGTTTATCGAGGACAACGCACTCGACGTGAAGAATCTGGATATCTGATAGACCAAGCTTTCTCAATAGGCTCGCCGTCCTCGGTGAGCCTATTTTTGTTGCAGCGCCAACTACCGATTCATAGTTTCTTGCAGTAGTCCGAGCCGACTGCGCGGTTATTGGCGCAACCGAGTGCCCGAGCGCCGTTCAAACAAGGGGATAGAGACCTGCCGCAAGATCGTGCGTCGCCTGCGCGATGCTCTCCGGGCGGCCGAGATCGCGCCAGTAAGCGTCGTCTGCTGGGAAGGCAATGATCTTTTCTCCAAGGTCGGCGAGTCGCAGATAAGCACTGATGATGGGAAACGCACCATCTTCGTGCATCAGAGAAAAGATGCGCGGCGAGAGGATGTGAACGCCGCAGAAGGCGCGTGCCTGCGCTTCTGCCGCGGGACGAGCCCATTCGGGATTGCCGTCGATGCCGGCGCGGCGGCCGCAGAGCAGGCTGTCTTCATCAAAGAGGAGATAGCGCGAAGTGGAGCGGTCCTGCACGGCGAGAGTGGCGAGCGCCGCGTGCTCACGGTGGAACTGGACCATGCGGGCGAGATCGATGGAGCTGAGCACATCAACGTTGTGCAGGAGGAAAGGTTCGTCGGGGTCATTGCCCGCGAGAAAGAATGCGGCGGCTTTCTTCAATCCACCGCCGGTGTCGAGCAGATCGTCTTCGCGCGAGATTTCAATCCTCATGCCGAAGTTGCGATGCGCGCGGAGGAATTCAGCGACCTGATCGGCAAAGTGATGGGTGTTGACGATGACCTCGTTGACACCGAACGAGCGAAGTCGCAACAGCGTGAGATCAAGCAACGTATGGCCCGCAACTTCTACGAGGGCCTTGGGACGGTCGTCTGTCAACGGCCGTAGGCGGGTTCCGAGGCCGGCTGCGAGGATCATGGCTCTCATCGGCCCATCTTCTCCAGCTCAATGTGGCGCAGCTCGACTTGCAGACCGTTGCGCGCGCGGAGATGCTTTGCCAGCTGTTCGGCGAGGAAGACGGAGCGGTGCTGGCCGCCGGTGCAGCCGAAGGAGACCATGAGGTGCTGGAAGCCGCGCTGCTGATAGGCGCTGACGCTGGCATCGACCAGCGACTCCGCACTGGCAAGAAAGCGGTGCACACTTTCCTGCTGCATCAGGTATTCGATGACGGGAGCATCTTTGCCAGTGAGCGCGCGGAAGCGTTCTTCGCGGCCGGGATTGGGAAGGCTGCGCGCATCGAAGATAAAGCCGCCGCCGTTGCCGGAAGGGTCAGTGGGTAGTTCGCGATGGAACGAGAAACTGCAAACGCGCACGGTGAGATCGGGCGCGGGTGCGGCGAGGCTTTGCAGTCTCTCTGAAGCGAGCATGCCTTGCAGGGCTTCCATAAGCGTGGGAAGAGCGATGGGCAACTGCGCGTGGTGCGCGAGCCAACGGAGGTTCTTGAGCGCGAAGGGCACGCTCTGGAGGAAGTGCGCCTTGCGCTCGTAGAATCCGCGAAAGCCGTAGGCGCCGAGCGCCTGGAAGATGCGTACATAGACGTAGGCGTAGTAGTGGTGGAGAAACGCTTCGCGCTCGATGGGGATGTGTTGGCGGAGTGCGTCGAGGTAATGGTCGAGCAACTGCTGGCGTAGCGCAGGCGGCAGGTCTGCTTTGCCGTCGAAGAGGAGCGAGGCGATGTCGTAGTGGAGTGCGCCGCGGCGGCCGCCCTGGTAGTCGAGGAACCATGGATCGCCTGCGCGCAGCATGATGTTGCGCGACTGAAAATCGCGGTAGAGGAAGTAGTCGTGGTCAGCGGTGAGCAGAAATCGTGTGAGACGGCCGAAGTCATCTTCGAGGGCCTGCTCGTTGAAGGGGATTCCGGCGAGGCGGAGGAAGTAGTACTTGAAGTAGTTCAGATCCCAGGCGATGGACTGGCGGTCGAAGCTGGCGCGCGGATAGCAGACCTTGTAGTTGAGATTGCGGCCTGCTTCTACCTGAAAGCGGGGCAGCGCGGCGACAACCTTGCGGTAGGCTTCGACGACCTCTGGCGCGATGACATCCCCGGAGCGATGCGCGCCGAGGAACTCGTAGAGCGTGGTGTTGCCGAGATCCTCTTCGAGATACGCACCTTCGCTCAGAGCTTCGGCGTAGACTTCCGGGACAGGAAGGCCGTGACGGCGGAAGTGGCGCGAGAACTCGAGGAAGGCAATGTTCTCTTCGCGGACAGGATTGACGATGCCGATGGCGGTGCGGCCTGCGCCGGTGAGCCGCAGGATGGCGCGCCCGGAGCCGCCAAGCTGGCCCTGGACGGGCGCGATGGATTGTGGAGCCGCATGAAAGTGCTGCTCAAAAAGTCTTGCCAGAACGTCCATTCGCATCTTCCCAAAGATGGTTCAAGTACTGTTCCCACGTTAGCCGTCGCAGGGATGGGGGTGCAAGGCGGATGGAGCGGAATTCCATTCACGCGATTGAATTGCCGAGGCGGCATGGTGAGTGGCTATACTTGGCGTGCATTTTGGAAGCGAATCCAACTGGTGCTCTAACGATTCCCATGACTACAATCAGCCGACGCAAATTTCTCGCCACTACTGCTCTGACTGTTGCCGCCACGCGCCTGTGCGCGCAGGCCTCGAATGCCACCCAGGTCACGCTTGCCATTCCTGCGGAAGCGACGGGGCCGCATATGCCCGAGGACTTTGTTGGATTGTCGTATGAAGTGCAGCAACTGACAGACCCAAGCTTCTTTTCCCCGCAGAACACGGGGCTGATTCGCGAGTGCAAGGCGCTCTCGCCGCATGGCGTGTTGCGGCTGGGCGGCAACACCAGCGAGTTTGGTTACTGGAAACCGACGCCGGAGTCTCCCGAGCCGGTACATCCGCAGACACGTGAGGTGGTGGGCGAGCCGAAGCCGCAGTACTACGCGGTGACGGCGGAGGCGGTGCGCAATCTGGCGGAGTTTCTGAAGGCGACGGGGTGGACGTGTCTCTACGGCATTGGCATGGGCACGAACACGCCGGAACGCGCGGCCGCTGAGGCTGAGTTTGTGGCGAAGACGCTGGGATCGCGGTTGCAATATTTTCAGATTGGCAACGAAGTGGACCTCTTCGACCGGCACCTGCGCGATCCCAAGACGTGGTCAGCAAAGACCTATCTGCAGGAGTGGCTGAACATGGCGCGGGCGATTGTGGCGCGGGTGCCGCAGGCCAGGTTCGGCATGCCGGATGTGGCGGGGAAGGTGGAGTGGCTGACGGAGATTGCGGCGATGTGGCCGTCGATCGAGAATCCGCCGCATGTGACCACGCTGACGCATCATTATTACTTTGGCGGGCCCGCGACGAATCCTGACGTGAACATTCCCAACCTGCTGAAGCCTGCGACGATGGCCAAGGTGCAGCACACGGCAGACATTGCGACGGCAGCGGCGGACAAGGTGGGCGCGCGAGTGCGCATGACGGAAGGAAATACATGTTATCGCGGCGGCAAGCCGGGCGTGTCGGATGTGTTTGCCGCGGCGCTGTGGGCGGCGGATTATTCGCTGCTGCTGGCGAGCAACAACTACTCCGGCATCAACCTGCACGGCGGAACGGGCAAGTCTGTAGCGAACTCGGTGGGCGGATTTTTGCCGGGTGACGTGATGCTGAAAGACCAAGGCGAAACGCCGGAACAGATTGCGAGCCATCCGCATCCTTTCTACACGCCGATTGCAACCTTCGGGTCGGAGTACCGCTTGATGCCGGTGGGGTATGGGCTGAAGTTTGCGGGGTCGCTAAGCGGGGCGAGGCTGATGAGAGCGGAACTGACGCAGACCTTGCAGGCGACAGGCGTGGACGCTACGGCCTACGCGGCGAAGCTGGCTAGCGGGGAGACTGCGGTGATTGTGCTGAATAAAGATGCGTCGCGCGACCTGGAGTTGACCCTGGACTTTGGCAGCGGTAAGGCCGGCAGCGTGAGCGTAGAGACGCTGCATGCCCCCGCGCTGGAGAGCCGTGAAGCGCGGATCAGCCCAGCCGCTCCCAAGGGCGCGCTGAAGCAGGGCAAATTCACCGTGACCGTGACGCACGCCTCCGGAGTGCGGATGATTCTGGCGTGATGCAGAGGAGATGCATGAAAGCAGTGAAGAAACCGACTGACCGACGCGGCGTTGTGGATAGGAGGATACATGGGTTGAGCGCGCTGTTGAGCGCACTTCTGGTGTTGGCGTTGGGCACGACGCCGCTTTCTGCGCGGGTGGTCCGCGTGGATGTGCAGAGCCGAACGGACGTGCTTGGCGGCATGACGTTCGGATCGGCAGGTGCCTACGAGCGCATTACGGGTCGCGTCTATTTTTCTGTGCCGGTTGCAAATGCCCACAATCAGAGAATCGTGGATCTCAATCGCGCCGTCAATCTGGAGAATGGCGAGGTTGTGTTCTCTGCGAATTTCATCGTGGTGCGGCCCAAGGACGCTAAGAAGGGAAACGGCACGATGCTGCTGGAGATTCCGAACCGGGGCCACAGCGGTTTGATTTCCCTGGTGGACGGCGGCGACTGGAATCTCGCGGACGATGCAGGGGACGGATGGCTGCTGCGAAGTGGGTACACGGTGGCGTCTATCGGATGGCAGTGGGATGCGCCGGGAGATGGCGCCCTGGCGCTCTCTGCGCCGGTTGCGAAGGATCACGGCAGGATGATTACCGGCCTGGTGCGTGGCGACCTGATGCCATCGCAGGCGATGGCGGAAATTCCGCTTGGACATTTGATCGTGGGACACATCGGGGGCACGGAGTATCCGGTGGCTGCATCGGACGATCCGCGCAATGTGCTCACGGTGCGGGACTCGCGGGAGGGCGAGCGTACCGTGATTCCGCGTGCGCAGTGGGAGTTTGCTCACACCGTGGATGGCAAGCTGGTACGGAGCGATCGCTTCATTCATCTGGAAGGTGGCTTCCATCCAGGCAAGCTGTATGAGTATGTCTACGTGGCGGCGAATCCGGTGGTCGCGGGTCTGGGCTTTGCCACAGTGCGTGACTTTGCCTCCTATGCGAAGCATGCGCCCGATGCGATGGCGCCGGCGGCGCGCGTCTACGGGGAGGGCATCTCGCAAGACGGGCGCTTTCTGCGCGACTTTCTCTATCAAGGATTCAACGCGGATGAGCAAGGAAGGATGGCTCTGGATGGCGTGCTGGCGCATGTGGCTGGAGCGGGCCGAGGCAGTTTTAACTACAGGTTTGCGCAACCCTCGCGCGATGCCGAACCGACCTCTTCAGTTTTTTATCCCACGGACATTTTTCCGTTTACCGACCTGCCGGAACGCGATCCGGTGACAGGCGAGACGGGCGGGTTGCTCGATCGGGCGACGGCCGAGCACGTGGTGCCGAAGATCTTTTTCTCCAATACTTCCTTTGAGTATTGGGGCAGAGTGGCTTCGCTCATTCACACCAGCGCGGATGGCAAGCGAGACGTGCGTATCAGCGACGCAGTTCGCATCTACCACTTCACGGGGCTGCAACACTTCTCCGGGCCGTTTCCGCCGCGCAAGGGTTGGGGCGAACTGAAGGGCCTGGAGCCGCAGTCGCCGCTGCCAGTGCGCTTCTTCTGGCGGGCGATGATCACCAATATGGATGCGTGGGTGCGCGCGGGCACGCCGCCGCCGCCAAGCAGCTATCCGAAGATTGCCGACGGCACATTGGTGACGCTGAGCGCGTACGCCTTCCCGAAGACTCCCGGCGTCAAGCTGCCACATGAGGCGAACCAGGCCTATCGGCTGGACTTCGGACCGGACTGGACGCGCGGCATCCTAAGCGTGCAGCCACCCAGGGTTGGCAAGCCGTTTCCGGTGCTGGTGCCGCAGGTGGATGCCGACGGCAACGAGCGGGATGGCGTGCGGCTACCGGAAATCACGGTTCCGCTGGCCACCTATGCAAGCTGGAACCTGCGCGACCCCTCGATTGGCGCACCGGATCAGCGCGTGAGCTTCGAGCTCTCGTATATTCCGTTTCCGCGCACTGCAGCAGAGCGCATCGCGAAAGGCGATCCGCGCAAGTCGATTGGCGAGCGGTATGCGGGGCGCGACGACTACATGAGCCTGTATGCAAGGGCCGTGGACAAGCTCGTCGCCGAGCGGTGGATTCTGTCGGAAGACCGGGAGGCACTACTTCAACTGGGCGGACGCGAGTGGGATTTCGCGAATCAGTGAAGGGAATGGTGGGCCCGAAGGGATTTGACCCTCCAACCAAGGGAGCATGAGTCCCATTTTCAAGATTTTGCATAGGCTTGCACTGAGCCACATAGTTCCTCTTATCTAATTTATTTACATAAGTTTACAGAGAGAATCTCTATTGCCTGCCATCGCACTGGTCTGCGCTGGATTCCGATCCAAAGGATCACCATAAGTATCACCATCCACTTTACGAAGTCGATGCCGGCCTTGCGGTGATTTGACCCAGAAGAGGCAGCGACTTCCAATTTATGCTTCACATCGTACTCTTCGAACCCGCAGCTCTTTGACGAGAAGGACCGTAAGAGTCTCGAAGAATCTCAGATAAGCATTGACTCTGTACAGCCTCCATCTATAGCCTCAAATTTCCCTGTTTTCCCCGTTAGCCTTCCCTCTCAACGGAGCTTTCGTGAGTGCCACAACAGCACCAACGGGAACTGCTCTCGCCACTTTGCAGCCCAAAGGCAGCCTATTGCGGATCCTTGGGGTGAGCTTCGGGATCGCAGTCATTGTCGGAGACACGATCGGCTCCGGCATTCTGCGCACGCCAGGGGAGATTGCGGGACATCTTGGAAGCTATGGTGCCATTGTCGCCGTCTGGATCCTGGGAGGCGTGTATGCCTTGTTCTGCACATTCTCCGTGACGGAACTAGGAACCATGCTGCCCTTCGCCGGCGGATGGTACGTATATTCGCGCCGGGCCATGGGCGATTTTGCCGGATTCCTGGTAGGGTGCAGCGATGCCGTGGTCCAGACCGTTTCCAACGGCTATCTCGCCGTGGCGTTTGGCGAATTCGCCGCCGAGCTTCAGCCCGCATTTGG
>JAJXWA010000057.1 GCA_021781795.1 Acidobacteriota bacterium
GGCTTTCGACCCAAAGTGCTGCGGTCATGAATCTCGACCTCCTCACTTATGCGGGAAACCCGGAGAACCTGGCCTCCGTCAACGGCGAACAGCGCTACAGGCTCACGCGCGGCGACATCTGCGACGCCGAGTGCGTCCGCTCTCTGCTGCGCGAGCACCGGCCCGGCGCCATCGTTCACTTTGCCGCCGAGAGTCACGTTGACCGCTCCATCACCGGACCCGATGCCTTCGTCCGCACCAACGTGCAGGGCACATTCACGCTGCTGGAGCAGGCCCGCCATTACTGGTCCAGTCTTGACGAAGATGCCCGCCGCAGCTTCCGCTTTCTCCACGTCTCCACCGACGAGGTCTACGGCACGCTCGGCCCCGACGATCCGGCCTTCTCCGAGACCACGCCTTACGCGCCCAACAGTCCCTATGCCGCCTCCAAGGCAGCCTCGGACCACTTCGCCCGCGCCTACTTTCACACCTATGGGCTGCCCGTGCTCACCACCAACTGCTCCAATAACTACGGCCCCTATCAATTTCCTGAGAAGCTCATCCCGCTGATGATTCTCAACGCCCTCGAAGGCAAGCCCCTGCCCGTCTACGGCGACGGCCAGAACGTCCGCGACTGGCTCTTTGTGGGAGACCACTGCTCGGCCATCCGCGCCGTGTTGGAGCGCGGCCGCCCCGGCGAAACCTACAACATCGGCGGCAACAGCGAGCGCAAAAACCTCGATGTCGTCACCACCCTCTGCGATCTGGTCGATGAACTCCGGCCCAATTCCACTATCGGCCCGCGCCGCAAGCTCATCACCTACGTCAAAGACCGTCCTGGCCACGACCGCCGCTACGCTATTGACGCCCGCAAAATCACGCGCGAAATCGGCTGGCAGCCCTCCGAACAGTTCGAAAGCGGCCTGCGCAAGACCGTCGCCTGGTATCTCGAAAACGACGCCTGGGTGCAGAGCGTTCGCACCGGAGCCTACATGGAATGGATTCAGAAGAACTACGGGGAGAGAGTCGCCCAATGAAAGGAATCATTCTCGCCGGAGGTTCCGGCACCCGCCTCTACCCCGTCACCCACGTCGTCTCCAAGCAGCTTTTGCCCGTCTACGACAAGCCGATGATCTACTATCCGCTGACCACGCTGATGCTGGCAGGTCTGCGCGAGATTCTCATCATTTCCACGCCGCAGGATCTGCCCCGCTTCCGCGATCTGCTCGGCGACGGCTCCCAGTGGGGCATCCAGTTGCACTACGCCGTCCAGCCCAGCCCCGACGGCCTCGCCCAGGCCTTCCTCATCGGCCGAGAGTTCATCGGCAACGATACCTGTTCGCTCATCCTCGGCGACAACATCTTCTACGGCCAGTCCTTTGCCAAAGAATTGCAGGCAGCAGCCCGCCTTCAGTCCGGCTCTGTGGTCTTTGCCTATCCGGTTCATGATCCCGAGCGCTACGGCGTCGTCGAGTTCGACGCGCATGGCAAAGCGATCAGCCTCGAAGAGAAGCCGAAGCAGCCGCGCTCGCGGTACGCCGTCACTGGACTTTACTTCTATGACCAGCAGGTCGCCGGCCTGGCTGCATCGCTCAAGCCGTCGCCCCGCGGCGAGCTGGAGATTACCGATCTCAATCGCCTCTATCTTGAAGCCGGCACGCTGAAGGTCAACGTGATGAGCCGCGGCATGGCCTGGCTCGACACCGGCACGCACGATTCGCTCATCGAAGCCGGACTCTTCGTCCAGACCATCGAGCGCCGCCAGGGCCTCAAGATTGCCTGCCCCGAGGAGATCGCCTACCGCATGGGTTACATCGACCTGGCCAAACTCGAAGAGCTCGCCCATCCGGTGCGCAAAAGCGGCTATGGCCAGTACCTGCTTTCGCTGCGTCATGAGCCCTTCACCCCCCTTACGGAGCACGAAGGATGAACGCGACCCCGACCGCTCTGCCCGAAGTCCTGCTGCTCACCCCGCGCATCTTTCGCGACGATCGCGGCGCCTTCTGGGAAACCTGGAATCAACGCAGCTTCGCCAACCTCGGCATCCCCGGGCCCTGGGTGCAGGACAACTTCTCGCTCTCGAAGAAGAACGTTGTCCGCGGCATCCACTATCAGGTCATCCAGCCGCAAGGCAAGCTCGTCCGCGTCACGCATGGCGCCGTGCTTGACGTGGCTGTCGATCTGCGCCGCAGCTCGCCAAACTTCGGCAAGCACATCGCTGCCGAGCTCAGCGGCGAGAACGGCCACATGCTTTGGATTCCTCCCGGCTTCGGCCATGGCTTTCTTGTGCTCTCGGAGGCCGCAGGATTCGCCTACAAGGTCACGGACGATTACTCGCCCGCCGGCGAACGCACCGTCCTCTGGAATGATCCCGACATCGCCATTCCCTGGCCGGTGAAGCCAGAGGCCGCCATCGTCTCTGCGAAGGACGCACAAGGCGCGCGCCTCGCCGAGGCCGAGGTCTACGCATGACGCTTGCGCCGCGCATCCTCATCCTTGGCGCGAACGGTCAGCTTGGAACAGAACTCCAGCGCAGCTTCGCCGATGCGGGCGAGGTCATCGCCCGCGCGCGAGAGACCGTCGATCTCTCGCACCCCGACCAGCTTCGCGCAGTCGTTCGTCAGACTGCCCCCCAGCTCATCCTCAACGCCGCAGCCTACACCGCCGTCGATCGCGCCGAATCCGAGCCGGATCTCGCCCGCGCCATCAACGCGCACGCCCCCGCGGTCCTCGCGGAAGAAGCCCTGCGCGCCAACGCGCTCTTCTTCCACTACTCCACCGACTATGTCTTCGACGGCAGTAAGACGACACCCTGGCTTGAAACCGACGCGCCGCATCCGCTCAACATCTACGGCCAAACCAAGCTCGAAGGCGAGCAAGCCATCCAGCAGATTGGCGGCCGCGCGTTCGTATTTCGCACCAGCTGGGTCTACGGGCCCCACGGCAAAAATTTTCTGCTCACCATGCTGCGCCTCGGATCTGATCGTAAGCAGCTCCGCGTCGTAGACGACCAGATTGGCTCGCCCACCAGCTCGATCCAGCTCGCTGAGGCCACCCGCCGTGTAGCCGACCGCATCCTGAGCGGAGTCACACCTGCAGAATCCGCCGGCGTCTATCACATGACCTGCTCGGGCTCCACCTCGTGGTGCGGCTTTGCGCGCGCCATCTTTCAGCAGGCCGAGCGCGTCCTGCACATGCCCGCTCCCGAGGTCATCCCCATCCCGACCACGGAATTCCCCACGCCCGCGCGGCGTCCCGCCTATTCCGTTCTCGACTGCGAAGAGCTCTTCCAGAACTTCGGTGTGCGGCTCGCCCCGTGGCAGTCCGCTCTGGAAGATGCGATTGCCCGTCTCGTGCTGTAGCGCAATGCGCCCTCAGCCGAGCAGCGAGTTCACCTTGTCGCGTAGCGCCTCCAACTCCCGCCTCAGCCCCGCAACCTCTGCCTCCAGTTGCGCCACGCGCTCCGCCTGGCCTACCTCGCCCTGCACGGCCTCCGGCGCATCGCTGCGCGTCCGTCCCTCCGCAGTCCCTGAAAGCAGCTCGGCGTAGCGCGATTCCTTCGTTCCGGGCTGTCGCGGCAGTACCCCTGCCAGCGCAGGTTCGCGCGCCATCAGCTTCTCCAGCCCAGCCACCACGTCACCAATCTCCGTAAAGCTGTGCATCCGCTCCGTGCGCCCGCGCAGCTCGCCGGGAGTCTGAAGGCCGCGCAGCAGCAACACGCACAGCAGCGCCGTCTCCGCCCGCGTCAGGTTGAAGGCCTCGCCCAGCCGGTGCTCATACTTCGCCACGCGCCCTTCCGCGCCGCGCGCAGCGCCCGCGAGCTGATGCGCCTCCAGCCCCAGCAGCGCCTCGCGCACGTCCTCTTCGCTCAGTTGCATCACCGGTTCGCGGTTCGAGCGCTGATTGCAGGCGTTCACCAGCGCATTCAGGCTCAGCGGATAATACTCCGGCGTGGTCACTTCCTTTTCGACGAGCGCGCCCAGCACGCGCGCCTCCGCGGCCGACAACACAACTCCATCCTTCAGCGGCATAAGTCTATTGTGCCACCGGCACTTCCACCGCCGATTCCTCGAGCTCGTCCTCGCTCTCACGGCGATTCCGCGTCAGCAGAAAGTACACCACCGGCGTCACCACCAGGCTCAGCACCATCGAGATAGTCAGCCCGCCAATCACGGCAATGGCCAGCGGCTGCAGCATCTGCGAGCCCGCGCCCAGCGCAAACGCCAGCGGCAGCATCCCGCACACCGCCGCAATCGCCGTCATCACAATCGGCCGCAGCCGGCGCTGCGCCGCGTGAATCATCGCATCCGCGGCCGTTGCGCCCGCCGCGCGGAACTTCTCATCCGCGTCCAGCAGCAGAATGCCGTTCTTCGCCACGATTCCAATCACCATAATCAAGCCCATGAACGACGCCACGTTGAAGGTGGTGTTCGTCACCAGCAGCGCCAGAATCACGCCCGAAATCGACAGCACCGACGACGTGAGAATCGCAATCGGAGCAGGGAAGTTCCGGAACTCCGTCAGCAGTACGCCAAACACCAGCGCCAGCGCAAGCACCAGCACTTGCAGCAGGTCGCGGAATGACTTCTGCTGTTCTTCATACGTCCCGCCATACTCCACGCGCACGCTCGGCGGCAGGTGCAGAGCCTGCACTGTCTGCTTCACCCGCGCCATCCCGGTTCCAAGGTCCGAGCCTTCCAGCCTTCCCGTTACCGTCACCAGCCGCTGCAGATTTTCGCGGCGCACCTCGTTCTGCGGCGGCATCTGCTGCATCGTCGCCAGCGAGCCCAGCGTCGCCGTGTGACCCGACGCGCTGTTGAAGACCGTGTTCTCAATCGCGTCCAGAGACCTTCGATGCTCGTCGCTCAGCCGCACTCGAATCGTGTACGGCCGGTCGTTGGCAATCAGCGGATCGCTCGTCGGCAGCCCATCCAGAATCGAAGTCGCATCCTGTGAAACCTCTGTCGGCGTAAAGCCCATCCGCGCGGCCACAACAGGATCCACCTGAAAGTTCGTCGCCGGCCCGCTGATCGTGTTTTCAATCCCGTTCTGCACGTCCACTACGCCGGGAATCTTGCCAATCGCGTCGCCCACCCGCGGCCCCAGCTGCGTCAGCGTCGCCTCGTCGTTCGAGAAGATCTTGATCTGGATCGGCTCCGGCGCATTCGAAAGGTCGCCGATCATATCCTGCAGCACCTGAGTGAACTCGATATCCAGCTCCGGCTCCGTTGCGCGAATCTTCGCGCGCACATCCGCCATCACTTCGTCGATGCCGCGGCTCCGGTGCGACTTCAGCCTCACGGTAAAATCGCCCGTGTTGGCCTCCGTCACCGCAGCCAGCCCCATCTGCAGGCCCGTCCGCCGCGACGTAATCTCCACCTCCGGCGTCGCGCGTAAAATCCGCTCCACGTGCTCCAGCACGCGATTCGTCTCGCTCAGCGAGCTGCCCGCCGGCATGATGTAGTCGAGAATAAAGCCGCCTTCATCCATCTCCGGCAGCAGGTCCGAGCCCAGCGCCTGGTAGCCGAGCCACGTTCCCATCACCAGCGCCACGCACGCCACGCCCAGCCACAGCGGCTTGGCCAGCGCCCAGTCCAGCACGCGCCGGTGAATCGCCAGCACCTTCGTCAGGAAGCGCCCCGCGGCATGGTCGTCGCCACCCTCGTGCTTGCGCTTCTGGTGCAGCAGCACCAGGCTCAGCCCCGGCGTCCACGTCAGCGCCAGCAGCAGCGAGGTCAGCAGCGAAGCCGCCATCGTGATCGCCAGCGCCCGAAAGAAGCTGCCCGTCACGCCGCTCGTCGCAATCAGCGGCACAAACACCACCACCGGCGTAATGGTCGATCCAATCAGCGGCGTCGTGATCTCTTTCAGCGCCTTGCGCACCGCTTCCGTGCGGCTCTCGCCCGCGTCGCGATGCATCACGATGTTCTCCACCACTACGATGGCATCGTCGATGACCAGGCCAATCGCCGCGGCCAGCCCGCCCAGCGTCATCAGGTTGAAGCTCTGCCCGATCGCCCACAGCACCACAATCGTCACTGCAATCGTCACGGGAATCACGAGTCCCGCAATCAGCGACGAACTCCAGTCGCGCAGAAACAGAAACAGAATTACGCACGCCAGCAGCAGCCCAATCACAATCGCATCGCGCACGCTTCCAATGCTGTCGCGCACCAGTTGCGACTGGTCGTAGAACGGCTGCAGCTTCACGCCCGGCGGCAGCTTCTTGCGTAGTTGCGCTACCTCCACGCTCACCGCATCTGCCACCGCAACGGTGTTGCTCGCCGGCTGTCGCGCAATCGTAATCAGCACCGCCTGCTTGCCGTTCGCCGTTACCGTCGTGTAGACCGGCATCGTCGCCTTCTCCACCGTCGCCACATCGGCCACGCGCACCGGCGCGCCGGTCGCCGTCGTCTTCACCACCAGTTGCCGCAACTGGTCGATGTCATGCACCTGCGCGCCCACCAGTCCCAGAATCAGCTGGTGGTTCGCCTCGTACAGTCCCGGCGACTCCACAATGTTCGACGCCTGAATCGCATTCACCAGGTCCGTGACCGTCACGCCGTCATTCGCCAGGAGCGCCAGGTTTGGCGTCACGTGAAACTCCGGCACCTGCCCGCCCTGCACCAGCACCGTGCTCACGCCTTCCACGCGATTCAACGGCGGTTTCAGATCGTAGGTCGCCAACTCCCACAGTTGCGTCTGCGGCACCGTGTCGGAAGTGAGCGCGTAGCCCAGAATCGGAAACGTCGCAAAGGTCAGCCGGTTCGTGGTGATGCGCACCGTCGGCGGCAGCGTCTGCTCCACCTTGCTCAGCGCCGCATCCACCAGTTGCAGCGAGAGCACCATGTCCGAGTTCCAGTCGAAGAAGAGGCTCACCTCCGCCGATCCGCGGCTCGTCGTCGAACGCACCGTGCGCAGCCCAGGCACCGCATTCACTGCGTCCTCAATGGGCCGCGTGATCGTCACCTCCATCTGCTCCACCGGCATCACGCCGTTGTCCACGCCGATTACCACGCGCGGAAAATTCGTCTCTGGAAACACTGAGATGGGCACGCGCGTCGCCAGGTAGACCCCAGCCACCGTCAGCACCGCCGCAAAGAAAAAGATCGTGCGCGTGGTCCGCGCCAGCCAGAAGGGCTTATGCACGGCTGCGTCTGAAGTCGGCTGCTCCATCAGTCGTCCCCTCCGCGATCCGATCCCTTCGCGCCCGCATCGGCGTCGTCCGCCGGGCCCACCTTCACCTTCGTGCCCGTGTCCAGCCCGTACGCGCCGCCGGTGATGACCATATCGCTCGCGCCCACGCCGCTCAGCACCTGCACATCTCCATCGTCCGCGATGCCTACCGTCACCGTCTTGCGCTGCGCGGTGCCGTCGGAACCCACCACCATCACCGACTTGCTGCCATCCTGCGCTGTCAGAATCGCCGCCGCCGGCAGCTTCCACGCCTGCGCCACGGTGCGCCCCGTGATGGACGCCTTCACCGGCGTGCCCACCTTCAGAGCACCGCTCTTGTTGTCGATCTTCAGCCACACCTCCACCGTCGTGCTGCCGGGGTCCAGCGCCGGACTGATGAGGCTCACCGTCGCCGCCACCGGACCATCCACGCCCGGCACGCTCACCGTCGCCTTGTCGCCCACCTTCATCTGCTGCGCCAGGCTCTGCCCCAGGTGTGTCTTCGCAATCAGCACTGAGGTGTCCATTACCGTCACCAGCGCCGCGCCCGTCGCCGCCGTCTCACCCGCAAACAACGGGCGGTCCGTCACCACGCCGCGAATCGGGCTGCGAATCTCCGTGTAACTTACCTGCGCCTCGGCGCCCTTCAGCTTGCCTTCGGCAGAAGTGAGTTGTCCCTGCGCAGCCTTCAGCGCTGCTTCGCGGCTCACCTGCTTCATCGATTGCAGGTGCTTCGCCGCGCTGTCATACGCCGCCTGCGCCTGCACCAGCGCCGCCACCGCCGTATCCAGATCCCGTCCCGGTATTGCGCCTTCCTTGAAGAGCTGCCGGCGGCTGTTCACAATACTCTGGTTCAGATCCAGATTCGCCTTGGCCTGCGCATAGTCCAGCTCCGCCTTCTGCGCGTCTTCCGGAACTTGCGCCTTGGTCGCCGTCGCATACGCGGCCTGCGCCGCCTCATACGATCCCTTGTTGTCCATCGCCGCCGCCGTCAGGTCGCGATTCTCCAGCACCGCCAGCAACTGGCCCTCCTGCACCTTATCCCCGCGCTGCACAAGAAACTGCTTCACCGGTGCCGTAACCTTCGGCTCAATCGCCGCCTGCGCCCGCGGCGTCAGCAGCGCATCGGCTTCGATATGCTCCGCCATCGGCCCCTGCTCCGGATGCTCGGCCTGCACCGTCACTTCCGGCGCGGCTTCTACTGCCTTCTTGCACCCCATCGCAATCAGCAGGCTCAACCCAGCCAACGCCGCCACGCCTGTCTTCCAGCTCTTTCCGCGCGCCATTCCTCTCACGCCTCCGCTTCCCATCGTCCGTCTATTCCTCACGGCTCACATCGTCCCGGTCAGTTGCTGCAGCGCCGCCAGCGCCATCTCATACCGAACGCGTCCATCCTCCCGCGCATTCTCCGCGGTCACAAATGCAGTCTGCGCGTCCACCACTTCCAGCACGGTCGCCTCGCCGCCCGTGTAGCGCATCTTCGTCAGCCGCAGGCTCTCGTCCGCCGTGGCCACGCTCTGGTCCAGCGACGCCAGTTGGTCCCGCGACGCCGCGGCCTCGTCGTAGGCCTCGTCCAGCCGCGCCACCAGCGCCTTCTGCGTCGCCGTCAGCGCCACCTTCGCCGCATCCCGCCGGATCTCGCTCTGCTTCACCTTGCGCTCCGTCGTGAGCCAATCCCACACCGGAACATCCACCGTCACCATCGCCGAGTAGCCAAGGTTCTTCACCTTGTCCGGCCCGTTCACCGCAAACTGCGGCGCATCAATTCCGTAATTGAAGTTCAAACCCAGGTCCGGCAGATACGCCGCCCGCGCCGCCACCACGTCGGCATTGCTCACGTTCAGCGCCGCCAGCGCGCTCCGCAGCTCGGGATTGTTCTTCGCCGCCGCCTGCTGCACGTCCTCGCGCGAGGCCAGCACCGGCACATTCCCCTCCGCCTCCACCGTGTACGCCGCGTGCGGATCAGGAAACAGCAGCACCGCCAGCTCCAGTCGCGCCTTGTCCGCCGCCAGCTTCGCGTCGCTCAGGTCTCTCTGCCGCTGCTGCTCCTGCAGTTGCGCTTTCACCACATCGGCATGGGCCGCCTCGCGCGCCTGCTCGCGCTCCGTCGTCAGCTTCGTAAACTCCGCAGCTTCGTTCTCCGCGCGTCCAGCCACCGCCAGCTTGTTGTCCGCCGCCGCCAGCCCGTAGAACAGTCCCGTCACCGCTGCCACCAGCCCCCGCCGCGCCACCTCAAACTGCGCCGCCGCCAGCGCCGCCGTCGCATCCGCGCGCTGCACCGCCGCCAGTCCCGCCAGCCCAAATGTCTCGCTCACCGCCGCCTGGCTCGTGTACTCGTGAATCGCGTTGTTTGCAATAAACAGCGGCGAGGCCTGCGTCTGTGCCAGCGGTCCCGTGCCCACCTGCGTCAACAGCCCGTTCGGCTGTGTGTACAGGGCCTGGTTGTGAAACACCACGCTCGGCAGCAGCCCCGCCCGCGCGTTCAGCCGGTCCAGTCCGCTCGCTTTGCTCTCCGCCAGCGCCGCTGCATACGACGGCTCGTTGGTCTGCGCCCGCGCAATCGCGTCATCCAGCGTGATCTTGGGCGTCGTCGCGGTTGCCGGTGCGTTCGCGCCCTGCTGCGCCGCCACACTCCACGGCAGCATCCAGCTCGCCGCCAGCGCCGTCCCCAGTCGGGCCCGCCGCATCCATCCCGATTGCTTCCCGTCCGTCAGAATCCATCGCCGCATAGTCTCCACCAGCATAAAAGCACAACCTTAATTTCACATGAGGCTGCGCGTAAGATGTTTTTCCGCGAAATCGACCACCATCGCAGGCGTTCCCGTCTTCCGCATCGAAGCCGACCAGGCAAAATTACCCCACAGGGCCCGACCGTGCGCCCGCCACTTCTGCGATACTGATTTCTTATGCCGATCGCAGACCTGCAACAAGCCGCTCAGAAGATCGCCGGGTTCCTCGCCTCTCTCAACCAGCTCGGCGGCATGCGCCTCAAATATCGCATCACCGCGGGCGACGGCGCACGCGACCCCGAAGGCCTCGAGGCACGGCAGATTTACGTCGAGCTCGGCGGACCCGACACGCCGCTGCTCACCCAGCACAACGGCGAACTCCTCCGCTCCCTTGAAACCATCGCCGCGCAGATCCTCCGCCTCGACCAGCGCGAGCACGACCTCATCAGCTTCGACGCCGGCAACTTCAAGGCCCTTCGCGCACAAGAACTTCGCATGGCCGCCGAGGTCGCCGCGGACAAAGTCATCAAAACCGGCGTCCCCTACGCCTTCCAGCCCATGAACAGCCGCGAGCGCCGCCTTCTCCACATGGCCTTCCGTGACATTGAAGGCGTCGAGACCGCCAGCTCCGGCGAAGGCCAGGACCGCTTCCTCGCCGTCTATCCCGCCGGCAAAACCAACCTGCCCGTCGCCCCGCCCACACGCCCCCGCCCCTTCGGCCGCAGAGAGCGCCGGTAATTCCTGCGCCAGAAGCTCCTCCGGGACGTGGGACAATTGCATCCGTCCGGAGGACTTCTTCCATGTCCGCTTCCATCCTCGCCGCCAGCCCGCTCGTCGCCTTTGTTCCCATGTGCGAGCCCGCGCGCTCCCGCCGCTTCTATGAGTCCGTCCTCGGCCTGCCTCTCCTCGCCGATGAGCTGCCCTTCGCGCTCGTCTTTCAGGCCCCCGGCGTCACCCTCCGCGTCACCCGCGTGGAGTCGCTCACGCCGCAGCCCTTCACCATCCTTGGCTGGCAGGTCGCGAACATCGAATCCACCGTCACCGCCCTCACCCGCGCCGGCGC
>JAJXWA010000058.1 GCA_021781795.1 Acidobacteriota bacterium
CGGGCCAGCCGGCCAAGTGGCAACTGCTCCGCCATCGCTTCCAAAAGGCGATTGCCGAAGGAGCATCCACCTCGCAGGTGACCGCGATTTCAGTTCTTGCCTCGATCTTCCTCCAAGCCGTGATTGCGGCCACGATGGAAGAGGTGGAGATCTTCCTGTCGCCGTTGACCTCTCGCAGCAAGATTCGCGAGGTGCTGCGCGGTCTGGTGGCCACGCGCCAGGTGCATTCGCTTTCGCTGGGGCATGCGCCGCACTTCTATGTAGCCGGCACGCTGCCGGAGTTTGCGCCCGTGCCGTCGATCTACTCAAGCACCCTGCTGGCGGGTTCCGCTTACTTTCAGCATCAGCGCGAGCACGAAGAAGAGGCGCATCCGGTCAAGTCCGTCGTGCCGCCCGCTTCAGCGGTATCCGCTCCCCCGCGCCCGCGGCCTCACGCCGCGCAGGAACCGCATGCCCACCGCACGCCGGTGCGCAAGCCTGCCGCCGCTGGCAAGTCCGGCCCGACGCGGCCGCATCTGAGCCGGCCCGCGGGACATGGACGCGACCGCAAGCCCGGACATGCAGCAGCTGATCGTCGCAGCGGCGCAACCCGGTCCTCCGGGGCGCACTCCAGCTCGGGGCACTCCGCCGGACCCGCACGCTGGGCCAAGAGTGTATCGAAGACAAACGGAAGCGCAAAGCACAACGGCCATCCGGGCAAAGCAGCCAGCAACGGAGCAAGACCAAACGGTTCGAGCTCAAACGGTTCAAGAGCCCTTGCGGGCGCGAACAGCCGTCCGGGAATGCGCGGCAAGGCTTCGGCGCCGGCATGGAAGAGCCGCAGCGCTAAGCCCGTCGCCAAGTCTGCCGGGAAGCCGGACGCAAAACGCGGTGCCAGCCTCACCCGCACAACCGCGCTCCGCAAGGACACCAGAAACGCCCGCGGCAATCGCAAGACTGCCGCAACGGCCAGCGCGGGTGCGGGCAGCAAGCGCTACGGATTCACCGCTCGACCCAAACAGGGATCGAAGAAGCGCGGATGACGGCCCGGAATCACCCGGTAGATCCCGCTCCCGGCGGAATGAAGCTCATCGTCGCCATCGACGGCCCTGCCGGCGCGGGCAAGAGCACCGTCGCGCGTCAGTTGGCAAAGCGGTTTGGCCTGTTGAACCTCGAGACGGGCGCCATGTATCGTGCGTTTGCGCTCAAGGCGCTGCGCCTTGAAGTTCCCCTGAGCGATGCGAAGGCACTGGAACAGCTCAGCGAAGACACGGTGATTCGCCTGGAAACAGGCGAGACGGAGAACCGCGTCCTGCTGGATGAGGAAGACGTCACGGGGCTGATTCGCAACCCGGAGGTCACGGATGCCGCCTCGCGCGTGAGCGTGTTCCCTTCAATCCGCGCCTGGATGGTCCGGCTCCAGCAGCGTATGGGCGAGGACGGCGGCGTGGTGATGGAAGGCCGCGACATCGGCACGGTTGTCTTTCCGCAGGCCGAGGTCAAGATCTTTCTCGATGCTGCCCCCGAGGTGCGCGGTATGCGCCGCTTTGACCAGCTCGGCCCAGGCGCTACGGTGCAGCCCGAAGAGGTCCTGCGCGACCTGCGCGCCCGCGATGAGCGCGACCGCAATCGCGCCGATTCACCGCTGAAGCCAGCCCCGGATGCGATCCTGCTGGACTCGACCCGCATGACTCTGGATGAGGTTGTGCAGGCGGCGGAATCGATCGTGGAAGCGCGCCTTCACGCGTTATCGGCGCGCTGATCTTCCGCTTCTCGCACGAGGCCCATCCCTGTTCCCCTCAACGCAAACTGCGCGTGCGTCCACATTTTCGGCACGGCGTGCGCACCGAGGCTGATGAAGAAGGCCCTGGCCGGGGCTGGGGCGAGGCATAGAATAGAACCGAGTACATAGCCATGGAAGCGACCTGCCCGCGTTGTCATCAAAGCATTCAGCCTGAGAGCTGCTTCTGCCCTACGTGCGGTCTGCCGCAGCTTGTCTACAGCAGCGACGAAGCGGAGACACAAGCCGTCACGGAGCGCTGGAACGCAGTGGCGCGGGATGCAAGCATGGTGGAGTGGAGACCGGCGATTCGCGCGGCCCTGACCCTCGCCCTGCCAGCCGGGCTGCTCTGCAGTGCAGCGTCGCCGGTGGGTATGCTTGGACTTTTTTGGATGGGAGGCGCCGCCGCGCTCTCCGTCTCGCTCTACATGCGCCGCCAGCGGCCCGCGTGGATTACGCTCGGCGCCGGGGTTCGCATCGGGCTCATCACCGGAATCTTTGCCGCTTGGCTGGCCTTTGCCGCCGGAGGCGCGGCTCTGTTTGTGCAGCGCTACGGGATGCACCAGGCAGCGCAGATGGATAATGACTGGAAGACTCGTGTGGCCGCGAGCCAGGAGATGGCGCAGGCCTGGACCGCAGGCATGGGACCGTCCGAGGCAAGCGAAGCGCAGTCCATCCGCAAACAGGTGATGGAATGGATGCTGTCGCCGTGGGGCCACGCGGGCATTGAGGGATTCAGCATCGCATTCAACTCGGCGCTGCTCCTCTTCTTTGCGGCCGGCGGAGGCGCTCTGGGCGCACGCCTGATGGGGCGCAGAAGACGGCCCGAGATCTGATGGCCTTCGACAAGCCCGCGGTTTCGATGTTTTGTTCCTGTTTTTCCTGACTTGCCCCGAGGGGCCAAGCCTTCTATCATCCGGCGAGAGAGCATTCATGAGCGAAAGCCCAAGCAATCCTGCACTGCGTGTCAAAGGCAGACTGATGTCGGCCTCGGAGATTGAACGAACTCTGGTGCGCCTGGCGCACGAGATCATCGAGAAGAGCAACGGCGGAGAAAACCTGGCTCTGGTGGGCATCAAGCGCCGCGGCGTGCCGTTTGCCGAGCGCCTCGGCAAGCTCATCTCCACCATCGAAAAGCATCCTGTGGATACGGGCGTGCTCGACATTCAGTTCTATCGGGATGATCTGTCCACGGCGGGGCCTCGTCCGGTGGTCACGCCCGGCTCGATCGGGTTCGATGTGGAAGGCCGCGACGTCATCCTGTGCGATGACGTGCTGTATACCGGGCGAACGGTTCGCGCTGCGCTGGACGCCCTCTTCGATCATGGTCGTCCGCGGCGTGTTCAGCTCGCCGTGCTCATCGACCGCGGCCACCGCGAGTTGCCCATCGAAGCCACCTATGTAGGTAGGCATGTGCCCACCAGCAGCCGCGAGATCATCGAGGTCAAGTTCCAGGAAGTCGATCACGACGAACAGGTTCTGCTGGTGGAGAGGACCGACTGACCTCTGCAATGCACCCGGCGCGTCTTCCCGGCGCGCCAAACCTACGGTACCCGCGAATCGAAATCCTATGAATGCGACCGCAGCCCCCATCCGCCGCCAGATTCACCCACCTCCTGTACCGCCTTCGCCATTTCCTTACAACCCCGGCTCCATGCTCTCCGTGCAGGATCTGAATCTCGAAGCGGTGGGTTATCTGCTGAGCCGCGCCACCGAACTCGAAGGAATGGATCCGCTGGTGCGGGATCGCATTCTGCTCAAGCGCCGTATCGCGCTGCTGTTTTACGAGTCCTCCACGCGCACCCGCACCAGCTTTGAGCTGGCGGCCAAGGCACTGGGCGCCGACACGACTCTGGTTTCAAGCCTCTCGTCGAGCATCGAAAAGGGAGAATCGCTGAAGGATACCGGGTTGACGCTGCGCGCGCTGGGCGCCGAAGCCATCATCCTGCGCCACAACTCGAGCGGCGCACCCTGGCTCCTGGAGCAATGCACGCACCTGCCTGTGTTGAACGCCGGCGATGGCATGCATGAGCATCCGACGCAGGCCCTGCTCGATCTGCGCACGATTCTACAGAGACTGCGACACGGGGCGGATCAAGTGGATGCCGGAACGCTTGCGGGCGTCACCATCACCATCGTCGGCGATATTCTGCACAGCCGCGTCGCGCGCTCGAACATGCTGCTGCTGCCGCGCCTCGGTGCGGAGGTTCTTGTGTGCGGGCCAACGCAGTTGCTGCCCGAAGTGACAGCCACAATGGGCCCCGGCATCCGCATCGAGCGCGACTTCGATGCAGCGCTGCGCCGGTCGCAGGTCGTGATGATGCTGCGCATCCAGGCGGAGCGGCTCGCTGGGCTGCAGCTCGATCTTGAAGAATACAAGGCGGACTATCAGCTGACCGGGCAGAGGCTTGCCTCCCTCGCGCCGGAGGCAGTTGTGATGCATCCGGGCCCGATTATTCGCGGGTTAGAGGTGACCGCCGGAGTGGCGGATGGCCCGCAATCCGCCATCCTGGACCAGGTGAGCAATGGCGTTGCGATACGCATGGCCGTTGTGGAACGCGCGCTGCTGGCGCAGGAAGGGCGCGTATGAGCTCGCTTGTGATTCGTGGTGGCCACCTAATTGACCCATCGGCTGGAGTGGATGCGCCGAAGGACATCCTGCTCAAGGACGGCCGCGTGGCCGAGATCGCATCGCCGGGCAAGCTGAAATCCGCCAACGGCGCTGAGGCGCTGGACGCAACAGGCTTGACGGTTGCTCCGGGGCTGATCGACATTCACGTACATCTCCGCGAGCCGGGCCAGGGCTACAAAGAGACGATCGCCAGCGGGACGGCCGCGGCTGCAGCTGGAGGGTTCACCTCAGTTGCCGCGATGCCGAACACCACGCCCGTGAACGACTCGCCAGAGACAACGCGCTGGATGCTCGCGCCCGAACGCAACGCTACGGTGCGCGTATTTCCCATCGCAGCGGCGACGCGCGGATCAAAGGGCGAGGCCGTAAATGACTTCGCCGCGCTGAAGGCCGCGGGAGCTGTCGCTGTCACCGATGACGGCCATCCCATTCTCAAGGACGGCATCATGCGCGAGACCCTAGCCGCCGCAGCACGTGTGGGCCTGAGCGTGATTCAACATGCCGAAGATACGCGCATGACGAAGGGCGCCAGCATGAATGCAGGTCCGACGGCCTTCAAGCTCGGACTGCGCGGCATGCCGGTGGAAGCCGAGTCGAGCTTAGTCGAGCGCGACATTCGTCTTGTGACCGAGCTGCGCGATGCCCGCGTTCATCTGCACGTGGCGCATACGTCCACGGCGGCCGCAGTTGCGGCAGTGCGGCAGGCGCGGCGTAATGGGCTTCGTGTCACCTGCGAGGTGGCTCCGCACCACTTCCTGCTGACCGAGGAGCACGTGGGGCTCTACTCCACCAACGCAAAGATGAACCCGCCGCTGCGCTCGGCCGCCGATCGCGACGCGATGATAGAGGCCATCCTCGACGGTGTCGTGGACGCGATTGCCACGGACCACGCTCCCCACGCCACGCACGAAAAAGAAGTGGAGTTTGAGAACGCGCCCAACGGCATCACTGGCCTGGAGACGGCGCTGGGGCTGTGCCTGCGCTGGCTCCATCGCGAGTGGAAGGTGCCGCTGGGGCGCGTGCTGAGCCTGCTGAGCGCGCAGCCTGCCGCGCTGCTCGGCCTCAAAGGCCGTGGAACTCTCGCCGTGGGCAGCTTTGCCGACGTGGTGGTCTTTGACCCGAAGGCGGAGTGGACCTACCAAGCAGCGCAGACCCGTTCGAAGTCACGCAACACGCCCTTTGACGGCTGGTCGATGCAAGGCAAAGTCCGCTGGACGCTGAGCGAAGGACGCATCGTCTACACCGGCGAATGACCGGCATGCCAAGCGTCATTCAGCGCGACGTCAGGATGCTTTACCGAGAATCTCCCGCTCCGCGCGCAGCCAATCGTCCTCGTGGTGTCCGTGCTGATGGCCTCGCTCCGACCAGAAGCGGTGTGCGAGCTTCGCAATCTCTTCCTGCGCCGGCGCAACCACATGGACTTCGCTGGGCGCGCTCTTCTTCCCGGGGGCAATCTTCGTAGAGGACTTGCGAGACGCCTTACCCGCGGCCGCTCTCTTCACGGTCTCCCTCATAAGGACCTCCTGCGATGAATTCAGTACATACTGCCCATTTGTAGGGAGAGCGTACCGGTCTTTCTCCCCTCACCCAAGAAGAAAAGCGAGCACAGTATCCCAGCGGTAAACCTGTCGATGCCGCCACAAGCCTGCGCTGGACGCCGCACGCGAAGCCAGCTTGCCTCTACCTGCTTGAGCCGCCTATTCTTGTCTGGCGCTCGAGCAGAGGGTCGAGATCCGCACCGCACGCGCGCAATCCAGCGAGGTCCATCCGTCCCCATGAACAAACGCGAGTTCCTCAAGACCACCGGAGCAGCTGTGGCATCCAGCATGGTTTCCCGCTTTTCCTCTGCCGAACCGGACGCGCCGCGCGAGAACTGGGCCGGCAACATCACCTACAGCACCGACCATCTGCACACCCCCGCCACCGTGGAAGAAGCTCGCGCGGTCGTCAAGAGCTGCGATGCGCTCCGCGCGCTCGGGACGCGCCACTCCTTCAACACCATCGCCGACAGCACGCACAACCAGATCTCGCTCAAGCGCCTGAATGAGATTGCAATCGACGAAAAGGCGGGCATGGTCACGGTCGGCGCGGGCGTCACCTATGGCGCACTGGCTCCCGTCATCGATGCACGCGGCTACGCGCTGCACAACCTCGCCTCGCTGCCGCATATCTCCGTGGCCGGCGCCATCGCCACGGCGACACACGGCTCGGGCCTGAAGAACGGCAACCTGGCGACGCCCGTGACCGCGCTCGAACTGATCACCGCCGAGGGCGAGATGTTGCACCTCTCGAGCGAAACCGACGGCGCTGCCTTCCACGGCGCAGCGGTCGGCCTGGGCGCGCTCGGCATTGTCACGCGCGTCACGCTGCGCCTGCAGCCCACCTATCAGGTGGCGCAAACCGTGTACCGGAATCTCTCCTTCGACCACCTCGCGCAGCACTTCGATGAGATCTTCGGAGCGGGGTACAGCGTGAGCCTGTTTACCGACTGGCAGCAGCACCGCGCCACGCAGGTATGGATCAAGCGCAGGCTGACCTCCGGTGAGAAGATTGCATGGCCGGAGCAGTTCTTCGGCGCGGCGCGCGCGCAGGAGAATCTGCACCCCATCGAGGGGCATCCCGCCGAGAGCTGCACGGAGCAGCAGGGCATTCCGGGGCCGTGGTATGAGAGGCTGCCGCACTTCCGCATGAACTTTACGCCGTCAAGCGGGCGCGAGCTGCAGACGGAGTATTTTGTGCCGCGCGAGCACGGCTACCAGGCCATCCTCGCGGTGGAGAAGTTGCGCGACCGCATCACGCCGCACCTCTTCGTCACAGAACTGCGCACCATCGCCGCCGACGACCTGTGGATGAGCATGGCGTATCAGCGACCGTCGCTTGCGCTGCATTTCACGTGGAAGCCCGAATGGCCGGAAGTTCGCCAGATTCTGCCGCTCATCGAGGAGCAGCTTGCGCCGTTTGCGCCGCGACCACACTGGGCCAAGCTCTTCACGCTCTCGGCCGCTGCGGTGCAGAGTCAGTATGCTCGCCTTGCCGAGTTCAAGGCGCTGGCCGCGCGGCACGATCCCAAGGGCAAGTTCCGCAACGCTTTTCTGCGTCACAGCCTGTATGAAGGTTGAGATTCCTGCGCGCCGCTGCGCAGATCAGCCTTTGCGGCGATAGAGAATCTGGAACTCGTAGCCGGGATTGGCCGGGAAGAGGCTCGCGACATGGCGCAGACGCTCGGCGAGAGCGGGCGCAGCAAGCAGCGGATAGTCCCGCTCGCGCAGGTCGTGGTAGTCGAAATCGACGGCAAGCGAGAGCATGTAAATCGCCAGCGCATCCGAGAACGAGGACTCGAAGAAGCCGTTGCGGGCGCGCTCGTCCACACCCTTTTGTCCCGCGCGCGGCTCGGTCGCGCGACGCCGCGACTCCCATGCATCCTGGCTGGTCTCGCCGCGCACCTGCGCCTCGGCCTGCGACCACGCCAGCGAGGCAAAGGAATCCGGCACGCCGGCAGCCTCAACAAAGTTGTGCGCTACGTTGATGAAGAACTCGAAGGCCAGCCCGAAGCGATCTTCCACGAGCCGCGTGGAGAGAAAGACCACGTCTGTATCGCCAAACTGCGCGTTACGGTGGCACACAGCGCGATCGCCCAGCTCAACGGAGTACATGGGGGCGATCATCGTCTGACCGGTATCGCCCACAGTGAGCGGCACAAAGATATACGCCCGGCGGCTGAGCGCGTTGGACAGCGCGGCCGGCACGGTGCTGACCAGCCGATCGATATCTGCCTCGGCGAGCCGGGTTTCTCCCCAGGCCGCAAAGCGAATGCCGTTCGGCGCGCGTCCCACCACCGCCTGGCCAGCCACGCGCTCCGCGGGCCAAAGTTCGACTTGTGCGCTGCTGCCCATTCAAACTGTATTCTAGTCGAGAGAGGCGGGCACTACGATGCAATTCGCACAAACCCGGCGCGCAGGTACCGTGATGGGATTTCCCCTCGCAGGCTTCAGCCTGTTCCAGAGCCTGTTGCTGGCCTTTGCCAGCGCGTTCTTCACCTTCTTCGCCACGACATGCCTCGCCATCTTCGCGCTGCTGGGCTGGAACCTGCTCGGCCGCCACGCGGTGAACTACGCCGACAGCTACCGCTATGTGGGCTTTCCGGCCGGAGTTGCCGTCCTGGTGCTGGCGCTTCCCTTCTTCCTGATCCTCTGGCTGCGCGGCAAGTTTCATAAGTAGGCAGGACACTGTCGCACTCCGCTACGAAAAAGGACCCCGCGATGGGGTCCTTTGATTTTCTAAAGCCGGTTGGACGTGTCAGTGTCCGGCAGGCCGTGGATTGGCCGGATCGAAGCGGGCTACTTGAATCTTACGGGCCAGTCCGACCTTGGAGAGCAGCCAGATGCCCCAGAAATTAGGGTCAATCTCATACCAGGCGAGGCCGTGCCGCGCAGAGACGGGATGCGCATGATGGTTGTTGTGCCAGCCTTCGCCGCCGGTGAGCAGTGCCACCCACCAACTGTTACGCGAGTCGTCGCGCGTCTCAAAACGGCGGCTGCCCCACAGATGCGTGGCCGAGTTCACCAGCCACGTGGCGTGCAGGCCCAGCGTCACGCGCAGAAAGACGCCCCACAGCACCATGCCCAGCGCCTCGATCGGTCCGCCGAGGTACCATCCGCCGCCCAGCAGCGCCAGCCCGGTGAGCGTAATGGGGAGCCAGTGGTACTTGCTGAGCCACACATGAAAACGGTCGCGGCCAAGGTCCGGCGCATAGCGGCTGGCCAGCACCTCGGTCTGCGCGTGCAGGGCTTCGCCGAACATGACCCAGCCGGCGTGCGCCCACCACGCGCCTTCGCGCGGCGTGTGCGGATCGCCTTCCTGGTCGCTGTGCTGGTGATGCACGCGGTGCGTGGAGACCCAGAAGATTGGTCCGCCTTCCAGCGACAACGTGGCGCAGAGCGTCATGAAGTACTCGACCCACTTCGGCGTCTGGTAGCCGCGATGCGTGAGCAGCCGGTGGTAGCACATGCCGATGCCGACGTTAATCGCCAGCACGTAGAGCACAGCCATCGCAGCCAGCCGCTGCCAACTGAACAGGAACAGCGCCCCCAGTGCGCCGAGGTGGAAGACCGCCACGACGCCGAGCGTAAGCCAATTAATGCCTTCACCCGCAGTGGCTGCGCGGCCCATGCGAATCTGCTCGCGTGCAGGCGTGGCATGCGCGGGCGTTGCTGCATTCACTCTTTGAATGGAAGGAGTTGCGACTTCGGTCTCAGAAGCGGACGCGGAGGATGGTGCGGTTGCGGCGGATGCCATTCTTCGATGAATCCTTGAAGAGTGGCTTCGACTTCCCACTCCTGCAGCTTTTATTGTATAAGAGGCCCTGCGCTCGGCAAGAGGATTTGACGGGAATTGTCTCCGCGAGTCACCTGGCCCGGGGAGCCGGTCAGTTGGCCGCCGCGATGCCGATATCGGCCACGCCGGAGACGAAGATCTTGTCCGCGCTGCCCCGCAGGACGCGATACAGGGCGAACTGCCGCTGTGAAAGGGTGCGCAGCTCAAACAGAAGCTCGCCGCGGTTGTCGCCCAGGGCATCGACGGCATCGATCAGCTTCATGCGCGGCGTCTCATCCAGATGCGCACCGTCGGTCACGCTCTTCATCAGCACAATCACATTGCCGTAGAGATCGGGATGCGCAATCAGCGTGACGAACCTCTGATGAACGAGCGGACCATCGGTGTGCGCGGTCAGCACCAGTGTCGCGCCCGCGCCATAGGCCAGTTCGAAGACGCGGAACTGCTCATCGCGCAGCGGAGCGGGTTCGTCCGCAGCGTCGGGCTGCGTGGCCGGCTGGTGCTGCGCCGTGCTTCGGCTCTTTGCCTTTGCGGTCGTTGCGGGCGGCGGGGACGCAGGCTGGGCATTCAGACCCAGCGCAGCTCGCGCAATGGTCTCCAACTGAGCCTTCATTTTGCCCTCGTCCGTGGGATCGGCCCATTTATAGTCCCAGGGATGCTCGGGCCGGTTGCGCGGATCAGAGACGGCAACCATCTGCTGCGTCTCCGCGGGCAAGCCCGTCAGGCTAGGACCAATGGGCGGGCCGCCAGCGGTGTACTTGCCGCGCAGCAGCCGCGGACGGTCCGGGTCGGTGATGTTGGGCAGCGACTCCACCGGGCCAGATTGCGACGCGGTCTTCTCCGGCTTTGGCTTCGTCAGCTTCGGGCGGTCGGGGTCGGAGGACGACGCACCGGAGTCATCTGAACTGGAAGACGCCGTCTCGTTCGCGGGCTTGTGCAGTGTGGGACGGTCCGGATCCACCGGCGGCGCGTTGCTGGGCGCGTCTGAGCCTGCACCTTTGCCAGCGGTCTGGGCTCCGTGATGCTTGCGGTGGAGAACCGGGCGGTCGCTGTACTCGTCGTCTTCGTCAATCTTGGCCAGCTTCGCGTCGAAAGCAGGCTTGGGCTTCGGCATCGATTTCCAACTGCCGAATCCGAACCACATTCCGTCCTGCTGGCCTGCACTCCGCAGGTCGAAGAT
>JAJXWA010000059.1 GCA_021781795.1 Acidobacteriota bacterium
CATGCTCCTTGGTCTGCGGCATCGGTCCGTCCGTCGCCGCCACCACCAGGATCGCGCCGTCCATCTGCGCCGCACCCGTAATCATGTTCTTGATGTAGTCCGCGTGGCCGGGGCAGTCCACGTGCGCGTAGTGACGGTTCGGCGTCTCGTACTCCACGTGCGCCGTAGCAATCGTAATGCCGCGCTCACGCTCTTCCGGCGCGTTGTCAATCGAGTCAAACGAACGGAACGCAATCTTCGGGTTGTGCTTCGACAGCACCTTCGTGATCGCCGCCGTCAACGTCGTCTTGCCGTGATCAATGTGCCCGATCGTGCCCACATTACAGTGCGGCTTCGAACGATCAAATTTTTCCTTCGCCATGAAACTTCAATCCCTTTCGTTGGACTTCATTCAATCTGAGCTTCGGACTATGTCCGAGCGCTTCAAACCAACTCCGCCTCGCCTCAGTAATACGAGTAGGCCTTGAAATACCGTTGCCGCAACTCAGCTGGCACTGCTTCCACCAGGCGCAGATACCGCTCACGCGTAAGAGCCTGATCGGAAACTGGCAGCGCACGATAGAGGGCGGCCGCATCCCGGCCGAGATAGCCGCGGCTGAGAATCGACTCGAAGTTCCGCACGCTCAGGCCGGAGCGGACCACGCGATTCAGGAATACTTCCACGTCGCGCAGATTAAATGCCGCATCCATCAGGGCATGGAAGTTCCTGTAACCCTGCTCATCCTGAACGGCGATGGCTGCCTGCTCAAACATGCTTCTTCTTTACCCTCAACTCTGCTTCCGGTTTTGCTTGCCCTGCTGCCCAACTCTGGAGCGGGAGACGGGGATCGAACCCGCGACCAACAGCTTGGAAGGCTGTGACTCTACCACTGAGTTACTCCCGCAAAAAACAGTGGTCAGTTGTCAGGTATCCGAGGTCAATCCATACTTCCGCAATCGCGGCGTGCTTTTCTGATCCCTGAACCCTGATTCCTGATCCCTGAACTTCTGGAGCTGATGACCGGGATTGAACCGGTGACCTCTCCCTTACCAAGGGAGTGCTCTACCAACTGAGCTACATCAGCCCTTCTCAAACTCCTCGGGCGCCGCATTGCCGCCTTTATCACTACCGCCGCGGATCCGATCCGCCTGCATGGCAACCACTGTCCGCAAGGCAAACCCGCCCAAGATGATCAGTGGAACCAGCCTCAACTCAACCGGCCTGCCCATCACCAGAACCTTGCCTGCATCCATGGTGAACCAGACCAGCACTGCCAACACACCGTACAACGCCAGAGCCCAAGGATACCGCTTTGCCAGGTCAGAGCCGGAGCGCTTAGCTGCTTCGCGATCCACGCTGAACCCATCCTTACCCGCGGCCTTCCGCGTTTTCCAGCTCTTCAACCGTGGTGCACAGGGGAGGATTCGAACCTCCGTAGCTCGCAAGGAGCGGCAGATTTACAGTCTGCTGCCATTAACCGCTCGGCCACCTGTGCCCAACTTTCCGGAAGCTGCAATCCGCTCCCGGAGTCCAACCCTGCTACCCGCGCCTTTACGGTCCTTTCAGCGCATCAGACCCCGCCCGGAGAACCTCCGGCATTTCGGAGCATCTGCACCTCAGTGGATTCACCGCAGAGGACAAGCCCGGCGAAAAATACATCCTCACCGGTCCAAACTTGCTGCCGCTTTCCGGCCCCGGAACCCCGAAGAGTGGAGCTGGCGAAGGGATTTGAACCCCCGACCCTCTGATTACAAATCAGATGCTCTACCAGCTGAGCTACGCCAGCCCATGCCACCCCGGAAACTGGCTCCGGAGTCCCGAAGAAGGCGCGGACACACTCCCGCTCCGCGCATACTACGGCACAGAACCCAAGGTTAGCATACCGGAGTCAGTGGAGCAAACGCGGCGTAGTGTCATTTGCAACGGAGACCGAGGTCGCCGAAGGCCGCGCTGGGCAGCGGTCTCCACCGACATGTTTTCGCCCACGGAATCGCGGTTGGATGGAAGGCTTAGTTCGACTTGCAGTGCGGATTTTGTGGTCCAGATCTCTTGCCTAAATTGAGGTTTGCGCGGATGATGCTGGGGGTGGATTGCACCCTATTTTCATTGCCTTGAATGGCCCGGGAGAAACAAAGATGCGTTCAGTACTGGCTGGATTACTGTTTCTTTTGCTGTCTCCGATCCTGGTTGCCCAACAAACTCTCAACAATGATGCCGTGGTGAAGCTGATCAAGGCGGGACTTTCAGAGGATCTGATCGTCTCGACCATCAATGCGTCGCCGGGAAAATTTGACACATCGGCGGATGGGCTGATCGCGCTGAAGACGGCGGGCGCGAGCGACAAGGTGATTTCGGCGATCGTGATGAAGGCCTCCGGCATCGCGCCAGCAGCAACCGCGGCCGCGGCGGCGTCCGGCAGGCCAGCCGGAATTGACGACGTAGGCGTGTACTACAAGGACAAAACAGGCGCGTGGGCCGCACTGATGCCAGAGGTCGTTAACTTCAAGACCGGAGGGGTATTGAAGAGTTTCGCATCAGGGGGGCTGGTGAAAGGGGATATCAACGGCCACCTGCAGGGCGCGCATGCCAAGCTCAGCCTGACCTCGCCGGTCGTTCTGGCAGTCTACGTTCCCGAGGGAACGGACATCACTGAGTATCAACTTTTGCGCCTGCACTCCAGTTCCGACTCGCGCGAGTTTCGCTCTGTGACCGGCGGCGTGATGCATGTTTCCGGAGGCGCGAGCCGGGACGCGCTCGACTTTCAGCCCCAGAAGCTGGCGCCGCGCGTCTTCCAGGTTGCATTGCCGAGCAGCGCCGGAAAGGGCGAGTATGGCTTGCTGCCGCCGGGATCGTACGGCAGCGCGAATATGGCGAGCGGCGGCAAGATCTATGCCGTGAGCGTCGTGGAGTAGAGCGGACGAATGGGGCCCCGGAGCAGGCCGACATGCGCTGCCCGGGGCGCGGCATTTAAGCCCTATGGCGCGACGGCTCATCGGTGCGGCGCGTGCGCATGACCCGCTCCTCTCAGTCCCAGTCCACTCGGGGTGGTAGCTTATTCCTTGACGGGCTCTATGCACCGACGCACGCGCAGAACGCTCATGGTGGTCGCCGCTGTCCTCATACTGCTGGGGGTGGCGGTCTTTTTGCGGTCGAAGGCCCCGCCGGAGGCGGCGCGACTGCTGCCCGAATCCGACGGAATCATCTACATCAACTTCCGCCCGGTCAGGGCCTTTCTGCGCAAGGACATGCAGCCGCCTGCACGCGTGGCTGACTACCAGCAGTTTGTGGATGCGACCGGGATCGACTGGGAGCGCGACCTGGACCAGGCGGCCATTGCGCTGCACCGGATGGCAAATCCGAATGGGCCGAATGGGCCGGTGGCTTACTCACTGGTGCTGGTGGGCAGGGTGGACGGCAACCGGCTGAAGGCCTGGCTGGCGGCGCACGCCGAGAGCGAAGAGACCTACGCCGGGCGCACCATCTACAGCATTCCCTCGGAGGGGCGGACGGTGCGCGTCGCCCAGATTGGCTATGACATGGTGGCGGTGTCGAATACACCGACACCGGAGCAGATTCACTCGATCATTGACCGGCGCAGGACTGCCGCGCTGCCCTTTGCCGGCTCGACGCTGCTGGCGCACCACTACCACGATGTACCGCTGCTCTCGCTGGCCTGGGGCGTAGGCCAGATTGGGCTGCCCTTCTCAGAGAGCGGTGCGATTCAAATCTTTGGGTTCCGCCTGCCGCTCGAGGATGGAACCACTCTGGTGGCCAGCGTCACACCCATGCTGCGGCTCGGCGCCGAGTTGCGGCTGCGGGTGGAGGAGATTGCGCCCAATGAACAAACCGCGCAAAGCCAGGCTGCAGCGCTGAACGTTCTCGTGAACCTCGCGCGGGGCTTTACAGCTCCGCTGGGGCCAAACCCAGCCAACGATGCCCTGAAGCAGGTGCTGGCGACGACTGAGGTCAATCAGAGACGGGACCGCGTGGTCGTGACTGCCCGCGTTCATTCAGAACAATTGGCGCGGATTGCCGAGGTAGAAAGCCCGAAAGGCCAGGTAACAGCGGGCGACGAAGGCGCATCGAAGTAAGTAACGCGCTTCCCTGAGCATGTAATCCGCTGCTGCAGGAGCAGGCCGCCGAAGCTCCAGTTCTGCGCGACGAGCGTGGATACAGGGTGAGCTTCCGGCGGCACGGCTCTCAGTGTTCCGGACGCAAGACAAAGCGGCACAGTTGCCAGGAGGCAGCTGCGGTGAGGCTGCGAACTTATCGACTGGCTACTGAATTGGAAGAGCCGGTCTGGCCTTCCAGCGCCGCCTCTTCATAGGTCATGCGCAGGTATTTGTGGGGATTGACCGGGACATTGTGCACGCGCACCTCGTAGTGAAGATGCGGTCCGGTGGAGCGGCCTGTCTGGCCAACGTAGCCGATAATCTGCCCGCGGGTAATGTGCTGACCGGGAAGGACTGCGACCGAGGACATGTGCGCATACACGGTGATGAGGTCATGGCCGTGATTGAGCACCACCTGCTTGCCATACCCCGAACCCATGGACGCGCCCGTGACCTCGCCGTCTCCTGAGGCGCGAACCGGCGTGCCCCAGGGGGCGGAGATGTCGATGCCAGGATGGAAAGCGCCTTCGCCGTTGAGCGGATCTTCGCGCTCGCCGAAGCTGGAGGTCACGCGGCCTTCAATCGGCCAGAGGGATGGAGCATCCGCCAGTTGCGTCCAGTCGCCGGTGAAGTCTGCACTGAGACCGCCCTCCAATGCGCGCGTGACGCGGCCGGACATGGCCTGGGCGCGCAAGGTATAGAACTGGTCGAGAGTGAGAGTCACGTCCTGCTGGCTGAGATTATCTTTGGTCGCGGCCAGAGCGGCAGGCGTGGGCGCTGCGGCGGCTTCGCGTCGACCGGCGAGGAGTTTGCTCTGGCGGAGGCCGTAGAGAGCAGTCACCTCGTTGGCGATTGCGCCGAGCGACGCCACCTGCACATCGCGATCATGGGCGATCTGCGCCATCTGCTGATAGTTTTTGCGAAGGGTTTCGCGATCCTGGCGCACCTGATTGAAGCTCTCAGTCTTGAGCAGCATGCGCGTGTAGGAGCCGGCCAGACCGACAATCGTGAACGTGCCAATGACGGCTGCGGCGACGAAGCCGTAGACGTAGTGAAGCGGGAGGGGAATCTTGCGCACACGCCCGTCTTCATCCCTTGAGACAAAAAGAATGTAATAGCGTTTCCGCAGCATGAACCTCATCCATCCCAGCAACCGCAACCGGGGAAGGCTGCAACTCGCCACAACTTACAGGAGAAATCGTCGTACGCACAGACTCCCTGAGGAGCCCTGAATCCATAGCAGGGCCTCTGCGAGGCACCCTTCATGGAACGTTCTGGCTAGGCTAACAAATGGCTGGGGCTGGGTCAACGCGGACGCCACGAAATACGGTACCAACGGGGAGTAGGTTTCATTTTGGGAATCGGCCCTGGCCGACTTCGGCAAATCCCCGATAAGTGCACTCAACCTGTTCTACTATCTATCAGATGCAGGAAGCCAGAGATCGACGCAGACAGGCATCCAGTGGTGGCGAACTCGCGCTGCTCGAGCGAATCCGTTCGCGGACGGCGGGCTCGCGCAGGCGCGGCATCCGTCTCGGCATCGGTGATGATTGCGCGTTGCTGCAGCCCGGACCGGACGAAGAGCTGTGCGTTACGACGGATCTCTCCATTGCAGATCGCCACTTTCGCCTGGACTGGCATCCGCCGGAGGCGGTGGGCCATCGCGTGCTGGCGCGTGGACTGAGCGATGTGGCGGCGATGGGAGCGCGGCCTGTGGCGGCGTTTCTCTCGCTGGGAATCCCCGCCGAGTTGACCATCGCGCGCAGCCGGAAGAGAGCGTGGGTGGACCGATTCTTCGATGGCCTGCTGGGGCTTGCGCAGGAGCATCGCACGCCGCTGGCGGGCGGCGATCTGGCCGAATCGCCGGTGCCGCTGGCAGACATCGTAGTGGTTGGCGCTGTCCCCCGCGGGCGGGCACTGTTGCGCAGCGGCGCGAAGCCGGGCGACCTGCTGTACGTGACGGGCAAGCTGGGTGGCGCGGCGTCTGCGCTGGAGTTGCTTGGCAATCTGCCGGCCCGAACGCGGGGCGCGATTGCAGCGGGCAGGATTCCGACGGGCCTGAGCGAAGCGTTGCAACCACATCTCTATCCGCAGCCGCGGCTCCGGCAAGGTCAATGGCTGATGCGGCGCGGAGCTGCCACGGCGGCGATTGACGTCAGCGATGGGCTCTCCACCGACTTGACGCACCTGTGCGAGGAATCGCAGCTTGCCGCGGAGTTGGATGCGAGCGCGCTGCCAATCCACGCCGGAGCAACCCTGGCTCAGGCGCTGCACGGCGGTGAAGATTACGAGTTGCTGTTTACGGCCAACCCTGCCGCCTGCATCCCTGCACGGATTGCCGGTGTGCAGGTGACGAGAATTGGCCGGATGGTTCCGCCACGGCGAGGGCGCGCTCGCATTTCGCTCCTTACCGGCAGAGGCTCCCAGCCGCTCTATGCGCACGGCTGGGAACACTTTCAAGCGAGATCGCGCGCGGCTCAATAGGCTGCGGTGAACTGCTGACGCAGGTGCTGCGGCTTCTCCAGCTCATCGACCATCGCAACTGCGAAATCTTCGGCCGAGATGCGGCTTGCGCCATTGGCATCTGTGACGAGTTGCGTGGCGCCGAGGCGGAATTTCCCGGTGCGTTCTCCGGGCTGTATGAACGCCGCGGGACTCTGATAGGTCCAGTCGAGTGACGATGCCTTCAGAACTGGCAGCACGTCGCGGTGGGCGAGGGCAATTGCCTTCCACTCCGCAGGGAATTGCGGCGTGTCGACGAGTTGGACTCCGGGAGCTACTTCGAGGCTGCCCGCTCCGCCGACGACGAGCAACCGCTTGACGCCGGCGTTTTCGAGTCCCGCGAGCAAGGCCCGGGTTGCGTCGAGAACAAGGCCGACTTGCGCATGCGGAGGCGCGTAGGCGCTGATCGCAGCATCATGACCCTGCGCCGTGGCGGCGACACTGGCGGCGTCAGTGATGTCGCCCTTGACGGCGATGGCGCCCGAGACTGCGACCTTCTCTGGATTGCGAACGACAGCGGTGACCTGATGGCCACGTTGGAGCAGCTCGGCGAGAATGCGGCTGCCAATCATTCCGGATGCCCCGTACAGTGCGACTTTCATGGTGAATCTCCCTTGGCTCTAGAGCGGAATCTCAGGGCTCAGGAGAACCATTCTTGAACTTTTCTCCCGAGCCCAGATTCTATTAAGAGCTAAAATGGAGTAAGTTTCAAGAAGATACCAGACGGTGTTTTGGTTACCTGGAGGAAACCATGTGCGCGAAGAAGCACGAGATGCGCGGCGATGCGTACGATCCTGCGTGCCCAACCCGTGTGGTGCTGGACCAGATTGCGGATAAATGGACGGTTCTGGTGCTGGGCGCGCTGGACGACGGGCCGGTGCGCTTCAACGCGCTGAAGCGGCGGCTCGGGGGCATCTCGCAGAAGATGCTGGGACAGACCTTGCGCAACCTGGAGCGGAACGGGTTGGTGACGCGGCGCGCCTTTGCCACGGTGCCGGTGACGGTGGAGTATGCACTTTCGCCTCTGGGCGAGCGGCTGACCGAGCGCATGAATGAGCTCCGCATATGGGCCGAGAAGCATATCGGCGAGATGCTGGCGGCGCAGAGAGACTTTGACAAGCGTCAGGCCGAAATGGCGTAACCAAAGCAAATCCCGCGCAGAGGAACTCTGCCAGATTGCCTTCGACTATTATCGAGACAGCCATGACGAGTGAAGAAGTACGAGTGCGGTTTGCGCCTTCTCCGACGGGGCTGCTGCATGTGGGCAACGCGCGGACGGCGCTCTACAACTGGCTTTTCGCGCGGCGGATGGGCGGTAAGTTCCTGCTGCGCATCGAAGACACGGATGTCGAGCGGTCCGAGACGCGCTACGAGGCGCAACTAATGGAGGATCTGCAGTGGCTGGGGCTGGAATGGGATGAGGGGCCGGGCACGGGCAGGGCGGGAGATCCGCTGGAGAACGAGCGAGGCGCGTATGGACCGTATCGCCAGTCGGAGCGGCAATCCACCTATGCCGGGCTGACGCAGAAGCTGCTCGACGAAGACAAGGCGTATCGCTGCTTCTGCTCACCTGAGGACCTGATGGCCGAACATCACCTTGCGGTGCAGGAGCATCGCCCACAGGTCTACTCTGGCCGGTGCCGCAGGTTGAGCCGGGAGGAAGTGGAACAGCGCATCGCTGCCGGCATGCCGTTTGCGGTGCGGCTCAAGATTGGCGATGAGCCCCTGCGCTTTCATGACATCGTGCGCGGGCCGGTGGAGTTCGCCCCCGAAGCGGTCAGCGATCCGATCCTGGTACGTTCCGCGCAGAATGGCGGGCCCGGCATGCCGGTTTACAACTACGTAGTGACGATTGACGACGCGTTGATGCAGATTACGCACGTGATTCGCGGCGACGATCACATCTCAAATACACCGAAACAGGTGGCGATTTACCGTGCCTTCGGATGGCCTGTACCGGAGTTCGCGCATCTTTCAACGATTCTGGGCGCGGACCGCGAGCGGCTGTCCAAGCGGCACGGCGCTACGTCGATCGCAAGTTTTCGCGAGATGGGCTACCTGCCTGAGGCGCTGGTGAATTATCTGGCGCTGCTGGGCTGGGGCGCGGAGGACGGCAAGACCGAGACCTTCACCCTGGCGGAGTTGGTTCATGCCTTTAAGCTGGAGCGCGTAACGCCGTCGCCGGCGGTCTTCGATTTCGACAAGCTGAACTGGCTCAACCGTCATGCCATCAAGCAGACGCCCTCGAGCCGGATCGCGGACCTGGTGTGGGCATCATTCGGCGAACGACTGCCTGCGCGCGCCGATGCAAGCGAGGCCGTGCATGCCTGGGTGGCGCGCCTGGTGGAGTTGATTGCACCCTCGGTGGACAAGCTGGACGAGCTGGCTCCGAAGGCTGCATGCGTTTTCGGTTTCGATCCGGATGCGGCGCGGGCTCTGCCAGAGAATCACGCAGTGCTGGCCGCGGACTCGGCGCGGATTGTGCTGGCTGAACTGGCCGATCGAGTGCGCACCAACAGCGCGAAAGTCACGCCGGAGCTGTTCAAGTCCTGGATGAATGAGATGAAGGCGGTAACCAAAGTGAAGGGTAAAGAGCTCTTTCATCCGGTGCGTATTGCGCTGACTGGCGTGCACTCCGGGCCAGAGTTCGACAAGTTGCTGCCATTGATCGAAGACGGCGCAGAGCTGGGGCTCGGAATCCCCTGCGTGCACGAGCGCGTGGAGCGCTTCGTGGGAGTGTAGGCGAGTGGCGACGGCGGTTCTTCACTTCCCTTTTGCGCATACCTGGCAGGCAGAGGTGCTGGCGGCGCGTCCTGCGATTCTGCCGGCGCGGCACTTTGTGTATCCGCGCGAGGCGGAAGAAGTGGAGCGCGGCGCGCTGGAGGTGATGGTGCGGCCGGGCGGCGAAGGGGTTCAGCCGTTTCTCGCAACATGCGCGCTTGGCTTTCGCGATCCGGCTGCACCGACGGGCCTCTGGTCAACGCCGGACCCTGAGAAACTGTGCGCCCTCTCCGGCGGCTACGCGTACATCATCAACACAACGGCGCCGGAACGATTCACGATGCTTCCCTACCGGCCTGTGCTGCAGGTGCTGAGCGCCGTGGCGCAGGGGCTGATGCTCTTTGTCGGGCACTACTCGATTCTGGCCTGGGGCGCGCAGGGACAGTTGTGGGAGTCGGAGAAGCTCTCCGATGAGGGCGTGACCGTCAGCGGATTCGCCAACGGCGTGCTGCGCGGTTCGGGCTGGGAGCTGATCTCGGACCGCGAGTTGCCGTTCGCGCTGGACCTGCGGACGGGGCAGCGCATCCTTGGCTCCGAGTGAACACAAGCTCGTGAAACGGATCTATCCGGCCATCCGAGATACAGCAGGAAAGATGCCTTCATATCCCGCGTAGACCCCTTCGAACACGGCGTCCCAGCTCATCGTGAGGGCGCAGGCGCGGGCGGCATGGCGCATGGCGGCGAGGCGCGCAGGGTTGGCGAGAATCTCCGTGATGGCGGCGGCGAAATCCTCGTCGGCTGCGATGCGACCGGTCTCGCCGTCCCGCACGATGGACTTTGGTCCGCCATCCGGAGTGACCACAGCGGGCACGCCGGAGGCCAGCGCTTCCAGCACGACGTTGCCGAAGGTGTCCGTGTGCGACGGAAAGACAAAGAGGTCCATCGACGCGTAAGCGGCGGCCAGCGCTTCGCCGTGCAGCACTCCGGTGAACTGTGCCCGTGGCAGGCGCTCGCGCAGCCAGGCTTCTTCCGCGCCGTGGCCGACGATGAGGAAGCGGAAGCTCTGCCGGCTCTGGTCGAGCACCTGCTGAATCTGCGCCAACAGCGCCACGTTCTTTTCCACCGAAAGACGCCCGACGAAGCCGAGCACGAAT
>JAJXWA010000019.1 GCA_021781795.1 Acidobacteriota bacterium
CGCAGTTCCAGG
Source organism: Acidobacteriota bacterium (assembly GCA_021781795.1). Taxonomy (GTDB): domain Bacteria; phylum Acidobacteriota; class Terriglobia; order Terriglobales; family Acidobacteriaceae; genus Telmatobacter. The sequence goes on from JAJXWA010000019.1 coordinate 13, forward strand.
GCGCCAACACCAGCCCCACATCGTCCGCATTTGGCGACGTCACCAAGCAGCTCAACACCAACCGCACCCTCCAGGGTGGCATCCACTTCCTCTTCTAACCGGCGGCACGGCCTGTGCTCATCCAGTAGGGACGCGCTCCAGCGCGTCCCTTTCCTTTTGCCTCTCAAACCACAGGTGCTCCATGACGGGCGCGAAGCGATCGGCATGGGTGGGAAAGCACAAAGCCCCCGTCCTGCACCGTTTCTTCACCTTTTCGCCCTCCGTCTCCCCGTCCACTCCGGCCAATCAAAAAATAAATACCCACCCTCCTAAATCTATTTGCACTTTTCCACATTTTCTTTGCGTGTTTTCGCCGAGCAGGTTTTCGCTTTTCTTCGCTTTTGGCTCCACAACCCGCGTCTCAACCGAAGAGCACGTTATACTGGGCGCCCGCTTCCACCGCGAACTCCGTGCCATTGCCGGCTCCAGGCCGCAGCGTCACCACGCGTCCCCCGCGCGTCACCCGTGCCACGCGTTGTCCCATCGGCGCCGCCAGCCGCACCGAGCCGCCCACCTTCGCCCGCAAGATCGCCTGCGTCGCCTTGCCCTCGCGCCACGCGCAATCCACTTCGAGACCGCCTCGCGCGCGCAGTCCTTTGAAGCTTCCCGCGGCCCACGCCTTCGGCAGCGCCGGCAGCAGCCGCACCACGCCGCCGTGGCTTTGCAGCAGCATCTCCATCATGCCTGCCGCGCCGCCCAGGTTCCCGTCAATCTGGAACGGCGAGTTCGCCTTCATCCCGCACACGTCAAACAAATTCCCGCGCGTCGAGTGCCGCAGTAGATCCACCAGGTTCCGATAGGCCGCCTCGCCGTCTTCCAGCCGCGCATAGCAGTTCACAATCCACGCCCGGCTCCAGCCCGTGCTCCCGCCTCCATAGCTCAGTCGCCGCTCCAGCACCTTCCGCGCCGCCTCGGCCAGCTCCGGCGTCCCGCGCAGCGTGATCTGGTCATCGGGATACAGCCCGAAAAGATGTGAGATGTGCCGGTGTCCCGGCTCCGTCTCCGCATAATCTTCATTCCACTCCTGCAGCGCGCCGTTCGCGCCAATCTTCAGCGGAGGCAGCTTCTTCGCCGCGGCCTGCACCTGTCCACGCAGCTCCGCATCCACGCCCAGCAACTCGCTGGCCCGCGCCACGCGATCAAACACTGCATGAATGATCTCCGTATCCATCGCCGGCGACATGCACAAACTTGCCGTCGTTCCATCCGGCAGCCGGTACTTGTTCTCCGGGCTCTGGCTCGGCCCGCTCTGCAGCGTCGCATCCGGCGCCTCCACCAGATAGTCCAGCATGAACTCGCCGATCTCCTTCAGCCGCGGATACGCCCGCTCGCGCAGAAATCCCTTGTCCTGGCTGAACGCATAGTGCTCCCACAGATGCAGCGCCATCCACGCCGCGCCCATCGCCCACACGCCCGCCTGCACATGATCCACCGGAATCGAGTCGCCCCAGAGGTCCGTGTTGTGGTGTACGACAAATCCCCGCGCCTTGTAATACTTCTTCGCCGTCTCTGCGCCAAAGCTGCGCGCACTGTCCAGCAGGTCAAACAACTGCGGATGCAGATCCGCCAGGTTCCCCGGCTCCGCCATCCAGTAGTTCATCTCCGCATTGATATTCACCGTGAATTTTGAGCCCCACGGCGGATCAATGCTCTCATTCCAGATGCCCTGCAGATTCGCAGGCAGCGTTCCCGGCCGGCTGCTGCTGATCAGCATGTACCGCCCATACTTGAAGTACGTCTGCAACAGCCCCGCATCGTCGCCGCCCTCTTTCACGCGCTGCATCCGCACATCCATCGGCACATCTTTCAACGGGTCCGGCCCCTGCAACAGATCCAACTCCACGCGCCGCGCATAGCTCTGGTAATCCTCCACGTGCTCGCGCTTCAATGCGTCATACGACATCGACGAAGCCACTTTCAGATTCCGCGCGCACGCCGCTTCCATCCCGCGCGCATCGCCTTCGCGAAACGCCGTCGCCGCCATCACCAGCAGCGTCACCCGCCGCGCACCTTCAATCCGCAGCGTGTTGCCCGCAGCCCGCACCGCGCCATCGTCCGCGTGCGCCGCGACCTCCGCGCGAAAGGCCACGCCCACCTGCCTCTCCTGTGTCGCCGCATCCGTTGTCGGCTTCGCAGGCCGCGCTGCACCCGTCATCACCAGCCGGTTCGCATCCGCAGCCACCGTCTCGCTGTGCACCACGCGGTCCATCCGCACCGTCAGCGCCATCGGCTGCTCACACTCCAGCCGCACCGCGATCACATTCCGCGGTGCCGAGCTGAAGATCTCTCGCTTCCATCGCGCTCCGCCCGCCACAAAGCTCGTCTTCGCGATTGCCTGGTCCAGATCGAGTTCGAGCCGATACTCCTGCACATCACCTGCAAGCCCATCAAGCTCCAGCCACATATCGCCCAACGTCTGGTAGCACGGCAGCCGGTCGGGAATCCCCATCATCACTTCCGCCGCCAGCGCCTCGGCCTCGTGCACCTTGCCCGCCATCAGCAGCGCGCGCACCTCAGCCGTCTTCGCAGCCTGCGGGTTATCGCGATCCCGCCGCTCGCCCATCCACACGGTTTCTTCGTTCAGTTGCAGCCGCTCGTTCGCCGTCCCGCCAAAGACCATCGCGCCCAGCCGCCCGTTGCCAACAGGCAACGCATCCGGCCACGCCAGCGCCGGCTGCCTGTAGAAGATTCGTGTCGCACCCGTTTCACCGATGGCTTCGTGCGATGTCTCACTCCACACCTTCCCCGCGCCCGCCCGCGACGCCAACATGCCCGTCAGCGCGCCATCGCGCAAGAATTTCCGCCTGCTCCAACCGCGTCGCGCCATCGTTTCTCCTCAGCTCTTCGTCAGCACCGCGCTGTACGGCGGCACATGCAGCTGGCTTCCGTGCGCCACATTGCCTTCACTGCGCGTGAGCGTCACGCCATCCTGCGCGTCGATCGCCGGACCTGTTAGCAGCCAGTGCTCGCGGCACTTCCGCAGCGGCACGCGCATCGTCAGCGGCTGCACTGTCTTGTTGATCGCCAGCAACATTTCCCCGCGATTCTTGTGCGCCACATACGCGCTCACGCGGTCGCTGCTGCACAGCAGATTCGTCTGCACCAGCGTCGCGCCCGCGAACTCGCGCGCCAGCTTCATCCCAAAGAACTCCGGCCGCAGCGTAAATCCGCCCGCCAGGCTGCCCGCAATCGGCGTGTAATAGCCATTGCCTCCGCCATGCAAATTCACTCCCGCGCATCCCACTGACGCAAAGCGCAGCATCGCATCCACCACCCACAGTGCACTCGCCAGCGTGTTGCTCACGCCCGGCTCGCCGCCGTTCCAGCAGGAATTGCCTTCACTCATGCGATACGGTAGGCCCACGCTGCGTGCCGCTTCCATCGCAATTTCCAGATCGCGCACCAGCTTCGGATCGGGCGCAAGCAGTTTGTCCAGCGTCACGCCCTTCGCGCCCGCCGGGCCCATCGCATAGTAGTGCGAGGTCAGCATCACCACATCGTGCAGCGCGTTCTTCTTCACATCCGCAGCAAAGCCCGTCACATAGGCCATCTTGTTCGAGACATCTGGCCCCGCAAACTTCGCCTGCGACACGCGCGCCACCACCGCTGCACGCGCAGCCGACCATTCCTTCCAGTAATCCGCATAGCTCCAGGTCGCCGGCCTGTAGCGGTTGCGCCACGCGTCCGGCTCATTGCCCAGTTGAAACGCAATCAACCGTGACCCCAGAATCTGCTGCACGGCCGCAGCTTCCTCCGCTGCATGCGCCGCCGTCCCGCGTCCCAGATTCAATCCATACAGGCAACTCCAGTTCGTCGCATCCAGAAACGCCCGCAGATTCCGCAGGCTCAGCGGCGTAAGCGGCGTGTCACTTTTCACATTCTTGCTCGTGTCCGGCCCCACGGCGTCAAAAAGCGGCGGACCCTTCGGCTCTTCCGTAGTAAACGCCGTAAATTCGCTCGTCCCTCCACCAAGCCGTAGAACACCTTCGCTGCCCAGTTCGCGGAAGAGTGCGATGAGCGCTGCGTTTTCAGCAGCGAAGAACGCAGGATTTGCCAGTTGCGCCGACTCGTAGCTCAATCCCGTAAAGTCCGCCGGCAGCGTCGCCAGCGATACACCCTCCTGTACGTTGAGCTTCGCCGTCAGCCCATCGATTTCGCTTTGCGCATGCATCCATCGCGGCAGCGCCGCGGAAGCTGCAGCAACGCGTCCCGTCATCCGCAGGAACTCCCGGCGCTTCATTCGACGTCGACCTCCACCACGCTTGGCCGTGTCACAGTCAACGCAGGCTCTGCACTCGCTATCACAGGGCGGCCATCCACGCGCACCGCATGGACCTGCTGCCCTGACTCCAGCGGCACATGCAGTACAATCGCGCGCCTTGCGCCATGCGGATCCATCGCAATCTTCCATCGCTTCGCCGTCACATGCTCCGCGCGCACGCTCACCGTGCCTCCCGTCGTCACCGGCGCATCCTCCACGGTTACAGCCTTGCCCACCGGCACCCAGTCACTGGGAAGCCCCGCCAGCAGGTGCAGCGTGCCCTCGCGTTCATTCACCAGCATGTCGCGCAAAAAAAGCACCAGGTTTGCATTCGCCCACGCCTCGGGCATATCGCCGGTACCTTCCTGGTTGCTGCGCTTGCTATGGGGCGTATCGCATGCGCGCGGCAGACTCACGTCCACCAGAATCTCTTCTTTCCACACCTTCGTGGTGTAGCTATGGTTGAGCGCCGCCACCAGCATGTCCACAGCCTTCTGCTGCTCGCCGCGCAGCAGGTACGTCTCCGCCATATTCATCGACTCGCCCGCCCACACGCCCGCAGGTCCGGCCCACGCCACGTTGGTCGGAAGCCCCTGCTTCTCTTCGCGCTCCATGCGCGCAATCAGCCCCGTCACCAGCGGGTCTTCCGGCGCATAGAGTTGCGTGGGATACACCGCGAGAAACGTCTGCGAATACGCGCCCTCCGGATAGGTCGGCATCGCCGGCAGATACGCGGGCGTCTCTTTTTCCAGCGTTACCGCACGTCGCACGCTTTTGTGAACCGCTGCCGTATACGCGTCATACTCCTTCGCGAGCCATGTCGCATCGTTGGCATGGCCCAGCGCCCGCGCAGCTTCCTCTGTCACGCGCTCCGCATACGCCGCAAGAAAGTTGTGCGAGAACGAGTGGCCCTCCGGCAGCCCCGAGTCGCCATAGCTCCACGGCAGCAGCCCATACCAGTACGGCTTCTCGCCCGTCTGCAGCGCCGGATCCGGCTCCGGCTTGCAGTGCGACGGAATCATCCGGCGAATCGGCCGCGCGCCCTCCGGCACACCGCTCACTCCTTCCAGCGTGCTCTCTTCGCGATGATCGCGAATCCACTCCGACGCGCGCAGCATGAAAGGATAGGCCGCAACCAGCCACTGCTTGTCCCGCGTGAAGAGGTAATAATCCCATGCCGCCGCAACATTGCCGCCCGCATTGTCCCATGCAGGCCAGCCGCTCGTCGGCGGACCGTCCCACTCGCCGTCATCTTGGATGATATGGAACGCATGCTCCACGCTCTCGCGCGCGGGCTGCAACCATCCGCCAGCCTCCAGTGCCCGCGCCTGAAAGTATTCGCCACGTCCCCAATATTGCCGATACACCGCTGGCCCATCGAGCGTCCACAAATCACCGCGTGCATCGTACTCAGTCAAGATCAGCACATACGCCAGCGAGGAGGAATAGAAGTCGCTCAGCTCGCGTTGGGGAAAATCAATCTTCGTGGCGCGCGCCCACAGTCCATCCCATTGCGCAACAGCCTGTCGCAGCAACGTCTCAGAGTCGGACTGCGACAACTCTGCATTCCGCGCAGCCGGCCATTCATACGGGACCTCCACGCTCAAGGTCCTTGTTCCGTGCGCAGGCAACGCGACTTGCAACGCCAGCGTCAGGCCATCATCCTCCGAGCGGATCGCAGCGCCATCCATCTCCGTCACCATTGCCACATCTTCACCCGCGCCGTTTTCGAGTGTGCGGTTCACCACATGCCCCGGCAGATTGCGCTCGCGTCCGCTCAGCTTGAGCGTCACCTCCGCCGCCTGCGAGCCGTTGTTGGTCAGCGTCAGGCGCACCACATCGAGCCCCTTCGCACCCGACGTCGCATTCGGAATCGTGCCCGCTTGGGCCTCCGGGTCAACAGCAAAGGCCAATTCATCCAGCGCCAGGTTCCCGTTCGCCAGCGTCGACTCCACAAAGGGATAGCGACCGCGATACAGTTCCTGACTCTTCATCGTGAAAGGCTCTGCGCCAGCGAAGGCCTGGATCGCAAGATCGCCATCCATCTGGCTGCTGAATCCGATCGGCGTGTCCAACGGCTTGCGCTTCAGGCTCCACTGCGACCACTTCAGGTTCCCCTGCTTATCCACGACCGTCTTGTGGCTTCCCATCGGCAGGCCAATCAGACTCTGCGCATCCGTATTCGCCCAGCGGTGATCGATCACCACCTGCGCTGATGCCACCATCGCTGCCATCGCAACCGCGCATCCCCATGCTGCTCGTAAACCGAAACTCACCCTTCACCTCGTGGAACGCACCTCTTGCGCGCAGGCAGATTCAACCTAGCCACTCGCGACGCGCCTGTTGCGTCTTTCAAATGTCCTATTCCACCGTCCCTGCCGCAGCGGCCTTTCGTGTGGACAGAACGACGATCTCGCCCGGTTGCACAACGATCTCGCGCGGCACCGCGGACACGGCATTCTCCTCTTCCAGCCCCGTGCGCTCCATCTCTGCCCACGCGTGCTGCGCACCCTCAATCGTCACCCGCCTCGGCGTAGCCGCGCGGTTCAGCATCACCAGCGTCTGCGCATCATCGCCAGCAAACGCACTGGTCAACAGATCGCCATCATCGCTCGTAGCCCCGACGCGCTGCATTCCCTTCAGAACATGCCGGCTGTAGGCTCCCATCACACGAAGCTGAAAGCTGGTCGCTACGGGAATCCAGCCGCGCGTGCGGTCCGGCGCAAGCAGCGAACGAGAGCCTGCAAAGGTCGGCTGTTCCACATCCAGCAGCAGCCAGCAGTACATCAACGCCACAGCGTCCAGTTCTGTCAGATTTTTGTGGTAGAGCTGCGCTGTCTGGAATGCAATGCGGTAAGAAGGCTCCTGATAGTGCGGATCATTGATGCAGATCTCCGTCGCCAGAAACGGCTTGCCCGCGCTCGCCTCATGCATGGCACGCATGCGCGCGTCATACAGGTCGGGGTTCGCCATGAACTCCTGAAGATCATACTCATGCGTTGCCGCGAAATCGATCTCCTTCCACGCCTCCGGATCCTTCCTGAGTGCCTCAGCCCGCCGGATGCCCAGGAACATAAAGCTCGCATCGGCCATGTGAATGCGCGTTGTCTGAAACCCCGCCGCATCTAACGCGCGCCGCAGCGTCTTCACCATTGCGTCAAACACAGCCGGCGGCTCATCTACCTCATTTTGAATGCCGACAATCTGCGGCGCAGCACCCGTGGCTGCCTTCGCCTTGCGGCAATACCCCACCACGATGCGCGCGTATTCCTCCGGCTTCGCGACGAGTTTCACCGGACGATGCCACGTGTCCACGACCGTTGAACCTTGATAAGGCTCCATTGCCCATGCGGGCAGCGCCCACATCTCGTAGATCACATCTCCGCCCAGCGCCTGCGCGTGTTTGCTGTACTCGAAGCTCGAGACTTCACTGTTGGGAAAATTGTCGCCGTAGTAGTGCGGCGTGGCGTCGCGCAGATCTTCAAGGTTGGTCAGGTCCGGCTTGAGTTCAGTGCCCATTGGATACTCACGGAAGAGAAGCAGGTTGTATCGCTTCAGCAGATCCCAGTACTGCCGCTTGCCCTCGTCGCTCAGCTCCTCATACGCGGGAATGCTCGGGCTGCCGCCAAAGCCAAGCATCGTCTGATGCACCTCGGCGCGACGAAAGGTCACAGTCGCAGCCTTCGCATCCGGCTCGCTCATCGTGCCCTCCACCACCAGGTGCGCCGTGCGCGGCGCGGCATACATCAACTGATGCCGCGTCACGTCAAAAAGCAGCGGCGCTTCCAGAAGCTGCACGTCATTCACCAGCACCCGCACCGCCAGATGCGCATCCGCAATCACCGTGACCGTGCGCGCCTCGCCCGAGAATTGCCTCTGCAGCGCAAAGACCTCCTTCGCCGGATAATTCCCCTGGCCCTCATAGAGCCCCATCGAGTCGTAGTACCGTTCCGCAATCCGGATTGTGCTCGACGTCAATTCAACCGTGAATCCCGCATGAGGTCCGGTGAAAATCCAGCGCAGCGTCGTCCGGTCCGGTACGCCCTCATCCAGTCGCAGCGTCCGCTCAAACAGCGCCGTCAGATTCTCATGGAAGTACACCCGCGCAATCTCGTCCGGCCGCGACCAGCCCGGTCCCTTCGGCCCATCCGAGACAAAGCGGAATGGAACTCCAGCCGCGCCTTTATCCGGAGCCACTTGCGGCAAGGTCGCAGCCTGCTGCGCAAAGGCGCCAGTTGCGTAAATCGTCCAAGTCAAGAGCACATACCATCGCATGGGCTCGATTATCCCGGCTACGCATCCTGCTGTGTCAAGCGCATCGGCACCACACTTTTTGCCCTCTGCGCCGATACATATGCGCACGCGCCCGGTTGCGCTCGATGCACTGCTCCACACGCCGCCAGCTTTGCTACCATCCACTTTGCACGCGGAGGACTCATGCTATACGACGCTATCTCTCGCCGCTCTTTTGTGAAGACATCTGCTGCCGTTACAGCAGCCGCGTTCGCGCCCACGGTTGCAGCGGCTGCACAGGAAGCCGGCGCCAGCCCGCTCGCCACGGAGCACGGCAAGCTGCCCTATCAGGAAGAATCCCGCACGCGCCGCCTCGCATGGTGGCAGGCCGCTCGCTTCGGCATGTTCATCCACTTCGGGCTCTACAGCGTGATCGGTCAGCAGGAGTGGGTCATGGAGTCCGAGGGCATTCCGATTCTGCAGTACGAACTCCTCGCGCAGCACTTCAAGCCCAAGCCGGGCTTCGCCGAGGAGTGGGTGCGCCTCGCCCAAAGCGCCGGCCAGAAGTACATGGTCCTCACGACCAAGCACCACGAAGGATACTGCCTGTGGGACACGAAGCTCACCGACTACAACGCTGCAAAGACCGGCCCAGGCCGCGATCTCGTTCGCGAATACGTGGACGCAGCGCGCGCCGCAGGGATGCGCATCGGCTTCTACTACTCGCTGATGGACTGGCACCACCCCGACGGGATGCGCTGCGCCACCGATGAAGCCGCGCGTAAACGCTTCGTCGCCTACACCCACGGCCTCATCCGCGAGCTGATGACCAACTACGGCAAGATCGACATTCTCTGGTACGACGTCGCCCAGCCGCTCACGCCCGAGCAGTGGGAGGCCGACCGCATGAACCGCATGGTCTTCGAACTGCAGCCCGACATCATCGTCAACAATCGCAACGGTCTCGACGGGGACTTCTCCACACCCGAGCATAAGATTCAGGCCGACAAACGCGCCTGGGAATCTTGCGAAACCATGAATCTGGGATGGGGCTTCCAACGCTCCGATGTCGAGTGGAAATCGCCACGCCGCATTCTCAACGACCTCGCCACCTGCGCCCAGCAGGGCGGTAACTATCTACTCAACATCGGCCCCGAGCCGGATGGCACGGTACCCGCCGAATCTGTGCGCATCCTCGAATCCGTGGGCAAATGGCTCTCCGTCAATGGCGAGTCAATCTACGGCACACAGGGCGGAGCCGCAGTCAGCTTCGGGAACTACACAAACTTCACGCGCAAGGGCAACACCCTCTACATCCACGTCTACTTCTGGCCCGCGGGCACGCCTGCCGCACAATGGCTGCGCTTTCTTGACCCGCCTACGGTCGTTGCGGTCGGCGGCATGCAGGCAAAGGTCCTCTCTGCCCGGCTACTCAAAACTGGTCAGGGGGTCGCATTCACGCAGGACGCTCTGTCCCTCCGCATCAGCGGTCTGCCCGCTCTGGCGCCGGGCGATCCCGTCACCGTCATCGCCTGCGAGTGCGACCGCCCACCCGTCGTCGATCATCACTCCATCCGCGCCAAATGGCCTCGTTACAAAGTAGGTCTCAGCGTCTGAGGCCCGCTCCGGTCGCGCCGAACATCGCGCGCTGCGGCGCTCGTAGGGGTCGTCAGTACTCGAAGTCCAGCGAGAACTGCACCCGGCGAGCATCCGACTCCTGTACCGGTCCGCCGAATCCTGCCGCAGGCGTAAGATCCGATCCAAAGGCCGAATTGACCATCTCGACGTTTTGCCGGTTCAGCAGATTGAAGGACTCCGCCACGATGTCCAGATGGCCGCGCCAGACAGGCACCATTTTCAGGATGCGCAGATCGAAGTCCACACTGGCAGGCGTCGTCATGCTGTTGCGCGCCTGCCCCTGCGGGCGCGCTGCAAAGGGATAAATGTGCTCGCGATTGCTGTCGACGCCGGTCAACGGATTGTCAGGAAAGCCGCTGCCCGCAACGACGATCGGAGCAAGCTCCAGTCCATACACCAGCTTTTCCAGTGCGTTCGGCGTTGCAGCCTTGGCCGCATCCTGCGGATCGTCGAGATCGGGCCCCAGCACCCAAAGGCCGCTCAACACAAAGCGGTGCCGCTGGTTTTGCAGCGACAATGCCCGCTCGTCGCGGGGCGCAAAAGGATTCTTCGGCTGCTCCGCATCATACGAGGCATCGTCGATCGTCCTGGCAAAGTTGTAGCCCGCCATCAGCTCCAGATCTTCTGTGAATTGGCGATTCACCGTGACCGTTGCGCCGTTGTAACTCGAATTCGCTTCCGTCTGAAACTGGTTGATGGCGTCATACGCAGGATTCGCGCGCGCCGGCGAAAACACTCTCTGGCCCATCTGCTGCGGAGTAGGATTCGAGATACCCAGGCTCCCGGCGTTGGTTGGGGTCAACACCACCGGCGGCAGCAGGTTACTGTTCACCGTGCGGCCCATCTTCACTCCATGCACATAGCGATATTCCGCGCTCAGCGTCCACTCGTCCGGAAAGGATCTCTCCGCGCTCAGCGAAGCTGTCTCTGCGTAGGGATTGGCGAGCGATGGCTGCGCCTGCCAGATGCTTGGAGCAATCGCGGCATGAGGCGTCGTAAATGCGGCTCCGGCCCGATACAGCACCGCCGCATCCGTTCCCTCGGCAATCTGCTGCTCGGCGCGCGTGCCGTTCATCTCCTCGATGCGGTTGATCGTGCCCAGCAGATACCGGTCATAGAAGAAGCCGAAGCCTCCGCGCACCACCGATTGCTTGTCCGGCGACCAGGCAAAGCCCAGCCGCGGACTGAAGTTCAGCGCGTGTCCGGGAATGGAGGCGGGAAGATGATTGTCTTCATAGCGCAGGCCATAGTCCAAGGTCAGGCTGCGCAATGCGGTCCAGTGATCCTGCGCATACGCGACACTGCGCGGTTCGCTGAAGTTGGTGTTCGGATTGCCGAAGCTCTGGATGTAGAAGTCCGGCTGACCCGCCGCCAACGCGGCTGTGGTCGGGAAGACGTAGACCCCGCCAAAGCCATCCTGGTTGGCTGCACGCAGGCCAACGTGACTCAAAGCGACTCCAGCCTGCATCAGATGCGCACCGTGCTGGCGGATCAGCGCATCTCCCACATCCACGTGTGTTTCATAGCGGCGGCTGTTCCCGTCATACGGCGTGCCCAACGTAGCAAAGCCGGCGACCATCACGCCGGGGCCGGTCTGCGAGCTTGTCCTCAGCGCGACGCGCCGCTGGGCAACCTCGGCGGAGAACTGGTTCACAAGTTCTGACGAGAGCGAACGGTTCCATGCGCCATTGAGGCTGTTGTCGTCATAGAAGGCCGAGCCGCGCGCACTCAGGTCGGTCAAGTCGTCCAGATGATAGGCGTCATTCACCGCGCGGTTGTTCGTCAGGGCATAGCGCAGCATCGCACTGCCTTTGCCATCGGAGCGATCCATCCTTCCCGATAGCTCCGTCTCTTCGTTCGTCGTAGGAAAAAATCCCTGCTGAAGATGAGACCCTTGAAGCGGTCCTGCCTGCGCCAGCGCGCCATCAATCTGCGCCGCCTCGGCCGGGCTGAAGTCGCTCGCCTCCTCGCCGCGCGCCATCTCCTGCTCGCCTGCCACGTAGTAGAACCATCTGTCACGCCGCAGCGCGCCTCCCGTCGATAACCCGGCTCGCAGTCGGTTCTCATCCGGCTTGCGCGGCGCAATCTCTAGAGCAGGCGTGCCGTTCAGCGCGCCATTCTGCACAAACAGAAAAGCATCGCCGTGCTGGGTGTTGACGCCCATGCGCGTCTCCACGTCCACCGATCCGCCCGCCGAGCCGCCTGCCTGCGCGGCATAGCCGTGATTCACCACCTGAAAGTCGCTTATCGCCTCCGGAGAAAGCTCAGTACGGCTCAGACCTGTGTACTCATCGTTATCATCCACTCCGTCGATGTAGAGCGCGTTGCTCGACGGGCGCAATCCGCCAGCGCTGAAGCCACCCTCCGCTGCGCCCGGTGTCTGACGCGCCGGCGCCGGATTTGCGCTGGCCAGCGCGGGAGACAGAAGAGTGAAATTCAGATAGTTGCGGTTTGGAATCGGCAGCTCTTCAATGCGGTCTTTGTCAATGTTCGTCACCGGCGATGACTGCGATGTGTCCAGCGTATCGGCCAGCGCCTGCACGGTCACCTGCTGCGTTGCCTGCGCCGGAGTCAGCACCACGCTGACGCGCACTTCGCGACCAACCGCCGCAACCACAGAAGCATTCGTGTAGGTCGCGAATCCGGGCGCAGCAACTTCAAGCGCATACGTCCCGCTCTGCAAACCGCTGAAATGGAACGCTCCATCTGGGCCTGTCACCGTGGCTGCTATTGCTGGCCGATCCTGGGTGGAGAGCGTCACGCGCGCGCCGGAGATAGCTGCGCGCGTTGTGTCCAGCACGGAGCCGCCAATGCCGCCTTGCACCTGACCAGCCTGTCCCAACAACATGGGAATCGACGCGGAAAGAAAACAGAGAAATAGTGCAGCAGCCCGCAGGGGAGCAGCACAACCGGAACGCAGCAACATGGATCTCCTCATTTGTGAAAACAGAAAGAACGGAGACGACAGGCGCAGTGATGCGCACGAATCGCCTGTTTCTGCGAACCTTCACAAAAGAGGAATCAGATTCGAAGCGGAATCAAAGGAGGGCTTGCCGTCGGGATTTCGCAGCAGGGAGCATGCCACGAAACGAACGGCTGGGCTGGGGCCACATACAAAGAGGCTTCGCCGCGCGCCACTCGCAGAGCCGCCAAACGAACAAGATGCGCTACCACCGCAACCGTTCCGGCAACCACCAGCCATGCCGTCACGCGCAGCTCCGTGTCGGTCATGGGCGTCGTCGGCTTGTCCCAGCGGTCAAAGCACTCCAGTGTGGGAGTAAATGCCACCAGGGCAAAGAAGGCACATGCCACGAATTGGAGGATGCGTCTCTGCACTGTCTCCAGAATATGCAGAACTACCGTCGCCCGCAATCCATCGTGCGCAAAGAAGAGATGAAGGATGGAACCGCGTAGAGATTCCGCATGATGGAACCCAAGTGGTCCCTCTCGGATAATTCCCAGATTCGATGACGAATGCATAACATAATCAGCAGATAGGGGAGATCAAACTGGATCTGTGAGCAATCTGAATTCCATCACTCGCAGAGGGTTTCTAGCAGGCGCTGCGGCGCTCGCTTTCGATGCGCACCTTTCTGCATCTGGTGGTCCTGCATCGAGCCGGAACTTGCAGGAGATGGATTACGCGCAGGTGCGCCTGACCGGCGGGCCGCTCAAGGAACATTACGACCGCATCCACGCGAGCTATCTCGCGCTCGACAACGACCGCCTTCTCAAGGTCTACCGCCAGCGCGCAGGTCTGCCGGCGCCCGGTGCCGACATGGGCGGCTGGTACGACGCCGACGGCTTCGTGCCCGGCCATTCTCTCGGGCAGTACATTTCAGGCCTCGCGCGCATCGGCGCGAGCACTGGCGACACAAGCTGCCAAGCCAAGGCCGGTGAGCTGGTCGAAGGTTTCGCCGCCGCCTTCGACCGAACCAAAAACGTCTACGCTGGACCCAACGCGGAGCAGCTCTGGCCCTGCTACATCCTCGACAAGCACATCGCGGGCCTCATCGATGCGTCCGCGCTGAGCCGTGTGACTCTCGCGCACGATCTTCTGCCGCGCGTCTACCGTGCGGCGATTCCGTACATCCCCGAGCAGGGTCGCGATCGCATCGGCAAGAAAGACCCTCCATACGACGAGACCTATGTCTTGCCCGAGAATCTCTTCACCGCTGCAGCAATGACCAGCGATGCCGCCATGCGCGAGCGGGCCATCCGCTACCTGCTCGACAGGGACTTCTTCGACCCGCTCGCCCGCGGTGAGGATGTACTCCCCGGCCGTCACGCCTACAGCCACGCCATCGCTCTCAGCTCCGCAGGCAAGGCGCACCTCGTTCTGCGCGACCAGAAATATCTGCTCGCTATGCAGCACGCGTCCACTCTCCTGGCGCAAACGCAGCAGTTCGCCACCGGCGGGTGGGGACCAAATGAGCAGTTCATTGAGCCGCACAAAGGACAGCTTTATGCGAGCCTGCAGACCACACAGGATCACTTCGAGACGCCGTGCGGCAGTTACGCGGCTACCAAGCTGGCACGTTATCTGATCTGCGCCACGGGTGAGGCGCGTTATGGCGACGGCCTCGAACGTGTTCTCTTCAACGCGCTGCTCGCGGCGAAGGATCCCGACAGCGACGGCGACTATCCGTATTACTCGACCTACAGCGCAGCGGCACGCAAGGTTTACTACCCGAAGAAGTGGCCGTGCTGCTCTGGCACGCTGGTGCAGGGCGTGGCGGACTATGTAAAAAACATTTACTTCCGCGCCGACGACGGCATTCGCGTTAACCTCTACGCGCCCTCCATTGTGCGGTGGATGCACGGCAGCACCGCAATCACCCTTACACAGGAGACAGGCTATCCGGTTGATAGCCGTGCTCTGCTGCGGGTGAAGATGAATCTACCCACGCAGTTTTCTCTAGGACTGCGCCTGCCTGCCTGGCTTGCCGCACCCGCCACCCTTCGCGTGAATGGCGTCGCAGTTCACGCGACTGAACAGCAGGGCTGGGCCATTCTCCATCGCGTGTGGCGGGACGGCGACACGGTTGAGCTCGATCTGCCGCAGAGCCTCTACACCGAAGTGATTGACGACCTGCACCCGGACACCGTCGCAGTGTTGCGGGGCCCGCTCGTGTACGTCGAGCTCAACCCTCGCACAGGACCCTTGTCGCTCCTGCCGCTTGACCGCATCCAAACCATGCCGGGCGCAACCGGATTGCTGGTAGCATCCTCCGCAGCTACAAATCGCGTTCTTGCTCCGCTCTATTTTGTGCGCCAGGAATGCTACACAACCTACTTCCAGAGGGGCTAGCAGACTTCGTACGATGACGAGGAACCATATGCGCAAAGGACGCCATCCCGCGTGCCTGCTGTTCCACTTCGCTGCTCGCATGTTCTTTGCCGCAGCTTGCCTCGCAGTTGTTGCCGCAGGGCGAACGGCTGCGCACGCGCAGGAAGTCCCTTCCGTGCCGGACCTGCTCCTTGGCTCCGCATGGTATCCCGAGCAGTGGCCGGAATCGCGCTGGGATGCGGACCTCGCCCTGATGGAAGCCGCGCATTTGAACGTCGTCCGCGTCGGCGAGTTTGCGTGGAGCCGCATGGAACCGGCCGAGGGTCAATACGATCTCGACTGGCTCGCACGCGCCATTCGCCTTGCCGAGAAGCATCACATCGCTGTCGTCATCGGCACGCCGACCGATGCCCCTCCTGCATGGCTCACATCGAAATACCCAGACACGTTGCGTATGGATGAGAACGGACATCAAGCGCAGCATGGAGGCCGTCGCCAGTTCAACTACGGAAGCCCGCGCTATCGCCTCTTCTGTGCGGACATCACTGGGCGCCTCGCCCAGCGCTTCGGTCACGACACCGATGTCATCGGCTGGCAGATTGGCAATGAGTATACGGACGAGTCCTTTGACCCAGCCACGCGCGCGCAGTTCCAGCAGTGGCTCCAGCGCCGCTATGGCACGCTGGACGCGCTGAATCAACACTGGGCAACGGCTTACTGGAGCCAGACCTACGATCGCTGGGATGAGATTCCGCTCGTTGCAACCGGCGGTAATCCTGGCCTTCTGCTGGAGCATCGCCACTTCGTGACCGACACATGGCGCAGCTTTCAGCGCGTGCAGATCGACGCGATTCGCAAGTGGGCCGACCCGCGGCAGTTCATCACCACCAATATCGGCGGCCTTGCCTGGAGCGATCACTTCGATCACTACGAGATTACGCGCGATCTCGATCTGGCCTCCTGGGATGACTACGTGGGCCAAGGGCAGCTTGACTCCATCCGCAACGGCGCGATGCATGACTTCGTACGCGGATGGAAGCGCGGCCCGTTCTGGGTGATGGAGACGCAACCGGGCTCTGTGAACTGGGCGCCCATCAACACCACACTCAGCCGCGGCGAAACGCGCGTGATGGCGTGGCAGGCTATCGGCCACGGCGCAAACGCCGTCCTCTACTGGCAGTGGCGCAGCGCGCTCAACGGCCAGGAGCAATATCACGGCACACTCGTCGGCCCCGACGGCGAGCCCATGCCCATCTACAGCGAGGTGAGCCAGATTGGCAGCGAGTTCGAGCGCGCCGCGTCGGCACTGCGCCGCACGCAGCCTGTGGCGCAGGTCGCGATTCTTGAGAGCTATGACAGCCGCTGGGCTATCGACTTCCAGCCGCACAATCACAACTACGACGAGCTGCAGGTGCTGCTGGACTGGTATCGCCCGCTCCGCGAAAGAGGTTTGACCGTTGACGTCCTGAATGCAACCGCTCCGCTCAATGACTACAAGCTCGTCGTCGCGCCGGGGCTCAACGTCCTCTCGCCCGAGCTCGCCACGCATCTCAAAGCGTACGTCGAGCAGGGAGGGCATCTCGTGCTCGGTCCCCGCTCGGGCATGAAAGACGAATACGACAGTCTTAATCCGCAGCGCCAGCCCGGCCCACTGGTACCTGCGCTCGGCGGTCGCGTCGAGCAATACTATGCACTGGATGGCGCAGTACCGGTCAGCGGCGCTCTCGGCAGCGGAGCCGCAACAATCTGGGCCGAGCAGCTTTCCACGCAGGCCAGCGACGCGCGCGTGTTGCTGCGCTTTGGTAAATCGAACGGTTGGCTTGATGATCAGCCTGCCATGATTACGCGTCCACTGGGCAAGGGCACGGTCACGTATCTCGGCGCGATTCTGGATGACCTTCTCATGCAGAACGTCACAACCTGGATGATCGACGGCGCGCGCGTGCAGCCCGAATTTGTCGCCCTGCCTGAGGATGTCGAGGTCTGCCGCCGCGTCGGCTCAGGCCGGACGATCTATATCCTCCTCAATCATGGCGCGCAACCTGCAAGCATCACCCTGCCTGCGCCGATGCGAGACCTCCTCGTCGATCATCCGCCGCAAACGTCCGTCACGCTTGCCTCGCAGGGTGTGGCGCTTCTTGAAGAGCAGGCGCAACCGGCTGGCCGATGATTCATCCAAGCAACGCGCACCAGCCGCGTCTATCCATCTTGACCCGCGCATTCGTGATGCAAAGCAGGGATGACTTCTGCTAGCGTGATGCGATGAGTTGTCTGCGCGTCCGGTCCGGCCTTCTTTTTGCTTCTCTGTCCGCTCTGCTGGCATCCGCGCTGGCGGTTCCATCCAACTGCCAAGGCGAGTCGCAAGCCGTGCGCCAGCAGGTCGCACGCGTCGCGCATGGCGATGAGAATGGTCCCTTCCGTCCCGACTGGAATTCACTCGCCGCGTATCGCGTTCCTGCCTGGTATCGCGACGCCAAGTTCGGTATTTTCATTCACTGGGGCGTCTACTCCGTTCCGGCATTCGGAAACGAATGGTATCCGCGCAACATGTACATCCAGGGTACGCCGGAGTACCAGCATCAGGTCGCGACCTACGGGTTGGAGTCAAAGTTTGGCTACAAGGATTTCATTCCGATGTTCACGGCCGAGCACTTCGACCCCGATGCGTGGGTCGATCTCTTCGCGCGCGCCGGTGCTCGCTACATCGTCCCCGTGGCCGAGCATTGCGATGGATTCGCGATGTATGACTCCAGCATCACCCGCTGGAACGCCGCGAAGATGGGTCCAGATCGCGACATTGTGGGCGCGCTGGAGCAAGCCACCCGCAAGCGCGGCCTGCGCTTCGGAGTCTCCTCGCATCGCGCCGAGCACTGGTGGTGGTACGACGGCGGCATGCAGTTTGATTCCGACGTCCGCAATCCCGCTTTCGCTGATCTCTACGGCCCCGCGCAGCCCCGCACGCTGCTCGGTGACGATAACGCCAAAGAGCCAGACCCGAATCACCTCGAGCGCTGGCTCCCGCCGGACAAGGCGTTCCTCGATGACTGGCTCGCGCGCAGCAGTGAACTCGTCGACAAGTACCACCCTGACTTCATGTACTTCGACTGGTGGATTGGCCAGCCCGCCTTTCAGCCCTATCTCAGGAGGTTTGCCGCGTACTACTACAACCGTGCCGTCGCACGAAAGCAGGGCGTCGTCCTCACCTACAAGGATTACGATTTCCCCGCGAACACCGCGGTGCTCGATGTGGAGCGCGGCAAACTCGACGCTCTGAACCTTCTTCCATGGCAGACCGATACCTCGGTCAGCATCCACTCCTGGGGATACGTGAACAATGACTCGTATCGCAGCGCCGCTTCGCTCATCGGCGAACTCGTGGATGTAGTCAGCAAGAACGGCAACCTGCTGCTCAACGTTGGCCCCAAGCCGGACGGCACCATCCCGCAAGAGGCACAGACGATTCTGCTGAAGATGGGACGCTGGCTCGAGACTAACGGCGAGGCTATCTACGGCTCGCGCCCGTGGCTGCTCTACGGTGAAGGTCCAACGACCGTAAAGAGCCATGCCCTCTACACCGATCAGCAGCAGTTCACGCCGGAAGACATTCGATTTACCACGCACAACGGCGCACTCTACGCCATCGCGCTCGGCTGGCCCGCGGCCGGCGAGCTGCGCATCCACACGCTGTGGCAGGGCACGCCGTATCTCGATGGGCCTATCTGCTCCGTTCAAATGCTCGGTTCAGCGAACACGCTCGCAGCAGAACAGCGCAGCGACGGCTTGCATATTCAACTTCCCTCCAAAGCACCAGACGAGCCTGCCTATGTCTTTCGCATCCTCACGAAAGATGCCAGCGGCACGTGCGATGGCAAGTCATTCGCTACACCGGGTCAGACGGCAGAGTAGGCGCCTACTTTGCCGTCAACGCCGCCACCCCAAACGGCGGCAGCGTCAGCGTCTTGCCCTCCCAGGCGCTCACATGGGGTTCCACGCCCTCGGCAGCAACGCGAAGATCGCTGTGCACAAACTCCGCAGGCAGGTCTACAGAGATTGCGCGGTCGCGCTTGTTCACCAGCAGCAGACTCTTGCCTGCCGTCCCCTCCAGCGCCTGCACGTCGATATCGCTGCCAAGAAAGCGCGTCTGCGCCATCTGGTCTCCCGTGTGCGTCGCATCATGCAGCACTCGCAGCACCTCAAAGCGCGCATTCGGCTTGCCGGTTTTCCAGTCCACCATCGTCACGCTGGGGAACTGCGACGGAAAGCCAACCAGTTGCGACTCGCCCACCACGTCGATGCCCTGCTTGGCAGCTTCGAGAAAGATGTAGGCAAACATCGCGCCTGACGCATTCCAGTAGGCCGCTGGAATCGGCGGGCCCGGATCGTAGGGATTGTCCGGATGCCAGTCCGTAGGAAGAATTGTGCCAACCTCATCCAGCGTCGTCTTCGTTTTCGGCGATAGCCGCTTGCGCATCAACTCGACAAATCGAATTGTGGTAATCAGCCGGTCCGCCTGATCGAAGAAGCTGTACTGCCAATCCGCTGCCGTCTGCTCACGCGTCGGAATCGCGTAGAAGTGGTACGAGATCATGTCCAGAGGAATGCCGGGCTGGTGATGGCTGTGGTCCAGAAAATACTCCACCATCGCGGGATTCCGTTCAGGGAATGCCATCGCCAATCCCACAAACTTCATCGCTGGGTCCATTTTGTGTAGCGGCGCAACAATCGCATCGTAACGCTGCACATACTGCTCCGGCGTCGGCTGGTGCTCCACATCAATCTCGTTGAAGACCTCCCAGTAAGGAATCTTGAAGTGATACCCGGACTCGTGCCACTTGCCCAACTCATCCTTAAAGCCGCCCTGGGTATACCACGCGGCCACCCGCGCGTAATAGTCGGCCAGCTCGGCGCAACTCGGGTCGCGCAGATTTTTGCCCTGCGTGTAGTCCCATGTGAGCTTGTCCGGGTCCTCAGGATAGGTCACCGGCTTCGGCGTCTTGTACATCCATGCAGGATTGGTGCTGAGACTGAAGATGAAGTCCTGCCCTTTAGTGGCATTCAGAAAGTCCAGAACAATCGGATCGATGGCGCTGAAATCCCAGAAGGTCTCGTTCGCAGTGGGCGGCTGCAATTCGGCCACCGCCAGCTTGGGATAGGGATGCCATGCCGCATAGCGGACCATGTCCGCACCCAGTTGCTGCAACGCCGCAAAGGTTGTGTCGTGGATCGGCGAGCCGCGCCGCAGCATGGGATTCACCACCATCTGCAGCGTCGGCGTTGTCTTGAGCGGCTGCGTCTTCGCCCAGTCCACCTTCACAGCGATGGGCTTCCCGGGCGTGCCTTCTTGCGCTGCGGCTATGCCAGCAGCAATGCCCAGAGCAAGTAGAATTGCGCTCAGTCGCTTCACGTCGATTCATCTCCTTGTTTGCCCAGCTCACATGCGCTCTAAAGATTTCCTATACCGATTCTCTGCACAATCCACAAGCAGGTTGTGCTGCCGTCATGGGCGCCTCTTCGCAATTCCGTTAGAGATTCCTTCGCTGCCATGCTGCATCTGCCGCAAAAGCAGAGCGGCCACCCCGAAGGGTGGCCGCTGCGTGCAGTGTTGCCTGGCAGAGCGCCTTACCGCTCGCTCTTCCAGTTGATGAGGTCGCCAAGAGTAGTGGTCGAGCTCGAGACCGGCTGCTTGTGGGCGCTCTCCTTGTAGTGCTCCACCTGGGCGCGGCTGGCTTCGTGACCGATGGAACGCAGGCTGAGACCCACCTTCTTCTCTTCCACGTTGATCTTGATGATCTTGAAGTCGTGCTCTTCGCCCTGGTCCATCTTGGCTGGAGCGCCGTCTTCGCCTACCGCCTCGGAGACATGGCAAAGACCCTCAACGCCTTCTGCAATCTCAACGAAAGCGCCGAACTGCGCCGTGCGCAGCACCTTGCCGTGCACCACATCGCCCACGCGGTGCGAGGCAAAGAAGCTCTCCCACACGTCAGGCTGCAGCTGCTTGATGCCGAGGCTCAGGCGGCGGTTCTGCGGCTCTACGCCGAGCACAACTGCCTTCACTTTTTCACCCTTCTTCACCACTTCAGAAGGATGCTTCACGCGCTTGGTCCAGCTGAGATTGGAGACGTGCACCAGGCCGTCGATGCCATCTTCAATCTCGATGAAGGCGCCGAAATCGGTGAGGTTGCGCACGCGACCCTCGACCACGGTTCCAGTCGGGTAGCGCTCCGTGAGGTTTTCCCACGGGTTCTCCATCAGCTGCTTCATGCCGAGCGAGATGCGGCGGTCCGCCGGATTCACGCTGAGAACGACGGTGTTGACTTCGTCGCCGGGCTTGACCAGCTTGGAGGGATGCTTCAGCCGCTTCGACCACGTCATCTCAGAAAGATGAACCAGGCCCTCGATGCCCTGCTCCAGCTCGACGAACGCGCCGTAGTCGGTCACCGAAAGAACGCGCCCGTGCACATGCGCACCCACGGGGTAGCGCTCCGAGGCGTCGAGCCACGGGTCAGGCGTCAGCTGCTTGAAGCCGAGCGAAACGCGCTGCTTCTCCTTGTCGAACTTCAGCACCTTCACCTGAATCTCATCGCCCACGTTGACGAGATCGCGAGGATGCGTCAGCCGGCCCCAGCTCATGTCGGTGATGTGCAACAGGCCATCAATGCCGCCCAGATCGACGAACGCGCCGTAGTCGGTCAGATTCTTGACGGTGCCCGTAAGAATCGCGCCTTCTTCCAGGTGCTCCATCGTCTTCGAGCGCTTGGAGTTCTGCTCTTCTTCCAGAATCTCCTTGCGGCTCACAACCACATTGCCGCGCTTCTTGTTCAGCTTGATCACGCGGACTTCAATCTGCTGACCCAGGTAGCCGTCCAGATTGCGCACCGGACGAATCTCAAGCTGCGAGCCCGGCAGAAACGCCTTCATGCCGATGTCCACCGTCAGCCCGCCCTTGACGCGGCTCACCACAGTGCCCATCACCGGAGTCTTTTCGTTGGCAGCCTTCTCGATCACGTCCCAGACGCGCAGGCGCTGCGCCTTCTCATAGCTGACCAGGTAGCCGCCTTCCGGCTCCTCGCGCTCAATCACCACATCAATCGACTCGCCGGGCTGGAACTTGACCGCGCCAGTGTGATCGACAACCTGCTCCAGAGGAACCAGTCCTTCGGACTTCAGGCCGACATCAATCACAAGATGCTTCTCGGTCTGTTTCAAAACCGTGCCGGTCACAATCTTGTCGCCGTACGCTTCCACGGCGGCCGCTTCCGCGGCCTGCTCGCGCTCAAATGCCTCCAGCGCGGCAGAAAAATCTTCACCAGAGTCGAAATTCGCTTCAGCCTGCTCATCTGCGTGCGCAGCGGCAGGGTGGGTGGGTGCATCGGCGTCCAGCGTGGAAGAAACGGCGCTCTGAGCAAGCTCAGGGGTGGACGTGGATTCTGGCAACGGCTGATTAATCTCCGTCGCAGGTTCGAGGGTGGGCATTTCCAGTTCGGTGTTCAGGGTTGTGCTCTCGGGTTCGGGATTGAGGACGTTTGGCATGGTGACAGCTCCGCGATTCCATGCTCAGGCGCGACTGGCTTCATTGCGTCCAAGCAACTCCTGCGCCTCGCGCCTTGGCGGCACCGAGCACTGGAAGCCTACACCCCGTCCGCGCTGCATCGCGTCGTCTGGAAGACTCCAAAGAGACAATCGTCCGCGCCAGTTCGACCGGCGATTTGGGGGCGACTCGTCTCCTTGGGAAACACCAGGCCCGCAACGGCTGGCGGGAGGGCGGCCGCAGCTTCCCGCTGGAATCTGGGCAGGAGGCTACTCTCCAAAGTGTAGCCTCCCTCAGTTTCCTCCGTCAATGCAACAGCTTGCCCGCCCACGCGGAACACGAGTACGAGACTGAGATTCATCTGCACAAGATTTGCAGCATTCTCCGGCTTCACCTGCAGCTTTCAGCCGACAGATCTCTTCGCACCCTGCGTCTTGCGCCCATGAGTGCGCACCGCACCCTCTATACTGAGACGCAACGGTTTGCACCCATGGACTTTCTCTGGACTCCCTGGCGCTACACGTATGTCACCACAGCCGATGAGAACCCGCGGCCCGGAGTGCCTGCCGCCCTCGCAGCATGGCCCGGCAACACCGGCTGCGTCTTCTGCAACCTGATTGCCGCCACCGACTACGCCATTGCGCAGGGGATGGACCGCGACACCGCCGAAGCTGCCTCCTGCCTCGTCCTCCGCGGAACTCATTGCTACGTCTGCCTGAATGCGTATCCGTACACGTCGGGCCACGTGATGATCCTGCCGTACGCGCATCTTGACCGGCTTGGCCTTCTGCCGCGCGAGACCGCCCACGAGATGATGGATCTGGCGCAGCGCACCGAGCAGGTGTTGCAGGAGCTTTATCGCCCGCAGGGCTTGAACTTTGGCATGAATCTGGGCCGCGCCGCGGGAGCGGGTGTCGCAGGTCATCTGCACTTGCACGCTCTGCCGCGCTGGGCCGGCGACACCAACTTCATGACCACCGTGGCCGAGACCCGCGTTCTGCCAGAAGATTTGCAGACCACATGGCAGCGCCTGCGGACGGCGTTCGCGAAGTAGCGCTGCAAAAAAGAACCTGCCAGCAGCTTTAGTTCGGCTCGCCCGCGGCGGACTGCCCTTCTTCCGCTTCTGCCGCAAGTTCCAGCAAGGGCTCGTCTACATCCGCGCGGTCAAGCAGCGTCTTGGGAATCGCCTTGCTGCTGCGAATGCCGAGCTTCTTGAGCATCTCCACCTGGCGCACCAGGTTGCCGGGCCCTTCCGAGAGCTTTTTCACCGCTGCCGCGTACGACTGGTCCGCCGCGCGCAGCCCCTTGCCGATAGCCTCAAGATCGATGGCGAAGCCGACAAACTTCTCGTAGAGCGCCGTTCCGCGCTCCATCACATCTTGCACGCTGCGCGCCTGCAACTCCTGCTGCCAAAGCACATGCACAATGCGAATGACATACAGCAGCGTCGTTGGACCTACCAGCAGAATGCCCTGCTTGTAGGCATCGGCCCAGAGGTCAGGGTCGTTTTGCAGCGCAAGTAGAAACGCCGGCTCAATCGGAACAAACATGACGACAAAGTCTGGGGCTTCCACGCCGGGCAGACGATGGTAGCCCGCATTGGCGAGCCCCGTGATGTGCCCGCGCACGCTGGCCAGATGCGCCCTCAGCGCCGTCTTGCGCGCTTCTTCGTCCGTCGCGCTCACGCAGTCCGTATACGCAGTCAGCGACACCTTGGAATCGATGACCAGATTGCGGCCACCCGGCAAAAACACAATCACGTCCGTGCGCACCGACCGCGTTCGTCCACCATCCTCGCCCTCGATGCCCGCAAACGATTGCTGGAAGCTGTACTGCTCACCCTCGCGCAGACCGGCCTTGTCGAGCAGATCGCGCAGAATGAACTCACCCCAGTCGCCCTGCGCCTTGGCTGAGCCACGCAGCGCCGTGGTCAGATTGCGCGCCTCGGAGGCGAGTTGCTGATTCATGCTGTTGAGATTGCCGATCAGAGCCTGCAGCGTGGCCACGCCAGTTTTGGAATCCGTCTGCGCCTCTTCAACCTTCTTGCGGAAGCCCTCAATTTGCTCACGCAGCGGTTGCAACTCCTTCTGGCTCGCTTCCGAGAAGGACTTCGACTTCTGCTCCAGAATGTCCGCCGCAAGCGCCTGGAATTGATTAGCAAGCGCCGCGCGGGCATCATCCAGCAGCGCAACCTTTTCCTGAAGGGCCTTCTGCTCCGCCTTCAGCGCAGATTCGAGACTGGCAATCTGTGCCGTGAGTGCACGTTCGGTCTGCACCTTCTCATCCAGCAGCGTCCGCAGATCGTCGCGCTCTTTGGTCCGCTGGCCGATCATCACTTCCCGCTCCCCCGCCAGCGCCTGAAAGCCAGCCCTCGCATTGGACTCAGCCTGCGCATCGGCAAGCTGCCTTTGCACAGCCGCCGACGCCTGGGCAGCATCGGCCGCTTTCTGCTCCAGCAATGCTTTCTCCGCTGCGGCAGCGCGGCCGCGCACTGCGAAACCCAACAAAAATCCCACGACGAGTGCCCCTGCGGCGATCACAGCTTCCAGCATCGGTCCGATTCCCTCTTCGCCTAATGTACGCCTTCGGGCCCTGTTCCGGAGAGCAAACCGGCAGCAGCACCAAACCCCGCCTTCCCACCCCTTAATATCCTGTCTTCTCGCTGCTTTACACACCCTCACCCGCCCGGTAGACTTGGAGTTTCGGGGCCATGCGCAATTTTTCTGGCGCGGTGGTTGTCATTCCCTGCCGTATGCCGGTATGGTATGTGGGCGGAATCAAAGGAATAGAAGTCCCGGAGACGATTCATCAGTTCCCAACAACACGAGGAGAAGCACGCATGGCCGTAGATGAAAAAGTGAAACAGATTATCGTCGAGCAGCTTCAGGTGGACGAAGCCGAAGTGACACCCGGCGCGAGCTTCCAGGAAGACCTGGGCGCCGATTCGCTCGACGTGGTCGAGCTGGTGATGCAGTTTGAAGAAGCATTCGACCTTGAGATTCCCGACGAGGACGCGGAGAAGATCAAGACTGTCAAAGACGCAATCGACTACATCGAGAAGAACGCGAAAGGCAAGTAATTGGTGAACCGTCGAGTCGTCATCACCGGCCTTGGGCTGGTGTGCGGTGTGGGCAACACCGCTCCCGAGGTGTGGCGGCAGTTACTGGCCGGAGCCAGCGGTATGGCTCCCATCCAGGGCTTCGACACAACGGGCTTCCCCGTGACGTTTGCTGCCGAAGTCAAGAACTTTGACCCGCTCAACTTTGTGGACAAGAAAGAAGCCCGCAAGATGGGGCGCTTTATCCACTTTGCCTTTGCCGCGGCTCAGGAAGCCATGGCGCAGGCGGGCCTGGTCATCACGCCGGAGATTGCCGATCGCACCGGCGTCTTCATCGGCTCCGGCATCGGCGGATTTGAAATTATCGAGCGCGAACATGCGAGCCTTCTGCAGGGTGGTCCGCGCAAGATCTCGCCCTTCTTCATTCCCGCGGCCATCGTGAACATGGCTGCAGGCCAGCTCAGCATTCGCTACGGCGCCAAGGGACCCATCTCCGCCACGGCCACGGCCTGCGCCACCAGCGCCAACTCCATTGGCGACTCAGTGCGCATGATTCTTCACGGCGACGCGGATGTGATGATTGCTGGCGGCTCCGAGGCAGCCGTCACACCGCTGTCGGTGGGCGGATTTGCATCGATGCGCGCGCTCTCCACACGCAATGACGACCCGACGCACGCCAGCCGCCCCTTCGACAAGGACCGCGACGGCTTCGTCATCGGCGAAGGCGCTGGCATCCTGATCCTGGAAGAACTCGAATTCGCAAAGGCGCGTGGGGCCAGGATTCTGGCCGAGGTCATTGGCTACGGCATGAGCGCCGACGCCTACCACATGACCGGCATCGCGCCTGAAGGCCAGGGCGCGCAACGCAGCATGAGGGCGGCGCTGAAAGACGCGGGCATCCAACCGGAACAAGTGGGCTATATCAATGCCCACGCCACCTCCACGCCCGCCGGCGACGGCAATGAGTCGCGCGCGATTGAGCTGGTCTTTGGCGAGCACGCGCTGAGCCACACGCTCAAGGTGAGCGGCACCAAGTCCATGACCGGCCATCTGCTCGGTGGCGCAGGTGGGCTTGAAGCGGGCATCACCGTGCTGGCGCTGCAAAATCAGATGCTGCCGCCCACAACAAACCTGAACGAAGTGGACCCTGAGTGCCGGCTGGACTACGTGCCCAACAAGGCTATTCCGCACAGCTTTGATATAGCCCTGTCCAACTCCTTCGGCTTTGGCGGCATCAACGCCACGCTCATCATGCGCCGCTGGTCGGAGTAGTCAGCCCGCAGCCACACAGCCTTCTGGACCAAACAACAACGGCGCCCATCTCCGCGATGCGCGCCGTTGTTTCTCATCCTGGTTCAGCAATGCAGATCAGCCGAATACTGCAGCCCAGCCCACGCCAACCAGAACAAAAACCGCCCACCACCCGAAAACCGCGATGTAGCCGGAGCTGCGCTTGACGCCGGCAACGATGGCTGTGCCCATGCCCAGCAGCACCAGAGTCCAGATGGTTGTGACGTCGAGCGCGCTCGCCAGCTTGTAGAGGGCAGCGTTGGTCTCTGTCGGATTCAGAAATGCGCCGATGCTGGTGGGCGCAAAGTTGTTCAGGTTAAATGACTCTGGCGCAGCGCCCGCAAATAAAACTACTGCGCCAAGAAGCGATTTGATGATCCCAGGCAGACCCGCGTACATCCATACCGCAAAGACAGACCCGTAGGTAGCCCTGCCGCCAAAGCCGAAGTTGATGGTGCCCCACAGCCCCAGCGAACCCAGTGCCAGCACCGCAAGGATGAAGAGTGGCGATGCTGCAAAACTACCCTCCATCGAGTACTGCATGTATTTCAGCGTCGTATCGCGACGCTCCGGCGTAGCCTGTTCCAGTTGCTCTTCGGTTTTCGGGTTCTGGTGCACCGTGTTCTGCGCCACCTGCAGCCAGCCTACCTTCACTGTGATCGCGGCAAACAGCATGTAAGCAAAGAGCGAGGCAATCAGCAGCGGCATCCACCAGCTTCGATTGCCGCGCCTGATGTCTTCAAATGTTTTGGACGGCGCAGAGAAAATGCTGCCGACTCGCTGCCACTGCGTGAGGCCGGTCGCCGCTTCTGCGGGTTGAACCAGAGAATCACCCATGCGTCTGCCTTTCTCGAATGTTGACTTCCCGTCCCTTCGCTTCGCGCTCCCATCGGTGGCTGCAATGCCACGCTGCAGCCCCGGCAGCAATCAGAAAGGAGAATTCAATTCGCAAGGATTGTATCGCCGGAGTGCGTCTCACGGACAAGAAAATGGCAGGAATGCTGGCTGCAAGCGTCTACTCCCCGGATGTGTCTTCAGAGGAGCCGACAGGGGCGCTGGCGGGAGCCGAGACCGGCGTGGCCAGATGACGGTGCGTGCCGTGCACGGCTGGCGGGGCGGCGTAGCTCTTGTACACAGTGATGTGGAAGCATGCCTGCTGAAATTCTTCCTCCACATCGAGCTTGCCCTGATCCTGGAGCTTCAGCAGGCGGCTGCGCATCCAGTAGATCTCGCGTGTACTCAGTCCCCCTTTGGCGATGTCAATCGTTGCACCGGTTACATGCGGGCTCACCACATCGCCTTCCGCAGCCGCGGCATTACCATTCACGCCAATCAGGCGCTTCTGGTAGTCCACTGTGCGCACTGCTGAGCTGACTTCGAGCGGACGATGAAACTGTGCCGCATGGGCGCGCGCCAGATCGGACAGGAAGCGCGCTGTCCAGGGCCGGCAATAACGGCGATCCGATGGCAGGCTCTTGTTGATGGAAAGCACGCTCGATGTGGGCACCGGCACCAGCACACCACGCGCAATGCGGTCCCGCAGGTCATCGTCATTTTCGATCCGCTCCAGATGGTCTTCATCGGTGCGCTCGTTCTGTCGCACCAGCGAGGCCAGCGAGCCGTGCAGCGGCGCCACCGGCGCAAAGCGCGTGGCATGCAGTGAGACCGCAGTCACCGGGGCCTGAGCGTCGCCTTCGATCACTTGCGGCGCGCCTGCGTCCGGATCGGATTCAGGCTCCGGCTCGAGAAGATCGGCTGTGCGCGTTGCAATTCGTGACGCGACCACGCGCTCCGCGGCAGGGCTCGCCTCCTGGGCTGCTGCATCTGCCGGCGCATCCGACAGCGTCTGATCAGAGCCCCCTGTATGCGCGAGTGGATGTGCTGACTGCGCAGGCGCAGCGGGTGAAGCGCTCTCATGCTGTGTGGTTCGCGGCGCAACCATGCGATGCGCCGGCTTGGGGCGCCGCGCGGATGCGACCTGCGCATGGCCGCCGCGGCTTGCGTGTCGGATACGCCTTGACGCGAGGCGGCCGTGAGCCGTTCGCGATGCGGTGTGATGAGTCCGCGAGTGCCCAGAGGAATGGTGTACCGTTGCTGCGGGCGCGTGGTGCGAGCGTGTCTTGTGTGGCTGCGCGCCACTGGCTGTTTCGACGCCCAGCGCGGCAAAGAGAATTAGAATGATTGCGATCCGCGTCATGGGAAGCGCGGAGAATCGAGAGCAAGACAAGTTTAAGACACTCCTTCCATGATTTCGAGTGCCTAGCGTGGTTCCCGGTTGTCTGATAACGCGTAGAATCCCGTTCAAGTTTCGTCTGTCTTGCGGCTGTCAACCCGTGCAAATGTAGAATTGGCGCGGTTACGGAGACTCCAAAGGGATGCATTCAAAACGTTTTACCTGGATTTTAGTCGTCTTCCTGCTCGCCCTGCAGACGGCGCAGATGCTCTATATGGTGCACCGGGAATCGCTCACCTTCGATGAAGGGAACCATATGTTCGCCGGCTACATGATGGGTCACGCCGGCGATTACGGGCTCAACCCCGAACATCCCCCGCTGGTGAAGCTGCTCGCGGCGTTGCCATTGCTCGGCAGGAACCTCTGGATCCCGCCGATGCAGCAGCGTCTGTTCAAAGCCGAGGCCTATCTCGACGGGCGGGACTGGCTGGCCCGCAACGACGGCGCAAGTCAGCGCCTCGTCTTCAGAATGCGTATGGCCGCGGGATTGCTGGCTCTCGGCCTGAGCCTCGTCGTGTTCTTCGCGGCGCGCGAGTGGTTCGGCGACACGGCCGGACTCATCGCGTTGCTCATCGTCGTCTTCGAGCCAAACATCGCGGGCCACTCCGCGCTCGTCACTACCGACGTGGGCGTCACGCTCTTCTTTCTCTGGAGCATCTATGCCTTCTACCGCTACGTGAAGCGCCCGACCGCAACGCGCCTCATCATCGCCGGAGTCGTCTCCGGGCTTCTCATCGCCACCAAGCACTCGGGCATTCTTCTGCTGCCCATGCTCATCGCACTCATCGGATGGGAGTCCTTCTATGCGCCGAAAGGTGAGCGCATACGCACCGCGCTGCGACTGAAAGGTGCGCTGGGTGTCATCGTCATCATCGGCGTCCTCGTGCTGTGGGCGTTCTATGGCTTCCGCTATGCGGCTCGCCCCGCGGGGCAGACTTTTCCCACGGTCGCGGAATATGCAGCGCCGCTGAGCCACTTCGATCAATCCGTGGTGATCTGGATCGGCCACATGCGTCTACTGCCGGAGTCCTACCTGATTGGCCTGATCGACGTGAAGCGGATGGCTCAGTTTTATCCCACCTTCGTCCTCGGCCGGCAGATCGCGCACAGCGTCTGGTGGTATTTCCCGCTGGTCATCACCATCAAGACAACGCTGGGCATGCTTGGACTCGTACTGCTCGCGCTCTTCGCAGTGATGACCGGCAAACTCAGAAAGCCACGAGAGATCGCGTATCTGCTCATCCCATGGATCCTGTATCTTGGCATCGCGATGGCTGCGGGCATGAACATTGGCGCGCGCCATATTCTGCCGCTCTATGCAATGGCTGCGATTCTGGCCGGCGGCGGCGTTGTGGCCCTGGCGCAGTCCAGCAGGCGCTGGCAGTGGGCATGCGGCCTCTTGATCGCCGCGCATATTGCTTCGCCATTGCTCATCGCGTTTCCCAACTATATCCCCTATGCAAACGAGGCATGGGGCGGGCCGAAGAATGTACACAACTTGTTGAGCGACGCCAATGTGGACTGGGCACAGCAACTCTATCAAGTCAAAGCCTGGCAGGACCGTCATCCCGGCGACGAATGCTGGTTTGCCTATTTCGCGTATCCGGAGATCGATCCGGCAACGTATGGCATTCGGTGCCATCCTCTGCCGAACATCGACACTTTCTGGCTGGGCGGAGCGGAGCCGACACCTTCGACCGTGAACGGATACGTGCTCATCAGTGCTGGCGACCTGAGCGGCTGCGAGTGGCCGAGCGGGCAGTTGAGCCCTTACCTTGCCTTTCAAAGTCTTAAGCCGGAAGAGATGATCGACGATGCGGTGATGGTTTACCGCGGGCCGTTTTCCATGCGGCAGGCCGCGGCGTTGAGCCGCGCAGAGATGGCGTTTCAGCTTTTGTGGAAGGGCGATCCGAAGGACGCATTGCCGCTGGCGCAGGAGGCAGCGTCCATCGACCCGGCCGGCATTATGGCGCAGACTGCTCTCGGCGATGTATCTGCTGCCCTCGGCAGGAAAGACGATGCGCGCACGGCATGGACCGCGGCGCTGAATGCAGCCGGCCAGTTAGAGCCGGATGCGCAGGAAAGTTACGTTCCCGACCTCAAGGAAAAGCTCAGCAAACTGTAGATCGGCCTCCGCTATACAAGCAAAGCCAAGGGCACCTTCATAGGGTGCCCTTGGCTTTGAAGCTGCAATGCTGCTTATTGAATCAGCGTACCCTGCTCGTCGTCCTTCAGTTCCTCCGGCGGAATAATCACCGCTGCGGCCACCTTGTCGTCGTCGTCCAGGTTGAGCAGCCTTACACCCTGCGTGGCGCGGCCCGCGGCGCGGATGCTCTTCGTATCGATGCGGATGATCTTGCCGAACTGGCTGATGACCATCAGCTCGGACGAGTCATCGACTAGTTGGATCGTCTTGACCTTGCCGATCCGTTCCGTCACGGCCATGTTCTTCACGCCCTTGCCGCCGCGCGACTGCAGCCGGTACTCCTCCACATCCGTGCGCTTGCCGAATCCATTCTCCGTCACGGCGAGAATGCGGTAGGCGCCCGGCTCGTGCTCCTTGGGTGTGATAGCAACTCCGACCACGTAGTCATTCTTGCCGAGATCGATGCCGCGCACGCCGTAGGCCGGCCGACCCATCGAACGCACGTCGCACTCGTCAAAGCGAATCGCCATGCCGAGGTGCGTGGCGAGGAAGACGATCTGCGAGCCGTCGGTGATGCGCGCCTTCACCAGTTCGTCTTCGCCATCGATGCCGATTGCGATGATGCCGCGCGACATGACATTGGAGAAGTCCTTGAGTGGAGTCTTCTTCACCGTGCCGTTGCGCGTGGCAAAGAAGATGTACTTGCCTTCTTCCTCGAGGTCGCGCACGGGCAGAATGGCGCACACGTTCTCGCCAGGTTGCAGGCTCAGCAGGCTCTGCATGCTCTTGCCCTTGCCCGCGGCGCTCACGTCAGGAACCTCGTAGACCTTGAGCCAGTAGACGCGGCCCGTGTTCGTGAAGCAGAGCAGATAGGCGTGTGTCGAGTCCACGATAAGCTGTGAAACGAAATCCTCTTCGCGCGTCTTCATGCCGGTGCGGCCCGTGCCGCCGCGGCGCTGCTGGCGATAGATGGAGATGGGCGTGCGCTTCAGGTAGCCCTGGTGGCTTACGGTCACTGCGACCTGCTCATCGGCAATCAGGTCTTCCAGCTGAATCTCGGCCGACTCGTCCACAATCTGCGTACGGCGCGCGTCGCCATACCTGTCGCGGACTTCCTCAAGCTCCTTGATGATGACCGCGCGCAGCTTCCTGTCGCTGGCCAGGATCTCTTCGTACTCGGCAATCTTCTTGCGAATCTCAGCAAGCTCATTCAGGATTTCGTCAACGGAGAGCTGCGTCAGCCGGTAAAGCTGCAGTTCGAGGATTGCGTCAACCTGCCGCAGGGTCAGACCCTTCTCCTCATGCGAAAGGCGCTCGCGGTTCAGGTTGATGACAATCTCTTTGCCCTTGCCCCACGCATACAGATTCTCGCGAGCCTCCACGCGTGAAGCCGAGGCACGAATGATTTTGATGACCGTGTCGAGATTGTCGAGGGCAATCTTGTAGCCTTCGAGGATGTGCTCGCGCTCGCGGGCCTTGCGCAGCAGGTAGACCGTGCGCCGCTGCACCACGTCGATGCGGTGATCGATAAAGACGCGGATCGCCTGGTCGAGGCCCAGCTCCTTCGGCTGGCCGTTGACCACAGCCAGGAAGATCATCGAGAAGCTCTCCTGCATCTGCGTGTGCTTGTAGAGCTGATTGAGAATGATCTCCGGCTGCGCGCCACGCTTGAGCTCGATGACGATGCGCATGCCGTCGCGGTCGCTCTCATCGCGCACGTCGCCAATGTCGTCGATGATCTTGTCGTTCACCAGATCGGCAATGCGCTCGATGAGCTTGGATTTGTTCACCTGGTAGGGAATCTCAGTAACGACCAGCGCCTGCTTTTCCTTGGTAAGGCTCTCCGTCGCCACCTTGGCCCGCATGATGAAGCGGCCGCGGCCGGTCTTGTAGGCCTGCGCCACACCGGCCCGGCCATAGAGGAAGCCGCCGGTGGGAAAGTCAGGCCCCTGCACGTGCTTCAGGACTTCGACCAGACCAGCTTTCGGATTCTTGACCAGGTCGATGGTGGCGTTCACAACTTCAGTGAGGTTGTGTGGCGGAATGTTCGTCGCCATGCCGACGGCGATGCCGTTGGATCCATTGACGATCAGGTTGGGAATGCGCGTGGGCAGAACGGATGGCTCGAAGGTGGACTCGTCGTAGTTCGGCGTGAAATCGACCGTCTCCATCTCGATGTCAGCCAGCAGCTCGCCGGCGATACGCTCCATGCGGCACTCGGTGTAGCGCATTGCTGCGGGTGGATCGCCGTCCACGGAGCCAAAATTTCCCTGACCATCGATAAGCGGATAGCGCAGCGAAAACGGCTGCGCCATGCGCACCAGCGTGTCGTAAATGGCCGAATCACCGTGCGGGTGATAGACACCCATGGCCTGGCCCACGACCTTGGCGCACTTGGTGTACTTCTTGTTGTGCTCCAGTCCCATCTCGCTCATGGTGTAGAGCACGCGGCGATGGACGGGCTTCAGGCCGTCGCGCGCATCGGGCAGGGCGCGGCCGATAATCACCGACATCGAGTAGTCGAGATACGACCGCCGCATCTCCTCTTCAATGTTGATGGGAACGAGGTTCGTGCCGCCGGGCGGCATACCGCCATCGAGAGGGAGCTGTGGATTCTTGTCGTCTGCCATAGGTTTTTTCGGGCCAGCGGAAAGGCGGCAATAGGGATCCGGAAAAGCAGGGCCGGGCTCCGCTGGCTACAGCTTTATTTTACGCTTCGGACAGGCATTCGGCAAGGCATGCTTTGATATTTAAGTTGTTCTTTTTCTTGATTTTAGTTGCGTTCCCCGAGAGTACAGAGCGCGTCTGACAAACTGGCTCCTCATCCGTATCAGTTACTGGAGCAATTGGGGCAGGCTCAGCAGGCAGAAAACCACCTGCAACCCAACCATTGCCGCACCCGCGCCAAGGGCCAGTCGCGCCCTTGGGCTCTCATAGGCATCGGCAAACGCTCCTCCGATGAATGTGAGCAGAAACGGCACGGCCCAGAGCCACGGCATTCCAGTGGCGCCGGTCATGACGATCACAAAGAGCACGACTGCGCACAGCAGTGGCGCCGTGTTGCCAAAGTAGCGCGTGTGCGGGGTGCCGAGATAGAGCAGCACCGCAGCGCAGGCAGCGACTGCAGTGCCCGCATTCGGCAGCGCTGAGAAATAGCGCGTGACCGGGCTGGCGGAGATCGACAGGAATCCTGCCCCCGAGCGAAAAACGTAGCTGAAGGCGTCCGGTGAAAACCCGTAGCAGGCGAAGACCAGTACGAGCGCCCCCACGCTCGCAGCGAGCACGATAGGCAGCACCTGGCTGCGGCGGCCTTCAGCTACCCAGAGCATGAGCGCTAGCCCCAGCAGGGCAGCCGCCGGCAGAGCTGCAATGTGCGATGCCGCAGCCAACCCCAGCGCAAGCGTCAGCAGCACAATCCGCGGCCTCCAGCGGCGGCGCGGACCCTGCATGGCATGAGCCACGCCAATGCAGGTGTAGATCGCGGCGTAGACGCCGAGGGCCGCAAAGATTTCCGGACTCGGCTGGACGCACGCTCGAATGACCGCCGGAGAAAAACAGTAAAGAGCCAGCGCCGTATAGCCTCCGAGATTGCCATAGAGACGGCGTGTGACCCACCACAACCCGCCGCCCAGCAGGCAGCCGCCCAGCAGAAAGGGCAGACGCAGGAGGAAGAGGACATGCGTGAGCTGATGCCGCAGCTCCCATGAGCTGATCGGAGTCAAACCCACGGTCTGCACGACCCGATCCTCGGGCTTCCTGAAGCGGTCGAGGCCGCGCTCCCACAGCAGATTCAGCGTGAGCGGCAAGCCTGCTGCGCGATAAGCAAAGATGCCATCGTGGATGTTGCCGCAACTGGTGTAGTATCCGGCCAGCGGCGAGGGCCTCTCCCACGTCTCGCGCCCGCAGCGCGCGTACTGGTAGTCGCGATCGGAGAGCGCCTGCCGGCTTGTAAGCCACAGGCCCTGCGCCAGAAACAACGCCAGCAGTGCCGCGGCAATGCGCTGCGGCCGGTTAAAGCGAAAGCGGCGAAGGAGTCCGAACCGGTGGGTCATCACAAAGGGGCAACAGCTCAAGTCTAAATGGTGCGAGCGATGGCACCGCGATCCCGCCATCGCCGTGAGGCCGCCTTTGCCGCTACAGCCGCCAACCGTTACACTGCCCTCATCATGGCGATTGCGCGGGATGACACTCCGGAACGGCTGGTCAGCGCCTCGCGCGCGGACGAGGAACAGAGCTTTGAGCTCAAGCTGCGCCCGCGATGGTTGCGCGAGTTCATTGGCCAGTCCAAGGCCAAAGAGCAGTTGGCCATCGCCTTGGAAGCGGCACGCTCCCGCGGCGAGGCCCTCGACCACGTGCTGCTCTTCGGCCCGCCGGGGCTGGGCAAGACGACACTTGCCACCATCATCGCCAACGAACTCGACGTAGGCTTCCAGCAGACCTCCGGCCCCGCCCTCCAGATTCAGGGTGACCTGACGGCCATCCTCACCAACCTGCGCGAGCGTCAGGTGCTCTTCCTCGACGAGATTCACCGCATGCAGCCGGTGCTTGAGGAGAAGCTCTACACCGCGCTCGAGGACTATAAGCTCGACATCATCATCGGGCAGGGGCCGTCCGCGCGCACTCACGTGATGGAGATTCGGCCGTTTACCTTTGTCGGAGCCACCACGCGTCCCGGCCTGCTCAGCTCGCCGTTGCGCTCGCGCTTCGGCATCCTGCTCCGTCTGGAGTTCTACACCGAAGACGAACTGCGCGTGATCGTCGAGCGCTCTGCTGAAGTGCTTGGCGTGCCCATCGATCCCGACGGCGCGGCCGAGATTGCGCTGCGCGCCCGCGGTACCCCACGTATCGCCAACCGCCTGCTGCGCCGCGTCCGCGACTACGCACAGGTCCGCGGCACCGGCGTCATTGACCGCCCCACGGCCAGCGCCGCGCTAACGATGCTGGAAGTCGACGCCCACGGCTTTGACGAAATCGATCGGCGGCTGCTGCTGACGATTATCCAGAAGTACGACGGCGGCCCCGTCGGGCTGGGCACACTGGCCGCCACACTGGCCGAAGAGGAAGATGCGCTCGAAGAAGTCTACGAGCCGTTCCTGATCCAGATTGGATTTCTCGATCGCACGCCGCGCGGCCGTGTGGCTACGCGCCTGGCCTATGAGCACTTCGGCCTGGCCATGCCAGGCCGTCAGCAGGGATTGTTTTAACGCACAGTCACGCGACGGGCTGTGCAGACCGGAGATGGAACCATGGCACTGACTGAATCAACAATGCTTGCACTGGGAACCGCAGCGCCGGATTTCGCCCTGCCGGACGTGGTGACCGGCAAGACCGTGCGCCGCGACGACTTCAGCGGCAAGCAGGCGCTGCTGGTGATCTTCATCTGCACGCATTGCCCCTACGTGAAGCACATTGAAAAGGGTCTGGCACAGCTCGGGCGCGACTACCAGGACAAGCCCGTCGCCATCGTCGCCATCAGCAGCAACGATGCCGTGGCCTATCCCGACGACAGCCCAGCAGGCCTGAAGAAGCAGGCGCAGACGCTCGGCTTCAGCTTTCCTTATCTCTATGACGAGTCGCAGGAGGTTGCCCATGCCTATAAGGCTGCCTGCACCCCGGATATCTATCTCTTCGACAGCGCGCGGAAGCTCATCTATCGCGGGCAGTTTGACCGCAGCCGCCCTGGCAACGGTGTGCCGGTGACCGGCGAAGACCTCCGTGCTGCGCTCGACGCCGCGCTCGCCGGCAAGCCGCAGGCCGCCGTGCAGCAACCCTCCATCGGTTGCAACATTAAGTGGAAAGCGACGCGCTAGGCCGGAGATGCCTTCAGGAGTGACTGCATTTCCGCACGCGATGCTCCGAGAGATCTACGAGCAGCCGGCTGCTATCCGCCGCACGCTGGACCTCTATCTCAGCGGCGACACTTTCAACAGGTCGGCATTTGCACCGATGGCATCGTGGCTCAATCCGCGCGGCGAAGTCCTCATCGCGGCCAGCGGCTCCAGCCGCCACGCAGGCCTCGCCGCCGAAATCCTTCTTGAAGATCTCTGCGGACTCGCAGTCGATGTGGAATACGCGAGCGAATACGCGTGCAGGCCTACGGCGAATCCGCGGCATCCGTCGGTCATCGTCATCTCGCAATCCGGCGAGACCAGCGACACTCTCGCCGCGCTGCGATGCGCTATCCGTGGCGGCCAGCAGACCCTCGCCATCGCCAATGTTCCCGGAAGCACCATGCTGCGCGAAGCGAGCGCGGCGATGCCGCTCGCTGCGGGGCCGGAATTGGCAATCCCAGCGACCAAGAGCTTCACCTGCCAGTTAACCGCGCTCTATCTGCTCGCGTTATATCTGGCACGACAGCTCCACACACTCGACGCAGAAGAAATTATCCGGCGCATCCGCGAACTGCGCGATCTTCCTGAGCGCATCGAGGCGCATCTCGACACATGGCGCGCGCAGACGGTCGCACTCGCTGCGAGCTTTCGTGATGCGGCCAGCTTTCTCTATCTCGGTCGCAGCGTCCACTACGCCATCGCACGCGAGGGCGCGCTCAAGATGAAGGAGTCCTCTTATGTGCAAGCTGAGGGCTACCCTGCGGGTGAGCTGAAGCACGGACCGAATGCACTCGTCAGCGAAACCGTACCGCTCGTTGTCCTCGCCACCTTTGATCCATCCAGCGCGGACTCGCGCGAGCGATACGCAAGGACGCTGCACCTGCTCGGCGAGATGAAGGCACAGGGCGCGCGCATCGTCTGCATCGCCAACACAGGTGACCGGGACGTGCCCGCTCTGGCCACGGATTGCATCTTCGTCGAGCCGGCCTCGGAGCACCTGCTGCCGATCGAAGAAGTGATCCCTCTGCAACTCCTCAGCTACGCCATGGCAGTTGAGCACGGAGTCAATGTCGACCACCCGCGCCATCTCTCGAAGGCAGTCATCGAGTAATAGCCCATCAACAGCGTCTGGCAAAGTGCTCTTCAA
Source organism: Acidobacteriota bacterium (assembly GCA_021781795.1). Classification (GTDB taxonomy): domain Bacteria; phylum Acidobacteriota; class Terriglobia; order Terriglobales; family Acidobacteriaceae; genus Telmatobacter. The sequence continues at coordinate 38,707 of JAJXWA010000019.1, forward strand.
TCTCTTCGAGCGTCTTTCCCTTCGTCTCCGGCAGGAAGAACGTTGCCGTCAGGAAGTACACCACCGTGAATCCCGCGAAGAGAAAAAAGATGGAAGAGTAGCCGTGCTTGCTGACGAACGGCAGGAAGATTGCTGCCAGAGTCGTCGATACCAACTGGTTGATCACCAGCGCAATGCTCATGCCGTTCGAGCGGATGCGCGTCGGCATGAGTTCGCTCAGCGCAAGCCACACGCACACGCCCGGCCCCATCGCATAAAAGCCCATGAAGAGGTAGAGGCCAAGCGCGATCAGCCATCCGTGGCTCGTCTCCGGAATTGGACTCACAATCGCCTTCTCAATCCGCAGGGATGCACGTTGTGCGGCGGCGAAATCGCCGATTGGGTTCTTGAAAAAGGCCTCGACTCGATTGACCGGCAGGCAGTTTGCCTGGTCCACCACAAGCGGCGCTGCCGCCGTATCGTCCGAACGCACATAGCTCGTTGCTGCGGTGAAGTCGCCGCAGGAATAAATGATGGCGAAGGACGCGCGGCGCGGGTCGATTTGGCTCGTTACCCCACTCACGGCGAGCAACTGCTGCGCAACCTCGGGCGTCAAGCGCAGCGCGAGTGGCTGATCTGCTCGCACCAACTGCTGCACAGCGACCCGGACATCCGCGCTGTGCGCCTCCGTACGCAGAAAGGCCACGCCTACTGCCACAAGCGAAGCGATGATGCCGCTCGTACCCAAGATCAGCAGCACCCGGCGTCCGATGCGGTCCACCAGTGTCATCCCCACGATGGTCAGCAGGAAGTTGACAATCGTGAAGACCACATAGCCCCAGTGCGCCGCCAGATCCGACAAGCCGCTCTGGATCAGGATGCCGGTGTTGTAGCCAATAATGGAGTTCACGCCGGTCGCCGTATTGCAGAAGAGAATCACGCACGCCAGCAGAAACGGCAGCAGATACTTGCGCTGCAGCAGCGGTTCGCGAAGATGCGTTCCGGGCGTGCTTGCGCCGCCCGTCTGCGCCATCTCTTTCATCTCGCGCTGTGCTTGTTCCAGCGTGCGCGAGCGCAACAGCGCAAGCTCTGCATGCTCTTGCCTTCCCTTGCGATAGAGCCAGCGCGGCGACTCCGTCACGCGCAGACTGCCCAGCACAAAGACCACCCCCGGCGGCAACGAAACCCAGAAGATGCTGCGCCATGCCTGGTCCTTAAAGGCAAAGAGTGAAGCGGCGCTCGCCATGTGCGCAACGGCATCGACGCGATAGCTGAAATAGATCCCCACCAGAGCCGCGGCAACAATTCCCAGCGTCAGCAGCCATTGGAAGACGGCAGTGCCTTTGCCGCGATTCGAAGCGGCAAGGCACTCGGCCAGGTACAGTGGAACCACCACGCCAATCAGGCCGCCGCTCGTGCCCTGCAGCAGGCGTCCGAAGAACAGAGGCGCATACCCGTGTGATAGCGCGATGATCGGGATACTGACGATAAACGCCAGCCCACTGAGCACCATCAAAGGCTTGCGGCCCATCCAATCTGCCAGCAATCCCGCAAAGAGCGTGGACAGCACACTGCCCAGAAGCACGGCGGCGACAATCACCGAAAGTTGCGCGGCGGTCAGGCGTGAGGTGGCTTCAAGGTAGGGCAGCGCGCCGCCGATGATGCCCACGTCAATGCCGTAGAGCAGCCCGCCCAGTCCTGCCACAAAAAGCAGAAAGCGATTGTAGGAATGCCGCCTGCGATCAACAGAGGAAAAACGCGCATCAGAGGATTCACTCGAATTCATGGGCTTGTCCTTCTCCTGCTCCTGCTCAGGCTGCCGCGCTTTCGCCCTCAGAGTCACGAAACACGAGGAAGAACAGAACAAGAATGACTGCGGACATGCCTGCCGAGATCAGCCATATCGGCTTCCATGCATGCGCAGCCAATCCGTCGGCGGCAATCGTTGCATAGCGATCAACCACCCGTCCTGATAGCCACGACCCTAGCAGCATACCCGCGCCATATGTGATGAGTGTCAGCATTCCCTGCGCCGCCGCGCGGGAGGCCGCGGGCGCCTTGCGATCCACGTAAATCTGGCCCGTCACAAAGAAGAAGTCGTAGCAGATCCCGTGCAGCAGGATGCCCCCGTACAGCATCCATAAAGCTGCGCCGCCGTCGCCAAAGGCAAAGAGCGTGTACCGGATCGCCCAGGCCGACATGCCGGCAATCAGCATGTACTTAACGCCCAGCCGCCGAAAAAACCAGGGGATGAGCAGCATGCAGAAAAGCTCGGACATCTGGCCGCCAGTCATTTTGCCCGCTGCGTTTTGAATTCCGATCTCATTCAGAAACAGGTTCGTGAATGCGTAGTAGAACTGCAGAGGAATGCAGATGAAAAACGATGCCAGAGCAAAGACAGCGAAGGAGGGTTCTCGCATTAGCCTCACTGCCTCCAGCGGTAATAATCTGGCGAGGCTGAACGTTTCCGTCGCTTTCACCGGGGGCGTGTGAGGCAGTGTGAGGGAGTAGAGAGCCAGCACCAGCGATGAGGCAGCGGCCACTCGCAGTGGCGTTGAAGTGGCCTCCAGCCGCAGGCTTCCCACTATCAGCCCGGCCACGATCCATCCCCCTGTTCCCAGCACGCGGATGGGGCCGAACTCCATTTTGGGATCGCTCATTTGGCGAAAGGCTAATGAATTTGTGAGCGCCAAGGTCGGCATGTAGGCGCAGGCATACAGCAGGATCAGCCAGTAAAGTGGCGCAAACGCCGTGCGCTCCGATGCAAGATAGAGCAGCACCGCACCCGCACCATGCAGCGCGGCCAGCACATGCTGCGTTGCAAAGAAGCGATCCGCAATCCAGCCAGCCACAAACGGCGAGATGATGGCTCCCACAGCCGTCGTTCCCGCCACCAGGCCAATCTCTGTTCCGGAAAAGTGCAGCGTCCGGCCAAGCCATGTCCCCACTGTCACGTACCATGCGCCCCAGATGAAATACTCCAAAAACATCATCGTGGCCAGTTGCGCCTTCACGAGCGTCATCCTCTTGGTCCCTCCGCGATTCCCGTCATCAATAGCCTGTGGGCACATCGTAGCCCAGCATACGACATGCGCCGGGCAAAGGCCGTGCGGGTCCATTAGACTGAGAGGGCCATGAGGAGATGCGAACGATGGCTGTGCGTGGCGCTGGCGACCGGCCTTGCCGCTGGCGTCATCGGCTGCGGCACGCCGGCTGCTCCGCAACCTCCGTCTCTGAATCTGCCCGGCCCCGTCTCCGACCTGTCTGCCGCGCGCACCGGTAACACGGTCCAGCTCAACTGGACGATGCCCACGCGCACCACAGACAAGCTGCCCATCTCCGGCGACGTTACCGTGCATATCTGCCGTGGTGAAACGCCCGCTTCCTGCGTCGCCGCAGGGCCGGACCAAAGCGTAGCTCCGGGCGCAGAACACACCTTCACTGAATCGCTGCCGCCCTCGCTGACCACGGGTGCGCCCCGCCTGATTCACTACTGGGTGGAATTGAAGAACCGCAAGGGCCGCTCAGCGGGCCTGTCCAATGCAGCCTCCGTTCTTGCAGGCGAAGCGCCGGGCCCCATCACCGGCCTGAGCGCTACCCTGCGCAAAGAAGGCGTCGTGCTACGCTGGACGCCGGATGGTGAAAGCGTTCCGGTCCGGTTCCACCGCACTCTGCTGACGCCCGAGCCTGCGCACACGCAGCAGGGCCTGCTCGCAGCGCCGCCCGAACCTCTCCAGATGAACCTGCTCGTCGATCCGGACACACTCACCGCCATCGCTCTCGACAAGAGCATCCGCTTCGGCGCCACCTATGAGTACCGCGCCCAGCGTGTTGCGCGTGTTGCGGTGAACGGCCAGACGCTCGAACTTGCTGGAGATCTCACTGCGCCTGTACGCATTGAGGCGACGGATGTATTTCCTCCCGCGGTGCCCACAGGACTGGCTGCAGTGGCAACCGCTGCGCAGGACAACCTGCCCGCCTCCATTGATCTGAGTTGGCAGC
>JAJXWA010000020.1 GCA_021781795.1 Acidobacteriota bacterium
GAAGCGTGGCCCCAGATCGCGTCGCTCATCGACGAACTGGTCGTTCGCGTCATTCAGAGTCAGATCCCTATTCCAGAGTTACTGAAAGACGCGCAGGCTGCCGCTGCCCGCCGTGGGCTCGCCCGCATTCCTCGCGAGTGATGACAAGCGCAGAAGACCTCATGCTCTATTCCGTTGGTTCGCCGGGGGTATTTCTTTTCAGTTGGCAGAACCTGCCGGATCGCGCGACGTGGTAAAGTGGGCACGCTGTGCAGTTGATTGCGGGATACAAGTGGATATGACTGCTAAAAGGAAGTACGCAGTACCAGCACTCGAGAAGGCGCTCGATATTCTCGAGGCTCTCGCCGTTGCCCAGGTTCCGCAATCGCTGGCTGATCTCTCGCGCACGTTGAAGCGTACGCCGAGCGAGTTGTTTCGCATGTTGAATGCTCTGGAAAGACGTGCTTACATTGGCCGCGATGCGATCTCGGAAGGCTACTCTCTCACGCTGAAGCTTTATGAATTGGCCCATACGCATTCCCCGGTCGAGCAGTTGCTGCGCGTAGCTTCAGTGCCCATGCGAGAGTTGGCCGACTCTATCCATGAATCCTGCCACCTGAGCATTCTCAGTGGCCGCAATCTCACCGTCATCGCGCAGGCAGAAAGTCCGGAGCCGGTCAGACTCTCCGTCGAAGTAGGCTTCCGCGTCTTACCGCTGACGACGGCATCGGGCAAGGTACTCATTGCCGCGCTGGAGGCATCAGAGCAGGCAGAGTTGCTGGAGGCTGATCCGACCTACAGCGCCATGCGCCCTGCAAAGAGAAAGTCGCTCAGGCATGAGTTGCAGAGTATCAGGCAGACTGGCTCTCTTGTCGGCGCGAGCTCACGCCGCACTGGGATCGATATCGCTTGTCTTGTCGGTAATCCAGGCGTGGGTGTCGTCGCAGCACTCGGCGTTCCTCTTTTGCCGGGCGGCGCCAACGATGGCATGGAGAGGGAGTTGCTTCGCACTGTGCAGAAGACTGCGGGTACAATCACTTCGCTGCTTGGACTGGGCTCCAGCAAAGCTCTTGCGCGGCGTTCATGAGCGGGTCAACGGCTAGGGCCGAGCGCAAGACTTATTCCTTCCTTTTGCGTGGTGGCGTCAACCCACGCGCTATCGGGCAGCATTCGCGATGCATTACGACTACAGCTCCTCCCACACCAGTGGCTCACCACCCTTTTGGCTTGAACTGTAAATCGCTTCCACCACCTTCATCGTGCGATAGGCGTCATCGATGGACGTGGGCAAGAACTTTGCCGAGCCTTCCACGAAAGCCTGCAGCGATCCCATGGCGCCTGCAAAAGCATCGGGGAACCATTGTCCATCGATCGGATGCTCCATCCACGCTGGGTGCAGTCGGCTGCTGGACTCAAGCCGGTCTGGCTTGCCGTGCGGATAGTCCAGTATCACGCCGAGCGTCGCGCGCATCGCGCACTCTGTGCCCTCCCACTGTACGAACGCTCGTTCATACTCTTCGCCAAAACGGTAATTATGGTTGGTTGCAACAAAGGCTCTGCGCCACTCGCCATAGTCCATGATCAAAATGCTTTTTGTTGCCTGCAACTCCGGCGTACCTGGATTCCTGACTGTCCTGGCGTACACGCTCAGAGGATCGCCAAACCAGGAACGAATCAGATCAACGTAGTGGATGCTGTGATAGAGAACCTCGAGTCGAGGCGCCTTTGCCAGAAAGGTCCACTGCGCCCACGGCATATGCGTCCGGACCTGAACTTCCATATCGTGCACTTTGCCCAGCATGCCTTTGCGCTGCAGGGTACGCGCTGCGAGAATGGAAGGCGCATAGCGCAGTTGGAAATTCACTGCGGCTTTCAGGCTCTTTTCGTGGCACAACTCGCGAATGCGGCGGGCATCGTCCAGCGTCTCGCCCATCGGCTTTTGCATCAAGACCGCCGCACCGTCCGGAAGTTGCGGCAGCACATCGAGCAGGTTGCCGGCGGGAACCGCAATGTCGTACACCGCATCAGCGGGAGCGAACCGAATGATTTCCGCAACGGATCCAAAGGCTCGCTGCACGTGAAACTTTTTCGCCAGCGCCTCTGCCTTGGATAGAGCGGTGTCTGCAATCGCTGCAACTGGGAAATGAGCGCGCGCATACGCGGGCAGATGAGCGTTGTCCACGATCCCGCCTGCTCCAATCACAACGATGGGGCGCGCTTGACGGGGCCGCGGAGAAACACCCCATTGCTCACTTTCCTGGTCAAACTCACTCCACGCATTCGTCACCGCCTCAATCATCCCCTTAGACTAGCAGCGAGATGCAATCCATGGCTTCTCACCATTCGCGCTCATCAGCTTGAATGGGACAGATAGAGATGCGGTCGGGGGAACATTGCGCGGGCCGCCATCATGATGGATTCCAAGAACACCGCATCTTCGCTGTTACAGCGGCAGATGCTATGCGAGTGCTCGACTGTAAAAGGAAGCAACTATTCAACCGAAAGGCCGAAAGTCACCCTGCACTTGCCGTTGTGATTGCAACTCGTCGCTCAAATCAGATATTGGGGAAGATGACGTTGCGGGAAAATCTGGAGGCGCGGGCCGGGATCGAACCGGCGCATAAAGGTTTTGCAGACCTTCTTCGTATTCCATAAACGCCTGTTTTCATGCGGGTTCCGCGCTCTCCGCTCTCAATCTGGTCCGGTTTTGGTCCGACCCCCGGAAGGGGCGGTGAGCATCGGCAGGTCTATGGATTTTCCGTTGTTCGCGGGGATGTGGCACTCGCATCCGGGCCTTTCCGACTGGTTTGGACTATTCACGCAGAGAATGTTGCCGATGTTGTTGAGCTTTTCGGTATCGTGGGCAGCGGTTCACCTGCTAAGCGCTTCTTCACGAGGTTTCCAAGAATCTCTGCAAACGGTGCAATATTTTCATCGACGCTCGCGTTTTCAAGTGCTGCCATATAAGCCTTGCGCTCGTGAAGCGGAACCACCGTCCATGGGTATCCACCTGCAGCCATCATCAGGTTCATCAAAAAGCGCCCCATGCGGCCATTGCCGTCCATATAGGGATGAATGTAGACGAAGATGAAGTGGCCGAGCACGACGCGCACGGAAGGTTCTGTTTCCTGCGTTAGGAGATCGAATAGAGCTGGCATCGCGTCTATTACAGCATCGCGATTTAGCGGGACATGCATCGATTGTCGGATAAACACCTGCCCCGTTCGGTAGCCAGCCAAGTCTGCGGGTTTCAGGATGCCGACTGCGACGCTTGGCGCAAACATCTCACGGTACCATTCGCGATGGTCTTCCTCAGCTACGCTGCCCGGGTTCTCACCTCTCAACACTCTTTCGATGCTTTTCTTCACCACCTGAAAGCATTGCCAATAGCCGCGCGCCGCCATTGCATTCGTTTGTTCGCGGTCCTGTTCATGCGCCTTTGGATCCCAATTTCCGCTGCGCACCCGCTCAATTAGTTGCTGCGATACTCGATACCCTTCGATTGACAACGAGTGATACGCATCTGCGACGTACGCTTCTTCAACCCCTTTCATGTACGCGTCAGCATCAGGCGGAATACCGGGCGCCTTCGGGAAGTGTTCAATGACGGGGCCACGCATCTTATCCCAGAGAAGTTTTATGCGGTTCACATAGGGTGAGGTCTCACGGGCGGTAAAGGTGAGCGTGGGACGATCACGAAACGGATCGGATTCGCGTACGTCATAGCCAGCGGCTGCCATCGTTTTCTGGATTTCGTCAGCCAGCCTGTCGCGTCCTCCATTGCGGAAAGCGCCAGCCAGACGGCCAGCGACCGTGCTGCGGCCTCCTTCGAGGAGCCGTGCAAGCAATCCCGAAACGTCACGCACAATCGAAAGCGCAGTTCGTGTGTCGGTCGCATGGCTGGTGAAATACTGCGGCGAACACTCGATCAGTGCCGATTCCAAGGAGAAAATCCGGAGGCCTTCCTGTTCCTCGCGGTCCTTGGCTGCCGGCAGTGCCGCTCGGACGTCGAATAGCGACGTACCATGCGGGAGAGGAACTACCTTATTTCCTGCTTTCGGAGATCTGACCAAAAGCTGACGGGGAACCGTCCTGTTGCCTCCGTGCAGAGACAGAGATTGCTCCGGCGACAGGCTCCAGTTTTTGCCGAATCGTGCTTCGAGATAAATTGCGGCGAAGCGCCAATACGAAGCGTACCAGGCTGTGCTGTCACCCTCTTTCTCATCCGGACGGCTGGGGGCATACCAGCCTTTCATTACCTCGCGCAGAAAACCATTGGCGGTGAGGCGCTCTCTGTGTGTGCGCGGTATGTCCCTCGCTCTTATTGCGGCCGCGCCATTGGCGTTCTGGAGTTTATGCAGCATTTCGAGCGATTCCGCTAATTTTTCGGATGGCGTCGCCATTGGTCCTTTCCGCGCAATCATTAGGTTTTCACGCCGTGCCAATAATAGGTTTTTATGGCGTGTCTTTATTAGGTAATGATGTTGTATCATTTTTAGGTTATTGCGTCTACTACTCTATTTATTGTGGCAATTTGTTGATTCAAGAAAAAATCCAGCGTTATCCTCTAAGAAAGCGGGGGCTGGCTTGGACTTGAAGTTGAATCTCTACACTTCCTGAGCGCCATGAGAAACTGCATCAAGCGCTCCACTGAAAAGCCTTCCAGTCTGTAGAAAAGGGACGATAAAATCGCCTATTCTGGCGCAGGCGCCGGTCCTACTCCGCCCGCCACCGCAGCCTGCCAATGGCTTTGAATTTGGCGACGCCGAGGGCGCCGCGCTCATTCATGGCCTTCGATCCCGGTGTGGAGAGAGCTGCCAGAACGTTCTGTCGGTCCGCTTCGTAAATTGCCGTCGCATCGAAGTTTTCGTTCAGTAGAACGAGAAGCACGCTGTCTAAGTCCTGCTCGATATCGATGGACCCCAGGCGCTGCCCGGGCTTGCAATTCGGAAGAATGCATCGTCCCTTGATTTGGAGGCGGTGAAGAGTTCCATGGCGCTCCTCGATGGCGTCATAGCCCGCCTGACGGGCTGGCGTAAGCTTCAGGCCCAGGATTCGCGCAGCCTCGTACTCAGCCACCTCGCCAGTAATCCCAAGTGGCTTACCGGTCGTATGCCGGTACCGCTGCGCGAGACGCTTGGCCTCGTGAAGTATCTCCATCACCTCGGATTGCATATCTGAGGTCATGTCGTCATGCTACGGTAGAGGGCCGCGCGGAGAAAGCGCGGACACGCCCATGAATTCCGACGAAATCGAGATGATCGAGGGCTACCGCGCGGCAGTTGTGAAGACCTTCGCGGGGTTTTTGCGGCAGAAGCTGGCCGATTTCCAGATGGGCAGAGACTTTTGCGGCGATTCAATGAGGCAGTCGATCACGCCATGGCGGGCTCCCCGCTATCGGCGATAAGCGAGGCGCATAACGAAATGTGCGTTGCGCGCGCGCTGTTACTGAACACAAAGCCGCGCCTTTCGTCCGTGGCCTATGAACCAGCGCTTCCGGGCTGCGCAAAAACCATCGACTTTTGCGGCGTCTCCACGGAAGGTCTGCGCGTGTATGTGGATGTCAAAACGATCTCGCCAGTGCCAACGGACAGATGGGAACAATTCGAGGAGGCCCAAAGAGAAAAGTGGTTTCCGGAGAATGTTCACGTCGGATTGTTCCAGGACTGGATGGGCGGAGAAACCTGGCACTGCTGGATCGCTGGGCGCGGGCGGATGCTGGAATACGCGCTCGAACTCGAAAAGAAAATCAGGGAAAGCGGTCTCAATGGGCGAACTGATACGAGCATCATCCTTGCCCTCTGCGGAACTGGGTTTTACTGGCACGAGAGCCAGCTCGAGGATTTTGTTGATTTCTATAGGAGCGGGCTCCACCGCTCCGATAATCCCTTCGCCAAGATGGAGGCGCATTTCATTGAAGAGCGGGGGATCATTCTGGAGCGAACGCTGACGAGCATTGCTTATATGGAGCGAAAGACGACGGCCATACTGCCGAAGATCATGCGCTGGAATGTCCGCGGTCCAGCCGATCCTGCCCTCAAAACCACTGAGAATCTCCAATCCGATTGCACCACCCTTGGTGCAAAGACGGTCCGGTTTTGGTCCGACCCCCACCCCGATTGAGCCCAATTTTCGCCGATTCGCCACGATTGAGTGCGAAAAAGACACGCCTGTGGACGCTTGTTGAAAATAGGCTCAAGCGGCTGATTTAGTTGATTTTATTGAGGGAAGTTTGGAGGCGCGGGCCGGGATCGAACCGGCGCATAAAGGTTTTGCAGACCTCTCCCTTACCACTTGGGTACCGCGCCTTGGCAGGGCTGCGCTTCTCTGCTTGATAGCTCCAAACCGCCGTAGCCAACCCGGCTGGCGCCGGAGGGCGGAATGGAGCGGGAGACGAGATTTGAACTCGCGACCCTCGCCTTGGCAAGGCGATGCTCTACCACTGAGCTACTCCCGCTTACTGCAAGTCTGAGTATACCGGGCGTCCCCAACCGGGTCAAACTACGGCAGGAGCCCCGGCGATGGCTGATTTGCTGGCCGCAGTGCTGGCGCGCGTGACGCCGGAACCTCGCTCCTCATGCACCAGTTCTCCATCCCGCATGTGGAGAATGCGCCCCGCAATCGCCGCCGCTTCGGGGTTGTGCGTAATCATCAGCGTCGTCTGCCCAAACTCCTGATTGGAGCGCTGCAGCATGTGCAGCACGGCATCCGAGTTCCTGGTGTCGAGGTTACCCGTCGGCTCGTCCGCCAGCACAATCGCCGGGCGCGTAATGAGGGCGCGCGCGATGGCCACGCGCTGCTGTTCGCCGCCGCTCAACTCAGATGGCCGGTGCTTGAGGCGTCCCTGAATCGCCAGGATTTCGCTGAGGTGGTCAAGGTAGCCGCGATCCAGGGGTTCCTTGCGCCCGCTCACGTCATAGGCCAGCTCGATGTTGCCCATAGCCGACAACGTTGGCAGCAGGTTGAACTTCTGGAAGACAAAGCCGATGCGATGCTTGCGCAGACGGGTGCGCTCGCCGTCGTTCAGGCTGGCAAAGTCGACTCCGTCAATGACCACGCGGCCGGAGGTGGCGCGCGTCAGCCCGCCGAGCAGATAAAACAGCGTGGATTTGCCTGACCCTGAAGGACCCACGATGGCCACGAATTCGCCGGGCTGGACCGTAAAGGAGACGCCCCGCAAGGCCTGCACCTGGATACGGCCGGAGGCATATACCTTGGTCAGATTCTCTACAACGATCATCGGCGAAGCGGTTGGGGACGGCACCTTCCTATTGTAACCGGCGGGTGCAGCAACGGGCTGGTTTACCGCGGCTTCGGCAGCCGGTAAGCTGAGGTGGACACGCCGCCGGGAGGGGTCTGCAAAATGGGACTTGGGAAGCTATTGCTCGGCCTGGGACTGGTTCTCGTTTTTACGGGAGCCGTCGTGATCCTCGCCGAGCGCTTCGGTATGCCCATCGGACGGCTACCGGGCGACCTCACCTTCCGCGGCAAGCATATCTCGGTGTACCTGCCGCTCGGCACCTCGCTGCTGCTGAGTCTCTTACTGTCGATCGTCTTCTATTTGGTCGCGCGTTTCCACAGATAATGGCCGGTAGCGCGGTTTGCTCCACTGGTGCAATAAAATAAGGGAGTACAGATTCTCCCACAAGGTTGATGGCTATGACCGTTGCCGTAAAGTCCTCCCTCGTCTCCTCCGTCCAGGCTGCCGCCGAAAAGGCGGGCCTCACTCTCCAAGCCGTGAACGCAGGAACCGATTTTCACGGGCAGTCCACGACAGTCTTCCAACTCGGCCTTGCCGGTGCGCCGGAGCGCTCTCTGCAGCTTGAGTTGAGCCACGGGTTCGACTTTGACAAGCCGCACCTGCTTCCCGATATGGAGGCGCATCTGGCCGGCGAGGCCAAGCGCCTGCGCAATCCGCGGCCGGACTGCTATGTGACGCTGGCCGGATTGCCCATCGCCTTCGGCAAGTTTCAGTGGCCGTTTCATCGGTCAACTTCCGGAGCGGACACTTACATCGTGCATGGCGAAATGGGTCTGGCCGATGCCGGAGCGCACGATCTGCACGCCAAGGTTGCCGCCTCCGTCACCGTCACGTTTGCCGAGATCGTTCCGGCGATGGAGCAGCCCTACGCGGAGACCTTCGTCTACAACGCCATCCGCAAAACGGTGGACCTGGGCCAGCTTGAGTTCCTTAAGTCGGGCAACCGCCAGCCGGTTCCAGTGACGACGCGCTTCTATAGCCGGTGGCAGAAGAAGTTCGTCTTTACTGAGACCAGCGACGAGGAGCGGCTTGCCTACTTGCTGCGCAAGGTCTACTGGCTCTCTGGCGTGCTGGGCGAAGGCAAGCCTGTGTGGATCGCGGACCCACGCGACGCGCAGTACCTCAACACCGGAGAAGCGGACCTTCTGCGCATGGCGGGCCATGAGGCCGGCGAAGGGCTGATGACCGTGGACGGCGAGTTTGCCGCAGCCACTCCCGCTCTGATGGCGCGCGCTGAACAATACCAGGCGGATCTGCAGGCCGCGCTGAACTTCACCAAGCCGCAGTTCAATGAGTCGATGCGTGCCGGCCAGGCCAATATGTAACGAGAATCGGCATCAGATACAGAAAAGCGGGCGCAGCGAGCGTCCGCTTTTTTGTTTTGTGAGCCGGTGGAAGCTTCTATTGGAGGGCCGCGCCGCAGCCAGAGCAGAATCGCGCGCCGGCCGGATTCGTGTGCTGGCACCGGCTGCATGCGATCAGCGTCGCGGACTGTACAGGCGCACCAGACGGCGGCACGTTGACCGTTACGTGCATGGGGCTGCCCCACGGCGGCATGGCCATACCCAGTGCCGCGGCGATACCCGCCGCCTGAATGGCATTGAACTCGCGCACCCGCCCCGGCATGAAGAAACACTCAATGAAGCCGAGGACAGTCGTAATCCCCGTCCAGAAAAAGCAGAGGTACAGAATGCCAAGGCCGGTTCGCCGCAGATAGAAATGGTGGGCGCCGAAAGTGCCCAGAAACAGCGCCAGCAGGATGCCAACCACCTCATCCCGGCGCACCATTTCGTATTGCTGGTAAAACACTGCCTGGGCATTGGGATACGGTACGGTGCTCATGGCCTCTTGCTCCTCGCCAACCTCTCATTTGACCATACGCCACACATCCGGGTTCAGTTCCCCGATCCGGCGCGAATCTTTCACCTGAAGAGCGGGCCGCATTCTACGCCGCCCGGCGCGGTCGATCATCGCGGACGGTTACCTGCTTTTGACGACGGCGGCCGCGCGGGCGTAGGAGCCGACGTTGTACGCGTTGGCATAACCCATGGCGCGCAACTGGCGTCGCGCCGCCCCGCTGCGCATGCCGCTCTGGCAGTGCAGCAGCAGCACGCGTTCCTTGTCCTTCACCTTGCGCGGCACCAGTTCGTGAATTTCGCTGAGGGGCATATTCACGGCATTGGGCAGGTGCCCGGCGATGTACTCTGCCGCACTGCGCACGTCGATGAGCATGGCGCCGTGCTTCAGGTGCTGGACGGCATCTTTGTGGGAGATTTGACCGGCGCGCCGGAACCAGATGTACAGCGCGACCAGAAGCACAACAAGTGCGACAGAGGACCAATTCATAGATTTAGCCTACCGTTTTCTGCTCCATCCCGCCATCGAGCCATCCGGCTCACGCCTCACTCTGAGTCAGCGGCTTCAAGCGCGTTCCACGTCCACCAGCACGGAATAGAACGTGGCGCCGGCGCCCAGGTCGCTGAGCCGTTCACTGGTCAGCACGTTCTGGTTCACGCCCTCGGGGTGCAGCTTGGCCCAATCGAGGCGGCCTGCCACCACACCGCGCGGCACGCTGGCCAGCTCGCCGTCGAGGGGCACCATTGCGGTTAGATGCAATTCACCGCGGCCGTTCCAAACACGCACACGGTCACCTTGTTGGATGCCGCGCGCGGCTGCATCGTCGGGATGCATTTCAAGGCGCTGGCTGGTACGCGCCTCCATTTTGCGGTGGCCGTCCAGGTTGGCGAAGGTCGAGTTCAGGTAATGGTCGGCTTTGCGGCCCAGGAACTCGAGCGGGAACTCCTTCGCCGCCGTACTCCAGCGCGACTCGAAGGCAGGCGTGAAGCTCGGTAGTGGGTCAAGGCCCGTTGCCGCGAGCGTCTCGGACAAAAACTCGATCTTTCCTGTCGGCGTGGCCAGCTCGCCTTCGGTATACGGCAGAAAGGGGTGCGTCTCCGGCTCGCGATGGAAACCGAGCGGGATGTGGCCCTTGCGATCCAGCTCTTCCAGCGTGATGTGCTCCATGCCGGGATTGGCCGAGTGGCCATCGGCGCCGATGCTGAGCGCCTGCGCCACCATCTCCTCGGCGGTGTCGCGGAAGCAGGGCTCTACGAAGCCCATGCGCTGCGCCAACTGGCCGAAGAGCCAGACGTTGGACCGCGCCTCGCCGACCGGCTCGATGGCCTGCCGCGAGATCTGCAAGTGGTAGTGCCCGTAGGCGCTCTGGAGATCAGTGTGCTCCAGAAAGGTCGTCGCGGGCAGCAGATAGTCGGCATAGTCCGTCGTATCGGTAAAGAACTGCTCGTGAACCACAGTGAAGAGATCGGGGCGCATCAGCCCCCGCCTTACCGCATTGGAGTTGGGCGCTACGGCGGCGGGGTTGGAGTTGTAGACAAAGAGTGCATGCACGCGCGGGCCGTCCGCGGGCTTATCGCCCAGCGTGGTGAGGGCCTCGCCCAGCGCGGACATGTTGACGACCCGTCCCGGCCGCCCCAGCGGAGACGCCTGCGCCAGTTCGGGCCGCTCCACCGCTTCCTTGTTCCATTGAAAGCCACCGGAAGTGGACAGTACAGCACCACCGCCGCGATGCCGCCAGGCTCCGGTGACGGCGGGCAGCATGGCCACAGCCCGCACCGCCGCTCCTCCATACTCTGCGCGCTGAATGCCGTAGTTGAGGCGCAGAGCAGCCGGCCGCGTGGTGGCGTACTCGCGCGCCAACTGTTCCACCTCGGCGGCAGTCATGCCGGTCCAGTGCGCGACGCGCTCCGGGGTGTACTCGCGGACGCGCTGGGCAAGCTGAGCGAAGCCGTGCGTACGCTCGGCGATGAAGGACCGGTCTTCCAGTCCCTCGTTCAAAATGACATGCATCATGCCCAGGGCCAGGGCCGCATCCGTGCCGGGCCGGATGGCGATGTGCCAGTCGGCCAGAGATGCAGTGCGCGTGCGGTATGGATCGATGACGATGAGACGCGCGCCGTTGCGGCGGGCATCTTCAATCATCGGCCACAAATGGATGTTGTTGCCGTGGATGTTGGCGCCCCAGGCAAGGATGAGCTTTGCGAGGCGAAAGTCTTCGGTCGGCGTTCCAAGCTTCCTGCCGTAGACGAGGCTCCACCCCACGCCCCCGGCCTGCGAACAGATGGTGCGGTCAAGCTGCGAGGCTCCCAGCCGGGAAAAGAACCGCCGGTCCATGGAGCCAAAGCCGAGCAGCGCCATGTTGCCGGCGTAGCTGTACGGCAGAATCGACTCCGAACCGTAGCGCGCGGCGGTCTCTTGCAACCGCGCTGCGATCTCGTCGAGGGCTTCGTCCCAGCCGATGCGTTCGAAGGCTTCCTTTTCGCGTCCGGGCTGGCGCGCACCCTTCGCCGCGCCGGGCTTGCGGCGCATTGGGTACAGAACGCGGTCCGGCGAGTAGACGCGGTCCAGATACTTGGCGACTTTACCGCAGAGAAATCCCTGAGTCACCGGCTGCGTCGGATCGCCCTGAATCTTGACGGCTCTGCCGGTATCATCGACGGTGACCAGCACGGCGCAGGAGTCAGGGCAGTCGTGCGGGCAGACGGCGTGCACGATGCGAAACGGGGAATGCTCGGCAGAGGCCATGGGTTGATTGTAGGCCAGAATCGGGTTCGCCTCGCATCGTGCAGTAGGATGACTGCCGTCAGGAATCAGCCTCCGCTGCGATTCGACACAACGTTCCTTACTTCGACCTCGTCATCAGGGCGGAATGCTGCACAGCATGGTCGCGACCTGCTCGTTCATCTCCTTCCCGCCCGGTTTTGCCAGGCTACTGGCACTCGCCTTGCGGTAAATCTTCGCGTTTGTGCTGCCCCCGGACCATGCCCGGCGAAGGCAGCATGTGTGGCACAAAGGTGCACTGTCTAGCCCGAAAGCTCCCCCGCAGCGCGAGGAAAGCCGTCGCCCGCCGGTGCGTGATGCATCATTCCGCCATCGAGGCGTGAAAATTACGGGCAACCTCATGCAAAGACGGCGCTTCCTATCAAACAAGGGCATACGTCTTCTCACGGACCAGACCAGTCGCAAGGTGGCGGTTTGGGCTACTCGGCTTCTCTGCGGTGGATTTGGCGACTTTGTATCTGTAGGTCCTTTGTGCGTAAAGGCACTCGAAGAACGTGTTCGCGATGGAGCGCCTTCGTACTTCTGGCCTGGACAGAATGCATGATGAGAGCGGGAAGGCTGTGCTCCTTACAAGATTGGCAACATGGAATTCACTGTGACGTGCGAAGGAGAAGAAAATGTTTTCGCGTAGAACGCAATCACTCGCTTTGGCTCTTTCTGCGGCCAGCCTGACGCTGCTTCCGATGGGCTGCAAAAAGCAGCCCCCCATCACACTCGCCTGCAATGCCGCCCCACCAGCCGTCTTTCAGGGTGAGCCTGTCACGGTGACGGGCACGGCCGGCTCGATCAGCACCAAAAAGAACACCAGCGTGCTCTACACCTGGTCCGGTGATGGAGTCACCGGCAACGGGAGCAGCGCCGCCGTCAACACGAGCGCACTGAATCCCGGCAGCTATACCGTCAAGGGAACCGTCAAGGAAGGCAAGAAAGGCAAAGAGGGCGCGAAGCCAGGCCAGTCCGCCGAGTGCTCCACCAGCTACACCGTGAAGGAGTTTGAGCCGCCAACGCTGAGCTGTGCGGCCAGCCCGGCCACGATCCAGCCCGGTGAGTCGAGCACGGTGACCGCGACCGGCGTAAGCCCGCAGAACCGTCCGCTCACTTACAGCTACTCGGCTGCGGCGGGAACGATCAGCGGAAGCGGATCGACCGCAACCTTCTCCTCGACCGGCGCGCCCACGGGCCCGGTTGAAGTCACCTGCAAGGTGGCCGACGATAAGGGCCACACGGCAACCTCGGGCACGACGGTCACGATTCAGCCACCGCCTCCGCCGCCGGTCGTCCATGTCGAGTCGCTCTGCGTCATCTCCTTTGAGATGGATCCGAAGCGCCCGACGCGCGTCGACAATGAATCCAAGGCCTGCCTGGATGAAGTGGCGATCGAGATGCAGAAACAGCCCGACGCGAAGACCGTCATCGTGGGCAACTCGACCAGCAAGGAAAAGGCGGCGACGGCGAAGAAACATGCGCACAAGGGCAAGCAACCCGTCGATCCCGCGGCGCAGCGCGCGGTCAATGCGAAGGATTACCTGGTGAAGGAAAAGGGCATCGATCCTTCACGCGTAACCACGGCAACCGGCACAGAGGATGAGCAGAAGGCCCACAACTTCCTGGTTCCTCCGGCAGCCAACTTCTCGAACGATGTGCAGGGCACGAATCCCGTGGACGAAACAACGGTGCAGCCGGAAACCCGCAAGCCGCTGCCCACACGGCACTCGAAAGCACCGTCGTCGTCTTCCTCTTCCTCGTCCAACCAGTAGGCTGGACGAAAAGCGTAAGCAAAATCGCCCATCGGTCTCGTGACTGGTGGGCGATTCAGCTTTGAGTCAAGGCTGCGGGGCTTCAGCAGACGCGCCAAGCGCAAAGCGTCCGCGGACCTGATAGCGTGCTCCGCCGCTGCCAAGGAGGCTCTCATAGAGCAGAAACTCCTGGGCTTCAAACACCGGCAGCCGAAGTGGCTCGCGCAGGGCCTGCTGCAGTGCGCCGCGCACGCGGAGTTTCAACCCGCGCCGCATCCGCGCCAAAGTGATGTGCGGCGAATACGGCCTGCTCTCGGACACGAATCCACAGCGAGACGTGGCGAGCACGACGGAGCGATGCAGCGCTGAAAGTGAGTCTGTGAGTTCGACACCGGCTGCCACCACGCCGACGCGCTCGAAGCAGATGAGGTCGTCCAGCGCAATTCGGACCGGGTGTGCGTGGATCGTCTGCAACTGCGCCTGCACGCACGCATAGCATTCATCTGCAGTTTCACCGAGAAACTGAAGCGTGATGTGCCACGACTCGGGGGCCATCCATCGCAGGTCTTCCTGGCCTGCACGCAGGCGCGCTGTGAGCTCCTGCAGCGCACCTGCGACAGACACGGTCAACGGAATCCCAACGAAGAGCCGCATACCGGCCCAGTGTAAGTCGGCGGGCCCGGAGACGGCGCGCTCAGGTACACTGTTGCCGTCATGAGCTGCCTGTTCTGCAAGATCATCGAAGGCGCAATTCCATCCACAGCCATCTACCAGGATGAGCACTGCTACGCCTTTGCGGACATCAACCCGAAGGCGCCAACGCACATTCTTATCGCACCGCGGCGGCATATCGACTCGCTGGCGAACGCGCAGGCAGGTGACCAGGGTCTGTTGGGACACCTTCTCGGAGCCGCGGCAGAGATTGCCCGCGCTCGCGGCCTGCACAAAGGCTATCGCGTCGTGATTAATCACGGAGAAGACGGCGGGCAAACGGTCGATCATCTGCACGTCCACCTGCTGGGCGGACGCGCCCTCGGCTGGCCGCCGGGATAGACACTTCCAGAGACACTGCCAAAAGATAGGGCGCCTCCATAGGAGACGCCCTCGCAGCTTTGTCCAGGCCGGGATTACACCGGCTGGGGCACGTATTCCTCTTCTTCCTCCAGACCATAGCGGCGGAGCAGGTTGGGCAGGCTCTGCGAAAAGGCAGAACGCGGCATCACGGTGTCGCAGCCCGCCTCAACGGCCTTCGCCTTCAGGTCGCCCTGCAGATGATTAAGGAATCCGACGATGGAGGTCGCCTTCTTGAGCTTCGTCTTCAGTTTGGGAATCAGCGTCATCGGTTTGGCATTCGTGTTGTTGAGGTCGAAGACGACCAGCGTGGGCTTTTCTGCTTCAGGCGCATCGGTCATGCGCGCGATGGTGTCCTTGTTGTCCCCCTTGACGAACTCGACCTTCACGCCCAGCTTGCGCGCCGTCTCCTGAATCTTGGCCTGGAAGAACAGATCTTCGATGAAGCAGACGATGCGGGTTGGAGCATCTTCACGCACGGGGACAGGCGGCGTGGAGTGATACAGCTCGGGATAGTAACTGCCGTGCCCGTTGCCGCTGGTCGGGATCGTCGAGGCGGGGCCGTCGGCCACATTCCCGTTCACGGCGCGATAGCTGTGGTCCATGGGACCGACGAAGGTACGAGGGCCCTTCTGGCTGCGCTTTTCCTTGCGCCTGCCCTGCGGGGGCGCAATCGAGTTGCCGGGCTGGCCCATCGGCTGCTGCGGCTTCTGGAAGAACTTCTTCTTCTTCCGGCCCTGTGCCTGATACGGCGGCCGCTGGCTTTGAGAGGAAGGCGTAGCCTTTTCTTGCACAGGTGGCGGACTCTGCTGCTGGACCTGCTGCGGCTGGTTTTGCTGCGCGCCCTGCTGGCTCGATTTATTCTTGCGGCGGCGCCGGCGGCGGCGATGCCCTTGCGACTGTCCCTGACCGCTATTGGCCTGGACTGGCCCCTGCTCCGGCAGAGGCTGCGTCGGTTCTGTCGTCATGCGTGCACTTCCTGGCACATTCTTTACAGTGCTTTTTCCTGGATCGGTCCAATCCTGCCGATAAAGGCCAGATCGAACCAACTTGCTCTGCCGCCGCATCCACCCTCAGCGGCGTGCGGTGCAGAAAATCAAAACCCTTACTGCGGGTCTACAGTCAAATCGTCGCCGGGGGACCGGCTCGCCGTAGCTGATGCCGGGCAAGGAACAAGCTCATTCTTCCAGCTATTCCGTCCCGAACGCAATCGTGGTGCGGCTTGCCCTGTTGACCGATCCGGTTACCCGAACTCCGGCTCAGGACTCATGCAACTTTTGAACAACGCTCTTGTCGCACTGAACGCCCGACCTACGAAAATGGAACTTCTTCGCTTGTCAGGATTGGATTCAATTCGGCGCGCCACCCTTTGGACGATGCCTTCCGCAGGAATGCCATGCAAGCGTCCACTTCGAATGACGGACTGGACAGGCTCTGGGGGCACCCGGCGTTACGGCGAGCGCTTATCGCCCAAACAGGCGCTTCGCATCAGCCGCTTCCACAGGCATCTCTCATAGTACAAGGCGCCCGCTGACTGCGCAAGTCCCATACTCCGCCGTGCCGGACAAGCTGCGGCTAATGTACATGGAACGCCGATGGGCCGGAAAAGTGAAAAGCCACCCAAATGGGTGGCTTTTTCGTGCTCTTGCGCTGGTCACTGGCCTCCCAGCGTCGATCTCGGTGGTGTTTCCACCGGTGCTGCTTCAGACTTCCCCGGCTGGTCTTCCATCTCAGGACGATCGCTACGTTGGCGATTCTCTTGCCGGGAGTCTGCTCTTCGAGTGGCTGACCAGCTTTGCCAATCAGCCTGTACATCACTGGCACCCTCTAATTAGCAATCGATGCGCCATTCTTGAGTATGTTTCTTTTCATGAACTTGCCGGAGAAGGATCGCCGGATAAGTGTGCATTCCTATAGGTAGAGCAGGCTTGTTCTTCTAAAAATCATAACCTGTTGTTTCCTTGTCTATCGCTGACAGGCAGGGCAATAGTGGGTGCTTCTGCCGCCGACAACGATACGCTGGATCGGGGCGCCGCAGACCCGGCACGGCTCGCCGGTGCGCTGGTAGACGCGGTGCTCCAACTGGAAAAAACCTCGCACTCCGTTGGCATCCACATAATCGGAGACCGAGGAGCCGCCTAGTGAGATGGCCTGGCGCAACACCTCACCCAGCGCCCGGCGCAAGCGCTCCAGTTCGGCGCGGCTCAGCCGCCCCACGCTGCGCCGTGGACGAATCCCGGCGCGGAAGAGGCTCTCGTCCGCATAGATATTGCCGACGCCGGAGAGAAGCGCCTGATTGAGCAGAGCCGCCTTCACGGGGAGCTTGCGCTTGCGGAAGAGCGCGGCAAACTCTTCGGAATCAATCTCCAGCGGCTCCGCGCCGGGAGGCGTGAACGGCTTGCTGCGGCGCAGGTCCCGCCACTCCAGCCGTCCGAACCGTCGCGGATCAACGAAGCGTAGCTCCCGGCCGCCTGCGAGAGTGAGCCGGGCATGTGTGTGCGCCGCCACAGGCGCGTCCGGGGTGGTGACAAGCAGCCGCCCAGTCATGCCAAGATGCACAATCCATTGCGCTTCCGGCTGAGGGGATGGGGTGCGGGCGCGGCGAGGAGCCGTCCGATTGGATGCCGCAGTGCCCAACTCACAGACGATGTGCTTGCCGAGGCGACGGACGGAGAGAATCGCCCGGCCCTCAAGGCCTTTGGCCATGCTAGCGGGAGGGGTCTTGAACGGCTCAGGATGCCGGCCGACCCAGACCTCCACGATTCGATCACCATGGACGCGCTGGTGCACACCACGGGCAACCGTCTCGACCTCGGGCAATTCAGGCATGGGCCTATTGTAGCGAGAGGATTAAGGTTCGCCCTTGTCGCCCTTTTCAACCTTGTCCCCCTTGTCGCCGTGGTCGCGGATGGGGCTGGTCTCGAAGCTGACGATGTGCCACTTTCCGGTGGCGTCTCGTACATAGACGCGCGTATAGCGGAAGATGCCCGAGACCGGCCCGTCGGGATTTCTGCCTGCTACTTCTGCGCGGGAGGTGACCAGAGCCGTGGCGCCATAGAAGCGGATTTTCCGCTCATAGAGTTGGATCGAGTCAAAGTGAAGCGCGCCGCTGCTGAGGTTGGCCAGGGTGTCGTCTTTGGAGAGGAGTGTGCCGTTGTTGGTGATGCCGATGTAATCGTCGGCAAGGAGGCTGCCGAGGGTCTTGGAATCACCCTTGAGCAGCGCGTCTCGCCACTGCGCCTCGAGCTGATCAATCTCGTGCCGCTGCTCATGGCGCTCGGCCCTCGGCGCTGCGTGGAGCGGCAGCGGGCCGCAGCATGGAACAAGCAGTGCGACCATCAAGACCCAACCCGCGCGCAAACCGGTTCGCGAAATCACCAGGGGCGTACTCATCGGTGACTCGGATGTTAGACCGCAGGTGTCGTGATGGTCAATCGACAGCGGCTGGGTAGGAAAGGCTGCGCCTGCAACGAGACAGAAAGACGTAGCCCACGCATTAAAGCAGCGCGATCAGATCTTCGCGGCTGCGCTCGAGCATCTTCTGATAGAGGCCGCCGACTGCGTACTTCTTAAAGTGGGGAGACTTGCGATGCGCATCTTCCGCCGCGTCGTCCTTGTATTGCTCATAGATCAGGACTGCATCGGGATCGCCTTCCACATGATGAGGAATATAGCTGATGCAGCCGGGCTCCCGGCGGGAGGCTTCGGCCAGATTGCGCAGAATCTCGGCAACTTCAACCCGGTCATCCGGGGAAAACTTCATGCGAACCAGAAAACTCTTCATCTTGGCAGGGTCCTCGCCCGCGCCTGAGCGTGCGCAGCGGTCCGTACAGTTTATCCGTGAATGGACTTGAGCGCAGCAGCAAATTCAGGGAGCACCATGGTCTGATCGCGATCGGGTCCGGTGGAGATCATGCCAATCTTCGCCCCGCTCTCCCGCTCCTGAAAGCGAAGATACTCGCGCGCGGCGGCGGGCAGCTTGTCGAATTCGGTGATGCCTTCGGTCGGAGCCTTCCACCCCTTGAGCGTTGTATAGACGGGCTCGATCTTTTCGAGCCCGGCCACGTCCGCGGGGATTTCATCCGAGGTTTTACCGTCAATCTTGTAGCCGACGCAAACCGGAATCTCGTCGAGTTTGTCGAGCACGTCCATCTTGGTGACGACCAGCCACTCCGCGCCATTGACCTGGTTCGAGTAGCGCAGCAGGGGAATGTCGAGCCATCCGCAGCGGCGCGGGCGGCCTGTGACGGCGCCGTACTCATTTCCGCGCGCGCGGAGATGATCGCCGACCGGCTCGTGAATTTCTGTCGGGAAGGGTCCTTCGCCGACGCGTGTGACGTAGGCCTTGGTCACGTTGACGACAGTGCCGATGGCCGTGGGACCAACGCCGGTGCCCGTGGCCGCGCCGCCGGCAGTGGCGCTGGACGAGGTGACGAAGGGATAGGTGCCGTGGTCGATGTCGAGCATGGTGCCCTGCGCTCCCTCGAACATGACGCTGCCGCCTTCGCGCAGGATGCCGTGCAGCAGCCTGCCGGTATCCGTGACGAAAGGCCGCACCTGCTCTGCCGCGGCGGCGTACTCGTCGTACATCTTCGCCGGGTCGAGCGGGTCGGTGCCGAAGAGCGCGTGCGCGATCGCGTTCTTTTCCGCGCAGGCTGCCTCAATGTGGGTCTTGAGCAGGTCGGGGCGCAGCAGGTCCACGATGCGCAGGCCATTGCGCGCCATCTTGTCTTCATAGGCCGGGCCAATGCCGCGGCTGGTGGTGCCAATCTTCTTGCGCCCCGGCGCGCTCTCGGCGGCGAGCTCGATCATGCGGTGATAGGGCAGGATGACCTGGGCGCGATTGGAGACGAAGAGCTGCCCATCGACATCGATGCCGAGCTCGCGGAGCTTGGCGACCTCGCGCAAGAAGGCGATTGGGTCGAGCACCACGCCGTTGCCGATGACGGCCTTGCAGCCAGCCCGAAGGATGCCGCAGGGGATCAACTGCAGCACGAACTTCTGCTCGCCGTGGATGACCGTGTGACCGGCATTGTGGCCGCCGGCATAGCGGGCTACGGCGCTGAAGCGCTCGCTCAGCACATCGACAATTTTTCCCTTGCCTTCATCGCCCCACTGGGCGCCCAGCACTACCGCAGTCTTCGCTCGCATCGTTGCTCGATTTTCTCGCAGAAATATCCTCTGCCCAGGTAAATCTGGACACCTGCGCAAAGGGTTGTACGCGGTCGGATTCCTCCGGACCGCACCTCTTCGATGATAAACCCTCGGGTCTTTCGTTCTGCTCCGGCGCGAAGAGGAGGCTAAGTCTGCGATGGCGGAAGATGACTCTCCGCGACGAGGATGGCGTCGGTGATGCGCGCTGCCTCAGCCGCGGCGCGCACGTTGTGGACCCGGACGATCGAGGCTCCATGGAGAATGGCGGCGACGAGCGCGGCCACGCTGGCCGTCTCGCGTGCATCCGGTGGCGCGTCCTTGCCCGCGAAGAGCGGCGCGAGCGTGCGGCCGAGGAAGGATTTACGGCTGAGCCCGGCCAACAACGGGCGACCGAGGTCAAGCAGCTCGTGCTGGCGCGCGAGCAGCGCATAGTTCTCGTCGAAGCGCTTGCCAAAGCCATAGCCGGGGTCGAGAACCATGGCTTCTGCATCGATGCCCGCGTGCGTCGCCGCACCCATGCTGGCAGCGAGTCCGGCGCGGACGGTGGAGAGCACCCCATCGGAAGCAAGGGCCGGTTGCGATGCCCACTCTTCCGGGCGTCCTCGGGTGTGGGTGAGCACGACGCCGCAGCGCGATGCGCCGCAGATGCTCGCCATTTCCGGGTCCCACTGAAAGCCGCTGACGTCGTTCACAATCTCTACGCCGGCGGCCAACGCGGCGCGCGCCGTGGCGGCTTTATAGGTGTCCACTGAGAGGACGGCGGAAGGCCGTGCGCGCAGGACGCCTTCGAGCACCGGGAGCAACCGCGCCTGTTCTTCCTCCGCGCTCACTGCCGGGGCTTCCGGGGTTGCCGGAGTGCCACCTGCCCGAGAGCCGGGCCGCGTGCTCTCCGCGCCGAGATCGAGGATGTCGGCGCCGTCGTCGAGGAGGCCGAGCGCGTGGGCAATGGCTGTATCGGGCGTGAAGAAGCTGCCGCCATCGCTAAAGGAATCGGGCGTGATATTGACGATGCCCATGAGAAGTGTGCGCTGGCTCAGTTCTAAAGTGCGGCTGCGCAGCCGCCATGAAGCACGATCACGGCAGGTGGGCAGACGGACCGGATTGGACGGGGGCGCGTGCATCGGCGGGCAGAGATTCTCATTTGCATTCTACGAGCGCGGCCTCCTGCTACACTCCGGCCATGACCAGAACCAGGATCAGGACCAGGATGCGCTGCGCTACCGCTCTCCTGCTGCTGCTGCCGGTCACCCAGTCGGGGCTACGCGCGCAACCGGCTCAACGCCACGCGAAGGCGCATGCCGGCTCAGCGGAGACGGTTGGGGCGCTGGCGGACCGGATTGCGGCGATTGTTGCCGAGCCGGCGCTGATTCACTCGACTTTTGGCATCAGCGTGACCACGTTGGACGGGCACACGCTCTATGGCTTGAACGACGGCAAGCTGTTCACGCCGGCGTCCAATGCAAAGCTGGCGACGACGGCCGCGGCCTTTGCTCTGCTGCCGGTGGAGACGCTGACGTGGACCACGAATGTGGTTGCGAGCGGCGAGGTGGATGCTGCAGGAACACTGCACGGCAACCTGATGGTACTTGGATCGGGCGACCCCACAATTAGTGCGCGGCATTTTCCCTATCGAGAACCGGGCGAGACTGCAGGCCAGCCCGCGCCGTCGAACGGACCCACGAGCACGCCGGCGGAGCCGGCGCCACAGCCGATGACGCCGCTGGAGCGGCTGGCACAGCAGGTGGTGGAGGCGGGCGTGCGCACGGTGGACGGCAACGTCGTGGGCGACGACAGCTATTTTCTTAACGAGCCGTATGGGAGCGGCTGGAGCTGGGACGACCTGCAATGGAGCTATGGCGCGCCGGTGTCGGCGCTGAGTTTTAACGACAACACCATCGAACTGCGCATGCGGGCCGACGCAACCGCTCCCGACGGGCTGGCGACGGAGTGGTCGCCGGTCGATGACTACTACACGCTGGACAGCACGACGACTGTGGCGGCGGCGGGCGCGGCGGCGCATCCGGGATTGCAGCGCATGCCCGGCAGCCTGCTGGTGCGCACATGGGGCACCGTGCCGGCGCAGGGTTATCGTGCTGAGCTTGCCGTGGAGGACCCCGCAGACTTTGCCGCGGCGGCGCTCAAGCAGGCGCTGATGACGCGCGGTATCCAGGTGACCGGCTCCGCGACGGCTGCGCACCGCCTGCCCAACGGCACGGGCGACTTTGCTGCCGAGCGCGCTCAGCCGCTGGAGCTGACGCCGCGCGTGATTGTGACCATCGCGGCGCCTCTGCAGGACAGGCGCGTGCTTGCTACGCATCTGTCGGTGCCGATGATCGAAGACATCACGGTGATCAACAAGGTGAGCCAGAATCTGCATGCGGAGCTGCTGCTGAGAACGCTGGGCCGGGTGCTGGGCAACGACGGCAGCCTGGAACAGGGCACGCGCGTGGTACGCCAGTTCCTGGTGCAGGCAGGGGTGAAGGACGACGAATTCTTTTTCTACGATGGCTCCGGCACCAGCGAAGACGACCGCATCACCCCGCGCGCCTTCACGCAGCTGCTGAGCTACGCCTCGCGGCAGGCCTGGGGCGCGGAGTGGCGCGCAACACTGCCCATCGCCGGCGTGGACGGCACGCTGGCCGGCTGGTTCAAGGACTCGCCGCTGAAGGGCAAACTGTGGGCCAAGACGGGGACGCTGAATGAGACAAATGCCCTGAGCGGCTACCTCACCGCGGCGAGCGGCAAGGTGCTGGCGTTCTCAATTCTGGTGAACGGACACAGGCCGGGCAGCGATGCGGAGTCTCAGGCGATGCGACGCATCTGCGAAACGATTGCCGCGGCAGAGTGACGGCGTGCGCGGCCGGGCAGGTATCATCGAAGGCGTGATGCGCATTCTTTCTTTTGCCGCCCTGGGCGGGGCGATACTGGCTCTGGCGGGCTGCCGTTCTTTGCCCCCATCCAAGCCCTCCTCGCAGTGGACCGCGCAGGAAGCGCGCGGGGCCGTCGTCTTCCAGCAGAACTGCGCGCGCTGCCACTACGCCACGACCACCAGTTCGCTGCACGGACCGGGACTGCAGGCGCTGACCAAGCAGCCGACGATGCCTTCCGGAATGCCGCCGACCGACGAGCGGCTCACCGTGGTGATTCTGCACGGCCGCACCATGATGCCGGGCACGCCGCTGACCGACAGCCAACTGCAGGACCTGCTGGCCTACCTGCACACGCTATGAGCGAGCCGAAGCATCAACCCACAGTCGACACGCCGGCGAAGAAGAAGGAGCCAGTGCGCAGGCCCCTGCCGCTGCCGGGCGTGGCGGCCATCGCACTGTATCTGCTGCTGCTCGCGGGTGTCATCATTCTGGGCGTGGCGGGAGGCCACTATCCGGCGCTGTTTCTGCTGCTGGCGATGGCGTTTCTTACTTCGAGCGCGGGACTGATTTTGTTGCTGCGCTGGGCGTGGGCCGCGGCGTTGGCGGCGGTCTTTCTGCTGGCCTGCTACAACCTGTGGGTCTTCGGCACGCAACACGCCGCGCCGGGTCTGGTGCAGGGACTGCTGAACCTCTTCTTCTTCCTCTATCTGATCCGGCCTGAAGTGCGCGAAAAACTGCGCTGATCCCTCGTCATCAAAGAGTACTTACCGGCCGGGGCAGGCGCGTCCGGGCGCGCTCCAGAAATCTGCGCATGCGCTGGGCCTCAACGCGCTGCGCCGCAACCAGGCGGATCTGCCGCCGGATGTGATCGTCATGGCTGAGGCTGGCGAGGAGAGCTTCGTCGGCGTCGGCGTCGCGCTCCAGCTTCACAATGCGATCTTCAATGCTGCGGCGAAAGCGCGGACTGATTTCGAAGGTTTCGAGACTCACGTGTTGGGGCAACATGACGCGCACCTCGCGGAGGGTCGGGGCGGACGGGCTGAAGATTTTTTCGTCCTTGCCCTCAAGTTCTCTCCCGCTGCGCCGATGGTATCGATGCGTACATCTGCGCGCCAGATTACCGCGGCGCACACCTTTAGGTCACTCGGTGTCCGAAATGCGGACACCGAGTGACCCAAAGCTGGCCATCCTGTTCAGCGATGAAGCAACTGAGGCTCCTGCGGAGCTTCGTTTTGTACAGCGCCGGATGGGCCAACCATCACGTTGACGACCACGGGCGACTGCAGATTGAAGTTGACAATGGTTTCGGCAGGAATCTGGACCTGCTGACCGCGAGTGACGGCATTGACGCCAGCGCCTGCGCCGCCGCCCGCGATTGCGCCGATGGCTGCGCCTTTGCCGCCGCCGGCCAGAGCGCCAATGATGGCTCCGAGCGCTGCACCGCCGCCGGCCTTCTCCGCTGTATTTTTGCCGCGGCCTGCTCCCTGTGTGCCGTACTGGTCGGTCGTCAGGTCAATCTTCTGTCCATGGGCGGTGAGCTGCGTGAGTTCGATGGCGAGTGCCGCATTGCCCTTGAAGTGGGCGGCCTCTTTGGCATCGGTCACGCGCCCCAGCACCGGCGCACCGTGCGGAAGAGCGACGAGGCCCCCGACAACCACATCCTGCGCGAGGGTGGCATGGAAGGTGTCGTTGGTCTGCGTCGTTTTGCTGTCCAGCGTTTCGGCCATGCGGACGGAGATTGGCGTTCCGGCGGGAATGACAATCTGGCGGGCAACGGGTTGCGCAGGGGGCGGCGGTGCGCTGGGCTGCGCGGGCATGGAAGGCTGCCGAACAGGAGCGACAACCGGCGGAGGCGGCGCGGCCTCGCGCGCCTGCGTCACGTTGCGCGTGCGGCGCATGGGTTGAGCGGGCGGCTCCTGACGCTGCGGCATAGGTGCGGCTGCGGCTGAGGGCGGCTGCACGGTGAGGTTGTTGACCACGGTCTTGACACCGGCCACGGAACCGCTGTCGTTGCCAGCGAGGGCTCGCGATGCATCGTCGCTGGCCGTGCCGCTGAGAGTGGCTACGCCGTTCGAGACGCTGACCTGAATGGGCTGGTTGGCGAGCGCCTGCTCGCCCTGGATTTTGGCCTGGATGTCATTGGCGATCTGCTGGTCAGTCCGCTCAGGCGGCTGCGTGCTCTGGGTTTTGCAGCCTGCGATGCATGCGGCTGCGAGGGTCAGCATGGCTATCCCGGCCAGCCAGTCGCGCTTAAAAAGGATGGCATTTGCTTTCATGGGTCTTCCTCCATTGCTGTGTCCATGGCGAGAGCGAATGGGCTCTCGCCGGCAAAGAAGATTCAAACGGATGCGGGACGCTGTATCTTCGCGGTCGATGCTGGATGCAGCCTCGCAGGTGCCGCTCAGTTGCCGTCTGGCGTGGGAGCAAAGTAGCCCCGCCGGACCTGCACCTTCATGCCTTCTCCGCAGGAAACGGCGACGTGGCGGAAGGTGCCGTCCAGCTTGGTGTTGGTGGGAGTGTAGGTTGCCACATACTGCGTGCGCAACTCATCTTCAATCTGCTCGAAGGCTTCCTCCAGCTTTTTGCCGTTGTTGCCGACGTTGATGACGCGGCCACCGGTCTCCTGGGACATCTTGTTCGCGGCCGAGTAGCCGCCGTAGCCCATACCGAAGTTGCCGTAGAAGCCGGTGTCGGCGATCAGGATGACGTAGATGATGACGTTGGAGCGCTGGGCGGCGGCGATGGCGTCGTTGATCTTCGTCTTGCTGCCTTCGTCCTCGCCGTCGGTGAGGATAATCATGGCCTTGCGGCCGGTCTCCTGGTTGAGCTTGTCGTTGGAGGCGAGGTAGACCGCATCGTAGAGCAGCGTTCCTTTGGGCGTGCCGGAGACGGGGATGGTACCACCGCCGAGGCCCGGAATGCCCGCTGCGCCGTTGCCTCCGGCGGTGTTGATCTCGGCCTTGTTCATGGCCCGGGAGAGCTGGCGCGCGCTGTTGGTGAAGTCCTGCAGCAGGTCCACGTTGACATCGAAGGAGAGCAGGAACGCCTGATCCTTGGGCTTGAGCACGCGGGAGAGGAACTCGCTGCCGGCCTGTTGCTCCAGGGGCAGGACGCGGTACTGGCTGCCGGAGGTATCGAGGAGGAGTCCGAGGGTGAGGGGCAGATTGTTCTCTGCGACGAAGCTCTTGAATGTCTGCGGCGCCTTGTCTTCCTGCACCGAGCAATCCGTCTTGTTCAGGTGGGGAACGAGGTTGCCGTTCTTGTCCTTGACGGTGAAGAAGAGATCTACCAGGTTGACCTGCACCTTGAAGGTCGCCACA
The DNA here is from genome assembly GCA_021781795.1 of Acidobacteriota bacterium. Taxonomy (GTDB): domain Bacteria; phylum Acidobacteriota; class Terriglobia; order Terriglobales; family Acidobacteriaceae; genus Telmatobacter. The sequence goes on from JAJXWA010000020.1 coordinate 26,030, forward strand.
GGCTGATCGTCGGGCGCGGTGGCCGGTGCGGTGCTGACCGGGGGCTCGTCGGGCGAGGGAGCCAACTGCGCCTGCGCTGTGCGCAGGCCGGCGGCGAGGCAAAGGAGGGCAAGGGCGGGGATGAGACGGGTGCGCATGCTCATGCTTATAGACGAGGGCTTTGGCACGAAGAGAGCATACCGCATCCAAAGATGGAAGAATAGGCAACCCAACGCGTTTGTGCGCGTCTGATACTCTGACGTGTGCAGCCTTTTTGAGGGCTGACGGCGGAATTGCGCGGTACGAATCCGGTAGCTTGCCGGATTCAGAGCGCGATTGCGGGAGGACGGGAAAGACGTGAGGTTCGTTTCGGCGGCAGCGGCGTTTGCAGTGGTTCTGGGTACATTTGGCAGCATGGCGGCGGCGGTGCATGCCCAGCAGGCATCGGGTGTGCCGGACGCGCCGGCTCCGCAAGGCGCTGCGCCACTTACAGATCTAAGCGGCCCCATTACGCCGGGTATCGGCGCGAACGCGAACGCGGGCGCTACGGGCCAGAATCAGGTGCCCAGCTCGTCCAGCCAGCCGCCGGCGCAGGCCGCTCCGGCTCCTGCCCCCGCAAAGGATCAGATTCAGGCCACACCCCCGGAGACCCCGTCCCCGCAGGAATTGGGCACAATTCTGCACATGAACGTGACCTATGTAGAAGTCCCGGTCACGGTCAAGGATTCCAAGGGGAAGCTGGTCTCGGGTCTTACCTGGCGCGATTTCAGGGTATTTGAGAACGGCGTCTATGAGCCACTGAAGGAGTTCTTCGTCGATCCGTTCCCGCTTTCGATCGCGTTTGTGATCGACCAGAGCCTGACCTCCGACGTGATGGCGCGGGTGAACGATTCGCTGGGTGCGATCCAGGGCGCGCTGACGCCTTATGACGAGATTGCCATCTTCTCTTACGCCAATGGTTCGCAGGAACGCACGGGCTTTACAGGCGCCCAAAGCAGCCGCGTACCGGCCGTGCTTGCGCTGACCAAGGAGACGGGACGGGAAGAGTTGATCCCGTATAACTCCGGACCGATGGCAGGGTGCAACGTGCATGTGAACGGCAACTGCGCGGACCCCAACCTGCAGCCAGGACGCTCGACGGGTTCGGGACCATTCATCACGATTCCAAAGGAGATTCACACGCTGAACGACGCGATCCTGGCTGCGGCCAAGGAGCTCTCGACGCGTCCGCAGGGCCGTCGGCGCGTGATTTACGTAATTTCAGACGGCAAGGAGTACGGCAGCAAGGCGAGCTTCCGCGATGTGCTGCGGTATCTGGAGACGAACAACATTGCGGTCTGGGCGACTCTGGTGGGCGACTCGGCGCGCTGGGGCGAGGGCTACATCAGCCGCTTCCATCTGCCATTTCAGATGTATGACAACGTGCTGGTGAAGTATACGGCCCTGACCGGCGGCGGCCTGGATTCAGAGCGCGGGCTGAATGGAATTGAAAAGAGCTATGCCACCATCGCCGAACAGGCGCGGGCGCAGTACACGCTGGTGTATGCAAGTCACGAATCGATTTACGACTCGAAGTTCCGCAGCATCGATGTGCGCGTGGAGCGGCCCGGTCTGGAAGTCTACGCGAAGCGCGGCTACTATCCGTCGGCACAGGAAGTGCAGTAGAGCTGTTCCAAAGAACGAGGGGCAAAGCGAAGGGCCTGTGTATCGTCACAGGCCCTTCGTATTGGTCGCGATGTTGTCTCCGGCACTGCGCCAGTGGCGCGGGAATCGCCGGATGGCTCAGGACTGCTTCTGTTCTGTCTGCCCGGCCGCCGGCGCCTGAGGCGCGGCTGCATTCTGCTGCACATTCGGCGCGGGTGCTGCAGGCTCATTGATGCCCTTCAGGCCTTCTTTGAACCCCTTCAATCCTTCGCCGAGTCCCTTGCCAAGCTCAGGCAGCCGCTTGGCGCCGAACAGCAGAAATGCGACGACCGCCAGAACGATCAGATGCCAAGGTTGCAGTAAATCGCCCATTGCTTATTCCTCCGTGCGGCGGACTTGCACGACGCACTGTATCCGCTTCCTATTGTCGCATACAGCGGACTGCCACGGCTTCGGGAAGCTTCCTTCTCAGTTGACCTGAGCCGGCCTGCCGAGTCGCTCCGCAATCAGGGTGAAAAAGCTCTGCAGGTCCTCTTCCTCGCCGGCAGTGAGACGGCGGTAGACCTTGAGCAGGGGAAAGAGGCGCGAGCCGCGCACCTCGACCGCCGGCACGGCCGCCACCCCGCCGGGGTACTGCGTCAGTTCCCAGACGCCCGCATAGCGGCGGCGCAGAACCTCTCCGAGGTAGCTGCCCCAGAGGCGGACCTCAAAGTCGAGGTCGAGGTCGGGGGTCTCGCCTACCTGCACCAGAATCTCGTCGAGCGCCTCGATGGAGTCCGGTGAGTAGTCCAGGCGGCGACGAAAGCCGGCCTCCGCAAGCTCCACCGCTGCAGCGGCATAGCTCTCCATCATGGCTTCCAGGTCGGCGTAGGCGCGAGATTCCAGCCTGCTGCGGAGATCGCTCATCGCCCACCAGAGTACATCTTTTTACAGGCTGCGGCCCATACCACAAAAGAAACCCACAATATGGCAGACTAAGGATAAGGCCTGGAGGATCCCCATCCATGCGGTCCATTCGCTTTCTGACACTATTGGCGGTGCTGACGGTAGGCGGCCTGTCGGGCAATGCTGCCCCGCAGGAGATGTATCCTGCGCCGGAGCAAGCCAAAGCCGACCTTGCCGCTGCCCTGCACGCGGCCGCAGCCACGCACAAGCGCGTGCTTCTGGACTTTGGGGGCAACTGGTGCGGCGATTGCCGCGTGCTGGAGCTCTATATGGAAGACGCCACAAATGCTCCTATTGTGAAGGCGAACTATGTCGTCGTCCATATCAACATCGGCCGCATGGATGAAAATCTAGATCTGGCGCACAGGTACGAAATTCCGCTGCAGAAGGGCGTTCCGGCGCTGGCGGTGCTGAACGATCGGGGAAAACTTCTCTTCAGCCAGCGGGAGGGCGAGTTCGAGTCGATGCGCCGGATGGAATCCAGCACGGTGACGCAGTTTCTGATTCAGTGGAAGCCGGTAAAGCCGGGCTGCTCCGCGGTCGCCATCACCTGCTGAGGCGGTAGCGTAGCTGCGGCGGGTTCGACGCGGTCACATTCGAGTTCAGTGCGTGATCTCGGCGGTGCGCGGAAGATCGGCTGCGCGGCCCGGCTCGTCCATCTTGCCGAAGATCATCTTGCCGCTGGCAGTCTGCAGGACGCTGGTGACGGATATATCGACCGAGCGGCCAATCATCTTGCGGGCATGATCGACGACGACCATCGTGCCGTCATCGAGATAGCCGACACCTTGATTGAACTCCTTGCCCTCTTTCAGGATGAGCACCGTCATCCGCTCGCCGGGCAGAACGACGGGCTTGAGCGCGTTGGCGAGGTCGTTGATATTGAGGACCTCGACATGGTGCAAGTGCGCCACCTTATTAAGGTTGAAATCATTGGTGACGACCTTGGCTTCCCACTTCTTTGCCAGTTCCAGCAGCTTGAGATCGACCTCGCGGATGGATGGGAAATCGTCGGGCACGATCTGCACCTGAATTTTGTCGTTGGACTGCATGCGCTGGAGCATATCGAGCCCGCGGCGGCCGCGCTGGCGCTTGGAGCCGTCGGTGGAGTCGGCGACCACCTGCAGCTCGCGCAGCACGAACTCCGGCACGACCATGGTGCCGTCAATGAAGCCTGCCTCGGCGATGTCGGCAATGCGGCCGTCAATGATGACGCTCGTGTCCAGCACCTTGACCGAACGTCGAGAGGGGCGCTCACCGCTGAAGATGATGCCGAGCGCGGTGGGATTGAGCATATCGCCCTTGTTGGCGCCGACCAGCAGGCCCACATAGGTCATCAGCAGCAGGACAAAGATCTGAACGACGGCCGAGGTGCTGGTCTCAAGCGGCGCGGAACGAAGGACAAGGCAAAACAGGGCCGCGCCAAAGATGCCCAGCACGCTGCCTGCGACCGCGCCGATGAGACGGCGAAGCGTAAGCGCACGCACCCGCAGCTCGAAGACGATAACCAAACCTGCCGCGGCCGCACCGGCAATCGCTGCAACGGGTCCGGCTAATCCGAACGGGTGGAGGAAGAAACAAACGGCCGAAAGAAGAAGTACAAAAAGAACACGTATCAGGATGATGTCCATAAGAACCGCCGTCCTCTGGCGAAGCCGCCCTGGCTGCATCGGATGGCCACAGTTGGCGAGTATGCCTACCGTCTCGCAGAGTCGTCAAGCGGAAGAAGGAACGGAGGCTGCGCGGCGGCGGAGATACTCCGGCGGCAGCGCTCGGCGCGGAGCCGACTGCGGCGAGTCCTCCTGTCTGAGAAGGACCCGCCGGTGCAGCGGAGAAGCGATGAGGTCAGGATGCGACAGCGAGTTCCGCAGCGACGACGCGGTGCATGCCCTTGCGCGGGCCGCGCTTGCGGGCGCTCATGATTTTGACCCGCTCCAGAAGATCCTGCGGAGAGCAGTTCTTCTTTGCGACAAAGGCATCCGCGGCGTGGGGCTGTCCGTTCAGCTTCTGCGGGTCGCCGAGCAGAACCATAGGGACGTGCGCGGCGCGCTTCTTGAGCTGGCCGATGAGTTGATCGCCGCTGCACTGCGCAACGGCAGCCTCGGAGAGAACGAGATCGACGATATGGCCTTCAAAGAGGGCGATGGCTTCCTTGGGGTTGCACGCGGAGAGGACGCGGTAGCCGTGAGTTGTCAGCAGGAAGCTCATGACCGATAGTTCCTGTTCGTTGTCGTTGACGCAGAGAATGATTTTTTTGGGCCTCATCGAAAGAGCTGCTCCTGACCTGATGCGGGCTTTCACTGAAGACACACTCCACCCGCGCCGCCCGCTTGCGGCTTTTGAACAACGAGGAGGATGTCGCGAATCCTTTGGAACGGCGGCTTTGCGGCTGCGAAGCTTTCCGCGACACCCATTGCGAACGCGGCAAAACGGCGCTACGCAATGAGTTCGTCTTTGGAAATAGAGATCGACAGGGCAAAACGCCGGTTAGGACGGCCTTGCAGTGCGAGCCGTCATTTCAGTAACCCCGGCTAGAAAGCCGGCAGAAGTTTTCGGTTCTTGGAAAGATTAGGAGCGACGCTGCGGCTTGGGAAGAGGGAAAGAGAAGCGAAGAGCTCTCTCCTCTGTTTCGCGTCGGCAGTGGAAAAACGCCAGGATGCAGACAGCGCGGGACTTGAGCTGATGAAAGTCTGTTGAAAGCGTGTGTATCGCGGCTGGAAAAGCAGTCCGTTTGCAACAGAAACAGTGCCGCCTCAGAGGACGAATCGGGGACTGGGTGTTCGCGGCGGGTTCCACAGGGTGCGTGGTTCGCTTCGGCGCCGCAGAAGCGGTTCGCGAGTCCGATTGCAATGCCCTCTGTGGCCCGGCACAGAGGCATACAGAGTCAGCAGAGCCGGACGATGGCGGGTGCAATAGCCGACTCGGGTTGGCAACCAAAGCGGGCAAATGAAGGCCTCTGGGGGGGATTCCAGCTGACGACGAATGCTCTTTCAGTCATCGCAGAAGTCCACAAAAAAGCGCCCGGCCAACGGGAGATGGCCAGGCGGTGTTGCAAAACGAAGAGCGAATCAGCGAGGGAGAACAGGAATGAGTCCGTTCTCCCTCGCAGGCTTGCGGGTCTCGATTACGGCGTGAAGGACACCTGCGACTGCGACGAGTTTCCGTTGGCATCCTGGACGGTGATCTGCCAGGTGTAGGTCGCCCCTGTGGTGAGGCTCGACACCGAAGGCGTGTTGCTGGTGTCGCCGGTCGGATCCGTGCCCCAGGTGATGGAGGTAATCGTGCTGGGGAATCCATTGGAGCTCGAGTTGTTGCTCGGGATCGCCCAGATCTGATTGCCGCTGTTGTCGTTCAGGTAGAACTGGTAGACGTAGCTGCTGGCGCTTGCCGGGTCAGTCCAGGTGAAGGTGGGCGTTGTCTGCCCAGGCACACTGCCTGTGGGCGCCAGGCCGGTGGCAAAGCTGGTGACGAGGGCCGTTACCGATGCGGTGACCGTCTCAGAGGTGCCGTCGCTGTAGTTGACGAGGAAGCTGTACGTGTCTCCGACGGTCGGCTGCGCGCCGCTGATGTTGATGTAGTAGTCAAACTGCGGGTGACCACAGCTCGTGCAGGGCGCAAAGTCGAGCGGATTCATCACATTGGGCCCAGCGGTGAGCTCGACGGAGACAGGCAGCTTGACGCCTTCGCGCTCATGGAAGTTGAGAGAGTACGAGGTTGAGGTCGTGGTGGACGAAGTGTATTGGAAGCTCTGTGTGTTCACGATCGGCGTACTGTTCGCCCCGGACAGGGTCAGGTTTTGCCCCGTCATGTTGCCGGTGATGGACATAAGCGCCGAGCTGCCTCCGCCGCCGGTATTGGTGATGTCGCCCACGTCAATCAGACCATTCTTGTTCTGATCCAGGATCCCGAAGAAGAAGTAGCTTGTTCCGCTTGGCACCTGCACGGTGTAGGCGTTCGGCGAGCTGTTGGACGGGCTGGCGATGATCGTCGCATACGGAGTGTTGGTCGTCTGGTCAAAGAAGCCAACGTAGAGCGGGCCTGTGGGTGTGATATTCGATGGCAGGGTGACCGTTCCAGTGACGGTGAAGTAACTGGAGCCAGAGGGCGTGCCGGCGGTGACGGAAGCCGGAGTGCTGCCGCCCCAGGTGGTCCATGCGCTGCAGGTGCCGGCTGCGGTGCCACAGGCACGGAAGTAGTAAGCCGTGCCGTTGGTAAAGCTGCCAGAACCCGCTGTGGTGTTGTTCAGAATCCAGACAGTGGCTCCGTCGCCGTTGGCAGTGAATGTTTTGGACGATGGGCTGGAGAACGATGAACTCGTGCTCCACTGCACCGTGTAGGAGGTAGCAATCTCCAGTCCGTTGCTGTTGGTGATGGGCTTGTACGAGATGGCGACGCCCTGGTCGGTGGGCTGGATTGCCTTGAGTTTGGGCCCCGCCGTAGGTGCGGTCACGGTTGGATCGCTCAACGTCACGTTCGCACCCGTCACATTGGCGGTCGTGACCAATGCGCTGCCGGTACCGCTGGGATCGGATGCATTCAGGTAGCCCTGGCCAAGGATGTCCATGCTGGCCACGAGGGTATAGTTGCCCGGCGGAACGCCATGGATCGTGTATGCGCCGCCGGAGGTGAGGGTGGAATCCGTAATGCTGGTGCCCGCGACGCCACTGCCGCTGCAACTCGAGGACGTAAGCGAAAGGTAGACCTGTCCCTTGTTGGTTCCGCTATAGCTCACGTTGCCGGAGACGGTGTAGCCAATGGAGACGTTGAAGTTGGCAGTGACGGCTCCGTTGTTGACGGTAACAGTCTGGGTGGCCGGATAGAAGACGGAGCTTGCCCCCGAGATCGACGGCGTGATGGTGTACGTTCCGTTCGGGATGCTCGCAAAGCCGTAGCTGCCGTTGTTGCTGGTAGTGGTCTGCACCGGCGAGGTGTTGATGCTCACCGTGATGGGTGGGACCGTTCCAGAGGAGCCGCAGCTCTGCGTGAGCGAGAACTGGCCGCTGACCTGCGAGCCAGCGGTATTCACCGCGATGCTGTAGGTCGTGGGCCCGGCGGTGGCGCCGGTGTTGTCTTTCACCCCGACATTGGTGAGCGGGACCGCTGTGGTGGTTGTTGGTGTGCCGGAGACCTGCAACAGATCGTTGCCCGTGCTGGATGCGGTCAACCCATTGGAAAGGGCAATGCCCGCCCCGGTTACCGCAACGCCGTTGATGGTCCATGTATAGGGGCCGGCACCGCCGGAGGCCTGGATCACTCCGTTATACGACTGGTTGACGGTTGCCGAGGGCAGAGTCGCGGGGTTAGGCGGCGGCAGCGTGAGCGGCGATGCATTGCTGACCACGATGCTGTAGGTGTCGGGTCCGATGGTCTGCGTGGTTGCAGTATCTGTCACCGAAGCTGTAAAGGTAACTGTGGTCGCCGTGGTGGGAGTTCCGCTGAGGACTACTAATCCGCCCGAAACCGAGGAGCTGAGGCCGTCCGCAGGCAGCCCGGTGATGGTCCATGAGTAATTGCCGCTGCCGCCCGAAGCGGCGATGGAAGAGTTGTAGACACCGCCTACGGTGGCCGGTCCGGGAACGCCGGAACTGGGAGCAGAGAGCGTAAGCGCAGCGTAGACCTGGACGGAGAGGTTCGCCGTGGCGGTGTTCCCGAGGGAGTCCTTCACCTGAACGGTGAAGGCTGCGGTCCCGGCGGCTGTGGGGGTTCCGGTGATAGCGCCTGCGGCGGAGACGGAAAGATTCTCAGCCGTGAGGCTCGCGGCTCCAGCGGTCACGGACCAGGTGTAGCCCGTACCGCTGCCACCGCCTGCGAGCAGCGTCTGGGAGTAGGCGATTCCGGCGTCCGTCGAGGGCAGTGTTGCGGTGGTGACGGTCAGAGCCGAGTAGACCGTCACGGTGAGCGATGCGGTCGCCGTGTGGCTGGCCGAGTCCGTCACGGTGGCGTTGAAGGTGGCTGTGCCGGTCTTGGTGGGCGTGCCCGTGATGGCGCCCGAACTGGACAGCGTGAGATTAATGCCTGCCAGACTGGTGGTGCCCGCAGCGTCGGTCGTCCACGTGTAGCCGGTACCGCTGCCGCCTGTGGCTGCCAGCGGCTGGTTATAGGCGACGTTGATGGTGCCGGGGGCCAGCGTGGTGGTGGTGATGGAGAGCGTGGCCTGAACGGTCAGGGTAACGCTGCTGGTCGCCGTGTTGTTTGCAGAATCCGTCACATTGACGACGAGGTTGAAGGTGCCGGATGCGGTTGGCGTTCCGGAGACAACGCCAGCGGTGGAGAGACTGAGACCGGCGGGCAGGGTGGAGCCGCTGGCAGGTGCCCACGACCAGGAATAGCCCGTACCAGTGCCACCGGTCGCTGTGAAGGTTGCGCCCGGATAGGCCGTGCCCTGGTAGCCGGCGGGTAGAGTGATGGGGCTGATGGTCACGCCGGGTGCGATGGTGAGGGTGAACGTGGACGTCGCCGTGTTGGAGGCTGAGTCCGTGACCGTGATGCCGAAGCTGGCAGGTCCGGCGGTCGTGGCTTTGCCGGAGAGAACACCGGCAGAGGACAGCGCGAGCCCGGCAGGCAGCGAAGAGCCGCTGGCCACAGCCCATGTGTAACCGGAGCCGGAGCCGCCGGTGGCCGCCAGCGTCTGCGAGTAGCTCGACCCGACATAGGCCGTGGGCAGTGCCAGTGCCGTGGTGATGCTCACAGCGGGATTGATGGTGAGCGAATAGGTCGCCGTGAAGGTGTTCGAGGCGGAGTCAGTGACCGTGATGCCAAAGCTGGCGGTGCCGGATGTGGTCGGTTTGCCAGAGAGAACGCCGGCCGAGGACAGAGTCAAGCCCGCGGGCAGTGAGGTGCCGCTGGCCACCGCAAAGGTGTAACCGGTCCCGCTGCCGCCCGTAGCGGTGAACGTCTGCGAGTAATTGGCGTTGACATACGTGACGGGAAGAGAGGTGGGTGCAACCGCGATGGGCGGATAGACCACCTTGAGCGAGAGACTCTGAGTCTGGGAGTCACCAAAGGCATCGCTGGCCGAGACGACGATGGGAAAGGTTCCAGCAGCGGTGGGCGTGCCGGAGATAACCCCGGCGGAGGAGAGCGAGAGTCCCGCCGGCAGAGGTCCGGTGGAAAGCGCATAGGTTAAGGCGCCCGCTCCGCCGGTGGCGCTGACGGTGGCCGAGTAAGCCACTTTATAGGTCGCGTTGGCCAGCGAGGTGGTGGAGAAGGCAATTGCCGGTGCGGGATTGATGGTCAGCGTGAGTGCCTTGGTGGCGGTGAGCGCCGTGGGCGTGCCTGCATCCGTAAGCTTGAAGGTCAGGTTGTACGTGCCCGCGTCGGCGGCCTGCGGAGTTCCGGTGATCGCGCCCGCGGAGGTGAAGGTGAGGCTGGCGGGTAGCGTACCGCTAGTGAGAGCCCATGTATAAGGCGTAACGCCGCCGGAGCCGGCGAGCGTGGCTGAGTAGGCGGTGCCGACGGTGGCTGCCGCCAGGCTGGCCGTCGTCACGGTGGGCATCGCGGGAATTGTGATGGTGGCCGACTGGCTCTTGGTCGTATCGGATACCGACGTCGCGGTCACTGTGACCGTCTGAGCCGAGGAGGTGGCTGCGGGCGCAGTGAAGACCGCCGATGTAGTGGTCTGGCTCGACAGGGTTCCGCCGGAGGTCGTCCAGTTGACGCCGGCTGACTTGGAGTCATTGGCGACCGAAGCGGAGAGCTTGACGGAATCCGTGCCGTCGACCGTTGAGGTAGACGGTGAGATCGTGACGCCTATCGGAGCGGAGCCGCCTCCGCAGCCCGTCAAACCCCAAAGCATCCCAAGCAGCACAAAGGCCGCCAACCACGCGACCGCATTCCAGGTCTTCCGCCCCATCGTCGCCCTATGCATCACACACTCCTCCACACGCATCTGAAATCCCGCCTATGCCAGTGCTTCTTTCGCACTGGTCTGGCGCAATCTCTTTTTGGTTAACGCGGAAAGGGGACGTGAAATCCGCCAGAGGAAAACTCGGACACACCGTGGAGAGGAAGCACAAAAGTAACCCCCCTCGCAGCGCAGGACGCCGTTCTGGAAGATTCCGCACGTGAGCAGCGCAGCTTGACAAGCCTTTGAAATGCAGAGAACCTACATGCATCTCAAAAACAAGAGCATCGGTACGCAGCAATGGAGCCAGCAAGATCGGATTGGGCCCAGGTTAAGACGCTGTTCCAGTCCATGATCGACATGGATGAGGAAGAACGACGCCGGTATCTTGCGGGTCAAAGTCTCTCTCCGGAACTGGCTGCCTTTGTCGATGAGCTGATGCGGGCTCACTCTGAGGCGGGGTCGTTCCTCGATCCGCAGGCGCTCTACGCCGCGCATGTTGCAGAATCATCTTCGTCGGGCAGGCTGGAGCCAGGAACCGTGCTTGCCGAACGGTTCAGCGTAGCGCGATTGCGCGCGCGCGGCGGCATGGGCGAAGTGTACGAGGCCGAAGATCTCGAACTGCACATGCCAGTGGCGATCAAGGTCATCCGGCCGGAGATTGCAGAGCTGCCGGGAATGCTGAAGCGCTTTCGGCGCGAGGTCCACCTGGCCAAGCAGGTGACGCATCCCAACGCCTGCCGCATCTTTGATATCTTTCATCACCGCGACAAAGAGAACCGCGACGTGCTCTTCCTGACCATGGAGCTGCTGAACGGAGAGACGCTGTCAGAGCGCCTGCAGCGCACGGGCAGGTTGGCCGAGGCGGAGGCTCTGCCGATTCTGCACCAGCTCGCTTCGGCTCTGCAGACCGCGCACGCGGCGGGGATTCTGCACCGCGACCTGAAGCCGGGCAACATCATTCTGGAGTCTGGCCGCGACGGCGAAGTGCGAGCGGTCATCACCGATTTCGGCATGGCGCTGAATGGCGTGCAGGGCGAACATGCGCCGCAGACCGCCAGCGGCCAGTTTGCCTTCGGAACGCCGGAGTACATGTCTCCCGAGCAGATTGAAGGCAAGGACCTCTCGCCGGGATCGGACATCTACGCGCTGGGTCTGGTGGCGTATCAGATGCTCACCGGCACCCGCGCCTTTGACGCCAACACGCCGCTCTACTCTGCGCTGCGCAGGTTGACGGAGTCGCCGCCGATGCCGCGCACGGTGCAGCCGGAGCTGAATCCCCAGTGGGACCGGCTGATTGCCCGCAGCCTTGAAAAAGATCCCTCGCGGCGCATCGGCTCCGCGGCGGAGTTCGACGCGGCGCTGTCGGCGATTGAACAAGCGACGCCGCGCAACCGCAAAAGATCTCGCGCAATCGATCGAGTGAGAACACGCATTGCGCACCACACGCGGCTGGCGCGCGCTTCGATTGCTGCGGTGCTGCTGCTTTTGCTGGGCGGGGTCTTCGCCGGTTCGCGGCTGCGCCGGAAGGCGGCTCCACTGGCAGACATGACGGTGGTTCTCGCCGATTTTGTGAACACGACCGGCGAGCCTGCGTTTGACAATCCGCTGAATGTGGCGCTGGCGGCCAAGCTGCAGCAGACGCCCTATCTCACGCTGATGCCGGAGCAAAAGATTCGCACCGCCCTGCAGTACATGGGCCTGCCTGCGCGCCAGCATCTGACGGAGCAGGTGGCGCTGCAGGTCTGCGAGCGCGGCGCAGGGCAGGTGGTGCTGCAGGGCTTTATCGCGAACAGTAACACTGGCTACACGGTGGGCCTGCGCGCCTTCCAGTGCGCGTCGGGGAGAGAAATCGCTTTGCGCCAGTTTCCCGTGGGATTTCGGGACTCCGTTCTCGACGCTCTGGATCGCGCGGCAGAGGCGATTCGACCGGAGCTGGGCGAGTCAACTGAGTCCATCCGCAAGTACGATGTGCCGCTGGTGGAGGCGACCACGCCGTCGTTCGAAGCGGTCACGGCCTTTGCCGAGGGCACGGAGGCATGGAATGAGCGCGGCGAGGCTGCTGCGCTTCCCTACTTCCAGAAGGCGACGGAGATCGATCCCAACTTTGCGATGGCCTATGCGCGGCTGGGCACGGTCTACGGCAACATGGGCGAGACGCGGCGCGCCGACGAGGCGATGCGGCAGGCCTTTGACCGGCGGGATCGCGTGACGGAGTGGGAACGCTACTACATCGTGTCGCACTACTACGGCTTTGTAACCGGCGAGGTCGATAAGGAGATGCAGACCTACGAGGAGTGGGCAAAGGCGTATCCGCACGACATGGCGTGGACGATCAACCTGAGCGTGGACTATGCCTTCACGGGCCAGTACGACAAAGCGATCGAGCTGCAGCGCCGCGCGATTCGCGAGACTCCGGGCCTCTCGCCAAGTTATGGCAATCTGGCGCAGCTTTTTCTTGCCGTAGAGAAGCCGGACGAGGCGCGCGCCGTGCTGGATCAGGCTACGCAGCTCAATCTGCACGATGTAAACATCCAGCTCGACGAATACGAGCTGGCGTTTTATCGCGACGACAAGGCGACGATGAGCCGGCTGGTTGCGGGGGCAGCGCAGTTTCCGGGCGTGGAAGACACGCTGCTGGCTCAGCAGGCGGCGACAGAAGATCGGGCGGGACGGCTCGATGCAGGACTCGCGCTGGCGACGAAGGCGGCAGCGGTCGCACGCAAGGCAGGGGCGGCCGAGACCAGCGCCACATGGCTCGCCGGCGAAGCGGTGCGGCAGGCTGAGATGGGCCGACCCGCAGTGGCGCGGCGACTGGCTGCGGAAGCAACGGCGGACCCAAAGGCGGCAGCCGGACAAGACGTTGAGATGCTGGTCGCTCTTGCGTCGGCGCAATCCGGCGACTTGCGCCGCGCGCAGGCGCTTCTGACGCAGGCGAGCAACGCGCATCCGCTGGACACGATTGTGCAGTCCTACTGGATTCCGATTCTTCATGCGCGGCTTGACTACGCCGTTGGAAACAGCAAGGAGGCGGTACAGGTGCTGAACGGGACGGACCCCTACGATCTCGGCATCTTCACGCCGGGCGAGTGCATGGATGCTGCGTATACCCGCGGGCAGGCGCTGCTTGCAGGGCGCCAGCCGCAGCTCGCTGCCGAGGCGTTCCGCCATATCCTCGGCCATCGCGGACTGGTGCTGAACTGCCCGACCTCGGCACTGGCGCAACTGGGGCTGGCGCGGGCGCTTGCGCAGGCTGGCGACGCTGCGGCAAGCAGGACACAGTATCAGGATCTTCTTGCGCTGTGGAAGGATGCCGAGCCGAGCTTTGCTCCGGCGCGGCAGGCACGCAAGGAATACCTCTCGCTGCACTGAGCGGCTTTTCTGCCGATGCCGGTCTCGCCTCTGTCCACGCGATAAAATACAGATGCAGCTCACTCTGCTCTTGCGTGGAGTTCCCGGCCCCGATGGAGGCAACGCCCAACGATGTCACGGCCCTGCTGACCCGCCTTTCGAGCGGAGACAAGACTGTGATTTTGCGGCTGATGCCTCTGGTGTATGACGAGCTGCACCGCCGCGCGAACCAGTCGATGCGCCAGGAACGGGCCAACCACACGCTGCAGCCCACGGCACTGGTGCATGAGGTCTACCTGAAGCTGGTGCAGCAGCGCGAACCGAATTTCAGAAACCGTGCCCACTTCTACGCGATTGCGGCGCAACTGATGCGGCGGATTCTGACCGACCACGCGCGGGCGCGCATGAGCGCCAAGCGCGGCGGCGGCATGGATGCAGATCCCCTGATGGAGATTCGGCCGATGCGCACGGACCAGCCGGCCGGCGTGCTGGCCGTAAATGACGCGCTGAATGAGCTCTCTGCGCTGGACGAGCGGCAGGAGAAGATTGTGGAGATGCGCTTCTTTGGCGGGCTCACGGTGGAGGAGACGGCCGAAGTCCTGGGCGTTTCCGTCCGCACGGTGGAGCGCGAGTGGTCGATGGCGCGGGCATGGCTCTACACGCGGCTCAAGCCCAAGGCGAATCCGGCCTGAGCCACCCTCTGCGAAGCGAGCCGGAACACGCAAAGCGGCTTGGAGAGCTACGGCGCGTGGTTGTATCCTGAGGGGTTGCCTGCCATGCGAACACTCTTTGCACGCGACCTTTGCGGGGCGGTTCTACCTGTGTACACCGGGCACTGCATGCGAGGCGCGATGCGTTCCGCACCTGCCGCGCACATCGGTTGATTTCCATATTGGGGTTACGTTGTCATGTCGAATATTCTTGAAGCGCTTCCTATCGGCGAGAAGGTCGGAATCGCGTTCTCTGGCGGGCTGGACACCAGCGCCGCGCTGCACTGGATGAAGCAGAAGGGCGCGCTGCCTTATGCCTACACCGCAAACCTGGGCCAGCCGGACGAAGCCGACTACGACGAGATTCCCCGCAAGGCGCTGGAATACGGCGCAGTAAAAGCGCGCCTGATCGACTGCCGCGCACAACTGGTGCGTGAAGGCCTGGCAGCTCTGCAGAGCGGCGCGTTCCACATCACTACGGCAGGAGTGGCCTACTTCAACACGACCCCCATCGGCAGAGCCGTGACCGGAACGATGCTCGTGAGCGCCATGAAGGAAGACGATGTGAGCATCTGGGGCGACGGCAGTACCTTCAAGGGCAACGACATCGAACGCTTCTACCGCTACGGCCTGCTGGTGAATCCGGGGCTGCGGGTCTACAAGCCATGGCTGGATGCGGCCTTCATCGATGAGCTGGGCGGGCGCGCCGAGATGTCTGCGTTCATGCAGAAGTCGGGTTTTGCGTACAAGATGTCGGCGGAGAAAGCCTACTCGACGGACTCGAACATTCTGGGCGCGACGCACGAGGCCAAGGATCTGGAACACCTGAGCACGAGTATGAAGATCGTTGCGCCCATCATGGGCAAGGCCTTCTGGCGCGACGATGTCGAGATCCGGCCGGAAGAGGTGACGGTTCGCTTTGAAGAAGGCTGGCCGGTGGCTTTGAATGGCGCGGAGATCGCCGACCCGGTGGAACTGATGCTGGAGGCGAATCGCATCGGTGGGCGTCATGGCCTGGGCATGAGCGACCAGATTGAGAACCGGATTATTGAGGCCAAGAGCCGCGGCATCTATGAGGCGCCGGGTCTCGCGCTTCTCTATATCGCGTATGAGCGTCTCATCACCGGCATCCACAACGAGGACACCATCGAGCAGTACCGCGAGAACGGGCGTAAGCTGGGGCGGCTGCTCTACCAGGGACGCTGGTTTGACCCGCAGGCAATCATGCACCGCGAGACCGCGCAGCGCTGGGTGGCAAAGCCCATCACGGGCGAGGTGACGCTGGAGCTGCGGCGCGGCAACGACTACACGATTCTCAACACCGAGTCGCCGAACCTGACCTTCAAGCCGGAGCGCCTGACGATGGAAAAGGGCGAATCGACCTTCTCGCCGCGCGATCGCATCGGTCAGCTCACGATGCGCAACCTCGACATTACGGATACGCGCGAGAAGCTGATGACCTACGCCAAAAGCGGTCTCCTGACAATCTCCACTGAGACGACCGTGCCGCAACTGAAGACCGGCGGCGAAAAAGGCCACGACTGAGGATGCGGGAGCGCGGCAACCGTTCGTGCTGCCTGACCAGCGCGCTCGCTGCGCGTGCGGAAGTGAACAAACCTGAAGCGTGAGGCGGTTTTCCGTCGCAGGCGTGAGACAGAAAGCGAGACGGAACGTGGACAGAATGCAAGCAGGATGCGGATTGAGCGGCCGGAGTGATGCACGGCTGAGAATGGCGTTCCGGCAACTCCGCCAACGCGCCGTGGGCTGGCTCCTGCTGGGACTGCTGTCCGCGATCCCGCTGTGCGCGCAGCAGAGCACCGACGTGGTGTGGCGCGGCAAGCTGCGCGACGCGGGCGGCGCGCCGATTGCCGCGGCGAAGGTGGAGTTGAA
>JAJXWA010000060.1 GCA_021781795.1 Acidobacteriota bacterium
TCCCGAAGAATGAGGATGCGGATATCCACGCGAAGTTTGAGTATGCGCGGAGGGCGGGAGCGAAGACGATAGTGGCGGGTGATCCGCTGCCGGAGGCGCTGCCGCGGATTGAGAAGTTTGTGCGTGAATACGACATTCAGTTCGCGATTCACAATCACGGGCCGGAGGACAAGATCTACCACTCGCCGCTGGACGTGCTGCATGCGGTGGGGAAGATGGACCGGCGGATGGGTTGCTGCATCGACGTGGGGCACTGCGTGCGCGCGGGAACGGATGTGGTGGAGGCGATTCACGCGGCGGGTCCGCGGCTGTTCAACGTGCACATGAAGGACCTGAGCGATCTGAAGGTGAAAGAGAGCCAGGTGGCGGTGGGCGAGGGCAAGCTGCCGATCCGCGAGATTTTTCAGGCGCTGATTGCGATCAAGTATCCGGGGTGGGTGGATCTGGAGTACGAGATTCACGGCGAGGACCCGATGCCGGGCGTGACGGAGAGTTTCGCGTATATGCGCGGGGTGCTGACGGGGATGGGCTACGCGGCGAATGGATAGTTGAAACGCGAGGCCTGGCGGCTTCGCGGCGCGGATGAAATGAATCAGGCCAGTGCGGGCTCAGTGGCGGCTGCGCGTGCGACGGTGATGACGCTGATGTCGTCTTCCTGGCCGAAGGTTTGTGCGGCCGCGGCGACTTCAGCGGCGGTTCTGGATGCGCGGAGCAGCTCGCGGACGCGCTCGAAGCCGAAGAGTGCGCCATTTGCGTCGGTGGCCTCGGCGATGCCGTCGGACATGAGGATGAGTTTGTCGCGTTCATTGAGCTTGAAGCGCATCACACTGAACTCCGCGGTGTCGATGATGCCGAGCGGCAATGCGCCTTCCATTTGCATCGGCACGCCATTGAGGTAGGGTGCGATGTGGCCCGCGTTTGCCAACGTGGCGCTGCCATCCGCATCAATACGGAGCGCGAGGCAGGTGGCTTGAGAATCGCCTCGGCCGAGAAGTCGGCGGTTGAGGGCCTGCAGAACAGTGAGCGGGTCGTGTGTCCAGTCTGTCGTGGAGCGAATAGCGCCGACGAGCAGCGCGACGAGCATGCCGGCCTTGAGGCCCTTGCCTGTGACGTCGCCAGCAACAATGAGGAGACTGCAGTATTTCTCATTGGGGATGATCTGGAAGAAGTCACCGCCGACTTCGCGGGCGGGGCGGTACTCACTTTCGATGACGAGTCCGGGAAATTGCATGCGCTGTTGGGGCAGGATGACCTGCTGGACCTCCTGCGCCTGCTTGACATCAAGAGCCATCTGCCGCTGGCGCTCGAGGGAGAGCAGCAATCGGCGCAGCATCAGAATGCTGAGGACGAGCACGAGAAACGGATCAGTCAAATCCCAAATCAGGATATTCATCCCGTGCCAGCGTCCCAGAACTTCAACCCCAAAAGCTGGAGCCAGCAACTCAACAGCCATCGCCACCACAACGGGAAGAGCCAGCCACCCCTCCTTGCCTTGCTCGCGAATCGCGGTCGTGACGATTTGTGCAAGAACGAGAATGAATGCCAGCCTCGTCAACATGCTGCTCCAGGCTGAAGCGCTTGAGAGCCAGGTGTGCAACCAAGGTTGAATGGCAGCACCATCGTTGGCAATCACGTTCTGCATCGTGAGTGAAGCGGCATAGGCCACGGTCAGCAAAGCCGTTACCCTTGGAATCCACGCGGGGCGGCGCAATTGGAACCAAACCCACCACACCATTACCCATCCGCCGGCTTGCAGAGGGTCAGACAGCAAATCGGCCAGAATGTCTCTGGAACGGATGTCCAGCCAATCTGCGCTGGCGCAGATGAGATGGAGCACATAGCCCACAGGCGAAATCAGAAGGGTACCTGCGATCCAAAGGTAGACTGGGTCCGAGCGGTCAAACAGAAAGAGAGAGGCAGCCAGGAGCGCGAGCAGCAAGAAGATCACCGTGTATGCCGCCTCGTCGGCCCTGCTTAGAAGCGCTTCTTGCCAATCGAGGCGTGATTGCGCCTGCATGGCCGATTTCGCAACCAGCAGCGGAGCGTAGTTCATCCCGCCCGAGGCCGGGTTCGCAAGACTGCCGGGTCCCATCCAGACGCGGAACGCCAACGTCTCACTTACGGCTCCGTTCTTGACGGGTCCGGCGGGCGGCACCGGAAACATCAGTGGTCGGGCAGCATAGATGCGCTGCAGCTCTCCATGGCGGCCGAACTTGCCAAAGCTGCCCAGCAATTGCCCGTTGGCAAACATTTGCCAGGAGTCGCTTGAGTCGGTCGGCCCATCGATCGCCATCCCTTCTGTTGATTGCGCCGTCACACTTACAGACAAGCGATACCAAGCCCAGCCCCAGTAGTCGGCATGTCCCCTTGCCCGCCAGCCCTTGACCCAGCGTGGATCGCCGGTCCAGGGATCCGTCTGCCCGGGCACGGGCGTCAGGTCCAGCGACTCCCAGCTCGCATCGTCGAAGCCGGGTTCGGCCCAGAGTGGCTTGCCGGTCCTTGGGTCAACGGGAGAGTCGCCGATGGTGAACTTCCAGGGGCCGTAGAGCGGGACGACGGACTGGCCGAGGGTGATGGTGGCAGCGGCAGGCTGGGAAGGAGCTTGCGCATGCGTGAGGCTGGCGCATACGAAAAGTGCGAAGAGCAACCTGAAGAGGCGGAGATTTCGGGCCATGCGAGGACCTCGCGGCTTGGGGATGCCGCTGCACGCACTATAAACAATGACTGCTGCGTATGGCCGATTTTTCTGGATTTGCGGGTTGAGGCGTGGTGCGCAGGCAGTGCGGGACCGCCGTCACACGTCAGAGAATTTGGACACAGGAGCCGCTGATTTGTCCAAAGATTGATACGGGGTTTGGGAGACTTTGCGGCTGATGGCGGAGATCCCGGGCCGGAAAAAGGGTGCACCCTCCCGCGCGATGGTTGGGTCGCGGGGAGGGTGCGGGATGTCAGAAGCTCCGCGAGAAGCCGATCGTGACGGAGTTTTCTGACATCTTGCTGGTGACGCTGGTGCCGGGGACAGGGCCCTGCGCCGAAATCCAGGGACCGGTGATGGAGTTCTGGAAGGCGTGGTAGTAGGCGAGGTTGAGGTCCCAGCTGTGGATGTGCTGCACGAGGCCGGACGTGATGTGGTGCTGGACGATGCCGGGCGCTGGGGTGTTGAAGAAGGTCAGGCTGTTCGGAATGGGGTTCTGCGAAAAGTTGTAGCCGCCGATGACCTTGGTGGATTTGGTGATCTGCTGCTGGACGCCGCCGCCGACGGCCCAGATGCTGCGCCAGCCGAAGCCGACAACCGCGCCGTTGTTGTTATAGCCGGATTTGTCGAAGCCGGTGGTGTGAGAGTAGTCGAACCAGCGGGCGTCGACGCCGATTTGGGTGCGCTCCGTCGGCTTGATGCCGATGCCCATGGAGAAGACCTGGGGCAGATCCATCTCAAACTCGATGGGGTGCTTGACGCCGGTGAGATCGGCGGCTTCCCACTTGAAGTCGCGGAACCAGATGGGCGAGTGGTAGGAGAAGCCGGCGCTGACGACGTCGTTGAACTTGTAGTGCACACCGGCCTGCGCGCCCACGCCGAAGGCCCAAGCGCTGTTGGAGGCCGAGAGGTAGTAAGACATCGTGCTGCCCGCGCTGACGGGCGTGGCGAAAGGCGCGGGAACGACTTTGAGCATGGAGAAGGCAGGCACGATGGAGATGCCTGCGGTCAGGCGATCCGAGAGCTGGCGTGAGGCGCCGATGGGCATGGTCAGCAGCGCGTAGTTGGAGCGAAGGCTCCCGAAGCCGAAGCCGTTGGGTGGCTGCGGGGTGAGGATCGGATTGGAGAAGTCCTTGCTTTCGTCGTAGTCGACGCCGAAGCCGCTGACGGCGAGCATGGCGAAGTGGTACGAGTTCCGGCTGTCCGGCGCGTGGTAGACGAAGGCAAGACCAGGCATGAAGGCTGTGTTCGTATGGCTGACGGTGGTTCCGCTGAGGGTGGCCGCGGGCACGCCGGGGCCGAAGGCGTTGGCGTTGACGGTGCTGGAGAGCGAGCGCCAGGGGATGAAGATGGTGCCATGGAACTCGAAGCGGCGGCCCTTGAAGAGCGCGGTGCAGGCGGGGTTCCATGCGACAGATCCGGTGGCGTCGAGGCAGAGGCCGGTGTCGGCGCCGCCCATGGCTTCATTGACGGGTCCGGCGCCGTGGAGGAAGTGGCCGTCGGTGGCGTGGAGGGCTAGAGGGAACAGCAGCGTGAGGAGTGCAGCGAAGAGGCGCGGTGCAAATGCAGTCAATTGGCGATGCAGTTTCATGGTATCGGCTTCCCGCCGGGACCGGCCCTTGGTCGCCGCTTGGCCTTGGTTGTGGCCTGCGGTGGGGCGGAGTCCCGACACCTGGAAGAGGCATGTGGCGTGCCAAGGTGGAGGGGGTCGCAGAGCGTGGGAAATGTGGGATCTGTTGGGGTTGGGTGGGGCGCGGGAATTGGGGCGGAACAGAACGTCGCAACGGAACGTTTTAGTGTGAAACGCGTGGTCGCAAAGAGTGCGGGAGGACGGTCTTCTACGAGATTGGACTAAGGGTTGATTCTGTTGACCCTGACTGCTGGAGGGCTTGTAATGATGCTGCGGAGCGTACCTATTCCCTTGCGAGGAGGTGACGGATATGAGCCGACCTGCTGCTGTGCTGCTCTATTGGTCGCCGAGGGTCCTTGGCATCGCGTACGCAATCTTCCTCAGCACGTTTGCGCTGGATGTGTTCCGCGAGATGCATGGTCCGCAGCAGACGGGACTCGCTTTGGGGATTCATCTGATTCCCACGATGGTGATTGTGGCAATGCTGGCCGTGGGCTGGCGATGGGAATGGATTGGCGGAGGGCTGTTTGCACTGGCGGCAGCGGCCTATGCGTGGAGGGTGTTGCCCGGGCATGTCGATTGGGCTGCGGGGATTGCGGGGCCGCTGCTGCTGATTGCCGCGCTGTTCCTGGTGAACGGGGCCGCGCGCGCGAGGGTGCGGGCTGCGCTTTAGTGCTGGTTTCCCGCATTCGCTGCTGCGCGAGAAGCGAGCTTTGGCGAAGACGTGGCACCCGGATGGTCCTGTCCTGGAAGGCGGTTCGCTGTGCGCGCTTATGCGAGTTTGAGTTCGCGCATGCGGCGCCAGAGCGTGGAGCGGCTGAGGCCGAGGGCTTTGGCGGTCTCTGCCTTTTTCCAGTGATGGGAGTCGAGGGCTGCGCGAAGGCGCTCCTGCTCAGAGAGGGTGGAGGCGGAGTGTGTGCGCGCGCGGTGCGGCTCGGGCTCGTGTTCGTGGGGCGGTTCGGAGAGCATCTGGTGGTGGAGGGCGGCGAGGCGCAGCTCTTCGGGCAGGTCTTCGGGGAGGATGGTCTCCATTTTGGAGACGGCGACGGCGTATTCCATGGCGTTGGAGAGCTCGCGGACGTTGCCGGGCCAGGCGTAGTCGAGAAGGACGCGCATGGCCTGCGGGGAGATGCGGCGGACGAGGCCGCGCTGGCTGGCGACGCGGTTGAGCAGGTTGAGGGCGAGCTGCGGGATGTCTTCGCGGCGCTGGCGGAGCGGAGGCACGTCAATGGGCACGACGCAGAGACGGTAGTAAAGGTCTTCGCGGAGGCGGCCGTCGCGCAGGGCGGCGCGGATATCGACGTTGGTAGCGGCGATGATGCGGGCGTTGGTGGTGCGCGGGACGCTTTCGCCGACGCGCTCGAAGCGGCGCTCCTGGAGGACGCGAAGGAGCTTGACCTGGAGAAGCGGGGGCAGGTCGCCGATTTCGTCGAGGAAGAGCGTGCCGCCGGAGGCGAGCTCGAAGCGGCCGGTGCGGTCGCGGACGGCTCCGGTGAAAGCTCCGCGGACGTGGCCGAAGAGCTCGGACTCGAGCAGCTCGGAGGGCAACGCAGCGCAGTTGACGGCGACGAAGGGACCGGCGCTGCGGACAGAGTGCTGATGGATGGCGCGCGCGACGACCTCTTTGCCGGAGCCGCTTTCGCCGGTGATGAGGATGGAGGCCTCGCTGCTCTGCAGGGTTTCCACGAGGCGGAAGATGCGCTGCATGGGCGGCGAACAGGCGATGGTGCCGGAGCAGGGCGAGGGGGAGTCAGAGCATGCGGGTTCTTCTTCGGCGGGGCGCATGAGGATGAGATAGGCGACGCGGGGATCGCAGATGGTGGATCCGTCCTGAAGCATGGGGGCGGCTGTGATGGAAACGAGACGCTGCGCGGTGTCTCCGAAGTGGAGTGTGGCGCGCCAGCCTTCGCGGCGCTCGCGCTGCTCGAGGGCCTGGCGTAGCGGGCTGCCAGCCCCAAAATTGTCTTTGTCAAAGAGCGCCTCAACGGGTTGGCCGCGAAGCTCCGCAGAGGCGCCGGGAGCGAGGAGCTGATCGAGGAGGTGGGAAGCATGCACGATGCGGAATTCAGGGTCGAGGCAGACAAAGGCGCGGCCGACGGAGGCGAGGGCGCGGGTGATGCCGTGGAGGGCTGCCTGAGTAAGCGGGTTGATGGGGTTGTCTGCGATGGGCAGCGTGTCTGGGATGGGATCGAGAAGAGCGAGGTCAAAGCTCATGCGGCACCTGTCTGGCGCTCTGGAAGTGCGGGCGGGCGTTTCTTGACCCGGCGAAGCGCGCTTCCGTATGCTCGGGAGCGTCTGATTTGATTGTGGAAGATGAGGCTGGCTGGCGCATGTGTGCGCGGTCACAAAGTCTGGACGGAAGGCTGACCGACGAAGGGAGCGCGGAGATGAGTGCAACGACGGCTCCGGCGGGGTTGGAAGGCGTGGGCGCAAGGCCCATGCTGGTGCGGCGGGCGGCGGTGCTGGGCGCGGGCGTGATGGGATCGCGGATTGCGGCGCACCTGGCGAATGCGGGGATTCCGGTGCTGCTGCTGGACATGGTTCCGGCGGGGGAAGGATCCCGCAATCGGCTTGCAGAGAATGCGCTGATGGCGCTGGCGAAGGCGAAGCCTGCGGCGCTGTATGAGGCGAGCGCGGCGGCGCGGATTACGCCGGCGAACTTTGACGACGACCTGCACAAGCTGCGCGGCTGCGACTGGGTGATTGAAGCGGTCGCGGAGAATCTCGAGATCAAGCGCGCGCTGCTGGCGCGGGTGACGCCGCATCTGGATGCGGGCGCGGTGCTGACGACGAACACGTCGGGGCTGCCGGTGACGCAGATTGCGGCGGAGCTGACGTCGCACCGGGCACGGTTCTTCGGGACGCACTTCTTCAATCCGCCGCGGTATATGCGGCTGCTCGAAATCATTCCCACGGCGGAGACGGACGCGGAGCTGGTGCGGGCATTTGCGGCATTTGCCGACCAAATGCTGGGCAAGCAGATTGTGTTTGCGCATGACACGCCGAACTTCATCGCCAACCGCATGGGGATGATGGTGATGTTCCGGACCGCGGAGCTGATGCAGGAGCAGGGGCTGAGCGTGGAGGAGATTGACGCGCTGACGGGGCCAGCGATTGGATGGCCGCGGACGGGGACCTTTCGGCTGGCGGACATGGTGGGCATCGACGTAATGGCGCACGTGGCGCGGAATTTTCCCGGTGGCGTGCCGGCAGGCGGGTTTACTCCCGTGCTGGAGGAGATGGTCCGGCGTGGATGGATGGGCGACAAGGCGGGGCAGGGCTTCTACAAAAAGCAACGCGGCGCGGACGGCAACGACGAGCGTCTGGTGCTGGACCTAAAGACGTTTGAATACCGGCCCGCGCAGAAGGCGGCGCTGCCTGCGCTGGAGATGGCGAAGAACGCGGCGACGGTGGAAGAGCGGCTACGCCTGCTAATGGCGAATGACCCGGCGAAGGACAAGGCGGCGCGCTTCTTGTGGCCACTGCTGGGTGCGGTGTGGAACTTTGCGGCGGAGCGGATTGGCGAGGCGGCGGACGATGCGCCGTCGATCGATGAGGCGATGCGCGCGGGCTTCAACTGGGAGCTGGGGCCGTTTGCGATGTGGGATGCGGTGGGTGTGCGCGCGAGCGTGGAGCGGATGCGGGCGCTGGGCATGCCGGTGAGCGCGGCGGCGCGGGCGCTGCTGGATGCCAAGTACGACCGCTGGTACGCGGCGGACGGGCCGCAATGCTACAATCCGCGAACCCACGCGTGGGAGCCGCGGCCGGAGCGGCCGGGACACGCCAGCGTGGCGGATTTTCGCAGGGCGCATGGCGTGGTGCGCGGGAACAGCGGGGCGTCGCTGGTGGATCTGGGCGATGGGATTGGGTGCATCGAGCTGCACGCGGTGAAGAACGCGATCGGCGGCGACGTGGTGCAGATGGTCTCGGCGGTGCTGAACCCAGCGTCGGAGGCGGTGCGGGATTTTGCGGGGTTTGTCATCTCAGGCGATCGCGAGCACTTCAGTGTGGGCGCGAATCTGCTGCAACTGCTGCTGGTGGCGCAGGAGGGCGAGTGGGAGGAAGTGGATCTCGCGATTCGCGGCTTCCAGCAGATGACGCAGGCGATTAAGTTCTGCCCGCGGCCGGTGGTGGTGACGCCGTTTGGCATGACGCTGGGCGGTGGCGCGGAGATGAGTCTGCATGCGGCGCGGCGGCATGCGCATGCGGAGACCTACATGGGATTGGTGGAGGCGGGTGTGGGGCTGATTCCCGGCGGCGGCGGAACGAAGGAGATGCTGCTGCGCGCGGTGGATGCGGCGATTGCATTGGCCGCGCCGGACCCGAAAGACCCCCTGTCTAAATTTGCGCAGGGCGCAGAGATGGCGGCGGCGCTGAAACGAAATTTCGAAACGATTGCGCTGGCGAAGGTGTCGACCTCGGCTGCGGAGGCGAAGGGACTCGGGTTGCTGACGGCGAGCGATCGCGTGACGCTGCACCGGGAGCGGCTGCTGCTGGATGCGAAAGAGCAGGCGGTGGCGCTGGCCGAGTCGGGGTATGCTCCGCCGGCGCAGAGAATGGAAATTCCCGCGCCGGGGCTGGGCGCGCTGGCGATGCTGAAGACGGGCATCTATCTGATGGGCGAGGCGGGCTATGCGAGCGAACACGACCAGAAGGTGGCGGGCTGGGCTGCATATATCCTGTGCGGCGGGCGGGTGACGGCAGGGACGCTGGTGAGCGAGCAGTATCTGCTGGACCTGGAGCGGGAAGCGTTTCTCTCGCTGTGTGGCGAGCGGAAGACGCAGGAGCGGATTGCGTTTACGCTGAAGACGGGCAAGCCGCTGAGGAATTAGGGCTCCATGCAATGGGCTGGGCTGAGGACGGAGTGGTGCGCGGCGCTGGTGGTGACGGCGACAATGCTCAGCGCGCGGGCGCAGTGGAACGCGCAGCCCGCGCCGCCGCTGACGGAGCGAGGCGAGGTG
>JAJXWA010000061.1 GCA_021781795.1 Acidobacteriota bacterium
GGATTGTCCGCATCTCCGCCGCCGCCAAGCTCAACGGCACCAGCTACTCCCAGTTCATCAGCGGACTCAAGAAGGCCGGCATCGAGCTCGACCGCAAGGTCCTCGCCGACATCGCCGTCAAGGACGCCGCCGGCTTCACCGACCTCGTCCACAAGGCCAAAGCCGCCCTCGCCACCAAGGCCGCCTAAACCCCGGCCCGCCAGCGACTCAGCCGCTTCGCAACTCAGCAAAAAGCCCCGGTCCATCCGGGGCTTTTTGCTTTTCGTTGTGATCGGCTATTTCGGAAGGCGACTACGGAAATCGTTGCACATCAATTCGTAGCAGGCCGCAGTCTTTCCGATGACCTGTGAATCCCAATTGGACATCTGGATCATCCCGTAAAAGACCTTCATAGTGTCAGGCAGGTGTCTGGTGATGAATGCGTCAGGGTTGATCCCAGGAATCCAATCTACCTTCCCGTCGTTCACCTCCATCAGCTCACGAAGTGCCCAGACCAGGGGCGCAATGAAACCGTCGGGATAGTCAAACTCGCAGGGGTGCTCGTAATATTTTGTCGTCGGTTCTCTTTTGAGGTACTTATGATTCTTGGACCCATCGCCGACCTTCGCTTTGGGATCAAATTTCCTCACTGAATCAATCCCGCCAAATCGCGGCGAGACACTGTTGTAAGCGTCAGGGAGAAGTTGGTAGATAAGATCATAGAGGCGAGGAAGATCCTTCATGAGCGCAATTGCACTCAGTACACCTGGATGATAAATCTTCGTCTGCCCATGCTCGCTCCTGCTGATGGATTCGTTTTCGACAAGCCTGTTGAATGCGCTGGCGCATGCTCCCTTGCTCGAATAAGTCGTGGTCGGAGCAACGCGATTTCCTGAAAGCACATCGTCGTCAAGCTTTGATAGTGGTACCCATGCCAGAGCAATGAGGTCTTGAACCTTGATGCGTCCCCCATCGTTTGTCTTCCATTCGATTTTCTTTTCCAACTCTTGGTCTATTGATTCGCGGAGCGAAACGTAGAAGCCAGCTTTATTCGCCTTGGTCGTTTCAGGAAGCTCCGTGTTGTTGTTGCGAGCACTTGCAATATCAAGAATGGCATCCTCGTAATCCTTTCGCCCGGCCTCGCCAGATTTTGGAAAGAGAATCTCTACTGGGACCAAGAACTTTTTTTCGAGCTTCTCAGGATCAATCTCATTGCGATGCTCTATCCAGGCCGACTCTAATTCAGGCCAGCGTTTAATCTTTCTGAGTTCCCTTTCACGCTCCTCGCCGAGTGATTTTTTCAGTAGAAAAATGCTGATTGCGAGTAGATTGTGCCCACCATCAAGGACGCCTTCCGCAAGGTCATCGTCGAACGATAGTTCAAATCGACTACGCTCAAGCTCCCTGCAATCACCGCTCGCAAGCAAAATCCCCTTCGACTTGAAATGGAAAAGCTCGGGAGTCTTTTCGAGGGTTTCCTGAATCGCGCTGGTAACGCCGCCGGTCTTGGCGTCTCTGGCATTAGCCTTCAGATCAGCGATATCGATAAGGCGGATCATGCTATCAACGGTTGCCGTTCCCGTAATGCGCCGAAGGGCATACTTTTCGCTGAGCGAATGCTCATCGAGACGAAGGACAACTTTTTTGCTGTTCATTGAGATCTCCTTGGTTTACGCATCCACGTAAAGCACACAGGAGTCGGGGACGGGAAGGCGAATATTGCTGCTCTTACCACCTGCCGACTATCCAGTCAGGCTCTACACCAGCACCCCATCCAGGGCGCATTACGCCTAGTCCAGTGACTAGAGCATTTCTCCTATTGCTGTAGAGCATGGAATGGGAGCCTGAACCAAGCTTTGGCGTCTTCGGCGGTGAGCTGTGGCAGCAGTTGTGCGATGGCCTGATCAAGGGCCTCTTTTGTCCGCGCCTTGGCCGCGCGCAGCAGTTGCTTGAGCTTGGCCCAGGCCTTTTCGATAGGGTTCAAGTCCGGCGAGTAAGGCGGCAGGTAAAGCAGCTGGGCTCCTGCCGCCTCGATTCTTTCGCGCACTCCCTGGACCTTGTGCGAACTGAGATTGTCCATCACCACCACATCGCCAGGCCGCAGTTTCGGACACAAGACCTCATCCAGATAAGCAAGGAATATCTCCCGATCCGTGGCCGCCTCGATGGTCATGGTGGCGATCATGCCGCGAGTGCTGATGGCGCCCAGAATGGTGAGGATTTTCCATCTGCCGTCGGGGGTGGTCTCATGAATGCGCGCGCCTCCGGTACCACGCGCATACAGTCGCGTCATCTGCGTAGAGACGCCACTCTCATCGAGAAAGATCAACCGGTCAAGGTCGATCCTGCCAATCACCTCGACGAACTCTTCGCGCCGCTTGCGGTTCTCTTCCGTGTCCCGCTCTTGCGCGTGGAGTGACTTTTTTTAAGCCGGAAGCCGAGCCGCTTCACCACTCGCCACAAATGTTGCGTGCTGAAGCGAAGCCCGGTCTTGCTCTCTAACTCCGCCTGCAACTCGATCAGTGTCGCGTCGGGATGGGAACGTAATAATCCGGCCAAGGCCGGTTCATCGATCCGGCGCTTGGCTCCGGGACGATAACTGGGCCGCTCCATCCGCCCGGTACGCTTCCTGGCCGCCGAGACCTTCCAAGCCCAACCCAAGCTCACGCCGAAACGCTCGGCTAACTCCGACAGGCTCCCCTTGCCTCCGTCGAAGGCCTCAAGCAGCTTGCGCCGCAAATCATCCGAATAAGGTCGCGCCATAGCATGTGCGCGGACAATCGCCACCTTTACTATACATCTTCAGGAGAAATGCTCTAAGCTTTCGTTAGTCTTGTCCATCTTGAATCCATTGTCAATCTGTTTTTGACGGCTGGCTGCCGGACATTCGGGTGCCCCCGGTCTCGCGTCTGAGACCGGGGAAAGCACAACCCCATCCCCGCCACCGCCAAGCGGAAAGCTAGGAGCCAGAGGCTGGAAGCCGCCTTTTCCCCGTCAAGGCCTTCCGCAAAAAATATTTTCTAACTCACTCATTCCACTGCGCAAAATCCCTGCCCCGTTTTGCATGTTCACCCCCCGCAAACGCGCACAATAGATTTATCATGCAATCCACGCCCTCCAACCCGCGCCTCCACCGTCTGCCTCAGGTGCAGTGTCAGGAATCCCCCCGGTTCAAAATGTCAGGCATCCGACCGGTCCGTACCCCCATGACCTACCCCCTCCCCCCATACGATATTTTTCTTTTCCACAAAAACCTTGCATGTTTTGGAGCACTCAACTTCCGTCTTTCTTCGCCTTCAACCGAGAAAGAAAAATACCCACCCCCCCTAAATTTATTTGCAGTTTTCCACATTTTCTTTGCGTGTTTTTGCTCCGTCGTTTTCGCTCAGATTTCGCCATTCATCGCCTCGCCTCGGGCACGGCCGCGCTAACCTCCTGACTTTGCTCACCCCGCGAACTCCGCTCGCCGCGCTGCCCCGCTGTAAACTTGCCTCCAAAGCCCGCGTCTACCCTGTTGATGGCGACCGGAGCGACATTGGAACCAATCGTGATGGCCACGGCTGAAGAACTCGCCGCCCAGCAGTTCTCCGATGCTGTCGCAGGCTACCGCCCGCAGATTTTCCGCTTTCTGCTCGCCTCCACCCGCGATGAAGACCTCGCTGAGACACTCACGCAGGAGTGTTTCCTCAAGGCCCATCGCAGTTGGGCGCAGTTCCGCGGCGACTCCAGCGTCATGACCTGGCTCATGCGCATCGCCATCAACCTGCAGAAGGACCACTGGCGCAACCGCCGTCTGCAGTTCTGGCGTCAGGCCACTCAACACTCCGTCGATCTCGACGAGGCGCACGACTGGCTGCCCAGCGCCGATCGCACGCCGGAAGAGCGGCTGCTCGCCGCCGAGCGCGTCAGCCAGGTCTGGCAGGCCGTTAAGGGCCTCAGCGAGCGCCAGCGCACCGTCTTTCTCCTCCGCTACGTGGAAGAGATGGATATGAAAGAAATCGTTCGCGCCACCGGCCTCAATGAAGGCACCGTCAAGGCGCATCTGTCGCGGGCGCTCGCGCGAGTGCGCGCCCGTCTGGGAGGAACACTATGAGCTGGTTCAACCGGTTCGCACAACACGACACGCATCACGAGCCCGAGCTCGACGCCGACCTGGCCCGCACCCTCGCTGACTTCAAGGCCAGCGTCCACGCCTGGAGCGACCACGCCGCCTCGCGTCCACGCGCCGTGCATCCGGCCATCGTCCATCGCACTTGGCGTCTGGCTGCCGGATGGGCCATGGCCTCCGTGCTAGTCGCAGGAACTGGCTCAGCCCTCGTCTACGAGCATCACGAGCGCGTCGAGCAGGCCCGCATCGCCGCCGCCGCCCGCGCCGCAGAGCAGCAGCGCCAGCTCGCCGCCCAGCGCGCCCAAAGCGAACAGGACCTGATGTACAAGGTCGATACCGACGTCTCCCGCGAAGTCCCAGACGCCATGGAGCCGCTCGCCGCCTTGATGTCCGAAGACACCACGCAATCCGGCAACTGAGGTTGCCACTGAAAATCAGGGAGGAGAACACAATGAAGGCAATCAAAACCATCTACACCGCGCTCGCCGCCGCGGCTCTGCTCACGGCCGGTCTCGCCGTCGCGCAGGGCCCCTGCGGAGGGCCCGGTTCCGGCATGGGCCCCGGCGGCGGCATGGGCTTCGGCCCCCACCAGCCGCCCATGGAGCAGGCCCTCGGCATGGGCGGCATGCACGGCCGCTTCTGGAACAACCCCAACATCATCGACCAGCTCAAGCTCACCGATGACCAGCGCAAGGCCATGGACGCCATCCTGCTCAACCATCGCGAAAAGCTCGTCGATTTGCGCGGTAACCTCGAAAAGGCAGAGCTCGAACTGCAGCCGCTCATGGGTCAGGACCAGCCCAACGAGTCCGCCATCCTCGGCCAGGTCGATAAAATCGCCGCCGCTCGCACAGAGCTGGAGCGCGCCAACGCCCGCTTCCTGCTCGACCTTCGCAGCAAGCTCACGCCCGAGCAATGGAAGACCGTGCGCGACAACTGGCAGCAGCATCGCGGTTGGGGCGGTCAGGGCCGTGGAATGGGTGCAGGAATGGGCCGCGGCATGGGCTTCCGTGGCGGTCCGCCCGCAAACCCGCCGCAGAGCCCGGCTCCACCCGCAACCCCCGCCCCGCCGGCGAACTAATCCATCGTCGGCGCGGCCCAACGTTCTTGCAGAGAGCAACTGCGGTTGCGCGAGCAACCCTGGCGGCAAGAGGTGCAAACCTCCTGCCGCCGATTTTTTGCTCTTACTTCGCCAGCGCCTCGCTGCCCGTCACCATGAACGCCGCCTCCTGCTTGGCCTGCGTCTCGTCCGGCTGCGCGCCGCCCACCGTCAGCGTGTATTTGCCCGCCAGAATCGACCGGTTGCCGGCGTCATCCACGCTTGAGAGCGACCGCGGATCCATCTTCAGCGTCACTTCGCGGCTTGCCCCCGGTGCAATCGTTACGCGCTCAAAGCCCACCAGAGAGTGAATCGGCCCATCCGCCTGCGGCGTCTTCAGGTAGGCTTCCACCACCTCGTCGCCGCCCACCTTGCCCGTGTTCGTCACCGTCACCGTCGCCGTCAGCGGCTCGCCCGCCTTCAGCGTCGAAGTAGAAAGCTTCACCGGCCCATACTTGAACGTGGTGTAGCTCAGCCCGTACCCAAAGCCCCACAGCGGCTTGCCCGTATAATAGCGATAGGTCCGGTTCTTCATCGAGTAATCGACAAACGGCGCCAGCCCATCCAGCGATTTGTAAAACGTCACCGGCAACCGTCCCGACGGATTGTTCAGCCCGGCCAGCGTGCGCGCAATCGCATCTCCGCCTTCCACGCCCGGATACCACGCCTCCATCACCGCCGCGGCATGTTCGTTGGCCCAGTTCAGCGCCACCGCGCTGCCGCTCTGCAGCACCACCACCAGCGGCTTGCCCGTCGCCGCCACCGCCTCCAGCAGCTTTTCCTGCGGAGCGGGCAGGTCCAGGCTCGTGCGGTCGCCGCCGTTGAAGCCCGGAATCTTGATCCGCATCTCTTCCCCCTCAAGCTGCGGAGACAGGCCCACGAACGCGACCACCACATCCGCTTCCTTCGCGCGCGCCACAGCCTCATCCAGTTGCACCTGCGCAGGCGCTTCCCACTTCAGCGTCACGCCGCCGCCCGCGCGGTCGCCCGCATGCGAATACTCCAGCACAAGCTCGTGCGGCTTCGTGTCGGCGAAATCCACCGGAATCGACGGATTCTTCGGGAAGTCCATCACCGGCGGAGCCGTTGGCGAAGCGCCAGGCGCGGCCTTGAAGTTCCCCATCGCCGAAAGATCGTGATGAAAGTCGCCCGCCTTGGTCACATCATGCCCTTCGCGCAGGCTTCCCTCTGAAATCACCTTGCCATCCATCAGTAGCCGGTAGCTCTCCTGCGGCGAGTAAGGGAAGCTGTCGGCTGGCTCCAGCGTGAAGACATAGTGCCCCGCCGCCGGCGGCGTCAGCGTGCCTGTCCACCGCACGGAGTAATTCACCGTCTCCACCTCCGGCGCAGGCTTTGCATTCTCCCAGTCCGCCTGCACCAGCGGCTCGGTCGTCACCGCCACCGGCCGCCCCGTCCAGTCCGGCGTCGCAAAAAACTCCGTCTTCAATCCCTTGCCCAGCCCAAAGGCCGTGCGCGGCACCGGCACGCCCACGCCTTCGGCCAGCGTCGAACCCTGCGCATACACAATCGGCATGCTCTTGAACTGCTGCAGCATCCCATCCAGCGGCGTCACGGGGCCCAGCGCCGTGCCCACATAGTTGCCCAGAATCGACGGCAGCAGATCCGCCGTCGGTCCCACCACGGCAATGTGCCGCACGCTGCCCTTCAGCGGCAGCACGCCATTGTTCTTCAGCAGCACAATCGCTTCCTCGGCAGCCTTCAATGCCACCGCGCGATGCGCCGGCGAGGCCGCATCCGAAAACGGAATCTTGTCCAGCGGATTCAAACCCTGCGGATCAAACAGCCCCAACTGGAACCGCCCCGTGTAAAGCCGCTCCGCCGCCTGCGTCACCAGGTCCTCTGACACCAGTCCCTGCTTCACCGCGTTCGCCAGCGTATTAAAGCCCGGCGTCCAGATGCTGCACGACAGATCCGTCCCCGCCTGCAGCGAAAGCGCCGCCGCATGCTCAATGTCTGCCGCCTTCTTGTGCCCCTGGTACACGTCCACAATTGCGCCGCAGTCCGACACCACAAACCCTTTGAACCCCCACGCATCGCGCAAGTGATCCTTCAAGAGCATCGTGTTTGTGCACGCCGGCCAGCCGTCAATCGAGTTGTACGCGCACATTACCGACTGCACATGCCCCTGCATCACCGTCTCGCGGAATGCCGGCAGATACGTCTCTTCCAGATCGCGCGGACTTGGGTCCACGTTGAAGCCATGCCGCAGCGGCTCCGGCCCGTTGTGCACCGCAAAGTGCTTGCTCGTCGCCACCGCGCGCAGATGGTTCAGGTTGCTTCCCTGCACGCCGCCAATAAACGCCGTGCCCATCCGGCCCGTCAGGAACGGATCTTCGCCATACGTCTCCTGCCCGCGCCCCCAGCGTGGATCACGAAAGATATTGATGTTCGGCGACCAGAACGTCAGCCCGAAGAAGATGCGATGATTCCCCTCGCGCTGCGCCTGGTTGTACTTCGCCCGCGCCTCGTCGGAGATCACGTCGCCCATCGCATGCACCATCGCCGGGTCCCACGTCGCGGCCATCCCAATCGCCTGCGGAAACACCGTCGCATAGCCCGCGCGCGCCACGCCGTGCAGCGCCTCGTTCCACGTCTGATAGTCCGGCACGCCCAGCCGCGGAATCGCCGTGGCGTAGTCCTCAAGCTGCTCGGCCTTCTCTTCGAGCGTCATGCGGCTCACCAGATCGTGCGCGCGCTCGGCAGGCGAGAGCTTCGTGTCCAGATACGCAGGCGTTTGCGCCGCCGCAACAGCGGCGCTCGCGGCGAAGAGAAGAGTCAATAGCGAAAGGCAGCGGCGAAGCGACATGAGAGTTCCTCCTCGAACGGCGCACTCGCGCGAGACCCGCAGTCCAGATCCGCGCCGGTCTCAAAGACGCAAAGTGCAACCGAAGGAACTCTACTAGGTCCAGCTAGGCTTTGGCTAGCTTTATCGCTTTACTCGGCCCAATCATGGCTTGCCGCCCGCATCAGTACTTCGATTTGATCGCGTACGTCAGCCCCATCGTGAACTGAAACGAATTCCGCTTCGTCGGCGGCAGCGAGGCCGGAGGATTATTCAGGTAGCTGTCCAGCGTCCCCATCGAGAAGCTCAGATTCTTATACGCCGGGAACGCAAACGTGTTCGTCTCTGTCGCCGAGTAGGCCGACATCTGGTTGTACGCGGGAATGTACGCAAGGCCCTGCGTATACGTCACCAACTTCAGGTGCAGAGCATAGTTGGCCGCAAACGTTGAACCCACCAGGTTCAGGCTGCTCGGCGTACCGGTGATGAAAAGCTGCTTTTCATACTGCACGGTGGCCTTCAGGTCCGCTTCCTGCCGCGCTGTTTTGTAGACCGTCCAGCCGATTCCACCGCCAAAGATTTGTTGCAGGTCCAGGTCCTGGCTGAAGTTGTGATCGAAGGCGACTTGACCCAGCGCATAAAAACGCGGCGAGAAGTACTCATCGCGCTCCGCGTCCGCGTGGTAGAGAGCAGACTTCGTGACGACCTCGGGCACCAGCACGCCCGCGGCCACATATGCCGGCTGGGTAATTTTTCCGTAGGAACCCATGAAGTCGAGGGATGTGCGGTCGCGCGGCGCCAGCCAGCTTACCGTCGGCACCACGCGCGTCAGTCCCACCGCGCCGGAGAAGGTGTACTGGTTCTGCGTCGCCGTCACAATCGCCGCGCCCGCCGTCGCCGATCCATTCCAGCCCTGCAGCAGGCTTGGATGATGATAGATCTGCTTGTCCGCGGTAGCTTCGTCCGTGATGTACTGCACATTCTTCACATCCGCCGGAGCAGGCGCCGTTCCCTTGGCGGGCTGGACCGTCAGCTTTTGATCCGACACGTCAAAACTGCCTACGGGGATCTCGCCGGCCTGCTTCTTGCCGCGAATCTTGACGCCACTG
>JAJXWA010000062.1 GCA_021781795.1 Acidobacteriota bacterium
CCCTGGTCTTTCATAAAAGATTGCATACTCGGCAATCTGTAATTCTAAAGGACCCCATCACGAGCCAAGTGGCCACTACTCTTGCGCTCAGGGAGACCGCCTAAAACTAGACCAGGAATGCCTTATGCCGGATCTGAAACCGCATCCTTTCAGCGAGGAAGTCCGCCTTTACGGACGATTCACTGGTGCTGGCTGGACTTCCGCTTGTCCGCTCAAATCAAGGGCCGGACTGAACGAAAAGTTCAACCAGTTCTGAACACAACACACCCATCCTGCACAACTGAAATCTGGCGTCTGGCATTTCCACTTGCCTTTTCCTCAGACCCAAAGCAGTTGCTGAGAACACCAACTGTAGCACTGAATGAGCCCAATGGCACCTGAAAACTTCGGTCAGCGGCCAACTCGCCTTTGAGTCATTGCCTATCGTCGCCACTCTTCAAGGTAACCAACTTCTTATCAGCGTTTTGATTGAATCGAGCAACAAGAGATCCCTACGGCGGCTCCAAGGACTTCGTAACTGTGGTCAAACACCCAGTTCGCTTCGAATGGCCGCTGCGATCGCGTCGGCATGCAGACGCATGAGGCTCTCATCCTCGGCTTCGATCATCACACGCGCCAGCGACTCGGTCCCCGAGTACCGGATGACGACGCGGCCGGAGTCCTGGAGGGCTGCTTCCGCCGCCCGGATACGCTTGGCGACCTCTGGAATCGCATCGAGTGGCTTCTTCTCCCGCACCTTCACATTCACAATCACCTGGGGGAAGACCTTGAGGTCCTGGGTCAGCTCGTCCATGCTGCGGCCACTGCGCTTCACCAGGTCCAGCACAACCAGCGCCGTGAGCAGACCGTCGCCAGTGGTGGCAAGGTGAGGAAAGAGAATGTGGCCAGACTGCTCCCCGCCCAGTGCTGCATTCTCCTCCCGCATCTTCTCGAGCACATAGCGGTCGCCTACGGGAGCGCGCAACATGCGGATTCCCGACCGCTTCAGCGCAGCTTCAAGCCCCATGTTGGACATAGTCGTAGCAACCACAACGTTCCCGCTCAGCAGACCACGCGCCTGCATATCCCGCGCAGCCATCAGCAGGATGGCGTCGCCGTTGACGACGTTGCCGTGCGAGCCGGCCATCATGCATCGATCCGCATCCCCATCGAAGCTCAGGCCAATCTGCGCCCCGCGCGTCACCGCTTCTGCGGCAACATGGTCGGGATGGAGCGCCCCGCAATGCTCGTTGATGTTTCTGCCGTCTGGTGCGGTGTGCAGTAGGGTCACGCCATCGCCTCCGAGACGGCGGAAAAGATCCGGGGCAATGGAGCTCGCTGCGCCGTTCGCACAATCCGCCACGATCTTCATTTCAGACAGATTGAGCCCCGGTACACACTCGATAAGAAAGTCGACATAATCGCCACGAAGTGTGGAATTGTCGTTCACCGGCGCAGCCTCTGTCAGGCTGCCACTTTCGATGCGCGCGGCGTGATGCAGAATCTCCTGCTCCATGGCAAGTTCTTCGGCATCCGGCAGCTTGAATCCGTCACCGCCAAAGAGCTTGATGCCGTTATCGCGCCAGGGATTGTGGGAAGCGGAGATGACGGCTCCCGCCTGGTATCCATGCTTTCGCGTGAGATAAGCCACGGCTGGTGTGGGCACCACTCCTGCGCTGTCCACCGCGGCGCCTGCGCTCCTGAGGCCGGCGGCAAACGTGGCGGCGAGCCACGGTCCGGATAAACGCGTGTCCCGGCCGATGAGGACGCGGGGATGCGCCGATTCCGCGCGCAACGCGTGGCCCAGCGCCACGCCAGCGGCAAAGACAGTGGCTGCATCCAGCGGCGGCTCGCCCGCAATGCCCCGAATACCGTCTGTTCCGAAAAGCCTTCTCTGCGATGGTTCGCTCATTGCCTCACTTCTTCCGTTGTCTCGTTTTGCGCTGGGTCGGCGCATCCTGCGACTGGATACTTTCAACACGACTTGAGAATGTGCCGTCCTGAAGTCGCGTAGTCAGTTCTTCTCCAGCGGTCAGCTGCTGCGTGGACCGCACAATCGCCCCATTCGCTCCCTCGACGATCGCATAACCTCGGCTGAGTACGGCCAGGGGAGACAGGCCGTGCAGGCGCGAATCCAACGAACCATGCGCCATCCTAGATGCCTGAAGTCTGCGTTGCTGGGTCAGGTGGAGCTGATCTCTGCACGAGGCCAGGCGCATCTGCAGGGCCGCCAGCCTCTGCCTCGGATCGTGGCGAAGCACGGCCCTGGCAAGCGCTTCGACGTCTCGCTCCGTTCGCCGCAGGCGTCGGCTCGCAGCCAGATCCATGCGCGTGCCCAGATCATCCAGCCGCTGCGCAGAGCGATGCATCTGGCTTGTAACCTTCCACTGCACACCTTCCGCCGCCAATGCGTCCAGTTGCCGGTTGAAGCGCAGCAGGTGATAACGAACTGCCCTGCCCAGCCGATTCCACTGTTCAGTCAGCCGCTCCTCCACATCATAAAGAGCCGATGTGACCAGCTCTGCGGCAGCCGAAGGCGTGGGAGCACGCAGGTCGGCAACAAAATCCGCGATAGTGAAGTCCGTCTCGTGCCCAATGGCGGAGACCACAGGCAGACGCGATGCGGCAATCCCCCGCGCTACGCGCTCGCTGTTGAAGGCTGCGAGATCTTCAAGCGATCCTCCGCCGCGAGCCAGCACGACGAGATCGATGCCCTCCACCTGATTCAGGTCCGCCAGCGCCCGCTCAATCTCTTCCGGCGCGCCGTCACCTTGTACCGTGACCGGGTACACGAGCACCTGCAGGCGGGAGTGACGCCGCTCCACAATTTGCAGAAAGTCGCGGATGACAGCCCCGGAGGGCGAGGTCACAATCGCTACGCGACGCGGATACGGCGGGAGTGGCTGCTTGCGCGCCGCGTCAAACAGACCTTCCGCTTTCAGCTTCTCGCGAAGCTGCTCAAAAGCCAGTTGCAGCGCTCCAGTTCCGAGCGCCTCAACGGTCTCACCTACCAGTTGCAACTGGCCACGCTGCGCATAGATGCTGACTCTGCCGCGCACCAGCACGTGCGTGCCCTCGGCCGGGCGAAAGCGCAGCAGCAACGCCTGACGCCGGAAGAGCACGACCGGCAGTTGAGCGTCTGCATCCTTCAATGTGAAGTAGAGATGGCCCGACGGCGCGGCGCGCAGATTGGAAACCTCGCCCTCGACCCAGACATCGACCCACTCGGCTTCGACGCGCTCTCGCAGTTGCTCCACGAGGAGATGGACCGGCCAGATGCGGCGCGCAACCGTCTCAGCAAAGACAAGGTCCAACTGCTGCGCACTGGTATCGGACGGTCGCACCCTGACGATTGTAAAGGAAGTGGCTGAAGAGGCTACCCGCGCTGAGCGAGCATGGCGCGCAGTTGCGATGCGATCTCGGCAACGCGGGCCGAAGCGATCGCATCAGGCCGCGAGGCATCGAGGCAGAGCGCCTCGGCCTCGCGCGCAAGATGCGTTCCCTCGTGCAGGCCAAAGCTTCCGAGCACACCAGCCAACTTGTGGGCAGCAGCGCCAGCCTCGGCGCATTCGGCCGGCTCAAAGCTTTCCTTGAGTAGTGCGCTCGAAGCCTGCTCCAGCACGCGCACACGCTCGTGCAGATGCGGAAGAAATCTGACCCAGAGCAGGGCCATTGCTTCATCGACTGAAAGCGCACCGTTTTGCTGCATGCCACTCCTGCGTATCAGTTCCAGCCTAATGCGCCGGCAATCTGGGTGGAAAGAGTGAGCGGATCGAACGGCTTGACCAGCACCGCTTCTACTCCAATGCCCGCAAAGCGCTGGCGATCGCTCGCCTGCACCTTTGCGGTCAGGAACAAAACCGGAATCTTCGAAGTGATGGGATTACTGCGCAACTCCTTGAAGGTGGACGGCCCATCCATTCCCGGCATCATCACATCCAGCAGAATCGCATCCGGTTTATAGCTCGCTGCACGCACCAGCCCCTGTGCTCCGGAATTGGCCACCATCACTTCCCATCCGGCGACGCTCTCCAGGCTCATCGCGGCAATCTCGCGAATATCGTCCTCATCATCAATGATTAAAATACGATGCCGCATTTTCTGTCTCCCAGCTCGAACCTATCAATCTCCGGCGTTCAACGCAGAGATTTGCCTTTATACTTCCCGCAGAGTCGATGTGTCAGCGACTCCTTCATCGACCGGCTTGGTATTTCGCAACATCGTCAGAATCAGCGTCTCTAACTGATGCGGTTGCACCCGGCCCTTGCCCAACAGGTGAGGCACGCTGTTGCCCAATTGAACTCTGTCTGCGATCGACAGCTCGCTCCCGGCGTACACCAGCATCGGCATACGTCCAAGCAGCTCGCGCTCCCGGAACCGATCGACCACGTTGAATGCCTCTCCGCCCGCGAGGCCGATGTTGAGCGCCATTGCGTGTGGTTTGTATTGGGCGTACTTCTCGAGTGCTTCATTCCGCGAAGACACCACTGCAACCTCAGTCCGCTCATTCTTCAGCCAGCTGGACACGATCTTTGCGAGACTGGCATCGTCTTCCACCACCAGGATGCGCAGCAATTCGCCTGGCATTGCCAACGCACGCGCCAGCTCGCGCATCGCTGCGCCATCGGCTCCTGCCCCACCTCTGCCGTCGGCCGACGGCTCGACCGCCTGATGATGATCGAGGCTCAGCAGCACCAGTGGAGTATGCGCCTCCGGACTCGACCGTCGCAGGTCGGCGATCACTTCCCATCCATTCTTCGTGGAGAAGGAACCGTCCACGACGATGACTTCCACGCCGTCATGCGCGGCTGCGACAGTTTGTTCCACTGTATCGGTTTCGAGAATACGAAAGCCGTAGTCGGCAAGCTGCGCGCCGAGTACAGGGCGTGTTGCAACGGTTGCGCTGGCCAAGAGCACGACTCCCTGTCCCGGCGAGTCCGGACTTGCCACTTTGCGCGTTGCCGCAGCTGCGGGATGGTACGGCAGGAAGACGCGGAACGTCGTGCCTCGCGTGGGATTCCGTTCCGCCCAGATGCGCCCGCTGTGCTGAGTCACAATCGCGCGACAGATCGCAAGACCGAGGCCGCTGCCGCCCTTCTGTCTCGAATCGGAGGCATCGACCTGCTGGAACCTGCCGAAAACTGCTTCTAATTTATCCGCGGGAATCCCGCGGCCCTGGTCGATGACGGAGAGGGTTACGCCACTGGAACCTGACCGCAGCATGACGGAGACCGCCGAATTGGGCGGCGAAAACTTTACGGCGTTCGACAGCAGATTCGTCATCACCTGCAACAGGCGGTCAGGGTCAGCCATCACTTCGACCTGCGTCTTATCGTGAATCAGCATGACCCCGGCCTGCTCGGCCACGAGTTGCATCCCGTCGATGGCCTGCCGCACCAGGTCCGCCATCTGCACCTGTCTGAAAACCAGCGGCTCGCGGCCGCCCTGTGCGCGCTCAAGGTCAAGAATATCGTTAATGAGCCGCACCAGCCGGTCGGAGTTGGTGAGGGCAATGCGCAACAGATTTGTTGCCTTGTCGCTCACCTCGCCAAGCATGCCTGAGGTCAACAGTCCGAGTGCGCCGCGAATCGACGTCAGAGGCGTCCGGAGTTCATGGCTTACGGTCGAAACAAATTCATCTTTCAACCGGTCCAGCGCGTAACGCTGACTGATGTCTCTGAAACTCAGCACCGAACCGGAGAAGCGTCCCTGATCCATGATGGGATTCAGAAAATACTCGGCAGGAAAGCCCGTTCCATTGGCACGAAAGATCGTGTTCTCGCCGGTTGCTGGAATGCGCCGGGCTACCGCTCGGCGGAGCGAGCAATCGTCGCCGCACTGCCTGCCTGCGGGCG
Source organism: Acidobacteriota bacterium (assembly GCA_021781795.1). Lineage (GTDB taxonomy): Bacteria > Acidobacteriota > Terriglobia > Terriglobales > Acidobacteriaceae > Telmatobacter. The sequence goes on from JAJXWA010000062.1 coordinate 5,835, forward strand.
CCGCACCATGCAGCAGATCGTGTACCGTTTTGCCAATTAAACTCGGCGACGGAGCGCCCAGCAACCGCGTCGCTGCCGGATTGGCAAATCGCACCAGGCCATTCTTGTCGACACCGCAGATCCCGTCGGCCACGGAGTGAAGCAGAATCTTCTGCTGGCGGCTCAACTCCTCCGCGCGCTCCCGCTCGCGCGTCCGCGCCAGCATCTGCCCAAGGGACGAGGCCACAGTCTCCATCGCCGCTGAGATCTCGACATCCTCGCGCAGCCGCAGATGGCTATAGAACTCAAGAACGGCGAGTACGGAGTTGCCTACCTGCACGGGCACAGCCCAACCTGAAACCATTTTGTGCGCTACGGCATCCTGAGCTCGCTCGCTCCCCTGCATCTGGGTAAGATCCGTGGCCCAGACGAGCTTGCCTTCCTTCCACGCGCGGCCGGGAATCTCTTCGCCAAGGCTGAGCGGCCTTGTCATGCTCTGCTGAATAAAGGACTCGATCTCTCCGCCGGGGAGTCCCCAAGCGGTTCCAAACTCAAGATGCCGCTCCTCGGCATTAACATCCCACTTGACGGCAACATCCCAGCCCTGCGAAACGCACAGAGCCTCAAGCACCCGCGCCGCCGCCTTATCGGCTGTCAGGTTCTCGCCGAGAATCTGGCTCACCAGCAGTTGCAGAGCGAGGCGCTGTTCGCGGCGTTTCTGCTGCGTCACGTCGCGCGCGAGGCACTGCACCGCCATCGGCTTGCCTGCGCGTCTGCGCTGGTGCAGGCTCATCTCAAGTTCAACGAGATGGCCGTCGCGACCTTCATTTCTCAGCGCGGCGCGATCGATCGTTTCCCCATTCAATGCTCTCTGCAAGAGCGATGCCGCGTCCTGTTTTGCGCCCGCTCCAAACACGTCCTCGAAGGACCCTTCGTCTTCTGCCGACGTGCCTTCGCTACCAAAACAACGTCGCCAGGCCGGATTCGCGTAGAGAACGCGGCCGGAGAGATCCAGAGTCGCAATCATTTCGCTGGAATTCTCAAATACATCCCGGAAGCGATCCCGGGTTTCGCGGCGTAGAAGCTCTTTGCGTCCGGTCGCCGGTTGCTGCACGGCGACAACCACCATCCCGACCGGATCGCCATCCTTGTTGCGCAGACTGGAGACATGCACACGCGCAGGCAGCAGAGTTCCGTCCTTGCGACGCAATTGTGTATCCATTGAGGGCGTCATGCTGGGCGCCAGACATCGCACGATCTCCGCGAAAGCATCCAGCCTTCCCTCGCGCGTTTCAGCCGGTCCATGCTCGATTCGACAGAGCCGCTGCAACTCGCTGATCAGACGCTCCGCTTCACCGGGCGCCAGCACGTCGCCCATTCCGGCCAGATCCGCAAGCTCCTCGTCGTGATAACCCAGCAAGCGCTCGGCAGCCGGATTTGCGTAATCGAGATGCCCATCCATGTCGACGGAAAGAATCATCGGCCCAATCGAGTCGAGTACGTCTTTGTGCGGGTCTCCGGCGTATTGCGACTCCGCCTCGCTTTCCGCGGCGTTGTCTGCGAGCAGCCGCATTGCGACCGCAGCGGTCAGTCCCATCGCCGTCATCAACAAAAGCCAGTCGTAGCGCGGGCCTGCTTCCAGCCGTGCGGTGATGCCCCCAGCCGCCATGGCCAACGCCAAAACCGCCAGCGCGGACCACGTCGATGGAGACGTACGCTCCGCCACGTGCTTAAGATGCCGGGCTCCCTTCGTCTCCATCCTGCGCGCGCTCTCCTGACATTCCACGCCGCTTCCTGGGTCTGCTCAGCCCAGGAAAAGGCCTCTTCCGACCGATTGCACCTATTCTAGCCGTGTCTGTACAACAATTTGCATCCCGCAAAAGCGTCAAATCGCTCAGACAGTTACCTTTGGCAGTACCCTTCGGAACCCTCCATCCCGCACGCGTCCAACGATGCCCGTCGCGCAATGCTGCACCACTCGGCCTTGGAGTCACTTTGCCTTCGGCCTAATACATTACCGCGTCCTTGCGCTCACCGGTACCAAATCCTTGTGCGCCGGTAACGCGCTGAAAACCACCGAGTAATTTCAGCCCATCGCCGATCGATCCGCAGCCGGGTCCGTATACTGGCTCCATGGATCGCTGGCCCGCGAACGTCACTCGTGCTATCTGTCTGTCTCTGTTAATGGTTACCATCCTCCACTCCCGGCTCGCGCACGCCTGGGGCGATGAAGGGCATCGCATGATCAACCGGCTGGCCATCCTCAACCTGCCCGCCGATTCACCCGCCTTCCTGCGCTCGGACGAAGCCCTGCGCGAGGTGGAGTACCTGGGTCCGGAACCGGATCGATGGCGCTCGCCTGCCGAGCCGGAACTGGTGGCCGCACAGGCCCCGGAGCACTTTATTGATCTGGAATTGGCTGACGCCCTTGGGCCCCTACCCCATCACCGGCTCGATTTCGAAGCCAGAGTCTTCGCTGCGGGCGAACGGCCGGAGAAGATTGGCCTGCAGCCCTGGCAGGTGGATGAGGTCTGGGAGCGGCTGAAAGCTGCGCTGCGCGCCTACCGGCACATGGCTGCAGCGGGCGAAGATACCAGGCCCGTAGAGCAGGCGGTCCTGTTCTATGCCGGGTGGCTTGGACATTACGTCGGAGATGGCTCGCAGCCGCTGCACACCACGGTTCGTTACAACGGCTGGGTGGGTCCCAATCCGAACGGTTACACCACCGCCCATACGATTCATTGGGAGTTCGAGGGGCCGTTCGTTGCGGCCAACATCCGAGCAGCCCAGGTCCAGCCGCTGATCGCTCCGACGCAATCGCTGCAAGGCGACATCTTCGATCCTTATGTGGCCTATCTGCGGAAATCCGCAACCTTCGTCGAGCAGGTTTACATCTTCGAAAAAGCGGGCGGCTTCACTGGAGCAGGCACGCCTGCATCGCGCGCATTCACCGCAGAGCGGCTCGCGGCCGGCGCAGGCATGTTGCGCGACCTGATCTACAGCGCATGGCTGCAGAGCGCGAATCCGGTCGCGCCTCATGGCAGCGCCCAGTCAACCTCCAAGTGAGTTGCATCGCTCCGCAGAGTCTGCGTCAAAGACACCGCAGCAGAGTGGCAGCGCGCCAGTTACGAACGTGACTCC
>JAJXWA010000021.1 GCA_021781795.1 Acidobacteriota bacterium
CCCGAACCTCTCCAGATGAACCTGCTCGTCGATCAGGACACATTCACCGTCATCGCTCTCGACAAGAGCATCCGCTTCGGCGCCACCTATGAGTACCGCGCCCAGCGTGTTGCGCGTGTTGCGGTGAACGGCCAGACGCTCGAACTTGCTGGAGATCTCACTGCGCCTGTTCGCATTGAGGCGACGGATGTATTTCCTCCCGCGGTGCCCACAGGACTGGCTGCAGTGGCAACCGCTGCGCAGGACAACGTGCCCGCCTCCATTGATCTGAGTTGGCAGCCGGACACTGAGCCGGACCTTGCCGGCTACTTTGTCTATCGTAGGGAAGACGCGAAACCGTGGAAGCGCATCTCCCCCGCCCAGCCCGTCGTCGGTCCTGCGTTTCACGACGCTGGCGTTGAGCCCGGCCACACCTATCACTACGCTGTGAGCGCCGTAGACCAGGGCGGCCATGAGAGCGCGCGCTCCGCTGAAGCCGAAGAGACGGCGCCCGCAGGCGACCATTGAAGCTGGTCCAAGGAGACTCTGCCCCATGAAGACTTGCCGCTTTCTGCACGATGGCACAGCGCATTATGGCGTTGTAGAAGAGCGCAACGGCACGCTCTGGATCACCGGACCTGCGCCGATTCCCGAAGAAGACCGGGCCGCGCAACTTGCGAACCTTCGCGGCAATGCGCGGACGGCCTTTGCGCCCATGCCTCTGAGCGCCGCGAAGCTGCTGCCGCCCGTGACGCCGGGCAAGATCATCTGCGTGGGCCGCAACTACCGCGACCACGCAAAAGAGCTGGGCAATGAGGTTCCTCAGGAGCCGCTCCTCTTCTTCAAGCCAATCTCTTCACTGCTCGCACCCGGAGGCACGGTCGTGATGCCGCGCGTCGCGGAGCGCATCGACTTCGAGGGCGAGCTGACTGTGGTGATTGGCCGCCGCGCCAGCAAGCTCAAGCCAGACGCCGACTGGCGCAGCTACGTGCGCGGCTACACCATCGCCAATGACGTGACGGCGCGCGACCTGCAAAAGAAGGACGGTCAGTGGACCCGCGCCAAAGGCTTCGACTCGTTCTGCCCGGTCGGCCCCATCCTCAGCGACGAAGTGGACCCCGAATCTGGTCTGACCGTGGAAACCCGCGTGAACGGCGAGCTGCGCCAGCATGGCTCGACGACAGACTTCATCTTCTCCATTTCACAACTGCTTGCGTATATCACAGCAGCCATTACGCTTGAACCCGGCGATCTGCTGCTGACCGGCACGCCTGCGGGCGTGGCTGCGCTCGCGCATGGCGACCGCGTCGAGGTCTCCATCACCGGCCTCGGCACCTTATCTAACCCCTTTGCAGTGGAGGCAAATTAACGCACAGCTTGCGTGAAGCAACCTCCTTTGCTCTGGAGAATCCAAACAGAAGTAGACTGAGATTGAACCGAACTGGGCAGGGACCCGCTTCCCCACCGACCCAACAGGAGGAATCATGCCGCAGAATCTACTCGAGCAGTTGCGCAAGTTCACCGTGGTGGTGGCCGATACCGGCGACATCGAGGCGATGGAACAGTTCCGCCCGCAGGACGCCACGACCAATCCCTCGCTGATTACCGCGGCCGCGCAGATGCCGCAGTACCAGCCCATCGTGGACAGCGTTCTGAAAGAAGCGCGCAACGAACTCGGCGAATCGGCTGCGGACCAGGCCGTCGCAAACCTCGCATTTCAGAGGCTCGCCATCGCCTTCGGCAAGAAGATCCTGCAGATCGTCCCGGGCCGCGTGAGCACTGAGGTCGATGCCCGCCTCTCCTACGATACCGAAGCGACAATCAAGCAAGCGCGCGCCATCATCGCGCAGTATGATGCAGCCGGCATCGGGCGCAATCATGTCCTCATCAAGATTGCCTCCACCTGGGAAGGCATTCGCGCCGCCGAAGTTCTGGAGAAGGAAGGCATACACTGCAACCTGACGCTGCTCTTCGGTCTGCACCAGGCTATCGCCGCGGCAGAGGCCGGCGCGACGCTGATCTCGCCGTTCGTGGGCCGCATCCTCGACTGGTACAAGAAGGACACGGGGAAGGACTTTCAGGGCGCGGACGACCCCGGTGTGCAATCCGTGACGCGCATTTACAACTACTTCAAAAGGTTTGGCTACAAGACTGTCGTCATGGGAGCCAGTTTCCGCAATATCGGTGAGATTACGGAGCTGGCCGGTTGCGACCTGCTCACCATCTCGCCGCAGCTTCTGGCCGAGCTGGAGTCTACGCAGGCTGACCTGCCGCGGAAGCTCGACGCCAAAGCAGCCGCGTCCATGCCGATTGAGAAGATCGCCATCGACAAGGCAACCTTCGATAGAATGCACGCTGCCGATCGCATGGCCACTGACAAACTCAAGGAAGGCATCGAGGGCTTCTCTGCTGCGCTCGTCAAGCTGGAGACAATGCTTGCCAAGCGACTTGCGGAACTGGAGCAGCGCGCAACCGCAAACGTATAGTGAACGCATTTCGCAGCTCGAGTGAGCCAAAGGGCAGCCCAGCGGCTGCCCTTTGCTTTTGCTGCCAAGTGCGTGTTTGCACTCATGACCTGCATCTGCCAACAAAGTTGTAGCCACGTCTTGGCAAACGCAACATTTTCGATATTCTCAGTGTCAACACTTTGTAGATTGGGAAGTGGCTGGCATCCCCGGCTGCAGCAAGCACAGAGCCGGCCACCACCCTGGAAAAGGCCGCTCGTGCGCGGCCAGGGAGGTCAGTGTGCAGGCATCCACGCACCCGTTGGAACCCTTCTTTCACCAGGCTGTGAGAAACAGCTACGAAGGCAAGCTTGGACTGCATGACCCCGACATCACCACCTATGTCGCGCGCCTGCTCTGCGAGTTTTCTCAGGCCGACAAGCTCTACGCTGTGCGTGATTCCATGGGCCATCCGATCGAAGAGCTCAGCGCGCTCTTCGAGGCCGCCGACCCGGTGAACGGCACCGCGCCCTCCTTTGACGCCGAGCGCGCCGTACGCAAATACATTGGCGATTACGCGCTCTTTGTCGGCGGTATGTACCCGGACGCGATGAAATCCGGCCATCGGCGCGGTCCGCATGCCACACTCGGTCAGCTCATCCAGGCCGGCAAGGAAAGCTACTACATCGTCAGCCAGTTCAATCTCTTCGAGTATGAGCCGGAAGCGCCGCTCTTCGCGCGCCTGTCCGACGGCTTCGAGCGCTGCGTACTGGGCCTTGCGCTCGTGCGAGACGAACTGCACAAGCGCAAAGAGTTGCCTGCACTGAACTGACGCTGGTGGCCGCTGTCTCTACTCGGACCAGACGGCGAGCGTGTTCCCCGCACCATCGGCAAAGTGGAAGCGTCTGCCTCCGGGAAACTCGAAGGTTGGCACAACGATGCTTCCACCCGCGGCGCGAATCGCCGAATCCGTTGCGGCAAGATCGGCCGAGTACAACACCACGAGCGGTGCGGTGCGCACCGGTTCAGGAACGACGGCAGCCTTGTAGAATCCGCCGTCGATGCCGGCGCTGGCCGCACTGAAGGCCGCGTAGTCCGGCCCGTAGTCCTGAAAGCTCCAGCCGAAGACGGACGTGTAGAACCGCTTGACCTGCTCGATGTCGGTCGCTGCAAACTCGATGTAGTCGATCCGGTGGTGCTGTTCCCGGTGGCTCATGGCATCTCTCCTTGTGTGTTCCAGTGCATGCAGGCGAGGGAACGGAGGCGCGAATGCAGGGGCAGGCGCACCATTCCCTAGGTGCTCTGATACGCCTCCATCCACATTCCCTCAAGAGCAGGAGAGTGCAGGTAGAGCCCGCTGGTTAAACTTCGGCGCGGACTGCCGAGGTACGAAAATATCTTACCGGAGGGTGTTGCACTTGCGGAAAGAGTTTGCGTGGCAAAAAAGAAGGCCCAGCTTCAGCGCTCCAATTGCACAGCAAAGCCAGCAACGATCGAGCGCCCCGGCATGTTTACACCACTGATCTCCTGATAGCCCGTGTTGCTGAGATTGCTGAGCCGGAGATAGGGCCGCAGCCTTCCGGCGTCATGCGTGAGCGTCGCGCCCCACACCGGGTACACCGACTGCTGATACCGCTGCGCAATCTGAACCGTGTGCGTCATCACCCACTGATGCGCGGCGGCCATCGTCCACGTCGCCATCACGTTCTGCACCGGATAGTTGAAGATGTACTCCGACTGCAGCCCGTGCAGCGCGCTCTGCCCCCCATGCAGCGCCGTCCATGCAATCCGCACCGTCTGCGTGCGCACTGGTATCCACGTCGCCGTCGCCTCCACGCCCACGAAGTGCAACCCGCTCAGATTGGTTGCCTGCCACTGCGCTGTCGACGTGGCGCGCACATAGTCAATGGCATTGTGCTCGCGTGTGTAGAAGCCCGTCCCCGAAAGTGTCAGCTTGGGCGAAGGATTCCAGTCCGCTCCCCCATCGCCCGACCACGCCGACTCCGGCTGCAGATTGGGATCGCCTATCGTCGTCGGGTCAGAGTAGTACAGGTCCGTGTACGTGGGAATGCGAAATCCGTAGCCGCCGCTCGCGCGCAGCTTCAGGCTCTGCGCCACGCGCAGGCTGCCCGCCAGTTGCGGCGACCGCACTGCCGGAATTCCGCCGGAGAAGATCTCCTCGCGCATCCCTGCGGCCACGCTCCACCGCCGCGCAGACGGGCGCAGATCGAAGTCCACATATCCCGCGCCACGGTTGCGCGCATGGTCGCCCAGATTGTTGCTCACGATGCTGTCACCATCCGCCTCCAGCCCCATCAGGAGCGCCGAAGACCCGGTGATGCTGTGCGTATAGCGCAGATTTCCCTGCCACGATCCATCCACGTGATTGTTTTCATAGATCGCAGGATTGTCCCGCACCAGGATGAATTCGTCCGTGTGCCGCCGGTAGCCATAAGCCGCCGTCACATGCGCGCCCATTTCCTGTCGCACCGATGCAAACCAGCCCTTTGTCCGCTCCCACGACGGAAAGTTGCCGTAGAACTGATTCGCGCCAAATGCCCGGTCGCTTCCGGCGAACAGAAAGTCGGTCACGCCCAGCCGCGATCCTGCCCACGTCTCCAGCGAAGCATCTTCGTTGCGATAGTCGCGATCGGGCATAAATCCCGTTGAAAAATTACGACTCCCCGTCACGCGTCCGCTCCATGCGCGGTACGTCCCGCCCCCGATGAACGACTGCTCGTTCTCGCCAAAGTTGCCCGCTCCGGCCCGCACGCGAAGTGAATCGTGATTCGGGGCAGCGGTAATAAAGTCCACCACACCGCTGAGCGCATCCACCCCGTGCAGTGTGGACCCAGCGCCTTCCAGCACCTGAATCTGATCCATCGCATCCAGCGGGACAGGGAGGTCCAGATCATGATGCGCCGTCTGACTGTCGTTGATCCGAAAGCCGTTCAGCAGCACCAGCGTCTGGGCGAAGCTGCCGCCCCGCAGCGCAATATCGGCCTGTGCGCCGCCCGCGCCGCGCTGTTCCAGAAAGAGAGATGAGTCCTGCCGCAGAAAGCCCAGAGGAGAATCCGCGGCGAGCTTCTGCCCCTGCAGCGGCAGCACGACCACGGCGCGCGGCGACTCTGCCAGCGGTACCGGAGTGGCCGAGCCGAGAACAACCATGGTTTCAGGCTGCGCCTGGATGCCGGGGCGTTGCGGCTGCGCCGCATCCTGCGGAAAGGCGAAGGAACCGTTGAGCGCAAACACGAGAAGAGGCAAGGAGCTCCGATAGGCAAGGCGCATAGGGAAGATTCCTGCGTATCCTCGCCTATTGGCGCGACCGCGGCAATCATAATTTAAGATTGCTCTAAATAGTTGAACGAATAAACTATTGAAGGAAACCAATGCGGATCAACGCATTTCTCCATGAAAGCCCCATGTTTGCCGTCAGCCGAGCGGCGCGAAGCTTTGAGGCGCTCAGCGCGCGCTCTCTCGCCGCCGACGACCTCACCTTTCTCGAAGGGCTGGTGCTTGCTGCGCTCTTTTTCGAGTCTCCGCAGCCGGTTAAGCCCTCTCAGCTCTCGGCCACATTCCACACCAGCCGCGGCAATGTAAGCCACTGCGTCTCTTCGCTTGAGGCTAAAGAACTCTTGCAGCGGCGCATCGATCCCGAGGACGCCCGTGTCATTCTGCTGACACTGAAGCCGCAAGGCAAACGGGCCGCTCTGCGCGTCATTGCCGCCTTTGACGCGCTACAGCGGAGCTTTGAAAAGCAGACGGGGAAAGCCGCTTTGCGAGCAATGCTGGCCACGCTCGCGCGGCTTGAAGCGCTCCACGGAGAAGGCTGAGCTTTGCTCTACGCGGTCTATAGAATGTAGCGGCTCAGGTCCTGGTCGCGCACGATGTTCGCCACCATGTCTTTCACGTACTGCGGCGTGATGGTGAACACCTTCTCCGGACCCGATGCGGTCATGCGCTCCATGTAGGGCAGAGGCGCTGATGCCTCTTCGCGAATTGCCGCAGCCGCTGCCTCGGCCTTTTGCGCATCGGGTGCGCGGCGGGCCACATCCGGCGCGAGGAAGCTTACGTCTTCCAGCACGCGCTCCATGATGGTGTGCAGGCGACGCGCACCGATATTCTCCGTCGTCTCGTTGACTTTGAAGGCGAACTCCGCCATCTCGCGCAAGGCCTCCGGCGTGAACTCCAGCCGGACACCTTCCGTTTCCAGCAGCGCCGAATACTGGCGCGTCAGCGACGCCTTGGGCTCCGTCAGAATGCGGAGAAAATCCTCGACTGTGAGTGACTTCAGCTCCACTCGAATCGGAAAGCGCCCCTGCAACTCCGGAATCAGATCGCTTGGCTTGGAGACGTGGAACGCGCCGGCCGCGATGAAGAGAATGTGATCCGTGCGCACCATGCCGTAACGCGTATTCACCGTGGTGCCTTCCACAATCGGCAGAATGTCGCGTTGCACGCCCTCGCGAGAAACGTCAGGCCCGTGCCCGCCTTCACGCCCTGCAATCTTGTCAATCTCATCGAGGAAGACGATGCCGCTCGACTCCACGCGCTCCACGGCTGCGCGATTCACCGAGTCCATGTCGATGAGCCGGCTCTCCTCTTCCTGCACCAGATAATCGAAGGCGTCGGCCACTTTCATCTTGCGCTTCTTGGTCGCGTTGCCAAAGATGTTCGGCAGCATGTCCTTGAGACTCATCTCCATGTCCTCAAGGTTCTGGTTGCTGATAATGCCAAACTGCGGCGTGCCGCGGTCGCGCACGTCAATCTCGACCATCCTGTCGTCCAGCTTGCCCTCGCGAAACTGCTGACGCAGCTTCTCCCGCGAGCGCTGATGGCTCTCCGCCCCGGGCAGGGAAAGCTGGCCTTCCTGACCCTGGGGCGGCGCGGGAGGCGGAGGCAGAAGCACATCCAGCAGGCGTTCCTCGGCGTTCATCTCCGCGCGATCTTCCACCTCTTCCAGCCGCTCCTCGCGCACCATGTCAATGGCGATCTCCACGAGGTCGCGAATCATCGACTCCACATCGCGGCCCACATAACCCACCTCGGTAAACTTCGAGGCCTCCACTTTGAGGAACGGCGAATTGGTCAGCTTCGCCAGCCGTCGCGCAATCTCCGTCTTCCCCACGCCGGTGGGCCCAATCATGATGATGTTCTTGGGCATGATGTCGTCGGCCAGGTCGGGCGGCAGCTTTTGGCGACGCTGGCGGTTCCGCAGCGCAATGGCCACCGCGCGCTTGGCTGCGCGCTGACCCACCACGTGCTTGTCCAACTCGGCGACAATCTCGCGCGGCGTCATCTCGTCGAGCGAGAGATCCTGTTCTTCGGCAGATGCGGGAAGGTAGATAGCCATGGGTTTCGTCGGACTGGCGACTCAATCGCTAGCCCTTCAACTCCTCCATCGTGATGCGGTCATTCGTATAAATGCAGATCTCGCCGGCAATCTTCATGGCTTTTTCAGCAATCTCACGCGCACTCAGACTGGTATTCTCCAGCAGCGCGCGAGCCGCCGCCGTTGCGTAACTTCCGCCGCTGCCAATCGCGGCAATCGGTTCATCGGGATCGATCACATCGCCCGAACCCGAGATAAGGAAGGTCTGGCCCGCGTCTGCGACCACCAGTAGCGCCTCCAGGTTGCGCAGCATCTTGTCCGTGCGCCAGTCCTTGGCCAGTTCCACGGCCGCGCGATTCAAGTTGCCGGCAAACTGCTCCAGTTTTGACTCGAAGCGCGAAAAAAGTGAGAAGGCGTCGGCGGTCGATCCGGCGAATCCGGCCAGAATCTTATCCTGATACAAGCGCCGAATCTTCTTAGCGGTGTGCTTCAGCACGTGATCGCCCAGCGTCACCTGGCCATCGGCGGCCATCACCACCTGTCCGTTCCGGCGCACGCAGATGACCGTGGTGGAGCGGACGCGCGGGCGCTCAGAATTGGAAAGAGCCTTGTCGGAAACCAAGAAAGACCTCCGGAATTGCCACGTCCGGCGGACCGGTAATCCAAGCAGACGTAACACACAGTATAGGACAAAGCCTATGGCGCGGAGCGTTCTCCACGATCCTTTGCTGCAGCAGGAGACGCACCGCGGCGGTGCAGCAGGGTTTGACGCCCCCGGCGCGGCACACTAGTTTGGAAGAGTGCGAGCCGCGCCAGCGAGTCCGCGCAAGGAGCATCCATGCAAAGCAGTATGTTTCCCTGGAGATGGTTCAGTCTGGTGGCCGTCGGCATCGCCCTTACCGCCTGCCAGTTCGCCTCCGCGCAGGACCTCAAGAGCTTCGAGCAGAAGACGACCGTTAAGGTGCTGCCTAATGGCCTCACCCTCATCCTCTGCTACCGGCCAGAAGCGCCCGTCTTCAGTTACTCCACGTTTATTGACGCGGGAGACGTAGATGATCCCTCCGGCGACAGCGGTTTAGCGCACATGTTTGAGCATCTGGCCTTCAAAGGCACCAGCCAGATTGGCACCAGCGACTACGCCGATGAGAAGGTCGCGCTCGCCAAGGTTGAAGCTGCCAACAGCGCCTACGAAGCCGAGTATCTGAGGCCTGTGGGCCGCGATCCGCAGAAGCTCGCTGAACTCAGAAAGACCTTCGAGGCGGCGCAGGCAGATGCGCAAAAGTACGTCATTCCCAACCAGTTCACAGAGGTGGCGGAGCGCAACGGCGCACACGGTCTCAACGCCGAAACAGGCCTGGACGAGACCATCTACTTCTGGTCGATGCCCGAGAATCGCCTTGAGCTGTGGGCATGGCTGGAAAGTGGTCGCCTCAGTGATGTCGTTCCTCGCGAGTTTTACAAGGAGCGCGACGTGGTGCTCGAAGAGCGTCGCATGCGTACCGATTCCAACCCCATCGGGCGGCTCACCGAACAATTCCTTGCCACGGCCTATGTCGCGCATCCTTACGGACGCAGCAGCATCGGCTGGCCCAGCGAAGTGAGCCAGCTTTCCGCCACTGAGGCCATGGCTTTTCACAGCAAGTACTACGTCGGATCGAACATTGTGGTTGCCGTGGTCGGCGATGTAAAGGCGACGGATGTCCTGCCCATGCTGGAAAAGTACTTCAGCAAGGTTCCAGCCGGCCCCAAGCCCGAACGCATGACCACCGTCGAGCCGAAGCAGTTTGCTGAGAAGTCGGTCGTCATTCGCGAGGCCACGCAGCCCTTCTATATTGAGGGCTACCACCGGCCCAGTTATCGCGACCCCGATGACGCCGTCTACGATGCGATTCAGGACATCATGTCCAATGGACGCGTCTCCCGGCTCTATCGCAGCCTGGTTGAAAAGCAGCAGATTGCCGCGGAGGCCGAGGGCTTCAGCCCCTATCCCGGCGCGAAATACCCGAGCCTCTTCGCCTTTTACGCCGTGCCTCTGCCCGGCCACACCGATGCAGAGATGCGCGCGGCGATCCACAAGGAAATCGATAAGCTCAAGTCATCGGATGTGACCGATGAAGAGCTGGCCATGTACAAGACGCGCGCCAAGGCTGACCTGCTGCGCGGCCTCGCCGACAACCAGGGCCTTGCCAACGCCCTGGCCGAGTACCAGACGCGCTATGGCGACTGGCGCGAGCTCTTCCTTCAGCTCGACCGCGTGGACAAGGTCACCAAGGCCGACATCCGTCGCGTCGCCAACAAGATCTTCGTTGACTCGAACCGTACGACGGCACAGATCGACTTCACCAGCGAAGCGGCGCCTCAGCAGCCCGCGCAGACCGACGGAGGCGCACGGTAATGAAGATTCCCACAGCGAATTGTGTCACGCATCTTGCGCTTGCTCTGGCGCTCTCTTCGGCCATCGTGCCTTCTGCATTGTCCGCGCAGCAGAGTAAGCCCTGGGAGCAGATTCCTGTCCCCACGCTGCATCCCTTTCATCCGCAGCAACCCAAACGCATCGAGCTGAAGAACGGCATCGTGCTCTTTCTTCAGGAGGATCATGAGCTGCCCTTCGTCAACGGATCGGTGTTCATCCCCGGCGGCTCGCGCAATGAGGATCCCGCCAAGCTCGGCCTCGTCGATCTCTACGGTCAGGCCTGGCGCACCAGCGGCACAGAAAAGATGAGCGGCGACGCCATGGATGATCTGCTCGAGTCGCGGGCCGCGCACATTGAGACCAGCGGCGACAGCGATTCCACGGCGCTCTCGTGGGACTCGCTCAAGGGCGATGCCGACCAGGTCTACACTCTCGCCATGGATCTGCTTTTCCATCCGAAATTCGACGATTCCAAGCTCTCCCTCGCCAAGCAGCAGGAGTCCACCGGCATCGTGCGCCGCAACGACGATGAAGGGGAGATTGCCAGCCGCGAGGCGCGCAAGCTCGTCTATGGCGATGCCAGCCCGTACGCGCGCCAGCCCGAGCTGGCCACGGTCGCCGCGGTCACCGTAAACGACCTCAAGGCGTGGCATGACCGTACCGTCGGCGGCAAGCTCATCATCGCCGTCAGCGGTGATTTCGATTCTGCGCAGATGGAAGCCAAACTGCGTGGAACCTTTGAAGGACTGCCCACAGCGAAGCCTCTGCCTCCGCGCCATGACACGTTCAATGGTCCCAAGCCCGGCCTCTACTTCATCAATAAGCAGGATGTGAACCAGTCCAACATCCAGATTGCCGGCCTCGGCACCGAGCGCAACAACCCTGACGTGCCCGCGCTCGCCGTGATGAACGACATTCTCGGCGGTGGCTTCTCCAGCCGCCTCTTCCAGACCGTGCGCACGAAGCTCGGCCTCGCCTATGCCGTCGGCGGCGGCTACGGCTACTCCTATGACCATCCCGGAACGTTCCGCGTCGTCGTCATGACCAAGAGCATCTCCACTGTCGATGCAACCAAGGCGGCTGAGGCTGAAATCGCCGGCCTCACCACGCGCCCCTTCACTGAAGAAGAGCTCAAGCGATCGAAAGATGACCTACTTAACTCGTTCCTCTTCCTCTATGACACGCGCGAAAAGGTTCTTGCCGAGCGCGTCCGACTGGAGTTCTACGGCTACCCTGCCGACTATCTGGAGACCTACAAGACAGCAATCGAGAAGGTGACCATTCCCGATCTCGAGCGCGTCGCGAAGAAGTACATCCATCCCGACAAGCTCGCCATCCTCGTAGTCGGCAACCATGCGGAGATCCAGCCCGGCCTCGACGCGCTCAACATGGGCACGGCGCAGCCGGTTGACATTACCATTCCTATGCCCGCGCCCGCCGCGGCGATGGAGACAAAGCAGTGAGCAGGATTGAAGGTTGCGGACCGGCGCGCGATGCGCGTCTGGCGGTTGTGATTCTGGCGGCAGGCAAGGGCACGCGCCTCAACTCGCGTCGCCCAAAGGTCCTGCATGAGGTGGGTGGCAGGCCGCTTTTGAGCCACGTGATTGCCGCGGCCACCCGCATCGTCGCACCGACGGATGTCTTCGTCGTCATCGGCCATCAGGCTGATCGCGTGCGCGCCGCCGTGCGGGACTCCGGCGTGCAATTTGTCGAGCAGACTGAGCAGCGCGGCACAGGCCACGCCATGCAGTGCGCGCGCAAAGCCATCGAGGGCTACGCAAACATCATCGTGCTCTCCGGCGATGTGCCGCTGATCCGCCCTGAGACGATTGAGAAGCTCTGGCAATTCCATCAGCTCGAGCATGCCGCCATGACGATCCTCACCGCGGCCCCGCCAGACCCCACCGGCTACGGACGCATCCTGCGCCGCTCCGGCGGATTGCCGGACGTAAACGCTATCGTCGAGCAGAAGGCGCTCACCGCATCGCAGCTTTCCATCCGCGAGATTAACTCGGGCATCTATGCCTTCCAGACGGCTCCGCTCCTGGCGCATCTGGACCATCTCACCGCGGACAATGCGCATCGCGAGCTCTACCTCACAGATCTCGCCGGTCTACTTCGCACCACCGGCGACCGCGTCGTCGCCATTCAGGCCGCGGATGCCACCGAAGTACTCGGCGCCAACACCATCGCGGAGATGATGACCCTCGACGCCGCCCTACGTGCCGCCACGGCCCGGCACCTGATGGATGCGGGCGTCACCATTCTGCGGCCGGAGACCTGCGTCATTGATGCTGGAGTCGAGGTCGCGCCGGACACCGTGATCGAGCCGTTCGTACAACTTTTGGGCCATACAAAGATTGGAACCGATTGCAGAATCCGGTCGTATTCTGTCCTAGAGAATTGCACTCTCGGTGACGATGTGCTCATCCGGCAATGCTGCGTGCTGTCCGAGAGCACTGTGGCCGGGGGCGCAAGGATCGGGCCATTTGCACATCTGCGCCCCGGCAGCGAAATCGGAGCAGACGCGCACATCGGCAACTTTGTCGAAACCAAGAAAGCCCGGCTCGGCAAAGGCGCCAAGGCCAATCACCTTGCCTATCTCGGGGATGCGGAGGTCGGCGCGGGAAGCAACATCGGTGCGGGCGTAATTACATGCAACTACGATGGGGTTCACAAGCACACGACACGGATTGGGGAGGGCGTATTCGTTGGGAGCGACTCCACACTTGTGGCCCCGGTCGTCATCGGCGACGGAGCCTACATCGGTGCGGGCTCTTGCATCACAAAGGATGTGCCTGCCGGATCTCTGGCTGTGGGCCGTGCGCGTCAGGTCACGAAGGAGGGCTGGGCAACAGCACGCAAGGCGCGCCAGCAGGAGAAGCGAAACGAAAGGACTCCACCCGCCAAATAGCACTCGCTCCTGCTGTTCAGGCATTCCTTTTCATCCGCCTGCGGGGCATCTTCGTAGGAGGTTGCAGGGCGCGTTTTCAGAACGTACGGGTTGCCGTTTGCTCAACTTGATTCATCGGCTGGGACCTCTTGCGCGCGCTGCTTGGTGCGTGTACCTTCGGGTTACGCAAAGCATACAGGAAAACGCAGATTTTCCAGCCGCAAGGGTCATCGGGAAAAGGCCACAGCGCATCGCTCGCGCACGGAGTTCTTTTGACTCTCTTTACTGCGTTGGTTAAGACGGCTCTATTCCACCTTGCGATTCTGCTTACGTATCGCTTCGGCTCGTGGAACCGTCACCATAGAGAGGGCCCTCGGCTCGTAAGGTGGCTGGCTGGCGGTTCGGTAACTTGACTTGGCGGTAGCATTCAGGTTTCAGGGCTCATCCGACTTCGATCTTCTGAGCCTTAAGTCCGGGAACGGGGAGTTGCACATGGGTGCAAAGACAGCGGCGCAAGCTCGCATTCTCGTTGTAGATGACGAGGCGCCCGTACGCTCCATGATCGGCGCTACTCTTGAGCACGGCGGGTATGAAGTCGTGCTTGCTGCCAGCGGCTCTCAGGCGATTGAGGTCATGAGTGGAATAGCTATCGACCTCGTCCTTACCGATATCGTGATGCAGGATGGCAACGGCATCGCGCTCCTTGAGCGAATCCGCGCCCAATTCCCTCAGGTTCCCGTCGTGATGGTCAGCGCGATTCACGACATCAGTGTCGCCATCGACTCCATGCGCCGCGGTGCCTTCGACTACCTCCTCAAGCCCTTTGAGCGCGAGCACCTCATCGCCACCGTCAAACGTGCGCTGGATCACCGCAAAGCGCTGCGCGACGACCAGAGCTATCAGCAGAATCTCGAACAGATCGTTCGCGCGCGCACCGAGATGCTCCGTCAGGCAATGGAGGACCTCGAACACTCCTATGACGTGACCCTCGAGGCTCTCGGGGATGCGCTCGACTTGAAAGACTCCGAAACCGAGGGCCACTCGAAGCGCGTCACCGCTTACACCATCGCACTTGCTCGCGCCATGGGCATCGCCCCCGCAGAGATCCGCATCATCGCTCGTGGAGCCTTTCTCCACGACATCGGCAAGATGGCCATTCCAGACGAAATTCTGCGCAAACCTGGAAAGCTCACGCCGGAAGAGCAGGAAATCATGCGCGACCACTGCTCTCGCGGCTACAACATTCTTCGCAAGATTCCCTTCCTTCGCGAAGCTGCCGCCATCGTCTACACCCACCAGGAGCACTTCGACGGCAGCGGCTATCCGAGCGGCCTGAAAGGGACTGAGATTCCCATCGGCGCACGCATCTTTGCCGTCGCGGACACGCTCGATGCGATCACCAGCGACAGGCCCTATCGGGGCGCCCGCAGCTTCGACGCAGCCCGGGCCGAGATCCTCCGCTGCTCCGGCACACAGTTCGACCCTTCTGTCGTCGAGGTCTTTCTCAAGATTCCCGATGACCTCTGGAATGAACTCCGGTCGGAGATAAACACCCAGACACGCGATTTTCCTGGCTTCAGTCTTGACGCGGCCTCCAGCCTGTAGCCGAGCATCTCGACAGTATCCCGAGATTCGTGCCTTTCTCGACCATTCCCTCTACGCCAGCCGGTTCTACAGTCTTCGAGATCTTCGCGATATTCGTAGCACTGCACCATTCCCGGTGATATCCACAGATAAATCTGCTTTTTGCACTTGTATTCACAGGCGCAACAGGCGCATCGTCTCTTCAGTTGGTGAACCTGTAGGGAATTGGAAACGACGTTTCCGGCCTGAACGGTAGATGTGGGCTCTCGCGGCAAAGTAGTTGAAACCAGCGGTTTCACCGCTGATTCCAATTCGCTGGCAGCAGACAAAGCATCGGCGAACAGACCGGAAGATGCAGAATTCGAAAGATGCTGGAAGAGACATTCGACGCTTTGCGAAGAATGAAAGGACTGGCGGAGGTCGAAGACTTCGTTCCCATCTCGCAGGGCGATGCAAAGTTTGGTGGAAGTCAGAGATGTGCCACCAGCCCTTTGCGGACGTTGAGCCAAGGAGTGACGGCGACGTAACCTGCGCGGCCGAGCCGCGGAGGCGACGGATCGAGAAGCTTTAAGGCAAGGCGGACGGTCAGGCTGGCGATGCACTCGCTGAACAAGATCAAAGATTCATCGCTTGATGCGGATGGATGGCGTCCGACTCGATGAGCTATAAGGGCACCCGGAAAGCGCCGGAGACCTGCAAGGGTTTCCGGCGTTTTCGTCTTTGAGGCGCTTGACTCACGCGATGCGTCCGCTCAATACAGCAGCACCGCCACGCACAGCCAGGCCGCAGCCACCGCAATCACCACAATGTTGCTCTCGAACTCCACCACCCCGCGCGCGGTGCGAATGCGCGCCGGTGGAATCCCCTGCGGATCGCTGAGCGTGCCGCCATACATGCGCCGCGTCAACATCGCAATCACGTAGCCGAGCAGCGGAGCGCCGGAAAGACAGGCCGCCAGAATGAATCGTTCCCGATGCCATGGCCCCGGCCACCACAGCAATGCGATCTCTGCGATGCTCGTGGCGAAGCCGGCAGCCACCTGCGCCACCAGGTGAAAGCGCGCATGGCCCGGCCACAGCGGATGCGTGGCATGTGTCCGATTCAGGTCAATCGCAATGGGGGCAATACCCTGACCGGCCGCGAGAGCGGTCAGCATCCACTGGGCGATAAGGGGCGCAAGCATCAAGCGCATTCTACGTGAGGCCGCAGCCGTTCGGCTCTCAGGTGCCTGCCTGCGCAAAGGCCTGCCAGCAGAGTTGCATGCCCATCGCCAGCAACCACAGGGATAGAGCCAGCCGCAGCACCCGCGCAGGAATGCGCGAAGCCAGGCTCGTGCCCACCACTGCGCCCAGAACGCCGCCCATCACCAGCCGCTCCAGCAGCGCTACGTCGATGCTGCCGCCGCTCAGGTGCAGTCCGCCGCCCACCAGGGCAAGGCACAGGCCAAAGGCCAGATCGGTGCCAACAATGCGCTCCGTGTCCAGCGGCGTGAAGCCCATCAGCGCCAGCGTGCCCAGCGCGCCCGCTCCAGAGGATGAAAAGCCGACCTCCGCGCCCACAGGCAGCATAGTAAGCGCCAGCCAGCCGGGACGATGCGACCGGCCTGCATGCATGGCTGCCGGCCGAAAGTGCCTGTAGATGTGCCAGGCGGAGGGAATAGCGATCAAGACGCCGAGTGCGAGATAGAGCCAGATTTCGTCGCCATGGCTGCGCGCCAGCCTGCGAAAGAGCAGCGTACCTATCACCACTCCAGGCAGTCCCGTTGCAAGCATGATCGCCAGCGTGCGCCAGGCCACGTTGCCCCGCATCACATGCACCGGCGTCACCACCAGCTTCACTGCTGCGGAATACGCAAGCGCGGTGCCCACCGCGGCCTCTGCAGGCAGATGCAGCAGCAGGATCAGCAGCGGCGCAGTCACCGTGCCCGCGCCCACTCCCGTCATCGCAATCATCGCTGCAATCAGAAAGCCCAGCAGAAACTCCATCACGCTCTCGCCTTCACCCGTTCCCTGTTACGAACCCTGAATGTGAATGCCGCATTCGAGCTTGCGGCCCGACCAGCGCCCGGAGCGCGGATCGTCTGCATCAAACGGCAGGCTCGTGCACGGCGCGCACCCGATGCTCGTGTACCCCATGTCATACAGCGGCAGCAGAGGAATCCCCTGCGCCTCGGCATAGAGCCACACTTCGCGCGTCGTCCAGTCCGCCAGCGGACTCAGCTTCTGCAGTACATGGCCGTCCGGCAGAGTAAAGGTCTCGTCCGGCTGCAGGTTGGCGCGCGACTTCGACTGCTGCCGGCGCAGCCCCGTAATCCACACGCGATAGCCCGCCAGCGAGCGAAACAGCGGCTCGACCTTGCGCATGCCGCAGCAGCGGTCCGGCGCCGTCTGGTGCAGAATGCCGAACTGGCTCTCCTGTTCCGCCACCGCCTGCGCCGGCAGCACATTGATCAGGTTCAGCCCCCACTCCGTCGCCATGCGATCCCGATAGGCCAGCGTCTCAGGAAAGTGGTAGCCCGTTTCCAGAAACAACACCGGCACATCGGGCAGCGTCTCGCGCACCATGTGCAGCACCACGACGTCTTCCGCCTGAAAGCTGCTCGTCACGCAGACGCCCGTGACCTGCGCCAGCTTCTCCGCGAGAAAACTCTTCGCCTCGCTTGCACGAGCTTCAATCTCAGATGCCCAGGCCGTCGTCATTTTCATCCTCTCCTTCGGGAATTGCGCCAAGGCGCTGAATCGCTTCCAGAATCTCGTCTGCGTCTTCCGTGGCGAGTTCGTAGGGTTTGACGCCTGCCCCATGCACGGGCGTCAGCGTGATCGGCAGTTGTTCGTCGCTCTCCACCAGAATGAATGCGCCCAGCCGCGCATGCGCGATGAGCGCCGGAGATAAGGAAGCGCGCGTGCGCAGGACCAGCGCGCCGGCCTCCAGCAGCAATGTTTCAAGTTGGGAGGCGAGCTCTGCGCGATTTCCAACCGCCAGCACGCCGTGCGTGGCGTGGCTCACGTACAGCTCGCCTTCCGTCGCGTCCGCAATCTCGCGGATCATTCCTGCTCCCGCGGTGGCGTGCGTCTCCACGTTAATGAGGATGAGACTGCCGGTTGCGCGATTCTCGCGGTAGAGATCAGCCATCAGCGGCCTTGTCGTCTCCAGCGTCACTTCGCCAATGTCGTTCAACTCAAGCTGCTCGGCTTCGCTCTTCTCCAGCCGCTCTACATTCATGCGCGAGTGAATCGCGACCACGTGCGCCCGCACCGTCTGTGTTGTGTGTTTCAGTAGGTAGGTTGCACCCGCCCGCAGCGGCTTGTTCTGCATCCACACCACCGTCGCTGTAAAGCGGCGCGTCCTGTGCGGCTGCGCATCGGCCGCTGCAATCATGTCGCCCCGGCTCAGATCCCGCTCGTCTTCCAGCGTCAGCACCACCGACTGCGGCACACGCGCCACATCGAGGTTGCCTTCCCATGTCGTGATCGTGCGCACGCGCGTGCGCACACCCGACGGCAGCGCCACTACCTCATCGCCCGGCCGCACCGTACCCGCATTGATCTGCCCCGCAAAGCCGCGAAAATCCTGGTGCGGACGCAACACGCGCTGCACCGCAAGCCGCAGCCCCGCATGCGAGCGCTCAATCGCCAGCGGCACGGTCTCCAACAGTTCCAGGAGGCTTGGCCCGGTGTACCATGGCATCCGCTCGCTGCGATGCACCACGTTGTCGCCATCCAGCGCGCTCACCGGCACCACATGCAGATCGGGAATCTCGAGCTGCTTCGCCAGCGCTGCAAGCGCCCGGCTGTGCTCCGCAAAGACTTCTTCCGAGAATCCCACCAGGTCCATCTTGTTGATGGCCGCCAGCACCACCGGAATCCCCAGCAGCGCCGCGATGCATGCGTGCCGCCGCGTCTGGTCCAGAATTCCCTTGCGTGCATCCACGAGCACAATCGCCACATCCGCCGTCGAGGCGCCCGTCGCCATGTTGCGTGTGTACTGCTCGTGCCCCGGTGTATCCGCAATGATGAACTTGCGCTTTGCGGTCGAAAAGAAGCGGTACGCCACATCGATCGTGATGCCCTGCTCGCGCTCCGCGCGCAGCCCGTCCGTCAGTTGCGCGAAGTCGATCTCCGCGTTGTGCGTCACCGCGCGCACATGATCGTCATACACGTTGCGCGAGTCATAGAGCAGCCGGCCGATCAGCGTCGATTTGCCGTCGTCCACGCTGCCCGCCGTGCTGAAGCGCAGCAGCCCCTTCGCGCGCTCCTCAGCCAGCCGCTCTTCAATGCGCAGGTCCGTCTCATCCGGTTCCAGCACGGCGGCCGCGTTCTCATTCAATTGCGTCATTAAAAGTAGCCCTCGCGTTTCTTCAGTTCCATCGACCCATCCTGGTCGTGGTCAATGATGCGGTTCGCGCGCTCGGAGTTCCGCATCTCCACCAGCTCGGCGATAATCTTCGGCACCGTGTCGGCGTCCGAGCGGATCGCACCCGTGCATGGACTGCAGCCCAGCGAGCGCAGCCGGCACTTTACCCACTGTTCTTCGCCCGGCAACCCCTTCACAAACGGCTGCTCCACTGGAATCAAGCTGTCGGCGCGCACCAGCATCTTGCGTTCCTTGGCCAGGTACAACGGCACAATCGGAATCTTTTCGAGGTGGATGTAGTGCCAGATGTCCAACTCCGTCCAGTTTGAGAGCGGAAACACGCGGATGCTTTCGCCCGGCCCGATGCGGCTGTTGAAAAGGTTCCACAACTCCGGACGCTGATTCTTCGGGTCCCACTGCCCCGCGCTGTCGCGGAACGAGAAGATGCGCTCCTTCGCGCGCGACTTCTCTTCGTCGCGCCGCGCTCCGCCGAAGGCTGCGTCAAATCCATGCGCGCGCAGCCCGTCCAGCAGCGCCTGCGTCTTCAGCAGTCCGCAGCAGCGCTGTGTGCCCAACTGCACAGGGTTCGCGCCATTCGCAATCGCCTCTTCATTGCGCCACACCAGCAGCTTCACGCCCAGCTCAGCCGTGTAGCGATCGCGAAAATCGATCATCTCGCGGAACTTGAAACCGGTGTCCACGTGCAGCAGAGGAAACGGAATCGGCGCGGGATAAAAGGCCTTCTGAGCCAGCCGCAGCATCACCGACGAGTCCTTGCCGATGGAGTAAAGCATCACCGGCTTCTGAAACTCAGAGACCACCTCGCGGATGATGTGGATGCTCTCGGCCTCCAGCAACTGTATGTGATTCAGCCGCTCTTCCGTAGCGACGCGATCCCGCGCAAGGACGCCGCTCCGTTCGATCTGCGCTGTGTCTGCTGTCTTCGCAAGCCCTGTGGGCTCGCTTGCGATCGCTGTCATGCAATCTCTCCGTTGAGTTGTTTCGAGGGGGAAAAGAAAAAGCCCGCGTCAGCTGGGTGGCTGCAGCGCGGGCTTCCTGGGATAGGTCTGAGTCTAAGGCTGGCTTATCCCACAATCCGGCGCGGCACGCAACAACACGCGCAACAACAAGCCGGAGTGAGACACAAACTCATACGTTCACTTTACAGAGAGTCCGGCCACAGGTCAATCGTATCTTTCATTGCGCACCTCGCACGCACTGGCCGCGCCGCGCCCGCTGCTACAATCGGATATGGCTGCAATACGCAATCTTTCAATCGCTTGCAGCCTCTGCAGCATCGAACAGCCAGGCCATATCGATGACTCTCCGCCTCTTTAATACCCTTTCGGGACAGATGGATGACCTCGTCCCCTCCGACGGCCAGACCCTGCGCATGTATGCCTGCGGGCCCACGGTCTACGACTACGGCCACATCGGCAACTTCCGTACCTTTCTTCAGGTCGATGTGCTGCGGCGCTTCCTTCTGCTCACCGGCATGAAGCTGCGCCACGTCATGAACATCACCGACGTGGACGATAAGATTATCCGCAACGCCTCCGCGGCCGGCATCCCCATTGGCGAGTACACGCCCCGCTACGTCGATGCGTTCTTTGAGGATCTCGACGCACTGCGCGTCCAGCGGCCCGAAGAGATCGCGCGCGCCACGGAGAACATCGACCGCATGGTCGCCCTCATCCAGAAGCTCGCGGAGGCAAATGCCGCCTACCAAACCGAAGACGGCTCGTGGTACTTTCGCCTTTCTGCGTTTCCCGCCTACGGCAAGCTCAGCAAGAAAGACCTGAGCGGCATGGAAGACGGCGCGCGCGTGGATGTGGACGAATACGAGAAGGACTCCGCCCGCGACTTCGCTCTTTGGAAAGCCGCCAAGCCCGGCGAGACCGCATGGGACACACCCATCGGACGCGGCCGGCCCGGCTGGCACATCGAGTGCTCCGCCATGTCCATGGCCTACCTCGGCGACAGCTTCGACCTGCACGCCGGCGGCGAAGACCTCATGTTCCCGCACCACGAGAACGAGATCGCGCAGAGCGAATCCGTTACACACAAGCCGCTCGCGCACCACTGGATGCACGTGCGCTTCCTGCTCGTGGATGGCCGCAAGATGGCCAAGAGCGAAGGCAACTTCTACACATTGCGCGACCTGCTACTGCGCGGCTACAAGGCATCGGCGATTCGCCTCGCGCTCATCTCCGTGCCTTATCGCCATCAACTGAACTTCACGTTTGACGGGCTTATCGAAGCTACCGCTGCTATCGAGCGTCTGCGCACCTTCCGCGAGCGACTCACAAAGGGCGTCTTCGCCGCCGGATCGAACCCTGAATTGAAAGCCGCGGCAGAGACTGCGCACTCCGGCTACATGGCCGCACTCGCCAACGACCTGAACACCGCGGAAGCCCGCGCGCCCATCTTCGATCTTGTGCGCACGGCCAACACCGCCATCGACCAGGGCAAGCTCCTCGCCGACGACCGCGATGCCATGCTCGACGTACTCCGCGACTTCGACGCCGTCTTTGACGTGATCGAGGACAAGGACGCCGTGCCGACGCAGCGCGCCATCGAGTGGGCGCAGGCTGCGGGCCGCGCCGCCGACATCGCGCCCGAGCTTCTGGCCCGTCAATCGCTCACGGACGAAGCCATCGAGAAACTTGTCGCCGAGCGCACCTTAGCCAAGAAGCAGCGCAACTTCGCCCGTGCCGACCAGATTCGCAATGAACTCGCCGAAAAAGGCGTACTCCTCGAAGACTCCAAAGACGGAGTGCGCTGGAAGCGAAAGTAGACCCGAAAGCCGCAGCATCGCACAAGAGAGCCAGATGGAAGCCAACGAAGCCCACGAATTGCAGGAGCACGCCGAACACGGAGCGCACGAGTCCGCCATGCGGCCCGTCGCTTTCACCATGAGCGTCCTCGCGGTTCTCGTCGCCATCACCACCGTCCTCGGTCATCGCACGCATACCGAGGCCGTGCTCGACCAGAACAAAGCCACCGACCAGTGGAATCTTTATCAGGCCAAGAAGATCCGCGCGAATAACACCGCGCTCATTCAGGACCTGATCAGCGTTGTGGATGTGAGCGACAAGCAGGCCGCCGAAAAGATTGCAAAGGCCTACGCCGATCACCAGGCCAAATGGACCTCCGACCTGAAAGACGAACAGGAGAAGGCCGAAGCTCTGGAGAAGAAGGTCGAGCAGGCGGAAGCGCGCGCCAATCGCTTCGACCTCTCCGAGGCGCTTCTCGAGATTGGGCTCGTCGTCACCTCTGTCACGCTGCTCACGCGCAGCCGTGTGTACTGGTACTTCGGCATGGTCTTTGCCATCGTAGGCGTGATCTCCGCGATGACGTCTTTCCTTCGCAAATAGGCGGATGCGTCCCGCGCCATCACCGCCCGGCGCAATTCCAGAGTGGTAGACTGGCCGAGCCATGAGAGCTGTTCTTCTTTCCGCATTTGTATTGGCCACGGGCGTTCTCGCCGCCGCGCAAACCCCCACCCAGGCGCATCACAGCAGCCTCGGATTCAGCTACACCCTGCCCACGGACTGGCAGATTGTGAATGAGAATCCCTCACTACCCGTCCTCAAGGAGCAGCAGGCGCAGACGGCAGGCTCCGAAGAAGAAAAGAAGGGTATCCAGTGCGTTCAGCTTGAGCTGACGGCGCGGCATGGTGCGCCCGCTTCTGTGATCTCCGTGCTGCAGCTTCCCTTCGCCTGTTTCGGTCAGAAGTTGACTGACGCGGAACTGCCCGGCTTTGCGGAAGGCGCTTCAGAACAGCTCAAGCAGAGCTTCGATCTTGCCGCGCCTCAATATGGTTCCTATCCCCTGGGCTCCCACACAATGTGGATTGAGCGCGCAAATGGCGCTGTCATCGATCACCCCGAGGCGCGCTACACCATCGAGATTGCTTGTAGCGTGCTCAAGCTCGGAGCGGTTTGCTGGATGACCGCCGCCTCGGACAACGCGGCGCTGCAGACCTTCGAAGAAGGCAAGGCTTCGCTGGATGGCGAGCGCCCCGTCGCTCTCGTGCCGCCGAACGCATTCGACAAGAAGCCCGGTACCTAGCCCTGCATTAGGATTCCCGCGCTCTGCGCCTCTGCCCGCACCCGTGGTATCCTCAGGCCTGCGGGATTTCCATGCAGAAGCGCACTCTTCTTGCCGCATCGTACAAGCCAGCCATCAGGCGTTGGTCCCGTGTGCGCACCCGCATCATCTGCCCGCGCAAGCATCCCCGCGTGCTGCCCATCCGCACACGACCTAATCTCTTCGGCGGCGATTAGCACCGCACCGCCGAAGATCCTCGCCCGCTTTTGTACTCGCCCACTGCGGCGAGGGAAAAGGAATGGCCCCAGCGCACGCGGGGCCCGTGGCTGCGCACCTGCCCGCCTGAGCATGTCACCTACGCGCCACATAACCAAATCTGCCGAGGAGACACGTCGATGAACAAACAGGAAATGCACGATCAATACGGACCGAAGCTGGTTTGCCCGCTACCAGGCCCCCGCGCAAAGGCCGCGATCGAGGCCGACACGCGCTACATCTCACCCAGCTACACGCGCTCCTATCCGCTGGTCGCGCGCCGCGGACGCGGCATTCGCGTGGAAGACGCGGACGGCAACGAATTTCTCGACTTCTCCGCGGGCATCGCTGTGACTTCCACCGGCCATTGTCACCCCGAGGTCGTCTCCGCCATTCAAAAACAGGCTGCCGAACTCATTCATATCTCCGGCACTGACTTCTACAACGAGCCGCTCACCGATCTTGCCGCGCGCCTCTCCGCCATCGCGCCCATGCCCGGCCCGCACAAGTTCTTTTATGGCAACTCCGGCGCTGAGGCCATCGAGTGTGCCATGAAGCTCGCCCGCTACCACACCGGACGCCAGCACATCATCGCCTTCCTCGGCGCTTTCCATGGCCGCACCATGGGCGCGCTCTCGCTTACCGCCTCCAAGCCGCAACAGAAGCGCCGCTTTGCGCCTCTCGTTCCCGGCGTCACCCACGTCCGCTATCCCTACGCTTATCGCGGCTGCACCGGCGGCCCGCAGAAAGAGGAGGCCTTCAGCCTCGGCTGCGCACGCTACATCGAAGAGAAGCTATTCAAGACCATACTGCCGCCGGAGGAAGTCGCTGCCATCTTCGTCGAACCCATTCAGGGCGAAGGCGGCTACGTCGTCGCGCCCGATAACTTTCTCCGCGAACTCCGCGCCATCTGCGACCGCCACGGTATTTTGCTGGTCGTGGACGAAGTGCAGTCCGGTGCAGGCAGAACCGGCAAGTGGTGGGCCATCGAACACTCCGGCGTCCAGCCCGACATCGTCTGCATGGCCAAAGGCATCGCCAGCGGCATGCCCCTCAGCGTCTGCATGAGCCGCGCCGACATCATGGACTGGGTCCCCGGTTCCCATGCCTCCACCTTCGGCGGCAATCCCGTCTCCATCGCCGCTGCCCTCGCCACCATCGACATCCTCGAGCGCGAGGCCATCGCGAATGCCGCGCGCGTCGGCGCCATGATGCTTGACCGCCTCAACGGCTGGAAGAAGAAGCACCCTATGGTCGGCGACGTTCGCGGGCGTGGCCTCATGATCGGCATAGAGTTCGTCAAGGACAAGCAGACACGCGAGCCTGCCGCCGCAGTTCGCAACCGCGTCGAGACGCTCGCGTTTGAGCGCGGCCTCATGGTCCTGGGCTGCGGCGAAACTTCGTTGCGCCTCTGCCCGCCGCTTGTCCTCAGCGAGCACGAAGCCACCGTCGCCCTCGACATCCTCGAGGAATCGCTCACCCTCGCCGAACAGGAGCACGCTCACGCCGGCCACCTCGCCGGCGCAACGGCATAGCCCTTCTCATCACAGCATCCGGGCAGGCCGCTGGGCCACTTCCCGCGCCTGCCCATTTTCTTTGCGTGCGCGCTTGGCATCCCTCCGCCCCACCCGCGACAATAGTCCGCAATGGCCTGGGGCACGCAACTCCGACTCGCAGCACTCGAAGGCGCGCTGAGCCGGCTTGATCGACTCGCCACCCACCGCGGTCGCACGCAGCAGTTGCCGCAGCACCTCGCTACCGGCCTCGCCGGTGAAGACGCCGCCTTCTTCTACCTGCGCCGCAAGCGCTACACCGTTGTCGCCTGCCGCTGGACCTCCGGCGACATTCCCGGCGGCATCGACCTCATTGCCTAGCACGGCAGCCTCCTCTGCTTCATTGAGGTCAAGGCCCGCACCGCCCGAGACGCCCCCCCGCCCACGCCGCCGTCGACGAGGATAAGCGCCACACCCTCCGCCGGCTCGCCCGCCGTTACCTCCGCCTACTGCCGCCTCCCGCGCCTCCGCAGGTGCGCTTCGACGTCCTCAGCATCTACCTCATCCCCGGCCAAGACCCACAGTTTGAGCACTTTGAGGCCGTATTCGACCGTTTCGCATATCCCGGTCACAGCTGATTCCGACCCTTCCGACATCGACCTTTGTGCGGCATGAGGTCTTGATTGTCAAAATACTTGTTGCAACGAATATTATTCCGCCGCATCGAAAG
Source organism: Acidobacteriota bacterium (assembly GCA_021781795.1). Taxonomy (GTDB): domain Bacteria; phylum Acidobacteriota; class Terriglobia; order Terriglobales; family Acidobacteriaceae; genus Telmatobacter. The sequence goes on from JAJXWA010000021.1 coordinate 25,530, forward strand.
AATGAAAGGAGCAACACCCCCATGTCAGATTCCGTCGTCACCACCTGGACCATCGACCCTGCCCACTCCTCCGCGGAGTTTAAGGTCAAGCACATGATGATCTCCAACGTGAAAGGACAGTTCAGCGGCATCAGCGGCAAGCTCTCGCTCGATGAATCCAACATTTCCCGCTCCACCGTCGAGTCCACCATCCCCATTGAAACCGTCAACACGGCGGACGCACAGCGCGACGCCCACCTGAAGAGCGCCGACTTCTTCGACACCGAAAAATTTCCCGTCATGACCTTCAAGTCCACAAAGGTCGCGCGCACCGCGCCGGGTGAGTTCTCGGTCACCGGCGACCTGAGCCTGCACGGCGTAACCAAAGCCGTGACCTTTGCCGTGGAAGGCTCCACCGAGCCATCCAAAGACCCGTGGGGTAACCTCCGCATCGGCGCCTCCGCCACAGCGAAGATCAATCGTAAGGACTTCGGCCTGGTCTGGAACGCCGCTCTTGAGACAGGCGGTGTGCTCGTCGGTGAAGACGTCACAATCACTCTTGATGTTCAGTTCATTAAGGGCTGACCCGCAACCCTACGGCCGGTGAATGCTTCTGCCGGCCACAATCTCCCTCGCAACAGTCAACACCCTCGCGCATCCAATAGATGCACGCTCGAGGAGGTCCTTCATGTCGCTCCGTGCCGTCAAGCAAACGCTCGAAACCAAACCCACCCTTGAGGGCGCCGGCGTCAAGCTTCAGCGCGCCTTCGGTTTTGGCAAAACCAAAGAGTTCGATCCCTTCCTGCTCTTTGACGATTTCCGCAATGAGAACCCAGCGGACTACATCGCCGGCTTCCCCTGGCACCCGCATCGCGGCATCGAAACCATCACCTACGTGCTGGCCGGGGAAGTCGCCCACGGCGACTCGCTTGGCAACAAGGGCCGCATGACCGCAGGCGATGTCCAGTGGATGACCGCAGGCAGCGGAATTCTCCACCAGGAGATGCCGAAAGGCGACGCAAACGGCCGCATGCACGGCTTCCAGCTCTGGGCCAATCTTCCTGCCTCGCTCAAGATGACCGATCCGCGCTACCAGGACATCCCGTCCGCCGCCATCCCCGAGATCACCGAGGACGACGGCACGAGGGCGCGCATTATCAGCGGCGAGTTCTGGGGCCAGCGCGGTCCGGTCACCGGCGTCGCTGCCGATCCTCAGTACGTGGATATCTCCGTGCCGCCCAACTCGCGCCGCCGCATCGCGGTCGAGACCACGCGCAACGCCTTCGCCTACGTCTTCGCCGGCTCCGGCGCTTTTCGTGATGCATCTGACCCGCAGGCGGTGCTCACCGAGTCGGCCATCGATCCCAACGCTGCGGCGAAGTACGACGCGAAAAACCATTCGCTGGTTCTCTTCGATCGCGGCGATGAGATCGTTGTCCAGTCCGGCCCCGAGGGCATCCGCTTTTTGCTCGTCTCAGGAAAACCGCTGGAGGAGCCCGTCGCTTGGTACGGTCCTATCGTGATGAACACGCAGGCAGAGTTGCAGCAGGCCATGCGCGAGCTCCAGAACGGCAGCTTCATCAAGCATCGTTGATCGAGAAGCGTCCAGCCGCAAACACGGCTGGACGCTTCTCTACGCATTCTGCGTGCGCACTGGGCGATGCAGAAACCACCGCAACGCCGATCGCCAGTCCCGGCTCGGCGGTGCAGGCGTAAAATCCTCCAGCGCCGCATGGAGCGCGCCGCGCCGCGTCGGCATCTCCTGCAGCAGCAGATCCGAGGCCTGCACCAGACGGTTGGCATGAAACCACCGCTGCACCGCTTTGTCCTGCAGCAGGTTCGTCACCGCCAACAGAGACATGCCCAGGTGGTGCGCCATCCACTCGCGCACCAGTTCCGGATTCTCGCGCGACGCGCGATAGTCCGCCGCCTCGTACAGTCCGAACGCGCCCTTCCAGCCCGACGCATCCATCTGCCGCAGATTGCGGAGCGCCTCGCGCGTGTCCACGCCCAGCGCCAGAAAGCTCGAATAGGGCGAGACCACCGGGCCTGCCGTTGCATCTTCGCTCAACGCCATCTGCGGCACGCCATACGCGTGGTAGCCGTAGTGTCGATGCTCATTGCGCGTCGCATTTCCTGATTCGGAGATACCCCACGGAATCCCGAAGGTCCGCGCAAAAGCGCGCTGCGCCTCCACGCACGCTCTCTGCGTCCGCGCCAGCAGGGTCTCGGCATCGCTGCGCATCCATAGCGTCGGCATCAGGTACTCAAACATCGTGCCGGTCCACGAAGCCAGCACAAAGCGCCCGAAGGCCTGCGTATGTTGGCGCGCCAGCTTGAACCAGCTCTGCTGCGGCAGTTCGCCGCGCGCCACCGCCAGAAAGGTCGCCATGCGCGCCTCGGAAGCGAGCAGGTCATAGCAGGCTTCGTGCCGCTTGCGCGACCGCACGTTGTAGCCAATCGAGAGCAACCCGCGCGCCGGGTCGGCAAGGAACGCAAAGTCCGTCTCTGCCGCCATGCGCTCGGCCATCTGTGCCACTGTTTCCACACGTCCGGCCAGCGATCGCAGATTCGCCTGTGCCACCGGCAGCGCTGCGCGCAGTTGCTCGCCCAGCGACTTCAACATCGGCTTGGCCATGATGGCGCTCCACACCCGGCTCAGACGGGTGCTCAGCGCCTGCGTAAAGCCGATGATCTCCTCAAAGGACATCGACTCCGCCTCTTCGCCAATCGCCGGCTGCAGCATCTCGCGGATCGGCGCATACTCCGGCAGCATCCACGGCAGATAATCGCGCAGCAGAATCAGAATCGCCGTCACCCGCTGATGCGCCTCCGCCAGCCACCACCGCGTCTCGGACTGCTCATCGGCAGCTGCGGAAGCCGCCGACAAGACGGCCTGCGCCGCGGGCAGCCACGCAATCCACTCCTGCGTCGTCGCCGTCGCCGAAGGCAGCACCTGCCCGCTCAGCGGCACGGCCAGCGTGGGCTCCAGTTCCATCTGGCGCCAGTAGGTTCTTACCCCAACAAACAGTTCGTGATGCAGAAGGGGCTTCTTCAGCAACTCCTGCGCGCCCGAGTGCAGCGTGTACAGCGACGCCACGAAGTTGCCGCTGTCGACCGACGACACAAACGGGTCCGCATCCAGCGGCTGCAGCGTCTTCGTGTCGTACCAGTTGAAGAGGTGCCCGCGATGCTTCGCCAGCCGAGCAATCACCGTCAGGCTGTTCTGCGTCAGCGCCACGCACTCCGGCACCGTGATGAAGCCCAGCGCGCAGGCAGACTGCCGCGCATTCAAGAGCAGCCCCACATTCGTCGGCGACACGCGCGCGGCTTCCGTGAATCCTTCTTCCATCACATTGTCGGGAATCAGGAAGTTGTGCCGCTCCGTTCCGAAGTGCTCAAAGTAGCGCCAGATGCGCAGCGCATGTCCGCGCAGAAACGCAGCATCCGCTCGCTTCAGAGGCTTGTCTTCGCGCGGCGGCTTGTTCAGCCATAGCGGCACAAGGAATGAAAGAGCCCACAACCCCAGCACCGGACCCGCAAAGTAGATCGCGTGAGAATGCGGCGCGGCGAAGTAGACCAGCGTTCCCAGCGCCACCGCCAGCAACGGCGTCAGCATCAGGTAGCGGTCCGCCGGCGTGCGCTTTGCCTTGTTGCGCTCTGCCTGCGCCGCCGTCTCCCACTCCAGCAGGCGTTCGCCCGTGATGAAGCGCCGCACCAGCGAACGCACCACTGCATCCACCGCCAGCAACATCTGATGGAGCAGCAGAACAAAATTGACCAGCGTACCCAGTGCAGATTGTCCCAGCCCGTCGAACGCCTCGGATACATCGCCCTTTTGCCCGCTCGACCACGCACGGCCAAGCGCAAAGCCGAACCGCACCAGGATTGGGAAAAGCAAAAACACCAGCGGCACAATCGTCCAGTAGAGTGCGCCGCCCGGCAGCCCCAGCCAGCCCGCAATAAACAGAACCACCAGTGCGGGATCTACCAGCGACCGCCGCAGATTGTCGAAGATCTTCCACCGCGAAATATCCGAGATCGGGTTCCGCACGCGCTTGCCCGACTCTTCCGGCACGCGCGAGAAGATCCACTGCACAATCTGCCAGTCGCCGCGCATCCAGCGATGCTTGCGCCGGCTGTACGCGCTGTAGTGCGAGGGATAGTCGTCGATAACCTCCACGTCCGTCACCAGGCCTGCGCGCGCATACGCGCCTTCAATCAGATCGTGGCTCAGCAGCGCATTCCGCGGAAAGCGCTTGTCCAGCACCGCATGGAGCGTCGCGACTTCGTAGATGCCCTTCCCCGTAAAGATGCCTTCGCCAAACAGATCCTGATACGCGTCCGAGACCGCGCGCGAGTAAATATCAAAGCCCGTCTGTCCGGAGTAGAGCCGCGCCAGCCGCGAGCGCGAGGCCGACTCCACCGCAATCCCCACGCGCGGCTGCAGAATCCCATAGCCCGCCGTCACAATCCGCGTCTTCGGATCGATAATCGCCTGGTTCAGAGGATGCGCCATCGCGCCAATCAGCTTGGCCGCAGCGCCGTGCGGCAGTTGCGAGTCCGAGTCCAGCGTCAGGATGTAGCGCACATCATGCAGCGCATCTACCTTGCCTGCTTTGATCGGGAATGCGTCATACTCGCCCATCAGCAGCTTGTTCAGGTCCAGCAGCTTGCCGCGCTTGCGCTCCCATCCCATCCACACGCCTTGCCGCCGGTTGTACTGGCGGTGCCGGTGCAGCAGCATGAAGCTGCCGTTGCCCACCGCGTCGTACTTCGCGTTCAGCTCGTCCACTAGACGAATCGCAAGCTCCACCATCGGATGCGAATCGTTCTCGTGCGGCTTCGTCACCGAGTCCGGCAGGTCCGTCAACAGTGCAAAGTGCAGATGCGGGTCGTGATTGGCAAGGAAGCGAATCTCGAGATCCGCCACCAGCCCGCGCACCTGATCCTCGTTCAACAGCAGAGACGGAACCGCGACCAGCGTTGTGCACGAAGCAGGAATCGAATGGCTGAAGTCCAGCTTTGGCAGCGGCTCAGGATCGAAGAGCGCGGTGATGATCGCATTCATCAGGTCTACCGCGCCCTGCATCGCCGGCAGCGCCAGCAGCGCGGTCGCTACCATCAGACTCAGGTAGCCGCGCGTGTGCGGCAGCAGAGGAAACAGCACCGCGGCCATCAGACCGAGCGTAATCAGCAGAATGCCGGTGACGAACACATCTTCTGCCTGGGCGCGCATGTTGGCGCGGGTTCGCTCCACCCACCGCGGGTGATAACCGACTCGCCGCGCCAACTCCGAAAATCCCTTATCCAGCAGGTAATAGCCAATATGAATGCGCCGCTGCTTGATCCGCGAGTCACCTGAGTTCAGCGTCGCGCAGCCGCGCGCCAGGTCCAGCGCAATGCCCGCAACTTGCGCCTCCGAGCAATCCGAGTGGCGCGCGATGTGGGCGACGCGCCGCCGGTACAGCTCGCGGCTTTCAAAATCCATGGGCTCGTACGTGCCTGCAGGGTCCAGACGCAGCGTGGCGTCAAAGACAATCAGTGGCTCCAGCAGCGCCGTCCAGTCCGTATGGTGAAGCTGCCGCAGACTCTTCAGATGCGCCTGCACGCGTCCATCGTCCGGGGCGCCTGGCGTCTGGAGAACACCTGGCAGATCCTCCAGCAGCACCTCAAGCAATGCCAGCTTAAGAAAGGCCGGCAACTGCCACAACTCGCCGACAGTCAGCGTCTCGCTCACCTGCAGTGCGCGGACAAACTCACTCAGCGTCTTCTCCGCAAAGATCGAATCCACCGCGCGCAGATAGAGCTTCGCAATCGCAGCAATCCTCGGGCCAGCCTGCTGCGCGGGTCTCATGACCCTGGGAATCCTCGAAACCTCTCGATCGCTGCCTTTCAGGCACAGCGCCGCCGCGCGCATCAGTCGCAGGCTCGAACGCACATCCAGCAGAACTACGCTGCGCCCCTGCGCTTCGCCGTGCTCCGTCATTCCTGCATACGCGCGAGCTACATTCTGCTCAATCGCCCCCACGCCCTGTCGCGCCGCGTGCACGCGCTCTGCCATGCTGTGTTTCGTCCGTGGCCGGTACACTACGTCCCACGTGCTGGCCTCTTGCACCGCTTCGGAGAAAAGACCCGGGGAAGTCTCCTCGAATAGGCTGTCGTTGTCCGTCATCGGTTTCTCATCCTTCATCGTGAGCCTCAGCGATAACTCGCGGCTTGCATCTCAAACATGGCGGCATATCTCCCGCCCAGTGCCATCAGTTGCGCATGGCTTCCTTCCTCGACCAGATGCCCGGTCTCCAGCACCACAATGCGATCGGCCATCCGCACCGTCGAGAAGCGATGCGAAATCAGCAGCGCCATCTTGCCATGCGTCAGCTCGGCAAAGCGCTCAAATACCTCCAGCTCGCTGCGCGCATCTAGCGAGGCCGTCGGCTCATCCAGAATCAGCAGCTGCGCGTCGCGCAGATACGCCCGCGCCAGCGCCAGCTTCTGCCACTCGCCGCCTGAGAGATCCACGCCGCCCTCAAAACGCCGCCCCAGCATCTGATCGTAGCCACCCGCAAGTTTCGCCACCACGCCCGCTGCCAAGCTTTTCTCAGCCGCATACTCAATCTCATCTTGTGTGTGCGGTAACTCGATGCGACCCACCGCGATGTTCTCTCGCGCCGTCATCTCATAGCGCATGAAGTCCTGAAAGATTACGCCGATCGCCGCGTGCAGGTCTCCCAGGTCGTACTCGCGCAGATCTACGCCATCCAGCAGTATCTGTCCTTCCGTCGGATCGTAGAGCCGCGTAATCAGCTTCACAATGGTCGTCTTGCCCTGGCCATTCTCGCCAATCAGCGCCACGCGCTCGCCCGGCCGCAGCGTGAAGTTGAAGTGGCTCAGCACGCGCCGCTCCGTCCCCGGGTACACAAACGACACATTGCGAAACTCGAAGCCCCGCTCGATCCGTTCCGGAATCGGCAGCCCGTTCTCCTTCGACTCCACGCGCGGCTTCATTGCGAAAAACGCCAGCAGGTCCGTCAGGAAGAGCGCCTGATCCGCCACGCCCGAGGCCGTAGAAAACGCCATCTGGATATTCGCCATCGCCTGCATAATCGCCGTCGTAATCAGCGTCAGGTCGCCAATGCTGTACCGTCCCTGAATCGTCCTCCAGATGCTGTACGCATACGCACCGTAGTAGCCCAGTTGCCCCAGTATCGCCAGCACGCCGCCCCAGAATAGCCGCCGCCGGCTCAGGCTCACGTTCTCGTGATAGATCTGCAGCGAGAGCGCCTCAAACCGCTTCGTTAGATACTCGCTCAGGTTGAAGAGCTTCAGCTCCTTCGCCGCTTCCTTGCTGCCGCCCACCTGCCGCAGATAATCCATCTGCCGCCGCGCCGGCGTCTGCCTGAAGTTCTTCGCGTACGTCAAAAATGCAAAGTGGCTCTCGCCCAGAAACGCCGGCAGAATCCCCGCCACCAGCAGAAACAGCAGCAGCGGCGAGTACCACATCAGCAGCACGGAAAACGCAATCGCCGTCACCGTCTGCTGAATCAGCCGACCCATCTGCTGAATCATCGCCAGCCGGTCCGTCGCCTGCACCCGCGCCCGCTCCAGCCGGTCATAGAAGACCGGGTCCTCGTACACCGTCACGTCCAGCGCTGCCGCCTTGCGCATCACCTCCACGCTCACGTGGTGCGTGTAGCGATCCGCCAGCAATTGATCAAAGTAGTCCACCGACCGCGACAGGACGCCGATCAGCACCGCCAGCGCGCCCTCGCCCGCCACCAGCCACCAGAAGTGCTCCGGCAGCGGCAGATGATGCCCAATCCGGTTTACCCCGTCGATGATGAACTTGGCGATGATGCCAATCCCCATCGGCAGAAACGCCACGACCATCCGGATCGTGATGTTCCAGAAGACCACCCACGGCCCCGACTCCCACACGAAGTGCAGCACCGGAGGAACATTCCTGAGCGCGCTCAGCCGGTCGCGCCACGCATGGCCCGGCATTCCCGGCTGCTCCGCCGGCGTGCTGCTCATCTTTCCATTGGATCGGGGCGATTTCATGGTCGAGGATCTGGTTCCTTTCGGGAACTACCGCAAGGCACAACAACACATCGACGCGCTGCGCCTGAATCCTGAACCAAGGCTGTTGCGGCGCTCTTCTTGGGTGTGGCGCCTTTGTGGACTACAACAATCGCAACTGCCCTTATTGTAGGCTTCTGAGCAAGAAAGAGATAGACGAAATTCTCGCGTCTCTCAGGCAACCCCGCGCTCCCCTGACGCAACCTCTCCCGCTCACTCCGCCTGCTGCTTCGGCGTGTACGCCTTGAAGCCCGCCCGCTGCATCCCCCGCTGCGCCTCGGCGTTCTTCATGAACGTCTCCCACACAAACCCCGTCCGCGCATTCTCCGCCATCAGCATCGTGATGCCCGTATCAATCCCAATCACGTCCGTGTCATACCAGTCCGTCAGGGGGTTGAACGCGTCCACAAAGCCATACCGGCACCACGCATTCGGATAGTGGTCATGAATTGTCCGCAGCACGCGCATCGTTGCCTGCGGCAGAAACGGCAGCGACCCACCCGGCGCCGCCGGTACAATCGTCCCGTCAATCGGCCCCATCTCCGGCGGGCCGCCCCACACCACATAGCCCTTCGCCGAGTCCGACGCCGTAATCCCCCACAGCGCATTGCTGTAATCCGGAAACTGCGTGTTCAGTTCCAGGCAGAACCGCCGGTGCACATCCGTCGCGATAATCGAGTTCTGAAAGTAGTCCGCGTACTCGTCCTTCTTGTTCCTGAAGTCAAACCATGCCTGCGAGTACTGGTGCACAAACAGCGGCGCAAACGACCCCACATAGCGCAGCCCGTCATACTCAAACGTCGTCCGCTTCCACTTGTGCCACGCGTCATCGGGCAGCGGATGCGTCGCCGACCCCAGCCCCAGAAGATACATCATCATCAGTTCGCTGTAGAGGTCCCACCGCGACGGCAGAAACCCAAACTCCGGCGTCCATCCCTGCGCCAGCAGACCCGTATCCTCTGAGAGCCACGTCCACTCCACGCGGTCAAAAATCGCCTGCGCCAGTTGCGAAATATCCTTGTCCTTGAAGTGCTGCCTGCACGTCAGAATCCCGCACAGCAGCATCGCCGTATCCACCGACGAGGCCTCCGAGTCCCACACCCGCTCGCCCGTGTTCATGTCCGCAAAGTGAAAGAAGAACCCGCGATGCGTCGGCAGCTTGTGCCAGATGAAGGAGAGCGCCTGGATCACCCGCAGCCGCGCGTCCGCGTGACTCACAAAGCCGCGCTTCTCGCCAATGCAGATGGCCGTCAGCCCAAAGCCCGTCGACGCAATACTCGCCACCGTCGTGGTGTCCTGCGCCCGCACGTTGCAGCGGTCCTTGATCAGCCCTGTCTGCGGATGCGCCTGCTCCCAAAAGAAAAGAAAGTTCGCATGTTCCAGGTCATTCAGAAACGCATCGTCCTCCGGCGTCAGCGCCGAGGGATGCGGCGGCGGCGCAGGCTCGGTATGCGGCGTGATGCGCTGGCTCTGCGCCCCGCCCGCCGCACTGCCCGCCCCACTCCCCGTTCGGGACGGCCTCAGCGCCGCAGCCTGCGCCAGCGGCAGCCCCAGCCCCGCCAGCGCCAGCCGACGTAGCAGCGCCCGCCGTGTGCGGCTCGGTTTTTCTGGTTCTGCTCTCTCGTCGTCCCGCATGGGTTTGCGTTGGTCCGCCGGGTCTAGCAAGCACGCTCGGGCCTCATCGTCCACAGCGCACACCGGCCTCCACCTATCGCAGAATAAACCCTGCCAGGCAAAGCATTGATCAGCTTAAGTTGCGCCCAGCCAATCGAACACTCCCACCCCAAGCGATCCCCAATAGGGAAGGTAAGCGAAGGCGCCGGCCCGACCAGCACATGAGAGCTTGCTACTCCGGATCGTCCTCTTTCGACCGAGGAGCAGCCAGATCAGGAGAAAAAATCCAGCAGTAGCCAGAATGAACTTCCACCATGGATGAAAAGCTAGTGGGAAGAAAGCCACAAGGCTACGCGCGCCACCAAACGCCAACCCTTGAGCTCTCTCATCGCCAATTACGGTCCGCCTTTCCCTTACAGCTCGCGTTCTTCTCGAACAACCCGGATTGATGTCTCCATTGCAGAACAATCGGGAATCGGATCCACGATGAACAACCTACAAATCAAGTGCTAGCATTCGTCCATGCTCAACCCCTGGCTAAGCCTCCGAGATACGCCTCCCTATGTCCTTGACGTTGATGCCGACGAGATAGAGGCCTACTGCAGGAAGCAGACTAAGAACTCTGCTTTGGCACTCGACTCGATACCAGAGCCATGGATTGGCAATCCACAATCCGCGACAGTAGTACTGTTGTTGCTCAACCCTGGGCATTCACCTCGGGATTCAACCGCACACAGTGATCCAAGATTTAAGCAAGCTCTTTTCTCAAATCTTCGCAGAGAGCCCCAAGATTACCCTTTCTACCCGCTCAATCCATCGTTCTCGTCTACTCCGAGTGCTCTGTGGTGGAGGAAGCGATTGGCAAAACTGATCTGCGAGACGAGTTTGACTCCCGAAACTTTGTCGAAGAAGCTCCTGGCAATCGAATGGTTCCCATACCACTCGCGCAACTCGGGCCTACCGGCAAGGCGTATTTGCAAGTCCCAAGACTACTCATTCGAGCTTGCGAGGGAGGCCCTCGCGAACCGACTTGTCGTTAGAATGAGGTCAGCCAGGCACTGGGCTATCGCCGTCAAAGAATTCGAGCCTATCCCAGAGCTGAAGAATCCAAGATCCGCTTACGTCAGCCCAGGAAATATGGATCCCGATTTGTTTGAAAGTGTCTTGAAGGCACTTCAGGAAGTGTGACAGCTCGCGCCAAGTGTGGCCATCGGCCGCTGCCCCCCCCGGTCCCTCACTCGGGGACCTAGATGCCAAAGACCCTCAACAGACCACTGACCTGACTGCGTTGTTCGGGGTCAGCCCCCTGCAACCCGCACCCTCCCTTGCAATCCCCACCCCGCCACGCGCGACAATCGCGAACAGGCAGGTGCGTCCCCGATGAACGAAAAAGCTGCCCCCGCCCTCGCGGGCATCGTCGTGCTCCTCGTCGGCTGATCTTCGGTTGCTGATGGGTTTTTCTCGCCAGCCTCATGAACCGGCCACTGTCAGGCGGCGGGCGTGATCAGCAGGACATCCATGGCGGGAGGCGGTGTGACCTCCGGCAGCTCTCCATGCACGGGAGTGCCGTTTCCTACCTCTGAGAACACTCGATTCACAGTGTCTTCTGTTCGCGTCGAATCGATATGCAGTCTCTTGGCAGCTCGCATCGCGGTTGCAGCCAAAAGAAAACGATTCTCAATTTTAAGTCCAGCTTTGTAGACCAGTTCCGATCTCATCATGTGCCTCAATTTCCGGTGATGGTGCGTTCTAGAGGAGAAACCAGGCTCGTCTTCGCGCACCTGCAGCTTCATCTCGATTTTGCGGCGCTCTTTGCAGGATGAGTGCAGAGGATGTCGAGGAGGGCAGAAGATCGCAAGAGATGGTAGCTGATCGAACGCCTCTTGGCTCAGCATACGCTGCGAGAGGCAGTTCTCCTAATTTGTTCATGAGGAGATGTCCCTGCGATATCACTCCGGGAATCCGTGAACAAAGGCGTCCTTTGGCGGCGCGCGCTGCGTCCGTGCCAAATTCAAAACGGCCACGGCCAAGGCGATCGGCCGCTTCGCAGCTCGTCAATCGGGCACTGCTCGGCAAGGCTGCCGAGCCCGCGCAAGCTGAAAGCCTCCACCTCAACTAGCTGATTGCACACACCTTCTGCCAGTCATCGCAACCCATCAAGAATAGATGGCCCGAAACCAGGCCATCCCAGGCGTGCGGGGTGTAGACTAGAAGAGATCGAAGAATCCGATTTGGTCTTTCTTGCTTGTTCCGCTTTACCGCTACTCGCAATCAATTCCACGTTGAGTTCGGCGGTACATCTACCCATAAGGAACAAGTGCAATGGAACAGGGAACAGTGAAATGGTTTAATGACGCGAAGGGATTTGGCTTCCTCAGCCGCGCCAATGGCGAAGATGTCTTCGTGCATTTCTCGGCGATTCAGAGCCAGGGATTCAAGAGTCTCCAGGAAGGCCAGGCCGTAACTTTCAATGTCGTGCGAGGGCCCAAGGGCTTTCAAGCAGAGAACGTGCAAATCGCCTGAGAAATACCAACAACAATGCGCGCGGGGCGGTCATTGAGATCGCCCCTTTTCGCTTTTTGAAAGGATGTCCCATGAAAACGTCGGCGCTACGGCGCGATAAGTACTTCCTGCGCGACCTGCATCAAGAGATTGATTTGTATGATCGAAAGCTGGCTTATCTCAACCATTGCGAGGATTCAGCTGCGTCTGGAGATCGCGGAGAAGCCGAAAAAAAATTGCTCGCCAAGAGGGCGCCCCTGGAAAAGACAGCCCGGGAACTCGTCGCATTAGGCGTTGAATACGAGGAGAAAGATCTCCCTAGGTCCTTCCGTGGGATGGAGTCCGAACCTCGAAGCACGCGAAAGAATCTCACCCTGGTCAAGCCAACTTAGCGCCGGCAACGACCCCACTGCTGGCCGATGGCCGGATTTCTGAAGCAGCAGCCCGGTAGCCAGGAAGAGTCGCGCACATGACGTCCAAACATCCATTCTCTCCCTTATGCGATTTGCATCATGTCTCGATGCGCCGCCGAATGATCGAGGAAGACTCGGAGCAGGTTCGCTCCTTCCATGCTTGTGTACGGCCGGATTGCACACGAGTCTTCCGAGAGTCCAGCGGCTATTCGGATTGGATCGACAGCGAGTTCGATCATTCCCGGGCCGCTGTTCGAATTTGCTCCCGATGCGGAGCTGTTCTCTATCTCGCAGAGGTGGATCACACAAGGAAGCTGGAAATTTGGGAGTGCCCGCAAAATGAGTGCGGCTCTTCCGAGGAATCTGCCTCCCCTGCCGCGCGGTAATTGGGGCAAAGGTTTCAGAACAAAAGACAGGTTGCCCCGACCCCTCGACCCAATCCAAGCCGGAAATGAAGGATGCCCCCGGTCCCTCGCACTCGCAACCAGGTTTGCCAAAAAGCCGCAGCGGACCACTGACCTGGCCGCGAGGATAGGCATCCGTCCCCTGAAGCGCGCACCCTCCCTTGCAATCCCCGCCCCGCGACGCGCGACAATAGCAAGCAGGCAGGTGCGTCCCCGATGAACGAAAAAGCTGTCCCCGCCCTCGCGGGCATTGTCGTGCTCCTCGTTGCCGCGGTCGCCGCCTTCATCCTCCACCAGAAGCACTGGACGCCGCTCGCCGTCAGCATTCAGGGCGCCGTCATCCGTCACGACGCCGATCCGCGCAATGAATTGCCCATCGCTAGCGCTCAGGTCACCGCCACCGACGGCGCGCGCACCGTCACCGTCGAGTCCGATGCCTCCGGCTATTTCGCGCTCACCTTCCGCCCCGGCCTCATGCCCCGCCGCACCATCGATCTCCGCTTCGCAGCGCCCGGCTACAAGCCCCTCCACATGCAGGCCCAGCTCCATCTGCGCCCCGGAGCAGGTCAACTCTATGTGGCAGAACTCCAGCCTGTCGCGCCGCCCGTCAACCCGAACCCCTCCGCACCCGTCACCGTCCTCTCCAACCTCCGCGTGCGCTACACCGTCAACACCCACAGCGAAGAGAACATCGGCAGCGCCGTCCGCACCTTTGAGGTCGTCCACCACGGCAGCGAACCCTGCAACCAGCAGGCGCCCTGCTCGCCCGACAGTCTGTGGAAGGCCTCCACCGGCTCTGTCACCATGGATGCCGGCCCCGGCAACGAGTTCCGCAACGTCCGCGCCTCTTGCATCGCGGGCGCCTGCCCCTTCACCCAGATTGACGCCCGCGGCTTCATCAAGGGGGGCCGCACCGTCACCGCATCCGCAATCGCCTGGGCAGATACCGCAACCTTCCTGCTTGAGGCGGAAGTCTTCCACTCCACCATGTCCGGCGGCGTGCGCCACTCCTACCCAGTCCTCTACGAGCGCACTCTCACCTTCACTCTGCCCGAGACCGAAGAAGGTGTCAGCATCGAGGCCGACGTGAACGGCAAGCCCATGGTCTTCCCCCTCGGCCCCGAGCTCTACCTCAGCTGGGCCAACTGCGTCATGCGCACCAACACCGAAGCGGAAAAATCCACCGTCTACCGCTGCGAGCTCAAGCCCGGCTACCGCTTCTAGTGCGGTACCATCGCACCCGGCTCGCGTCTCAGCGGAACTTTGCCCCCAAACGCAAAAAGGCCACCCCGGTTGGGATGGCCTTTTCTTCTGAATTATTGCCGGCGATCACCTAATCTCCCACACGGTTTCCCGTGCAGTACCATCGGCCCAGCGAGGCTTAACTTCCGTGTTCGGGATGGGAACGGGTGATCCCTCGCAGTATGGTCACCGGCAAACTTGAGAGCGCCTGGCGGGTGGTTGCCCGCAGCCTGCCGCGGCATCTGTGTGTTCCGGATCGTTTCTCCCGGCTTCCCACAGGAACGCGGACTGCAATCTAGCGCTACAAAGCTTGTGCAGCAAAGACTTGATTGCAACGAAATTGATTGGTCCTACAAGGCTTGAAGAATGTCTGCATGCTGCGCAGAGTTAATTCTATGGACAAGCCGAACGGGCGATTAGTACTGGTAAGCTACACGCATTACTGCGCTTCTACCTCCAGCCTATCAACCAGGTGGTCTTCCTGGGCCCTTCAGGGAGATCTCATCTTGAGGCGTGCTTCCCGCTTATATGCATTCAGCGGTTATCACAACCGAACTTCGCTACCCAGCCGTGCCCTTGGCAGGACAACTGGAACACAAGAGGTTCGTCCATCCCGGTCCTCTCGTACTAAGGACAG
>JAJXWA010000022.1 GCA_021781795.1 Acidobacteriota bacterium
TCCACCGATAGCGCGATCAAGCGGCCCATGCCATTGCAGGTGCTTGCCGACCCCACAGGTGGCTTCCGCTTGTATGAGGGGCGCAAGTACGTAGAGTTCTCCCGCTAGCGCGTCCCTGGCGTAGCGATCGCAGAGCGAGCGCAGACATCAAGGCAATGTCGGCGCTCGTTCGGCGGAGTGGTCTGTAAACGAAGTGGACGTCTTTTCCGCAACTAGACCATTGAGATTGTACTTGCCGACTTTGTATCCGAGGTCGCTGCGCGATAGCCCAAGCTTGCGCGCGGCTTCGGCCTGAACTCCTCGTGCCAGTTCCAGTGCGCGCCGGATGAGTGACTTCTCCAGCCGCATCAACGTGTCCCGCAGATCCAGATCGACCGGCAACTGCGCGGCCAGCGCCTCGACCTGCCCATGTGGAGAAGACCACTCCCGCTGAACCGCGGAAGGCTGAAGGATAAAATCCTCGGGCGCCAGCTCAGTTCCCTTCCCCAGGATCAATGCGCGCTCCAGCAGATTGCGTAGCTCGCGCACATTGCCAGGAAAGCTGTAGTGCGAGAGCTTGTCGAGCGCTGGCTGACTCAGCTGTCGCGGCGGCACCTTCATTTCCTCGGCAATGCGTAGACACAGCGCCTGACATAACTCGCCAACATCTTCGGCGCGCTCCCGGAGCGGCGCAAGTTGGATGGGGACGACGGCGAGCCGGTAATAGAGATCCTCGCGGAAAAGTCCCTTCTGCACCCGCTCCTTCAGATCGCGATGCGTCGCGGCAAGCACGCGAACATCCACGCGGCGCGTTACCGTAGAGCCGACGCGCTGAATCTCTCCATCCGCCAGAACGCGCAGCAGCTTTGCCTGCGCGGCGGGTGACATCTCTGCGACCTCGTCGAGAAAGAGCGTGCCGTCGTGGGCTGCTTCAAACAGGCCGGCGCGGGACTTGTCTGCCCCTGTGTATGCGCCACGTTCATGGCCGAAGAGTTCGCTCTCCAGCAGTGTCTCCGTTACGGCGGCACAGTTAATCGCAATAAACGGCCGCGAAGCGCGCTGACTATTGCGATGAATGGCACGCGCCACCAGCTCTTTGCCGGTTCCGGTTTCTCCGGTGATGAGCACCGTCGTATTGGTGGGGGCGACGCGGGCAATGAGTTCGCGCACGGCGCGCACGCCGGCGCTGTGCCCGAGGATGTCATCTGCCCCTTCCAGCTTGCGGACCGTCGTCTTGAGGACGGCATTCTCACGCAGCAGAGCGGTTCTCTCGGCCGCTCTGCGCACTGTCGCGCGCACCACATCGGGAACGAACGGTTTGCTGAGAAAATCGACCGCGCCCTCCCGCATGCTTTCTACCGCCAGCTCGACGGTTCCAACCGCGGTGAGAAAGATGACCGAGGTGGTCGGGTCATCCTCCATCGACGCGCGCAGCACATCCAGCCCACTGCCGTCTGGCATCTTCTGGTCGGTCAGTACCACGTCAAAATCACTTTGGCGCAGGCAGACAATTGCCTCGGCGGCGCCCTGCGCCTGCGTGACCGCGTGTCCGTCGCGCCGCAGATTCACGTCGAGGATTCTCCTCATGCCTGCTTCGTCGTCGACTACCAGAACGTTTGCCATGCGAAGCCTCCACTCCCCAGCCTGTGCGCTATCGCGCCAGCGTCATCGTAAAAACCACTCCCCCATCCTCATTGGAGCTGACCCAGAGGTTGCCACCATGCGCCATGGCGACTCCTCGGGCGATGGCGAGACCGAGACCGGTGCCGCCCGCCTTGGTAGTAAAAAACGGCTCGAAGATGCGCGAGAGGTTCTCTTCAGAAATCTTCGAGCCCGAGTTCTCGACATCAACCTGAATCTCTCCATCATTCGCCCTGCTGCGCAGCTCGACTCGTCCGCCTGGCGGGGTCGCATCGATTGCGTTGAGAGAGAGGTTGAGCAGCGCCCCTTCTACCTGTGCAGCATCAATCTCAATGCTGCCGTCATCGACCGGTCCGCATGCGACGTCGATCGAATTGCCGGCTGCGCGCACACGGGAGACTTCAACCACATGATGGAGAATGTCAGCGAGTGGAATCTGCGAACGCTGGGGCCGCGACGGGCGGGCGTAGGTCAGAAAATCTCCGGTCAGCTTTTCCAGTCGCCGCGCTTCCCTTGCAGCGATTGAAAACATCTCCTCGCGCTCGATGGTGCTGCCCTCGGGATAGCTGGCAGTTGCAAGCGAGCTGACGATCATGGCGACGGGATTGCGAATTTCGTGGGCGATGCCGCTGGCAAAGCGGCCTACGGCTGCAAGCTTTTCCTGTTCGATGAGCGATGCGCGCGCGCGCTCCAGCTCGGCCATCTTCTCATACAGCCGAAGTTGCTTCTGATTGAGCTGGCTGACGAGGTACCAGACGAGCGGGCCGATGACGCAGTAGATCACTGCGATCATTCCGGCTTCAAGATACTCGGTGCGGCGGGCGGGCGGATGCAGCAGGAAGTAGTGGAAGTGCCACCAGAACATGATGCCAACTGAGGCGACGACAGCCGCGATGGTCTGGGCAAGGCCGCAATGGTAGGCGGACTGGAGGATTGGGATCGCAAGCAGAACGAAGTAGGGGGAGTCATCCCGATTGGTGAGAAAGGCGAGTGCGACGGCAAACGCAAAGATCGCAACGGATGAGATGGTTGTCTCAATGCACGCTGTCCTTTCGGAGATGCCCTCGGATCTCCCCTGCAGCCAGATCACTTCAAGGATCTTGGCAAGAAAGGCGAAGCTCAGGAGTAAGACAACCGCGATCGAAGGCTCACCCAGCAAAGAGGCAAAGAGCGTGTGCAGGAGCAGGAGCACCGCGACGACGAACAGCGCGAGCACGCAAAAGGCAAGCTGCTGCCTCCGGAATGCGTGGAATTCAATTCGCTCGATCGATGGAACAGTGCGCGTCATCGGCATCGTCGTTCTGGATAGCTGACTCCATAGTATGCCCGGCTGAGGCGGTTGGGACGGCCCGGACCCTCAATCGGTGCGGCTCTCGACCGGCTCCCTGCTCTCTGTGGCCGACGCTTCAGCCGGGCCGGAGCTTGCCGGCATCATGGCGTGAACTCCGAACTCGTGGACGAGACGGCCGCCTGCGTGCGCCGTGTTGACCAGGTAGAGGACGCCAACGCTGTAGAAGACAAGATAGGCAAGCGGCAGGAGAGTAGTCGAGACACGCGTCTCCTGACGGCGGAGGATGCGCGGAAGAGCCGTCATACCCAGAAGAATGACAGAGAGAACGAAAAAGAGAATCCGCGTTTCCGACGCAAGCTGCTCATGCGCGCTCAGCACGGCATCGACGCCACCGCCCCGCTCAGCCAACTCACCGGCGGCCTCACCTGTAGCGGCGGCGACGAAGAGACTAACCGTTCCGAGCAGAAGAACGAGCAGCGCCGCCGAACGCCACGGTACGCCTCGCGCCGGAGGCAGGGCTGCGCTAATCAGCAGAAAGATGGGGCTCAGCAGAAGAAGGACAATTGGGAAGTGGATGATGAGCGGGTGAAGCGACTCCCAAGCCGGAATGGGCGGCAGATGCAACATAAGGGACCCCTTTGAGATCCTCAAAGGCGCCCACCCAACCGGATGGGCGCCCCGAGGTCACGAGATTTTTTCGAACTTTTCTTTGGGCGTAAAGCAGGACGGGCATTTCGCAAAGCTCAGCTCCTGCGTGGTGAATCCGCACTTTGGACAGACGAAGAAGGTCTCCGCCTTGCTGCCTTTGAGAGTGTCGAGGTTGCCGAGAGCGGCTGAGTAGAGCTTGGAGTGCTCTGCTTCCGCCGTCTTCGCAAAGTTCAAACTCTTGATGGCAGCAGCGTTGTGATCCTTCTTCGCCTGACTTAGAAACTCGGGATACATGGTGTCGCGCTCGTACGTCTCGCCCTTAATTGCGGCTTCAAGATTTTCGCGGGTGGACTTCACGGACGGCGCTTCGATTTTGGCCTCGGGCGTTGCGCCGAGTTTCTTGATGACTCCGGCATGATTCGCGGCGTGAATCTCTTCGGCGCGCGCGGCCGCACGGAACAGGCTGGCAACCTGGCCGTACCCTTCACTGTCTGCCTTTGAGGCAAAGGCCAGATACCGGGCATGGGCATTGCTTTCACCGTTGTAAGCGGCCTGCATGTTCTGGAGCGTCGTGGCGGCGTGTGCTCCGGCAACGATGACGAAAAGGCTGCATGCAACAAGCACGACTCTCAGCTTGCTGCCGATGGGGGATCCAGCATGATTCATGACGACTCCTTCTGTCTGTGTCCAGTCGTATCTCGGACAACATCGGAGTCGTTGCACGTCTGATGCCACGGCAGACCCGTCCGGCAGGACCCAGGGCTTCGCGTTTCGACGATTTGACTTCGCGCCCGGCTTTACCGTTCGAGGATTTTGACAATTGCGTCCAATATTTTGGACACAAGCGGCTCGAGGGTTCTCGCGCTCGCCTCGGTGGTCGAGCGGGGACAATTCATGGACTGGAGGGTCAGTTTTTTCTCTGCCAGCTGAGCGAGCAATGTCGAGGCTGCTGATCGTAAAAGGTCCTTTGAATACCCCGATCGCATCGGCTGCAATGCGATTGACTGCCGCAACGAGTCGCACCGATGGAGGCTGTTGCAACTGGGAGAATTGGCCCGGTACGTGCTTTAAGCCTTTTGTCGCCACACCTGAAGCAATCGGACCCTTCGCCTCCACCGGGTGTGTGCGGAAGCGAGCAGATGGAGCTCGTCAGAAAGCAGGATGGTGGCTTCAATCCATGGGACAGGGGGAATTTTGAGTATGCAAGAGATTCAGAAGCTGGGCTTTTCGAATGTAGTTCCGGGCCTTGCCACGCCGGCCTGGCAACTTCGTCTCTGGTGTGCCCCTGAAGTCATTCTGATGGTGACGAATTTTGCGGATGAACAGACCCTCCTTCTGGAGGCGGTGAAGCAGGCGAGACGAAGCACAGCCAAGATTCTGCTGGCCTACGTGGCCCGCCCTGGGGCAGCACGGAGATTGGGCGCCCATATGGCCCGGCCAGGCAGGCCTCACTCGACTGCGCATGAGGCCCAGGTGATGCTCGAACGAATGACGCGGCAGCTTCGCTGGGCCGGTATCTCGAGCGAGCCGGTGCTGCTGCAGGGTCTTCCCGCCGAGGAGGTTCCGCAACTGGTGCAGTTGCGAGGCGTGAATCGTGTGATTGTGACCACGCAGGCAGACCCGCGGGCGAGCGGGATTGGAGGCCGAGCGATCGCCGAGCAAATCCTGCCGCGCGTGACAGTGCCCGTTTGCATCGTTGGAGGCAGAGGGTCAGCTCCCACTCCATTTGAGGTATCGCATGGGAAGGTTCTGCTGGCTCTCCATGCTGGAATGCAGTGCGACCTGCTGCTGGAGTTTGCCTGCCGGTTTGCTAAGGAGCAGCGTGCGGCCCTTACGGTGCTGCGCAAGGCGGACCATTCTGACGCAGGGACGAATGAGCGAGCCGCAGCCAGGAACCTTTCGCCCGAACGGGATCCGCTCTCGCACTTGAGAACTGCACAAGCAAGCTTCCCGTTCACGATGGAGTTGGTGGAGGGCGACCTTATGGCGCGCGTGCTGGAACATGCCGGGGAGCAACAACAAGACTTCATCCTGATGGGTGCAAAATCGGCCGATTGGAATGAGCAAATGGACGAGATGGGAGATGCCGTTCGGCTGGCCCACGCCGCGCCGTGTCCGCTGATGATTCTTGGGAGCGCCGCGGGCAAGCCTGCCCATGAAAAGGCCTCGGACACGAGCGTCGCGACGGAACCCGACCTTCACGGTTCGGATCTCGGAACCATGCTGCGCCCGGCACCAAAGGACCACTCCCCTTATTCCGGAAGGGTTGGTGCTGTATGACCCTCCCGCAGGACAGAGGAACCCTGCACTCTCGGACAAAGGCGAGAATGCCGCCTGGAGCGGCGGTGCGTGCTCGCATGGAATTGAAAGTGCGTGCATGATGTGAGCACTGGATCCTGCGCCCGCCGAAGAGGAGGTGGGACGTGAAGCCAATTCGGATACAACGCTCGACCGTAGTACACGCCGCACTCCTGTTGTCGCTTGCGCTCATCTGGTCTTGGCACGCCATCGCGCAAACGGAGGAATCCGCGACCGGCAGCACAGCGCAGGCCGGCAGGGGCGTGCAGGGTCCCGCCTACTATCAGCTTGAGGAGACCTCTCCGGCGGTTGAAGTCGGCGTGCTGGTGACGGACGAAGACGGCAATGTAGTCACCGGGCTGCGCGCAGGCAACTTTCGCGTTCTGGACAATGGAACGCCGCGCGCAATTGATGCCTTCAGCCCGTCGAGCGCACCCATCACCATCACGATCCTGATGGAATACAGCGCAGCGTCATACGGCTACTTTGCAGGCAAGGCTGGCAGTTGGGCGAGCGGCTTTCTGGAGCATCTGGAACCCAAAGACTGGGTTGCGCTGATGACTTACGACATGAGATCCAAGGTGCAGGTAGACTTCACGCACCGGCGGTATGAAGTGCGCGATGCCATACAGACGCTTGGACCTCCGCAGTTCAGCGAGGCAAACCTCTTTGATGGTATGGTTGAAGCCCTCGACAAGCTTGCTGCTGTGAAGGGCCGCAAATCCATCCTGCTGCTTTCGACAGGGATGAACAGCTTCAGCGAGGCGACGCTGGACGAGGTTCGCGAGCGGCTCAGGAACACCGACACGGTTCTCTTCTGCATTGGATTGGCGGAGGGAGAATACATTCGCAGCGGCGGCTCCGATATCGAGTACATCAAAGGCAAGGCGTGGCTCTCGGACTTCGCAAAGCAGACCGGAGGGATTGCGCTGTTTCCCCGCTTTGATGCGGAGCTGCCTTCCATCTTCCGGAGCGTCGTCGGCTTTCTGCGCAATGAATCCACGCTGACCTTGCGGCTGCCAAAGGAATACCGAGATGGCAAGTACCACCGGCTGACGGTTGAGGTAATTGGATCGGACGGCAAGCCCTTCATGGTGACCAACGCGAAGGGACGCAAACGGAAGGTGGAGGTCTTTGCGCGCGAAGGCTACATGGCTCCGATGGGCCGGTCGCAGTCGCCGTGAGCGGAAAAGGATACACCGAAACACAAGGGCTCACGGGGAAAGGGGGATGGTATGAATGACATGGTGCGAAAGACGACTGCAGCGGCCTTGAGCCTTCTGCTTGTGCATCTACCCGGCTCACCGCTAGCGGCACAGCCGCAGATGCCGGAGCCAGCCACAGAGAAAGCTCTAACCCTGCACGAGTACTTGCAAAAGTCCTATGTGGATCTGTTCAACGTCGCTCCGTCGCTGAGCTTTAGCAGCGCCGATGTAATGCAGGAGCGACAGGCACTGGAGCGCGGGGAGAAGGATTGCCGCGATCGATTCAAGGAGCACTCGAAGAGCTATGGCAAGCAACTGGATGCGGCGCGCGGAGAGCTGAAGAAGAGCGCCAAGAGCCTGACAGACGACCAACGCCACGTTCTGCATTGCCGGATTCAGAATCTGGAACTGCTTAAGAGCGAGTCGGACGTTCTGACCGGTCAGGCGATTCCCAATGCATATGACAACCTGAATGCAAAGCTCGACCTGCTGCTGCAATGGCCTGCGCAGGAAAAACTGGCGAGGGCAGACTTGCAAAGCGGAGCGTATCTGCAGCGCCGCTGGTCAGATGTAAAGGATATTGGCTTCAGGGAGATCGCATCCGGGCAGCGCGATGACATCAAGCGAGGCCAGGAAGCGGTGGATGAGCTGAAGCAGGCGGGCATGCTGCCCCCCGAGGTGGAAAACAAAGCCATCCAGCAATATGTGAAGGGCATTGCGGACCGCGTAGCGCAGCACTCCGATTTGAAGATTCCACTGCACGTAACGGTTCTTCAGTCACGCGAGATCAATGCATTTGCGCTGCCGGGCGGCTACCTCTACATCGAGCGCGGACTTCTGGAAGCAGCGGAGGATGAAGCGCAGCTTGCCGGAGTCATCGCGCACGAGATTGCGCATGACACGGCGCGGCACAGCGCGAAGCTGATGAAGCGCGCCACGATCGCTGGCATCTTCTATCAGGCGGCGCAGTTGGCGGCCATTCTTCTTACTGGTGGAGTGGCAGGCATCGGGCTCTACTATGCCCTGCAGTATGGCTACTACGGTCTGGGGCTGGTGCTGAACCTGAAGCTGCTGGGCATCACTCGCGATTACGAGCTGGAAGCCGATCAGCTCGGAATCCAATATGCATGGAACGCCGGCTACGACACCACAGGCTTCACGCGCTTCTTTGACAAGATGGCGACCAAGGAAGGCTATGTGAACGGAGTGAGCTGGTTCCGCACGCATCCGCCGTTCTACCAGAGAATGGTGGACGCGCAGCGCGAGATGATGTTCCTGCCCGAGCATGGGATGGAGACGGTTCAGACCTCTGAGTTTGAAGCGATGAAGAAAGAGCTGGCGCCGATTGCAGCCGAGGCGGAGAAGGAAGAGGTAGGTAAGCCGAGCCTCCTGATGACAAAAGAAGAAGGATGCACACCGCCCAAGAAGCTGGAGTACAAGCCGGGACAGCCGATTGAAGCGATCTGCCTGGCGCCGATGCGCGATGTAACAGGCGAAGCGCAGCAGTAGGCTGCATGATCGCCAAGAAAGAAGCGCCACTGCCTGGATCTCCCGCCGGCTAAGGCTGGCGGAGGATCCGGGCAATGGCGCAAGGTGGTTCAACAATCAGGTGCAAGAGGAGCTACCTGAAACTACTCCGAGGGAGAAGCTGAGCTGGACAACTCCAGCTTCTGCTCAAGATCATCGGCGGTGGACCTCGCTTCTCCATACGACACAAAGTCCGAGATCGCATCGCGGGCTCTGGTCATGACGTCGAGATTGGCGTCCACATAGTCCCTGTACGGCTGCATCTGGACCTGCGACTGGTTGTTATTGAGGTGGTCGATGGTGTTGTTTAAATGAGTGGCCATCTCCCGGAGCAGCGGGTCAATGCGGTCGATTGCATCCTGCTGCCAGGACGACCCTTCGGATCTGAGGCTCTGCAGTTTGTTGAAGTCGCTCATCAGCTCGTTGGCATGCTCCTTCATTCTCTGCAGATGCCTTGCATGAGACTGCCAGGACATCTGTGACCGCGTGTACGACTCAAGAGTGGCGGCATCGTCCTGCACAACGACTGCATGGGACCGTGCCTCATGCAGAGCATCGGAAATCGCAGCCGAGTCCTTCGTCTGCGAGACTCCGAGCATCGGGATTGCGAAGAGGCAAGCGACGAGTGTACCTCGACGGATTGCCTGAACCATTTTGATGGATTTCATATTCCATTCCTCCTGTAGGCTGCGTGGATCATGATGGGACGTTGGGCCGAACAGCGCGGGTATGCCCATGAACGAAATTCCCGACGACGCGCCACTGCGCAGCCGCAAGCATGCATCCTTCGAGATTCCGGCAATGATCTGCGAGCCGACGAGTTGTATCGGACTGGCCATAGACGCCCCGCTCGCCTCCTTTTGTTGCACGACCCTTGCCACACCACGGAAAGGGAAAAGCTTCTGAAACGGATCTGCTGCGTGGGATTTGTGCAAAGTGTCGCAACATTTTGACGTGCGTGTCGGAATCGGCTGACACCGCGTAAGAGGCTCGGCTTATGCGGTGACGCTTTTCAGCAAAGGCGATGCCCACTGCATCGAATCCTCCGCCGACGCTACGCGATTCTGGCGGAACGGACAGGGCCCATCGTGCTGCGCACAGAGGGCATATGCGTCGCAGGCGGCTTTCCTGGAGCTTCCTGTGAGCCGGCGAGAACGAACGTTGCCTCGAGCCGCACTCCATCTCTGGTCCAACGTCGAATTCGATACAGACGCGAGCAGTCGTCACAGAGCCAGAAATACCGGCTTGGAGCGCAGAGAACTGGGAAGCCCCACTCGCTCCCTTCCACTCTGGCCTCGGGTGGAAGATCGAGTTCGAGGAGTTTCATGGTCCCGCCTGACGCATCCAGCATCACTTCATTGCATTTGGGATTTGCACAGCGCATTCGACGCTCCAATTGGCAGATGGCTTTCTGAGCGATTCTCGCGAAATCACATTCCGCAGTTGGCCGGCCGACTCTCGCTCGAGTGCCGCGTCGGGAGTGGCAAACCGGTCGGCACTCCGCATCTTGCCCAACCAGCGATGAAGGCACAAGTGAGGAGTGCTGCGTGAATTTATCAGCACGCGATGGGCCAGCTTGAGCGCTCTGCGCGCGCTGATTTATCAGGACCTGAATGAGGATAGGCGGCCTATGTTGCAGTGGGGTCAAAGGAATTTGACAGCTTGTCCAAGAATTTGTGCGACTCGCCCACGGACGGCTGGGAAGGGTGAGCAGTGTCAGGTAGGCGGAGCGCAAACCGTCGCATTCACGAGTGTCGCAAGTGTTGGACATCGCGTACAAGGTCTTGAACAGAAAGAGCCAGAGCTTTGTCGAGGGTAATTGGCGAACCCCCAGAACCTGCGCGGGTTACGTGCATGACCAGAATGGAAACTGGAATGCCGCACCACGGGACATGAGATTGCAACCGCTCCGGCGGAGTGAGCGAGTGAGCAGAGCGACTGTCGGTCAAGGCTCATCGCTGGCCCTTAGATCGGTTCGAGTTTGGGAGTCAATATGAGACGGAACAATGTGGCGCTCTCTGTATTTCATATAGTTATTGCCTCGTTTGCGTTCCTGCTTGCCGGCTGCGGA
Organism: Acidobacteriota bacterium; assembly: GCA_021781795.1. Taxonomy (GTDB): domain Bacteria; phylum Acidobacteriota; class Terriglobia; order Terriglobales; family Acidobacteriaceae; genus Telmatobacter. The sequence goes on from JAJXWA010000022.1 coordinate 10,661, forward strand.
AGCGGGACACGCATCTCCACCCTCAGCACCATCAATCCAGCACAAGTGACAGCCGGCTCAGGAGACTTTCTGCTTACTCTCACCGGCACAGACTTCTCGACCAACACTACGGTACTCTTCAACAGCACTCCACTTGTCCCCAAAACGATCACGCGAACACAGTTGACGGCAACCGTTCCCGCCAGTGCTGTGGCCAATGCGGGTACATTCACAGTTACAGTCTCCAGCGGATTGCCAACGGGGGCGCTTACCTTCACGGTTGCGAACCCGCCGCCTGTTCTCACTTCTCTTTCTCAGGAATCGATCCTGCTGAACAGCACGTCCGTCGCGCTCGAAATCACCGGTTCGGACTTTGTATCCACCAGCACGGTCCAGTTCGGAGAGAAATCTCTCAAACCCACATCAGTGACTTCGACCAAGCTGACCGTAGCTCTGGCCGACAGCGACCTCACTGCGGCAAAGATACTTTCTGTAGCAGTCGTGAATCCTTCTCCGGGCGGCGGAACCTCTAGCGCGAAAAGCTTCAGCGTTTTGAATCCTGTGCCTGTGATTTCGTCTTTGTCGCTCGATAACACACTGGTGGACAGCGCCGACTTTGCGCTCAGCATTGCGGGCAGCGGATTTGCGCCCGGAATGACAATCCGCTTTGGCGCGGTTGATTTGACACCTTCGCAGATTACGCCGACTGAGGCATCCGTACTGGTTCCGAGGAGCGCGGTAGGCAAAGGGTCCGTTCTCGATATCACAGCATCGAACGCAGGCCCCGGCGGAGGCAAGTCCAACGCCATGCGATTCACGGTAAATAATCCCCTTCCCGTTCTCCAATCCACCACGGTGACCAAGGCGCTGTTAAACGGCGATGCGTTTTCGATGGATATAACAGGCTCTGGATTCGTGGAAGGCATGACAATCAAGCTGGGACCGCTCACTCTTGTCCCGACGTCCATTACACCGACACAGGTTTCGATTGCCGTGCCCAAGGAAGCGCTGGCTGCGAGCGGTGTCTTTTCACTCGTGGCGTCGAATCTGGAGCCAGGCGGAGGCTCATCCAACGCGCTGGAGTTCACGGTGGAAAATCCTGTTCCGATTCTTACGTCCCTGTCTGTGGAGAAGATCGGGGCGGGCAGTGCGGATTTTGGTTTGACACTCTCAGGTTCGCAGTTCATCGGAAGTTCAAAGGTCCAGTTTGGCCAGGTTCAGCTCACGCCGGCTACCTCGTCTGCGACAGAACTTAGCCTCACTGTTCCCGCATCGGCGGTTGTGGACGGGGGAACGTATGCGGTAACCGTGAGCAACGATGGGCCAGGTGGCGGTCCTTCGAATGCCATACCTTTCGTGGTCGAGAATCCAGCACCCACGCTGACGGCGCTTTCTCAAAAGACAGCCGTGCTGGGCAGTTCCGCATTCACTCTGACGGTGACCGGCACAGGGTTTGTCCATCAGAGCGGACTTCTGTTTGGGACCGTCCCGCTGGAGCCGATCTCGTATTCAGACACGTCTCTGAGCGTTCTGGTTCCAGACACCGCCCTTACCAAAGCCGGGCCTCTGATGGTGAGTGTGACGAATCCTCAGCCCGGCGGCGGCTCCACGGATACGTTGCGCTTTGTGGTGGAGAACCCGGTTCCAGAGGTGAGCACGGTGACACCGACCAGCGTAAACACCAGCACAACCGACGCGACTGTCACGCTGGTGGGAACAGGATTTGTGGACGGAGTGACGGTGACACTGGGGACTGAAACTCTCACACCAGTGAGCGTAAGTTCGAAGGCTGTCACTGTGCATGTTCCGTCGGCGCAGCTGACGAGCGCTGGGACCCTTCAGTTCTCGGTCACCAATCCCGAGCCTGGAGGCGGCCTCTCGAACAGCGTAACGCTGACGGTGCACACCAAGGCGCCGACAGGATGGCGCACGGTGGTGAATAACAAGATGAACGCGCCGGAGTCAAGCTCGCTCTACCAGGGCTACAACCAGCCTTCGGTCAACACGCACGGAGTGGTTGTCTTCAAAGGGCAGACCAAGGCGGATTCCGGGCCGACGGTCGGCATCTACACACGGGATATGTCGGCGGGCGGCATGCGGCCCATTGTAAAAGTAACGGATAACCAGACTGCGGTTCCGGATCCAAACAACACGAGCTATAACGGAGGGCCTGCCACCTTCATTCAATTCCCATCTTTTCCGAGAATTGACCAGGATGCGAACACGGTTGGATTCCGCGGTCAGTCGCAACCTGTGTTGACCTACACACTCGCGGATGGAACTGAGACGCGTGTGGGAAGCACTGGAATATTCAGCAACCCCGCTGGGCCTCTGATGACGGGCACAGGGCTGATGGCCAATGCACCCGGCTACGAGTTCATGCAGGTGCCGGGCGCACCGTCCGGGACGCGCTTTGACCAATTTCCGGGCTCGCCCGCAGTGGTTGGCGGGTCAACGATTGTGTTCAAGGGCAACTACACCGTGGATGGAGGCGGGCAGACTGGCGTCTTCTTCCGTGACCTCATGAACGGCAACGGACAGTCACCGGTGGAGCTGATTGCGCACTCCGGCACATTGATCCCCGGCCAACCCGAGGGAGGGACAGCGGTCTTCGGGTCAACCGCACCACCAAGCGCAAGCGGTAACACGGCGGTTTTTGTTGGCCTGGACAACGAAGAGAATCCGACGATGGGCGGCATCTATATGGCGCCGCTGCTTTCCAATCCCACGCTTGAACAGATTGTGACGATTGGCTCGCAGGTACCGGGCGAGGCGGAAGGAACGACGTTCACGCGACTGAGCGAAGGGCTCTCATTCGACGGCCGGTTCGTAGCCTTCTGGGGAGCGTGGGGCAATGGCGTGCGGACGCGGATGCTGCTGTGCGGCACGGACGGCAACAAGGATATGCTCGCAAGCTGCAACGAAATGTATCCCAATGGATACGAGGCGCAGGAGCCTGCACTGCAAGGAATCTTCGTCTATGACACGACGGCGAAGAGTCTGTATCCAATTGCGAAGACCAACACGGGCGAATTTGACGATTTTGTGTACTGGGTCTTCTCTGGACGGCCGCCGAACGTAGGTACTTCCGACGGAGGCGACGTTCCTGAGCCTCCGCGGTGGCGCTCGTCCGCGTTTGCTGCGGTGTCTGGGACCGCGGCCGGTGCACTGACGGACTCGTTCAAAGTTGTCTTCAAAGCAAGTACCGGATCTGTCGATGGTGTCTATCTGGGAACAGGGCCTGCGCCGCAACCAGTGCAGACGATTGTGGACACCACCTTCACCGGTCCTGAAATCGATCCCGAAGCTCCGGCTGGTTCGATCATCACGACGCTTGGTATGGAGCGTGATGGATTACGGAGCAACTGGTTCGTCGTAACCTCCAGCATGCTGGATCCGGTGACCAGCGAAAGTGGTGCTGGAGTCTACATCACGGAGCTCACGCCGCAATGATTCGCGGGGGCTACTCCCCCGCGTGGCATTGCCTTGCACACATGGAGCGTTGATTGAGCAAGCCAGACCAACCTGCATGTCGAAACCGGAAAGGAGCAACACATGGAATCCCTGAACTCATACCTGACTCTGACGCACCTGCGAACAAGCCTGAAGGCCGCAGTGTGGACGGCAGCGGTTCTGACGTTGGGGCTGGCGGGTTGTGGTGGTGATGGATCGAGCACACCGACGAGCCCAGCAGCGACGACTGCCGTGCAAATAAACATGGGAGACGCACCAGCCGACTGGCTGCTCTCCTTCTCAATGAATGTCTCCTCGATGTCGCTGAAGGCGAGCGGTGGGCAACTCGTCTCAGTAGCCAACAGCGCCACACCGATGGAGATGATTCACAGGCTCGGCACGATGGAGCCCGTCGCGCTGATTGCGGCGCCGAGAGGCACGTACACAGAAGCTCAACTGACAATTGCATCCTGCACTTTTTCTTACATCGATCCGGAGACCAAAACGCTGCAGCAACGGACCATCAATGGGCCGATCCACGCATCGGTTCCTCTTGGCTCGAACGTCAACGTGGGAACCACTCCGCTGGCATTGAACTTTGACCTTGACCTGCAGCACTCGCTCTCGGGCGATACCGGGACTGCGTTTCAGTTCACACCGCAGTTCCATATTGCAACGGGCGCCTTGAGCGGCAGCAACGGCAACGGCGTGAACGCCCGGTACGGGGGAATGTACCAGCTGATGGGCGTGGTCTCCGGCGCCTCGTCGAACTCCTTCAGCATGGTGGGAGCACAGACGGCCAACATGTTCACGTTCAGCGTGAACGCCGCGACGCAGTTCCGTGGACGCGTGACCCAGATGTCGCAGCTTGGCTCGGGGATGGGCGTTCTGGTGACGGCTTTGCTGCAGTCGGACGGAACCTACCTTGCCAAGCAGGTGCGGGCGATGATGGGCGGCGCAGGAGCGATGGGCGGCGGCATCATCACCGCAGTCGATGCGGTTCCCGCAACACAACTGACCATTGTGATGCAGAACGGAGCGGGGGCAAGCATCAACACCGACTACCTCTCGAAGACGCTTCTGGTGAAACTGCTGGAGACAACCACCTATGAGGTGGACACAGACCGCGTGAGCCTGACTGGACTGGACTTTGACACCACCTTCAATGCGAGCAATATCCATGTTGGACAGAGCATTCTGCCTCTGAGCGATACGGCGATTACGGCGATTGCGTCCTGCGATCCTGCGTGCGGCGAGCTGACTGCTTCCACGGTGCGGCTGCGCGAGCAGGGAGCGAGGGGCACGGCGACCGTAGACATCAACCCCGGCGTGGTCACTTCGTTCACGCTGACACTGCCTGCCGGTTGCGCGTTCACGACACTGACTGGCGCAACGACAATCACGGTGTATCAGCAGCCAGGAACAAATGTGGAAGACAATACCACGATCACGGCAGGAACGACTCTGCGCGTGCATGGGCTGCTCTTCTACAGCGGCGGACAGTGGAGACTCGTGGCCTCCACGATCTCGTCGGCAACATAAACTTCACTCCCGGCGACGCAGTGAATGCCGGGCAAGTTAGACCATAGAGCAGCATTACAACTATAGATATAGAGAGACCTGCGACCCGGACGGACCCTCCCTCAGCAAGTCAGGGGGGCCTGCCCGGCGCAGGTTTGCTTTGCGCGAAGGCGTAAGGGAGACTTCGCGGGTGGAAGGAAAGCGCAGCGCGCGGATCTAAGAAATTAGAGAGCGAGGATTTGCTGCCACAGATCTGGATCCACGGGAATGCCGAGGACAAGATTTTCTGCTCGGATCTGCAGGGTTCTCTCGCCGGGATAGCGGATGGGCGCGTCAGGCTGCGCGGCCGGCGAGCGGTGCAGCGAAGCGACAATCTCATCGACGATGCGCGCGGACTGATCCGCTGGCCCGAGCGAAGCGGGATGGATCGCGAAAAAGACCTGAGAGGTTCCGGCTTCCTGCAGGGGATCGCTGCCGAGCTGATGGGTTGCGATGCCGAGCGAAGTCATGGCGGCGATCATATCGAGGACGGTGGAGAGGCCGGAGCCTTTCCAGTAGCCGATGGGCAGGGCGCGGTTGGAGGCAAGGATGGCAGCGGGATCGCGCGTGAGGTCGCCTGCTGCGTTGAAGCCGCCATCGACTGGAAGCATTTGCCCGCGCCTGCTGTAACTCTCAAGAGCACCATAGGAGAACTGCGACATGGCCATATCGAGCACGACGTGGCCAGCCGCGCGGGGCACAGCGATGACCAGAGGATTGTTGCCGAGGCAAGGCTCGACGCCGCCCCATGCGGGCACGTTGGGCAAGGTGTTGGTCCAGCAGATGCCTATCATGCCTGCGTCTGCGGCTTGCCACCCGTAGGTGCCGCCGCGCATCCAGTGGTTGGTGTCGGCGAGGGCCACGAAGCCGATGCCGTGCTCGCGAGCGAGCGCGATGGCGCGGTCCATCGAGGCCCATGCATTGAGATTGCCTGGACCGCGATTGCCGTTCCAACGCTCCACGGCGCCGAAGTGCGTGACCAGAGTGGGCTCGGTCTCGACGTGGACGTTGCCGTTGTGGATCATGGCGACAAAGCGCGGGAAGCGCGCCACGCCGTGGGAGTAAACGCCGTCGCACGTGGTCTGAGTAAAAAGCTGCGCGCAATGCTGGGCGCGTGCGGATGAAAAGCCGAGCTTGAGAAGAACGCCGGCGAGTGTGGCCTGGATCTCTGCGAAGGGAATGCGTTGCATGGTTGGCGCGGGCTGCGGCGTTGGGGCTCAATCTTTGAGCGTGACAGTGATGCGGCGCGCGTCGCCGCCGTCGGATGCGATGACAATTTCACCGGAGGCTTTTTTGCGGATGCTCTTGAACTTCTCCCCCCACTCAACGAGCACGAGCGCATCCGGCGTGAGAAGGTCGTCGAGGCCGAGCGACTCCAACTGGCGCTCGCTGTCGAGGCGGTAGAGATCGAGATGAAAAAGCTTGATCGGATTGCCGTCGAGGATGCCGTCGTACTCGTGAATCAGAGTGAAGGTCGGACTGGTGACTTCGTCCGGATCGGCGGCGTCGAGTGCCTGGGCAATGCCTTTGACGAGAGTGGTCTTGCCGGTGCCAAGATCGCCGCGGAGGATGAGCATCTTCGGCGGACGAAGCAGATGCGCGAGCTTGCGGCCGAGTTCAATGGTGCCGGAGCCGCTGGTCGTCCGAAACTCGTGGATGCGGCCTTCGGCAGTGGCTGCGTTGCTCATGCTTCTCCCCTGTGTAGCGGCGCGGCTGGGAGCGCTTCCGGCGGAAGCCCCTGTAACCAAACATAACCGTTTCTGTCGCGCATGGGAAATTGAAATGCGCGCGCGAGGACGCCGAAAGAGTCCGTGGCGAGGAGCGTGTGCTCGTCGGCGTTGCGCACGGCGAGATCGGCGGCGAGGCCGTGGAGATAGACAGCGGCCTCGACAGCGCGGGTGGAGTCATTGGAATGCTGCGCGAGGAGAGAGGCAATGAAACCGGCGAGGACGTCGCCGCTGCCGCCTTTGGCCATTGCGGGGTTGCCGGTGGTGTTGACGGCGACACGGCCGTCAGGATGCGCGATGAGTGTGCGCCAGCCTTTGAGCACGACTGTGACGGCGTGTCGCTGCGCGAAGTCGCGGGCGATGGCGAGGCGGTTGGCCTGGATCTCTGCGGTGGTGAGGCCGGCGAGGCGTGCCATTTCGCCGGGATGCGGCGTGAGGACGAGGGTGCGGCCGAGCGCAAGTTTGGTGAGGAGGACGGGCTTGCGCGCAAGGATGTTGAGCGCGTCGGCGTCAAGGACGGCGGGGAGTTTGGTTGCGGAGAGCAGGCCGGTGACGAACTTGATGGCGTCCGGACATTGGCCGAGGCCGGGACCGAGGACGAGGACGGATTTGCCTGCGGTGAGGGCTTCGATTTGCTTGGGACGGGCGGCTTCTGCGGAGACGTGGCCGGCTTCGGTGGCGGCGAGGGGCCATGTCATCAGCTCGGGCGCGACGGCGGCGACGGAAGGCAGAATCGGCGCGGGGACGGCGGCGGTGACGAGGCCTGCACCGGTGCGGAGCGCGGCGAGGGCGGCCATGGCTGGCGCGCCGGATTTGCCTAACGATCCGCCGACGACGAGGACGTGGCCGAAGAGGCCTTTGTTGGCGGCGGCGGGGCGGGGCTGCTGCGCGAGGGCGAGGGATACGCCGGCCCAGGTGAGGTTGAGCGACGACGTGATGGCCTCGGGTGGTGAGCCGATGGGCGCGACGACGATGGGTTGGTGCCAGCGGCGCGTGAGCTGGCCGAAGACGTGCGCGGGCTTGGGCGCGGTGAATGTGAGGACTGCGTCGGCGGGAAAGACGGGGTCGGTGATGGTTGAGGCGGTTTCGTCGGCGGGCCAGCCGGAAGGCAGATCGACGGCGAGGATGGGCGCGGCGCTGGCGCGGACCCACTCGAGCGCGGCGAGCGCGAGGCCGCGCAGAGGCGGCTGAAATCCAGTGCCGACGACGGCGTCGAGGATGAGATCGGCTGCGAGCGCGGCGTTGTGCTGCTGGAGCTCGGCGGCGGTAGCGACGATGTGGATGAGGCCGTGCGCGGGGCTGGCGAGCTCGCGCCAGGCTTCGGCGGCGTCGGGCGTCATCTTCTCTGGCGGGCCGAGGAGGAGCGTGGTGACGTCGAGACCGGCGGCGGCGAGCATGCGGGCGGCCATGAGGCCGTCGCCGCCGTTGTTGCCGCGGCCGCAGAGGACGGTGATGCGGCGCGCGTGCGGGAATTGCCGGCGCGCAAAAGTGGCGACGGCAGAGGCGGCGGTGCGCATGAGCTTGAGCGAGGGGACGCCGTAGCGCTCGGAGGTGACGCGGTCACAGAGCTGCATCTCAGCGGCGGAGAGGACTTGCATGGCAACCATCGTAGCCCAAGGCGCGGCGGGGCGGCTGTGGGGGGTTCAGCCCGAAAAGCGAAGAAAAGCGAAAGTCGTCGAGGAAAAAACCTGCAAGGAAACTGTGGAAAAGAAAAATATTGTAGGGGGTGGGGTATTTCCCGGCTGGCGGGAGTGGACGTGGAGACGGAGAGGGCGGGCCATGCGGGCGGGGATGGATGCGTGCGTGACTACGAAGCGGGTTGGCATGGCGCGGGGCTCCGGAAATGAAAATGCCTGAGACGCGGGCTGTGGGCACGGATCTCAGGCTGATGTACTTAGTATGCGCGTTTGGGGGAATTAACATGCAAAACGGCAGAACTTTTTTGATCAATGGAATGAGGGAGTTGGAAAAAAGTTTGCGCGGAGGGGCTTGAAGAGGCGGGGGTACGGAGCTAGCGGAGTTCGCTGGTGGCGGGGTTGGGTTCGTGCTTTCCCACGTCCGAACACACGGACCTGGGGCAGCCATTTTCGGTGAGGGAACTCAGTTCGCTCCCCCGGCATCAGGGCTACCCATCTTTCCCATCCTAAACGCAGAAGACGCGTTTAGGATGGGGCACCTGGCACCCGGCATCCGATTACGCTTGTTTGGCGAGTGAGGCGGTGGCGAGCGAGCCGCCGAGGCCCATGGTTTCGACGGCGGAGGAAGGCACGATGACCATGGAACCACGCTCCTTGATGGCCTCGTAGAGCATATTCATGGCACGGAGGTGAAGGGCGACTGGGTCGTCCTTGTAGGTGGATGCAGCCGCGGCAAACTTCTCGGCAATCTCGGTTTCCGCGGTGCCGAGGATAACGCGGGCGCGGCGCTCCCGTTCAGCCTGGGCCTCACGCGACATGGCGTCCTGCAAGGCTGGGGGGATCTGCACGTCCCGGATTTCAACGGATTGGACGGTGATGCCCCAAGGGGTGGTTTTCTCGTCGAGAATCTTCTGCAACTCCTGACCGAGCGTTTCGCGTTCTGCCAGAGCCTGGTGGAGATCATGGCGACCGATGGACTCGCGGAGGGCTGTTTGCGCGCTCATGCTGATGGCGTCGTCGTAATTCTCCACCTCGAGGATCGCCTTTTCCGGGTTCCATACCATCCAGAAGACAATCGCATCGACATTGACCGGAACGGTATCGCGTGTAAGCGTGGTCTCTGCCGATACATTGGCAACGCGGACACGCTGGTCGACGAACTGACTCAGTGTCTCCACGATGGGGACGATCAGGCAGAGCCCGGGCGCGCGCAAGCCGACGTAGCGTCCGAAGCGAAGCTTCACTGCCTTTTCCCATTGGCGGACGATCTTGATGGCGTACAGCAGGTACAAGCCAACAATCACGGCGGTGATGACATAAGCACGGTGCTCGGTGAAGGCAGTTCCCAAAACTCCGGCCAAGACGCAAAGGACAAATGCGGCAATGGCAACGGGGTTGGGTTGCGGTGTGCTGACTTTGGGCATCATGGTTTCTCCTTCGAAGCTGGTCTTACGGGCCAGTTCCTCAACTGCTCGACAAGCTGGTCGATCGTGAATCCTGCGGCGCCAGCACGGGCTACGGCATCGGCAGTAATGCGGCTGAGTTGCCGCAGCCGTTCGGCCCTGTCGCCGGCGGGTTTCTTTTCGCTGATAAAAGTCCCTGTACCCTGCTGGGTTTCGAGCTGGCCGCTGAGCTCAAGCTCCTTGTAGGCGCGGACGACGGTGTTGGGGTTAATAGAGAGATCGACGGCAAGCTGGCGTACAGTCGGAAGCTGGTCGCCCGTGGTGAGGGCCCCGGACGCGATGGCTCCCCGGATCTGGTCGATGATCTGTCGATAGACGGGTACGCCGCTCTGAAGGTCGAGGTGGAATCGGAAGGCGTGCTGGGATGCGGCTTTCATTGCATAGACCAGTGTACTAGAATACTAGTACAATCAAACACTCCCGATGTCAAGAAATGTTTTTGGACGAGTGCTGCCGGAAGCGATCATCCGCTCTGCTCTCGCTGCTTTCAGCGATTTGTGGCGGGGGTGGTCGCTTTCCCACCCAAATTGCGTGGTTGGGGAGGCTTGAGAGCGAAGTGTTACTGCGAAGATTTGTGCTTTCCCACCCATGACGTTCTCTTTGCGCCCGTCATGAATGGGCACCCAGACTTGATGGCAGGTAGGGATATTGGATTCCGACGTTAGCGGCCGAGGAAGGTTTGGATGAGGAGCCAGATGTTGAGGAGGGCGATGACGATGGCAGTGGTCCAGGCGAGGCGCTGGAGCCAGCGGTTGTTGACGAACTGGCCCATCAGCGCGCGGTTGCCGGTGAAGAGGACGAGGGGAATGACGGCGAAGCTGAGCTGGATCGACAGGATGACCTGGGAGAGGATGAGGAGCTTTTCAGTTCCCTGCTCGCCGGTGATGGCGACGACGAGGATGGTGGGGATGATGGCGAGGCCGCGGGTGATGAGGCGGCGGAGCCACTGGGCGACGCGGATGTGGACGAAGCCCTCCATGACAATCTGGCCGGCGAGGGTGCCGGTGATGGAGGAGTTCTGTCCGGAGGCGAGGAGAGCGACGGCGAAGAGGGTGCTGGCGCCGGCGGCTCCGACGAGGGGGCTGAGGAGCTTGTAGGCGTCCTGGATGGCGGCGACCTCAAAATGGCCGGAGCGGTGGAAGACGGCGGCGGCGACGATGAGGATGGCGGCGTTGACGAAGAGGGCGAGGGTGAGGGCGAGGGCGGAGTCGACGTTGGCGAGGTGGATGGCTTCGCGCTTGCCTTTGGGGGTGCGGGGATAGCGGCGGCTCTGCACGATGGAGGAGTGCAGATAAAGGTTGTGGGGCATGACGGTGGCGCCGAGGATGCCGATGGCGATGTAGAGCATCTCGGGGTTGCGGAGGATCTGCGGCGAGGGGAGGAAGAGGCTGCCGAGGGCGGGCAGGATGTCAGGGCGCGAAAGGACCATCTGCACGGCGAAGAGAGCGAGGATGGTTCCGATGAGGGCGATGACGAGCGCCTCGACGTAGCGGAAGCCCCAGCGCTGGAGGAGCAGGATAAGCAGGACATCGAGGCCGGTGATGAGGACGCCGTAGAAGAGCGGGATGTGGAAGAGGAGCTCGAGTGCGATGGCGGAGCCGATGACTTCGGCGAGGTCGCAGGCGGCGATGGCGATTTCAGCCATGAGCCAGAGGAAGAAGCTGACACGGGGTCCGTAGTGCTCGTGGCAGAGCTGGGCGAGGTCGCGGCCGGTGGCGACCCCTAGCTTGAGAGAGAGGCTTTGAAGCAGGATCGCCATCAGGTTGGAGAGCATGATGACGAAGAGGAGCGTGTAGCCGAAGCGCGCGCCGCCGGCGATATCGGTGGCCCAGTTGCCGGGGTCCATGTAGCCGACGGAGATGAGGAAGCCGGGACCTATGAAGCCAAGGAGCCGTCGCCAGTAGACGGGCGAGCGGGAGACGCTGACGGTGGAGTAGACCTCCGGCAGGGACGGCTCGGGCGTGGTGATGCGGGATGTGGTTTCCGTGGCCATGAAGGCTGGGATTGTCTGATGCGAAAGTCAATCTCAGTATGGCACAGGATGTTAAGTATGGTTAATAAATTCTTTTACATTTAATTACATGAAGAGATACGGACGCAGCCAGACGGCCTCAGCGGCGGGGTGCCCAAGGATGGATGTGCTGGCAGTGAGTTGAATCGAAACGGTTTGATCGTAGTTCTGGCTGAGGACGCGGAGGGTGCAGCCGGGACCGATTCCGGCGTTGTGGAGGAAGAGCAGGAGGCGCGGGTCGCGTTCCTGGAGGCTGACGACGGTGTATTGGCTGCCTGCAGCGGCTTCAGAGAGGGGCAGCTCTCCGCGCTGCTTGCGCTGGGCGGGGCTTTCGGGCAGGACAGAGTTGCCGTGGGGACAGGAGCCGGCCTCGCCGAGTTTTTCTCGGAGCTTGGCCTCGAAGGCGGGTGAGACGGCGTGCTCGAGGCGCTCGGCTTCTTCGTGAATCTGGTACCACTCCATGCCGAAGACTTCGCTGAGCATGCGCTCGATGAGGTGGTGGCGTAGGGCGGTGCGGTAGGCGGTTTCGCGGCCGGCGGGGGTGAGGCGGACGATGCCGTCGTCGCCGACCTCAGCGAGGCCGTCACGCTTGAGGCGTTTGAGGGCCATGGTGACGGCGGGCGCGGAGACCTCAAGCCAGTGAGCGAGCATGGCTGGGATGACCTCGTGGCCTTCAGCTTCCGCTTCGAGGATGGCCTTGAGGTAGTTCTCTTTCGAAACGTGGATGGAGTCTTTCATGGCTGCGCTGACAGACCAGTCTATACGCAGGGGCGGGTGAAGAGACGGGAGTGGAGGAGGCAGATCGCGGACGAGCCGATGATGACGGGCCATGAGCGGATTGGCTTGAGGGCACTCGTCGAACCAAGGTCTCTTGCCCGGAACGACGACCAGCCGGCCAAGCGTGGAGAATGAGGTTTTCAACTAGCCTCCGCCGCCACACTTAGCCGGGTTCTCCGAGAGAGCCTGCCTCGCCATTGAGTGGCTCACGCAGGCTGATCGGCAACGTTTCCGGCTCTTATTTCGCCTGCGCCAGCTCTTCAACCACAGCAGCCAGCTTATCGAGGATCTGGTTCCAGCCCTCCAGTTGACCGCTATTTTTTGCGCTCTCCATGGGTTCATTTCCAATGAAGGTGAGTTTCGTCTGGCCGTTGCCGAGATCCTCGAAGAGAGTCACGTCGCACGCATCCTCGATGGCCTCGTGTTCGATTCCCAGCTGCGCAGGATCGATCTTGTTTCCCTTCGAGTCAGCAAAGTACATGGAGGAAACGATCTTCTCGTAAGGAACAATCTCGTGGTATTCGCCGCCGTTCCAGAACTCCTGCCCATCCGGCGTTCTCATGCAGCAGTGAAATTTGCCTCCCACGCGAAAATCCATCTTACAAAAGGGCGAAGTAAATCCCTTCGGTCCCCACCACTGCATGACATATTTCGGGTCTGTCCACGCCTTCCAAACCAGTTCGCGTGGAGCATCAAAAATTCTTGTGACAACCATCCGCTCTTGCTCATTCACCGTGTTATTTGTCATCTCTGACCTCCGCTTCTTTCATTTGCTTCAGAACCACGTCAAGCTTGTCGAAACTCTCTTCCCAGAACTGGCGGTAACTCATCGCCCAGTCGTTGACTTTCTTAATCGCCTCCGGCCTGAGCGTGCAGATGCTCTCCCGGCCGCGCTTTGTCTTGATCACAATCCGCGCCCGCACGAGATAGGCAATATGCTTTGAAATCATCTGCTGCGAGAGTGCAAACGGCTCTGTCAAGCGGTGCACCGAGGCAGGCCCACGGGCGAGCCGTTCGATCATCGCCCGCCGGGTTGGATCGGATAAGGCCGCAAAGGTTGTGTCCAAACTATCCACAACCATATGGTAGTGGATTTTCCCCGGATGTCAATTGCAATTTTCGCGAGCAGGAGATTTAGGTCTTTTGGGGCGGCACGCATCATCCGCACTCCACTGGAGGCTGCTCGATTGAGAGAAGGGGACATTCTGGTTGCGCCTTCCACCGATCCGGGCTGGACGCCTCTGTTCCTGCGCGCCAAAGCTGTGGTCATGGAGACTGGCGGGTTCTTGAGTCACGGAGCGATCGTGGCTAGGGAATAGGGCCTTCCCGGCGTTGCCAATATACCTTCCATTCTCGATCAGCTTGATGACGGGGTCTGGGTCGAAGTGAATGGAAGCATTGGACAGGTCCGAATAGTCAGGCCATCAGCAAGCAAACATCTGTCTCGGAAGAATGGCCCTCCGGGTGCCGATTAAGTACTCCACGTGGAGCAACGACGGAATTTAGTACAAGATCGATCTGAGGATTAGCTCTGGATCGATTCTACTCATCCCGAAACACGGGCATGCGGCCCCTAGTCCAGATCAATTTGCGCATCATCGCCAAATCGCGTTTCCAAACCTGGTGAAGCTGGAAATCTGCGGAGGAGCCTACTGAAGACTCGGTATGCGCCACGTGTTATTTTTTCAGAAGATTTCTCAGACCGTCCGGGTCGCAACGAACGAAGTCGGTAACGAATCCTTGTCCAAGGTCATGAGCATGCCAGCACAGTATCGCAAGATCGCAACTCGGTTACCGGCAATCCTGCTGGTCTCTGCCACGATTGCCGCCGCACAGGGAACAGAGGCAGTAGCCCCGCCCACTACGCCGGGCCCGGCCATCCTATTTCCTCCGCTTCCCAATACGGCTCTAGGCCAGAAGGCGGCATTGATGGGTTCCCTCGCTCCCAAGTGGAACAAGGTTCCCGATCTCGAAGGCTCGGGCCCGTTTCCCGCTACCTATGCCGCTGCTCCGAATGGGTCCGACTACGTCCTCTATCAACCCAAAGACCTCGCCGGAGCGGAGGCCAAAGGCAAGCTCGGCGTCTATGTCTGGGGCAGCGGTGCTTGCTCTGCAGATGCAGCCGGCTCGCGCTTCCACCTGACCGAAATCGCCAGCCATGGCTATGTCGTCATCGTCCCCGGCAAAATCCTCAGTGGCCCGAAAGCACCGCCGCGGCCCGGGGGTGCCGGTCCCGAGCCCGGCCCGCAAGACCCCGCCGCCCGCGCTACGGCAGAGAAAATGGTCGCCGGCATCGATTGGATCCTCGCCGAGAATCAGCGCAAGGGCAGCCCATATTTCGGCGCTATCGACCCGGCCCGCATCGCCGTCGCCGGGTTCAGTTGCGGCGGGCTCATCGCTCTCAAGGCTGGTTTCGATCCGCGCGTCTCCGCTGTTCTCATTGAAAGCAGCGGAATTCTCAAAGACCCGCCTCCTGCCTTCGCTGGTCTGCCGCAGATGACCGCCCTCAAAAAAGAGGATCTGAACAAGCTGCACACACCCGTCCTCTACCTTCTCGGCGGCCCTGAAGACATCGCCGAATCCAATGGCCTGGATGACTTCGACCACATCCACAACGTGCCTGTCTTTCTTGGCGATCAGCCCGGCGCCGGTCACGGTGGTCTCATCTCCGTCCCCAACGCCGAAGGCACCAAGATTGAGCTCGACTGGCTCGATTGGCAGTTGAACCACGACCCGATAGCCGCACAAACCTTTACAGGTCCCCACTGCGAGCTCTGCCGCGACTTCCGGTGGCAGGTCCACCGCAAAGCAATCCCATAGGGCAAGACGAGTAGCCGCCTTTGGGACAACAGATACTCCGTTGGCGACCATCCTCTCAGAACGATGGCTCTGGTCGTCGAAACTGCCCAATGAGCGAATCGTCATGGTCTCACCCATTGAGAATGGCTGGCCGGACTGCCGACTCATTGATACCCACGTGCTCTCAGGAGCTTGGCTGTATAAAACTGACATGTGCGTTGCACCGTCGTCTTTGGCATATGGAGTTCATCTCGGGGATGGCGGAGTGAGGAGAGAGCTCCCCGGCCTCTCCGTGTCTCTTCTGGACCCTGCGTTCCATCAAGAAGACGTGCCGCTCCAAACGCACGAGTCCACTTCGATCGTTTTTGTTCTTGAAGGTTTGTACAGGACCAGTGCGGATGGCCCGACAAAACTCCTCTCCGGCGAGACTCTTATCTACAACCCCGCCGGGACGACCCACAGAGACAGCTTTCTCAAGCCACACGGTAGGTTTCTCGCCATCTCGGTATCGAATGAGATCTCACGATCCGCGAGTGAATTCGCTCTACTCCCCAAGTCGGCAGTTCAATTCACAAGCACCCCATTCGTGCCTTGGCCAGCCGACTTGCCTACGGGATTGTATCCAGCAAGCTCACCACAGACCTTGGCCTTGAGGACGCATGCTGGGACATTCTCGGAGCACTCGACGAACGGGCCCATCCAAAACAGCGAATGAAAAGGCATCTGCCGCCGTGGCTGTTAGAGGCGCGCACCATTCTGCAGGAACCAGATGGAGATCTGCCCATCACGAGGCTGGCAGCGCAGGTTGGCGTCCACCCGGTGTACCTCGCGAGACGGTTCAGGCAGCATATGAGGTGCAGTCCGGTCGAGTACCGTTTGCGCTGTCGCCTAAGGAGAGCGATGGAGCAGATGCTACGAGGTGAGTCTTCGATACTGCAGATCGGACTCGACAATGGATTTTTCGATCAGAGCCACTTTAGCCGAGCCTTCAAAGAGCAGTTCGGTCATGCTCCTGGCGTCTATAGAAGCAGATCGAGCCGAACGAATCAGCATTAGTTTCGTTTTTACAAGATCGCTCCTTGCATTCCGCGAGACACTGCTCATGAGGATTCTGCAGTGCCCAAACCAGCGTTTCATCCCAGCATCGTATTTGTCATCTCTCTTTTACTCATGCCTAGCTTGAGATCGGCGAATGCGCAGGGGACATCCATAGAAGGCCTGTGGGGTACGGAAATCGTCCTGGGCGCTCCTGTTGCGGGCCAACTTACGATCGATGGTCGTAGGGGCAAATGGCTGGCCTCGATTGACGGTTACACGGTGTCGGCGAGCCTGAGCGACGGTATCCTCACCTTCAGCCTCCCCGGCGACAAGGGGGCTTTCCGCGGTCACCCTGAGTCTACTAAGCAAGAGTTGGAGGGAAAATGGATACAGCCGAGCGGCTTGATCCTCGACTCGAAGTACGCATCGCCCGTTTCTTTCCGCCGCGTTCTGCCCAAGGTATGGCGTGGAAATGTGGTGCCACTCCAGGAACGTTTCTCAGCCTACCTCCTCATCTCTCTCAAGGATGGCAAGCTCTCAGCCGTCGCCAGCAATCCCGAAGGGAATTTCTTTCGGCGACGGGTCTATCAGGCGACACAGCAGGGCAACTCCGTTCTTCTGGAGGCAAATGGGAAGAAATTTGCTGGCACCTATGATGACGAATCGAAGACGCTCACCATACAGCTGGCTGACTGGTTGCCTGTCTTCCGACTCACCCGCAGGACGAACAAGGATGCTGTTGGTTACTATCCGCGACTTGGGGAGGAGCTTGCCTCATGGAAGTACCGCAAACCGCTGCCCCGAGACGATGGTTGGGCAGTGTCGGAATTGCAGCGGGAGGGGATGAGCGAGCCGCAGGTCGCAAAGCTGATTGAGCACCTGCTCCAGGCAGATCCGGCGGATACCTCTCTCAGGACTCAGAGTCTGCTGATCGCAAGGCATGGCAAGCTCGTTCTCGAAGAATACTTCTATGGCTTCAGTCAGGACCGCGTTCACGATATGCGTTCTGCGGGCAAGACTTTCGCCCCGGTTCTGGTTGGGCTTGCCAGAAAGCAGGGAGTGGACATTCGGCCCGCAACGCTCGTGTATCCGCTTTTCGCCCAGGAAGGTTCGTTCGCCAACCTGGACGATCGTAAATCGGAGATGAAGCTCCGCGACATCATGACGATGACGGCTGGCAACGCCTGCGACGACGAAGACGACGCCTCTCCGGGGAATGAAGACCGTATGCAGAGCGATCCCCGGCAGCCTGACTGGTACAAGTACACACTCGATCTACCGATGAAGACACGGCCAGGAGGAGCGCAGGCCGTCTATTGCTCCGGCGATCTGAACCTTGTTGGCGGTGCCGTCGCGGCAACGACGCATGCATGGCTACCCGATTTTTTTGAAGAGCACCTCGCCCGGCCGCTTCAGTTTGGAAAGTACTACCTGAACCTGATGCCCAACGGTCAGGCCTACATGGGTGGAGGTGCCTATCTGCTCCCCAGAGATCAGTTGAAGCTTGGACAGCTGTACCTGGACAGAGGGGTTTGGAATGGCAGGCGTCTTGTTGATAGCGACTGGGTGAAGGAGTCGACCTCACTTCATGCTGAGTTCGCTCGAGATCGCAGCCTTAGTCACGAGCATGGCTACGGCTTTGGCTGGCATCTCCATCATTTGCAAGACGGGAATCACGGCAAGGTCTATGAAGTCTTCGCCGCTGAAGGCAATGGGGGACAGTTCGTGATCGTCGTGCCGGTACTCGACATGGTCATCGGCATAACAGGTGGCGCCTACGGCGAGTTTGACCAATGGTACCGATGGGAGCTGGAGCTTGTGCCTCATTTCATTCTGCCAGCTGTCGAAGGTCTTCCCTAGTCCTGCAAACGCTGATCTGGGAAGTGACGTGGCTAGATTGGTGCCACGTCGCCAAGTTGCAGATTGACTTGTGAGCTGGGCTCAATGAATGAACACGGCAGGACGGCGGTTTCTCCGAGGGCGATGCGGGGATTGAGAGGAAGGATAGCCGGGATGGAGGGCCGCGGGGTGCGCGGCGCTCCGGGATGGAGCGCCGCGCGACCAGACGGGCTGGGGGAGGGTCAGGTTAGTTGCCTTCGGGAGCTTCAGGGGTTTCCGGCTGAGCGATCTCCGCGGCGGTGAGCAGGTAGTTGCCCTGGGAATCGACCAGCAGGTAGCCGTGGACCTGGACAGCCGTATTAGCGGCCAGGGCTGCGAAGGAGGAAGCGGTGAGGCCGTTGCCGTATTGCGTGCTGGGGAGGGCGACGGCGTTGAGCGTGACGAGCTTCTCATAGGTATTGAGGAAGGACGGCACGGGAACGGCGAGGGCGAAGTCGAGGTTGCTGCCGGAGGCCTGTGGAGGAGCCGAGAGCAGACCGAGGACGTTTTCGCCACCGAGGGTAATCTGTGTGGCGTCGAGGTTGCCATTGGCGTCCATGGCGCCGCCGACCATGACGGCCTGGCCTGGGAAGACCTCAGATGCGTTGAACATGGCGGCGGTGAGACCGAGCTGCTGCGCGTCTTCGTTGATGCCGTAGGTGGTGGAGCTGGCGACGAGGACGTTGAGGGTCATGCCGGACGGCATCATGGATCCGAAGTCTTCCTGGGGAACCATGGTGAAGCCGGTGAGGTTGCCGGTGCCGTCATGGGTGACGGCGACGACGATGCCTTTGGCGCCATCTTCAAGACCTGAGCTCATGCCTGCGGCCAGCGGGGTGATGGAGAGAGCGAGCAAGGTGCCGTCGGTCTGGGTCTGGCCCTTGACCTGCACGATGGAGTTCTGGGTGATGGTGGCCGGCGTGACGCCTGTCGGGAACATGGTGGAGCCATTGATGGCGAAGGTGAACTGCTGGCCGGAGTCGCCGGACTGCACGGTGATGCTGGTGCTGCTGATGGCGACGACCATGCCAGTGACTTCGACTTCCCGCTCGTTGTCGTTTTCCTGGTCAACCTGAGCCGCGGTGGTGCTGATGGCTGGGGTGAAGGTGACCGTAGAGCCGGAGATCGAGAAGGACTGGGACAGGCTGAAGCCGATGTGGAGGTCCACTTCGCCCTGCGTGTTGAAGTTCAGCGGCGGATTGAGCGCGACGGTGACGCTGGGCGAGGCGAGAGTGGCATTTGCCGTGACGGGCTGGCCGGTGGTGGGGTCGAGATAGGTGACCTGCGCGGCAGAGACCGTGACCGAAACAGAGTTGTAGGTGCCGAAGGGCAGATTGGTCAGCTCGAGGGGTTCACGCAGGGTGCCGAGGCCCGAGAGCTCGACCGTCTCCGGCTGCGAGAGCACATTGACGGGCGTGCCACCGGATGCCGCGACCGAAACAGCAGACAGGGTGATCTTCGCGGAGAGGATGTTGCTAAGAGTCGCATCGCTGACGGTGACCACCATGGGAGCGGTTCCGGCCTTGGACGCGGCGGTGCCGCTGGCGTTGGTCATGGAGCTGCAGCCGGCGAGCGAAAGGAGTCCGGCGAGACCTGCGGCGCAGAGAGCAGAGAGTTGCAATGGTGCTGCTAATTTCATTTTCAGATACCTCCAATGAGTACTGCCGGAGCTGGGGCTTGCGAGCCGTTCGATCCGGGTGACCGATGTGAATCCGCCGAGGAGTGCAATTGCGATACGTCGCTCAGCAAGGCGGCCTTGCAATACCAGCCTTCGGATGTTTGCAGGACAGACTTTGACTTTTCTGCCCTATTTATTGAACATGCACGTTTGAAAAATGCGTTGGGTATCACCGAAAAGTTGCAGGTGAAGCCTGCCCTCGTTTTTGCATCTAAGGCCCACGGAAGGCAGGCGAGCGTGGAGCCTGATGCGACATTGAATCGCGTCCATAAAGAACCGCCCGAACGCAGAACTCCCTGCGACCGCTGCGAGAGCGAGCAATGGCATCCGCTGGAACCGGCGGGAGCCGACACGATTCTCCTCTTTCCTTCCAAGGCAGGATGACAGTGCAACAGGGGGGAGTTCAGCGAAGCATTGTTTGCCTGTCGGAGTCTCCCTATGGCGATAGGGAGCGGAGGCAGAACAAAAATATAGGGACAGGAAGATTTTTCCCGTCGTGGGACCATAAAGTAAGACGCAGAAATTGGGAAAGGGTTTGGCCGGATCGATGAAAAAATCCGGCCTATCGGAACGATCGAATACTGCCGAGGGGTGATGTAACGTTCATCCAGGCAGTCGTTTACTTGACGCGGACGGTGGGCTCGACCGAGAGACCAGGGCGCAGGACGTGCACGGAGTCTTCGTCCTTGAGGTCCGTAAAGTCGATGCGAACCGGGAGGCGCTGGACAACTTTCACGTAGTTGCCGGTGGCGTTCTCAGGCGGGAAGAGTGAAAGCACGGAACCAGTGGCTCCGCCAATCTGGGTGACAGTGCCTTTGTAGTCCTTTCCGGTGGCGTCGACGTGAATCTCGACGGACTGGCCCGCGGACATGTGACGCAGTTGGGTCTCCTTGAAGTTGGCTATGACCCAGAGGTCTTCAAGGGAAACAAGGGTCATGAGGTTCTGGCCGACGGAGACGTTCTGATTGATCTCTACGCTCTTGCGGGTAACGATGCCGGCGACGGGAGCGGTGATACGGGTGTAGCTGAGGTTGAGCTGGGCCTGTTCAAGCTGTGCTTTGGCCTGAGCGACCTGGGCGAGAGCCTGTCGGGCGCGGGCGTTCTGCGCGGCGACCTGCTGCGGCCCGGTCTGCGCGTACTTGAGCTGGGCCGCGGACTGGCGCTCGCGCTCGCGAGCGACGCGGACGGCGTCACTGGCGGCCTGCTGGCTGGCCTGAGAGTCGGCGAGGGCGGCCTTGGCTGCATCGGCGGCGGCCACGGCAGCGTCATACTGCTGTTTGCTGATGACGTCTTTTGCGACGAGAGTCTTGTAGCGCGTGAGATCCGACTGGGCCTTGAAGTCGTTGGCCTGCGCCTGGGCGACGCGGGCCTGAGCGGCCTGCAACTGCTGTTCCGCCTGCGAGACGGCCGCGTGCGCACCGGTGACGTCCGCGTTGGCCGAGGTGAGGGTGCTGCCGGTGTTCACTGTGGCGATGGGCACTGCGACCTGCGCCGCTGCGGCGTTGGCCTCAGCGCTGGCGAGGGCGGCTTTGGCGTTATCGACGGCAACCTGGAAGTCGCGCGGATCGAGCTCGGCGATGGTGTCGCCGGCTTTGACGACCTGGTTTTCTTCGACATCGACCTTGACGACCTGACCGGCGATGCGGGAGCTGATCTGCAGGAGATGGCCGTTAATCTGGGCGTCGTCGGTGTCTTCGTAGAAGGTGGAGCGCCACCAGAGCCCGGCGGCGACCAGCGCCAGCACGGCGATCACGACGAGGATAATGCCCTTGCGCCGGGACTGCGGCGGGGCCAGCTCGGTGGTGTCATCGGGCGCGGGTTGGACTGCTGTTGGTTTGGAATCCGCCACGTCTACTTTCCTCCCAGATACTTTTTGTAATCCTGCGCGGCGCCGACGGCGCGTGCAAGGTTAAGTTTTGCTATGTTGTGCCGGTACAGGCTGGCGACATATTGATCGTTGGCCTGAGCGAGGGACTGCTCGGCCTGGCTGACGGGCAGGTTGTCACTGACGCCGCTGGCGTAGCGCTGCTGCGCGTCGCTGAGTTCCTGCGTGGCGAGATCGACGCTGGAGCGGGCGACCTCAACCTGCTGCTGGGCGGAGGCGATGTCGAGGAGAGCATCGCGTACGTCGGCGTCGGCCTGCGCATTGGCGTCACTGAGCTGCGCCTTGCTGGTGTCGAGCTGCGACTGGGCGACGGCTGCGTCTCCGCGCAGACTGAATTCCTTGAAAAGCGGCACGCTGAGAGTGCCGGCTGCATCGCCGGTGCCGTGCGAGTGCAGAGCGTTGACGCCGATGTCGCCATAGTCGCCGGCGAACTTGACGGTGGGCAGGCGCTCGGCTGTCGCGGCTTTGCGCTGCTCCTGCGCGGCGGCGGTCTGCTCGACGAGGGCGGCGAGGTCTTTACGATTGGCGTGCGCGTCACGGATGGCGGCATTGACGTCAATCTGGTCGAAGGCCGAGTAGGGGGCAGTGTCAGTCAGATTGAATTTCTGGTCGAGGGGCAGGCCGATGGTGCGCGCGAGGGCAAGGCGATCCTTTTCCAGCTGGTTGAGGCTGACGATGGACTGCTGCTGGAGGGACTGATAATCCACGCGAGCGCGGAGTTCATCGAGACGCGGCGCGGTGCCGGCCTCGTGTCGAGCGATGGCCTGGTCGAGCGAGATTTTGGCGGTGGCGACCTGCGCATCGACGCTGGTGACGCGAGCCTGGTCCGCGAGGACGAGCAGGTAGGCATTGCCGACGGTGAGGACGACCATCTCGCGCGCGTCCTGCGCGGAGAGCTGCGCGGAGTTGAAGTCGTGGCGCGTGGCGAGGTACTCGTGCAGCGATTTGAGATCGAGCAGCGAAAGGTTGAGGTAGGCGCGGAGATCGGTGTAGCCGAAGGGGCCGATGAGGACCGGGAAGCCGGGGATGCGGAGTCCTTCTGCGGCGAGATCGACCTGCTGCACGGACTCCTGCGCGTTGAAGGTAACGGACGGCAAGAGCGACTGAAGCTGGCTGAGGCGCTGGCCGCGCGCCTGCTGGGTCTGAGTGGCGCTGAGGATGACGCCGAGATTGTTTTTCAGGCCGCGCTGGATGGCGTCGTCGAGCGAGAGGTCAATGGGCTGAGCCGAGGCCTGGCCTGCGACGACGCTGCCGGAAAAGCTGGACGCGGTGGGTCCCGAGGGCGGGTTGGGCGGCGCCTGCGCGGCGATGGGCCTGGCGGACACTACCATCCACGCAAGGGCGACTGCGCATAGGACCGGCACGGATTTTCCTGAATGATTGGATAGCATCAAGAATCTTTGTCGAATCGTGGCAGGATTGCTGCCGGAAAGTTGTTGGCAAGTATACAGATGCCCGGAAAGGGCCGCAGGGTGCGTAAAAGTAGTGTACCGGAGTGGGAGGCGTGCAGGTTGGAGAGAAAACAGGCAGACCTGGGGCTGAAATCCGGTCTGCGGTGGCTAAGTTTAGCGGACAGTGGTGGCCTGGATGAGTTGCGAGGCGATGGAGCAGAGGCCCTGACGGAAGACATCGCGGACGGAGTCCGCCGACCAGGCGGCTGCGTTCGGGCTGGCGTGGGCGGCGAGAAGCTGGGCGACCTCGGGCGAGGTGAAACCGGCGACGGCGCGGAGGGCAAAGATGACGCGGGCTTGCACGGGAAGGCTGTTGAGCCAGTTACGGACGCGCTCGCGGTCGGGGCCGGCCATCATGCGCTCGAGTTGCTGGCTGGAGACTCCGGCGGCGTCGAGGTCATCGTCGTCGATGCAGCCGGTGGAGGCTGTCGACTCGGCAGGTGCGGCGAGGCTTCCGGGGCTGCGGCGCTCGAGAAGCTCGAGAGCGGAAGCAGCAAGGGCGCGGCGGCTGCTGACGCGGGCCTGGCCTGCGTCGCTGCAGGCGGAGACTTCGACTTTGGCGATGGCGGTCTCGACGAGATGAATGCTCGCTTCGCCTTCGCCGACGAGCATGGAGGCGAGGCTGTAGAGGCCGGCGGCGATGAAGTCGAGAGCGGAGTCGTGTCCGGCGAGAGCCTGGCGAACCGTGGAGTCGTCCTTCGTCTGGCCATCGAGGAGGCCGCTCACCTGCGAAGCGAAGGCGCGCGCCTCAGCCGGGATGGGCACGGGAGGAATGAGGCTGTCTTTGGATGGGGCTGAATCTTCGGCCATGTGCAGGGCTCTCCATGGGATGGGGCTTCCCTGCTCCATGCTCTACCCGCGAGGCAGGGCGGGTCAATCGGGTGTTGCCAGGATGTCTGAGACGGCTGGCTAACGCGTATAGCACGAAGGAGATGGAGGGAATGCGCAGAGAGGTTGAAGGGAGGTTGAATTTCTGGCGGGGTGGACGCAATGCACTGCTGAGGCGGCGGAAACGCGATAGACTTGGCATCACAGCGCGCGGCGCAGCAGGCATGGCACGAACGACCCCCAAACAGACGCTTTTCAACGGACGCGACCACTCGTGGATGCAGTTCAACCGGCGTGTGCTCGAAGAGGCCGAAGACACGACGAATCCGCTGCTGGAGCGGGTGAAGTTTCTGGCAATTACGGGGTCGAACCTGGACGAGTATGTAGAGGTCAGGCAGGCGGGGCTGCTGCAGCGGATTGAGGATGGGTACCAGGAGCCGGGATACGACGGGCTGCGTCCGGACGAGTCGCTGACGGTGCTGACGGCGGAAATTCACAGCTTTGTGGAGGCGCAGTACAAGTGCTGGAACGAGCACCTGCTGCCGGAGCTGAAGCAGCAAGGCATCCGGCTGCTGGAGTGGGAAGAGTTGAGCGACGAGGCGCGGACGTATGCGCAAGGCTATTTTGCGCGCGAGGTCGATCCGCTGCTGACGCCGATTGCGATTGACCCGGCACATCCGTTTCCGCGCGTGCTGAACAAGGCGCTGTGCCTGGCGCTGCTGCTGAAGCGGAAGCGGCGCACCTCGGGACCGGCGATTCTGGGTGTGGTGACGGTGCCGCGAGCCCTGCCGCGGTTTGTGCGCCTTCCCGGAGAAGATGGACGCCACGATTATCTGTTACTGCAGGACCTGATTGCGCAGAATCTGTCGGGGATGTATCGCGGCTATGAGGTGATGGCGCGGGCGGCGTTCCGGGTGACACGCAACTCAAACCTGTATTTCGAAGAGGAAGAGGCGCGGTCGCTGTTGGAGACGATTCGCGTGGAGCTGCACAACCGGCGCAAGGGGGACGCGGTGCGGCTGGAGGTGGAAGCCGGAGCGCACACGGAGATTATGGAACGGCTGCGCGTGAACTTTGAGCTGGAAGAGAACCAGGTCTTCCAGTGCGACGGGCCAATGAATCTGTCGCGGCTGATGTTTTTCTACGGCGACGTAGAAAAGCCCGCGCTGAAGTTTGCGCCTTTTACGCCGAAGGCGCTGCATCTCAGCCGCAAGGCGGCGAACATCTTCGATGAGCTGCGGCTGCACGATATTCTTCTGCACCATCCTTATGACTCGTATGACGCCGTGGTGGATTTTATCCAGCAGGGCGCGGAAGACACAGCCGTGGTGAGCATGAAGCAGACGCTCTACCGCACGAGCAGCGACTCGCCGATGTTCGCGGCTCTGACCGAGGCGGCGGCGACGAAGGAAGCGACGCTGGTGGTGGAGCTGATGGCGCGCTTCGATGAGGCGTCGAACATACGCTGGGCGCGGAGCATGGAAGACGCGGGAGTTCAGGTCTTCCACGGCGTGGTGGGATTGAAGACGCATTGCAAGCTGGCGATGCTGGTGCGGCGGGACGAGGACGGGGTGACGCGGCGCTACTGCCACCTGGGCACAGGCAACTACAACCCTGTAACGGCGCGCTTCTATACGGACCTGAGCCTGCTGACGAGCGATCCGCAGATCACGGAGCGGGTACACATGGTCTTCAACTATCTGACGGCGCATGCGGAGGTGGATGACTATCGGCCGCTGCTGGTGGCTCCGCTGACGATGGCGGAGAGCTTTCTGGGGCTGATTCGGCGGGAGGCGGAGCATGCGCGCGCGGGACGTCCGGCGCACATTGTGGCGAAGATGAATGCGCTGCTGGAGCCGAGCGTGATTGAGGCACTGTATGCGGCTTCGCAGGCGGGCGTGGAGATCGATCTGATTGTGCGGGGACTTTCCATTCTGCGGCCGGGGGTAAAGGGGCTGTCGGAACGGATTCGGGTGCGGTCGATTGTGGGGCGTTTTCTGGAGCACTCGCGCATCTTCCACTTTGCGAATGGCGGGCACGACGAAATCTATGTGGGATCGGCGGACTGGATGCCGCGCAATTTGTTTGAGCGGTGCGAGGTGGCGTTCCCGGTGCGCGATCCGGCGGCGAAGGCGCGGATTCATGATGAGATTTTGCCGGCGCTGATGGCCGATACGGCAAAGGCGCGGATGCAGCAGAGCGACGGAAAGTATGTTCGCGCGACTGCCCTGTACAAGGGTGCGCCGGCCTTCAATTCTCAGGAGTTCCTGATGAAGCTTGCAGAAGGCAAGGCGGATCTGGACGCGATTCCGGAGGCGAGGCCGATGAAAGGCCCTGCGCGGCAGAGAGCGCCAAAAGTGGCGCGGAAAGCAGATGCGGCGGACTGAGATTCGCGGCAATGGCACGCGCGGACGAGCAACCCACCGAGCGCTGTGTGTCTCCTACAATGAGAACAGTGCCGCTTCCCCTGGCCAATTCGCCTGCGCAGGTGCGCGCGCGGCTGCATGTGCGCCGCGAATCGCACAAAGTCCATTTCCCCGGCGCCCTGAGTCTGTGGCATCTCGCAAGCATGGATGCGCCGACCGTGGCGGTGGTGTGGGCGCTGGCCTTTGCCTGGGCAGGCGGGTTGCGGCTGCCGGCCTGGGTTCCGGTGATGCTGGCGATGGGCACATGGACGGTCTACATCGGCGACCGGTTGCTCGACGCACGTGCGGGATTACGGACAGGAGCCGCAGACCGGCTGCGGGAGCGCCACTTCTTTCACTGGCGGCAACGGAAGGCGCTGCTGCCGCTTGCGCTTGCAACGGGTGGAACAGCGGCGGCGATCATCCTACTGCGGATGCCGGTGGCGATTCGTGAAAGGAATGTGGCGCTGGGCGCGGCGGCGCTGGTGTACTTCTCAGGGGTGCATGCGCTGGGCGGGCGAGGTCTGCAACGGCTGCCCAAGGAGTTGCTGGTTGGTGTGCTTTTCGCGGCGGGGTGCACGCTGCCAACGCTGACGCGACTGCGACTGATGGGAAATGCTTGGGAGGATCTTGCACCGTTGCTTGTGGCCGCGGCCGCCTTTGCGGCGCTGGCGTGGCTGAACTGCCATGCGATTGAACGGTGGGAGTCAGACGTGGTGGACGACGCGTCGAAGGTCTGGAAGGCTGCCGCGATGCTTGCGCTGACGACACTGGGCTTGGCGTTGCTGATGGCGGGTATCGACGCGCATCGCATCGCCCTGCTGCTGCTGTGCGCCGCTGGGAGCGCGCTTCTGACTGGCGGGCTGGATCGGATGCGAGGGCGGCTTGCTCCGCTTGCGCTGCGCACCGCAGCCGATCTTGTACTACTGACGCCGCTGGTGTGTCTGCTGAGATGAACCGCGCGCCAAACTTCAACCGCGTCGCGCTGATTTATGCGGCGATGGAGAAGGCGACGTTTGGCCCTTGGCTCTGGCGTTGCCGGTGCAGCTTTCTGCCGGAACTGACGACGCAGCGGAGCGGCCTTGTTGTGGGCGATGGGGATGGGCGGTTTACAGCAAAACTGCTTGAAGAGAATTCGCTGGTGCTGGTGGATGCGGTGGATGCAAGCACGGAGATGCTGCACAAACTGTCGTGCAACGCGGGCCTGCGCGCGGGGCGCGTGCGCATGCACCTGGCCGATGCGCGCGAGTGGGAGCCGGAGAACTCGGCCTACGACCTGATTGTGACGCACTTTTTTCTGGACTGCCTGACTACGGCCGAGGTGGGAACGCTGGCGCACAAGATTCGCAGTCATGCGAGCGCCAACGCAGTGTGGGTCGTGTCAGAGTTTGCCATTCCGAAGGGGTGGCTTGGCTGGCTGATTGCGCGGCCCTTGGTGCTGGGGCTGTATGGTGCGTTTTTTGTGCTCACGGGGTTGCGTGTGCAGCGGTTGCCGAAGTACGGCGAGGCGCTGGTCGAAGCGGGATGGGCTAGGCTGAGTGAGAAGAAGCTGCTGGGCGGGTTACTGGTCAGTGAACTGTGGGGCACGGATTCGCAAGCAGAGTAGATGGCGAGAGCCGCAGCACGGGCAACGAAGAATTATTACTTTCATGTTAAAATCTCGTCTAACAAAACGGTAACTGACACAGGCGAGCCTGGATAAGACCTTCCGTATGAATCTCTATCTTATGCGCCACGCGAATGCCGGATTGCGGCGCGACAATCCAACACTCGACGCCAAGCGCGCCCTCATCCGAGAGGGCAAAGATCAGTGCATGCTGATGGCGCGGATGCTGAACGCGATGAAGGTGCAGTTGGACGTGATTGTGTCCAGCCCGCTGAAGCGCGCGCTGCAGACGGCTCAGTTTGTAGGAACGGAGATGGGGTACGAGGCGAAGGTGGAGATCAGCCCGGCCCTGGCGCCCGATGCGGATTTTGTGGCATTCCAGGCGCTCATCGATCACTATGCAGAGTATGAAGATGTGCTAATGGTGGGACACAATCCCAACCTGTTCAAGTTCCTGGGCAGGATCATCACGGGCAACGGAGGCGCCGGGGTGCGGATGCGGAAGGGTTCGATTGCACGCATCGCGATGGATAAGCATCCCCCACTGCTGCAGTGGCTAATTGACCCGCGGATGGCGCGTAACATTTATGCAAGCGTGGCGAAGAGTTCGCGGCCAAAGACCTCGCGGAAGTAACCCGCCTCTTTTCTCAAGGACCACAATTCCAACTCTGCGCCGGTTCGGCCGGGCTTGATTTCTATGTGAACACGCCTGGGATAGGCGCGGGCCGTCACGCGCAGCACGTCGCTGGCGCGGTCCTGATTGAGCGCAACGGCAAGGCGCAGCAGCACCACGGCGCGATGCACATGCTTGTGCTCCTCGGGTGGAATGTTGCGGAGGGCGCGGTCGCCGGGCTGCGGGCGGCTCTTGCCGA
>JAJXWA010000063.1 GCA_021781795.1 Acidobacteriota bacterium
AGTATCGTAGTAGGTCCTTATTCAGGATTTCATAGAAAGGTGTGCGGAGAGAACGGATGTGGCCCGGTTCTCTCCGTGCCTGGCCTTGCCCACGATGAACATCGATCGCGATACCCTTCTGCTTGTCTTCGTCGCAGTCACCGGCCTTGCTGTGTTGCTGCAGGCGATTGTACTTTTTGCCATTTTTTTGACCCTTCGCAAAACCGCCGGCAAACTGCAGGAGCAGATTGACGAACTGCGCGGTTCGGTGATGCCGGTCGTGACCACCACGCAGAACCTCCTCGCAAATGTGGGGCCCAAGGTGGAGTCGGTCGCGAAGGACCTGGCCGAAATTTCCGGCCGCCTTCGCGCGCAGAGCGCGGAGATGCAGATTACCGCCAGCGAATTCATGGCGCATCTGCAACGTCAGAGCGGCCGCATCGACGCGATGATAACCGGTATCCTCGACACGTTGGACCGCGCCGGCAACGTCCTCACAGACACGATCAACATTCCTCTTCGTCAAATCTCCGCCATTGCAGCCTTCGCCAAAGCTGCCATCGGTACGCTGCGCTCCGGACCCACCCAGCCGCGCTCCACGCACGCAGCCGCGGATAAAGATCTCTTCGTGTAGTCTGGAGGCCATGGAGGTCTCCTGCATGCGCACGGTGTGCGTCGCTCTTCTTCTTGCGGTTGGTGCGTCTGCTGTTCCTCGGCTTCTGGCGCAACCCACACCATCGCCGGCGCTTCTGGTTCTCTCCAAAACGGACCACACGCTCGCCATCGTCGATCCTGCAACCATGAATGTGGTCGCCAAAGCGCCTGTCGGCGACGATCCGCATGAGGTCATCGCTTCGGCGGATGGACATACCGCCTACGTCTCCAACTATGGCTTCGGCGCCTTCCACACACTGGCCGTCATCGATCTCATCCATCCCGCAGCGCTGCCGCCCATCGACCTCGGCCCCCTGCGCGGACCGCATGGCCTCGCGTTTGTCGATGGCAAGCTCTGGTTCACGGCTGAAGCCGCGAAAGCCATCGGCAGTTATGATCCTGCCAGCGCAAAAATCGATTGGATTATGGGCACCGGCCAGAACCGCACCCATATGCTCTACGTCTTTCCCGGCGCACAGCGCATCGTCACCACGAATGTGAACTCCGCCACGGTCACGATTCTCGACAAGACCAACGGCCCCGCAGGCGCGCCGCCCGCGCCCCCTTCTGGCATGCGCCGCCTGCCGGGCCCTCCCGGAGGCGACTGGAATGAGACCGTCATCCCGGTGGGCCGCGGCTCCGAGGGCTTCGACGTCTCGCCCGACGGCAAAGAGGCATGGGTCGCCAACGCCTGGGATGGCACCATCTCCGTCATCGACCTCGGCGCAAAGAAGGTCGTCGCCACGCTCGATGCACACGTGAGCAGCGCCAACCGCATCAAGTTCACGCCCGATGGCAAGCTCGCCCTGGTCTCCCTGCTCAACGGCCCCGACGTCGTCATCCTCGACACCGCCACGCGCAAGGTCATCCAGCATTTGCCCGTCGGTCACGGCGCGTCGGGCATCCTGATGCAGCCCGATGGCGCGCGCGCCTACGTCTCCTGCGGGCCCGACGACTCCGTCGCCGTCATCGATCTCAAGACGCTCAAAGTAGTCGGCCGCATTCACCCCGGCGGCAACCCCGACGGCCTCGCCTGGGCTGTCCGGCGCTGACGACCGCTGCATCCCGCGCAAAGAGAAAAGGCCGGGGCCATCGCGGTCCCGGCCTTCGCTTTATCGCTGAATTACTTCTCGTCGATCTGCAACACCTGGATCGAATAGGGCGGCAGCGTGTGGCTGAACTTGCTGCCCGCCTGCACCGTAGAGTCCACCGGCACAATGCGCTCCCGGTCGTTGATGGTGTTGGTTGCCTGCGTATCCCGCGCGCTCAGGCTCACCAGCTTCGCGGTCCCTGCCACCTGCGCGCCGCCAAGGTCAATTGTGACCGGCTGCGCCAGAGACGAGGCATTCACCAGCTTCAGGTAGACCTGCTTCTTTCCAACGTTCTTCGTGATGGAGTAGAAAAACTTGTCGCCCGCGCCTGCGCTCTCTGACTTCAGCGCCTGATCGCCGAGATACTCACCGAACATCACCTGTGCCCAGTAGCTCGGTGATCCATAGCTGTGCAGCGTGTCATAGCCAATCAGGTCGCTCTCCCACTGCATTCCGCCGGGGTTCACATTCACGAACAACGGCGCATAGCTCGCCATGATCACGATATCGCTGTTCCGTTCCAGTCCAGTCATCCATGCCGCATCGCCCAGCGCCGCGCCCATGTTTGGTGTCGGCGTGCCCTCGCGCGTGGCCCACTCGCCCACAAAGATCTTCGGTCCGTTGCGGTCAGTCTTGTCATAGTGCGTCGCATCGTGAAAGTTCTGCGTCGCGCGCACGTAGAAGTGCTCGTCCAGCACGTCCGGCGTCGTGCCTTTCACCGGCGCCGTCGCAATCAGCTGCAAGGCCGGATACTTTGCCTTGATGGCCTTGTAGAACTGCGCATAACGCCCGTCGTAGCTGCCCGACTTGTCAAACCAGTCCTCGTTGCCAATCTCCACATACTTCAGCGCAAACGGCGCGGGGTGGCCATCCTTTACGCGCTCGGCTCCCCACTTCGTATCTGCTCCGCCGGTCACGTACTCAATCTCATCCAGCGCGTCCTGCACAAACGGCTCCAGCGCCGCGCCCGGTTCCACATGGTCGCCTTTCAGCGAATACCCTGCATAGACGGCCAGCAACGGTTGCATCTTCAGGTCTTCGCACCACTCCAGAAACTCCAGCAGCCCCATTCCGTCCGACGAGTGATAGTTCCACGGGCTCGGGTGCGTTGGCCGGTCCACCAGCGGCCCGATGGTCTTCTTCCACTCAAAGCGCTCGTTGATGTGGTCGCCTTCAAGGTAGTTGCCGCCCGGGAAGCGCAGGAACTGCGGATGCATTGCCGCCATCTTCTCCATCAGGTCAATCCGGTTGCCGTTGGTGCGGTCGTGATACGTGGGCGGAAACAACGACACGAGGCCCATCCATACCGTTCCCGGATGCCCGACTGTCAGCACAAGATGATTCGCCGCTGACGGCTGAATGTCACCAGCGGTCATCAGCGTAAAAGAGTGTTGCTTCCAATCGCTCGTAAGGCCGCTCACGGTTGTCCGGGCCACCACCCGGCCGGTATCGTTCTGCACCAGGCTCACCCGCACCTGCCCCATCTCTGCCGTGTCCGTCTTCGCGTAGAACGAGCCCTTGTAGGCCGTGTTCGCTTTCAGCGCCATGCCCCAGTAGCCCACGTTCAGCAGGCCCGCCTCGTTCGCCGGGTCGGCCTTCTCCACCGTCAGCTTCATACTGTGCGGCAGCGCAGCGCTTGGCCCGGTCGTTCGATCCGGCTGGATCTTCGCGGCCGCATTGCCATCTTCTACCAGGTACCAGCTTTGAATTCCGTCCCAGCTTCCATTGAAAGTGCGATTCCGGACCATCTCCGCATACAGGCCGCCGTCATAGGAGTAGTTGATCTCCTCGGTCATCAGGCCGTAGAGCATCGGGCTGACCGGATGCGCCGCCTCATCCGCATGCACGGTGAGGGTTATGGGCGCGTTCTGGGCCGTGGCAAGCACGGCGCACAGCGCCAGCGCGGGGATTCCGGCAAACGTTTTCTCAAACATGGGTTTTTCTCCTGAAAGATGATGCCGCGCCAGTATAAATCCATTTACGCCTGCATTGTCCAGCAGCCGTGAGGCGCTACAAAATCCACCCGCCCCCGACCACCTCGTCACCGTCATAGAAGACCGACGACTGCCCCGGCGTGACGGCGCGCTGCGCCTCATCAAAGGTTGCGACCACTTCATCGGTCCGCACACCCGGCTCCAGCGTCGCCCAGGCGGGCTCGTGCCGGTGCCGAATCTTCACCTTCACCCGCATCGGCTCCGTAAGCTCTGCAATGCTGATCCAGTTCACGCGGTTTGCCCGCAGCGTACTCGTTGCCAGGTCCTCGTCCGCGCCCACCGTCACCCTGTGGCTCGCCGGGTCAATCTGCAAGACATAAAGCGGAGTCGGCGACGCCACCTTCAGCCCCTTGCGCTGACCCACGGTGAAGTTCGAAATGCCCTCGTGGCGTCCCAGCACCTCGCCGGTCGAGGTCACCAGTTCGCCCGCCGTCTCCGGCATCGTCTCGCCCTGCTCCTCCAGATACGCCGTCAGAAACTGCTTGTAGTTGCCACCGGGAATGAAGCAGATCTCCTGCGAGTCTGGCTTCTCCGCCAGCGCCAGTCCATGCCGCCGCGCCTCTTCGCGCACCTCCGGCTTGGTCAGCCGCCCCAGCGGAAAGAGCGTGTGGGCCAACTGCGCTTGCGTCAGCCCGAAGAGGAAGTAGGTCTGGTCCTTGGCGGTGTCCGCAGGGCGCTTCAGAATCCACCGTCCGCGCTCCGCGTCGTATTCATTGATGGCGTAATGGCCCGTCGCAATTCGGCTCGCGCCGATCGACCGTGCCGTCTGCAGGAGCTGGTCAAACTTCAGGTGGTTGTTGCACAGCGAGCAGGGAACCGGCGTACGCCCGGCAAGATACTCGGCCACGAACGGCCGCACCACATCCTGCTCAAACCGCGCCTCCTGGTTCACCACGTAGTACGGAATTCCAAGCTGCCGCGCCACACGCCGCGCATCGTACACATCGTCGAGTGAGCAGCACCGCCCAGCCTTTGGTGCATCAGGAATGCCGTGCTTGCCCGCCAGCCGCGTCTGGTCCCATAGCTGCAGCGTTAGCCCTACCACGGGCTCGCCCGCTTGGGCCAGCATCGCCGCAGCCGTCGAGGAGTCCACCCCGCCGGACATGGCAACCGCAATCGTATCGCGCTCAGGCATCTCTGTGTTCAGTATACGACCGATTCAGTCCGATTCCAGCCAGCCCGGTCCTGGGTTGAGGCAGCCGCCAACCCTTGGTTTCACTTGTCAAGAGAAGAATTTTATAAGTCATTTATTATCAATGTCTTCGATTTGCAGCTTATTTCCGTCAAGTCGCTATTCTTAAGAATGAAAGGAGAGATCCATGCAGAATGAGCGTGTGAAAGGCCGGAAGTGGCCAATGGCCGGCTTAGCCCAAAGTGCCGGCGGCTACAGGCGAGACGGCGCGGAGCTTTTCCACGGCCTCGGGCGTCACCCGCAACACGTGGTCTACGTCGGCTTCGGAAGCGGTTTTCAGAAGGCTGAAGCGCAGGCTTGCCCGCGCGCGGGTTTTGTCCAGCCCCATCGCCAGCAGCACGTGGCTCGGCTCGGTCGCGCCGGAGTGGCACGCCGACCCGCCGGAAACCGCAACACCCTTCAGGTCCAGCGCGATGACCAGCGCCTCACCTTCCACGTGGTCAAACCAGATGTTGGTCGTGTTCGCTACACGGGTGACGGGCTTGCCGTCGGACCCTGCGCCATTCAGCCCGGTGCCGCTCATCGTCACCAGCCCGGTTTCCAGCCTGTTGCGCAGCGCTGCCACTCGGTCCCACGTCCCGTCTTCGAGGCTCGTCATAGCCACCTCGGCAGCCTTGCCCAGTCCCACAATGCCGGGCACATTTTCGGTTCCGGCGCGGCGACGCCGCTCATGGCTGCCGCCCACAAGCAGCGGTTCCAGCGGAGTGCCTCGGCGAACAAACATCGCACCCACGCCCTTGGGTCCGTGCATCTTATGCGCGCTGATCGAGAGCAGGTGGCAGCCGATGCGCCGCACGTCTAGCGGAATCTTGCCTGCAGCCTGGACCGCGTCAATATGGAAGAATGCGCCTGCCTCAGCCGCGATTTTGCCAATCGCTTCAACCGGCTGCAGCACGCCCGTCTCGTTGTTCGCAAGCATCACGCTGATCAGCCGCGTCTCGGGCCGCAGCGCTGCCCGGATGGCCTCCGGGTGGATGAGTCCGCTCGGCTCCGGGTCCACATAGGTGACTCCCACCCCCCCACCCCCACCTACTCTGCGGGCCGCCTGCAGCACCGCCGAGTGCTCAATCGAGGTGGTGATCAGGTGGTCGCCGGGCCGCAGGAGGCCGAAAAGGGCAGTATTGTCGCCTTCGGTCCCGCCGGAGTTGAAGACGACCTCGGCCTCATGGCAATGGAAGAGTTCGGCCAGGATCTCCCGCGCCTGGTCCACGGCGGTTCGCGCGCGCTGCCCATCCAGATGAATGGACGAGGCATTGCCGAAGCTCTCGGTCCAGAAGGGGCGCATCGCCTCGACCACCTGGGGCAGCAGAGGCGTCGTAGCATTGGCGTCCATGTAGACTCGTGCGGCTCCGCTCGCGCCGGGGGGCATGGGCATCCTCCAACTGGAGGCTACCACATGGGGAACTTTCACCCACCATCCGCGCGGATTCCTGCCGCGATCAATGTTCGCGGTTGCTTGCACATCGATCGCAAAGTCTATTGCTACAATGGGAGCGACGCGAATTCACTGGAAAAAAATGTGAGAACTGTTATATTGACTGTGCCGGGAATTGACCTATCTATATGAGCGACCGGCGCGATCCATACATGAAAGTGCTTGCTTTCATTTCTCCTTGGTAGAAATGTGGACCTTGATGGTAGCGCGCAGGGCAAAGCCCTGTGGAAGTTCACTTCACCCAAGTGAGGATGGCGAAGCATTGCGCAAATTTGACCCGCTTCAAATACCGCAAAGCGCATCTGCGACCATTGAGTCGATGACAGAATCCGTTCCGGCGTCGTGCTGGTTTGCGGTCTATACGGCCAGCCGCCATGAGAAGAAAGTAGCCTTCCATCTTGAGCAGCGTGCAGTCGAGCACGTTCTGCCGCCCTATCGCGCCAACCGGAAATGGAAGGACGGCTCGCGCGTAACCCTGCATCTTCCGCTCTTTCCGGGGTATCTTCTTGTGAGGATCTTTAAGTCACAACGGGGGAGCGTGCTGGGCGTTCCCGGCGCGCCGGCTCTTGTGGATGGGGTGGGCGGGGTTCCCGCTTCGATCCCGGACGGTGTCCTTGAAGCGCTGCGCAATGGGATTGCTGAGGATTCCATTGAGCCGCATGGCGAACTTGCGATTGGCCAGATGGCGCGGATTCGCAATGGCTCCTTCGCCGGTATGGAGGGCGTCGTTCTTCGCACAAAGAGCGGACTTCGCGTCGTGCTCACGCTATCGGCGCAGCGATTGCATTTCTCAGTGGTAACCAGGTGCGCTTTCCGGCGTGGGCAGATCGCCTTTATCTCGGCGGGCTTCAGCGATGTCTTTCGTCTCCGCAGCGGTATGTGCCGCGCTACTGGTCCGCTTGGCAGCTCTTGCCTTTACTGTGGCGCTTTCGGAGTCGGATGCCGGCTCCTCGCCGCTTGACCGACACGCAGCAATGAGCTGCAGTCATTCAAGGAGCCGCGTACTTGAATGTCGCGGCGATTCTCCGAACACATATTCAACGAAGTTTTGAAAGGATTCAGTATGTCAGATAAGGTTTCGATAGCGGTCGTGGGCTCCGGGTATGTTGGACTGGTTGCCGCCGCGTGTTTCGCAGAGATCGGTCACAATGTCATCTGTGTCGATAACGATGAAGCAAAGGTCCGGATGCTGCGCGAAGGTGGAGTTCCGATTCATGAGGAATATCTTCCAGAGTTGTTGAGCCGCCACCGCACGAACCTCGTGGAATTCACAACCGACCTGCGCGCAGCAACGCAGGCCGCGGACGCCATCTTTATTGCTGTGGGCACGCCACAGAGCAGCGCCGGCAGCGCCGATCTTTCCTTTGTGGATGCGGTCGCCAGCGAGATAGCCCGTTCCATTAACTCGTATAAGGTCATCGTCGAAAAGAGCACAGTGCCGGTTTATACGAATGAATGGATTCGGCGGGTGATTGAGCGCAACGGCGTTCCGAAGGATCTCTTCGATGTGACGTCGAATCCTGAGTTCTTGCGGGAAGGTACTGCTGTCGTGGACTTCCTGCATGCAGATCGCATTGTGACCGGAGCAGCGACGCAGCGCGCCGCAGAATTGCTGCGGCGTATTTATGCCCCGCTGACATCGGGCAGCTACTACCGGAGCGCACATGCCGTTCCGGGCCCTCGGAGCGAGGCCGATCCGCCGCCCATTCTCGAAACCTCGACCAAGGCCGCTGAGATCATCAAGCATGCTTCGAACGCGTTTCTGGCGACCAAGATCTCGTTCATCAATATCGTGGCCAATATCTGCGAGGCCGCCGGAGCCGATGTGGAAGAGGTTGCAAAGGGAATGGGCATGGATACGCGCATCGGGCCGAAGTTCTTGCGCGCGGGCATTGGGTATGGAGGGTCCTGCTTTCCCAAGGATGTGGCCGCGTTTCGCCACGTTGCGGAGCAGGTGGGTGTTGATTTCGGGTTGCTGCACGAGGTGGAGAAGATTAACGAAGAACAGAAGCTCCGGTTCTTTCAGAAGGTCCGGTCGGCGCTCTGGACCTTCCGCGGCAAAAAGATTGGTGTGCTTGGCCTGGCATTCAAGGGCGGTACCGACGATATTCGGGAATCACCGGCACTCGACATCGTGAAGCGGCTTTTGCATGAAGGCTGCATCGTGAGCGCCTATGACCCGGCAGCCGAGCAGCGCAGCAAGGAAGTGATTCCGCCGAGCCAGCAGATGCTTTATGTCGCAGATCCATATGCTGCAGCCCAGGATGCGGATGCGCTTCTCA
>JAJXWA010000003.1 GCA_021781795.1 Acidobacteriota bacterium
CCCCAGACAAAAAACGGCCCCCATCTTTGATGGGGGCCAAGTTGCCTTGGTTCTCTCGTGTTGCGAGAGCTTGGTTGGCGGCCAGACGGCGGGGGGGCCGTCCGGGCGGATTGGAGCCTCAGGGGGGTGGCTGTGCAGCCTTACGGCTGCTCCGCGCCGGTCGAGGAAGCCGCGCCATGGGGGGACGCTGCATCCTGGGCCGCCAAACTGTTTTCCATCAGCCGAATGTGCACGCTGCTGGTTCGCACCCGCGTCGAGTCGCCTTCATTCGAGGCCACCTGCGCGTTGCCCAGCGCCACCGCGTGCATCCGGTAGACGGGAATCTGATGTTCGGTCACGAGGTAACGCTTGATCGCCTCGGCCATACGCTGTGAACTCTGGATCCCGGCCGTACCCGCCGCCGGGGAGTGACCTTCAAGCTCGATGATGTATCCCTGACGGCCTGCCAGCTTCGCCGCCATGTCATCCAGTTGCTGCTTCGCCTCCGCGCTCAGCACCGTGCTGCCGCCGCGGAACTTCACATCCACATCCTGAATCGGGTGGTACTGATCCAGACCATTCACCTTGGTATTGATCTGGCCCACCTGGCCCGTCGCGCTCTGCGCCATCTGGTTCGCGCTCTGCGCCTGCGTCCCAGCCGCCGTCGCTGCCTGGTTCGCCGCATCCGCGGCCGACTGCGCCTTCTGGATGCCGGCCTGCGCCCGCGCATCCACGTCTGAAATGTCCTTCGCGTTCTTCGCGTTCACCTGATCCAGCTCGGTCAGCCGGTCGTTGATCGGGTCAATCCGCTTCTTCACCCAGCCCTTGCGCGCAAACGGATTCAGGTGGCCCCAGAAGCCTTCCTTATCCTGCGGCAGCGGCGCCGTGCTCGTCGTCGCCGTAGCGCTCGGCGGTGTGCTCGTCGGCTGCTGTGCCTGCTGCGCCATCACCGGCACCGCCAGAGCGGCGCTCAGCACCATCGCTCCAAACTGCTCTTTCGTCAGGCCAAATATCCTCTGCTGCATCCTCATCGCTTTGCCTCTTCGTCTCGGTTTGAAGTCTCTTTGCCGCTGCTTCTTCCGTCTTGCCCTGCTATTTTGCAAGGGCCGTGCCAAAGCCAAAGGCGGCTTCCCATAATCTTCTATCTTGTTGATTTCATTCATCCATATGCCACTTCTCGTCCAGGCAGACCTCCGCCATCTCCGGGCGGTGACCCCGCCGGGCCATGTACTTTTTACCTTTCAGGGTAAGTTCTACTGCGTAAGGACCGTCCCGGCTCTACTGCGTCTCCACCCGCACCACGCGAATCTCCGGATACGCCCCGTCCCAGTCCGGCGAAACCCCATCAAAAATCAGACGAAAATCCCGCCCATCGCCCGGCTTCAGCGGCGCCGCAGACACCGGCTCCACATCAATATAGGGCTCCCGCATCCGAATCAGCTTCATCGACTGCGTCTCGTTCTGCGCCACTTCTTTGGCCACATCTCGGAATAGCACCTGCACCGTAATCCCGGTCACCGTCTTTGTCCCGGTATTCACAATGTGCCCGTCGAGATACGTCACCTTGCCCCCGGCCAGGTTGCCCGACTCGCTCATTGCCAGCCCGCTGATCGGCAAGCTCGCCGCATACGGATCCGGCTTGGCCGAGATGGGCGTCACCACCGGCCCCGTCCGGCCATGCTGCAGCACCGCCACCAGCACCACGGTCACCACCGCCACCACGCCGGCTGCAATCGCCAGCGGCAGCCAATTTCGTTCCCGCATCTGCCCGGGAACCAACCCCAATGGAGAATTCGTACTCACGAAAGGATTCTACCTCTGTTCGCGAAGGATTCCCTCGCGCGCTTACGTTCCAAGAAATATCAACCCGGCTCCAGCATCGCTCCCACCTTTGGTGGATACACACTGGCCCTCAATCGGCGTCTACTTGTAGCCGATAATCGCCGCAGGTTCCACGCCGGTCGCCGCTCCAGCACACCGGCAGAAAGGCAACCGACCATGGCCATCTCAACCCGCGCCACCTGTCCGCAGCAGGAGTCCTTCCGGGCCAACCTCGCCTACCAGGCCCTCACCATCGGAGCCATGCTCCTCGTCGTCGCCACTGCCGTCGTCCTTTAGGCCCGCGGACTGCCCAGCCGCACCAGCGACACCATAAACCACGCAATCGTCCCCATCACCACGACCAGAAACACAGGCATCAGCCACGCCAGCTCCGGAGCTCGTCCCGCCCGCGCCGCGCCCAGCACCGCCAGTTGCAGCGCGCAGAACAGCCACGCCATCTCTGTCCGCAGCCACGCAATCATATCCAGCGCCAGCTCCTGCGCCCGCTCCCGATACTGCGGCAACACCTTCGCCGGATAGTTGAACGCCGATGGAAACCGCGCCACCAGCCCCATCATCAAGTACATCCCCACGCCCACCACCGGCAGGATGAACAACCCCTTTGGCGATCCCCATCCGTTCGGATTCCCCGCAATGTCAAAATGAA
Source organism: Acidobacteriota bacterium (assembly GCA_021781795.1). Taxonomy (GTDB): domain Bacteria; phylum Acidobacteriota; class Terriglobia; order Terriglobales; family Acidobacteriaceae; genus Telmatobacter. Next base: position 2,468 of record JAJXWA010000003.1, read on the forward strand.
TCGGAATCCGCTCCGGCAGCGGAGCCGCGCCCCACAGCGCCTCATAGGTCTTCCATCCCATCCAGATCAGAGCCAGCCATCCCGCCACTTCCAGCGTCCTGCGCATCTCGTGCCTCTTTCCCCAACTCACTCACCCAAACCGAGCCCGCTTCACCGACTGTCGAAAGTCCTCGCCCTGCACCTCCACGCGCACGCACATCTCGGCCAGCCGCGACCGCATCCGGTCCCCGATCCGGTCCCCCAGCGTATCCTCGTTCCTCGCCGGACGGTTGCCCTCCGCCTTGAAGCCCCCACCCGCCGGCAGATCCGCATAGTTCGTCGTGATCAGCGTCGTCAGCTTGTCGTTGTAGCGCGTGTTCAGGATCAGCGCCACCATATCCCACACCCACTCATTCGGCTTCTGCGCGCCAAGGTCGTCCAGCACCAGCACCTCTGCCGCAAACACTGGCTTCAGCAGCTCCAGCTCCGTCGTCGCCACCTGCGGGTTATAGCTGTTCTGGATATTCTTCAGCAGCTCCCGGTAGTCGCAGAACAGTCCCCGCACCCCGCGCTCCTGCACCAGCCGCTGCAGCACGCCCACCGCAAGGTGCGTCTTGCCCAACCCCGCCGTGCCCACAAACATCAGCCCGTTGCCGCCCGTCTCCACGGGATACCCCTCGGCAAACCGCCGCGCCTTCATCAGCGCCTGCCCCAGCGAGGCATTCGCCCCATTGAACGCCGTCTCATACGTGTCCAGCGAGCAGTGCCGGTAGCGCTCCGGAATCCGCGCCGCCGCCAGCCGCCGGTGATACCGCGCCATCTGCTGGCACTCGCACGTCCGCGTCCGCAGCACCCCGTCCGCCGACCGCTCCTCAACCAGCCCCACGCCCCCGCAAATCACGCACTCACTCATGCTCTACAAAGCCTAGCGCATTCCCCTCGCGCGCAACCCCGTGCACAAACCCCCACCGAATGTGGAAAATCCCTCCGCAGAACCCAATGTCTCGCATTTGATCCGGGAAAAGCACCAACCCAGCCTCGCCACCAGCCAGCTGAGAGCTGAGGGCTGAAAGCTGAAAGCTAGGCCCACCAGCCCGCCCAGCGTCTTCCCAGCCTCTCACCCCGTCCACCCATCAGCGTCTATCTAGCAGCACGCGTGCCCTGGACGAATCCGTCCTCTGCGGGCGCATCCTCTCCTGGGCGACCAAAGGGGGATGCATGAGCAACTCCGCGCGGCATCACAATTCCCTCGCTCGCTTCGCCTCCCTCACTCGCTTCCAACCCATCCGCACCGTTGCACAGCTCTGCCGGAGGTGCCTTGTGAACACACCCGTCTCGCGCATCCCAGCGTACCCTCGCCTTCTTTCATTCTTCCTGCTTACCCTTGCACTGGCCGGCACGCTCTGCCTCGCTGCCCCGCCCGCCCAACTGCCCGTCATCCCGCCCGTTATGGACTGCGCCCAGCTCACCCGCATCGACATCAGCCGCGCCGTCGGCGCCAAAACCCGCATCACCGAAGCCATCCCCCTCCAGGACGGCAAGCCAGCTCCCTACTGCCACGTCACCGGGTACATCGAGCCCACCGTGCACTTTGAGGTCCGCCTGCCACTCCACACCTGGACCCAGCGCTACGTCCAGACCGGCTGCGGCGGCCTCTGCGGCAACCTCGACATTCGCCTCGGCAACGCTTCCGGCTGCATCCCCGCCGACCGCGGCGAGCTCGCCCTTGCCTCCACCGACATGGGTCACAGCGGCGGCATGGACGGCTCCTTCGGCGACGACAACCGCCTCCGCATCGACTTTGCTTATCGCGGCGTCCACCTCACCGCTCTCGCCGCCAAAGCACTCATCGCCCGCTTCTACGGCCAGCCGCCCCGGTACTCCTACTTCACCGGCTGCTCCGACGGCGGCCGCGAAGCCCTTATGGAAGCGCAGCGCTTCCCGACTGACTTCAACGGCATCACCGCCGGCGCCCCAGCCATCAACTTCACCACGCAGAACACCTTCTACCACGCTTGGAACGCTCTGCGGAACACCGGCTCCGACGGCAAGCCCATCCTCACCACCGACGATCTCCCGCTCCTCCATCAGGCCGCGCTCCTCGTGTGTGACACCGCCGACGGCCTCAAAGACAGCCTCATCAGCAACCCCATCGCCTGCAAGCCGGCGCCGGAACGCGTCGCCTGCAAACCCGGCCCCAATGCAGGCCGCTGCCTCACACCCGCGCAGGTTGAGGCCGCCCGCGAGATCTATGCAGGTGCTCATACCGCCAGCGGTAACAAGCTCGTCCTCAGCGGCCCGCTCCTCGGTTCCGAACTCGCCTGGGCAGGCGTCTTCGTGCCCTTCCCCGGCGAGCACCTCATCATGAGCTCCATGATCGCCACCGGCTCTCTCAAGCACCTCGTCTACCTCAAGAATCCGCCGGACGCCTACACTCTCAACAACCTGAAGTTCACCCGCGCATCCTTCTCCGTCACCACGCAGTTGCACGGCCTCTATGACGCCACAGATCCCTACCTCGGGCCCTTTGCCCGTAGCGGCGGCAAGCTCATCCTCTGGCATGGGCTCGCCGACCCGCACATCTCGCCCCTCAACACCGTCGCCTACTACACCGCCATGACGCAGCTCATGGGAGAAGCAGAGGTGCAGAAGTTTGCCCGCCTTTATCTCTTCCCCGGCGGCTACCACTGCGGCGGCGGTGAGGGCCCCTTCCAGTTCGATCTCCTCAGCATCATCATGGCCTGGGTCGAGCAGCGCTCCGCGCCCGGCAAGATCCTTGCAACGCAGCAGTCGCTTCAGCCCAACGCTCCCATTGCCGGCGTTCCCAACGGAATGCCAGCCGCCGGTCGTCCCGGCTCCATGCCGCCTGCTGGCAAGCAGTTCGCCCCGCCCGCAGCCATCCCGGATCGCACCCGCCCCGTCTACCCCTATCCGCTCACCGCGCAATACACGGGCAAAGGTAGCGTCAACGACGCGCGGAACTTCATCGCGGGCCCGCCCAACCCCGTCCCCGCCGCCCGGCTCCAATGGCTCGGCAGCTCGTTCTACAGCCCGCACTACGAGCTCTGGTGCGAAGCTCAGGTGACCGGACCCATGACCTGCAAGCCGGGCCCATAACGGATGCCGACGCGTGCGAGGCAGGCCCCCGCGACAACCTCCGTCGAAACGCTTCGCCAGTCCTGCGCCCGCGTGCTACGCTTGGCCCATTCGCACGCCATCCCGCGTGAGTTCCCCCCCCCGAGAAATTCAGGACCCCATGGAGGTACGTTCCCATGAAGATGATGTCCATTTACACCATTCGCCCCGGCCAGATCCACGAGGCTGCCCAGCGCTTCCTCGCGGGCAAGGATTCGCCCCAGCCCGGCATCAAAGTCCTCGGTCGCTGGCACAAGTCCGACGCCAGCGGCGGCTATTCCCTCTTTGAATCCGACAACCCGGCATTGCTCTACGAGTTCGCCGCCTCATGGTCCGACGTGCTCGAAACCCACAGCACCGTCGTCATCGACGATGCAGAGGCCGGCCCAGTCCTAGGCCGAGTCTTCGGCAAATGGAAAACTCCTCACCACCCAGCCCGGGTATCCCATCCATGACGCGTGCGCAGCATGCGGCATGGGTGGGAAAGCAAGAACCCATCCCCGCCACCGATAAGCTGAAGGCTGACGGCTGGCTGCCGAAAGCTGTTTTCCGTCAAGCCCTCGCGTCGAAAAAATCTTCTAACCCGCTCATTTCACTCACTAAAAACCCCACGCAGTTTTGCATGTTCACTCCATGCAAACGCGCATACTAAGAACATCAGCCTGAGATCCGCGCCCACCGGCCCGCTTCTCAGGCCATTTCATTTCCAGGAGAGACTCTCGCCATGCCGAACACCTTCGCAGACCCAACCCCGGGTGCCCCATCCGTGACGGGCGCGAAGCGATCGGCATGGGTGGAAAATACCCACCCCCCCCTAAATTTATTTGCACTTTTCCAGATTTTCCTTGCATAAAATCCGGTCCTCAAACTCCGACCCAATCAATCCGGCTCACCGCCGCGTCCACCCCAGTTGCCACCCACACCCTTCGCGTAGGAGAATCGATTTTCTTGAAGTAAACCGGAGGTTCCTCACATGAAATCGGCCGTCCTGCGCTCGCTCTTCGCCGCCACGCTCGCCCTCACTCCAGCGCTGCTCGCCGCCCAGCTCGCCGGCAAACAGGAGCCCGGATCCAAACCCGAAATGCCCGCTCCGCCGCAGAAGCTCACGCCCTCCGGTCACCCAGACAATGACTACTGGCGCAAGCACGACGCCCTCATGCTCTCCGATTTCCCATGGCTCGCCCACTTCCGCGACGAAGACGCCAAACTCGGCCTGCCCGCGCCCGGCGAAAAGCGCGTCGTCTTCATGGGCGACTCCATCACCGAGGGCTGGCACCTCGACAAGGACTTCCCCGGCAAGCCCTACATCAACCGCGGCATCAGCGGCCAGACCACCCCGCAGATGCTCCTCCGCTTCCGCCAGGACGTCATCCATCTCCAGCCCAAAGCCGTCGTCATCCTCGCCGGCACCAACGACATCGCCGGAAACACCGGCCCCGAAACCCTTGAGCAGATTGAAGACAACATCGCCTCCATGGCCGACCTCGCCACCGCCAACCACATCCGCGTCGTCCTCTGCTCCGTCCTCCCGGCCATCGACTACTGGTGGCAGCGCGGCATGCAGCCCGCGCACAAGATCGACACCCTCAATGCCTGGATTAAGCAGTACGCCGCCCAAAAGCACTACGTCTACGTCGACTTCCACTCCGCCATGAAGGATGCCGAAGACGGCCTGCCCAAAAACCTCAGCCCCGACGGCGTCCATCCCAACGAGGCCGGCCACGCCATCATGGATCCCCTCGTCGAGGCCGGCATCCAGAAGGCCCTGCGCAGGTAGCGCCGCGGGCGGCCGCTCCGATTGCGCATCCGCCCAAATCCCCATACAATAGAAGAATTGCAGGAAAGGTCTGTCTCACAAGATGCCCAAGGAAAAGATTCACCCAGCTTACGAGGCCGTGCGCGTTGTCTGCGCCTGCGGCAACAACTTTGAGACCCGGTCGACCCACAAGGGCGATATCCACGTGGAAATCTGCTCGGTCTGCCACCCGTTCTTCACCGGCAAGCAGCGCCTGGTCGACACCGCGGGGCGCGTCGAGCGCTTCCGCCGCAAGTACGCCAAAGCGGGCGAGGCGGCCCCGGCCAAGTAACCGCGCCGCGGCCCATGGGCCGGTGCTAGCATCGGGCCTCCGCCACGGCGGAGGCCCACGTTCGTTCAGGGCCGTTTCTCAGCTCCGGGCGAACCGCTTCAGGTAAGGCAGTCAGTATGACGCAACGAGGTATCACGGTGAAAAAGAGCTGGGACAATCCGCGCGAGCACACCATGCCGGCCCAGGCCCGTGTGCCCGCCGAGTTGCGCATCGGCGCCGTCCGCGTCGCTCCCGCCACGGTCCTCGCGCCCATGGCCGGAGTCACAGACACCGTCTTCCGCCGCTTCATCCGCCACGCGAGCCTCTTCGCCACCCAGCCACATGCGGATCTGGGTGCCCCGGGTCCCGATTCTGGGACCTGGGAAAGCGACACGGCCAGCATCGACGCCGACGTCACCAACACCCAATCCGGCTGCGGCCTCATCATGACGGAGTTCACCTCCGCCGACGGCCTAAGCCGCATGCGCGAGTCCAAGCGCCGCCGCTACCTCACCTTCTACGACGACGAGCATCCCATCGCCGCGCAGCTCTTCGGCTCCAACCCCGAAACCCTCGCCGAAGCCGCCCGCATCGTCCAGGACACCGGCTTCGACCTCGTCGACCTCAACCTCGGCTGCCCCGCCAAGCGCGTCGTCGGCTGCAACGGCGGCTCCGGCCTGCTCCGCGACCTGCCCCGCATCGGCGAAATCTTCCGCGCCGTGCGCCAGGCCGTCACCATTCCCTTCACCGTCAAGTTCCGCCTCGGCTGGAACGACGCCCAGATCATCTGCGTCGAGCTCGCACGCATGGCGGAGTCTGAAGGACTCAACGCCGTCGCGCTCCACGCCCGCACCCGCGAGCAGGCCTACAGCGGTCAGGCTCGCTGGGAGTGGATCGCCGCCATCAAGCAGGCCGTCCGCATTCCCGTCATCGGCAACGGCGACATCCGCACCCCCGAAGACGCCGCCGCCATGATTGACCAGACCGGCTGCGACGCCGTCATGATCGGTCGCGCCGCGCCGTCCAATCCCTGGATCTTTCGCCAGATTGCGCAGTACACCGCCACCGGCCGCTACGACCAGCCCACCGTCGCCGATCGCTACCACATGATCCGCGCCTACTTCCAGATGCTGCTCGACGAGACCGAAGCCGCCGCCAGCGACAAGCCCGGCTCCGCAGGCAAGGAGACCGCCGGCAAGATGAAGCAGTTCGCCTCCTGGTTCACCCACGGCGTCCCCGGCGGAGCGAAACTGCGCGCCTCCATCTACCAGATGCGCACCGGCGCTGAAATCCTTGCTGAGGTCGATGCCTTCTTTCAGGCGCGACTCGCCGCCGGCGACACCGAGCCCGAGCCATTTCCCGCCGAGCCAGCCGAATTCCCCACTGACGCCCTTGTCTGCGACTAGCGGCTACTCCCGCTCCACCGCCAGAGCCACCGCGTTCCCGCCGCCCAGGCACAGCGACGCAATCCCGCGCTTTGCATTCCTCTGCTGCATCGCATAAAGCAGCGTCACCAGCACCCGCGCGCCGCTCGCGCCAATCGGATGCCCAATCGCCACCGCGCCGCCGTTCACGTTCACGCGCGCCGGGTCCAGTTCCAACTCGCGCAGCACTGCAAGCGCCTGCACGCTGAAGGCCTCATTCAGCTCAAACAGCTCCACTGAGTCCAGCGTCCATCCAGCCTTCTCCGCCACCTTCCGCACTGCATCCACCGGGGCCACGCTGAACCACGCCGGCTCCCGCCCGCTCGTCGCCTGCGCGCGAATCGTCGCCAGCGGCTTCATGCCCAGCGCACGTGCACGCTCCGCGCTCATCACCACCATCGCCGCTGCGCCGTCGTTCACGCCCGGCGCATTGCCCGCCGTCACCGTGCCGCCTTCTTTGAAGGCCGGCTTCAGCCGCGCCAGAGTCTCGATTGTCGTCTCCGGCCGCACCGCTTCATCGGCGGCGAACACCCGCACCGGCTCACCCTTTTTCGCTGCAGGAATCTCCACTGGCAGAATCTCTTCGCGGAACCTTCCCGCTGCCGTCGCCGCAGCCGCGCGCCGGTGCGACTCCGCCGCGAACGCATCCTGCTCCTGCCGCGTAACGCCGTACTTTTCCGCCACCATTTCCGCAGCGGCGCCCATGTGGAAGTTGTTGTACACATCCCACAGCCCGTCATTCACCATCACGTCCACCAGCGCGCCGTTGCCCATCCGGTAGCCTGTGCGCGCCTGCTGCAGCACATACGGCGCGTTCGACATCGACTCCATGCCGCCCGCCACCACCACCTCCGCATCGCCCGTCTGGATCGCCTGAGCCGCCAGCGACACCGCCTTCAGCCCCGACCCGCACACCTTGTTGATCGTCAGCGCGCCCACCTGCGGCGGCAGTCCCGCAAAGATCGCCGCCTGCCGCGCCGGAGCCTGACCGAGGCCGGCCTGCAGCACGCAGCCCATGATGCACTCGTCCACGACGTCGAGCCCCGCTGCGCCCTCGCCGATCCCCGCCCTCCGCACCGCTTCGCGCACCACCATCGCGCCCAGTTGCGGCGCACGAATTCCCTGCAACGATCCCTGAAACTTCCCCACGGCGGTTCGCACCGCCGACACAATCACTGCTTCTCTCATCGCATCACTCTTCGCTGCGCCTGCATGCGCTGCTTTCAGATTCAACGCGCGCGTTCCCTCGTTGGGTCTTGCACCACGGGCATCTTAACGCAGTTGTCACGCAATCGGCCATGACGGGACAGATTGTTCCGAGCCAACTTCATCGCAGTGTGCCGAAGCCACCGGCGTCGCATGCATCCCACATTCATCTTTGCGTAGCTCTATACCTGCCGCCCCGCAAATGGCCAGATTCGTTTCTCGAAAGCTCGCACAAGATAAATCGCTGTGCCGGAAGCGCCGATGACGCCCGCAACCGCCACTCCCTGCCACGCGTGGCTACGATTGAACAGAATGAACAGAAATCCCGCCATGGCCAGAAGCGGCGGCAGCGGATACAAAGGCATACGGAAGGGGCGATTCAGGTGGGGATGGCGCACGCGCAACCAGATGACGCCGATGTGCTGCAGCAGGAATTGCAGCAGGATGCGCGTAATGACCAGCATTGTGATCACCTGCTGCAGCGAAAAGAAGCAGAACGCTGCGGCAACAAAGCCCAACGCAAGCAGCGAGCGGTGCGGGATTCCGTGGCGCGGATGAATCGCATCGAGGAAGCGGAAGTAGTTGCCGTCTCGCGCCGCTGCATACGGCACGCGCGAATAGCCCAGCAGCAGCGAAAAGACTGACGCAAACGCTGTCCAGATAATCAGTGCCGCCATCAGCCTTCCAGCCCACAGACCAAAGGCAGAGCGTGCAATCTCCGCCACCAGTTGCAGGGGCGGCGCTGAGCCCGACAGCGAATGCTCCGCCATGCTGTGCAATGCGGGGAGCACCGCCAGATTCATCGCCAGATAAAACGCAGCGACAAACACGACCGACAACAGAATTGCGCGCGGAATCGTGCGCTCTGGCCGGCGTACCTCGCTGCCCAGAAAACAAATGTTGTAGTAGCCCCAGTAGTCATACGTCGCAATCAGCGTTGCCTGCGCCAGCCCACCCATCACAAGCGCCGTAGAATGCGTCGCGGACGCCGGCATGTGCCACCCGCCACTCGCCGCCGCTGCACTGAAACCCGAGACAATGACACCCGCCAGCGCCGCCATCACCCCGCAAAACAGCACCCATGCAAGCCTCGTAATCGAGCTCAGATTGCGATAGAGCAGTGCCGTAACCAGCAGGCACGTCGCCGCCGCGACAACATTGCTGTAGTGCAGCGCGGGCAAGGCGTGAACAGGCGCAGACTCAAGGCCAGGCCAGAACCATGCGAGAAACCCGGAGAGGCCAATGCAGCCCGACGCAATCGAAAGCGGAGCCGAAAAGCTCAACTGCCACACATAAAGAAAGCTCAGCCAGTTGCCCGCGCGCTTCGGCCCGTAGATCTCATGCAGGAATGCATAGGACCCGCCGGCGCGCGGAAACGCCGCGCCCAGCTCTGCCCAGACAAGCCCATCGGCAACCGCAATAAGAGCCCCAAGCAGCCACGCATAGATCGAAAGCCGATAGCCGGCCGCCTCAATCACCAGGGGCAGTGTGATGAATGGGCCGACGCCAATCATCTCCAGCATGTTGAAGAGCACCGCCGCACGCAGGCCGATGCGCCGGCTGAGGTGATCGCTGACCGCCGCATTGGAATGAAGTGCTGTCATCGGGCCAATTCGCTCCACGGATTGTACACTGGCGAAGACTATGTTTTTTGCCGAGAGAGTTCATCGCGCAGCCATGTCGGCGGCCCTTGCGGGCTTGATTGTTGCGGGCTTTGGCCCCTTGTGCCTGGATGCACAGCAGCCTGCTTCCAGTTTCCTTGATCTGCCGCCGGCAGAGCCTTCCTCCATCGCGCTTCCTCTGCCCGAGGACCGCGGCGAGGCTGCGCTGGAGCAGACCCTGAAGCGCCTGGGCACAACGGCCAGTGTGCTGATGATCGTCGCGCACCCCGACGACGAAGACGGCGCTTTGCTGACCTTTCTCTCGCGCGGACTGGGCGCGCGCGCGACGCTCTTCACGCTGACGCGCGGCGAGGGCGGTCAGAATGCGATGTCCGCAGAGCAGGATGATGCGCTCGGAATCATTCGCACCAATGAGCTGCTGAAGGCCGATGAGTACTATGGCGCGCAGCAGATGTGGGGCACTGAGGCGGACTTCGGCTTCTCCAAGACGCAGGAAGAAGCCTTTGCGCGATGGGGTCATGAGCGCGTGCTCTATGACGCAGTGCTGGCCGTGCGCAGGGCGCGTCCGCAGATAATCGTGGCCACCTTCGTCGGCGGCGTGAGTGATGGCCACGGGCAGCACCAGGTTTCCGGCGAAATTGCCCAGGAGGTCTTCAAGGCGGCGGCCGATCCCACCGTCTTTCCAGACCAGATCAAGGCCGGCCTGCAACCCTGGCAGCCGCTCGCGGTCTACTCGATGGTCCCCTTCGCGCCCATCACGGACAAGGGCATGTTTGACTACGCCACAGGGAAATGGGCTCCCGCAAAGTTTCATAACTACGCCACGGGCGAGTGGATCGATGGAACGCCTTCCACCGACGTAACGCTGCAGGTAGGAGTTCGCGACGCCACGCTGGGCCGCAGCTACCAGCAGATTGCGCGCGAAGGCTGGGGCATGCAGAAGTCGCAGAATGGCGGCGCCAATCCCACGCTGAGCGGACCGGGCACCGCACGCTACCACCTGTGGATTGTTGCCGCATCAGCCAAAGCACAGGCGGGAGCAACCGGCAAGGACGACCTCTTCCACAACAGCCGCGTCCGGGTCGATACGTCTCTCGCCGGGCTTGCGCGCCTCGTGGATGCGCCGCCTGCATGGCTGAGCGATAGCCTCAAGCAACTCAACAATGACATGTCGCAATTGAATCGCGAGCCTACCGGGCAGAGCGGAGCGGTGACTGCCGATGCGCTCACACCTCTCTATCGCCAGACCCTGGAACTACGGGCACGCGTCGCAGCAAGCGCATTGACTGAACCCGGGAAGAGCAGCCTGCTCTTCGAACTCGACGTAAAAATTAGCGAATTTCAAGCCGCGCTCGCCAATCTCCTCGGCCTGGACATGATGGCCTTCCGCACCAGCGAAACCCATCCCGACGGCGGCGGCTTCCGCGGCAACACAGCGGACGAGACTCCGCGCAGCGTCGCACCCGGTGAGGCCTTCCGCGTGCGCGTGCACACAGCGCAGGCAACTGCTTCCACGCGGCTGGCGAAGGTCTGGCTGCAGAGCGCAACAGGCAGCGCATGGCCGTACTCCCTCACTGCCGGCGCGGTCAGTACGGACGCGCCCGTCTCGGATCCGATCTTCAGTGTGCGCGCAGCCGATGATGCACAACCGACCGCTCCTTATTTTACGCGCCCCTCGGTCGAGCAACCATACTATGACGTATCGCCGGCCAAGTTACGCGGGCACTCCTTCGTGCCGTATCCGCTTGCAGCATGGGCGCAGTTCGACTTTCATGGCCTGCCAATCCGGCTCGGGCAGGTGGTGCAAACACTGCAGCGCGTCACCGGCCCCGGGGGCTTCTATGAACCGCTGGTCGTGACACCCGAGATTGGGTTGCGCCTTGAGCCAGACGCACGCATTCTGCCTCTGGATGGAAGCGCCCTGCCCGTTCGCGTGACGGTGCACACGGAAGATTCCGCCGACGGCATTGTGACGCTCAAGCTGCCGCAGGGCTGGCGATGCGAGCCCGCCTCGGCGCCGTTTCATCGCACGAGTGCCGGTGATACTGAGCCCATCACCTTCAAGGTAACGCCCGGACGGGCGCAGTCTGGCGCCTACACCATTGAAGCCGTCGCTGAGTCGAATGGCCGCTCGTATCAGACCGGCTGGAAAAACGTCAGCTACGCAGGGCTGCGCCCCTATGACCAGTACAAGCCGGCTCAGTTGCTCACGCGCAAAGTCGATGTGGCGCTGGCTCCAGGATTGCGCATTGGCTACGTCATGGGCACGGGCGACCGCGTGCCGGAAGCAATCGAAGGCCTTGGAGCAGCGGTCCATATGTTCTCAGACTCCGAGCTTGCTTCGGCTGACCTGTCGGCATGGAATGCGATTGTTATTGGGATCCGCGCGTACTCTGTACGACCTGCACTGATTGCCGCGCAGAATCGTCTGAATGATTTCGTTCGCAGTGGTGGAACTCTGATTGTGCAGTATCAGAGCAGCAACTTCTCTGCCCCGTTCCCGCTCTCGATGGGCCGCATCCCTGAACGTGTCGTCGATGAAAAGGCGCCTGTCAGGCTGCTTGCGCCGGACGATTCATTGCTGACCTGGCCAAACCGAGTTACGTCCGCGGACTTCGATGGATGGGTCGAAGAGCGCGGGCACTCGTTCCTTGACTCGTGGGACCCAGCCTATACTGCGCTGACCGAAACGGCGGATGCCGGTCAGGATCCTCAGCGTGGAGGGCTGCTCGTGGCGCATCCCGGAAAGGGCACATATATCTATGCGGCCTTTGCCCTCTACCGTCAGCTCCCTGAGTTAGTGCCAGGCTCGTATCGAATCCTTGCGAACCTGTTGAGCGCAAAGCAAGGAGCAGCAAAGCTTCACTGAGTGCTCCTGATGACGGCACGCATCGATGAATATCATGTGAATTCATCGCACATTCACATTGATATCCACATTCATGCGTGCTGTGTTAAATGCCCGTGAATTCGTCATCTATTCATATAGTTCTGCGAACCTCGATACAGACAGGAAGAAGAGTGCAGCGAGTCTTCAGACCACGCGAATCACTCTTTGCCCTTCGAGATTTCTTCTGTTCAACCTTGCCGATGAGTGTGCACTGATTCATTCATCGCGTGAGTGTGGCAGGAAGCGTGTGCAGCAAAGGTACGCGCATCTCGAATCAATCTGTTCTTGAGAGGAAGAGGCCCAATGAATCTGAAGCTCAACACTGCTGCCGCAGCAATTCTGGCAGTGAGCCTGGCAGGATCGCTTGCTTTTGCAGGCGCTCCCCCCGAGTCTGCGCAAAAGAAGAGTGAAACCGCAAAGAAGGCGGCCAAAGCCGCAAAGCCTTCGGTGGAAGAACAGATTCAGGCACTGCGTGAAGAGATGCAGCAGCAGATCAATAGCCTGAAGAATGATCTGGCCGAGAAGAATGCCGAGTTACAGAAGGCTCAGCAGGCAGCCGCAGACGCACAAACTGCTGCCTCCAAGGCCGAAGCTGCTGCCACGGCGCAGCAGCAGGCTGCAACCGAGAATGCCACCGCTGTCTCGACGCTGCAATCCACCGTGAACGACCTGAAGCAGAACTCTGTTTCGCTCGCGACCACGGTTTCGGATGAAACCTCCGCGATCAAGCAGCGGATCGCCAATCCCGATGCAATCTACTTTAAGGGCATTGCGCTCTCGCCGACAGGCAGCTTCCTGGCTGCTGAATCTGTGAATCGCACGGCGGCCACAGGTGGCGGCCTGAACACTCCCTTCGGCGGCATTCCGCTTCAGTACTCCGACGCAGCGCAGATGTCCGAGTTCAACGCCTCTGGCCGTCAGTCACGCGCAGCCCTCAAGGCTTCCGGCAAGCTGGCCAACGTCACGCTGTCCGGCTACTACGAGGCTGACTGGCTCGGCACCGGCATCACCTCCAACAACAACCAGAGCAACAGCTATGTTCTTCGCCAGCGCCAACTGTGGGCCGATGCCAAGCTGAGCAATGGCCTGGACATCTCGGGCGGTCAGGGATGGTCGCTTGCAGCAGAAACGACGCAGGGTTTGACGCGCGGTTCCGAGATTCTGCCGGCAACCATCGACCCTCAGTACGAAGCGGGCTTCGTATGGACCCGTCAGTACAGCTTCCGCGTCAGCAAGGACTTCAACCGGAAATTCTTCCTCGGCGCCTCTGCTGAGAATGCGCAGACTCTGAATCCTGCTGGCTCGAATCTTCCGACCAACCTGCTCATCGGCTCGGCCGGCAACGGCGGCGGACTCTACAACCCCACTGCCAACTACTCCTTTAACCTCGCGCCGGACTTCGTGGCCAAGATGGCCTTCGAACCGGGCTGGGGCCACTGGGAAATCTTCGGAATCAGCCGCTTCTTCCGCGATCGCATCTACCCGAACGCCGGCAGCTCGGCGGGCGCGTATAACGACACAATTCCCGGCGGCGGCATTGGCGGCGGTTTTCGCGCGCCACTGGCAGACAAGAAGGTCACCATCGGCCTCAAGGGCCTCTACGGCAAGGGCGTGGGCCGGTATGGCTCCTCGACGATTGCCGACGTAACGATTCGGCCCGACGGCCAGTTGGATCCGCTCAAAGCCTTCTCGGCTCTGAGCACGGTCGAACTCAACCCGAACCCCAAGTTGATGGTCTACCTCAACTACGGCGGCGACTACGTGTACCGCGATTTCTGGGGCAAGATTGGTTATGGCTCGCCGCTCACCAACATGAGCGGTTGCAACACCGAGACTGTGACGGGAAGCGGCGCCACCAATGGCGGCATCGGATACTCGCCCTCGACGCCAGCCAACTGCGGCGGCAACACAAAGGACGTGCAGGAAGGCACTGCCGGCTGGTGGTACTACTTCTACAAGGGTCCGAAGGGCGGTCTGCGTCAGGGCTTCCAGTACAGCTACTTCACGCGGAACATCTGGTCCGGCACCGGCGGCCCCCTGAACATCAACGGCGGCGCGAAGGGCACGGATAACGTGATCGAGACCTCGCTCCGCTATTACCTGCCGTAGTTCTTGGTATCACGCAGCTAGAAGGGCAGCCTGCTCAGGCTGCCCTTTTTTATTGGCTCAGCACTCGTTGCATGAACATGGCATCCTAACGCGTCCTCGAGTCGCCCGTGGGCAGAAATGCGACGCCGGCGACCTCTTCCCCTGAAGACAACACGTCGCGCAGCCTCTGTGCATTCGGTCCGCTGCGCGCTTCGGCTGCTTGCAGAACGCGCAGAGCTTCGGCTGGAGACGTTGCGGCCGTCAGCCTGAAGATCCAGGCGATATTTGTGGATGTGAGCGCGGTATCGTCGCTGAGGGCAACAACGGGAACAAAAGCCTTCAGCGAGAGCTGCTCCGCCAGATGAGCAGAATTGCGGTCCAGCGCGATGATCGCCAGTGCGCGGTGGTCCCAGAGAGCATGCACGAGCTGCGTGGACGCTGCACCCCAGTTCTGATCGCTGGCTACAGGCACCAGCTCCCACGCCCTTTGGTTATGTTCTCCCGGAAGCAACTGCCGCATTGCGCCCGAGGCGACCACCTCCTGCGCGTGCGGTCCGAAGACCACAACCCGCAAGGCCCCGGCAAGCAGGCTGGGTCGCGCCGGCCCCTGATACTTCACGCCATCCTCACCGACACGCGCATAGGGAGTGGGCGTTGACCCATGCACGCGCAAAGGTATCGAAGCATCATTCGAAG
Source organism: Acidobacteriota bacterium (assembly GCA_021781795.1). Taxonomy (GTDB): domain Bacteria; phylum Acidobacteriota; class Terriglobia; order Terriglobales; family Acidobacteriaceae; genus Telmatobacter. Next base: position 17,574 of record JAJXWA010000003.1, read on the forward strand.
CGCCCGCAGGCTTCTTGCTGGAAGAGTCCACAGCCACAGATTGCGCGGGCTGCTCCTTTTCCATCGTCGCTCGCCTGTAGCTTACCGTTCCGTTGTGAACCGTGCCGATGTACATGGGCGCGACGTTCTTCTGGTTTGGATCGAACACCATGTGGCCGGTGACGCCGTCGTATTGCTCCAGATCCGCAAGCGCGTCATGAATACGCGGGCGATTCAGGCCTGCCTCACAAATCGCATGCAGCAAAATATTCATTGCGTCGTACGCCAACGATGCAAACTGCTCCGGCGGTTCATGAAAGCGCGCCTCAAATCGCTGGTTGAATTCAATCCACTTTGGATCCCTGCGCGTGGGGTCGTAAGGAAAGACGGCTTCGAAGTTTTCCGCCGCAGGACCTGCTGCGGCAAGCATGTCAGGCCCGAGTGTTCGGTACGAGCCAAATACGCGCTGCTTCATTCCAAGAGTCTGCATCTGTTTAAGGATGTTTGCGGTTGGAATTTCATCGCCCCAGATCACAATGGCATCCGCGCGCGACTCCTGTATGATCCTCAATTCCCGCGTAAAGTCTGTGTCGCCGGGCATGTACTTCTGTTCGATCACAATGGGATGGCCCAGGCGCCGGGACGCATCGCGCATCTTGAGCACGCCGAATCGTCCGTATCGGCTGTTAACGCGCAGCAGAGCCACGCGCTTGAGTCCCAGCTGCGTGAAGATGCGCCGCGCCAGCGTGAGACACTGCACACGATCATCCTGCAGATCCGTAAAGAACCAGGGAATGTAGGTCTCAGGAATGGTAGGGTCCGTCGATGCGGAGTTCACGATCGGAATCTCCGCTTTCAATGCCACGCGCAACGCGATATGCGTCGACTCGGAGCTGATGGAGCCGAAGATTGCCCAGTCCTGATCGTCATACACCATCTTGACGGTTTCGTCGGAGGGCGATCCCCAGATGCCTGGATCGGTGGGTCGGTCTGGTCCACTGACCGTCATCGCCTGCCAGTTGTCGTAGTCGTTGTGCAGCATGAGCCTGAAGGGCTTGCCGCCATAGCCACCGCGCGCATTGGCTTCCTCCACAGCCAGTTGCGCGCCGTTCAGCATTCGCTGCCCGAAGAGAAGCTCCGGGCTGTGCTCGATGGGGCCAAAAAAGCCAATGCGCACCTCCTTCAGGTTCTTCGGTTCGGGAATGTCGCGTCCGGCTCCTGTGTAGATATTGGGATGTGTGTAGTTGAGGTCGTACGGCTTCACAAACTTTTCGTACGGGCTCATATCCGCAGGCTCACCGGCATACGGCTCGACAACCCGGTCCTTAGGCGGGCCCGGCGGATGCGCTCCGCAAGCGCAGCCCTGCTTGTCAGCTGACTGTCCGTTCGCGATGGTTCCCGCACAGGCGATAAACACGCACGCCGCAATCCACCATCCCTTGCGCATCGAAGCTACTCCTTGTTGCTGTGGCAGCACTTCTTTTCGGTACGGAACATCGCGATGGCCTCGATCTCAATCAGCAGTTCGGGGCGGCAGAGGTGAGCCTGGATGCCGGTCGAAGCAGGCAGAGGGTCCAGCCCCTGCTCCTTGAAGAAAGCCGTGCGCTCTTCGTTGAATGCGTCATAGTCGCGGTCAATGTCGCGCAGGTAACAGCTGGTGCGGACGATGTCATGCCAGGTGCATCCCTCGCTGGCAAGGAGCCCCGTGATGTTGGACAGCGTGCGCTTCATCTGCGCGCGAAAATCGCCGATGTGGACGCTGACGCCGTTTTCGTCGATGGACGCGGTACCCGAAATCAGCAGGATTGTAACGCCGTTCAGATCAATTCTCATGCCGCGCGAAAACGAACTCGGCTTCCCGTAGCAATACGCTTCATTGAGGACGGAGTGGTTGGTCATGGCACGCTTCGCAATGGCGGTGTGCCCGATATGTTCCATTACATCTGCAATTCCCTGCATCATGTTGGCTCCTTAAAAATTCTGCAACGAGTTAGTTTTGAAAGATTCCGTGGCTCAGACCCCTGGCAGTCGCTACCCAGATGTCATTGCCCTGAAAGTCAATTCCGAGGATGTAGTGGTGCGCAGGCGCCGTCGTCACCGGGACTGCGGTGACATGGCCCTGCGCATCGCGCACCGTCATCTCCGGCCTTCCTGTTGTGAGCGAAGGCCGATAGACTGCCCAGTTGGTTCCGTCGTAGTAAGCAAGACCCCTGTCCGTACAGAACCACGCGTGATTGGCGTCCACGCCCTTCACGAAATTGGTAAAGTTGGACGGGAGGCCGCTGTCCTTGGTCAGGAAGTTATGCCAGTAACGGCCGTCGTAGCGGCTGTCACCAAAGTAGGTCGAGACCCACAGAACTTTATCCACGAAGCTAACCGAGCTGGTGATCTCATGAATGAGGCCCTGATCCTTGAAAAGCACCATCTCAGTTTCGCCGTCAGGGTCCTCATATTTGTCCCACGTCTTCGTGCTCTGGTCGTATTCGAGGACACCGCTGCCCCATACGGCGTAGTAGACCTTGGTGGGCGAGGCACTCACCCCGTAGACCCATATCTCGACCATCGGCGTGTTGCGCTCGTTGTAGAGAGCCCACTGGCCAGTGCGCAGATTCAGCCGGCTGCCGCCCGCAGCCGTCGCAACCCAGACATCTTCGCCCTGCACGGCGACACCGTACACCACATCGTTGCTGAGTCCAGAGTTGAGTTGCGTAAAGGAATCAATGTGGCCACCGGAGATACGGCTCAGCCCGCCCATCGTTCCAGCCCACACATCGCCGGTGTTCCTGTCGAGCGCGAGGGAGAGGACCGCGCGATGCGCGAGGCCGTCTTTCGTCGTGTAGGTCTTCCACGTGTGGTTTTCGTATACAGCCAGACCGTTGTCCGTGCCCGCCCAGATGCGATCCCCATCGACGAGGACGCTGTAGACGTGATCGTCAGGCAGACCGTTCGCGGTGGTGAAGTTCTCAAATCGGTAGTGCGGCATTTGCGGCACGTGGTTGACCGCAGGAACCGTCGAAGGCGCAGCCCATGTAAATGCTGCGGCCGCCGTCAGTGTCATCGTCGCCAGAGAGATCTTCATCGTGTCCTCAGATACTCAATCAGATCGTTCAGCTCATCCTTGGTCAGGTCATTCGTGCGGCCGTGCTTGTCCTCGGGATTAAACACAGTCCAAATCTCTTCGAGCGTCGCTGCGGAGCCGTCGTGCAGGTACGGCGCGGTCAATGCGATGTTGGAGAGTTGCGGAGTATCGAAGCGCCCGGAGTTATCCGTTAGCTTCCTGGTGCCTACATCAAAGGATTTCTGATCGGTCCCTTTCGGGCCGCTGTGACAGTACGAGCATCGATTCTGCAACGGAATCGGTGCGCCAAACTTATCGACCGCACGATCGAAGATGGCCTTACCGCGCTCCTGGGCAGGGGATAATTCATACCCCGGAAGTCGCCAGCGATTGGGACGCAGAGGAAGGCTTAGCATGTAGGTCACGAGATCGGCGAGGGTCAGGTCGTCATAGTTCGCCGAGCGCCAGAAGTACTTCTCTGTGCGCGGCCCGCATTCCGTGGGAAGGTTGGGATTACCCCCATTCCACTTGTATGGCTCGGTGCCTTTGAGATCCTCGATCAGACGGTTGTCCACAATGTCACGCCCAAAGCCGTCCGGCTCAAGATCCCACTCCAACCCATCAAAGGTGGAATCGATGTGGCAATTCGCGCAACCTATCTGCCCCTGAAAGGAGTACCGCGCAGTGTAGAAAGTCTGCTCGCCGTAACGCAGAACAGAGAGCTTCGACGGGCTGGCCAACCGGATGGTCGAGCCCACGCGATTCGTCTGCGTGTCGATGACGCTGATGGTGTCATCGAGCCGGTTGGCAACCAGCAGCTTGCGGCCGTTGTCTGTGATGAGCATGCCGCGCGGGTCACGCCCTACCGGGATGCGGGTGACCACATAGTTGGAACTCGCGGAGAGATCCTGCACAAAAGGCGCGTGGTGCGTCTGCACATAGTTCAGCAGGCGGCGGACATCAATGACCGTAACGATCTCAGATCCACCGCTGGTGACATAGAGGTGAGACTTGTCCGGCGTAATGGCGACATCGAAGGGTCTCGCTGCGTAACGTTCCAGCTCATCTAGCGGAACTTCAACGGTGCGATTGCCAACATCTGCGCCAAAAAGCATCAGCGTGTCTTCAAATGCGCCGCCGTGTTCAAGATGCGCCAGGGGAACGAGGTTCTTGGGATGCAACTCGGCGGCCACGCCGAGACGCCCGTCCGCAGAGACTGCCGCGTGAAATACGCCGGCAATGCCATGAAGCTGGATGCGGTCAACTACGACTGCTCTCTGCGCATCGATGACGGTGATCTCCGATTCGGGCTCTGTCCTGTGCGGCGATGGATTGGGATATACATGGGTGACGTAGACTTTGCCGCCGTCGGGCGCCATGGCCATGTAGCTGGCGCCGCGGCCCGCGGCAAGTCGCTTGATCTCAGCGCCAGTCTGCGCACTGAGAACGGCAACGTCATTGGAGATGCGGTTGGCGACGAAGAGATAGCGACCGGTGCGATCCTCGACTACGCTGGATGGCTCTGCACCAACCTTCCATGTCGCGGCAACTTCCAGGGAGCCGGTGTCGATGACGGAGATCGTATCGTCCCAGGAATTGGTGACAAAGAGGCGCGATCCATCTGGCGAGAGGGCGATTCCGCGCGGCACGTGACCAACCGAGATCGCCTTGACCGCGGTGCCGGTCGCTGAATCGAGTACACGCACCTCATCGCTCTCATTGCAGAGCACGTAGAACTGCTTTGCATTTTTGGAGGAAAGGATCTCGAGAGGCGATGGGTAAGTCAGCCGCTCTCCTACCCGACCCGTAACGACAGCTCCCACTGGCTGCACCGTCCAGATCCAGGTGCAGAGAATCGTGGCGCACACCAACACGGTGAGGCCGGATCCGGCAACGAAAACGCGGAGTATTCCCTGACGCCTCATTGCGGCTCCACGACGGTAAGAACGCGGTTGATGGGTTGATCGGCGAGCGTCTGCTCGCGGCCGCTCGGCCAGTGGATAACAATCCTCTCGGCGCTCGTGGCGGGGCCAAGTCCGAAATGCAGGCGATCGTCGTTTTGCGAGAGGTAGCCGGAGCCGGCGACTCGCTCCGCTGTGTAGCGCTTTCCACCGGCAATCACCTCGACTTTGGCACCGATGCCGTCGCGATTGCTCTTTGCGCCGCGCAGCTTAATGGCCAGCCAATGTCCCGTACCGGTGGAGATGTTGTGCAGCAGAGTCGCCTTGTCGCCAAGATTCACAAGAAAGGCGTCGACTTTTCCGTCGTTGTCGTAGTCCGCAAAGCAGGCGCCGCGAGCCACCGTTCGTTTGCTCAGCACAGGACCCGCTAATCGCGATACATCTTCGAACTTCCCATCGCCGAGCCCGCGAAAGAGCGTGTGCTCCTGCGGAATGAGATGAATCAGGCCGCCATGAAAGATGAGAATGTCGAGCAGCCCATCGTTATCGAAGTCGTAGACACCCGATCCCCAACTCACATATTGGGCATTGGCCTGCGAGACTCCATTCGTCGCGCCAATATCGTCGAAACCCTGTTTGCCCGCGTTACGAAGGAGCCGATTGTAGTGGCCGTCGGTAACCCACAGATCGAGCGAGCCACGCCCTTCCAGGTCCGCAAAGACCGGGCCCATCGACGACGTGGACTCGCCGTTCTGCCCGAAGGCGGTCCCAGTGTCATTGCCCACTTCCTCGAAGGTTCCGTCATGCTTATTGCGGAAGAGGAAGTTTTCGGTGCGATCGTTGGCAACATAAATATCGTCCCAGCCGTCACCATCAAAGTCGGCCGCCGTCACACCCATCGTCCGGCCCACATAAGCGCCGATGCCGGACTTATCGGTCACGTCTGTGAACGTGCCGTCGCAATTGTTGTGATAGAGGCGATTCGTTTCTCCGGCGTAGTCCAGCGGACCGGGATAGTTGTCAGCCGCATAGTAGGCCCGGTACTTGGGGTCGAACTTGACATAGCGACCGATAAAGAGGTCCACGCAACCATCGCGGTCGTAATCCAGAAATGTCGAGCTGATCGACCACCCGTCCACCTTGATGCCCGCTTTTGCGGTCACGTCAGTGAAATGGCCGTTGCCGTCGTTGTGATAGAGAATGACGCGTCCGTACCCCGTCACCAGCAGGTCGACATACCCATCGTTGTCATAGTCCGCTGCCGTAACGGCCATGCTGTAAAGGTCGGGCGCGAGACCGGCCTTTTCCGTCACGTCGGTGAATCTTCCGTTGCCGTCATTGCGATAGAGATGATTGTGCGGCATCGGGTCGGGTTTCACCTGCAGAGGATACGGGTGCATTGAATCGTCGAGCGGGCGTCCGTTGACCACGTAGAGATCGGGAAGACCATCATTGTTGTAGTCGAACCAGACACAACCCGCGCCGGTTCCTTCCAGCAGAGATCCCAACTTGGCTGAGCCAAAGCTGTGCACGAAATCTAGATTGGCTTTGTCGCTGGCATCTTCAAAGCGAATGACCGGCTGAGCGGCGCTCTGCGATGAAGGGCCGGCCTCCGGCGCTGTAGCAGGTACGCTTGGTGCAGCCTGCGGCTGCTGCGCTCCGATTGCTGCACAGGCGGCGAGCGTGATGGCGAGGATCAGGGCTGGTCTTCTCAACTTAGCGGCCTCCGGATGCGACGCGGTGAGCGGAAGAGGCTGGCTGAACCGCGGTGAGAGCGACGGGAGTAGTGGTGCGCAGCAGAACTGCGGGAACGCGATTATCCGAAGATCGCTCTGGGCCTGTGTGACAGCCAACACAAATGCGCTGCTCTCCGCCGCGAGACCAGAACCACCCATGCTCCTGCCGCAGTACACTCCCCTTCGCATCCAACAACGAAATGCGCAGCGGCCTGTCCCCTGGCACCTGGATGAAAAAGGAACCATCCTGCTCAACCGGCGCAGTGCCCATAATGAACGCTTTGCCGTCGGCATCCTGCGCCTCCAGCCGGACCCGAGCCGGAGTTCCCTTGAGTACGCCATCCCGCGAGAGACGTGCGTCAAGCGCTAAAAGATTTGCGTAGTCCCATGGATGCAGCCCAGATGGAAACCGCGTGGGCATGGTACGCGGCGCCACCAGAACAGGCTCGACCAGATCCTGTGTGCTTTCCGCAAGCTCTGTCCTCATCGTGGATGTGCCCGGCTTCCAAAGCTTGAGAACGTAGTGCATGCCCGCAGGCTGTCGGACGCTCACCAGCCACTCGCCTGAAGGCGCCTCAGCAATTGAGCCCGCATACTGGCCTGGCGGCGCTGCAATGCGCACTTCATGCGCAAGAGGTGAAGTGAATCGCGCAAGGCCGTCTCCATGCGTGAAGACCACGTCGCCGGAAGACGACTGCTCTCCGGCCCAACGCGCAACGCCATGGTCGCACCGGTACGACTCGACGCCAGACCCGTCTGGATAAACGAGGAACATCTCGGCCGCTTGTCCATTGCCCAGCGGGTAGTTGGATTCAAACAGAACGCGGCCATCCTGCAGTACATCGTCTGGGAATGAGCTCCCGCGCGTGTAGGCGAGCTTCATCTCACCGGGGCCTGTTGTCGGATTCAGCGGTGTCGATAAGAGCGGATGGCCATCGTCATTCGAGTCCAGCCGAAAACCGCCGGGCGTGCGCAGGCCGAAGACTACTCGCCCGGCGGGCAGGTACAGTGGGCGCTCTGCGTCACTCGCTGTAGTCAGTACGTGGCGCAGGGAGTGATCTTTCAGCGAGAGCTCCCAAATCTGCCAAGGATCGCCCGGCTTTTGCTTGCCCGAAAAGATCACCCGACTTCCGTCGAAGTAGACATTGGCATCTGCGCTCGCAGCAAATTCAGGTATGAGCGGTTCAGCTTTGCCATCACGCACCAGGAGAAGATGCGCCCCTTTGGGGAAGCGCTCCTCCCCGCGCAGCTCTGCACGCGGCACATACACGGGAGCAGCGGTCACGATGATGTCCGCAGCGATGCGGTCCACATGGGAGTCGGGCTGCGGAGCCGCAAACAGCGGCACGGCAGTAAAAGAGATTAACGTGACGATGCCCCTGAAACCCCTCATCCAACGGCCTCCAGCGAGCGCGTAGCCGGGGCGTCTTTCACCTCGGCCTCTCGCAAGGCAATGTAGGGATCGAGCGAGTCCATCATCCCCTCAAAGTCCGCGAAGTCCAGCGATTGATCGCCGTCGCTCCATGCCTTCTCAGGATGTGGGTGCACCTCTATCAGCAAGCCATCCGCGCCAGCGGCGACAGCGATACGCGCCAGGGCCGGGACCAGCTCACGGCAGCCCGCGGCATGGCTCGGGTCGGCAATGACCGGGAGGTGCGAAACCTGCTTGAGCAGAGGAATCGCAGTCACATCGAATGTGTTGCGCGTTGCAGTCTCAAACGTGCGAATGCCTCTTTCGCACAGGATGACGTTGGGATTTCCGTTGTCGAGAATCAACTGGGCCGAGCGGAGCAGATCGGCAATGGTCGCCATCATGCCGCGCTTCAGAAGAACCGGTCGTCCAGAGCGAGCCGCGGCCTCCAGCAGGGAGTAGTTCTCCATGTTGCGGGTGCCAATCTGCAGGATGTCCGCGTATTCGGCGACGAGTGAAACATCGCACTCCGACATGACCTCTGTGACGATGGCCAGTCCGCTCTCTTTGCGCGCGCGGGCAAGCATCTTGAGGCCTTCGACGCCATGCCCCTGAAACGAGTACGGAGAGCTGCGTGGCTTGAAGGCGCCTCCGCGAAGGATGCGCGCCCCGCAGCGGCGTACATGATGGGCAGTCGCCATGAGCTGAAATTCGGTCTCGACCGAACATGGTCCAGCCATGGTGACGAATTCCCCGCCCCCGATCTCAAGATCCAGAATCCGCACCATCGTCTGTGCGCAATCCGAACTTTTCAACACACCGGGGCTCTCGGCAAACTGTTCTTGCCAACTACCGCGCAACGTCTGCGCTCCAATCTGGGGAAGTGTCAGACTATCGTGAAGCTTAGGTCCTCGCCTCAACCCAAAGTTGGAGGTCCGGGAACGAGTGAGATGCAATCAAAGTGAGGCATCAGACCAGCGCGACAGAGCACGCTCACCGCCCACATCAGGCGCTCAGAAATGATTTGCGAGAGGCGGCACGCGGTAGCCAAACGCCGCATCCACGACACCCGCAATGGCCAGTGCGGCTTCGTCCTCAAATGGCCGGGCGACGACCTGCACGCCGATGGGGAGGCCATCCCTCAAACGGCCCACAGGGACGACCGCCGCCGGAGCCGCCAGCGTATTGAACCACTGCGTATGCCGCACTGCGTCGAGGTAGGCGACTGATCGGCCGTCTATGGACCACTGGCGTTCACCGTGACGGAACGCCGGAATGCTGGCGACGGGACAAAGCAGCACGGGCCAGGCTGCGAGTTCCTCCAGAGCCTTCGAGCGCAGAAGGTCCAATTGCGCCCATGCGTCAAGAAGCTGTTCGGGAGTGAACGGTCTTTCAGAAGCTGCGATCCCAAGAAATTCTCGAAAGATGGGGCTCAGCTTTTCCTCTTGCCCGCGGATTGCGGGAGCATAGAACATGGCTCCGCACTGCACGAAGAGCTTCCACCAAAGGCGCCGCAATGGTTCCAGCATGCGCGGACGGAATGGTTCTACGCGGAATCCAGACTCACGCAGTGCAGAGGCCGCCGCATGCACCGCTGCGCGTGTCTCCGGTGTGACAGGCACAAGCCCGTCGTCTTCAAAGAAGCCGATGGTCTGGCTGCGTAGCTCCTCGAGCGACCGCTCGCGGTATGCGATGGGCGGGCTGGAAGGGTCGAGAGGATCGTGTCCGCCCAGTGTGCGAAAGAGCAGATTGACATCTTCCATCGTGCGCGCCATGGGGCCAATCGCTCCGAGAACAGAGAACGGTCCCACGCAAGGCGGCAAGTGTCCTCTGCCCGGAAAGCGCCCCGGAGTTGGCTTGAACGAGCAGATCCCTGTAAAGTGCGCTGGAACGCGAACCGATCCACCGCTGTCCGATCCGAGTCCGGCCGCTGACATGCCCGCAGCAATCGCAGCCGCCTCGCCTCCGCTTGAGCCGCCCGGTGTGCAATCGAGATTCCACGGGTTCGATGTGCGGCCGTGCAGCAGGTTGTCCGTCTCGTACGCCATCAGAAACTCGGGGCAGTTGGTCGTCCCAAGAATGAGTGCGCCGGCAGCGCGCAGGCGAGCCACCGCAATGGCGTCCACATGGGGCACGTCGTCCTTGTGGAGCAGACTGCCAATCTCGCAGCGAAACCCTGCTGCCGCAATGGACGACTTGACCGTGACCGGCAAGCCGTAGAGCGGACCGCGCAGCGCGCGCGATTCGTCCATCTGCAGGGCCCGCACGCGCACCCGGTTCGCATCGAAATCGACCAGCGCGTTCAGCTTAGGATTCAGGCGCTCAATCTGGCGAATGTGCGCCTCGGCGAGTTCAACCACGGAGACAGCCCGCGACCGCAGCATGTGCACCTGCTGCGTCGCAGGCTGCAGAACAAGTTCGTTCATCGAAGTGCCGGCAGGCTGGGCGAAGGTAAGCGATCGTCCTGCGGCGTGGACGGCAGCTGTTTGTAGTCGAAGCGGTAGGATCGTACCGGCTCGCCCGTGTCGAAGCGATCGTTCCAGTTCAATTGATACGCCACGGAGTCCGTACCGTCCGGAAACCTCTCACTGGTTGGATACGGGTAGGACGACATGCCGTGGAACGGAAGCTGGGCAACGGTGAACGGCGATGCGTCCCACCAGTCCATATCCTTCACGTATCCATTTGCATAGAAGAAGTAGTCGCGCTTCCAGTGCGCAGGCAGCGTGGGCAGGCGACTGACATCGAACTCCGCTGCAATCTCTTCACCGCTGCCGAAGATTGCGTAGCGGTCGTCTTTGCCGCTCACCAACTGCGTCACATCGCCGTAGTGGGTATAACTGCCGCGCTGATGCTGGAAGGGCCCGGTGAGACTCACGCGATCGTAGTCATAGTCGAGATCACCGGGGCTCTTGCCTTCGACCTGCAACGGATATCCGCGGAACTGTTCCGTCGCAAGGGTCAGCGGCACCTCAGTGGTGCGTGTTTCAGCGTCCGGATGATTATCAATCAGCACCTGGTCCCAATAAATCTCGAGATTGCTGATCAGCCGGATCCGATGCACGCCGGCCGGCAACTTGTGCGACAAATCGACGACAATCGTACGTTCTAGTCCTGCCGGGAATCCCGCTTCGCCGGGAATGCGCTGCCAGGTTCCATCCGGAAGTTGTGCCTCCACATATGGCGAAATCGGCTGAATGCCGGCCTGCCACGCGGAGTAGAGCGAACTTGCGCTGAAGTAATTGACATAGCCGGCCATGAGCAAACGCAAGGATGCATCGGTACGAATCAAGCCAAGATCCAGCGTAAGCGTGTGCGTGTTCGCGAAGCCGTCGTAGGGAGTCGGCGTAAAGCCTCCCGCAAAGACGTGATCCCGATGCGTGAGCGCCGCGAGCACATCGTGGCCTTCGCCATCCCATGCGCCGACAGGCAACATTGCACCGGCGGAAGCAACCAGGCGGCCGGAAGCAAACGGCGGGTCATCGAGAAATTTCTCATCTGGGTTGACTTCCACATCATCAGGATGGTCGATGGCGACGAGCCGAAGCTGGTCGATGTAGTTGACCTCTTCCATGGGCTCGATGAAGCGCAGGCTCAACCTGCCGTCGACGGGCGCGGCAGAAGCGCCGTCCACCTTAATCCACTCGCTAGGGTTGGGCGTGTTGCGCCGCGTGGGAGTGAACCAATGGCCCACAACACCCGCGCCAATCACGTCAGTGACGAGTTTGTACTTGTGCCCATTCCACACAAAGAGCACCGGGCAGGAGCTGCCGCGCCGGTCTGCTTCCTTCATCGCAATTACCTGCTGATGCGGCAGGTCGATCTCGTCCTGAAGAATGCCGGTCGGCCAAAGAATGCGCAGCAGGTCGATATGGTCCGCGCTTCCGAGGCCGACGAGAATCTGCGGCGGCGCCTGCGTCTGAAAGCCCGACGCTCCGGCCAGCTCCCACTTCTGCCACTGGCCATTTGCAAAGATCTCCACTTTTGCGCCCAGCGCCGTCTTGTTATCCGCGTAGCCGCTCAGGTCGAGGCGCGCGAAATGATTCCTGTTTGCGCCCACGTTGCGCAGCAACACGGGCGGAGCATCGGCCTTTGTCACAATCAGGTCCGGCGCACCATCCCCATCCACATCAGCGGCAATCAGACCTCGCGCATGCTGCAGATGCATCTTGCTGAGGCCCAGGACTGCGCTCACATCCTCAAAGCTTCCATCGCCACGATTTCGAAAGACCTTCAACTGTGTACCGGTGCGTGTTTGCACAAGCGCGGCCAGGTCCACCCAGCCGTCATTATCGATATCGACCGGCGTCACGCCCCATCCACGCACCGCTCCATGCAGCGGCAGGACAACGCGCTCAAACCCGCGGCCGATTTCGTGAGGCCCGGAAATGTTGCGCCAGAGAGTCACGCCCGGAGCGCCCTGATGCGTGACGGCGATGTCCATCCAGCCGTCTTTGTCGAAGTCGAGAACGGCGATGCCCTCACTTGCGGGCAGCTTCTCGCCGTAGATGGGCTGGGTAGGGTATTTGCCTTCGCGCGGATTGACATAGAGGAGCGGCGCTGCGCCGGAGCCCGTAACGCCAAGATCGACGGCTCGATCGTTGTTGAAGTCCGTAAGAATAGCAGCCCGTGTTGGAGCGCTGCCGCCAAGCCCGGTCGGGGCCGTCCACTCCGTGAAGGTCCGGTTGCCGTTGTTGCGCCAGAGCACATTGGCTTCGCTGCCCGCGGCAAGCGGAGCGCCGGTCACAAACAAATCCAGATCGCCATCGTGATCAAAATCAACAAACGTAATTCCACTCGGGTGATTGCGCGCGCCGAGACCTGCCTCTGCAGTCACATCCTGAAATTTACCCTTGCCCAGATTCCGAAACAGCCGCACGCCATCGTCCATGGCGACGGCAAGATCGTTCAGGTTGTCCGCATCGTAGTCACCGACCGTGCAGGCAACGCCGCGGCCAGCAGCTTTCAGGCCCATCCCTGCGGCATCCAACTGTTCAAAGCTGCCATCGGCGCGGCGATGGAGCACTGCGATGGCCTGAGCACCCGACTGCATCAGAACCAGATCCATCTGGCCCGATCCGGTCGCGTCCATCATGCAGGCGGCGCCGGTGAGGCCACTTCCGCTGAATCTCCCCAACATCGGCTGCGCTTCGAGATGAACGGGAATCATACTCGTTTCGATCTTCTGCCGCTCTTCAATCGGCGTCACCGTGGAATAGTGGCCCTGCTCGCCATACGCAAGTCCGATGGCCGCAGAGATCTTCGTGCTCGTCATGTGCTGGAAGAGCTTGAAGTGCTCCTTGGCTTCCTGTGTGTGGCCGGTGCGCTGCAGCGCGCGAGCCATCGCGAACTCGGACGACGCATGAAGAGGCTGAATGGCAAGCGCCTGCTGCAAGGCTGCAATCGCCTTGTCGAACTGGTGCATCTCCTGGTAGCAGACGCCTTCAAAGTAGTAAGAATCGGCGTCTCTCGGGTCTGCCTTCACCGCGTGCTGGAAGCTGGCCAATGCTGCGTCCAGATCGTTGTCTGCATGTTGCGCAAGACCCAGGTTGTACCACGCCTGAGGGTTGTCGGGCTCCAGCGAGAGTGCCGCCTTGAGCGACTTCTCTGCATCGGGCAATCTCTGCAGAGTCATCAACGCGATGCCGTCATTGATGGCCGCCTGCGCCATCGCCGGATCTTTGGCAAATGCGCCCGCAAAGGCCTGTTCGGCCTTCTCGGTAAACTGCTGCCCCATCAGTGCCACACCGCGATTGTTGAGTTGAATCGCTTCGTTCTTGAAGCGCGCCTGCGCGCCCCCGTGAGGCGAGGCCATTGTGCACCAGATAGCGGCAACTGTAGCTGCAAGTCTTGCTGTCTTTCCCAAGAAACTCTCTCCGGCTCAGATGTGCGAAATTGGGGTTTAAGAACCGCGGAACTAGCCAGTGTATGCGAGCAGGCATCTCTTGCGCACGAGTGTTCCATGCCGATTTCCTCTCATCAAAAGCGACAAGGCCTGCGAATTTATACTCAATGCGTGCCCCCTTCGCTTGCAGAGATCGACTGGCAGAGGTTTCTCCAGCGCCCGCTTCTGGAGCCGGCCCCGGTGCGGATGAGCGACAATCTCCGCGCGCGCTCGATTCTCATCACCGGAGCCGGCGGATCGATCGGCGCCGCACTGGCGCTGCGGTGTATGGCGATGGGTGTACGTTCCTTATCGCTGCTCGAAGCCTCCGAAAGCAGGCTTTTCCAATTGCAGCAGCAATGCAGCAGCCAATATGGTTCGCTACAGCCAACCTTTCTCCTAGGCAATGTGACCGACCCCGGCATGCTCGAAGAAGTGTTCGCCCGATCCGCACCTGATCTTGTCTTTCACGCCGCTGCGTTCAAACATGTCCCTCTGCTGGAGGAGCAGACAATCGCGGCGATCGCCAACAATGTGCTGGCCACGGAACTGGTCTCCAAAACGGCTTCGGCATATGCGGCGCGCGTGGTGCTGGTCTCCACTGACAAGGCAGTAATGCCTGTCTCCATTCTTGGCGCTACCAAGCGAGCAGCCGAACAGATCGTGTTGAGCCAACATGGCGTCGTAGTCAGGCTTGGAAATGTTCTCGCATCGAGCGACAGCGTCGCCGAGATCTTCGCTCATCAGATTGCAAGTGGCGGACCCATCACCATCACGGACCCTGCCGCGCGCCGATTCTTCCTCACGATCGATGAGGCGGTTCACATTGTCCTGGCAGCTTCGTCGGAGGAGAACTGCTTACTCATCCCGGCGCTCGAACAACAGCACTTTATCGCGGATCTGGCTCGTTTTCTCGCATCAGAGCTTACGCCGAATCGACCCGTTCCAATCGTCTTTACCCAATTGCGCGCAGGCGACCGGGAGGCGGAGCGTCTGTACGCCGACGATGAGGTGCTGGGTCCAGAGGTCCTGCCGAATCTGCACTGCGTCACTACGCCCAAAATTCAGTCTCACACAATTGAGGAATTGCTGACGAGGATGCGCACGGCGGTGGCTTCGCGCGACCGCTCTGCTGCGCTTGAGTGTCTGCTGACTCTTGTGCCGGAGTTTGCGCCGCATGCGAAGGCGCAATCCATCGCGCCCAACCATGATTTGCGAGTCACGCGATCATGAAGATGGCGCTTGGCAAGAGGAGAATCGGCGTCATCACCACGTCGCGCGCGGACTACAGCCATCTCTACTGGCCGCTGCGAGAATTGGCCGCACATCCGGGCGTCGAGCTGGGCGTCTTTGTGCTTGGGCCGCATCTGGCGCCGGCGTTTGGGATGACGATTCACGCGATTGAGAGCGACGGCTTTCCGGTCAAAGCGCGCATCGAGTGCCTTCTGCACTCCGACAGCGACACGGGCATGGCCAAGACGATTGGTGTGGCCATCCTTGGCCTCGCTGATGCGCTGACCACATGGCGTCCTGACATCCTGCTTCTCATCGCAGACCGGTATGAGATGTTGGCGCCTGCCTCGGTGGCTGTTGCTCTGCGCATTCCCATCGCGCATATTGAAGGCGGCGAAGTATCACAGGGGGCGATTGACGACCAGGTGCGGAATGCTCTCACCAAGCTCGCGCATGTCCATTTCACCTCCACTGAGACAGCGCGACGCCGCGTCATTGCGATGGGCGAAGAGGCCTGGCGCGTACACCACGCCGGCGCCCCCTCGCTGGATCATCTGCGCTGCTCGAAGTTGCTCAACCGCGAAGAACTGGAGTCGAAGCTGGGTCTTGCGCTCCACGCGCCTTCCGTGCTGGCGGCGTGGCATCCGGTCACCATCCTGCGCGACACCAATGCGGAGGCCGATGCATTCTTTTCTGCGCTGGCGCATATCCCGTGCCAGTTGATCTTTGTCTATCCCAACACCGATGCGGGCAGCCTGGCGCTGATTGAGCGAACGCAACAACTCGCCGCAACCCGCCGCGACACGCATGTGTTTGTGAATCTGGACGCGATCACCTACTGGAGCCTTCTGCGCGATGTGGATGTGATGGTGGGCAATTCCTCCAGCGGGATCATGGAGGCAGCCTCGTTTGGCCTGCCGGTTGTCAATGTAGGCATGCGCCAGCAGGGGCGCGAGCGGGCGCGCAACGTCATCGACGCGCCCGCGGAAAAGGAGTCGATCTCTGCGGCGCTGCGGCGCGCCCTGACCCCGGAGTTGCGCGCTTCGCTTAAAGGCATGAGCAATCCTTACGGCAATGGAACCGCAGCGGAAACGATAGCGGAGGTGCTGACGACAGTCCGATTAGAAGACCTGCTCATCAAGCAGCCGACTCCAGTGGTGGCAATTCAGGAATCGCAATGACGATGCAGATTCCGCTGTCTGCTCCCGACATCTCCGGCGAGGAGATCGATGCCGTTAGCCGCGTCCTGCGCACACCGCATCTCAGTCTCGGTCCTGAACTCCAGGCATTCGAAGATGCTCTCGCCACCTATCACCGCGTAGATCATGCCGTCGCGGTCAGTTCCGGCACGGCGGGCCTGCACCTTGCCCTGCTCGCGCTCGATATTGGGCTGGGCGATGAGGTCATTGTGCCCTCGTTCACCTTCATCGCGGTGGCTAATGCGGTGCTGCAGGTGGGCGCAACGCCGATCTTTGCTGAGATTGACCTGGTGACGCTCAACCTCGACCCCGCTGCGGTGAAACAGGCTATCACCCCGCGCACAAAGGCCGTTCTTGTGGTGCATACCTTCGGCGTGCCTGCGCAGATGGACGCGCTGATGACCCTTGCGCGCCGCCACCGGCTTGTCGTGATTGAAGACGCCTGCGAGGCAATCGGAGCACGCATTGGGGAAGACGGTCAGGCTCGGCTCGTCGGGACCTTTGGCGACATGGCGGTCTTCGGCTTCTACCCGAACAAACAGATGACGACTGGCGAGGGTGGCGCAGTCCTCACCCGTGACGCAGCACGCGCCGCTCGGCTTCGGACTTTGCGGAACCAAGGGCGAAGACCTGGAGCAGACTGGCTCGATCATGCGGAGGTTGGGTACAACTATCGCCTTTCCGAGCTCGCCTGCGCACTGGGCAAGGTGCAACTTAAGCGACTGGATGCGATGCTCGATCTGCGTCGTGCGGCTGCGGAGAGGTACAGCCAACTACTGAAAGACTTACCGGAACTGGATCTGCCGCCGCTGGAACTGCCCAGGCGTACGATCAGCTGGTTTGTCTATGTCGTGCGTCTACCGGAGGGAGCTTCCCGCGACTCCGTGCAACTCGCCTTACGTAACCGCGGAATCGCGACAGGTCGGTATTTTCCGCCAATCCATTTGCAACCCGGCCTGCGAGCTGCCCTCAAGGGCGCGCAGGTTGCCTTGCCGGTGACTGAATCCATTGCGCGCCGGACCCTGGCGCTGCCCTTCTTTAATCGCATCGAGGCGTCGCAGCAGGCCACCGTTGCGCAAGCGCTCGGCGCCGCCCTGACCAAGGCAGAGTGATAGCTCATCCGGAAGGATCACTTCCTCCGTCCCCCTCAGTCCGCCTAACCATTCGCTCACCAATTACATAGAAGCTGCATCTAAGAAATAGGCGGTTAAGTCGCCCGATCATTTAGGACTGTTTGTTCGCAAACTCTGACGCGCATGGATGAAACATACCCTTCACTGCATCGGAAGGTTCTTGACACGGTTTCAAAGGCAGAGCACTATCGCACTAGAACAGCGTTCCGGCGGACTCTGGAATCCGCGAGTCTGCGTTGGTCTCCCCTAACCAAGCTAGCCGAGCTCATGAAATTCAACTCTGAGAAGTAGGTACGCTATGGTGGTTCGAACGCAATGTAAAGGTCGCGGCATCACTGGCTTACACGTGGGAGTCAATAATGTTCGCCGCTATTTTCCAAGAGATACGCCGGCCATCGAATTGCAGCTTGATCATTTGCGCATTCAGTGCGGCCTTTCGCCAGAGTTCTGGCAGGGACATCCGGACATCTTCGATCCACGGCTTTGTGCATGGCTAGAAGCGCGCCACATGCATAGCCGATGTGACCGCACCCCGGTTCCCCTTGCCATGATTCCTGCGGGCGAGAACGCATTTCGGCTGCAGCCGGTCGAGCGGCGACATCGAGGACCGGTGAGTGAGCGCGTGCATCATACCGAGGCTCACGCGGCGTGAAATCGCATCCTCAACGGATGATCTCTCCCGCTGAACGACGGCATCACGAGGCGTGTGCTTTGGGCAGACCCGCTTCTGCTGCGCCCCGGAAGCTGCTTGATAAACTCAAAGTGCGATGACACTTTTACAACTGGAACAGGCTGTTGAGCAGGCGTTCGCAGCGGGCGCAGCTGCCATCGGCGATTCGTTTGCGATGGATGCATTTCTGGCGCTTCGCTCCGCACTTGAGAAGGGCGAGGTCCGCGCCGCTGAACCGTCTTCCTCCTCCCCGACCGGCTGGCGCGTGAATGCCTGGGTCAAGCGCGGAATTTTGCTCGGCTTCCGGCTGGGCTCGCTGCGGGAAGCCCCTTCTGAGGGCTTGTCTTTTGTTGACAAGCACACCTATCCCGCGCGTCACTTTGCTGCCAGCGACGGCATCCGCATTGTGCCGGGCGGATCATCGGTTCGCGCCGGTGCGTACCTTGCGCCCGGGGTAGTGTGCATGCCGCCCATGTATGTGAACGCCGGCGCCTGGGTGGATGAAGGCGCCATGGTGGACTCCCATGCGCTGGTCGGTTCCTGCGCACAGGTCGGCAAGCGAGTGCATCTGAGCGCCGCGGCACAGATTGGCGGCGTACTCGAACCAGTGAATGCAAGCCCCGTCATTATTGAAGATGATGCGCTCGTTGGCGGGAACTCGGGCGTTTACGAAGGGACCATCGTGCGGAAGGGTGCGGTGCTGGCTGCTGGAACCATCCTCACGCGCGGCACTCCGGTCTTCGACCTGGTGCGCGGCGAGGTCCTGCGTGCGACAGCAGAGCTGCCACTCATCATTCCGCAGAATGCCGTCGTCGTGCCTGGGTCGCGCGCTGTCGCCGCTGGTAAAGGACACGCGAACGCAAGGGAGTGGGGATTGTCGCTCTACGCACCTGTAATTGTGAAATACCGTGACGACAAGACGGACCTGAGCACCACCTTGGAAGACCTGCTCCGCTGACGCACTGCGACTCCTCGCAAACGTAACGCAGGATAACCAGCGAGCTTGTCTCACAACCGTTACCGTAGATCAGTGACCCGCGTGAATCGATTGAGACACCGAATCCGTTGGGGGATTGTGGGCCCCGGACGCGCCGCCGCACGGTTCGCACAGGGCCTGACCGCGGTGCGTGATACTTCGCTGTCGGCCATCTGGGGGAGGACCGCCGAGAAAGTTGCAGCCTTCGCGGAACGATTTGGCGCGGAGTGCGCCGCTCCCACGCTGGATGCGCTGCTTGCGATGGATCTCGATGCGGTCTATATTGCCACGCATCCCGATACGCACGCCGAACTCTGCTTGCGCGCTCTTGCCGCCGGAAAGCATGTGCTTTGCGAAAAGCCGGCAGCGATGAACGAACGGCAGCTCCAGCAGGTAATCGCCGCGGCTGGTCGGCATGGGCGCCTCTTCATGGAAGCGATGAAGCCGCCATTTTTCCCTCTGTACAAGAAGCTGAAGGAGCATCTTGCCGCTGACCCGATTGGCGCCATCGGCTATGTACGCGCTGGCCACTGCGACGCGACGCTCGCGCCGGATTACCCTTTGCATTTTCCGGAACTGGCCGGCGGGGGCATCATGGGCATCGGCCCCTATGAAGCATTCCTTGCATTGGACTGGCTGGGGCCTCTGAAGCAGGTGCAGACGATGGGGCGGCTCAGCGACAGAGGAGTGGACGCCTTCGCACTATTCCAGACCGAGCATGAGCGCGGCATGGCACAACTGCACACGGGACTCGATCTGCTGAGCCGCGGCGACGCCATGCTGGCCGCGACGCGCGGCTATGTCATCCTGCACGCGAACTGGTGGAACCCGACGCGGGCCACGATCCACTTCCTGGACGGCCGCCGTGTGGAGCTGCATGAGCCGTTCAACGCAGGTGGTTTCAACTACGAGACGGAGCATTTTTGCCAGCTCATCCGCGATGGACGATTGGAAAGCCCCGTCATCCCTCATATTCTCTCCATCGGCATGGCGCGGCTGCTTGAGGCCGCGCGCACCGCTCTCGGGGTGCATTTTCCGGGCGAGTGAGGCGGATTGGGTTCAGTAACCGTGCTGCGCGGGCAAGGCGGATGCGCCGGTCAACGCTTCGGTGATGGCTCCCAGCAGCTCTCTAGATGGATCATTGAAGTAGCTCCAGAACATCACCCCCTGCAACCCGTGACGCACGGCATAGCGGCACTTGGCCGCTGCCGATTCCGCATCCTCGTAACTCACGAACTCGCGTGTCTGCGGGTTATAGAGATACGGAACCTGTGCGGCAGCGTCCCAAAAGCGCGTGACTCCGGGGCCGACCAGCATGGTCCGGACGGTACTGAAGGGAAGATCTCCCGTTGCCGCCGGTTTTCCGGGCTGAAAAAGCCCATGCTGCACGTCGGGAACATCGCTCCACATGCGACCGTAGAATGGGATGCCAAGAACAATCTTCCCTGCCGGGACACCCGCGGCCATAAATGCTCGAACGCTGGCGTCGGCTGAGACCGCCTTGGGATCTGCTGGGTCGGTCATGAGGGGGGAATGATTGCCCGTAACCGGGTCGGAGGCAGGACCGTAATAGTCGTAGGTCATCAGATTCACGGCATCCACATACCGCTGCGCCCTCGTCATCTCGGTGTGCTCCAGATAGTCCTGGGACGCTCCCGCGGCGATGGTGAGATAGAGCCGATGGTGTGACTTCATCTCTTCCTGACTGAAACGCACCCGCAGATCTTTGAGCAGACGCGTAAAGTTCTGCTTATCCGCGCTGCGAAAGGGGTGCCCCGCTCCGGCCTGACCTGGATATTCCCAATCGACGTCCAACCCGTCAAGCTGGTAGCGGCGCAGAAAGTCGATGACGCTCTCTACGAAAACCTTGCGGTTCTGCACCGTCCGCGCAACGTCTGAGAAGCCGTCCGACCATGACCACCCTCCCACGGAGATCAGCACGGCGAGCCCTGGATTCTGCCGGCGCAGGGCCGTGATCTGCGCAAGATTGACCGCATCAGACGGGAAACCCTCAACGATCCGTCCATCCTGAATGCGCGCAAAGGCATAGTTGATGCGGGTGAGCTTCCCGGCATCCACATCTCCCGGAGCAATTTGTCTTCCCTGAGGGAAAACGTAGCCGGTCACCACAGGAGCTGCTGCGGCTCGCTGTGAAAGGGGCGCAGCGCAGAGTGCCAGACTCACCCAGAGTAAAAAGACGCGCGAGCCAGAACCGGCAAACGCGGCACGTATTGAAGCGATCATCCAGGGCCTCTTGTCATGGACGCAGGAGCAGCGCATCGGGCACCCGGTAGATTGAAGGCCAATTTAGGCCTTGCTGCTCCAAAGGCCGCCGGATGGTAGCATCAAAGCTGACAGATGCACACCAAAAAGCTGAAAATCATCCCCTTAGGCGGACTCGGCGAGTTCGGCATGAACTGCCTTGCTCTGCGCTGGGAAGACGACATCATCGTAATTGACGCCGGGCTCATGTTTCCTGAGACGGAACTGCTCGGCGTTGACATCGTCGTACCCGATATTTCCTACCTCGTCGAGAACAAAGAGCATGTTCGCGCCATCATCCTCACCCATGGCCATGAGGACCACATTGGCGGGCTGCCCTGGATTCTGAACGAGATCAAGGTGCCGGTCTATGCCACGGAGTTCACCCTCGCTTATGTGGAGGGCAAGCTCGAAGAGCATCAACTGCTGGACGAGACCGAACTGATTGAAATCGCCCCGAAAGAGAAGTTCTCGATTGGGCCGTTCACGATTGAGCCGATCCGCGTGACGCATTCCCTTGTCGATTGCGTGGCGCTGGCCATTGATACGCCGGTCGGCGTCGTCATCCACACCGGCGACTTCAAGATTGACCTTTCGCCACTGGACGACAAGCCGTTTGATCTGCACACCTTTGCCGAGTACGGCAAACGCGGCGTACTGGCCCTGCTGCAGGACTCAACCAATGTCGAGCGATCGGGCTACACGCCGAGCGAACGGGCAGTAGTGCCGCGCCTCGACGAGATCTTCTCGCGGGCCAAGCGCAAGATCTTCTTCAGTTGTTTCTCTTCGTCGATCTACCGTATCCGCATCGCAATGGAGCTCGCGCGGTCCCACGGGCGCAAGGTTGCTGTCATCGGCCGGTCTATGATGGAGAGCACCGAGATTGCCCAGGACCTCGGCTATCTCGACCTGCCTCCCGGCCTCGTCATCAATCCGGGACAAATTCGAGACTACGCGCCGGACGAGCTGATGGTACTCATCAGCGGCACGCAGGGCGAGCCGATGAGCGCACTGAGCCGCGCCGCTGTGGACAACCACAAGCATGCAAAGATTGACGCTGGCGATACGGTCGTCCTGAGCTCGCGCATCATTCCCGGCAACGAAAAGGGTATCTTCCGCGTGATTGACCACCTCTTCCGTCGCGACGCGCAGGTGATCTGCGACGACGGTTCGAGCGGCCTGATTCACGTAAGCGGCCACGGCAGCCAGGAAGAGATGCGGTTGCTCATCAATCTGGTTCGGCCCAAATTCTTCATCCCGGTTCACGGCGATTATCGCTATCTGCGTCGTCATGCGCAGGTGGCGATGGAAACCGGCGCCGTGGAACATGCCATCGTGATTGAAGATGGCGATGTGCTGGAACTGGACAAGAACGACGCGCGCAAGAAAGACAAGGTCACCGCTGGGCGCATTCTCATCGACTCCGGTTCGTCCATCGATGTGGTGGAGGATCTGGTTATACGCGACCGCCGCATCCTGAGCGAAGACGGCATCGTGCTGGCCGTGCTGGCCATCAACAAGAGAACCGGCAGGATGGAGCTGACACCAGAGGTAGTAATGCGCGGCTTTGGCGGCGCGGATATTACCGAGCAGGCGCGCGAGCAAGTACTGCGGACACTGGACGAACTGAGCGACGAGCAGAAGGCCGACTATGGCATGGCGAAGGACAAGATCCGCGCCGATCTGAAGCGCCTGATCCAGAAGACGACCGGACGCAGACCGCTCATCATGCCGGTGATTCTCGAGATCTGAGAACAGCGGCACGAGGATTCTCATGGCAGAGTCTCTTGTCACCCTCGAGGCAATCCGCGCGGCGGCGGCGCGCATCCGCGGCATTGCCGTCCAAACGCCGCTCGTTCATGCGCCGTTCCCCGGCGTCGCGGGTGAGGTTTGGCTCAAGGCTGAAAGCCTTCAGCCGATTGGGGCGTTCAAGATTCGCGGCGCGGCCAACAAGATTCTGCAGCTGACTCCGGAAGAGATTCAGCGCGGCGTGATTACCTACTCCAGCGGCAACCACGCGCAGGGCGTGGCCTATGCTGCGCGGGCAGTCGGCGCCAAGGCCGTCATTGTGATGCCATCCAATGCTCCGGCCATCAAGCGGGCCGCAACTCTGGCTCTGGGCGCGGAGGTCGTCGAAGTCGGTCCGGCGTCGAGCGAGCGGCTCGCTAAGGCGGAAGAGCTTGTACGCGCGCATGGCTACGTGGTGGTGCCGCCCTATGACGACATCGACATCATCACCGGCCAGGCGACCTGCGGGCTGGAGATTGCAGATGCGCTTCCCGACGTCGATCTGGTGCTCGCGCCTGTCTCCGGCGGTGGCCTGCTCAGCGGTATAGCTGCTGCCATCAAACAGACATGCCCTCATGCAAAGGTCTTTGGCGTAGAGCCTGAGCTCGCCGGCGACACAGCTGAGAGCTTTCGTAAAGGCTCGGTGGTGGAGTGGCCCGCAGAGCAGACCAGCCAGACCATCGCCGACGGTCTGCGCACACAGAGCGTGGGAGCATGCAACTTTGCGCACTTGCAGGCCTTTGTGGACGGCATTGTGACCGTGACCGAAGGGGAGATTCGCAGCGCCATGCGGGCCATAGCGACCACAGCGCGCCTCGTTGCCGAGCCCAGCGGAGCCGTGGCGGCGGCGGCGCTGCTCTTTCACGCCGGCGAGTTGCCGAGCTACCGCAAGGCTGTTGCCGTGGTGAGCGGCGGCAATGTCGCCCTCGAGCTGCTGGCCGAGGTGCTCACTGAAACCGCCTCGTAACGTCGTTGCACTATGATGCTTTCTGTGATGAAGCTTCGCACCCTGGCGTTTGGATTGGCCCTGCTCTGCGCTGGCGCCGCGCAGAGCCAGAAGCGTCCGCCCCAGTTAGTCAAGCCCCTCGCCGGCCCGCGCGCAACCGCCCTCCGGATTACCTGGCTCTATATCTCTCCCGACAAAAGCGCGCAGAAGGTAGACCGCGTCCAGATTGGCCGCGAGATGGTGGTCGCCGAGAAGAGCGGAAACTGGCTGCGCGTCTACGCCAATACCGATATTGAAGAAGAGCAGTCAAGCGACCAGCCCATCTTTGGCAGCAATGACACTCCGCCGCCCATCACCGGTTGGATGGAAGCCAAAGGCATCGTCATCGAGAATACGCCCAACGGAGACCAGATTCTGATGGGCACGGCGGCCACCGAAGAGGCGCTTGCATCCGATCCCCGCGGACCCGCGAACGCTGCACAGGCTGCGCGGCTGCTCTACCGCCGTATTGTCGAGATGTTTCCCAACTCCCCTTTCGCTGCCGAAGCGGCGTGGCGAGCCGCCGACATTCGCTGGCAACTACAAAAGGCTGACTACAGCTCCCTTCCCTCGGCCAAGCTGCAAAATCCGGTCCTGCGCAACCAGATGGATGAAGATGAGCTCAAGCAGGTGGTGAAGTACTATCCCCACACACGCTGGGCCGACCTCGCAGACTTTGACCTGATCGACAACAAGCTTTGCGGCGACTGGCAAGGCCAGGAGAAGTGTCCAGAGAGAGAATCAGACATCTACGAGCGTTACGCGGCTGAGCACCCTAATGGCCCGCGCACGGCTCGTGCGCTCTATGAGGCCTGCTACAGGCAGGCCGTGCTCAACGATCTCTACAGTGCGGATGAAAACAGCAAGCGCCAGGACGAAGCGCATCGTCACGCTGCTGCTCTTGCAGCGCAGCTGAAGGACAAGTTTCCACAATCGGATTACACATCGCGCGCCGTGGCGCTCGTGTTCAAATTGGATCAGGGAGTTCCTGTCTACGGCATTGACCGGCCTTAGGCATCCATCGGAGGTTTCTTGAACGTCTATCTTCAATCGGTTCTGTTGGGCATCGTCGAGGGCCTGACCGAGTTTCTTCCTGTCAGTTCAACGGCGCATCTTCGCATCACGGAAGCTCTGATGCGGATTCCGCTCGACGATGCGTATTGGAAGATGTACACCATCGTGATTCAGGCAGGCGCGATTCTGGCGCTTCTGCTGCTTTATCTGGGCCGCATCGTGAGCTTTCTGCGCACTTTTCCTGAAGGCGAAAACGGCGACCGCAACTGGCTCACCCATCCCTTGTCGCTCACGTTCATCGCATTCGCATTCACTTCTGCGCCGGCGCTGTTGCTGAAAAAGTGGAGCGATCACAACCTCGGCAGCCTCTCGGTGATGGCCCTGGCGCTGCTCATCGGCGGCGTGGTCATGTGGATCGTTGATGTCTGGTACTCGCAAAAGGAAGCCTTGGTGACCCACGTCGAAGAGATGAGCCTGGGCCAGTCGATTTGGATCGGTCTCTGCCAGGCTCTTTCTGCGATCTTTCCCGGCGTTTCGCGGTCGATGTCCACTATCGCAGCCGGCCAAATCGCCAGTCTGGATCGCCCTTCGGCGCTGGAGTTCAGCTTTCTGCTCTCCATCCCCACCATGTTGGCCGCCACAGGCTACGACCTCGTGAAGGAAATTCATCCGCACAAAGCAGCCGGAGCCGCAGCGGTCGCCGCGGCGCATGTGGCGATGAGCGGCGAACGCTGGATCGTGCTCGCGATTGGCTTCGCGGTTTCGTTCGTCGTTGCGCTCGGAGTCGTCGAGTGGTTTCTTCTCTGGGTGCGACGGCACGGATTCGCCGTGTTTGCACTCTACCGCATCGTGCTCGGCATTGCACTGCTTCTCTTTGGCGCTCGCTATATCTCCAGCTAAATCTATTGAATTGAGGGATTCGGCGGGGGTGGACAGCAAGGTTCCCCCGCCTTGCTTTTGCCTGAAAGACAATGGGCTGCACCTTCATAATAGGAATTGCTCTGGGATTTCTTATCCGTGTCGCCGGCCGCAGGTTTCGACTTGAAATTTCTGGCGAGCGGGAGCGTCCCCACCATGAAGCCGATTCCGATCGCTTTGCCACCGAAGCGTAACCGTGCCCTTGAGATTTTCCTTGGGCTCGGGGCCTCGCTCGTCGCTATCCTCCTTTTTCTCTCGCTCGCCACCTATCACGCCTCCGATCCCTCGCTCAGCACCTCAGTCGATCCGGCGCTGGCGCACGCCGTGCGCAACTGGGCAGGTGTCTTCGGAGCCTGGGTCGGCGACCTGCTTCTGCAATGGCTGGGACTGTCTGCGTTTCTGCTCCCCTTCTGGATCGGGGCCATTAGCTGGAGTTGGCTGCGCTCGCATGAACGCGGTCCGGCCTGGCTCCGCTGGGTCGGCAGCCTGCTGGCTTTAGCGTTCGTTCCCGCCACCTTTGGGCTACTGCCGTGGCATTGGCGCTGGATGCACGCCGTGCCGGTCGAAGGAGTCACGGGCCGGCTCATGGCCGGCTTTCTGGTCGCTTACTTCAATATCCAGGGAGCCTGGGTGGTTGCGCTGGGACTCGCCGCTGTGGGCCTGTACTTTGCGGCAGACATCCGCTTCTGGGCGCTGAAGCAATTCCTCACGGATCGCTGGATTCACTTCATGGCTCTGCGGGACCGGTGGCGGAACTGGCGTGAAGAGCGCGCCGAGCGCAACGCGGAAGCCGAAGCAGCCCGCGAGGAACAAGCCTCACCCGGCCCCGGCCAGCAGCTCTTCTCCGGGACCATCGACAGCGAAGACCCAGCGGCCGAGACTCCCCGGCAGCATCGGCCTAGCCGCCTGTCTCTTCTCTTCGGCCGCAGGGATCGAGCCGCGGTGAGCGATCCTGTGGACGAGATTCCGGCGTATCAACGGATGCCGGCCAACGCAGCCGAGACGCAAGCTCCAGCCGAAGACGAGCCGCGCCGGGCCAGCATCTGGGAGCGTAAGGCCTCTCCTGCGCCAATGGCCGAAGCCACGCCAGCGACTGCCCTTGCGGCACCGCCGGTTGCGCCGCGCCTGGTGGAGATGCCCTCTGCGGCTTCGCCAGTTCCTGTTCCCGCTCCCGCTCCCGCTCCCGCTGCTCCAGCGACAGGGGAGATCGCCATCCATGAGCGCGCCGATGCGGAGATGCGCACGGTTACGGTTGCCCCCAAGCATGTAAGCGGCTTCAAGCTGCCGCCCAGCACCCTGCTCAACGCGGGCAGTGGGCCGCAGGCTATTCGCGAAGAAGAATTGCGCGAGGAGGCGCGCGTCCTGGTAGAAAAGAGCGCGGAGTTCGACGTGCGCGGGCAGGTCGTGCAGATTAACCCCGGCCCAATGGTCACGACCTACGAGTTCAAGCCGGAGGCGGGCGTGAAGTACTCGCGCGTCACCGGGCTGGCGGAAGACCTGTGCCTCGCCATGCGCGCGGAAAGCATTCTGATTGAGCGCATGCCGGGCAAAAGCACAGTGGGCATTCAAGTGCCCAACCACGAACGCGAAACGATTCAACTGCGCGACGTGCTGGAGTCGGAGACCTTCGCCAAAGCAAAGTCGCGACTGACGCTCGCCATGGGCAAGGACATTAACGGCCGCATCGTCACGGCGGACCTGGCCTCCATGCCGCATGTGCTCATCGCCGGCTCGACGGGCTCGGGTAAATCCGTGGCCATCAATGCGATGATCATGAGCCTGCTTTTCCGTACCACACCCGCGCAGGTCAGACTCATCCTTGTGGACCCCAAGCGCGTGGAGCTAGGCATGTACGAGGGCATCCCGCACCTCTTCACGCCCATCATCACCGAGCCCAAGCTGGCTGCGAATGCGCTCCGCAACGCCGTCCGCGAGATGGAGCGCCGGTTGAAGCTGCTGGCTTCGCGCAGTGTCCGCAACATTGACCAGTACAACAAGCTGTTTGAGGGCACAATGCCCTCCCTTTTTGACGAAGGAGAGCCCGAGGAACCGCTGCCCTACATCGTCATCATCATTGACGAGCTGGCGGACCTGATGATGCTCGACCGGGCCAATGTGGAAGAATCCATCACTCGGCTGGCGCAGATGGCCCGCGCCGTGGGCATCCACCTCGTGCTGGCCACTCAGCGGCCCAGCGTGGACGTCATCACGGGCCTGATTAAAGCCAACGTGCCCACGCGCATCAGCTTCCGGCTGGCCACCAAGGTGGACTCCCGGACCATTCTCGATACCAATGGCGCCGAGGCGCTGCTAGGGCGCGGCGACATGCTCTTTCTGCCGCCCGGCACCAGCCGCCTGATGCGCCTGCACGCGCCCTACGTCAGCGAAAAAGAAACGGCAGCCATCGTTTCGTTCTGGAAAGACCAGGGTACGGCGGAATATGCTGAAGGCTTCCTGGAATCACCCCGCGATGAGCAGCCCGGCAATGAGGCCGGCGGTGGTGACAGCGAGGAGGACCATGATCCCTTGTTTGATGACGCGGTGCGCCTGGTCTTTGAATTTGGCAAGGCCTCCACGTCGCTTTTGCAGCGCAGGTTACGAATAGGATATGGCCGAGCAGCCCATTTGATTGATTTAATGGAACGCGATGGGCTGGTGGGACAGGCAGACGGTTCGCGCCCCCGGGAGTTGCTCAAAGCGCCAGGCTGGCTTCATGAAGTAGCGGTTTCGAACGAATAAGGAACCGGAAGGTACGAGAACGGTGAACAGCGGTTTGTTCGGCACCAGTGCAAGTCGGGATCTGCCAGTCGTCCTTCTGGTCGATGACGATCTGATATGCCGCGAGGTAACAGCTACGCTTCTGACTTTGCGCGGATACACCGTCCACAGCACTGAAGATGGAGCCACTGCGCTCAACCTCCTGGATCAGGGAGCATTGACGCCAAAGCTCATCTTGATGGATGCTCAACTGCCGGGCATGCACGGATTGGATCTGATTCAAGCGCTCAAGACCCGCATCAACGCCAGGATTGTCGTCATCAGCGGCAGCGAAGGCGCGCCGGATGTGATCGAGGCCTCCGACGGATTTCTGCTGAAGCCCTTTTCGGCTGAAGCTCTTGTGCAACTCATGGAAAGTGGGGACAGCCCAACTCCACCAATGTCTGCCGGCACCTCCGA
This sequence comes from Acidobacteriota bacterium, assembly GCA_021781795.1. Classification (GTDB taxonomy): domain Bacteria; phylum Acidobacteriota; class Terriglobia; order Terriglobales; family Acidobacteriaceae; genus Telmatobacter. Next base: position 46,898 of record JAJXWA010000003.1, read on the forward strand.
GCCCGTCCTGAGCAAAGAGACCCTCGCCCGCTTCCGCGAAATCATGCCAGAGCCGATGGTGCGGGAGATCTATGCTGCCGTAGCCGCCGATCTGAAGGAGCGGAGCGAAGCCTTGAGAGCTGCCATCGCGAAAAAGGACGCGACCACGGTGCGGCGCATTGGCCACGCCATCAAGGGGGGGTGCGGGATGGCTGGTGTGCATCAGGCCGCCCGTCTGGGAGCGCTCCTGGAATCCGAGAGTGACCAACTGGATAACTCTGCTAAAGTTCTCAATGATTTACGTGCAGTGACTCAAAGCCTTGAGCGTATGCTTGAGGCTGAGTTTCCGGTGCAGGCAATGTAGCTGTAACGAAAAGACTTCGGCCTTTGCTCGAAGTTCAGCTCCAGTTACAGGCTGTAGACGAAGACTCTTATCGGGGGTTAGAGGCTGGCGTGGAAAGACCGATCCGAATCGTACTGGCAGACGATCATCCGGTAGTACGCATCGGCGTGCGCAACATGCTGATGGTCGAGGAAGGCTTCAGCGTTGTGGGCGAGGCCGACGACGGCGACGATGCGATTACCCAGACGCTGGAACTGAAGCCGGATATCCTGCTGCTGGACGTGGCCATGCCGCGCCTGCCTGGGTTGGAGGCGATGCGCGCCATCATGAAGGGCTCGCCGGAGGTGAAGATCCTTCTGCTGACCTCGACCATCTCGACGCAGCAAATTATTGAAGCGCTTCACATCGGCGCACGCGGCATCGTTCTCAAAGACGCGCTGGCCGGGCATCTCAAGGTGGCCATCCGGACCGTACACGCGGGAGACTTCTGGATCGGCGGCAAGCGGGTTGTCAATCTCGTCGCCGCACTGCACGATCTTATGCTGCAGGCTGCTCCGCCGCAGCACAAGACGTACGGGTTGACTCCGCGAGAGCTTGAAGTCGTTGGCTGCATCGTGGAAGGCTGCAGCAATCGCGATATCGCCAAACAGTTTGGCCTGAGCGAAGAAACGATTAAGCGGCATCTGTCGAATATCTTCGACAAGACCGGTGTCTCGACGCGGCTTGAACTAGCTCTGTTTGCAATTGCGCATCATCTGGTCACCCCGCAGTAATCCGTCAAGCCTGGTCCCTACGCCCGCCCGCTGCCGTTCAATTACTAGGAATTACTGGCGGCAAGCCGTGGCGTTTCTCATTCCTCGCTGAATTCGGGCGGCCGCCGGAACGGAGCACATCCAATGCAAGTTGCCTTTCTTGGTCTCGGGAAGATGGGATTCGCCATGGCAAAGCGTCTGCTTGCAGCCGGGCAGAGCGTCGTGGTGTGGAACCGGACCATCGACAAAGCACGGGATCTCTCAGCCCACGGCGCGAAGGTCGCAACCACCCCATCCGAGGCCGTCGCACACGCAGACTTGGTCCTTACGATGCTCTTTGACGATGCGGCGCACGAGGATGTGCTGTTGGCGAAAGGCGTACTGGACGCCATGCGCGCGGGCGCTATCCACATTTCTCTTTCGACGATCAGTGTTGCTCTGAGCGAGCGGCTCACAGAGGAGCATCGCCACCGAGGCCAGCGCTTCGTCGCGGCTCCAGTATTCGGCCGCCCAAACGTAGCAGAAGAAGGCCGTCTCTGGATCGTCGTCGCTGGAGACGAAGCTTCCATCGGGCAAGCTCGCCCCATCCTTGAGCCCCTCTCGCGTGGCATTTCGGTGGTTGGCCCTGAACCGCGCCAGGCGCACGCGCTTAAGCTAGGCGGCAACTTCCTGATCAGCGCCATGATTCATTCGCTGGCAGAGTCCTTCGTCTACGCGGAGTCTCAGGGTATCGACCCCGCCGAGTTTCTGAGCGCCGTCAACAGCGCGCTCTTTCAGTCTCCTTTCTATGCAGCGTATGGCAGCGTCATGCTTCATCCTCCGGCTCAACCGGGCGCCACGGTGGAACTCGGCGCGAAAGATCTTCGCCTGCTGCGTGAGGCTGCGTCAGACCGGAAGGTCCGCTTAAGTCTTGCCGAACAAATGGCGGAGATCTTTGCCGAAGCCCGAAGAGCCGGACTTGGACAGATAGATTGGGCGGTCGGGCAGTACCGCATGGCCCAACTGCGCGGGACTGCGAAGAGCCGGTAGCACCGGCTCGGGCGGAGAGGCGTCAACCAAGATTGTGGCTTCCATCACCGCGATCCCCATCTGGGTCCTTTAGCATGGTGCCATGAGCTTACAGGACAAAATAGTTTTGATTACGGGCGCGAGCAGCGGCATCGGCGCCGCATGCGCCATGGCATTTGCGGCGGAGGGCTGCCGGCTTATTCTAGCGGCTCGGCGCGCAGGCAAGCTGGCCGAGGTCAGCCTGCGGGCGCGCGAGCGGGGCGCCCATGCTGTCCATTGCATTGACCTGGATGTACGCAACCACTTTGCTGTTCAAACAGCCATTGATGAGTTGCCGCCCGAATGGGGTGAGATCGACATTCTGGTGAATAATGCCGGCCTGAGCAGGGGGCTGGAAAAGCTCTACATGGGCAAGATTCAGGACTGGGAAGAGATGATCGACACCAACGTGAAGGGCCTGCTATATGTAACCCGCGCGGTGGTGCCGGGCATGGTGGTGCGCGGACGTGGGCACGTGATCAACCTCGGCTCCACGGCTGGTGAACTGACCTATCCGAACGGGGCAGTCTATTGCGCGACCAAGGCTGCAGAACGCTCGATCAACGATGGTCTGCGTCAGGATGTGTTAGGCACGCCCGTGCGTGTCACCAGCGTCGATCCGGGCATGGTAGAGACAGACTTCAGTCTCGTCCGGTTCCGCGGCGACACCGAGAGAGCCGCAAAGGTGTACAAAGGTGTAAAGCCGCTCACCGCGGACGATGTGGCAGAAGTGATTGTGTGGGCGGCCAACCGACCAGTGCATGTCAACATTGCGCGCGTACTGATGACACCCGTCCAGCAAGCCAATTCCCTGCTGTTTGCGCGCAACGAGACGTAGGGGTTCGGCTGTTCCGAGAGCGCCGCACGGATGCGCGTCGCTTTGCCCGGGAGACCTGAGACTCGAAAACTGTGTTACGTCTTTTCGAGCGCGGACAGTTGAGCCTCAATCTGGCTGAGCGCCGCTTCCAGAGCTGCGCGTCGGCCGGGATTGGAAGTGCGCTGCGAAAGGATTTGCTCCTGCTGCAGAAGAAGCGACTGGCGCTGGCGTGAGACCGCAGCACGTTTCTGCTCTGCCTCTCGACGCTGCTCTTCGGTCTGAAACTCGTTCGAGGGCTTGACGCCGGACTCCTGTGAAGCACCTGCCATTTGCTCCTCCACGGATTTACTTTCCCAACCACGAGCCATATCTTCTTCATTGTACGGATTCTAGGTCGCGCGCTGTCTCGTACCGTGGCTCATGGAATCTGTGAGGGTTGATGGAGGGACGATGCACGCCTGGCAGATCTCGCAATTTGGCATTGATTCTATGGAGTTTGTCGAACGGCCCGTACACGAGCCGGGTCCACAGGATGTAGTGGTGAAGATTCATGCGGTTTCCTTCAATTACAGGGACCTGCTGGTCGTGAAAGGCCTCTACAACCCGAAGATGGCGCTGCCCCGCATTCCCTGCTCGGACGGCGCCGGCGAGGTGGTGCGGGTGGGCGAACGAGTGCGCACGTGGAAACCCGGCGACCGGGTGACGGGCATCTTCATGCAGAACTGGCTGGACGGCGCTCCCACGCCAGCTAAGACCAAGGGTGCACTGGGCGGCGATGTGGATGGGATGCTCACCGAGCTGGCCGTTCTCCACGAAGACGGGCTCGTTCGGATTCCCGATCACTTGAGCTTCGCAGAGGCATCGACGCTGCCCTGCGCCGCTGTCACGGCATGGAATGCGCTGGCCGCGGCGCGACTGATGCCGGGCGCGACGGTTCTGATTCAGGGAACGGGCGGCGTCTCCCTCTTCGCACTTCAGTTCGCACGGCTGGCGGGCCACCGCGTGCTCGGAATCTCGAGCAGCGATGACAAGCTGGAGCGCGCGCGGAAGCTGGGACTCGATGCCGGTGTGAACTACCGTACGACGCAGGATTGGGACAAATGGGTACTCGACCAGACGAACGGCGAAGGCGTGGATCTCGTAGTGGAGGTGGGCGGTGCGGGAACGCTGCCCGTATCTCTTCGCGCGGTGAGGATGGGCGGCCACATTGCCCAGATTGGCGTGCTGTCAGGCCCTTCCAATGCCGTGCCACTGCCGCTCATTCTTCACAAGCAGGTCCATATACGAGGCATTTATGTGGGATCTAGATTTGATTTTGAGCAGATGAATCACGCCATCCAGTTTGCGCGGCTGCGCCCTGTACTCGAAGCGCACCCATGGACGCAAGCTCCCGCATGGCTCCATCGGATGGAAGATGGATCGCATTTTGGAAAATTGGTGATGCGCCTGGACAGTTGAGTTCGTGAATCAATGAATTTGCGGAGACGAACCGGGTGAGCATGAAGGGAAGCCGATTCGTCTCCGCTGTCTGTCTCGTCCTGCCAAAGCGGTCCTTGAGAGAGACTCCCGGCGAAGCCTCTTTCATGAGCCGCCGGGCCATCAGAGAGTCAAGCGCACGCGCTCAACATTCAATTCCGTATTCGTTCCGTGTCCCAGCCACTCCAACTGGCGGACCCGCGACACGGGGATCTGCACCCACACTGGAGTTGTGCAGGATTGGCTAAACGACAGGAAGCCCTGTACATCGCAGGGCATCACGTAGCCATCGAGCGCAACGGGTTTCTTGGCGCCGATGAGAGATTGCAGAAACTTCTTCGATCTTTTGGGCGTGCATAAATCTAGAGCTTGAGGCGCCGTTGTGACGAATCCCGTAAATGTACCCATGCATTCCTCCGCAAACCTCATGGATTTTGTGGCCTTGGGGCATCTTTCAGGCGGTGGTCCGTGCTTGACCCAGCACGCAAGCCTGTATAGAGTCCCAGCTACGGACCGACGCGAGTCGCAGCGTCTTTGCCCATCAGCAAGTCCGACTATAAGCTTCATTGAGCCGGGCTGGAATCCTGCGCTGGTCGCATGGCTATGGCGAAAAAGTGTCATGCATCTTTCGTGTAGGCAGCCAGTTCCCGCACGGTTTTGCTTTCCTCAGAATCTCCGCATTCTACCGTGCTTGTGCGCCCCTGCTACGGTGCAAAGTGTCCGTGGCGGCGCATTCATTCAGGACCTGGCTATCTTGCCCGCTCTTTTCGCTCGCGCAAGGAAAGCTGCGCTACCCTTGATCATGAATTACGTCTTACGATTGAAGGCAAGTAGACGCGAGAAGGAAGGGAGCTTGCTCAAACCAGCACACAACAAGCTGATTCGCATCGGAGCGTCCTCCATGCAAGTGCTGGTGTTCGGTCGTGTTTTGAGGAGATTGCGAGTCTTGGCGTTGCTTTCCGCCATCAGCCTGCTTGTGACCGGCTGCGGCAACGAAACATCGACAGTCTCCCAGTCTGCCAATGCATTTTTTGCCCTCACCCCTGGAACCACCGCCATCGACACAAACTGCACCGGGTGCAATGCAAGCAGATCGCACGGTGCAGCCTTTCTTCAATTCGAAGCGGCTTTGCCGAATGGTGATCCGGCCGATGTTGTCTGGACCCTATCCGGTGGCGATCCGGTGGCCGGCTCGGGCACCATCACTTCAACCGGAGCGTACTCCCCGCCTGGGTACCTTACTGCGGATCGTGTGCGGGTGGATGTGACTGCCGCGCTCAAAGATCATCCGCAGATTCGGGCGTCGGCAATCTTGACTGTCACGCCGGGCTTCCAGCAGCCATTGACACCGGAAGGCATTGCGCTTGGGCCCGGTGGAACTGTCACAGTCACTGGAACCCTTGCTGAAGCGGGTGGCGGCGCTGTCATCCATTTCGCCCTTTCAAATACTCCATCCGGAACCACTGGGGGCGCAGGGTCGCTCAGCACACCGCTCTGCCAGCGCGCAACCAAGGCATTCACTACGTGCTCGGTCACTTTCAGCGCGCCTGCCACAATTACAACCACGGGCGTCACCTACATCGTTGCGACCGCAGGCACAGCCGGGGCGCGTGCAGAAACAGCAGTCCTCCTGAATGCGGAAGGTGTGACAAGCAATCCCTTCAATCACCAGGGCCTGCTTCCCGCTCCCATCGCGCTGGGCAGTTCCGGCGGGAACAACAACGACTTCGACCGGCGTGGCAGTTCCGTAGCGGACTGCTGTAGTGGCACCCTGGGCGCTCTCCTACAGGACAGCTCGGGACGTCAGTTCCTGCTCAGCAATAACCACATTTTGGCGCTCAGCGATCACGCCAGCCCCGGCGACGCCATCGTCCATCCCGGACTCATCGACAACAACTGCACCCCGAATGGTGACGGGCCGGGCACAATCCCTGTCGCATCTCTCACGGCTTGGCTGCCCTTGCGCGCTTCGGCAACCAATGTAGATGCTGCAATTGCGCAGGCCGCCTCTCACACGGTGGATCCAACCGGGAGCATCCTCGAACTCGGTGCGAAGCTGCCCGGTGGATCGCTGGCTGCTGCTCCCCCGGGCGTTTCATCCAGCGCCGGCAAAGGCGAGGTCGCGAGTCTTCGGATGCACGCGGCTAAGAGCGGACGCACCACAGGGTTGACCTGCGGCAGTGTATCTGTGCTCGCATTGGACGTTTCCGTGGACTACTTCAGCGACTGCGCCGAGACAAAGCCATATCTGACCAAGCTGTTCACAAACCAGATTGGCATCAGTGGGAACCGGTTCAGCGATGCGGGTGACTCCGGCGCGCTGGTCGTCGATGCTGAGAACGCAGAACCCATTGGACTCTATTTTGCGGGTGGTACTGATGTAAACGGCGTTGTCCAAGGCGTGGCCAACCCAGCAGGCGAGGTTCTTGCTGAACTCAGCGCACCGCCTGTCAATCCGCCAATAAGCTTTGTTGGTGGTCCCGACCATCCGGTCAGTTGCCTCAGTTACGGCGACAGTACGATTGCAGCAGCGCAGACGAGTCCCCTGAGCGATGGAGAAATTGTCCGGCTACAAAAGGCGCTTGCGATCGCACGCCAATGGGTGAATCCCTCTGCGGGCGTGCTCGGCGTGGCGATGGGTAAGAGTAGTGACCGGCCCGGAGAAGCAGCCGTGCTGGTGTATGTGGACCCCAACGCGAAACCCGCCATCGCACCTGTCGTCGGCAGCGTGCGAACCGTCATCATCCCTTCAACCCTTCGCGCGGTGGCTCTTGGCGCGGCGCCAATGTCCGTCGCCTTGGAGAATGAGCCACCCCTCGGCGAGCAGGCGTTGAGCCATGCGCTCAACGTGAAGCGCGATGAGGTTGCTGCGCTGATGCGCGAACATCACGATTTTTTTGGTGTCGGCGTGGGGCAGAGCCTCGACAACCCAAGCGAGCCTGCTCTGATTGTCTATGTGGATCGGCGGCATCTGCCGTCTCTGCTGCCTGCGACAGTACGGGGCATCCGCACCCGGTACATCATCATGGATCGTCTGCATGTGACGCGATCCTTTGTCGCCCCATCTGAGACACAGAATCACTGCGCGATCCTGGCCGCAGGCCGCTCAACGTCCGCGGCAGCGCCAAAGCCGCCGAAGGTGGAGATGCCGTAGCGTGACGAGACAATGAAAATGCCTGCCCGGCGCACACCGAACAGGCACTGTTCAGCACTGAGAACCTCAAGCCCGCAAAGCAGTCTCGATTGCCGCCGAAAGCGTCTTAAGCCCCGCCGCCACGTCCGCGCCAAGATGCACACGGAGAGCACGCCTGCCTCGCGCCTCTAGAACGGCCAGGTCGCCCGCTGCCTGAGCGGCAATGACGATTCCGAAACTGTAGCGCTGACCTGGGATAGCCAGGTCTATGGCGTGGTCTGCGGTCAGTTGCAGGAAGACACCTGTGTTTGGTCCGCCTTTGTAATCTTGACCAGTCGAGTGGAGAAAGCGAGGGCCGAACCCAAGGCAGGTCGCCACTTTCATTTTGTCGCGGATCTTGTGACGAAACATCTGGATTGTGGCCTCATGCTCAGGGAACATCGGCAGAAAAGCCAGCGTTGCGAAGTAATCCCCCTCGTGAATCTGGTCGAGATGCGCTTTTAGATAGCCAACCAGTGAAGCCTGAGGCGCGGCAGCCTTGAGCCGAGCTGCATATTCGGGCGTTGCGAAGAGTTGGATGCCGCCGTCCAACAGAACTGGTTGGCGTTCCGGCAATTTGCCTGTCTCCTCATACTTGGATGTCAAGGCGCGCGTCTCCACCTTGGCGGACTCGACGTCGGGCTGATTGAAGGGGTTGATGCCCATGACGGAACCGGCGACCGCGGTGGCTACTTCCCACATGAAGAACTGCCCAAAGATCTCGTAACGGTCTGCAATTTCGAAGTACGCCACGGGATGGCCTGACGCTTCGAGTGCCGCCACCTTCGCATCGAGGCTCGTGTTGGTCGTCCCTTGCAGCTTCACATAGGCAAAGACACGATCCTGCCCGTAGACGCCGGGCGCGGCAATCGCTTCGCGATCCACAGGAGTAATGCCTTTGCCCACTTTGCCGGTAGACTCCGCGATGAGTTGTTCGAGCCAGGCTCCCAGATCGTAAATCTCCGGTGAGGTGAAGATCGTGATCTTGTCGCGGCCCGCGTTCGCGCTCGTGCCTAGAAGCAACCCCAGCTGAACCGCCGCATTCTGCCCGGGCGCAAGCTTGGCCTGCGCGACACCTTTGGCGGCCTCGGCAAGCAGCCGGTTCGTATCGAGCCCGGCCACTGTGGCAGCGACAACTCCGAAATTCGATAAAGCAGAATAACGTCCGCCGATCTCGGGGTCGCCGTAAAAAATATGGCGGAAGCCGTCGGCCTTGGCCACCTGCTCCATCTTCGATCCTGGATCAGTGATGGCTACAAAATGACTGCCAGCCTTGTCTTTGCCGACGGCCTTCTCCATCTCTGCGAAAAAGTACTGTTTGAGAATATTGGGTTCGAGGGTCGAACCGGACTTGCTGGCGACGACGACGAGCGTCTCACGCAGATCGATCTTGCCTTGCGCGGCCTTCACCTGGGCGGGGTCTGTCGAATCAACGATGTGCAGGGCCGGAAACCCAGACTGTTGTCCAAAGGTCTCGGCGAGCACCTCCGGGCAAAGGCTGGAGCCTCCCATGCCGAGCAGCAGGGCGGACTTGAATCCGGTCGATCTCACATCCGCGGCCAACGCAGCAAACGATGCCGCGTCCTTTTGCTGGCGCTCCACGATATCAATCCAGCCAAGCCACTTCTCTTCGCCGTCGCTCGTCCAGAGGGTCGAATCCTTTTTCCAGAAGCGGTCCACCTTGTTGTGGTTCAGCCAGTCGGAGGAGACCGTTTTTACTTCTTCTTGCAGCGCATGCGGGATTGCGAATCGGAAGTTCATAGTAATTCTGATTTTGCCTTAAAAGGGCGCCAACGCGAAAACTCGCCCCCAAAACGATTTTGGCCTCATGAGCGGTTCACAGTGGTGAGATTGAATGAACTTGCCCATTCTCCGTGACTTGATCGATCATCTGATTCGATCTTGACCGATTGTGAACCGCTAAAACCGTTGCTGCGGTAATCGGAAATCGTATGCCACGCCAAACCTAAAGCCCCTGGGATGCAGGCCGGTGGTGAATAGCCCTGGCCAGACCTGATGCTCATAATCCGCGTGCGCCCAGACACTTTCCCAAAGCCTGTACTGCCCGCCGCCGCTGAAAGAGTAAATTGATCGGCTATCGTGGGTATAGGAGTAGTCATTATTAATAAGAAAATTGAGACTTCCGTAACCAACCTTCGCTGATCCCATAGGATAGAAATTTCTGAAGTGGTGCCAAGCGTAGTTAGCCCCGCCAAGAAAGGACTCTTCCCCTACATTGGTCTGACTGGAAGAACGGTGCAGACTAATGTCCTTGAACTGCGCTTCGATCGCCAGCCCATGCACCCTGTTCGTTAGAAATGCAGGACTGTAGTCTCCCCAGATTGTGTATCCGAGCATCTGTCCCGAACCGATGTCTGGATTAAAAACAGAGAGTCCGCCGCCGGCTTCAAATGGCAGCACGTCCTGTTTGGCGGAAGGGACTACCTGCGCCTCAGACTTCAATCCAGCAAAAGCAACTGGACGCTGAACGCAATGACGATCGTTCTACGGAACATTTGGATCTCCTCAACGATTGCTGAACGCGCTGAGCCCCGGGATTATCCTAGCTGAGTATCCCGAACGGTGAGAACGAATCGCAAGGCAAGGAAAACGTAGGTAATTTGAATCTCTAAACTGTCGGACGCCAGGTGTCACCAACCAGACACGCCGCTCCGTTTCGTCACTATAACAGGTTTCCTGAGGCCGTCGATTGACTGGATCCCGCACCACCCAGTCGCTCGCGAGAATCGTCTGATAATCCTCTTGCAATTAGACGCAGCGATTTTGCCAATAGCACATCCGCTTGTTATCGATCTCGGCTGTCCTGATAAGACACTCAGGCAGCTTTCCGCTCGTCCTCGTTCAGTGAGATGCATTTTCGGGCCAGCGTGGCGAGATGCGAATCAGATCCAGTCCGCCCATATCCTGAATGGAGAAAACGGGCGATGCTGCAGGTACAGCCACAATCCCCCGTTCCGGCAAGTCCAGTGCCTCAAACCCAAGACTCGTCAGCCTCGCGGCCCCTGAAGCGGCGAAGAGATACGCAAGGCCCCGCGCTGGCTCATGTTGGCTGGGCAATGACCCGCTTGAACGGCTCACATTGATGGGAATTCGTTCCACGCAAAAATACTCGTCTTCGACCAACACAGTGCGATCTGCGAGAATGCGTGGGGTCAACTTGCCCGCGCGTGTCACCAGCCGCATCGCTTCGAGGGACTTTTCAATTTGCAGTTCTCGCGGGCGACCATAATCGAAAAGCCTGTAGGTCAGATCGCAGTTCTGCTGCGTCTCAAGAAGAATCGAACCGGGCCATATCGCGTGAACCGTTCCCGCATCGACATAGACCATCTCTCCCGCTCCGATCGAGATTACCTTGAGATAGGTCTCCATCGTTCCGTCCTGAACGGCGGCTCGAACCTGCTCCATGCTGGTCCCGGGCCTCAACCCGACCGCAACTTGAGCGCCTGGCCGTGCGTCGAGAGCATACCAGCACTCTGTCTTCCCGCGATCAAATCCGTATCTTCGCGCCAGCGCATCGTCTGGGTGGACCTGTACGCTTAGCTTTTCTTTGGCGAAAATGATCTTGATTAACAGCGGCGACCCGGCATCCTTCATCCCCCCCAGCATCGCTTCAGGCTCTTCCCTAAACAGGTCCCCAAGCTGCTTGCCGGCATGCGGCCCTGTCGAAATCATGCAGGCATCGCCCGTCAACCAAACCTCGCCGATGGGCTCATTCTCTGAATGCAGTGGAAACCAGGGCTCAAGATTTGTGACGCCCCAAACGCGAGGAACATAACGGGGTGCGATGCGAAACGGTGCGATTGGTGCAAAAAGAGATTGAGAACCTGCGTCCAAAGGAATTGCTCCTGGTCGAAAAAATCGAAATAACCGGCTCTTGCGCATCTCACCCGCCCTGGGACCCTTTGTGCATGAATCACCGAACTCAAGCATTCACTCTAGCAAAGGCAGGCATGTCGAATGCGGCGAGACTCGCTGCCAATCTGACCTCAAATATATAATTATCAATAATTTATTGCATTGCTTTGTTCTGAAATCGATCCGGCTTTGAAGCAATGAACTTTCGACGGGGAAGATGCGTCGAATAAAAGAAGGTGGATTTGCGGTCAAGCCTCAAAGGAATACCTGGAATCCTGAGATTGTCAGTCGTCCAATGCGCTGCGCTAAGCTGCGCGAACTGATGTTCAGAAATCCAGTATCCGTATGGCGCTGAGTTACGCGAGATGTACCTCCGCACAGGGCGGAATGACATGGAGCGATGCCCGCCTGCCACGACAGGTTGAAAAGACTCCACAACGGGTTAAACACCGGGAGAGATGACTTCGATGAAACGGCATTTCGCACTCTTGATCGTCTTATTTGCTGCACTGCCGGGATGGTCCGCCAAGACCATCACTGTGGGGCAGCTCGAAGATATGCTGCGCACAATGCAGATGGACAAGAAATCGGACTCGGAGATCGCCGATGCGCTCAAGCAGGTTCAGCTGAGCGAGGAACTGACCGTGAGCAGGATGAACGGGTTGATTGAGTACGTCCCCGGCAGGCTCACCACCGAGCAGATTTATGTACTGGAGGCACGCAGTGCTGACCTTGCGCCTCCTGCAGCAGACCTGCCAAAAACGGCTGCCCCCGACGCTGCCGCGCTGAAGGCAATGCTGGATAAGGCCCAGTCCTACGTCGATGGCGTCTACATGAAGTTGCCAAATCTGACCGTTACCAAGACCACCGTCCGTTTTCAGGACAACGTGGAAGCAGTCGTGGCAAGCTCCGGAGTCAAGGGCAGCGTCACCGACGTGGTGACCAACTCAGGCTTTGTCAATCCGGCAACCTTCATCCACTACATCAACTCCAGCGAGGACGCGGTCGCAATCGATGGCGGCGTCGAAAAGCCGCCCGCAGCGAAGGACAAAACCCCCTGGGGGGCGAACCGGATGATTGCCGTTCAGGAACCGGATCCTAGCCTCTCCATGGTCTTCCATCAGGCGCAGGAAGCCGGAACTATGCAGTGGCTGCGATGGCAGTTGGTCAACGGCAAGCAGGTCGGGGTGTTCTCCTTCTCCGTGCCCAAGAAGAGGGCCCATCTGGCGATCAACGTCTGCTGTTTCCCGGACGTCACGCAGGCCGGGATTGCGAGGTTTTACACAGCCACATCCAGCGCCGTCCTGGGCGGCAGCGGGGGGGGCGGAGGAGTCCTTGGCAACATGCAGACCAACACCGACTGGCACAACTTTCGCACGATTGCGCCGTATCGCGGGCAGCTCTTCATCGAGCCAAACAGCGGCATCGTGGTGCGAATGATAGTGGAACCGGAACTGAAGCTCTCCGACGTGGTGCATCAGTTGGATACGCGGGTCGATTACGGCCCTGTTCAGGTTGGATCATCGACGTACATCGTGCCCGTCAAGACCGTGCTCAATACAGTGGTTGTGCCAAACGGTGACTCGCAGGCCGGGACCTACAGCACCCGCTGCACTCTCTTTACGTCGGAGTACAAGGGCTATCAGACGGCTTCCGGAAAGTAGCCGGAAGTAGGCCTGTCTGGATGTACAAACAGGCGAGTGTGCGAAACATTGTGGCAACGATGCGCGGCAGCGCTTATTCTCGTTGCCATGATGCTTCCAACCATCTTCCACGACATGTTCCAGCTTCCACTGCCGCTCGCAGAGAAGATTCTTCGACCGGTGCTGGTGTACTGCGCGCTCGTTGTTCTGCTCCGAATCTTTGGCAAGAGAGAACTGGCGCAGTTGAATCCCTTTGATCTGGTTGTTCTGCTCTCTCTGTCCAACACGGTCCAGAACGCAATTATCGGGGACGATAACTCTGTGTCCGGCGGCGTCATCGGCGCAGTTAGCCTGCTCGCCATCAACTGGCTCCTTGTACGCGTTCTTTATCGCTCGCGACGCCTGACGCGTGTGCTGGAAGGCAGATCCACGATTCTGATCCACAACGGCCAGGTTGAGCGGAGGACCATGGAGCGCGAAATGCTCACGCGCGAGGAATTGCTCGCCGTGGTCCATAGGCAGGGTTTTGAAGGCTTTCACCAGGTGCGTCGCTGCGAACTGGAACCGAATGGGACATTTTTCATCGAGGGATTTGAGCCATCAGCGGCAGATCTGAAACATTCCGAGTTGCTGACCAGGCTGGAATCTCTGAGCCGCGAGGTGCAGTCGCTGCGCGCTCAACCGTCTGGTCAGTAGCCGCTTTCATTTGTACGCAGGACTCGTCTACCCTGTAGAGGCCTGCCGGCTGGAGTCACCCAGATGATTCGAATGCAAGTACGTAGGTACGCACTGGTCCCAGTGCTCGGAACTGCCATCTTTGGTGCGTGCTTGCAGAGTCAGATATTGCAGAAGCGGCCACCGGCCGCGCCGCCTGCCACGCCGGCGCTCGTGCAACAGCCCCAAGATGTCAAGCCTGTGGCGCCTGTCCTTCCCGCCGGAACCAGTTTGCAGGTCGAGGCCGCGCAGCACTATCCCATGAAGGCCGGCGAGGCAATCGAGGCCCGGTTGCTGCATCCGATCTACGCCGATGGAAAGCTGGTCGTTCCAGAAGGCACGATGCTCCATGGAAAGGTTGTGGCATTGCAGCCGGATAGGAAGATGCGATGGGCCGGCCGCATCCGCGGAGACTTCACACCGTTTCACATACCGCAAGTGCAGTTCACGGACCTGGTGTTGCCTGAAGGTTCGTTGCCTTTGTCCGCTGCCAAGGTGACGAACGGCGCGCCCGTGCTGCATTTAACCGCGCCGGGTATTAAGCCGAAGCAATCGTTGTTCTCGCGTGAATGGGCACAGGCAAAGGCACGTGTGCGCGATCAGCTTTCTTTCTTCACTGCTCCCGGCCTTGGCGATCGAGCCCGGCGGCTCCTTTACAGCCAGTTGCCCTACCACGCCGAGCGAATCCAGGCGCACACGGCGTGGTCGTTTGAGCTGACGTCCCCGCTCAAGCTGCCAGTGGTTGAGCAGGCGACGGCTGATCCACCCAGCCCTCCATCGCGGCCCGGCAATCCTGAGACGTGGAGCGTACACGCCCTGCTGCTTCGCGACCTGACATCAGCCAATGCGAAGGCCGGCGACCCGGTCCAGGCGCTGGTGGTGGAACCGGTCTATGACAAAGAGAAGCAGCTCGTCGTGCCGGAAGGCGCGACTCTGATTGGCAAGGTATCGGCGGCCCGGCCTGCGCGCTCCTTCGGGCGGAATGGAAAGCTACGGTTCACATTTCAGGAGGTTCACTTTCCTGAAGGCTTCCAGCGGGAAGTCCAGGGCTCGCTCGCCGGTGCCGCAACTGAAAAGTCACAGGATCTTTCCCTGGATGCCGAAGGCACAATCAGCCCGCGGAACCAGGCCAGCGCCATTGCTCCACTCTTGTTGACGATGCTCGCAGGGCACGCCCTCGACCAGGACGGCAACATGACGCTGCAGACCGGCGTCGCGTCCAACGGATTCGGCTTGATTGGCCGCTTTGTCGGCATCGCTGCGGGTAGCAGGCCCATCGCCGCAGGGATTGGATTCTACGCAGCCGGCCTTTCGGTCTACGACAACTTTCTGCACTCGGGTCGCGATGTTGTTTTTCCGAAAGACACTCGCATCGAGATCGACACCACTCCGCTGCGCGCGCCGGTGCTGAAGCCGGAAGGGCAATAAGAGTCTCCCTTCAGTAGCGCGAACAGGAAATTACCCATCGCCCGGTGGCTACTTATTCCCATTCGATGGTGCCCGGCGGCTTCGATGTGATGTCGTAGACCACTCGATTGATGCCGCGCACTTCATTCACAATGCGGCTGGAGATGCGCTTGAGAACCTCGTGCGGCAGGGGTGCCCAGTCGGCGGTCATTCCATCTTCCGAGTGAACGGCCCGCACCGCGCAGGTGTAGGCGTAGGTGCGCTGGTCGCCCATTACGCCGACGCTCATCACCGGCAGCAGCACGGCGAAACTCTGCCAGACCTTGGCGTAGAGACCTGCCGCCTTAATCTCGCTGACAACAATCTCATCGGCTTCCTGCAAAAGGGCAACACGCTCCGGTGTCACTTCACCCAGGATGCGCACTGCGAGGCCCGGCCCCGGGAACGGCTGGCGGCCGAGGATGTCCTCCGGCATACCCAGATCGCGACCAATGCGGCGCACCTCATCCTTGAACAGGTCCCGGAGCGGCTCGATTAGTTTCAGCTTCATGTGTTCGGGAAGTCCGCCGACGTTGTGATGGCTCTTGATGGTCTGGCTTGGCCCTTTCACGCTGCTGGACTCGATCACGTCGGGATAGAGCGTGCCCTGCACCAGCCAATCCACGCCGCCGGCTTCTTGGGCGATGCGGTGCGCCTCATCATCGAAAACTGCAATGAATTCGGCTCCGATGCGCTTGCGCTTGGTCTCCGGGTCCGTCACGCCAGCAAGCTGCTTCATGAAGCGCTCACCGGCGTCGACGGCAACGATATTCAGTCCCAACTTGTCGCGCAGGTTTCGCTGCACATTCTGGAACTCGTTCTTACGCAGCACGCCGTTGTTCACGAAAATGCAGGTCAATTGCGACCCAATCGCCTTGTGCACCAGCACCGCGGCGACAGAAGAATCCACGCCGCCAGAGAGACCGCAAATCACGTGGCCCGTGCCGACCTTCGCCCGAATTGCCGCAACAGTGGTCTCTATAAAGTGCGTCGGCGTCCAATCCCCGCGTGCGCCGCAGATGTTGAACACGAAATTGTGGATCACTTGCGGGCCAAGTGGCGTGTGGTGAACCTCGGGGTGGAATTGCA
Source organism: Acidobacteriota bacterium (assembly GCA_021781795.1). Taxonomy (GTDB): domain Bacteria; phylum Acidobacteriota; class Terriglobia; order Terriglobales; family Acidobacteriaceae; genus Telmatobacter. Next base: position 63,252 of record JAJXWA010000003.1, read on the forward strand.
CCGCCCAGATGCGCCGCTGCTCATTCGCAATCCCAGCCAAGGCATTGGACGTCACCGCCGTGCGATGGAAGCCCTGCGGAAGCTCAAGCGCCTCGTCGCCATGGCTCATCCAGGCCTGCATCGCGCCCGGCAATCCAGCAAAGAGTGCGGTCGCGCCGTCTTCAATCGTGACGTCAGCGTGACCGTACTCCCTCTTCGGAGCGGAGCGGACCTTGCCGCCCAGATGATGCACAACAAACTGCAGCCCGTAGCAAATGCCCAGAATCGGCGTGCGTAGATCGAGGATGCCCGGATCGGCCGCCGGCGCATCAGCATCGTAGACGGACGACGGCCCGCCGGAAAGAATAATGCCGATTGGCTTGTGCGCTTGAATCTCACTGAGCGGCGCCGTGCAGGGCAACACGACGGAGAAGACGTTCTGCTCGCGTATACGGCGAGCGATGAGCTGCGTGTATTGCGAGCCAAAGTCGAGAATTACGATTGTCTGGGTGTCCACGTTTCAGTGTGGCAGGGCGTGCGGCGGCATGTAAAGCGGCGCAATCTCGCCTTATCTCGCGCAGAAAGCCTGCCTGTGTCCCCCCCTGCGCGTGCAAATCGGGCTTGCACGGCCTGTACTTCGCCCATGCAGGCAAGATTTAAGGTGGATGTATGACGATTTCCCTCCCCTGCTCGTCCAATGAACAACTGAAATGCTGCGGAATTGAGCAGGGCAGGGCTCCAAAAATGCCGGCACCTCGGCAAGCAGCCCTCGTGCTGGTTTCCTGGTTTCGCCCGAGTTGGGTCCAAAACTAGGCACAACCTGCCCTCGCCTTTTACAATGCATCAGGGACCAACCCAACCCAGCACTGCTGTGGAACTAGCAAACTTGGCGGCGCACGCCGGACCAGGGTGAAGGAATCGCATGAGGTTTAGTAAATTCGGCAAGGCCCTTCTGATGAGCGCCCTCTCGGTTGGCGGCATCCTCGGTATCACGTCTTGCGTTCAGAGTTATACGGTCGGCTATCTCTGGGTCACGGGCACGAACACCGCCCAGACCTCCGGCAATGGCATCATCAGCGGCTTCAAGATCGACCACAACACCGGCTTCCTGACGCCGATCAACGGGCTTCCAATCTCTTCGGGCGGCGCGAATCCAGGCCGGTTTGTGGTGCTCACCGGCGGACGCTTCATGTACGTCCTGAATCGCGGCGTGACGAAGTCTGGCGGTTCCGACTGCACCACGACCGACCCTTGCCAGTATTCCAACATCACGCAGTTCGCCATCGGCGGCAACGGAATCCTGTCTCCGCAGGAGACCTTTTACACCCAGGGAATCAATCCGTTCCGGATTATTGCTGACCCCGGCGGCAACTACATCTACGTTCTGGATCACGACGCCCCCTCAAGCGCGTCGTGTGCGCTGAGCCTTGGCCCGAATGTGACTTCCTGCGGTGACATCTCTGCCTTTAAGGTCGATCAGAGTACGGGCAGGCTGACGCTGGTCGTCAACTCGCAGGTCACGGCGGCCAATGGTTCTCCGCTCCCCTATTTCCCTGTTCCCGCGAATCCGATTGATTTTGTTCTCGCCTCCGGCTTCGCTCTTACGGTGAGCGGCACTCCTGCTACCGGCGACTCCGTCTTCCCGTATACCTATGTTGCAAGCACGGGTCAGTTGACCGTCAACCAGAACAGCAGCCAACCCCTCAATGTTGCGCAGGCGACGGCAATCGTCAGTGGCGGTGGCTACATTTATGTACTGGACAACGAACCGATCACGGTCAATTCCATCACTTCCTTCAGCCAGTTGATTCCGTTCTCTGTCGGCACCAACGGATCCCTCCAGCAGCAGACTGGAGGCGCAATTCCGGATGACCCGACATTGTCGAACCCGGTGTACCTGGTCTACGAAAACAAGAACAAGTGGGTCTACGTGGCCAACCAGGGCAACAACAATACCCAGACGGCGAACCCGCAGAGCGGCCTGGCCGGATATGTGGTTGACCCGGCAACGCACCAGCTCAGCGAGATTCCCGGCAGCCCCTGGGGCGGCGGTGCAGGTCCGCAATGCCTTCTGGAAGATCCGTCCAATCAGTTCATGTACACCGGAAACTTCAATGATTCATCCGTGACAGGCCGAGTCATCGACCAGAACTCCGGCGTACTGAATAACTTGCCTGGCCCCGCCAACATCACCTACCCGTTGCTTGGACCGGCGGCCTGGTGCGTGGCGAGCGGCAGAACAAGCTGAGTCTTCGTCGCGATCGACTTTTCAGCGGGCAGGAACAGGCTTGTACTTGTTCCTGCTTCAGTTCCCACGGCGTCCGGGTACTGACGTACGCGGTTGTAGTCAACAACTCCCCGAAGCACGGTGGGGATCAACTAATGAAATGAATATCGGGCTTGAGTCTTCGGTCCGCTGATGAAAGATGCGCATGAAGTTGAACAGATCGAGCCAGTTAATTCTGGTCTCTGCGGCGAGCCTTCTGGCTGCGGGCACCATCACGGCCTGCAGCACGCTCACAGCAGACTTTGTGTACGTGACGAGCGCCCTTGCCGCAGGTTCCAACCAGTACGGCGAAGTCGACGTATTCGAAGTGAACTCCGATTCCGGCCGGATGAGGCAGATTCCAGCTTCGCCATTTCCATCGGGAGGCAGAAACCCTGTTGCCGATGCGCCTGCTCCGGACAACGCCAGCCTGTATGTGGTGAATGAGGACGATAACTCGATCGTGCAGTTCATCATCGGTAACGACGGCAAGCTCTACCCGAACAGCACGGTCAACACCCCCGGCGTCTTTCCCTTTGCAATCACTATTGCATCAGGGTCCAAACTGCTCTATGTGCTGGATGCCTATCAGCCTCTTCCGACCTGCTCTTCGGCTTCGCCCTGCTCAGGCTCCGTCGGAGTCTACCCTATCAACAAAGACGACACTCTCGGTTCTCCGTCGGTCAACACAGCCGTCGGCGCGAGCTATTGGCCCTTGATTCTGCCATCGAATCCGACCCACGTGATGACCCCCACAGGGATTACGACGGCCGCATCCGGCGCGTACCTCTACGTATCGGCCTATGACTCGACGACGAGCGGTGGCTACATCTTCGGTTTCACCGCCAACCCCGATGGAACCCTGACCCCACTGAATGGTGGCGTCCCATTTCCAGCCGGGACGAAGCCCTCAAGTCTCGCCGCCAGTTCGACCGGGCCATACGTCTACGCAACCGACGAGGCTTCGGGTACGGTCCTCGGGTTTCAGCAGACTAACGGAATCCTGTCTCCTTTGAGCGGCAGCCCGTATCCCTCCGGCAACGCGCCTGTGGCCGTTGTTTTGGATGCGACCGGGAAGTTTGCCTATGTCGCGAACTCGCTGGATGCGAATGTCACGGCGTTCACGATCAATAACGGCGCATTGACCCGGGTTGCGGCTTACACAACCGGCACGCAGCCGGTCGCCATTGGGATTGATCCTTCGAGGAATCAGTACCTGTACACCGCCAATTTTCTGGGCGGCAACGTTTCGGGATTTCAGATCAATCCCACGGACGGAACGCTGCTGATCTCTCAGTTTTCTCCTTTCAAGTCCAACGCTCAGCCAACGGCAGTGGCGGCTATTCCGCACAGACTGCCGAACAAATGAGGGGAGGCCGCACAATCGGACCAGCCATGCGGCGCAAGACGCGACCCGTCGAACCGCCAGTCAACGGAGCTGGAGCTATGGCGGCTCAATGGACAGCTAGCACTCCCCCGGAACAGGCTTTTACACTATGTTCGGGACAACTCAACCGGTATTCCTTGGGCGAGAATCTGTCGGCCCACAACGAAGGAAGCGCATGAAGTTAAGTAAAGTGAGCCAGCTAGTGCTGGTCGCATCTGTTGGTCTGTTGGTAGCGGCCATGTTGTCTGCATGCCAGCTCGTTACGATCGACTACCTCTATCTCGCCTCTGCCGGAAGCGGTTCCAGCAGCGACGGCCAGGTACAGACCTTCGCCGTCGATTCCCAGTCCGGTGCCCTGCGAACCGGACCGGCTGCCGTGCCTTCCGGCGGAGTTGACCCGGTCAGCCTTGCGGTGAGCCCAGACTACAAGAACCTTTATGTCGCCAATGCGGGAAGCAACACGGTGGCCCACTTTTCAGCCGACTACAACGGTCAGCTGACCAAGCAGGACGCCGTTACCCTGGCTGGATCGCCGGTTGCGCTTGCGGTGAATGCTGCTGGAAACGCGCTTTTCGTGCTCTCCGGCTCCACTTCCGCCACCCTCACCGAGTACGCGATCTCTTCCTCGGGCACAATCGGCTCCGTCACGGCGCAGGAAGCATTGTCGCTACCCGGCTACACGGGCGATCCGCTGGTGCCCACGGGCCTTGTTTCCCTCGCCAATAACAAGGCGGTATACGTCACTGTGTACGACCAGGCAGCCTACAATCCAGGTGGTGCCGTCACCAGCACTGCAAACCCTGGCTGGGTCTTCGGATTCACTGTGGGTGGTGGCGGAGCGCTCACGCCAAGTCTGGGCAGCCCGTTCAAGGCCGGCGTCAAGCCGAGCGGCATCACCGCAGACCCGACGAGCCGGTTCGTCTACATCACCGATTTCGCATCGAATCAGCTGGTTGGATTCGGAATCCAGTCCAGCGGCCTGCTCACCTTCCTCATCAATGGGCCGTTCCGCACTGGCGCGGAGCCTTCTGGTGTGGCCATCGATCCGCGCGGCATTTATATGTACGTGTCCAACACGCTGGACTCATCGGTCTCTGCCTACGTGATTGACCTGAATACGGGCACCCCGTCGGCTGCGATTAATCCCACTGGCGCGGCCACGAACGCCACCGATACGCAACCTGTGGCGATTGCCATCGATCCGGCGTTGGGCCGCTTCGTCTACACAGCGAACTACCTTGGAAATTCGATCTCCGGCTTCCAGCTCGACCCGAATGCCGGGACGTTGGTGCAGTCGCAATCGACTCCCTATCCCGCAGACCTGCATCCGACAGCTCTAGTTCTGGCTCCGCACGGTAACCACTCCATCCAGTCGGTCACTCCGTAAAGCGGCAACTCTTTACAAGAAAAGCGCCCAGTTCGAATGGACTGGGCGCTTTTTGCTTTGCCTCTTTCCTCTCGCTGTCCGCTCCCAACTCAGGCAGCCATCCATTTACGCAACTGGCGCTGGGCCGGCTTCTCAATCAGGTGCAGGGCGAGAACGGCCATGAGGATCAGAAGCACGTAGCTGATCCATGGATCGAACCTTGCCAGGCCCAGGCGGTTCAGTACATGCGAGTCATGGATTAGATTCCACATGTTGAAGTGCAGCAGGTAGAGACAGTAGCTTGCCTCGCCCACAAACACCAGAGGACGAGCTCCCAGCGCTCGAGCAAGGGGATTCGTCCCCGCCAGTCCCAGGATCATACAGCCGAAAAGCGGCATCAGGAGTCCATCGTGCAGGAGAACATACGGCACCCTTGGGCCCAGCGAAAGCAGCCCGAAGGCGGCGCTGAAGCCTACGACGCCAAACACGAGCCTCCGCTTGCCGCTTCTCGGCATGAGCTCATCCAGCTCCGCCAGCAGCACGCCGAAGATGAAGCTGGCCAAATGCGGCAATGGAGTGTACTTCAATGCCTGCAGCCATGGGCCATAACTCCAGCGATCCGGGTGCGTGATTCCATCGGGGTTGAACGCCATGTAGAGTGTGCCCGGCACCAGGCCGAGCATCCACACCCCACCCATCTTGGCCACGTGGCGCCCCAGGTGGACGGGCTTCTTCCAGCGTGCCATCCACGGGAAGATGAGATAAAAGAACGACTCCGCAGACATCGTCCAAGCAGGCGTATTCAGAAACGTAGCCAGCGACGGAACCCAGCCCTGCAGCAGCAGTGGAGTGAGCGCCATGCCGGTCCAGAACATCCCATGCGTATGCGCGGCCCATTCCAGCCGGACCATCCGCCAGGCCAGCAAAAGACTCAGCAGGTAGATTGGGTAGAGCCGGGTAAAGCGGGCCTTGTAGAAGCGCGCCACATCCAGTTCCCCGGCGCGCGCGCGGGCGTTGTAGTTATAGCCCAGTACAAAGCCTGAGAGCAGGATGAAATAACTCACCGAGGCGTAGCCGGCATTCACAATAGGCGCCAGCCATCCAAACCATTGCGGATCGGAAAAGTGAAAAAAAACAATGTTGACGGCTGCAAAGCAGCGCAGGCCCGTCAGGGCCATCAGCGGGGCTGGCTTGCGTTGTTCCACAAGAGATAGACGGATTCTACCCGCGCTAAGCTGTCACCAGCGAGCCGACCTTCTCGCCAAGGACGACCCGCCGGATGTTGCCCGGTTGGTTCATGTTGAAGATGATCATGGGCAGGTTGTTGTCCTTGCAGAGACTTACGGCCGTCAGGTCCATCACCTTCAGGCCCTGCTGCAGGATGTCCATGTACGTCAGCTCATCGTATTTCACGGCGTCCTTCACCAGGACCGGGTCCGCGTTGTAGACACCCTCGACCTTGGTGCCCTTCAGCAGCACATCCGCCTTGATTTCCATTGCGCGCAGACTGGCGGCGGTGTCGGTTGAAAAGAACGGATTTCCAATTCCAGCCGCAAAGACTACAACCCGGCCCTTCTCAAGATGACGGACGGCGCGGCGGCGAATATACGGCTCTGCAACCTGGTTCATCAGGACCGCAGTCATCACCCTGCACTGCACGCCTCGCTGCTCCAGCGCGTCCTGCAGGGCAATCGCGTTGATGACCGTCGAGAGCATGCCCATGTTGTCGGCTGAGACGCGGTCCATCTGTTTCGCCTGCTCGGCCACGCCGCGGAAGAAGTTGCCGCCGCCGACCACGATGCCGATCTCAACGCCAAGTGCATGCACATCGGCAATTTCGCCCGTAATCCCGGCCACTTTCGCTGCGTCCAGGCCGAACCCGCGCGCCCCAGCCAGGGCTTCTCCCGACAGCTTGAGAATAATTCTCTTGTACATGTCACTCCGAGTATCGCATACCCTGAGACGGGCAGCCCAAAGCTAGAAGCCTGGCCGCACATCAGCCTTCGGAGTAAGCTCGCCAGTCGCAGTTACGGCAAAGAATCAACGGCCGCTTAACAAATCCAGCCGCAGCGGCCACTACAGTGAAACAAGTACATCTGCTGCATGCCTCAGCCAATGGCCTATTTCAGATAGGCGCGCACCAGATCAATCAAGTCTTCGGCCAGTTCCGGAGCAATGCGCTCCTTTGCGCCATCCACCAGATGGAAGCGGATATGCGTCTCAAGAATCTCTGCCATCAAGCCGTTCACGCTCCCACGTACCGCAGCGAGCAGCATCAACTGGCCTCCGCAGTCGTCATCCGCGGTCACCAGGCGTTCTACTGCTTCCACCTGGCCGCGAAGCCTGCGCACCCTTTGAAGCAGCTTGACCTTTTCGCGTTCCTGAAGAGACATGCTCTGCTCCTTGACGGACTATACCCACCCCCGGTATTGTATAAACCGTATGGGGGTATGGCTAACCGAATTGTACAGGCAATCCACCTTCAAAGCCACCCATCGAAAAACAGACAATGAACTTCCGCCTCTGCCAACTCGTCCTGCTCGCCTGCGCCGCATCTTACGTGGGGCAAACCGGCTGTTTTGCGCAGACGCTCAGGGAAGGCCTGCCAGCCGCGCCACAGCCAATGCTGCTCGCGGCAGGCGAGCCCTATAACGGCGCGCAGCACGGCAGCGTGGGCGACAAGCCCAGCGACGCCGCTCCGTCGGCGCTGGAACCGGTGTCTCTCTCGCCGGTCACGATGGCGCCACATCCCGAAGACTCGCTCTACTGGGTCTCCGGCCAGGTGAATGTGATCTTCCAGGGCAACCTTCCGTTCCATTCTCCTTACGAGGGCACGAACAGTTTTCGTACTGCCGCGGAGTACAAGACCTCGATGGTCGGCACTCTTTTTACGGCGCTCCGGCGCAGTCATTCCATTCGCTACAACACCGATTTTGTCTTTGACGTGGAAGACGCCCTCGGCCGCGGACTGAGCCAGGCGCTCGGCCTGGCTGGCTTCACAAACCTGGATGTAGTCCGCAACCCCTACCTGAGCCAGGCACCTTATCTTGCGCGATACGAGATTCATCAAGTCATTGGCCTGACGGATGCCGCAACCGATCAGGCGCCGGGGCCGCTCGCCCCAGCGCCGTCCGTTCCGGTCCGCCGCTTTGAGCTCCGCGCCGGCAAAATGACTCTTCCGGATGTCTTCGATCTCAACGACGTTGGGTCGGACAGCCATCTGCAGTTCATGAACTGGACCGTGGACAACAACGGCGCGTGGGACTACGCAGCCGATACGCGCGGGTACACGGTCGGCGGGCTCGCGGAATATGACGATCGGGCATGGAGCGTGCGCTACGGGGTCTTCGCGATGCCGACTGTGGCCAACGGGCTTGCGCTGGACTGGGCCTTCAGCCGGGCGCACGGGCAAAATGGCGAATTCGAGCTGCGCCGAACCCTGATTGCCGACCGCAAGGGCGTAACGCGTGTCCTGTTCTATGCCAATCGTGCACACATGGGCGACTACCGCGAGGCGGTTGCAGCATACCTTGCCGGCACCGACCCGACGCCCACGATTACGTCCCATGAGCACTTCGGGGCGCTGAAGTATGGCTTTGGGTTCAACAACGAACAGGAGCTGACCGCCAGCCTCCGCGTGTTCGGTCGATTCGGCTGGAATGAAGGTCAGCACGAATCCTTTGCCTACACGGAGGTGGACCAGACGGTGGAGGCCGGCGCCGACCTGAGCGGCATTCGCTGGCATCGTCCAATCGACAAGGTCGGCCTTGTGATGGTCTCCAACGCCATCAAACGCGACCACCAGAACTATCTGAAATACGGCGGGCTGGGCTTCCTGCTCGGGGATGGCAAGCTGAACTACAGCCGGGAAAACATTGTGGAAAGCTACTATAACTGGCACGCCTGGCGCGGGCTCTTCTATTCGGTCGATATCCAGCACATCAACAATCCCGGATACAACCGGGATCGCGGTCCAGTCTGGGTCGGCTCCGTGCGCGGCCACATCGACTTCTGATCATGGATGCGCTACGCCCTCAAGATGCGCGCGCACAAAATGCGCTTCTCTATCTCCCAGCCTCTGTCGAATTGCTCTGCGGAGCTTCCGGAAGGGTATAAATTACTTCGCCGGGACGCGCATAGTGCAACTGCTCCCGCGCCTCGTGTTCGATTGCGTCGGGGTCAGACTTCAAGTGCTGGATGTGATCGTGCAGGCGCGCGTTCTCCTGCTGCAGCTCCTGGATCTCCTGCTGCAGCTTGCGATCCTGCATGCGTTGCTGCTGCCAGGCGGAGAGGCCGTGCTTTCCATTGACCACGCCCCAGCCAAGCAGAAGCGCAAGGCCAACCACGACCAAGGTCCCGGCGGGACGCCAGCCATGCTGAATCCACTCGGTCATCTGTCTCGCGGACGGTATTCCACGCAAGGCCGCTGCCTTGCTCGGATTTGCGCCGCCCGCGTACATGGCGTTCCCGGTCTCCGTCACGAAAGAACAAACTCCTTGGCTGCGGCGCTCAGCGATTCCATATCGCGCTCGCTGCGAGCCTCCGTATAGGCTCGAACGACCGGCTCCGTTCCTGAGAGCCGATAGCAAACCCACGATCCATCTTCGAGAATCAGCTTCAATCCGTCGGTTCTGACGACGCCGCTAACCTTGCGCCCGCTCAACTCTCTCGGATCGACCTTCAACTTTTCAGTGAACGCGGCCTTCCGCTCTTCGGTCAAGCGGAAGTTCTCTCGGACGGGATAATAGGAACCAACCTTGCCAAATAATTCCTGCAACTGCACGCCGAGGCTCTTGCCTCGCGTCGCCACCATCTCCGCCACCAGCAGGCCAGCGATGACGCCGTCCTTTTCGGGAACATGGCCCCGGATGGTAAGGCCCGCGGATTCTTCACCGCCAATTGCAATCTTGTCCGCGATGATGAGCTCGCCAATGTATTTGAAACCGACCGGCGTCTCGTAGAGCTGCACCCGATGATGCTCGGCAAGCGCGTTGATGAGGTTGGTGGTGGCTACGCTCTTGGCGACGCCGTTCTTCCAGCCGCGCGTCTCTACAAGATAGTCGAAGAGCAGCGCAATGATGTAATTCGGCTGAATGAACGTTCCATCTCCATCCACAATGCCGAAGCGGTCCGCGTCGCCATCCGTCGCAATGCCGATCTGCGCGCCTATCTCTTTCATCTTGCGTCTGGCGTCGGTCAGCAGATGGTCATCTGGCTCAGGCGCATGACCGCCGAAGAGTACGTCGCGGGTATCGTGTACCGTTTCGACGCGGACTCCCGCCTCACGCAGCAGGTCAGTGCTGTACCCGCGCCCAGCGCCCCAGAACGGGTCATACACCACTTTGATTCCCGACTTGGCGATTGCTTTCAGATCGACAAGTTCGGCCAGACGCTTCAGAAAATCCGGTTTGACATCGGCCGTCTCGAACTTCTCTGCAGACGGGCTCGGGATTCCGCCGCCTCCGCCCTTGCTGAGCCGTTCTATCGCGGCTTCAATCTGCCGCGTCACGTCGGGCAGAGCCGGCGCTCCGTCGTGCGTAGAGAACTTGATGCCGTTGTACTCCGGCGGATTGTGGGAGGCGGTGAAATTAATTGCACCGGAAGTCTTCATGCGTCGAACTGCGTAGGCGATCGCGGGCGTGGGCGCGGCGTCGGGAATCACAATCGGCGTAACACCTGCCGCTGCCAGCACGCGCGCCGCCTCATTGACGAAAGTCTCGCCGAGAAAACGCGGGTCGCGGCCCACAAGAACGCGATGCGGAGTGGCCTGGGTCTTCACGTACTCGGCAATGCCCGCAACCGCCAACCGGATGTTGGCAACGGTAAACTCGTCGGCCACAATTGCGCGCCAACCGGAAGTTCCGAACTTGATCTGTGTGCTCATAAGGTCTTCTCCGCGCATGCGGCATGCAGGCCGCAAATCCATACTGCCCCAGCAAGCTGCGTCCCGCAAGCAGTGCTCGCGACCCGGGCGCACTGGACGCCCGGCCAGTATACGGAACGCGGTACACTGTCGGCGAGTCGAGCACAATGACTGAAAATTCATCTCCAGCGCGGATTGTTCTTACCACCGCCGGCACGCCGGAAGAGGCCGAGCAACTGGCGCAGGCCATCGTCGAAGAAGAGCTAGCGGCTTGCGCTACGATTCTGCCAGCAGCCAAATCCATTTACCGATGGCGCGGAGAGATTGAGACTGCGGCGGAATCCGTTTTGCTGTTGAAGACCGTACCGGAGAAATTGCCTGCACTGGAAGCGCGGCTCCACGCGCTGCATCGGTACGAGACGCCCGAGTTTCTTGTCCTTCAGGTCGAGCGCGCCAGTGCGGGCTACCTGGACTGGCTCATCTCGAGCTTGAAAGGGCCTTGAGCCGGGCTCGATTGGACCGGCAGGCAAACAGGCTTCGATGCCTTCTTCTGTTATCCTGAACATGTACCATGCGTTGGCTCATGATTGCCCTACTTGTGTCTCTAGGGGCGCTGCTGTTTGCAGCGGCAGGTGTGGCGCGTCACGTATGGCTTCATCGGCGAAACAAGGCGGATGAGTCTCATGCAGGCGCGCTCGAAGTCGCCAGCATCGAGAAGGAAGCTGACTTGAAATCAGGTTTTTAAGCCTATCCGAAAGACTGCACGCCATCCATCGGCAGATGCGACGATCGCAACTGAGCCAACTCGCCGTTCAACCGCATCGAAAGGTTAAGGGCGAGTGTCGGATGTGCAGCGAGCCCGGAAGCTGAAAGGACGTTTTGAATTCTGTGAGTACTCCTCTTTCTGAAGTTGCCAGTTCGCAGCCTGTGATTGACATCTCAATCGCCCACAGCCCGGATTCCGATGACGCCTTCATGTTCTATGGGTTGGCGACCAACAAGGTGCGCGTCCCAGGCTATCGCTTTTCGCACACCCTGTGCGACATCGAAACGCTCAACCGTCGCGCGCGGACTGAGGCTTTCTACGATGTTTCGGCGATCAGCTTTCACGCCTATCCGTATGTGCAGGATAATTACACTCTGATGGGCTGCGGCGGTAGCGTAGGCGAGGGCTACGGACCCATGGTCGTCGCAAACCGTGCATTTCAGCCTGAAGATCTCAGCCAGATCAAGGTAGCGGTTCCCGGCGAGCTCACTACAGCCTATCTCGCCCTCAAGGTCTTCAACCCGGCTATCCAGACCGAGACCGTACCCTTCGATCAGATCATTCCATCGATTCTGGCGGGGAAATTTGAAGCCGGCCTGATTATCCACGAAGGCCAGCTTACTTACTCTTCCAGCGGCCTCAGTAAGATCATCGATCTGGGCGTCTGGTGGAGAGAGACAACGGGTCTGGTTCTGCCCCTTGGCGGCAATGCAATACGGCGCTCGCTCGGGCCGGAGCGGCACAAGATCATCTCGAAGGCGCTTCGCGACAGCATTCAGCACGCCCTGGACCATCGCGAGCAGGCCCTCGAATATGCCATGCAATTCGCTCGCGACCTCGACACGTCCCTCGCGAACCGTTTCGTGAGCATGTACGTAAATGAGCGCACCCTCGACTATGGCGCCGACGGCCGCGAAGCAATCCGCAAGCTGCTGGATCTCGGCTACGAGCGCGGGGTTATCCCGATCGCCCCCAAAGTGGATTTCGTCGATTGATTTCAGTAGATCGCACCACCTCTTGAATCAATGCAAAGGAGCCGCGTAGCAGGCTCTTTTGCATTTCGGCCGTGGCATCCATCGACCTGTAGAGCGCCGCGGCGAGTGAACGCCAACATCCGCACATATCCTCACTTAAAGAAATTCTAATGTCGGCCGATAAGCTCCCCATTGGAGGGAGCGGGCATGTCCTCAGCTATCATGCCGACTTTCCTGCTGGCATCGGCAGATACCGCCCTCATTGCGCTCATTGAGCCTGTTCTGGCCAGATCGTCCGTTTCGGTAGCGATTATCCGCACAGCACGCGAGTTGGTTGCGGCGCTCGATGCACAGGCCCCGCCCGCGCTCGTGCTCGTTGACAGCACGCTGCCGGAACTGACGGATGGGCAGCCAATCCGAGCCGCTCGCGTTAGCGCGAAGGGTCACACAATACCTCTCGTGTTGCTCGCGGACGATCTGCACGCAGCTTGGATGGACCTTCTGGGAGATGGCTCGCTCGACGATATTGTTCCGCGCGATCCTGGTCATCCTCACTGGCGCTTACGATTGGAAAGGACTCTGCATTCTTTTCATCAGATGCGTCAGTTGGAGTGGCTGCGCGAAGTTGCAGCGCGCAGCGCCCAGATTGATCCACTAACGGGACTAGCCAATCGATCCACGCTGCTTGCGCAGTTGTTTCGCGAGACGGACCGCGCGCAGCGCATGCGCGCGCCGCTCTGCCTTCTTCTACTGGACATCGATGACTTCACCTACTGGAATGCACATCTTGGTCAGGAGACCTGTGATGATTTGTTGTGTCAGGTTGCGGCGCGCACTCTGCGCATGCTGCGAAGCTACGACCTGCTCGGCAGAGTGGGAAACGATGAATTCCTTGCGATTCTTCCCGGGTGCGACGCTGCTCAGGGAACCATGCTCGCCGAGAGAATCCGCAGGGAAGTGTTCTCTCGTCCATTTCCCTGCGATGGTGGGCCATCCCGCCTCAGCGCTTGCTTTGGAATCGCTGCCAGCCACGGAATCTCACCTCTTGTGGTTCTCAAAGATGCCGAACAGGCGATGCGATTGGCGCAGGAATCCGGACCTGAGTCCATTCAATCCGTGAGCACCCCACCAGAGTCTCTGGCCGGGCCGGCTGCCTTCCTGCCGCACAACGCGTGAGTTACATCCTCTCGAACAAGCTGCGCCACCGTCCATACGCGCCATTCAGCTCACTCTGACTGCCCCTGTTGCGCACAGGTCCCGCTCCGTCAGGAACTCCTGAAACACTTCATTGGAAAGCAAACGGCCGCGCGCAGTGAGCGTTACCGTTTCCCCGGCTTTACTGACAAGACCATTCGCGCCAAGTTTCGTAACGGATTCCAAGGCGCTCTCCACGCGCTCTGCTCCGAACTCGGACCGAAGAGATTGAAGATCGACACCCCTGTTCATCCTAAGACCCAGAAACCATGCTTCCTCGAATTGCTCCGCTACGAAGAGCCAATCCGCCTCAACGTGCTTCAAGCCGGTAAGGTACGTGCGCAAATCATCCGTCGTCTTGCAACGCAGCAATGGACGGGGCAGGGTCTTGTTCGCGTGCGCATCGGGGTGGAACCTCGCCACCAACGCCGATGAGGCATCCAGACCGAGTCCGAGATAGGGCCGTCGCTGCCAGTAGCGCAAGTTATGTCTGGACGCCGAACAGGGCCTGGCAAAATTGGAGATTTCGTATTGCTGCAGACCCGCATTGTGCAACCGCTCCGCAGCCTTCTCATACATGCGAACGATGGCTTCGTCTGTAGGCACCAGATCCGCGTGATACCGGTGACCGCCAACGAGCAGTTCCCTGCCAAGCCGCGAGTCCTCATCAACTTCCAGCATGTAGATGCTCGCATGGGGAACACCCGTATCGAGCAGGACTGCGAGGGACTCATCCCAACTGGACAGAGTCTGCCCGGACAGACCGGCAATGAGATCAAGGTTGAGGTTCGTGATGCCCGCGGCGCGAAGACGCTCTACATCGTCCAGCACATCGGATCGCTTGTGCAGACGGCCGCTCGCGCTGGCTTCGCTGTCGATGAAGCTTTGCACGCCAAGACTGACACGGTTGACCCCGACTTCAGCCATTGCGAACAAGGTCGCGTCTTGCAACTGCCCCGGCGCGCATTCCATCGTAATTTCTGCATTGCCCTCAACGCGAAATGCAGCATGTATTGCGCCAAAGAGGCGGTGAATCAATTCAGGCTCGAGCAGGCTCGGGGTCCCGCCACCAAGATAAATCGTGTCAACGACTTTGGGCAGCTCTACCCTAACGCTCTCTGCCCAGTCGAAAGACGACTCGATGTCTTCCACCAGCCGGTTCAGGTAACGATCATGCTCGCTCGCGGGATAAACGCCTGACGCAAAATTGCAATAGGTACACTTGGAACGACAGAATGGGAACGAGAGATATAGTCCCACCGTGTCTGCCACTGCCACCTGCATAAAAAGATTGTTTCACGTTGACCCCACCGCACTGCGCAGAGACGAAGGGAACCGCAACATGCCACAATGGCGTAAGGAGATGATGCTTGAAAGCGTGGCCTGTTCTGGGCATTCTGGCGGTCCAAGTCATTCTGTGCCTGGCGCACTGGTTTCTTTACATCACCTGGGTTCACTTCTGGTGGCCCATGAGCTCCGCTGCCGATGAAACGCTTCGTGCCGTGCTGTTAGTTCTCTCTTCCACATTCGTTGTTGCCGCACTGCTGAGCTTTCGCTATACCAACCTCCTGGTGGACGTCGTGTATTGGATTGCGTCCCTTTGGCTCGGCTTGCTGAACTTCCTGTTTGTCGCCGCCTGTCTCGCATGGGTTGCGGACCTCCTGCTATCACCGGCCGTCGGGAGTGCGGCAATCAAGGCCCTACGCCCGCAGTTGATTTCGTCGCTTTTCGCCGTTGCTCTTCTGGTTGCCCTCTACGGCTTCATCAATGCGCGCATCATTCGCCATCGTGTGCTGAAAGTGAAGCTGCCGAACCTGCCTCCGCAGTGGCGAGGCCGGACTGCGCTGGTGATGAGCGATCTTCATCTCGGCAACATCAACCGGCAGCGCTTTGCGCGCCGCCTCGCCGCAGTTGCACGCAAACTGGACCCCGCAATCATCCTTATCCCAGGTGATGTGTTTGATGGCGGCCGCACTGCGCCAGAGTGGCTGGCAGAGCCGCTCTTTGCCCTTCAGCCCCCACTGGGCACTTACTGCGTTCTCGGGAACCACGACGAATTTGCCGGCGCCTTGCGTTGCGCTCACGCCATGCAGAACGGCGGCTTTCATGTGCTGCAGGAAGAAAGTGTGAACGTGGATGGCCTGACGCTGATTGGCGTCTCCTATCGCCAATCGACGCGGCCCGTTCATCTGCGAGGATTCCTGGAACGGCTTCAGCTGAATGGCTCGCCCAGCGTCCTGCTCCAGCATGTTCCGAATCGACTGTCGATCGTCGAAGAAGCCGGAGTCAGCCTGCAGATATGCGGCCACACGCACGGCGGGCAGATCTTCCCGTTCAGCTGGGTCACCCATCGCGCTTTTGGCCGCTTTACCTACGGATTGCACAACCACGGCAAGTTGCAGGTCTATACATCGAGCGGCGCAGGAACCTGGGGCCCACCCATGCGCGTCGGCACGCATCCCGAGGTCGTCTTGCTCACCTTTGAATGAACGTGTTCTGATAGCTTTGCTCAATCAGGCGTAGCGAACTCCGCATTGAAAGGTGCTTCTTATGCTGCCGATCAGCAAACGCTTTCCTGCAATCCTGTCCGTGGTTCTCCTCGCTTGCTCATGCGCTTTTGCGGCTCAGCCGGGCGCGCAATCCGACAGGAACAAGGCCGTCAACGCCACACTCGACTTCCCCACCGTGCTCTATGGCGCGGCCTACTACAACGAGTACATGCCCGGTGATCAGCAGGCCCGGCTTGCGAAGGACGTAGACCTGATGAAGGCCGCCGGTCTGAATGTCGTCCGCATGGGCGAGTCGACCTGGAGCCTCTGGGAACCGGAAGACGGCCAGTTTGATTACGCATGGATGGACCACATTGTGGACGCGATGGGAAAAGCCGGCATCAAGGTCATTCTCGGAACGCCCACATACTCCATCCCTGCGTGGATGGCGCACGAGCATCCTGAGATTCTTGCGCATCGAGTCAACCCCGACATGCACGGCGGTCCCACGCTGAAGAACACCTACGGCATGCGCCAGAACATGGATACGGACTCACCTGCATACCGCTTCTATGCCGAGCGCCTGATCCGCCACATCGTAGCTCATTACAAAGACAACCCCACCGTGATTGGCTGGCAACTTGACAATGAAACCTCCAGTTATGACGCGGCCAACCGCGATGTGTTTGTCGGATTCCAGCATTATCTTGAGAAGAAGTTCGGCACACCGGAAGCGCTCAGTAAAGCGTGGTTCCTCAACTACTGGGGCGAGAATCTGCACACATGGGAGGACCTGCCTGAGCGCAGCGGCGCGCAAAGCACAGGCTACAAGCTGGAGTGGACTCGCTGGAGCCAGATACGCGTTACAGACTTTCTGCGCTGGCAGGCGGCGCTGGCGCGGGAATGCGCCGGGCCCGGGCAGTTCGTCACTACAGACTACGGCGGCATGATGCGCCATGATGTCAATGAAGAGGCTGTCGCAGCGTTCCTCGACATACCGGCCGACAACGTATACCACGCCACGCAGGACCACTACGACGGCTCCCTTCAATCGCTGCAGGAGGATTTTACCCGTTCGCTGAAACACGGCAACTTCCTCATCACCGAGACCAACGCACAAACCATCGGCTGGAGCTCACAAGGGCAATTTCCCCCCTACGATGGCCAGCTTCGCGAAGATGTGTATACCCATCTCTCCAACGGCGCCAACATGGTGGAGTACTGGCACTGGGCTTCCATCGCAGCGAACCAGGAGACCTATTGGAAGGGCATTCTGTCCCACGATCTTGAGCCGAATCGCGCCTACGCCGAAATGAGCCGCACCGCGCATGAGTTGCAGAAGATCGGACCGCATCTTGTCGGCCTGCAGATTCACAATCAGGTTGCCATCCTGTGGAGTCGCGACTCCGCCAACGCCATCGACTTCATGCCCTACGGCGGGCCGGTTCCTGCGTGGAGCTGGACCCACCAGCCGCAGGGCTACGACTCACTCGTGCAGCAGATGCATCGCTCCCTTTATGACCTTAACGTGGGCGCGGATTTCGTCTTTCCTGAGACGAAGGATTTCTCAGCTTACAAACTGCTCATCGTGCCTGCCTTGTATATCTCAGACGATGCACTGTTGCAGCGAATTTCAGACTACGTGA
This sequence comes from Acidobacteriota bacterium, assembly GCA_021781795.1. GTDB lineage: Bacteria > Acidobacteriota > Terriglobia > Terriglobales > Acidobacteriaceae > Telmatobacter. The sequence goes on from JAJXWA010000003.1 coordinate 81,182, forward strand.
AGAATGGCGGCCACGTTGTGATGACCTTCAAAAGCGGATTTGCCAATGAGAACTCCGCGGTTCGCTGGCAACGTGCGCCAGGTCCTCTGCGGGAAGCTGCAGGCTTCAGCTATCAGGAGTTTTCCAATCTCGAACAGCCGCTCGCTCTCAAGGGCGATCCGTTCCACGCTGGAGCCGCGAATCAAGTCTCTTACTGGGCTGAGTTCCTGATGCTTGAACACGCAAAGCCGCTCGCCTACTACGACCATCCATTTTTCGGTCAGTGGCCGGCCATCACGGAGAACCAATTCGGCGCAGGCACGCTCTTGTACGAAGGAACTTACCTCTCAAACGATCTGCAAAAAGCGATTCTGCTGCGTGCCCTCGAAGGTGCGCGCCTGACGACCTCTGACCAGCAGCTACCTGCGCATGTTCACGTGCAGCATGGCATCAACCGGCTCGGCAAACAGGTCCATTACTACTTCAACTACTCCGGCTCCGAGGTTCATGCGCCCTATGCCTATGGTGCCGGCAAGAGCCTGCTCAGTGAGAAGCCGCTCGCCAAAGGGGATACACTCACTCTCGCACCGTGGGATTTGGCCATCATCGAAGAACAGTAAGTGCTGAACGGAGTTTCGATACCACTACAAGAAGCTTCCCAACATCTGTGACGCAGGCCATGGTAGGTTCAGCTTCCCAGTGCTTTGATGGAGTTTGCCCAGAAATCCACAACATGGACGGGCGAATTGAAGGAGAAGATCCAGATGAGCATCGAGACTCTCACCGAGCAAGGCAAACAAGCGGTCGTTCAGACCCCGTTCTACGGCCGCGAACTACTGCTGAATGCCCGGCTCAATAAAGGGACCGCGTTTACAGAATCCGAGCGGGATGCTTTTGCGCTGCACGGGCTGCTCCCGCCGCATGTGGGAACACTCGATGAACAACGGGAACGGCGCAAGAGAGCGCTCGACGCCCAGCCAACGCCATTTGCAAAATACACCTTTATGCGCGAATTACAGGACACAACGGAGACGTTGTTCTATTCGCTGATCGCGCACTATATCGAAGAGCTTCTGCCCATCGTCTACACGCCTGCCGTCGGAGAGGGCTGCCAGCGCTTCAGCGAAATCTGGCGCCGACCCCGGGGACTCTTCATCAGCTATCCCAACCGCCATCGTATCGAGCAGATTCTTGCCGATCCTGCGTACGACGGCATTCGCTGCATTGTCGTCAGCGATGGCGAACGCATTCTCGGACTTGGCGATCAGGGTGCGGGCGGCATGGGCATTCCCATCGGCAAAATGGCTCTTTACACCGCGCTGGGGGGCATCCCGCCTGAGCATTGCCTGCCCATCCTGCTCGATGTTGGCACAGATAATGAAGCGCTTCTTAGCAATCCTCTGTACATTGGCTGGCAAAACAAGCGCGTACGCGGTCCCGAATACGATGCATTCGTTGAAGCCTTTGTCGCCGCAGTCGAGAAGCGCTGGCCCCACATTTTGCTGCAATGGGAAGACTTCGCAGGCGAGAATGCGCTGACCCTGCTCGATCGATATCGCACGCGCTTGTGCACCTTCAACGACGACATTCAGGGGACAGCGGCCGTCACGACCGCCACGCTGCTCGCCGCCATCCACGCAACCGGCGTACCCCTGAAGGATCAGACCATCGCAATGTTCGGCTCGGGCTCCGCCGGTATCGGCATCATCAACTTGCTGATCAGCGCCATGCGCGAGGAAGGTCTGACGGCAGAGCAGGCGCGCAGCCGCTTCTACGCCTTCAATCGCTACGGGCTTCTGATCGAGGGGTGCCGCGGCATTCGCATGGGCCAACAGGCGCTGCTCCGCAAGCGGTCCGACGTCGAGAACTGGGAACTCTCTGGCGGAGATGACATTTCCCTGCTCGATGTGGTGCGAAATGCGGGTATCACCGTGCTCGTGGGTGTCTCCGCGCAGGCTGGCGCATTCACAGAGGAGATGGTGCGGAGTATGGCCGCGCACACAGAGCGCCCGATCATCTTCCCGCTCTCCAATCCCACCTCGAAGTCCGAAGCCATTCCGGCAGATCTCTTGCACTGGACGGATGGCCGAGCCATCATCGGCACCGGGAGCCCCTTTGCACCCGTACCATTCGGCAACGGTGCAATTCCCATCGCGCAGGTCAACAACTCCTACATCTTCCCCGGATTGGCGCTCGGCATCCTCGTCAGCCGGGCACGTCGCGTGACGGATTCCATGATGATGGCCGCAGCCAAAGCGCTCGCGGGGCTTTCACCAGCGCGGCGTGATAGAAACGCACCTTTGCTGCCGCCCATCTCGGAGTCGCGCAACCTCAGTCTCGTTGTCGCGGAGGCAGTCGGCAGGCAAGCCATCGTGGAGGGAGTCGCTGAGATCGAGGACCCCTTGCTGTTACCCGAAATGCTTCGGGGGTACGTGTGGGATCCGGTCTATCTGCCCTACCAACGCATCCGCTGACCCAAGAAAGCCCAGCCGGCAGGAGAGTTGATACTATGGGAGCGTCCAAGGATAAACGTTTTATCTAGGGGGTTCCATGAATCACTCTCCGCGCCGCAGCCTTGCTTGTCTCGCTGGCTGCCTGCTGCTTTCCAGCGCCGTCTTCAGTCTTCCTGCCATGGCTCAGCAGACCTCCACGCATGCCAAAGGGCCGTGGATGGATACGACTCTCACACCGGATCTGCGGGCTGACCTTGTCATGAAGGAAATGACACTCGATGAAAAGATTGCTCTGCTGCACGGCGTAGGCATGCCTACCGATGATCCAGTCACACCGGAGAATGCAGCATCGAATCGCGGCGTCGGCTATGTGGTGGGAGTGCCGCGTCTTGGCATTCCCGGCATCGATATGAGCGACGCAGCCTACGGCGTGCGATCAAGTGGCGTCAACGGCCGCTACTCCACTGCGCTGCCCGCGAATGTAGCCGCAGCCGCAAGCTGGGATCCTGATGCGGCCTTCGAGTACGGCGCACTCATTGGCCGCGAGTTGCGCGCACAGGGCTACAACATGACGCTCGGCGGCGGCACCAATCTCACGCGCGAACCGCGCAACGGCCGCACATTTGAGTACCTGGGCGAAGATCCCGTGCTGGCCGGTACTCTGGTCGCGCACCTCATTCAAGGCACACAATCCGCACACGTGATTGGCGACATCAAGCACTACGCATTCAATGACCAGGAGAGCGGGCGCAACTCCGTGAATATCCACATCGGCAAGCGCGCCGCACGCGAGAGCGACCTTCTCGCCTTTGAGATTGGCGTGGAGCAGGGGCACCCTGCCGCGGTTATGTGCTCTTACAACCGCGTCAACGGCGACTTTGCATGCGAGAATCAATACCTTCTGAACGATGTTCTCAAGAAGGACTGGAAGTTTCCCGGCTTTGTGCTCTCGGACTGGGGCGGCACGCATTCCACTGAAAAAGCATCTGCTGCTGGCCTGGACAATGAAGAACCGGGCCGCTTCTTCTTCGACGAGCGTTACAAAGCAGCGGTGCAGTCCGGCGCGATTCCAATGACCGAGCTGGACGATCATGTACACCGCATTCTCCGCTCGATGTTTGCGGTGGGCGCAGTGGATAATCCACGCCAGCGCAGTGTTGTTGATCCCTTTGCAGGATTTGAGACTGCGCGCAAAATCGAAGAGAGCGGCATCGTGCTCCTGAAAAATGAGCACAACACTCTGCCGCTCAGCGCGGCACAGATACACTCCATCGCCGTCATCGGCTCACATTCGGATGTAGGCATGATCTCCGGCGGCGGCTCCGCGCAGGTGGATCCCATCGGCGGAAACGCCATCATTCCGCCTGGCAAAGGCGCGACGCATTGGCTAGAGGAGATATGGTTCCCGACCTCGCCGTTGAAGGCGATTCAGGCGCGTGCGCCTGGCGCGAAGGTCACGTACGATCCGGGCACGGACCCCGCAGCAGCAGCAGCAGCCGCAAAGAGCGCGGAAGTGGCAATCGTCTTCGCTTATCAGTGGGAGAGTGAAGGCATGGATCTGCCGAGCCTCTCGCTGCCTCATCATCAGGATGACGTCGTCGCCGCCGTAGCCGCGGCCAATCCGCGCACCATCGTCGTGCTGGAATCCGGAAGTCCCGTGACGATGCCGTGGGTCAAAGCGCCCGCTGCAATTCTGGAAGCCTGGTATAGCGGCAGTGATGGGGCCGATGCCGTCGGCAATGTCCTCTTCGGCTCGGTGAACCCCAGCGGCAAGCTGCCCAACACCTTTCCGATCAGCGAAGCAGACCTGCCCCACCCCGCGGTGACGATGCCCCCGCCCGCCTCCGAGCATTTCTCCGGCCCCGTCTCACCGGAGCAGCGCGCCGCCGGACTGCCGCCATTCGACGTGACCTATGATGAGGGCGTGAAGGTCGGCTACAAGTGGTATGACGCAGAGAAGAAGCCCGTGCTGTTCCCATTTGGCTTCGGCCTCTCGTATACCACCTTCAGCTACTCAGGCCTGCGGGTGGAAAAAGGCCAGACCATCAAGGCCACCTTCACCGTGGCGAACACTGGCTCGCGCGCCGGCACGGAAATTGCCGAAGTCTACTCCGCGCTCCCCGCTGCGGCGCATGAGCCGCCGAAGCGCCTCGTCGGATTTACGCGCGTCAAGCTCGAACCACGGGAAAAGCAGACCGTTACGGTTGAAATCGATTCAAAATATCTGTCGATTTTTGACGAGGAAAAGAACGACTGGACGCTGCTGCCGGGCGTGTATACCCTGATGGTCGGCGGATCCTCCCAGAGCCTTCCGCTCAAAGCCAACCTTACTGTGCAGTAGAACTGGATCTCGCATACAACAGAACCCGGTTGCTCCGAGCGAGCGCCGGGTTCTTCTGTCTGCAGGCGCTCAGTCGCCGTCTGGCGGCACCTGTTCCAGAAGCCGCTTCCACGTTTTCTGATTCCGCCGGAAGCTCTTCTTCAAGTCTTCCAGAATGCGCTCAAAGTCCGCATTGGTCCGCAAGTTATTCCATGCGGGATTTTTCTGGAACCAGGGATAGTTCTCATTGCCCAGATAGATCGCGCGCCGCAGCCAATGCAGTGCCTCGCTTGCGTCCCCTTCCACGGCAAAGTACGTTGCGAGGCGATAGGCCATTTCGTTATCGGCTTCGGCGGCAGCGAGCGTTTCGTCTTTCAACAGGCGTGCTGCCTGTTCTCGCTCACCCATCTGCACATAGCACATCGCCAGTGTAGGCACGGCGATGCGCATCGAGGCATCGTCCCGGACAACGCTCTCCAGGGTTGCAATTGCTTCGCGCAGATCGCCCATACGCATCTGCTGATAGCCGAAAGACGTGCGCAGCAGCGGATGACGCGGCTCGAGCGCGAGCCCTTTCGTCAGCTCATCTCCGGCGAGCTCAATCTGATTCTGGTAGTGGTAGACGCGTGCACGATGGTTGTAGAGAATCGCAGCGTTGGCGGGATTCAGCTTCAATGCCCGGCTGAACTGCGCAAGCGCGTCATCGTACATCCCATCTCCACGCAGGGCCAGTCCCGTCACCATATGCACGTTCCAGTCATTTGCCGCAGACGTCAAAAGGTTCGCGATGCCGTGCCGCGCGGACTCCTTCTCGCCGCGCGAAAGCAGCATGTAAATGCGATAGAGATTGGCCTCGACAGAGCCGGGATCAATTCTAAGAGCCTCGTCAAACGCGCGACGCGCATGCATTACATGGATCTGTCCGCCGAATCCGTGCCGGACATATTGCAACTCCGCGATTCCCAGGCCACTCCACCCAGCCGCAAATCCAGGATCTTTGACCGTCACGCCGCTGAAGAGCGTGTGCGCCTTGTCCAGATCGGACCGAGCTCCGGTTCGTACCATGAAAGAGCTGAGCAATGCTCTTGCCTGCAGATAGTCTTCGCTCACCTGCCCCGGCAAAGACGCTGCACGCAACGCAGTGCGCGGCGCTTCGGCCTTCGGCGCCTCCATGCGGCCAGTCGGACCAATTCCATGCAACACCGCGAACACTTCATTCGAGATCTCGGTCTGCACGGCAATCAGATCCAGTGACGCCACCTGCATTGCACCGCCGGAGCGCACACTTTGCAACCCGACATCGAGGAGTTGCCAGTTCAAATCAAAGCCGGTATCCGACCGTACAAAACTGCCGGCCAGCACATACGAGACAAGCAGCTTCTGTCCCACCGCCAGTGGATCCATCTGCGCAATCGGCAGGGACATCAGCGCACTCGATGGTCGCACAATCAGATCCGGAATCCGCGCCAGCCGCGCCGCCACTGCATCTGCAAGGGCGTACCCGTACAGCGGAGCCACCTCTGTGGCGCCCAGGTTCACAAAGGGCAGGACAACCAGAGAGTTTTGTGGGGAACGATCGGCGCTCGATTCGCGAAACCGCTCAGCAAGCATCGACAGAATGCCCGTCGTGCGCTTCTCCGCTTCGGCTTCGTTCATGGGCAGGTTAGCCGCCGCCTCACCGGGAATAATCCCTGTCTCAAGCTGCTGCGCCTTCATGATCGTCTTGAGCGCCTCGCGAACGTCTGCTGCAGACGCATAGCGCGACGCAGGATTCTTTTCGAGGCAGGTTGCGATCACACTCTTCAATTCCGGCGCGACTCCGGGAACAATCTCAGCGATGTCCGGCGGATCCAGAAACTGAATTCCTCGAATCGCCTGAAAGTCTTCCGCGTCAGGCCGCGCAAACGGATGCCGTCCGCTGGCAAGTTCGTAAAGGATCACGCCCAGCGCCCATATATCCGACTGCACGCTGGATTGTCCGGTGACAAATTGCTCCGGCGCCATATAGCGAATCGTCCCCCCCCGCGCTGTGTAGGTCGCCGCCAGAGAGGCCTCCTTGGCCAGTCCCGCGCGCGCGGGATCGAAGCCCGCATCCTCGGGCCGTAGGCGCCGCGCCAATCCGAAATCGAGAATCTTCACCAGCCCGCCGTCGGTGAGCATCACGTTCTGCGGCTTCAGGTCTCGATGAAAGATTCCGAGAACGTGTGCGGCGTTGAGCCCATCCGCAATCTGAATCCCGACCGATAGGACCAGTTGCGGCTTAGCCGGGCCGCGCTCGATTAACGTGTCGAGCGACTGGCCGGGAACAAATTGCATGACGATATAGCCCTCATCGCCCGCTTCGCCAACCTCATAAATCGCGCAGACATTGGGGTGCTCAATCGCAGATGCCATGCGCGCTTCCCGCAGCACGGTCGTCCGCATCTGCTCAACTGAGAGCAGGCCCGCGCGCAGAATCTTCAACACCACAGGCCGCTGCAAAAGCGTGTCGTTGGCAAGGTAGACCACGCCGCTGCCGCCGGCGCCCAGACGCCGCTGAATCTCATAATGTCCGATTGTTTTTCGCTTCATCGCTCCTGACTAGTGTAGCGAGAAGCAAATGAGGGCCGTATCAATTTCCAGCATCGCCGGAATATTAAAGAAGGTTCGCCGATTCGAACTGCGTCAACTATGTACGAATTGCGTGGACTGCACGTTAACGATCAATGTCCGCGCCGCACGCTTCCTTCTTCAGTAGGAGACGGAGGATTCTTTTCCATCTGCTTCTGCGAGCGCCGGCCCGTCAGGTACATCGTCAGTCCGAATACCAGCAGCACCAGCCCCCACCACAGGTTCGCGTTGATGCCCATGCTCCGTGCATAGAGCTCGCGGTTACCCGCCGTTGCCAGGCCAAACACCGTAAGAATGAAGCCGGTAATCGAAAACATCAAACCCATCGGAATGCGCAAATCGAGAATCATTTCGTCTCCGTCATCAGGCAAAGAACAGATTCAAGGCAACAGCCACAAGCAGAATTCCAACGCCCAACGCCTCGGGCCGCTTCCACCATGGCAGATGCGCATGAGAAGGCTTCGGCGTCAGCGAGTGAACCAGCCCGACCAGCTCAGATTCCGGATGTGGCTTCGTCATCAGGCTTACTACGATCGTGACAACCAGGTTGATGCCGAATGCGAAGATGGCGCCGTAGAAATTCTGCGCCATATCGCTGGGATAGTGATGCAGCACCGTAATCCAGCCGCCGTGGATGCCCGTGTGCGCTTCGATCGGAAGGGTCAGGCCATGATGCAGCATGGCCGCTGCGGTGCCCGAGATAAGCCCCGCAAAGGCACCATGTCCGGTCGCGCGCTTCCAGAACATGCCGAGAAGAAACGTTGCAAACAACGGTGCGTTTACAAACGAGAAGACCAGTTGCAGCGTGTCCATGATGTTGTTGAAGTTGATGGCCGCAAAGGCCGTCCCAATCGACAGCAAAATTCCGCCCACCGTAGCCCAGCGTCCTACCGCCAGATAATGCCGGTCTGGTGCGCCCTTGTGAATGTACGACTGATACAGATCGTAGGTAAACACGGTGTTGAACGCCGTCACGTTGCCTGCCATCCCGCTCATGAAGCTCGCCAGCAGCGCCGTGAGACCGAGGCCCAGAATACCCGTCGGAAAATAATGAAGGAGCATGTTCGGAGTCGCCATATCATAGTCCAGCAGCGGCTTTCCGCTGGCGTCGAGCATTGGCTTCCCCGTCACCGGATTCACTTTGGCAGGAACCAGTCCCCTGCCTTCTTCCACTTGCTTGGGAACCACGTCGGTTTCGCGATAGATTGCGCCATTGATCTCGTGCTGCACAGTGGTCGTATGCGGCGTCTGCAATCCAATCGCAATCAGCCCCGGCAGGATGACCAGAAACGGAAAGAACATTTTCGGGATTGCAGCAATCAGCGGGACGCGCCGCGCAGACTCCATGTCCTTGGACGCCATTGCCGTCTGGATAACAAGGAAGTCCGTACACCAGTACCCCGACCCCAACACGAAGCCAAGCCCCATTCCGATGCCGATGATGTCGATGCCCATGGGATTGGTGCTCGCATGCATCACGCCCTTCCACTCATGCATGTACGCCACAGGCAGCGAAGCCCTGAGCCCTGCCCATCCGCCGATATTCTTGAGCCCCAGCAGCACCAGCGGAAGAAAGCCGGCAATGATGAGAAAGAACTGCAGCACCTCGTTGTAAATCGCGCTGGTCAGGCCGCCGAGAAAGATGTAGAGCAGCACGATAATCGCGGAGAGCACAATGGAAAAGGTGAAAATGCCACCTTGTGGAAGACCCAGCGAATAAAACAATCCATCGAAAACATGGAGCGTCTGAATCAGGCGTGCCATGGCATACATGCTGATGCCGGAACTGAAGACCGTCATCACGGCAAAGGAGCATGCATTCAGAGCACGAGTCTTCTCATCGAAGCGCAGGCGCAGAAATTCCGGCACAGAGCGTGCTTTGGATCCGTAATAGAAAGGCATCATGAAGATGCCGACGAACACCATCGCGGGAATGGCCCCGATGCCATAGAAATGCGCGGTCTCCAGCCCGTATTTCGCGCCGGAAGCACCCATTCCAATGACTTCCTGAGCGCCCAGGTTCGCGCTGATGAAGGCGAGCCCACAGATCCACGCAGGCAGCGCTCGTCCCGCCTGAAAAAAATCCTTGCTCGTCTTCATGTAGCGTTTGAGCGCAAAACCAATGCCCAGCACAAACACGAAGTAGAGCAGCATGATGAGCCAGTCGATCCACGTGAGCTTCAATTCGGGTCCTCGCCGCGCTGTTTGTTCGGAAGAGACGGTACCCAATCACTCTACGCAGAGAAACAAAGGACCGTCCAGCAGAAAATGAAAATGTTTTCAGGGCCGCCCGAAGCGCCCGCGCGGCACACGCTACACTGAAAGTACCCATGATTCCCACGCTTACATGGACGCCCGAAGGTGTCCGCTTCATCGATCAGACCCGGCTGCCCCTCGAAGAGAGCTACGTGCTCGCCACCAACTATGAACAAGTCGCCGACGTGATTGTGACCATGGTGGTCCGCGGGGCTCCAGCGATTGGCGTCTCGGCGGCGTATGGCGTCGCGCTTGGCGCTCTGCGCAGCAATGCGAAAACGGCAGAGGACTTCGCGCCGGAGTTTGAAAAAGTGTGCGCCCGCCTGGCCGGCACCCGCCCCACCGCGGTGAATCTCTTCTGGGCGATCGACCGCATGAAACATCTCTTCGGCCGGCTAAGATCGGCCGGCGCATCGATGGACCAGATCCGCGAGAGGTTTCTTGCCGAAGCGCATGCCATGTACAACGAGGACATCGCCGCCTGCAGGTCGATGGGCGCGTTCGGCGGGGACCTGTTGCCTGCCGAAGGCGGTGTGCTGACGCACTGCAACGCCGGCGCGCTGGCCACCTGCGGCTACGGAACCGCACTCGGCGTCATTCGTTCTGCAGTCGAACAAGGCAAAAAAATTCGCGTCTATGCCGATGAGACGCGTCCCTTTCTGCAGGGCGCGCGCCTCACCGCATGGGAGCTTATGGAAGACGGTATCGACACGACCGTGATCTGCGACAACATGGCTGCGAGCCTCATGCGCGCAGGCCGCATTCAGGCGGTCGTGGTGGGCGCGGACCGCATCGCGGCCAATGGAGACTTCGCGAACAAGATTGGAACCTACAACGTAGCGATCCTCGCAAAAGAACACGGCATCCCGTTCTATGTAGCGGCACCATGGTCCACCATTGACACTGCAACCGCGACCGGCGACGCCATTCCGATTGAGGAGCGCAATCCGGTCGAGGTCACGCATCATGGCGGCAGGCAACTCACGCCAAACGGCGTCGGCATCTGCAATCCAGCCTTCGACGTGACGCCTGCCAGCTACGTAACCGCCATCATTACGGAGCGCGGTGTGCTGCGAGCGCCCTTCGCAGAGTCTCTCCAGAAGATGGCATCCGACCCTGTCCCGGCCTGAGCAGCTACAGTAGTGGAGTGGAGCTTCCCCGCCCCTCCTTGATTTTTTCGCGACGCAAGTCGATTGCGCGCGGCCTCGTGCTCTCGCTGGCCGCATTCGCTCTCAGCCTGCGCCTGGCCGGCTTCCCGCATATCGACGACCTCCACGGCTCCCGTTGGCAGTTCGTGGCGCTGGTATTGGGACTGGGCGGCCTCGCTGACACCGTTCGTTGTCTCAATCGCCGCTGGAACCTTTACCACGCCGGAATCCTCCTGCTGATCTATGCCGACCTGATGATTCTTGCCATGATTGTTTTTCTTGTAGCCTATCCCTGAATTTCAGAAACCCGCGCGCATGCAAGCCCACCCCAGATCCTGACCGCCAGCGAGTGACGCGCTGGCATCGAGCCTTTCGCAATTCCTCCTTTTCACGCAATTTCTGCGTACAAGTCGCCAGCGCATCCTGTACTATGGCGAGCACGGGATCGCAAACGGCGCACAACTCCTTACACAGGAATCGCGTGCGATCTACGAAGGCCGCTGGATCTGGTGGCTCAAACCCTGTTCAGGAGGAAACGATGTTGAAAGGATTTCGTGATTTTATTCTTCGCGGAAACGTGGTTGACCTCGCGGTCGCAGTCATTTTGGGCGCTGCTTTCAATGCCATTGTGGGTTCGCTGGTCAGCGATGTCCTGAACCCGCTGATCGCGGCTACCATCGGCAAGCCGGACTTCAGCGGCGTCATTCTCCACGTTGGCGGCGGAGCCATTAAGGTCGGCAACTTCTTCAATGCGATTGTTTCCTTCCTGATTGTGGCCAGCGTCGTCTATTTCGCGATTGTCCTGCCCATGAATGCCGTCATGACTCGTCTGAAGAAGCCTGCTCCCGTCGCTCCTCCCGCCACCAAGACCTGCAGCGAGTGCCTGAGTGAGATTCCGGTCGCCGCCCGGCGCTGCGCCCACTGCACGCAGCCGGTTGCCTAATCCAGCGAACGCAGGGCGGGCGAAAAGGCAAAGAAGCCAAGGAATAACGTGGCTGCCACGCCCGCCATTGTCGCCAGCGCATGACCCGTCGGGATATGACGTGACAGCTCGCCCGCAAACAACGCGCCAAGCGGCGGCAGGCCTAGAAAGCTGGTCGCGTAAATACTCATCACGCGCCCTCGCATCGAGTCGGATGCGAGGTGCTGGATGGATACGTTGAAGCAGGAGATCATCAGAATCCCGCTGTAGCCTTCGCAGAGCGCGAGAACCTCAGAGAGCGCGAAGCGGTTTGAATAGCAAAAGCCGATAATTGCAGCGAAGAAGAACACCCCGCTCACGGTCAACACGATACCGCGATGACGCAGGTTTCCCTTCGCCGCAATCGTGACTGCCCCGAGCACGGCGCCAAGTCCGGATCCCGCCAGCAGCCAGCCCAGACCGCTCTCCCCGGCATTCAACTGCACCTTGGCAAAGTAGGGAATAAACGTCAGGAACGGAATGCCCAACAGGCTCACCGTCGCCGTCATCCACATCAGCACCGTCATCTGCCTCTGGCTTTGGAGATACGCGAACCCGGCGCGAAGGCTATCCCAGATGCTCGCGGGATGCACGTGCTCCTCTTCCGGATAGCGAATCCTCACCAGCGCCCACAGCACGGCGAGAAAGCTCACGCCGTTCAGAAAGAAGTTGCCCGCCACGCCGAACAGTACCATCGCATAGCCGCCCAAGGTAGGCCCCAGGATCCGCGACATGTTGAATTGCGCCGAGTTCAGCGCGATGGCATTCGTGAGGTCTTCCCTGCGCACCAGCCGCGGCACCAGCGCCTGATAGCTCGGCGCGTTCATCGACATGGCCGTTCCATTCAGAAATGCGATCACCGCAACTTCCCACACAGTAATAACCTTGAACCATGCCAGGGCAGCCAGAACAAACGCGAGGATCATCATGGCCGTCTGCGTCGCCAGCAGCAGCCTGCGCTTGTTCACGCGGTCTGCGATCACGCCGCCAAAGAGCGTGAACAGCAGAAACGGAATCGATCCGGCAAAGCCGACCACACCGAGCCAGAAGGAAGAATTCGTCAACTCGAGTACCAGCCATCCCTGCGCCACATTCTGCATCCAGGTGCCGATGTTCGAGAGAAAGTTCCCGCTCCAGAAGAGGCGAAAGTTCTGGTTGCGCAGCGCCTTCACCACCTGAGGCAGACGATCCTCCTCTGCATTGGCAAGGGCTTGCGCAGTCACTCGCGCTGATTCACTCGCGACCTCAATGGTCTGCTGGGGTTCGGTCTGGCTCAGCGCGACATCCTCCGGTCTCTAGTGTAAGCTGTGGCTGAATCGCGATCGGCCACGCCTGAGCAGCAGAAGGTTGCCCGTCTCCCGCTGGGCCCATCCTCACCGAGGAGACTTACCGGATGGATCTACGTACCTCCTCCCTCCTCAGCACCACACTTCTTCTTCTCACCGCGGTTGACTCCTCCCGCATCTCTGGCCAGCATCCGGCCGCGCCCTTCGGCTACAGCGACTTTACGCCGGAAGCGGCGATTGAAGAAAAGTTTCTCGCCGTGCCCAGCGCGAAGCTCGCAGGTGAAGAGTTAAAGGCACTCACCGCCGAACCCCACCTTGCCGCATCGCCAGAGGATCGCCGCACCGCCGATTACGTTGCGGAGAAGTTTCGCTCCGCAGGCCTGGCTACGCAAATCGTTCCCTATCGCGTCCTGCTGAACTGGCCCAAAGTCGTGCGTGTCGAGGCCTTCGACGCAGGCGGCAAACTTCTGATGAGCGGACCCACGCGGGAACGGGTTACCGGCGATCCTTTTCAGGACAATCCGCGCGTCGTCATGCCGTTCAACGGCTCCTCCGGCTCAGGCGACATCACCGGCGATGTCGTGTATGCGAATTACGGCCGTCCTGAAGATTTCAAGGAACTCGAAAGGCAGCATATAGACCTACGCGGCAAGATTGTCCTCTTTCGTTACGGAATCAACTTCCGCGGAGTCAAGGTCTACCTTGCGGAGCTGCACGGCGCGGCGGGTGTGCTGATTTATTCCGATCCGCATGACGACGGCTACTACAAAGGCGACCCATATCCACAGGGTCCGTGGAGGCCGGAGACAGGCGTACAGCGCGGCTCCGTGCAGTATCTGTTCAAATATCCGGGTGATCCGGAGACGCCCGGCATTGCCTCAACTCCGGATCTGCCGGATTCAGCGCGCGTTTCTCCCGATGGCAACCAGCCTCATATCATCTCAATTCCCATCAGCTACCACGATGCCGCCCCGATCCTGAAGGCGCTCAAAGGGCCCGAAGTCCCGGAAGGCTGGCAGGGGGCACTGCCGTTTCGATACCACCTGGGGCCGGGCGGTGTGCGAGTTCACCTCGTGTCGCAGCAGGACTATCAACGCCGCACCATCTGGGACGTGATTGGCACACTTCCCGGCAAGGACCTCGCCAGTGAACAGGTCATCGTCGGCAACCATCGCGATGCCTGGGTCTATGGTGCAGTGGACCCCAGCAGCGGTACGGCAGCCATGCTGGAGGCAGTGCGTGGCGTCGGCGTGCTCCTCCGTGCAGGGTGGCACCCGCGGCGCACGCTTGTCTTCTGCAGTTGGGACGCGGAAGAAGAAGGACTCATCGGCTCAACCGAGTGGGTGGAGCAGCATGAGGATGAGATGAGCCACACCGTCGCATACTTCAACACCGATGTGGGTGTGGCTGGCCCTGACTTCTCCGCGGCCGCCGTACCCTCTCTCAAAGAATTTGTCCGGGAGATTGCCCAGTCTGTGCCGAGTCCCGTGGTCGGAACCGTCTACCAGCAGTGGCGCCAGAACCAGGCTGGATTGCAGGAACATCGGGCATCCAACGCGCCGGCCGAATCCGGCGTCGAGGTGCAGGTCAGCGATCTTGGCTCCGGGTCGGACTTCACCCCATTCCTGCAACACGCAGGCGTTCCCTCCACCGACGTGGGTTCAAAAGGTCCGTATGGGGTCTATCACTCTGCATTCGACGACTATTCATGGTTCGTTCTCAACGCCGATCCTCACTTTGTGTATCTGCAGCAAATGGCCCGCGTGCTCGGGCTCGAAGCCATCCGCATGGCCGACGCCGATGTGCTTCCCTACGATTACGAAGCCTACGCGCGCGCCGTCGCGTCCTACCTCGACGCGGCCAAACTCAAGGCGCAACAGGAAGAAATCGATTCGCTTGACTTCGACGCCGCCGGAGCGGCCGTCGCACGCTTTGCGGCAGCAGCCGCGAAAGCTCACGCATTGCAGCAATCGCCGCCGCGCGATCCCGCCACGCTGGACCTGACCCTGCGCGCCGCGGAAGCGGATCTGCTGTCACCGGCGGGGCTGCCCAACCGCCCCTGGTACAAGCACCTCATCTATGCTCCGGGCGAGTTCACCGGTTACTCAGCGGTCGTGATCCCGGGGGTGAATGAAGCGCTGGACGCGCACAACGCCCCCCTGGCCCAACAGCAGCTCGCCGCCCTGTTCGAGGCTCTCGACTATGCTGCGCAAACGCTTGATTCTGCAAGATAAAATGAAACTTCAGAACACAATGCCGACGGCCACGGCGCGCGGAAAAGGTGTGATGCGAATCACACATCATACCCCAGATGGTTGACCCTGCCCCCAACGCCTCGTATCGTTGAAGTTGTCTATGAAGAACTCCAAGAACTCGCTGCGCATCGGCATTGCGGTAGCCATCATTGTGGGAACCATTGGCTGGCTGGCTTTCAGCGGCTATGGCTCCAGCAAGAGTTACTACGTGACCATCGCCGAACTGGGCGGCATGGGCGACAAGGCATTTAAGAGCAACCTCCGCGTGGAGGGCTTCGTTCAGCCGGGTTCCATCGAACAGGATGGGCCGCACGTCACCTTTATGTTGAACGAGTTTGAGAGCCATTCTCCCAAAGCCGCCAGCGGCCGACTACTCAAGGTTGTGTACAAGGGCAGCGAGCCTCCACCGGACACGTTCAAGGACGACGCGCAGGCTCTGGCGATGGGCACATACGGACGCGATGGCGTCTTCCATGCCAACGAACTGCAGGCTAAGTGCGCCAGCAAGTATGCGCCCAATCAGTCCGGCCCGGCGCAGACCAATCCCCGCGCCGCCGCTCAGCCCGTAACCCAGCCCGGCGCCGCGGCCACGGCCAACTGACCGCATGACCGCGCAAGCTCCGGCGGCAGCAGCAGAAAAGGCACTTTGCGCGCGCGTTGAGCAGGTTTCCAAACTGTTTGGCGCGTTCGCGGCCCTGCGCCAGATTTCGGTTGATCTGGAACCGGGGCATTGTTATGTGCTACTCGGGGAGAACGGCGCGGGCAAGTCCACGTTGCTGCGCATCCTTGCCGGGCTTCTTCGTCCCACCCACGGCTCCGTCAAAGTGTTTGGCGGCTCGGAACCGCAGCAGGTACGCGAGCGCATTGCCTACATGAGCCATGCTCCCATGCTCTATGACGAGCTGACCGGTTCGGAAAATCTGCGTTACTTTGCCAGCCTCTACCCGGACCGCAAATGCCTGAGCCCGCAGGAGGCGCTTCGCCAGGTGGGCCTTGACCCCGCACTCAGCCGCCCGCTCGGCCAATACTCGCAGGGAATGCGCCAGCGCGCGTCGCTTGCCCGCGTGCTGATGCCGGTCCCGGAGTTGCTGCTGCTCGATGAGCCTTTCTCCAACATGGACATCGAATCGGCGCGCCAGATGGTATCCATGCTGGCAGGCTTCCGCCGCGCCGACCGCACCATCGTCCTCACCACCCATCAGCGCGAACTGGCGGCGCCCATTGCCGACTGGATCCTGACCCTGCACGCGGGCCGTGTCGCTTCGTTTGAGCCGGGGAGTCCGACGCAATGAAGACCAATGGCGCCCGATTCCTTGATAGCCTCGGCATCCCCTTTGAAGCGCGCGAATACGAAGTGGACCCCGACGATCTTGCTGCGACCACTGTGGCCCGCAAAATTGGCATGCCCGCGGAACAGGTCTTCAAAACTCTGCTGACGACAGGCGGGCCAGGAAGCTATGTCTTTGCCGTCGTTCCCGGCGATGCGGAGCTGGATTTCAAAAAGCTGGCGCGCGCCGCTGGCCTGCGCAAAATCGAGATGGTCCCACTCAAAGACGTCCAGCCTCTCACCGGTTACATTCGCGGTGGAGTCACCATTTTCGGAGCGAAGAAGGCCTATCCCGTCTTTGTCGATGAGACGGTGATTCTCTTCGACAAAATCAGCGTCTCCGCCGGCACGCGAGGCGTCCAGCTCATTCTGAGTCCAGACGATTATCTGCGCGCAGCCGCGGCCCTCAGCGAACCCGTTGCCGCCGTCGACCTGACCAAGGCCAGCCGTGAGGCACACGCATGATCACCAGCGCGCTTTGGATTCACCTGGTGAAAGACCTTCGCATCGAGTGGCGCTCAAAAGAAGCCATCAACTCGATGCTGTTTTTCGCGCTCCTGGTCGTCGTGCTCTTTTCTCTCGCATTTGACCCGCGCGGCTCCTTTGCTCGGGAAATCGCAGGCGGAGTGCTCTCCGTGGCGACGATGTTCGCGTCCGTCAGCGCTCTCAACCAGGCCTGGGCGCGTGAGATTCGCCATCAGGTTCTGGACGCGCAGCGCATGGCCCCTGCGCCGGGCTCTGAACTCTACCTCGCCAAGGTCCTGGCCAATTTCCTCTTCGTCACGATCGTGCAGGTTCTGCTGGCGCCGGTCTTCCTCGTCATGTACAACCTGAACATCTTAGGGAACGCATGGCTGCTGGCCGTGGTGCTGCCGCTGGGCACCTGGGCGCTGGTGGCGAATGGAACGTTCTTCGCTGCACTCTCCATTCGCAGCCGCAATCGCGAACTGCTTTTGCCCCTCATTCTTTTTCCCATCTTTGTGCCCGCGCTGCTGGCCATGGTGCAGGCCACCACCGCCATCCTGACCGGCGAGAGTGATCCATCCCTCTGGATTAAGCTTCTGCTGGGCTACGACATCATCTTCACCACGGTCAGCTTGTTGTTATTTGAGGTCGTCCTGCACGCGGAGTAGCGGCGCAGTCGTTCACGTTTTCACAAAGCCGCAACCCACGCAGCGATCAGGCGCGGCGCATCGCGGGCAGCGCGTCGAGCTTCGCTCTCTGCACGGGGCGTTTACCCCGTGCTACGCTGCTTCCTGCGCCGAGATCCAGCCGCTTCAAGTCTTCCATCATGTGCGTACAGCCCTCGATGGCCTTCGTCAGCGATTCCGCAGCAAGTTCGTCCAGCAGCGCGGCCAGACCCGTCTTTCCCGCTGCGCCGGAAAACGCATCGTGAGCTTCGCGCGAGAGGGCATCCCAATCGTGCCACGTCCCGATTGCCACCTGCAGATTGCGGAGTTGACGCACCAGCCGCTTCGTTCCTCGGTCAGATGAACCAAGAGCTTCGACGGCGTACCGCACCGTGCGAAGCCGCTTGCGAAACGCGTGCAGGTTCTCCGCGCTGAACTCCAGATCCTCGGATTGCAGCTTCCTGATCTGGAGCACCAAGCTCTCTGCACCCGATGCAACGACCGGCTCAGGCGCAACAGCTTCGAACGACTGGGACACCTTGCGCAGATGTTGCATCCGATCTGCAACTCGCACCGTCAGTTTCGTTTCCGCCTTTTTCCGCGCGCGTTTGAGCCCTTCATCCAGCGTATCCAGCTGTTCCAGCAGGTCGCGAGAGGTGTGGAGCTTTAGACTGTCCGTTTTCTGCAGCGTGGCGCGCAAGCCTTCCAGCCGTGAGCGGTAGACGTCGATTTCGCGTATCGTGCCGAGCGCACCGCGTAATTTGTCGGCCTGTTTCATCCAGCGTTGCGTGGACGATTTCGCATCGGTTCCATCGGGAAGACTCGAAAGCATTCCCTCGGCGGAAACCAGCAGGCGCAGCGTCGCCACACGCAGCGCATGGACTCTGCGACGGCTCGGCTTCCTGGCGCAGTTCTCGAGCAGGTGCAGCCAGGCGCGGAGGTGCTGACTCGTCGATCCGGGCTTCGGACTTTTCGATGTCGCATTGCCGGGCATGAGAATCAGCTTCATTGAACCGTAACCTTACTTTTATCTATTTTCACCCCTGCGCATCCGCGATGCAGCGGTTCTGATCACACAGCCGAGTGAGCGCAATTGTACTGTGCTTTGCAATGGTCGGACTGCGCTGCTGCTATCCTTTCCTTAGCCTCTTTGGCATGGCATCGCTGGGTGGCCACCGGCTCCAGCGATAGCTCGTGCTCCCTCGCAATTGGGCTGCTGATCCTTTTTGTTGACACCGGAAGCAGGGGTACAATGACTCCGCAATCAATTCAAGCTTCACGACCCGCCACGGCGCCCTCCGCGTTCGCCGTATGGGCGCTGCTGCTGACGATCTTTGCATCGGTGCAGCTTGCATCTCTCTTCTCTCCGCCGCTGCTGGATGACGTGGATGCAAGCCATGCACAGGCCGCGCAGCACATCGTCGAGAACGGTGACTGGGTCACGCTGAAGGTGGACGGAATCCGGTATCTTGAAAAGCCGCCGCTGCCTTACTGGATCGACGCCGTCTTCTACCGCGTGTTCGGTGAGAACGTCTTCTCTACACACTTGCAGAACGCGCTGGCCCTGCTGGGCTGCGCCTGGCTCGCGTGGCTATGGGCCGGCCGCGCGTGGAGCCCCCGTGCAGGCTACTATGCAGCCCTCGGCATCCTCACCTCTATCGGCCCGTTTCTCTTCACGCGCTTCGCCATTCCAGAGGCGCTGCTGAGCTTTCTCTTCCTTTTCGCGCTCTACAGCTTTCTGACCGGCATGGAATCGAAGCGGCCGATCCGCTTCTATGGCATGTGGGCCGCGCTGGCGCTGGCCACGCTCACTAAGGGACTGATCGCCCCTGTCTTTTTTCTCGGAGCAGCCCTTCCCCTTCTTCTGCTCAGCGGACAGTGGCGACGTTGGCAGCAGTTTCGTCCGTTTTCAGGGCTGCTGCTCTATCTCGCCATTGCCGCGCCGTGGCATATCCTCGCCGGCTTCGCCAATCCAGATCAGGGCCATCCGGTCGGCAATCACCCCACTCCGGGCAACGTCCACGGCTTCTGGTACTTCTACTTCATCAACGAGCATGTTCTGCGCTTCCTGGGCGAGCGTTTCCCGCATGACTATAACCGCCTGCCCTTTGTCGCTTATTGGCTGCTGCATCTGGTCTGGCTCTTTCCCTGGAGCCTGTTCCTGCCCGCCCTGCTCGTCATCGCGTGGAAGACGCGTGGAAGCTGGCTGCAGCATCTCCGCCGCGACGCCGGCCAGACCGTAGATTTCTACCTCGACAACGCCGCGCGCGAAGACGTGGCCACCTACGTCTACCGCCTCAAGTTCCGCGTCCGCACAGCATGGCTCCTCGGATTGTTCTCTGCCTTCACGCTGCTCTTCTTTTCCATCTCCACCAATCAGGAGTACTACACGTTTCCCGCGTGGCCGCCGCTGCTGATCCTTACGGCCGCGGTGTTGGCCGACATCGAAGAGGGCGATGAACGCAGAGGGGAGTCGGACGCTTCGACGGCGCTGTCCAGTTCATGGCTGACGTGGGCGCAGGCTGTCTTTGCAGTGGTCGGCATCCTCAGTGCTCTCGCTCTCGGCTGGGGCCTCTGGGAGTCGCGCCGTCTCCCTTTTGTACCCGACATCGGCACGCTGCTGGCCCATCGCGACGTGGGCGGCTACACGCTGTCGATGTCGCATCTCTTTGATCTCACCGGGCCTTCGTTTGCCGCTCTTCGCCTTCCCGCTGCGCTGGCCGCAGGCACGCTGCTCATCGGTCCGGCCGTCGGATGGCTCCTGCGCGTGCGGCGCAGGAACATCGCCGCCACTGTCAGCGTAGCCGTGACCGCTGCGATCTTCCTCATTGCGGCCCACATCGCCTTCGCACGCTTTGAGCCTATGCTGAGTTCCAAACAGCTCGCCGACACAATCCTGCGCAACGGTTCTTCGTCGGACTCGTTCATCATCTTCGGCGACCAGTCGGATGCCTCGTCGGTTGTCTTCTACACGCACGACTTTTTGCGCAGGCCGGCGTATATCGTTGTCGAGCCGTGTTCACCGCATGGTGCAGGTTCGTCGCTGTTGTGGGGATCGTGCTATCCCGACGCGCCAAAGATCTTCCTCAGCGAAGACCAACTCGTGGCGATGTGGGGCAAAGGCGAGCGCAAATGGCTCTTCGCGCAGGACGCCAATCAGAGCAAGGCAGAGCAGTTGCTGGCAGGTCACCTCTATCCGGTGCAATCCATCGCTGACAAGGCGCTCTGGACCGACAGGCCGCTGCATTAGCCTAACGGTCTCCGTAGAGATCTCTCGCATAGGTGACGAATCCACGGCCCAGCCGATGGTATCTCCCAACCAATAACTCTCGCGAGGTGGCTGCCACTCTGGCCGGCAACCCGAGCTTCCTAGTGCGGTTGCGGCGCTCGACAAACTCCATCTTTTCGCAAATCAGCCTCTCGGAGTACTCGAAATTCGGCACAAGCTCAGGGCGCGATCGAAGCCGCTCCAGAATCGCTCGTCACGAACGAGCCTCATCCCCGCCCCTCGCTGCAAGCCCCGCTGCCGTTGCAGCCATCGACTGCATCGCTCCGCCCATCGTCTGGCTGGAATGGGTTCGATACAGTGTCAGCGGCTCTGAGATATAGCCAACAGATACCACAGACGCCGCAAGCAGATACACCCACCAGTCATGAATGCAAATGTCCGAAAATGGGAGAATCAGAGGGAAAAGGCTCCTGCGAAATGCAAGGCCGTGCCCAGCGAGGATTCGGTAGCGAACAATCAGTTCTAGCTGATTCTTCGGAAACCGCATCACAGCTTCGTACAGCCTCCTGGGATAGCGCACACTCTGCTCAAGCGTGTAGCCCTTGTGGCAAAGCTGTTCGTCGACGATGAAGCTGTTGCTCGACGCAGCCAGGACCTGTTGGTTCGCCTCAAATAGTCCTGCCAGGTGTTCGATGTGCGCCGGAAGCCACACGTCGTCGTGATCAGAAAACAAAATAATCTCGTGCGAGCAATGCCGAACTGCATTCTCGAAATTACCCGCAATCCCTGGTGTTCCCTGGTTTTTGATGTACTGGACACAAAAGGGAGCCCGCCGGGCGAAGGCCTCCACAATCGCATCGGTATCGTCCGATGAATGGTCGTCGCTGATGACAACCTCATCGGGAAACCGGGTCTGATTCCGGTAGCTCTCCAACTGCTCTGAGAGATACCGCCCCCCTGATAGGTCGCAAGAGCGATGCTGGTCCGAAGAGCGCTCATCCCCTTCCTTTCAAAGGCAGCGCACGCAACTGATCTTCTCGTCATAACAAGACACCGTTGACCATGCAAGTGAAGCTGGCTCAGCCGCAGGCCCCTCGCACGCTAAAAGGGTCTGGACCTTGTGGTGCATTCCGTGCGCGATTGCGTTCGTTCGGAATGCGGTTTCATCTGGCTGCCCGCATCTTGCCGCCGGGGAGCAAATCAAAGACCCGTCCGCGCCAAAGAATCCTGCTGGACCCATAACTTGCCGCCCAGAAACAAAAGCCCATCAGATCGCGAATTGGATAGAGCACGAGCAGCCCAAACCAGCTCCGGTCCTGCACAACCAGCCGACCCACCGCGATCGACAGAGCCAGCCGCGTCGCCACGCTCCAGCCCAGCATAGCCAGGCCCCAGCCTGCGTGCCCCATCACCGCTGCAGCCACCAGACCCAGTAGCCCGAAAGGCAGGCTGAAGGTCAGCGCCGTACCAAAGTGCCCTTTGGGCCGGGAAAAACGTGTGGATTTCATCCATCGAACCTGGTGTTGAATCGAGGCGACAAAGCTCGAATTGATCACCATGTGGTCGATCGCGTGATGACTCAAAACGACCTTCTGGCCCAACTTCCACGTCTCGTTCCCCAGCACAAAATCATCGGCGCAATAATCTGCCGTGACCTTGAATCCCCCCATGGCTCGAATTGCCTGGCGCCTGAAGGCCATCGTCGGGCCCAGCGTGAACTGCATCCCCTCCATCATCCGCGCCACGAGCACGCCTGCCGTCATCTCGACCGACATGCCCACCGCCTCCAGCCGCGCCCAAAGGCCGCCCTCGGCCGCCAAGCCGCGATACGGACACGTCAATCCACCCACGCGTTCATCGGCAAACGGCAGCGCGACGGCGCGCAGATAATCCGGCGTGACGCGCACATCGCTGTCGCTGATCACCAGAATGTCGTATCTGGCCGCAGCCTCCATCCTCTCCATCGAAATAGCCTTGTCGTTGATGTAGTCCGGCTGCCCTCCGGTGAAAAGAAACTGCACCGGAATCCGCGGATAACGCGCGGCCACCGCGCGCGCAACCTCTAACCCTGGGTCTTCCGCAGAGCGCGCGCAAAAGAGAATCTCGTACTCGGGATAATCCTGTTCAAAGAAGCTCGCCAGATAGGAGGCAAGTCCCGGCTCCGATCCGTGGAGAGGCTTCAGAAGAGAGAGTGGAGGGGTGAATCCGGGACGGTCCGCAAGCAGCCAATTGACCTTGCGGCGCTCGCGCAGATAACCGGGCACGGACCACAGTGTCATGCCCGTGAAGACCGTGGATGTAATCAGGCCGAAGGCTGCCAGCGCGAAAAGAACGTACGTCATGCAGCTAACAGGATACCTGCGGAACGCCCCGTTTGCCCTGTGAGATTCCTTCTAGCCGCCGAGGGACTGCACGAACAAAAGCAGGCCAATACACCCCAGCCCGATGTAAACATAGCGCAGAAACATCTCCGTCGAGAGACGGCGGTTGATCCATCTGCCCAAAAAGACCGCCGGCGCCATCGCGGGGAGCGAAAGCAGGTAGTCATGCGACACGGCGTGGCCCCACAATCCGGCACGCCAGAATCCCGCCATGCCGAGCAGGCTCGCGGGCAGGAAGTAGGCCTGCAGTGTGGCGCGAAACCGTTGGGCCGGCCACCGGCGCAGTGAACCATAGAGCACCAGAGGTGGGCCATTCATGCCATACGCACCGCCCAGAATACCCGCGCAGAAACCGCAGCCAAGCAGCCACTTCCTGCTGTCACTGTGGAGCGCCGGCAAGCTGCCCGCCAGAAGCGAATACGCGGAGAAGAGCACAATGAGCAGGGCAAGACCGATCCTGACCGCCTGCTGGTGGGGACTGGTCAGTATCCACAGGCCCAGCGGTATGCCGGCCACCGTGGAAAGGATGAGCCAGCCCGCGCTGCGCACATGAATCTGCCTCCAGTCCTGCACCACCACAACCGCCGCAACGGTGATGGACAGCAGCACGGCCAGAGGCGCAGCGACCCGCAGAGGCATGCAGAAAGCCAGCAGCGGAACCGCAATCAGGGCCTCGCCAAAACCAAACGCCGAGCGAATCAGCGTTGCGCAAAAGACAATCAGAAGAATCTGGACCGAAGTGACGTCGATGGGGAATCTCCGCGCATTGCCAAATCGTCTGCGGCGAGTTGGTTATGGCCGCTTCGCCGGCTCCGGCCTGCCTGCGATGGGCTTTCGCAGCGGCACAATCGCGCCCGCCGCGCTCGGCGCAGCCTGGTGGAAGCGCGACAGCATCTCCGACCGCACGTACTCCACAAAGCTCTGCATCTGGCGATTCATCTCTTCCATCCGTTCGCGCATCTGCAGAATGATGGCAATCCCGGCGATGTTCACGCCCAGGTCGCGCGCGAGATTCAGGATAAACTCGAGACGTTCCAGGTCCTCATCCGTGTAGAGGCGCGTGTTGCCCTCCGTGCGCGATGGCTTCAGCAACCCTTCGCGCTCGTAGAGCCGCAGCGTCTGCGGATGAATCTCGTACATCTCGGCGACCGCCGAGATCATGTATGCGCCTTTGGATTTGCGTCGTGCCGCCATGCGTTGGTTCTCCGCACCAGCTTACCTTATGCGCGCGGCAAAGGCCTCAGATCTGGTCAAACAGCTTCACGCGCGGATCCTGATTGTTCAGCCTCGCCAGCTCGCGCATAATCTCCCGGCTGCGTTCGTCCTGCAGGTGCGGCACCACCACCTCGACGGTCACAATCTGGTCGCCGCGCTGGCCCGGATGGGATGCGCTCTCCACCCCGCGCTCCCGCATGCGCAGTTTCTGCCCGCTCTGCGTGCCGGGCGGAATCTTCAACTGCGCGCGCCCGTCGATGGTGGGCACATCCACCTTGGCGCCCAGCGAGGCCTCCGGCACGGTGACTGGCACAGTCAGTTGAATATCGTCGCCGGTCCTCGTAAACACGGGATGCGTCCCCGTTCGCACAATCACAAACAGGTCTCCGGCTGCGCCGCCGCCCACGCCGGCATTGCCCCGGCCCTGCAACCGGATGCGTTGTCCATCGCGCGTACCCGGCTTGATCCGAAACTCGACCGTCTCTGTGCGGCCCACCGTCCCCTCGCCGTGACAGGTTCCACATGCGTTCGAGGTTCGGCCGGTCCCGTTGCACCGCGGGCAGGGGATGTTGAACTTCATGCGGCCACCCATCTGGGTCACCTGGCCGGTGCCGTTGCACTCCGGACACGGCATTGGCCCGCCGGTCGCCGCCTGCCCATGGCAGGTCGGGCAGGTCTCCTGGCGGTGAATCTGCATGCGCGCCTGACCGCCGCGGATGGCCGTCCAGAAATCGACGGTCGCCTGATACTCCAGATCGGTCCCCTGCTGCGGTCCCCGCGGCCGCTGCGACTGTTGCGCTCCAGAAAAGATTCCAGAAAAGATGTCCTTGAAACTCCCCCACCCAGAAGAACCCGTCCCGCTTTGCCCCGCGCCGCCGAACCCCGAGAAATCGAATCCGCCGAAATCGACCGGGACACCCCCGCCCGCACCCTGCTGGCGCGCATACGCCTCCGCCTGCGCCGGATCGATCTGGTCGGAGTAGAACCCAAGCTGGTCGTAGACCTTGCGCTTCTTGGCATCGCTCAACACATCGTTCGCTTCAGAGATTTCCTTGAACTTTTCCTCGGAGCGCTTGTCGCCTGGATTCACGTCAGGATGGTACTTCCGCGCCAGCTTACGAAATGCCTTGCGAATCTCCTCCGCCGTCGCAGTCTTCTTCACGCCGAGCGTCGCGTAATAGTCCTTGTTCTGTGTCGTGGGCATCTTTCGTCTCAATTCCCCATCTTGCCGTGCCGGGCCTCAGGGTCTCAAACTCAGCTCCCGTCGCCTCACCCATTCATCGGCTCAAACCGCCAGACCTTCCGTTCGCTTCCGCCGATCCAGGAAGCGCGCGTGCTCCTCGGCTCTGGCCTGTCATGCCATTCCTGCCCAGGGCGCCTCGTCCCAAGGAGACCAACGCTTCCTGACTCTTCAGCATAGCAATTCCTGACATCGCAGGCCTTCATTCCATTGGATTGCCCCGGGCCCCTCTGCGCTTCACGCCGGGAAACTCCGCGTACCTTCTGGGGATCTAGCCCTCAATGCGCACCCGGCGGCGGCGGCGCGGGCCGCGGCTGCTTCCTGAAGAGCCAGACCGCCCCGGCGCAGAAGAATGCCAGCACAGCCGTCCAGCGAAAAACATCCACATATGCCAGCAGTGCGGCCTGCTGGCCCATCAGCCGGTAGAACAAGCCCAGGGAACCGGGCCGCGCCTGCGCCCGGCCCAGGTAATGGCTCAGGTAGGCAGCGCTCATCGCAGCCTTCTGTTGCAGCTCCGGGCTGCTCGATGTGACATGCGCGCTCAGGTCCGTCTGATGCAGGTCCGCCCGGCGAATCAGCGCCGTCGTCGCCATGGCGATGCCGACCGAGCCGCCGATGTTGCGCAGCATGTTGAACAGCCCCGTCGCGTTCCCCATCTCCTCGCGCGGAATCGTCGAGGTCGTCATCGTCGCCAGCGGCACAAAGACAAAGCTCAGCGCAAAGCCGGTCAGCATAATCGGGACCAGAAGCGTGAAGGGCCCAATCTCCAGATTGACTGTACCGAAGATCAACGAGCAGACGCCAAATCCGATAAACCCGGCACTGAGCAGCTTCCGGTTGTCCACACGAGAGCCGAGCACACCAACAGCCGGCGACCCGACAATCGACCCGATTCCCCGGGGCCCGACAACAAGCCCCGCAGAAAACGCCGTATAGCCAAGAATCTCCTGATAGTAGAGCGGGAGGATAGCGATGGTGATGTAGATGCACATCCCGAGTAGCGCAATCAGCAGGCAGCCGGTTCGGAAGTTGCGGTCCTTGAGCACGTGCAAGTCAACCAGTCCCTTCGGGTGGGTCCACGATCGCCAGATCCACCCCACAAGCGCCACCACCAGCGCCACCACCGCCCAGCGCACCCAGAGCGCGCCAAACCAGTCATCCTCCTGGCCTTTGTCCAGCACCACCTGCAGGCAGCCCGTCCACACGATCAGCAGACCGAAGCCAAGGTTGTCGAAGGCACCAACCTTCGCATGTTTGATGTACGGCGGGTCATGCACAAATCGGCTGATGAGCAGCACCGCCAGAATGCCGACCGGGATGTTGATGTAAAAGGCATAGCGCCAACTGAACGTATCCGTCAGCCACCCGCCCAGTGTCGGCCCCAGCACGGGCGCGACAACAATCCCCAATCCGTACGCGGCCATCGACATCGACCGCTGCTCCGGCGGAAAGCTCTCCAGCAGAATGGACTGCGAAAGCGGCTGCAGCGCTCCGCCGCCCGCTCCCTGCACAATGCGGGCCAGCAGAATCACGCCCAACGTAGGAGCCGCCCCGCAGAAGAACGAAGCAATGGTGAAAAGCACCACACAGGAAAGCAGAAACCGCTTGCGCCCGAAGCGTCGCGCAAACCAGTTCGATGCCGGCAAGATGACTGCATTGGCGACGAGATAGCTGGTCAGCACCCACGTCGCCTCGGAGTTCGACGCCGACAGCGAGCCCGCAATGTACGGCAGTGCCACCGACGCAATCGCCGTATCCAGCACCTCCATGAAGGTGGGCAGCATCACCGACACGGTCACCAGCCACGGGTTCACTCCCTGGGTGAGTGGATAGCGGTTTGGAGCGTGTGCGGTGGTCATCGCAACCGGAACAATTGAGCTTACAGGATGGGAATGACCCATGCGTTGAATGCGCAGAGCCATCCCAAGCCATTGCAAATTTTCACCTCCGTCCTGGAAGATGAACCCATTGGGAGCGCCGGATCGAGGAGTACTGGTTTGGGTTGCGCTGGATCCGGCCATCCTGAGCCGCTTTGGACGGCCAACGGGGGATAACGATGAATCGCTGGATCTGGCTCTTGAGTCTGTTGTTGCTCTGCCTTGGCGTCGGCGCCGTCAGCGGCGCCATGACCGCACGCGAAGTCCAAGGCTGGTATCAGACCCTGACGCGGCCGTCTTTTGCACCTCCCAACTGGGTCTTCGCGCCTGTCTGGACCACCCTCTATATCCTGATGGCCGCGGCAGCCTGGCTCGTTGCGCTCACGCCCGCATCCAACTCTCGCACCCTGGCTCTCAGCATCTTCTTTGCCCAGTTGCTCCTGAACTTTCTCTGGTCGCTCATCTTCTTCCGTGAGCATGCCATCGGCCTTGCCATGGTCGAACTCATTCTCCTCTGGTGCTGCATCGCCCTCACCGCCATCGTCTTCCACCGGTTTTCGCACCCCGCGGCCTGGCTCATGCTCCCCTACCTGGCTTGGGTCACCTTCGCCGGGTTTCTGAACTGGGGCTTCCTGCGCCTGAATCGCATGTAAGCGCAAGAAGTTGAACCGGATGCGGATTGTTCGAGGCCCTGCCCAAAGTGCGACTCCCTCTTTATTGCGATTCAATCAAGAAAAGTTGACACTAACTCACTCAATCATGCATCCTATATTCGTCAGCATTTCTACGCGCAGGCAGGAGCCTCAACATGGCAAAGATTATCGGCATTGACCTTGGCACCACGAACTCGTGTGTGGCCGTTCTCGAGGGTGGTGAGCCCAAAGTGATTGCAAATGAAGAAGGTGCACGCACCACGCCCTCCATCGTCGGCTTTTCCAAGAGCGGCGAGCGTCTGGTAGGCCAGGTGGCCAAGCGCCAGGCCATTACCAACCCTGAGAACACGATCTTCTCCATCAAGCGCTTCATGGGCCGCCGGTACAACGAAGTCAACGACGAGATGAAGATGGTGCCCTACAAGGTCGTGCAGCAGGGCGACCACGTAGCCGTGGTGGCGCAGGGCAAGGAGTACACCCCGCCGGAAGTCTCGGCCATGATTCTGCAGAAGTTGAAGAAGAGCGCCGAGGCCTACCTGGGTGAGTCCGTCACCGAGGCCGTGATTACCGTTCCGGCCTACTTCAACGACGCGCAGCGCCAGGCCACCAAGGACGCGGGCAAGATTGCCGGCCTCGACGTAAAGCGCATTGTGAACGAGCCCACGGCGGCAGCGCTGGCCTACGGCCTGGACAAGAAGAAGGACGAGACCATCGCCGTGTACGACTTCGGCGGCGGCACCTTCGACATTTCCATCCTCGAGGTTGGCGAGGGCGTCATCGAGGTGAAGTCCACCAACGGCGACACACACCTGGGCGGTGACAACCTCGACCAGCGCGTCGTGGACTGGCTCATCGCTGAGTTCAAGCAGGAAGAAGGCCTCGACCTGAGCTCGAAGGGCAACGAAATGGCCCTGCAGCGCCTAAAGGACGCCGCGGAAAAGGCCAAGATTGAGCTTTCCACGACCGTCGAGACCGAGATCAACCTGCCCTTCATCACGGCAGACGCCACCGGCCCCAAGCACCTGGTCCGCAAGCTCACGCGCGCCAAGCTGGAGCAGATGGTCGCCGACTTGCTGGAGCGCTCGCTGGAGCCCTGCCGCAAGGCCATGACCGACGCCGGCGTGAAGACCACCGACATCGACGAGGTGGTGCTGGTGGGCGGCCAGACGCGCATGCCCAAGATTCAGGAGATGGTGAAGCAGCTCTTCGGCAAGGAGCCCCACCGCGGCGTGAACCCCGACGAAGTGGTCGCCGTGGGCGCAGCCGTGCAGGCGGGCGTGCTGGCCGGCGAGGTCAAGGACCTGCTGCTGCTCGACGTGACGCCGCTGACCCTGTCCATTGAAACGCTGGGCGGCGTGGCCACGCCGATGATTCCGCGCAACACGACCATCCCGACCAAGAAGACGGAGACTTTCTCGACGGCGGCAGACAGCCAGACCGAAGTCGAGGTCCACGTGCTGCAGGGCGAGCGCCCGATGGCAGGGCAGAACCGCACGCTCGGCAAGTTCAAGCTGGCGGGCATTCCCCCAGCGCCGCGCGGCGTGCCGCAGATCGAAGTCACCTTTGACATCGACGCCAACGGCATCCTGAACGTGACCGCGAAGGACAACGCTACCGGCAAGGACACGCGCATCACCATCACCTCCAGCTCGGGCCTGAGCAAGGATGAAGTGGAGAAGATGGCGAAGGAAGCCGAGGCGCACGCCTCCGAGGACAAAGAGAAGCGCGAAGAGATTGAATCGCGCAACCAGCTCGACGGCATGGTCTACAACATCGAGAAGATGCTGAAGGAGTCCGGCGACAAGATCCAGGGCGCGGAGAAGTCCGACGTGGAAGCGGCCCTGGCCGAAGCGAAGAAGACGCTCGAAGGCTCGCCGTCCGTGGCTGACCTGAAGGCCGCGCACGAGAAGCTGACCCACGCCAGCCACAAGCTGGCCGAGGTGCTCTACAAAGCCAATGCCGCGGCGGCACAAGGCACGCCATCCGACACGGGCGCGGGCACAGCGGGTGCAGGCGAGCAGAAGAAGGACGAAGGAGTCATCGACGCCGAGTACGTGGACGTAGAGGACAAGAAGTAGGAATAGCCGTCCAGGCAATCGCGCCTTCGGCGCAAAAACCTCGGGGTGGGCGACATAATGTTGCTCACCCCATTCTGTTTTCTGCTCACGAGGGAACGCATCGAAGCCTATTCCATATCCCGCCAGTTGGGGCCCGTGGCGAGGTGGACTTCTAGCGGCACGCTGAGCTGCACAACGCCTTCCATCTCCGCTCGCACCAGCGCTGCCACAGCCTCCGTCTCATCCATCGGCGCCTCGAAGAGCAGTTCATCGTGCACCTGCAGGATCATGCGCGCCTTCAGCTTGCGCTCCGTGAGCTTGCGGTCGATGGAGATCATCGCCAGCTTGATGAGGTCGGCGGCGGTGCCCTGCAACGGCGTGTTCACAGCGGTGCGCTCGGCAAAGCCGCGCTGGTTGGGGTTGCGGCTTTCGAGATCGGGAATAGGCCGCGTGCGGCCGAAGAGCGTGCGCGCGAAGCCCTGCGTGCGCGTCTCGGCCAGCGTGCGCTCGATGAAGGCCTTCACGCCCTGGTAGCGGGCGAAGTACCTGTCGATGTAGGCGCGGGCCTCGGCCTGCGGGATGCCGAGCTGCGCGGCGAGCCCGAAGGCGGAGATGCCATAGACGATGCCGAAGTTCACGGCTTTGGCGCGGTTGCGCGTCTCCTTGTCCATGGTCTCGGCGGGCACGCCGAAGACCTCGCTCGCTGTGATGGTGTGAATGTCTTTGCCAGTGCGGTAGGCGTCGACGAGCAGCGGGTCGGCGCTGAAGTGCGCGAGCAGGCGCAGCTCAATCTGCGAGTAGTCTGCTGAGAGCAGTTGTGTGCCCGGCGCGGCGGTGAAGGCGGCGCGAATCTGCCGGCCCAGCTCCGTGCGCGTGGGGATGTTCTGCAGGTTCGGGTTGATGGACGAGAGACGCCCGGTGGCCGTGGCCGCGGCCTGGAAGGTGGTGTGTACGCGCGAGTCGGCGTCGGCGAGCTGCGGCAGCGCGTCCACGTAAGTGGACTTGAGCTTGCTAAGCTGGCGGAACTCGAGCACCTGGCGCACGACCTCGTGCTCCTCGGAGAGTTTTTCGAGCACGTCCTGCGCAGTGGAGACTGCCTTGGTCTTGCCGCGGCTGGGCGGCGGGGGCAGCCCCATCTCTTTGAAGAGCACTTCCCCGAGCTGCTTGGGCGAGTTGATGTTGAAGCGGCGGCCGGCGAGGGTGTAGACGCGCTCGGCGACGCGCTCGATGTCGCTGCTCAGTTGCTGCGAGAAGCTGCCGAGCATGGTCTTGTCGATGCGAACGCCGGCCTGCTCCATGCGGAAGAGCACGGGCGCGAGCGGCAGATCAATCTCGTGATAGACGCGGCCCAGGCCGGCGGCTTCCACCTGCTTGAGCAGGGTGGGCGCAAGCGCATGAATGACCGCCGCGGCGCGTGCGTCCGTGGTGGGCGCGGGCTGGTTGTTGCGCGCGGCGACGTCGGCAAGCGACTGCGTGGCATGCGTGGGATTGAGCGCGTAGGAGAGCAGCAGCGTGTCTGTGATGGCGCCGCGCAACTCGACGTGGTGCGGACTGAGTGCGTGCATCGTCTGCTTCCAGTCATGCACCTGTTTGGGCACGGCGGCGTCTTCCAGCAGCGTACGCAGGCGCGGCGAGAGCGGAAGGCGCAAGGCGGTCTGCGGCTCGGCGCAGACGCCGATGTGCAGATTCTGCTGTGCCTCGGCCGCTTCGGCTGCTTCGAGCAGAGAGAGCGTGCGCGGCGGCTCGGGCTCATCGGTCTCTTCGGCGACAGGCGTGGACGCGAGAAACAGCGCGAAGCCGTGCTTCTTCGCAGCGTGGAAGAATGCGTCCTGCTCAGCTTCCGTCGGCGCGTCCAGTTCCTTCAACTCGGGCGCATCCGCAGCGGGTTCGAGATCGCGCAGCATGGAGGTGAACTCGAGCTCGGTGAAAAGCTGGCGGCAGGCCTCGAGATCCGGCGAGCGCGTCTCCATGGCGTGCAGGTCGAGATCGAGCGGCACGTGCGTGTCAATCGTGACAAGTTCTTTCGAGAGCAGCACGGCTTCGCGATTGTGCTGCAGCGACTCGCGGTAGGTCTTGCGCTTCACTTCTTCGGCGCGGTCCAGCACCGCCTCCACGCTGCCGAATTGCTGAATCAGTTCGACGCTGCCTTTGTCGCCGATGCCGGGGGCACCGGGAATGTTATCGACGGTATCGCCGCGCAGGGCCATCACGTCGATGACTTTCTCCGGCGGCACGCCGAGGGTCTCCGTCACCTTGGCGGGGTCGAGGATGAGGTTGTCCTTTTGCGGATTGAGGATGCGGATGTGCGGCGTGACGAGCTGCATCATGTCCTTGTCGCCGGAGACGATGAAGACCTCATGGTGGTGGTCGGCGGCCTGTCGGGCGAGGGTGCCGATGACGTCGTCGGCCTCGAAACCTTCGGCCGCAAGGATGGGAATGCGCAGCGCCTCGAGCGCGCGGCGGATGTAGGGAATCTGGCGGCGCAGGTCTTCGGGCATGGCTTCGCGGTTGGCCTTGTAGCCCTCGTAGGAGACCTCTTCAAAGGCCTGTACTTTGGAGTTCCACTTGCGCAGCGTGCCGAGGCTGCGGGCGCGCTCATCGCGAAAGACCTCGCCGCTCAGGTCGAAGACGGCTGCGAAGTATTGCGGCGCGAAGTCCTGGCGCAGCTTCTTGACCATGTTGACAAAGACGTATGCCGCCGCCGTGGGCAGGCCGGACGAGGTGGACATGGGCCGGCTGCGCTGCATCGCGTGATAGGCGCGAAAGATGAACGACATGGCGTCGAGCAGATAGACGGGCGGCTTGGCTGGGCTTTGCACGCCTCCGAGTCTATCAGCGAACGGCGTCGCAGACCGCTCAGTGGGTGAGGCTGTTGGCGATGGGGACCAGATGCATGTAGACGTCGCGCGGCATGTTGGTCTGCCAGTGGCTGGTGATGTGCGCGTAGAGGACAAAGGCGAAGAAGATGTAGGCAATGGCGGAGGTGACGGTCCCGGGCGTCAGTACGCGGCGGGTCCAGCGCCTGGCTGGATCGGGAGTGCGGCTTGGCGGCAGGCCGAGTTGCAGGGCATGTTCCGCGGGGCAGGCGGCGACACAGACCATGCAGGCGCTGCACTCGGCGGAGCGGATCTGGACGAGCTGGTCGACGGGCAGGCTGGCCGGGCAGACTTTGGCGCATTTGCCGCAGTCGATGCAGGCCGTCTCATCACGGCGAATCTTGACCGGGCTGAGCAGCGAGACGAGGCCCATGAGCGCGCCGTAGGGGCAAAGATAGCGGCACCAGAAGTTCTGGATGAGCGTGGAGAGAAGCACCAGCAGGCCAAGCACGGCGAGGCCGGTGAGGCTGATGTCGCGGAAGAAGTTGAGCATCTTTACGTCGGTGATAAGGCCATAGGGCGTGAACATGAAGCTTTGGAGCGCCTCGGCGGACATGGTGCCGATGAAGAAGGCGAAGAAGCCGAGCAGGAGGTACTTGAGGCCGCGGAGCGGGATATCGACCCAGTGGGGCAGATGGAGATTGCGGCCGTAGAATCGGCGGCCGAGCTTCCAGAGAGCCTCTGAGAATGTGCCGATGGGGCAAAGCCAGGCGCAGAAGGCCTTCTTGAGCAGCAGGCTCATGAGCAGAAAGGCCAGGAAGAGAAACATGGCTGCCGGATGGATGACGGGGACGTGGCCGGTGAGGAAGAGGTACTTGGTGTTCATGAGGCCGGCGATGGGCAGCCAGCCTTCAACCCCAGCGGGGCGTGGAACATAGAGGGTCTGGCCGCCGTGCTCGTAGTAGCGGACCCAGAGGTAGAACTGCAGGCCGATCCATGCGTTGAGGGCCAGAAAGACGAGCTGGACGATGCGGCGAGTCTTCTGGGAGCGATCGGGCAGGAGGCGGCGGATCAGCGGCTTTTTGTGGCTGGCGGGGAGCGGAACAGCGGTCTGCGTACTCATCGCGATCTCATCCTTCCAAGCCACAGACTAGGAGGGCGACTACTTTCGGAACTATGACCTAAATCACTCGATGCACAAAAAAGTGGCGGGCTGTAAGATGCAGGAAATGAAGATTGGCCCCCAGCGGCGCAACTGAACCCGCAGATGTGGCAGCCAAGCAACAGAGGCACGCGCAGCGCCGTCTAACGATTGCAGATAGACCCCGGTGAGTGATGATGAGACTTCTTCAATCCTCTTTGTACGCATGTTCGATTGTTGCCCTGAGCAGCGGCGCGCTTCTAACGGCGCAGCAGGCGGCGAGTGCGGCAGGCAAGGCGCCAGCGGCCGCGGCAGCCGCCCCCGCCGCAAAAGCCAAGCCGTTTGTCGTCTCACTGCCGCTGAGCGCATGGGACAAGCATGGCAAACAGGTTCCTGACCTGGACCGCAACGACCTGACGCTGACCGATGAGGGGCAGGCACAGGTCATTCAAAGCCTGACGCACGACAACAGCCTCCCATTTCAGGTGGGACTGCTGGACGATACTGGCGCGAGCATGAAGGGGTATCTGGACTTTGCGCGTAAGGGCGGCGAGGCATTTGTGGATCAGATGCTGAAACCTGCGTCCGCGGGAACGTCGGCTGCAGATGCCGGATCGAAGCCCGCCGCAGAGAATGGCAATGAGGCCTTCCTGATCCACTTTGACCGCGAAGTGGAACTTCTGCAGGACTTCACCGCAGACCCGCAGAAGCTGCACACCGAGCTGGATGAGATGGGTCCATCGTCGAAGCAGCAGGATTCGAGCGAGGGGCCGGAGACGACGGACAACCCTCGCACTGCGTCACATGGGGTTCCCGGGGGATCGACACTCTACGACGCGATTTATCTGGCCTCTGACGAGCTGATGAAAGACAAGCATGGCCGGAAGGCGCTCATCGTGATCTCAGATGGCCTGGACAAAGGCAGCAAGGAGACAATGAACGATGCGCTGGACGCTGCCGAGCGGGCGCATGTGATCATCTACACGATTTTTCTGCAGAGCAACCAGGCACAGAAGAATCCCCTGCAGAACCCCGGACGACGCGGAGGACCTGGCTATCCCGGCGGGTATCCGGGAGGCGGCTATCCGGGAGGTTATCCAGGTGGCGGCGGCTATCCGGGGAATCCGCCACAGACCCGCCAGCCGAGCCAGCCCACCGGCCTGGAGGCCGATGGACGCAAGATCATGCAGCGCATGTCGCAGCGGACGGGAGCCCTGTACTTTGATGCCAAACGCAAGGAGGACCTGCCGGAGATCTACGGCATCATCGCCAAAGATCTGCAGGGGCTTTACACGATCACGTACACGCCGAGCAAGATTGACAGCGATGGCACCTTTCACAAGGTGGTGTTGAAGACAAGCAAGAAGGATATGGACCTGACGTTGCCCGAGGGATACTTTGCGCCGGGAGGGGATTCGGAGTAGGTCCTTGCCCGCGACAGGAAGGCCTTGATGCAACAGGGGCGCGACCGATGGCCGCGCCCCTGTTGTTTCTGCGCTGAATGGATCAGTTGGTGCCGGAGTGAATATCCGAACCCGCCTGCTTCTCCTGGAGCGCCGCCTGCGCCGCGGCGAGGCGCGCCGTCAGGAGCCGGAAGGGCGAGCAGGAGACGTAGTTCAGGCCGATCTTGTGGCAGAACTTGACGGACTCGGGATCGCCGCCGTGCTCGCCGCAGATGCCGACCTTGAGCGTGGGCCGGGTGTTGCGTCCCTTGGCTGTGGCCATCTTGACCAGAAGCCCCACGCCGGACTGATCGAGGGTGGCGAAGGGATCCTGCTTGAAGATGCCGTTCTTGAGGTAAGCCGGCAGGAACTTGTTGATGTCGTCGCGCGAGATACCGTAGGTGGTCTGCGTGAGGTCGTTGGTGCCGAAGCTGAAGAACTCCGCCTCTTCGGCAATCTGGTCGGCGGTCAGAGCGGCGCGCGGTAGTTCAATCATGGTGCCCACCATGTAATCGACCTTCGTGCTCTTCTCTGCGAAGACCTTTTCGGCAACGCGGCGAATGATGCTGGCCTGGTGGCGCATCTCGTCGATGGAGCCAATGAGCGGCACCATGATTTCAAGATGCGGCTCGCCGCCGTGGTTTTTGACGTTGACGGCCGCCTCAAAGATGGCGCGTGCCTGCATCTCCGTAATCTCAGGGAAGGTGATGCCGAGGCGGCATCCGCGCAGGCCGAGCATGGGGTTCATCTCATGCAGGTCCTGCACGCGGGTCAGCAGCGTGCGCAGCTCCTTGAGCTTGGGCGAGCGCGGTTTGAGGTCCTCAAGATGCG
Organism: Acidobacteriota bacterium; assembly: GCA_021781795.1. Classification (GTDB taxonomy): domain Bacteria; phylum Acidobacteriota; class Terriglobia; order Terriglobales; family Acidobacteriaceae; genus Telmatobacter. The sequence goes on from JAJXWA010000003.1 coordinate 117,789, forward strand.
CGATTTCGACGAGCAGATCTTCGCGCTGCGGCAGGAACTCGTGCAGCGGAGGATCGAGCAGCCGAATGGTGACGGGCAGCGATTCCATGGCCTTGAAGAGACCGATGAAATCCTGGCGCTGCATGGGGAGAAGCTTCTTGAGGGCGTCGCGGCGGGCGTCTTCGGTGTCCGCGAGAATCATGGCGCGGACGTGCTCGATGCGGCCTTCCGCAAAGAACATGTGCTCGGTGCGGCAGAGGCCGATACCTTCGGCCCCGAAGGTGCGGGCCTGCTTGGCGTCGCGGGGCACGTCAGCATTGGCGCGGACCTTGAGCTTGCGCAGCGGGTCAGCCCAGCTCATGAACTTGACGAGATCGGGATCGTCGGGGCGCGCGGGGATTGTCTTGAGCTTGCCCTCGATGACGCGGCCCGTGGTGCCGTCGAGCGAGATCCAGTCGCCGTGGCGGAAGGTCTTGCCCTTGACCCGCAGTTCCTTGCGGGCCTCATCCACCTGGCAGTCGCCTGCGCCGGCGACGCAGCACTTACCCATACCGCGAGTGACGACCGCGGCGTGGGAGGTCATGCCGCCACGCGAAGTGAGAATGCCGGCTGCGACTTCCATGCCGCCGATGTCCTCGGGCGTGGTCTCGCCGCGGACGAGGATGATGGAGTGCATGTGGCCGTGCATGTGCGCCTTCACAGCTTCTTCCGCGGTAAAGACAATCTGGCCTACCGCCGCGCCGGGTGAAGCGGGCAGTCCGGTGGCGAGCACTTCGATCTTGGCGCCTTTTTCATCGAGGCGCGGAACGAGGAAGTCGTAGAGCTGGTTGGGCTCCACGCGGAAGATGGCTTCCTCCTGGGTGATGAGACCTTCCCGCACCATGTCAATGGCGACGCGGACGGCAGCGAGGCCGGTGCGCTTGCCATTGCGCGTCTGCAGCATGTAGAGCTTGCCATCCTGGATGGTGAACTCAAAGTCCTGCATGTCGCGATAGTGCTTTTCCATCTTGCGGGTGATGTCGCGCAACTGCTCGTAGACCTTGGGCATGGCGCGCTCGAGCTCGCTGATGTGCTGGGGCGTGCGCACGCCGGAGACGACGTCTTCGCCCTGTGCGTTCATCAGGTACTCGCCGAAGAACATGTGCTCGCCAGTGGCGGGATTGCGGGTAAAGCCGACGCCGGTTCCGGAGTTCTCGCCGAGATTGCCGAAGACCATGGCCTGCACGTTGACGGCGGTGCCGAGCCAGTCATCGATGTGGTTGATGCGGCGATAGGTCTTGGCGCGCTCGTTCTCCCAACTGCGGAAGACGGCATCGCGGGCCTGAACGAGCTGATCGATCGGCTCCTGCGGGAAGTCTTTGCCGGTCTCCTTCTTCACCAGCTTTTTGTACTCGGCGATGATTTCCTTGAGAGCAGCGGGCTGGAGTTCGTAGTCAAACTTGACCTTGGCGCGCTCTTTAACGCCGTCGAAGATGTGCTCAAACTTTTTCTTGGGAATATCGAGGACGACGTCACCGAACATCTGGATGAGGCGGCGATAGGAATCATAAGCAAAGCGGGGATTATTGCTGCGCTTGGCGAGCGCTTCAACGGCTTTGTCATTGAGGCCCAGATTCAGAATCGTGTCCATCATGCCGGGCATGGAGAACTTTGCGCCGGAGCGGACGGAAACGAGCAGCGGATTGTCGCCCATGCCGAGCTTCTGGCCCTGCAACTGTTCGAGGCGCGCGAGCGCTGCGTGCATTTCCACATCGATCTGCGGGTTGAGTTTGCCGCGCATGTACTCACGGCAGGCTTCAGTCTGGATGGTGAATCCGGGCGGGACGGGCAGGCCGGCGTTGGTCATCTCAGCGAGGCCGGAACCTTTGCCGCCGAGCACGTCTTTCATGCGGCCATTGCCGTCGGCCGAGCCATTGCCGAAGAAGTACACATACTTGGTTTGCGCTGCTGTTGAAGTTGTACCCGCCTGTCCGGCGGGCGCCTGCTCCAGTACGCCCTGCGACATGGAAAAGAGCCTCCGCGTGTGGATTTCCGCAAGGCAGCGCCCATGCAAGGGTGGCGGCAGGTTGGCTCAACCGGGCTGCTGGAGAACAAAGACAGGCCGAGCGCGTGCAGTCATCCAGACACTTCGACTGCGCCTTACGGCGTGCGCGATTCGCAAGTACAAATAGCGCCGCAAGTATACACTTGCCTGTGCCGCTCGTCACAGGGCCTGAGCGCGGGGCTCTTGATGCAGCGACAACGCACGGTCTAACTTCTATCGTTTCTGAGAAATTCACGCAGAATCGCGCAGCGCGAGCAATGGTCAGGCTGCGACGGGGTTACAGCGCGACTGGTCCGCGTCGGGGTCGTGGTGGAAGAGAATTCCATCCAATCCGACAAGGGCCAGGATTCCGGCAACCCGCGGAGCGGCGTGCGTAATCACAAATTGAGTCCCTGCTTTCTGGGCGAGGCGATACAGGGCAATCAGCGCGGCAATGCCGGCGGCATCAATTCGGGTGACATTGCGCAGGTCGAGGGTGACGCTCTGGCGATCGAGGACCGCGCCTACGCGCTCCAGGAGGCACTGTTCCTGCCCCCGCACCAGCTCATGCGGCTCGCAAGGGGTCATTACAATCGCCTTCTCTGCATGAGGAAAGTTGTTTGTCATGGCCATACCTCCTGCGGGTCCTGCCACTCATCTGCGGCCTGCCTGTGTGCTGATCCGCGTGCGGGCTTCGTATTTTAAGACGTACGTAGCGGACGCCGGGATTACAGCGCATCCTGCTTGAACTGTCTTTTACTCCGAACTGCCGGAACCGAAGCCACTATGTTCCAATACGCAGAAGGCGCACTGAAAAGTTCCATGCAGGATTTTGCAAACAGACCCGTTGGTGAGCCGGCGCAGACCGTTCCTTCACTGGAGCGTGTGCGTCAGCTGGCGATTGAGTGCGGCTTCTCTGATGCGGGCGTAGTGGCCTTACCGCACGCGGAAGAGCGAAGAGATGCTGCGCGCTATCGCGAGTGGATCGAAGCGGGCCGTGCGGCGACGATGCAGTATCTCGAACGGCGTTCAGAGGAGGGCGAGCTTCTTCGCGCGCGCGTTGCGGTTCCCTTTCCATGGGCGCGGTCGGTCCTCGTGTGCTTTGCGTCCTACCACTCGCACCTACCGCGTTCGATCGACGCTTCACCGGATGGCGCTGCGTGGATTGCGCGTTACGCGTGGAGCCAGACGACAAACGACGCGGGCCAGAAGCGCCCGAGCGACTACCACAAGGTGCTGCTGAAAAGGCTGCACGCTCTGGAAGCGAAGCTGCGATCGGAGCATGGCGACTTCACAGCGCGCGCGTATGTGGATACGGGTCCACTGGTAGAGCGATCGCTGGCGGCGGCGGCAGGGATTGGTTGGGTGGGAAAGAACACTTGCGTGATTCATCCACGCCTGGGGTCGTTTGGTTTTCTTGCGGTGCTGGTGACGGACTTAGCTGTAGAGGAAAGCAATGGGCATCTGACTGTGCCGGACCGGTGCGGACACTGTCGCCGGTGCCTCGATGCATGCCCTACGGCGGCGCTCACCGAGCCGTATCAGATGGACGCGGCGCGCTGCATCGCGTATCTGACGATTGAACATCGGGGCCCCATCTCCGCCGAACTGATGGAAGGCATGGGCCGACAGATTTTTGGCTGCGATATTTGCCAGGATGTGTGCCCGTGGAATCGCAAGGCTCCCGTTGCAGTGGACGGCGACCTTGAACCGCGCGCAGAACTTGTGAACCCGGCGCTGCAGCAACTGGCCGCGATGGATGAAGCGGCCTTCGAGGCGGCCTTCAACGGATCGCCTGTGCGGCGCGCGCGTTTCGATGGCTTCCGCAGAAATGTCGCTGTCGCCATCGGCAACAGCGGAGCGATGGAACTCGGCGGTGCCCTGCGAGCGTGGGAAGATGCAGCCGATGCGGGGCTTCGTGCAGCGGCGCGATGGGCGCTGACGCGGCTCGGAGTCAGGCGGGGTGAAGATGAAGCGGAACAGTCGGCCCGTTAACGCGCATCACGCGACGCGCATCACGTTGACCGCGCTGAGACCCTTGGGACCCTGCTGGCATTCGAACTCAACGGCTTCGCCCTCATTCAGCGTCTTGTATCCATTCTCCTGAATGGCGGAGAAATGGACGAAGACATCCTCGCCGCTTGACCGTTGAATGAATCCGTATCCCTTGGCTCCGTTGAACCACTTCACGATGCCCTGTTCCTTCATTCTGTGTCTCCTTGCCGAATATTTCCCGTTCTTTCCAAGCCGGCCAGGGGGCCAGAAACACTACAGGCCGCCAGAACGCAACAATCTCGCGCCGCGGCAGCCCGATGTTCCAGAACCTGAGAGTTTGCGCTTCCCTGCCAACTGAACATCCAAAACGTACAGCCTTCCTGCCTGAATCCACGACTCGTTTAACACGAACCTTGCTTCTGTTATGGCAGGAATTGCATGAGGAAGCAATAAGAAAATGGAGCGCAGTCATGTGGAAGAAGGAACCGGCTATGGGTGCCGCGCAGCGACGGCAGGCCGCGATGCGGCAAGGTCGAGCGTCTATCCTAGAGAGAGATGGACTGCCGACCGGTGGGCGTTGTCTGCGATTTGATTGATGATGCGCGACGCGATACGGAGCAGGCCGAGGATTGTGTCGCATTGTGAACAGCGCCGATGAAATCAAGACTGTGAGCGAGACGAGGCCGGCGAACAAGTCAACCGCCGCCGAGACGGTCGTGCAGTCGAAGTGGTATCGCTGGCGGCATGACGGCTCTGCGCTGGCCCGCTACCTGCTGGACAGCGAAGTGCATACGTTTGCCTTCAGCGTAGCAGCGAATGCGATTCTGTCGTTTATCCCTTTCATTGTGCTGCTGTATACGATTGCGCTGTCGGTGTTTCACTCAGCGGCGATGGCCGATGCGGTGAGCCAGATGGTGTACTACTTCTTCCCGTCGAACCAGGACTGGATTGCGAAGAACCTGGTTCTTGCCGCGCCACGACACGGAGTGCAGCTTATGTCGCTGCTGATGATTCTGATCTCGTGCACGGGCATCTTTCTGCCGCTGGAAGTGGCGCTGAACCAGGCGTGGGGCGTGGCGAAGAGCCGCAACTATCTACTGAACCAGGTGGTGGCGTTTGGCCTGGCGATCCTGATGGTGGCACTGGGGATGACCAGCGTTCTGCTGAGCACGTGGCAGCGGGAGGTGACGGCCTTCCTCTTCTTCCACCATACGGAGAACTTTGTGTACAGCGGCGTGAGCTACCTTTGGCTGACGCTGTGCACGGGCGTGGCCAGCATCCTGTTCTTCTTTTCGATCTACTGGCTGCTGCCAAACCGCAAGGTGCCACCGCTGCCCGTGATGCGAACGGCGGTGATCACTGGGCTGGTATGGCTGGGCTCAAAGTATCTCTTCGTCGCGGTGCTTCCTCATCTTGACCTGAAGGCGCTTTACGGCCCGTTCTACGTGTCGGTGGGGCTGCTGTTCTGGGCGTACATCTCCGGGCTGATCCTGTTTGCGGGGGCGCAGTTCAGCGTGGCGCGGCTGAACGGGCACAAGCGCTCTGTCTAAAATCTAAGCTCAAGATTGCATTGAACTTGCGTGAAGGGCGGCTGCCGGAAGGCGAAGCCGAAGCGAAACCGGCTGCGCGAAAATATCTAATGAAAATGTGGAAAAGTGCAAATAAATTTAGAGGGGTATTTGTTTTTCTCTCCGTAAGCCGTTTGTTTGCAACGAGGGCGTGAGGACGGCACGCTAAAGCGAAGATACGGCGTAGGATACGGGGGGCGGGGGTATTTTCCGGGGGTATAGACCGGGGCGCGGCTGACTTGGTCGCGTGGAGGGTACGAGTGCGGGAGGCGATTGGCAGGTGCATGGAGGCGAAGCTGGTCGGCATGGCGCGGGTCACTCCTGAAAGAAAAATGCCTGAGACGCGGGCCGGTGGGCGCGGATCTCAGGCTGATGTACTTAGTATGCGTGTTTGGCGGAAGTAACCTGCAAAACGGTGGAAGTTTTTTGTGTAGTGGAATGAGTGAGTTAGAAAGAAGTTTTGGACATGGGGGCTTGACGGGGCGGGCGGGGTAGCGGAGCGAGCGGAGTTCGCGGGGCTAGCAGGTAGCGGGGTAGGGATGGTGCTTTCCCACCCAAGTCGCCTGCTGCGCAGACGCCTTGGATGGGCCACCTGGCAGATAGCAATACCATGGAGTTCCGGGGCTTGTCTCCATTGCCGAACAATG
>JAJXWA010000004.1 GCA_021781795.1 Acidobacteriota bacterium
AGCAGGTAGCGGGGTAGGGATGGTGCTTTCCCACCCAAGTCGCCTGCTGCGCAGACGCCTTGGATGGGCCACCTGGCAGATAGCAATACCATGGAGTTCCGGGGCTTGTCTCCATTGCCGAACAATGCGGTCGCTACTGGTATTCCGAAAAGTTCTGATAGACTCCGAAAGAACCTGTGGTCGACCAAAGTCAAACCCATGCGTGCAACCCACCCTATTGGAGTTGACGGCTGCCGCCCCAGGGCCTCGTCAGCTATCCTGAGGAGCCTTTAGGTGAGTCCAGCGACGAAGAATTCTCCTGATTCAACGAGGCACGCAGCCTCCGCCAACATCAATCGGGAAGAGACTCCTTTCGAGGCGCTGGCCGGCATCTGCTCGGTTCTGGTGGTGGGCCTGTTCATTCTGACCTTCGTAGCTCAGAACTACGTCATTCCGTCCGGTTCGATGAAGAACACGCTGCTTGTGGGCGATCACCTGGCTGTCGACCAGATCACGCTGGCGCCGCCCGCTTCGTGGATGCCGCTGATAAGGTATCGCGAACCGAAACGCGGCGATATTGTGGTGTTCCGCAAGCCCGTGTATCAGCCCGGGATTGATGCGGCTGGCGCCGATGGGGCTCCGCAGTACACAACTCTGGTCAAAAGACTGATTGGCCTGCCGGGCGATCATATCCATCTACGCAACGGCATTGTGATCTTGAATGGCGTGGCGCAGTGGCAGCCCTATGCTCAGCCCACCACGCCAGAAAACTATAATGAGTTTCTCGATGACTTTCCTTCGGTGCCCCCCAGCGATATTCAGGAGACGACCGAATCCTGGGATGTGGCTTTTCCCAAGTACATCCAGAACGGCGACCTTGTTGTGCCGCCCGGCCACTACTTCATGATGGGCGACAATCGCCACAACAGTCTCGATTCGCGCTTCTGGGGATTTGTTCCGCGCGACCACATCATCGGGCGCCCCCTCTTTAACTACTGGTCCTTCAAGTCTACGGAAGCCGACTACGAAGCGCCGGGCGTAGGCAACAACGTCGCCTGGATGGGCCACGTTGCGCTGCACTTCTTCACCGATACGCGCTGGGAGCGTACTTTCCACATTCTTCATTGAACCGAAACTGTAGAATCCCCGCGCGATCCTCGTGCGCTTCGGTCGTACCACCGGCGATGCGGAGATTTGGCGGACGGGCAGCTTTCAGGAGCTGAAGCCCACGTTCTTTCCCCGGCGAATTTTGGCGCGACTGAAGTCGTGCCCTGACACGAGAACCGGGTCGAGGGCATACGAATAGCCTTGGGGACAATGAGCCTTGGGGGTGGAGCGGAGTGCCCCGGGTGGCGGGGTGGGAGTTTTGATTCCCACCTTAACCGCTGCGCTGACGCGCATCGGCGAAGGTGGGGCAACCGGAGATGTGGGGCGGGGTGGGGCTAGGGGAGCTTGAAGGCTTTTTCTGCGATGGCGGTGGGTGCGCGGCCGGCGGGGAGCAGGGTGAAGAGGGAATGGCTGTTGGTGCGGACGACGGCGACGTCGTTGGAGCGCGAATCGACGACGAAGAGGAGGTGGCCAGCGGCAGAGAATGCAAAGTCCACCGGCCCGTCGCCGACCTGCACGGCGCCCTCGCGCTTGCCGTCGTCGATGGCGTAGATGGTGACTTCCTGCGAGCGGAGATTGCCGACGTAGAGGAGCGCGTTGTCCTGCGAGACGATGCCGCGGAAGGGCTCGGCGCCCATGATGTAGGCGCCGCCGACGTCGTTGGTGCCGGTGACGACCTCAGAGATGGAGTCAGATAGGGAGTTCATGGTGAAGAGTTCGCCGCCGTCGGGCTTGATGGCGAGCTGCACGGGGGCGCGGCCAACGCCGAGCAGCGCCTCGACGCGGTCGGGCAGTCCGGGGACGACGCCGGTGCCGGCGAGGGCGATGGCCATGATTTGAGAGCCGCCTGCGCAGGCGACAAACGCCTTGGAGGAGTCGGGGAGAATGGCTACGTCTGCCGCGCCGGGACAGCCCTCGAGGACGGACCGCACTTTGCGCGCTTCGGGGTCGATGGTGGTGACGGAGTTGCCCGCCTGGTTGGCGACGACGAGCGACTTGCCGTCGGGCGCAACGCGGAGCGCGACGGGATTCTCGCCTGCTCCGATGACGGCGACCTCGCGGCGGGACTTGAGATCGAGGACGGAGATGTTGTTGGAGCCGGAGTTGGCGATGTAGGCGGTGGTGTCGGCGGGGTCGATGGCGATGGCGGAGGGATGGCGCCGGACGGGGATGGTGGCGACGACGGCATTGCGTTCGGCGTCGATGACGGAGACGGTGCCGGAGCTGTTGGGCGCGCCCTGGTTGACGATGTAGACCTCGTTGCGCGTCCTGCTGGGGGCGACGGCGACGGGAGAGCGGCCGACGGCGACTTCGCGATCGAGGCGGAGATTGACAACGTCGTAGACGGAAACGGTGCCGCTGCCGGAGTTGGTGACGTAGGCGTACTCGCGGTAGTTGGCCGGGTACTGGGGAAAGTCATGGGGGCGGCAACCGGTGAGCGCAAGAAGGCACAGACAGCAGATGGATGCGGGGGCGGCAGTGGAGGCGAGGCCGCGCGCAGCGAAGCTGAAGCCGGGGGACGCTTTCCCAATCGGAGCGGTCATGCGATTATGCCGCACCTGCTTTGACGTGGATGCCGCGAACGAGATCGCGATGGACGACGGGAGCAATCTGCTCAATCTCGTGCATCATCGTCTCAAACTGGCTGGGGTAGATGGATTGTGGTCCGTCAGAGAGCGCCTTCTCTGGCTGATGGTGCACCTCAACGAGGACGCCATCGGCGCCGACGGCGACCGCGGCACGGGCCATGGGCAGAACCTTGTCGCGCTTGCCGGTGCCGTGACTGGGATCGACGAGGATGGGCAGATGGCTAAGGCGCTGGACGGCGGGGACGATGCTGAGGTCGAGGGTGTTGCGGGTGTGGTCGGCGAAGGTGCGCACGCCGCGCTCGCAGAGGATGACCTGATAGTTGCCCTCGCTCATGATGTATTCGGCGGCCATGAGGAACTCGTCGAGGGTAGCGGACATGCCGCGCTTGAGGAGGACGGGCTTGCGGAGGCGGCCGGCATGCTTGAGGAGCGAGAAGTTCTGCATGTTGCGAGCGCCGATTTGAATGACGTCGGCCCACTCGGCGACGAGCTCGAGGGTTTCGTTGTCGATGGCTTCGGTGATAATCCTCATGCCGAATTTTTCTCTGATTTCGGACATAATTTTCAGCGCATCGAGACCCAAGCCCTGGAAGGCGTAGGGCGAGGTGCGGGGCTTGTAGGCGCCGCCGCGGAAGAACTGTGCGCCGGAGGCGGCGACCTGCTCGGCAATAGCGAAGGCCTGCTCGCGGCTCTCGATGGAGCAGGGGCCGGCGACGATGGCGAGGTTGCGCCCGCCGATGGAGGCGTCGGTTCCGGGGAAACGGATGATGGTGTCTTCTTCTTTGACGTCGCGGCTGGCGAGCTTGTAGGGCTTGCTGACGCGGATGACGTCGGCCACGCCGGAGAGGTCTTCAAAGTTGCCGCGATCGATTTCGCCGGGGTTGCCGGTGATGCCGATGGCGGTGCGCTGCGCTCCGGGGAGCGGGTGGGCTCGGAAGCCCATCTGCTCGATATGGTCGCAAACCGCCTGAATCTCTTCCGGGGTTGCGTGGGTCTTCATGACAACTAACATCGCGTGCCTCTCAGTCATTCCGCTTGCGGCCGGTTCTATGCGGCCAAGTGATCATCGCCCGCGGCGTGCGGCTTCCCGCTTCTCTGCGCGCCACTTGATGCCCAGCCAGGCGAGATAGCCGAGTTGCAGAATCCAGGTGACGGCATAGGCGGCAACCCTGAACTGGTGATCGAGAATCGCGGCTTGATCCATGGTGTCTCCGTTTCAGATATTCGCTTCGAGCGCGGCCTGCGCTTCGAGCGCTGCATTGGCCTGGTGCTTTCGTTCGACGTTGTAGCGCAGGATGAGCACGAAGATGCCCCATGCGAACCAGGCGAGCATGTTCCACATGAGCGCGCCGACCATGGACTTGTCCATGCCGGAGCCTTCTGCTCCACCGAAGACCGGGGCGGGGTGCTGCGTGCGCCACCAGCGGTTGGACATGTAGACGATGGGGACGTCGAGCGCGCCAAAGATGCCGAGTACCGCGGCGAGGGTCTGCATCTGCGGGCCGGCGGCGAAGCGGCGCAGCAGCAGATAGCTGACATAGATGAGCCAGAGCACGAGGGTGGTGGTCAGGCGCGCGTCCCACGTCCACCAGATGCCCCAGGCGCGACGGCCCCAGAGCGGGCCGGTGGTCAGCACGACGGAACAGAAGACGACGCCGACCTCAGCGCCGGCCAGCGCGAGAGCGTCTGCCCGTTGCGCGTAGGCGGCATTGCCGTGCCGCCAGGTGAGAAAGCCGATGGAGCCGGCGAGGCTGAGGCCGAAGAACACGAACGCGACCGATGCCGAGGGGACATGGTAGTAGATGATGCGAAAGATCTCGCCCTGCATGGCGTCATTGGGCGCAACGTAGATCGCCTGATAGTAGCCCCAAGCCATGAGCGCGATGGTGACGAGCGCGTAGATCCAGATGAATGCCTTTTTCATGAATCACTTTCCGGTTGGCAACCTATTAGTGTACGACGTTTGGGACGCAGGGGATGGGACGGGAGGGCGGCTTCGGCGGCGTTTCACCAGAAATTACTGAGAGCCGGATTCGCGGAGGCGACCGGGCGCTGTGGCTGAGGCCGCAGAATGCAAGCCGAGGCAGTCAGACAGCCTGGGAGGCGTCGTCGCAGGAGCGCTGACACTCGCGCAGATAGAGCCTGGAGGTTCGATTGTGCCAGCAGAGGTGGTCGTCATCGAAGAGCGCCCACGCAGCGCCTAAGCCGAAGGGCAGGAGCGAGAGAAACATGATGCCGCAGCGTGCGCGGATCTGGGCGGCGGTGGGGCACTCGCCTTCAAATGTGCAGAGGGCGATGCCTGCGAATTTCATTCCTGGCGTGGCGGCGGCGAGGCCGAGGCTGAGGCCGTAGTAGAGAGCAGCCGCGAGGAGCAACGCCGCTGCGAGGCCGATTTCGGTGGCGCGCAAGCCGGGAAGGTGGGCGTGCGTGCGGGCAAACCACGCTGCGGCAGCTGTCACAGCGGCTGCGATCAGGGAAAGATCGACGACGTTGGCCAGCAGCCTTACCGTGAAGGGAGCGACGTAGAGAGCCGCTGCCGCATCCAGACTCTGCGCGGATTGCGCTTCGGGCTCGTCGTGAAGGTCGCCGAGCTGGATTCCCGACCACTCCGCGCCGACCCAGTGCTGGTCGATTGCGTCGGGCGTCTCCTCGACGTGAGGCGGTTCGGTGGAGATAGCGTCTGGGTCCACCTCGAAGATGCTCAACTGGCCGAACATTTCGCTGAGCGCATCGTGGCGGCTGCCGGTGAGGCGCGGACGCATGCGACGAGTTGCCACGAGCTCTCGCGGAAACTCGATGAGATTGGCGGGGATGGGCTGAGCCGCAGGGACCTCCTGAACGGACACAACCGATTCCTCTGCGCCTGAATAGGCTGAATGCTCGCTTCTGCGCTGATGATTTGGCTGACTCTCGGGCGCGCGCGGACCAAGACTGGCTCGCCGTAACTCGACTGAGCGAGGCTCTGGCAGATCGGCATCCCAGCGCACAGCAAGAGGCTGGCGGCTTTGCTGTTCGCTCGGTGGTGTGGGAGAAGAGATCGATTCCGAGGGAGCGGGTCGTTCAGGTGTGCGTGGCGCTTCGTCGGTTTCATGCAGATGCTGAAGCTGATCCAGCGCGGCCTGGGCAACGACCTGCGCTTCAAGCGCGGCGCGGGTGGCCACCTCGGCTGCGCGCAATGCGGCGCGCGCCTCCGCAGCCTGCATTTCGCTGTACGTTGGAGCCTTGGCGTAGCGCGCGGCCACACGAGCGGCCGCCTCGGACGCGGCTTTCTTTGCCGCGGATGCGCCTGTGCCAGCCGGCGTGGGCTCGCTCTCCAACGAGCCCCTGCGGCTTTTGTGCGCGGCAAGACGCCGGTTGACTTCTTCTTTCCACGACGGTGTCGGGACGAGCTGACTCCCCATTGTGCTCAATTGCCCAGTTCCCCTCTGGAAGACCATCCGGGCTTTCCGGTCAGTGTTTCCAGTTCAACATTTGCTCTACCGGACAAACCCGTCTCCAACGAACGATCACTTCCCTGCTGCAAAATCAAGGCGCTGTACCCCGCGGAAGCTCATGCGGCGCAGAGTCCCATCACGATGCTACTCAGGAGAGGCTCCAGTATTTGCTATGCTGGCGTTGGTCCCTGGATGCATCCGCGTAATTTTTTGTTTATCACGATGCTTACCCTCTGTCATCTGCAACTTGCAGGACAGGTGTTGACCAATGCGTTACCTCAGAACCAAAGCGCAGCGCCGGACAGCGCGGCGAGCGCGCCCGTGCCGACACAGGAAGCGCTGCCCGATTCTCCGGATCAGTACATTCTTCCAGTGGCGAAGCCTGAACCGACGGGCAATACGGGCGTTCCGGTACGTTGGGAGGCGAAGGAACAGACGCGGCAGGGCGATGTGTGGACGCTGAGCGGCGCGGTGGTCGTCTACTACGAGGACTATGTGCTGCACGCGGACAAGGTGACCTATCACCAGTCGAGCACCGAACTGGATGCGGACGGCCACCTTCAGTTGTCGGGCGGGCCGATGGATGCGACTGTGAAGGCGGCGCGCGGAACGATGATTTTGCAGGCGCACACGGCGCGCTTTTTTGATGTGGACGGATCACTGGGTGTTCGCCGCAGCGGCAACACGGTTGTGTATTCCACGCCGAATCCGTTCCTCTTTCATGGGCGAGTGCTGATGCAGGACGGGGAAGGCCTCTATCGGATCCTGGACGGGTCGATGACGAATTGCCGGTTGCCGCACCCGGACTGGCAGATCATCGCGCACTCGATTCGCGTGGATCAAGGGAACGCCACGGTGAAGAACTCTGGCTTCAAGCTGCTGGACGTGCCCATCTTTTATCTGCCGTATCTGAAGCACCCGGTCTCGACGGAAGGCCGCGTAAGCGGTCTGCTGATTCCGGTGGTGAGCAGTGGGTCGTCGATCCGCGGCTATACCGTCGGCGAACAGTTTTACTGGGCCATCAACCGGAGTATGGACATGGTGGTGGGCGCAGAATACTTCAGCAAGCGGGGCTACGCGCCGAATGGGGATTTTCGGTATAAGGGCGCCGGACTGGACCACGTGACGGTGCGCTGGAATGCGCTGCTGGATCGCGGAATCGCGCCGCAAGAGGCGCCGGGGTCACAGGTCGGCCCGACGGGACTCGTGAATCAGGGTGGTGTGGATATTGTTGGCGAAGGCCGCAGAGATTTTTCGAATCAGACGCGTGTTGAGGGCAATGTGGAGTACCTGTCCAGCTATGTGTACCGGCTGGTTTTCGCGGACGTCTACTCGCAGGCGGTGAACTCGCAGGTGCTGAGTGACGTGGCGGCGACACATGTAAACAAGGGACTTGTCTCTTCGGCTTCGTTTGATCGCTTTCAGACCTTTGCGAGCACGGTAACGGGCGACGAGGTCCGCATCCTTCACCTTCCGAGCCTGCAGTATGAAGCGATGGACGAGCCGGTTGCCGATACGCCGATTTACTGGGGCCTTGGTTCGTCGATGAGTTACCTGAGCCGATCGGAGCCCGGCTTCCATGCGCGCAACATTGGCCGGATCGACCTGCATCCGCAGGCGTCGGCGCCGTTCTCGGTGGGCGGATGGAACTTCACGCCTCGGGCGGGTCTGCGCTATACCTTTTACAACGCGCGAGAGACACAGGATCTGACGGGCGCGCATGGCGGCATACCGACGGTTGGCCATGACCCTTTGTCCCGCTTTGACGCGGAGGCTTCACTGGACGCGCGCGGGCCTGCGATGGCGAAGGACTACGCGCTGGGCCGCTGGAACCGGGTGCTACGCCACGTGATTGAACCGGAGGTGAACTACAGCTTCGTGGGAGGAATCGGCACGCAGGCGCTCAGCGTACCGCTGATGGATACGACCGATATTGCAACGGACACGAACGAATTTGGATACAGCCTCGTCCAGCGCTTCTATCTGAAGCCGCTGCACTCGAGTCCATGCCCGACCGACTCGACTGCTACCTGCGCGGCTACGCCGAGAGAATGGGCGAGCTGGCGCATCTCGCAGAAGTATTTTCTCGATCCTGAGTTTGGTGGTGCGCTCATCGCGGGGCGGCGCAACATCTTCGACGCGACGCTGGATCTTTCCGGCGTAGCGTTTCTGACGTCTGCACGGAATCTATCGCCCGTGGTTTCGCGACTGCGATTTGAAGCGCTCCCGAACCTGCGCATTGAATGGGATATGGACTTTGACCCGCACTCGGGCCGCATCGGGGCGGATAACGTTTATGCGGGCTACTCCTGGGGCGGCACAACGATTGGACTGGGGCACTCGATGCTGAATGCGGTGGATGAACAGGCAGGGGCAGCCTCGACGATCCAGAGCCAGCAACTTGAGCCGTTTGTCTACCTCGGGTCACAGAGCCGCGCTGGCTTCAATCTGGCAGCGAACGGAGGCTACGACTTCGTCCAGCATTCGCTGCAGTACGCAGGCGTACAGGCTAATTACAACTTTGACTGCTGCGGCCTGACAGTTGGGTATCGCCGCTTCCAGTTGGGCAACGTTGGCTCAGTGGGCCGGGACGAAACGGAATGGCTCTACAGCTTTACGCTGGCGAACTTTGGGGCAGTGGGCGACATCCGGCGCGCCAACTCCGTGTTCCGGGATCCCACACAGCCTCCCGCCTACTGACCGTTGCGCATGCGAGTTCGCCAATCGGGCTTTGCACACGGGATTCTCCGCGAGCAGGAGCGGGGAGCGGTGGAGTATTCTTGACACTGGAGAGATGCAATTGCCGCGGTTCCACAGATTTGCCTTTCTGCTTACACTCGCGCTTGCGGTCGGATGCAAGGCGCAGCCCACAGCCCAATCTTCGCTCGACCCGAAGCTCAGCCGAAGCATTGAAGTGATGGTCCGGTCGCAATTCGGCGTCCCGCAAGATTACGACGTGCACGTCGGAGCCAGGACGCCGAGCAAAGTCGCCGGATACGACACAGTTCCCGTGACCCTCTCCAGGGGTTCGAAGTCCACGGTCGTGGAGTTCCTGCTGTCAACCGATGGCAAGACCCTGGCGAAGCTCGACACATTTGATCTGGACCACAATCCAGCGATGAACATCGATGTGAGCGGGCGGCCGATTCGCGGAAATCCAAACGCCAAGGTCACGGTGATCAACTTTGACGACCTCGAGTGCCCGTACTGCGCGCGGATGCACCAGTCTCTCTTTCCCTCGACGCTGGAACGGTACAAAGATCAGGTTCGCTTTATCTACAAGGACGATCCGCTGACCGAGCTGCATCCGTGGGCGATGCACGCTGCGGTAGATGCCAACTGCATTGCGGCGCAGAGTCCTGACACGTATTGGGTTTACGTTGACTACCTGCATTCCCATGCGGCGGAGATTTCGGGTCCGGATCGCAACCTGGCCAAAAGCAGCGAAGCGCTGGATCGGATCGCGCGGCAGGAGGGCACGCTGGCCAAACTGGATGGCTCGAAGCTCGATGCCTGCATCGCCAAGCAGGACGAGACCCAGGTGCGCGCGTCGGCACATGAGGCCGAGACGCTCGGAGTAGACGGGACGCCGGCTCTCTTCATTGAAGGCGAGCGCATCAATGGGGCTGTTCCTGAAGAGCAGGTTTGGATGGTGATCGATCGCGCCCTTCGCGCGGCCGGAGAGGAGCCGCCGCCGCTGCCGGCGCCGTCTGCACCGCCCACAGCAACTGAAAAGGGGACGGGAAATTAGGATTTCCCCGGAAAGGGCGCTTGCAGACCGCAAGCGCCAAAGGGGTTGGGCCCGGTCCGCAGGGGATTTATCCTAGAAGTTGGCAAACCTCTCGGGGTTTGCGGGAGCACACAGCTTGCGCCAAGAAGTCGAAATTCGTCGTCCGCTGATTTGGGCCGGTCTTACGCTGACCTCCGGCCTCGTTCTGATTGCCGCGGCGGGATGCCATCGGCACCCCTCGCCGGACGTGATGGCGACCGTGAATGGCAAGGAGATTCTGCGCGCCGATCTCGATAAGTACTACCAGGCCAGCCTCGGGGATACTCCGCAGCAGCCTACGGCGGAACAGGCGGAGATTGTGCGGCTGAACATTCTTCGCCAGATGATTGAAGACGAGATTCTGCAGGAGCGCGCCTCGAAACTGAATCTGGCGGCGACGGACGAGGATGTGAACGCGAAGCTGACGGAGATGAAAGCTCCATTCACCCAGGAGGAGTTTGACCGGCAGCTGAAGCAGCGCAACCTGACGCTGGACGACCTGAAGCGCGACATACGGCGCTCGGTGACCAATGACAAGCTGCTGAATAAAGAGATCTACTCGAAGATCAACATCACAGACGCTGACATCAGCGGCTACTACAACGCTCATAAGGCAGAGTTCAGTTTCATCGAGCCGCAGTACCATCTGGCCGAAATCGCAGTGACGACGACGCCGCCGCAGCAACCAGGGACCATGCCTGCGAAGCCGAATGAAGCGGATGCCCGGAAGCGGGTTCAGGCACTGCTGAACCGTTTGCAGAGCGGCGAGGACTTCGGCGCGGTGGCGATGACGTCCTCGGATTACGCGAGCAACGCCTCGAACGGCGGGGATATGGGCTTTGTGGGCGAGACGGCGCTGCACAGCGATCCCACAGCCTACGATGCAATCAGCGGCCTGAAGCCGGGGCAGATTACGGGAATTATTCCGATCTATGATGGCACGGGGCCGGGACGCCACGTGGTTGCATTTGCGATCTTCAAGCTGATCTCAAAAGAGCCAGCGGGCCAGAGAGAGATGAGCGATCCCCGGGTGCAGCAGGCCATCCGCCAGCAACTGCGCGATGCACATGCACAACTTCTGAAGAATGCGTACTTTGAGGTGCTACACGATCAGGCTACGGTGCGCAATTACTACGCTGAGGACATTCTGAAGGGCGCTGGCCGCTAGAAGCCTTTCAGGACCACTGCCCGGGCAGCAGGCTGCTGTATGCGCCGGGCAGATATGGGACGGACCCCGGGGAAGAGGGGCGCGGTCCCTCTTTTGCGAAAAGCCATGTTACAAACAGAAGCTGCATTGGGCGACGCCTCACGTCTGGCGGCGATTCGGGTTGGCGCCTGCCTTGCCTACCCGTCGGTGGGGGATGGGAGCTGGAGATTTGCCGCTGAAGCGCCCTCTCTCAGCGGCTCCCGCTTTCCGACGCATGGGGTGGTCGCTGGAGCGCGATGCAGGAGCAAGAAAAAGCCGGATGCGATTGTGATTTCGCATCCGGCTGGTGTCTGGGATCGTTCTGGATTCAGGCTACTTGAGGTTGCCGCTGGAATCCATCGTGATGCCGCCGGGTCCTTTATCCTTCTTCGCTTCGTTGGCCTTGCGGGTACCCATTGCCTTGGAAGCCCAATCCTTTGCCGTTGCAATATCGGCTGCAACCGCTTTGGGATCTCCGTAGTCCATGTCGGCCTTGTTGCGATAGATGAGGTTAAGATACTGCATGGCGTCGTCGTAGTTCGGACGGTTGTCAACGGCCTGCGTCAGGTACTGAAGCGCCTCATCGACGAGGGCACTGTTCTGCGTCTTGAGAGCCTCCATGATCTTCTTGGGCGCCTTGACGTTGCCTTCTCCGTCATCCGTGATACCGGCGGGCAGAAGAGCATTCAGCTTGTTCTCGTGGGCCTGGGTCCAATCAATCACGCCGACGGTGTAGGCAGCCTCGGGGTCCTTGGGATCGACGGCCAGGACCTTCTTCTGCCACTCTTTGGCTTCGTTGAACTTTTTGACATTGAAGTAGATGCCGGCAATCTGCTTGATGCTGTTGACATCCGATGGGTCCTTGGCCAGGATTTGCTCGAAGATGCTGATTGCCTGATCTGCCGTCTTCAGGTTGTCCGGGGTTGTAAGTCCGGGGACGATGTTCTGAGACAGCGCAGTTGCCAGATAGCTCTTGGCCATGGGCAGCGAAGGATCGAGTTCCGTCGCTTTCTGGAAGTGATTGATCGCTTCCTCGTACTTGCCGGCCTTGTAAGAGTCAACACCCTTGTTCAACTGGTCGCGTGCCGCTAGCCGGTTGCACCCGCTGACAGCAAGCACCATGCCGACCATTGCAACCCCCAGCATCGTAATACGTGCGGGTCGAATCATGTTCTCGTTCTCCTTCAGAGTGCGTCTTGTGCGGCGCATCCGGAATCTCTCAAAGGCTCACGGGAAGTTCCCCGGCAGCCATCTTCTTGGCCGCATGGCGCTTAGCACGGGCGCATGACGGGCCTGTCGGCGGGCAGAAAAGCGAGGCTTACTGCCCGGCGAGAATCTTGGGTGTCATCAGACCGATGTGGTCCACGTTCGCGGCGCGCCCGATATCGATGACATCTGCCACATACCGCCAATCGACATCGTCATCGCCCTTGACGAACATGACGCGCTCGGCGCGGTTGGAATAGATGTCGGTGAGCTTGGCGAGGAGTTCCGCGTGGTTCACGTCCGTCTCGTTGATCTTGTAGTTGGGGGCCTGCCCTGGGCGGTAGAGCACCTGCACGACAATGGTGCGGTCGTTGGGCTGCTGCTGCTGGGTTTTGTCCTTGGGGGGCTGAGGAACCAGCGCATCGAGACCCTTGGGCGTAACGGGCACGATCACCATGAAGATGATGAGCAGGACCAGCAAAATGTCGATCATCGGGGTTACGTTGATGTCGCCCATCGCGCCACCGCTGCTCCCAGTTGTCATTGCCATGGCTTAAAACTCCTCGTTGTTGTCACGAATTCTTGAATGAGGGCCAAGCAGGAGAGGGCTTACTGTCCGCCTGCGAGGTTGCCTTCCTTCTTCTGGGTCAGCATTCCGACCTCGTCCACGCCTGCGGTACGGACTGCATCGATGGCATCTTCCACGGTCCGATATTGCGAGCGCGCGTCAGCACGGAAGAAGATGGTCTTCCCCGGCGTGTCGGAGAGTTTGTCCCGCACCTTGGGGCCGAGATCGGAGAGCGCGATCTTGTTCTGCCCGAGGAATACGCTTCCATCGCGTGTGATAGCGACCACGATGGCGTCTTCCTTGTCGGCATCCGGCATCGACACCGCATTGTCCACCTTCGCCATGTCGACAGCAACCTTCTGCTGGAGCATGGGGGTGATGACCATGAAGATGATCAGAAGCACCAGCATGACGTCCACCATTGGAGTCACGTTGATGTTGGAGTTGATGTTTCCGCCTTCGTTGCGAACTGCGATTGCCATTGTTGAGGCTCCATGCCTTTTGAATTTTTAGCCCGGATGGCTTCCGGAATCCATTGCCAGTTCAAAAGCCTGCTTCGGTCTGGAACGGTGGACAGGGGTAATTTGGACCCCTGTCCACTCAGACACTCCGCTCGAGCTGACCTTTGCCAGGTTTAGCGCTTGTTGCTCTGCTTGATGAAGTAGTCGATGAGTTCGCTCGAGGAGTTGTCCATCTCCACGTCGAAGGCTTCGACACGACCGGTGAAATAGTTGAAGGCCATAACGGCCGGAATTGCGACGAGCAGACCGAATGCGGTGGTCACCAGGGCTTCAGAGATACCGCCTGCGACGGCGCCGATGCCGGAGGTCTTCTGCGTTGCAATCTGCTGGAAGGCGTTCAAGATACCGACGACCGTTCCGAAGAGTCCGACGAAGGGCGCGGTGGAGCCGATGGTGGCGAGCACGCTGAGTCCGCGCTTCAGCTTGGCGTGAACGATGGCCTCGGCACGCTCCAGAGCGCGCTGCGAGCTCTCGATGGTGTTGGCAGTGGCGGCGCCGCCGGAGGCGCGGAACTCCTGGAGGCCCGCGGTCACGACTTCAGCCAGGTGCGACTTCTTGTTGCGGTCTGCAATCTTGATCGCCTCTTCCAGCTTGCTGTCCTTGAGCGCACCCGCAACCTTGGGGGCGAATTCGCGGGACTGCTTGCGGGCGGCAGAGAAGTAGAGGTAGCGGTCAATCATGACGGCCAGCGACCAGATGGACTCAATGAAGAGAATCACGGCGACGGCACGGGCGAGGTTGCCCATGTGTTCCCAGAGTCCCATCGGGCTGAAGCTGACGGTCTGCTCTTCCTGCAGGAAGGCCAGACTGCTGACCGCGTGTGTGGCAAAGTGTGTGAGCTGAGCGAGAATCACTGAATCGTTCCTCCTAAGGAGTTTCTTGTGTAGTGCGAGGGTGGTGCGGTTTCAGGGATGCGCTTCACGAAGTGGCCCGCATCCGGTTAGGCGTTGAGGCCTGCTGCTGGACAAGAGAAGCAGGCCGGGAAGGAGGCATCACCCTCCGAGGCTGAAAATCACATTGACGGTGGTTTCCACTTCAACCGGTTCGTTGTTGAGCAGATAGGGCCTGTAGCGCCAGGTCTTCACCGCATCCAGAGCGGCCTGCTGCAACATGGCCGGGCCAGAGACAACGCGCAGATTCTCGATCACGCCCGTCTTCGAGATGGTGGCCTGCAGGATGACTGTGCCCTGCATGCGAGCCGCCTTGGCGATGGGGGGATAGATCGGCTGCGTCTTCTGAATCAACATGCCGGCGGAGACGCCTGCTGAGATGCTGATCTTCTTCGGCGGCGCGGCCTGAATCTTGGGTGCCCCGGATCCGAATGCGCTGCCCATCACTCCATTTGCGCTTCCGCCGAGACCTTCCATACCGGCCACGCCGAAGCTGGAAGGCGGTGCTTCCTTCTCGCTGACCATTTTGATGTCATGGGGAATCTTGGTGGGCGCCAGGAGCTGGTTGTTCATCATCTGCGACTGGACGTGCACGACATGGACCTCAGGCGGCGGGGGCGGCGGAGGCGGCGGCGGTGGAGGCGGAGGGGCAACTAAGAGAGTCTGCATCATCGCCTTGGGCAGAGCCTCGGGATAGATCAGCGGAAGGAGGATCAGCACAAGCAGGATGGTCCCGTTCGTGATGAACGTAAAAATCATCCAGTACTTGCTTTTGCTCTTGATCCTGTTTCCTGATTCAAATGTGGAATCTTCAAACATGGCCAGCCTCGAATCGGATGTGTGCGTTACCTCTATTTAGACACCGGAGAAATGTCAATTGTTCCCAAGCATCCAAACAGTACCACGAAAGTGTGTTCAACCTATATCAGAACAAAGCAACAGTTGCCAAACCCCTGCTGCAACCCAGCGCCGGAGCGTCCTTGCGTTCAGCTCCGGGACCTTTTTGCGGCGGGCAGAGCGACGGACCTGTCCTTGCCTGCGCGCCACTCCTGCCACGCCACCAGCATGGGCGCGGCCACTGCAATGGACGAGTAGGTGCCGATGAGAATGCCGATGACGAGCGCAAAGGAGAAGCCTCTCAGCACCTGACCACCGAAAATATACAACGACAAAACAGTAAGGAACGTCAAACCCGAAGTTAAGACCGTCCGGCTCAGGGTCTGGTTAATGCTGCGATTGACAAGATCTGCGAGGGGTTCGCGCCGCGTGAGGCGGAGGTTTTCGCGAATGCGGTCGAAGACGACGATGGTGTCGTTCATGGAGTAGCCGATGAGGGTGAGGATAGCGGCAATGACGGTGAGGCTGATCTCCTGATTGGTGAGCGCGAAGGCTCCGACGGTGATCAGCGTGTCATGAAAGACCGCGACGACGGCGGCGACGCCATAGATGAGCTGGAAGCGGAACCAGAGATAGATCAACATGCCGAGCAGCGAGTAGAGCGTGGCGAGACCCGCCTGCCGCTCCAACTGATGCCCGACGGTGGGCCCGACGACCTGCACGTTGCGCACAGTGAAGGGGTTGCTGTAACGGGACTGCAGGGCGTCCTCAATCTGCTTGCGCCCTGCGTCGAGCGAGGTCTCGTTGGTCTGCTCGGGCAGGCTGATTAGCACTTCCCGATTGGAGGGCACATCGTAGTTGACGATGCTGGCGCCGGCGATGCCGGCGGACTGGATCGCGCTGCGGATCTGCTCCAGGTTTGGAGTCTGCTCAAACTGGACCTGAAGTTGGGTGCCGCCGCGGAAGTCGACGCCGAGCGGGACCGGGCTGCCTATGCTCGCCCAGTGCATGCCCATGGAGATGATGCCTGCGATGCTGAAGATCAGCGAAAAGCCCAGGAAGTACCACTTCTTCCCAAGCCAATCTACATTCACGCCGTGAAACAGTTCCACTGGTTTTCTGCCTTCCTCATGGCCGGACCGCTGACGGTTCCGGCGTCCTAAGTTGCACATCGGCGCGCCTATGCGGACGCAGCCGAGGCGCGGGTTAAATCGAGACCATCTCTCCGGTTTTCATCCGGTTCAAATGCGCTTCAAAGATGACGCGCGAGACATAGACCGCCGTAAACAGGTTGGCGGCCAGACCGAAGGTCAGCGTGACCGCGAAGCCCTTGACCGGACCGGTGCCGAAAAGGAACAGAATGCCGGCCGAGACGATGGTGGTGACGTGGGTGTCAAAGATGGTCGTCCAAGCGTGGGCAAAGCCCTGATCCACCGCGGCGGAGGCCGCCTTGCCGGCCCGAATCTCCTCGCGGATACGCTCGAAGATCAGCACGTTGGAATCGACGCCCATACCGATAGTGAGGATGACGCCGGCGATGCCGGGCAGGGTGAGCGTCGCTCCGGAGAAGCCCATGAAGCCCAGGAGAATAATCAGGTTGAGCAAGAGGGCGAGGTCGGCGTTGATGCCCGAGCTCTTGTAGTAGACGAGCATGAAGGCCATGACGACGAGCACGCCGACGATGGCTGCGGTGACGCCTTCACGGATGGAGTCTGCGCCGAGCGAAGCGCCGACGGTGCGGTCCTCAAGGTAGTTGAGCGAGGCCGGGAGCGCGCCGGTACGGAGCATCTTGGAAAGGATTTCGACTTCGTCCGAGGAGAAGCTGCCGGAGATTTCGCCGGAGTCGCGGATGGCGCTCTTGATGGTGGCTACTTCGCGGACGCGCCCGCCGAGAACGACTGCCATGCTGCGGCCGACGTTGGCGCTGGTGTAGTCGTAGAACTTGTCGCCCGCCTCGTTGGTCAGCGTAAAGCGCACATTGCGCAGGCCGTTCTGGTCAGTGCCGGGGTCGGCGGAGCGGAAGTCGCTGCCGGCGACGATGGAGACGCGCTGCAGGACGTAGACGCTATCGGCGTCTGAACCCGTGGCGAGTGCGCCGGAGCCATGGACCATTTGCTCATCGGGAGGCAGGGCGCCGCCGACGCTGGCAAGGGCCGCCTGCTCGTCCGGATACGGCCCGCCGACGACGGCGTGAATCTCAAGCCGCGCGGTGGACTGGATGATGCTTTTGACGCGGTCGAGATCGCTGATGCCGGGGAGTTCGACGAGAATCTCATCCTTGCCGAGGCCGTACTCCTGAATGACCGGCTCGCTGACGCCGAGAGTATCCACGCGATCGCGGATGGTCTCAATGGCCTGCTGTACGGTCTTCTCTTCGAGGGCCGACTCGACGAGCGGCTTCATGGTGAGGGCGAACGAGGTGTCGCCTCCGCCGCCGGTCACGTCGTACTCGCCGGAGTACTTGTTATCGAGCAGGGTGCGGATGGCGCTGGCCTGCGCCGCAGTGGTGCCCTCGATGCGCACCGACTCGGGCTTGGCCGGATCCGGCTTGTAGACCTGAGAGAAGCTGAGGTTTGCAGCTTTCAGGTCCTGCTGGATGCGGGCCACCGTGTTGTCTGTCTCGGCGCTCACCGCCTCAGAGACGACGACCTGCAGAATCAGGTGCGCTCCGCCGCGGAGATCGAGGCCGAGGTGAATGTGCTTGGTCATGGCCTCTTCCAGCGCCTTGCCCGAGAGCCCCGACGGCACGCCGAAGATGCCGTAGATGAAAATGACCAGCACGGCCACGATTGCTGCAATTTTGCTATTGAGATTCTTCTTCATGTTCCTGCTTCTCTGGCGAAAAACACCATACTCTTGCCTGGCCCGGCTTGCCGCCTCTTATTCTTGAGGCTGCAAGCGCATCTTTGATCGCGGACCCGAATCGTTCTTCAGGCCGCGCGACAGCTAATCCTTCCCTGCATCCTCTGTCGTCACGGAGGCGATGGCGTTCTTCGCCACCTCCATCTTGAGGTTGTCCGGCGCCACGCGGATGATGATGACGTCATCCTTAATGGAGAGAATGATCCCGCGGATGCCGCCCGCGGTGGTGACCTTGTCTCCCGCCTTGATGTTCTTCAGCATCTCCTGCCACTGCTTCTGGCGCTTCTGCTGGGGGCGAATCATCACAATGTAGAGCACGGGAATCAGGAGCAGAGGCAACAGCATTGGAATGCTGCCACCCGCACCGCCCACCGGGGCGGCCGCCCAGAACGCAAATGTACTTGCCACACTCATCCTTACCTCGCCCCGACCGCGCCCGGCGCGGTGAAGCGCAGGCGCAACAGCCACCTGGCCGCACGCCCTTCAAAGATTTGTCTCCGGGAATCGTCCTGAGCCTTTCAGCCATCTGGCCCGGGCGCTGGGAAGCGGGTTCCTGCCTCAGTTCAACCTGATTCCGGCAACCCCTGCCACCGTCTGCTTCCTGTTCGACACAGCCATTTTCCGGTTAGAGCACGCGATCGGAGCAGTGAAAATCGCTGGATGCGAGCGCAATTTGCCGGAAAAGTACCTAGCAAGATAAGAAACGCGCAGCCCATTGTGTGTCAAGGCGAAGCGAGGCCCGGCGGGGGCCTGAGCGCGGAGACCTTGCCCCGGCGCTGACGCCATTCTGCTCCGGCTTGCATCGCGTACGCCGCGGAATGCGGATTGCCGGAAGAGATGGCTACTTTGAGAGTTCCGCATCGCTCCAATAGCGCAGCTCGGGCTTTGCGCAGCTCAGGCAGAGTTTTTCGTCGCCAATTTCGACAAATCGGCCGAAGTTTACGCCTTCTCCGCAACGGGGACAGAGAAAGCGCTCGCCGCGCTGGCCGGGCAGCTCGACAGGATCGATGTGGGCCTGAACCCAGTCGGCGCGGAAGAGCTGGTCGTCGGCGAGTTCGCGATAGGCCGTCATCTGCTGACGGCTCCTGCTTTCGATTTCCGGATAAAGCTGGCGGGCGAGGTCGCGGGAGGATTCGAGCGCGACGACGCGCACGGCGCGGCTGGTGGCAAGGTCCACGAAGGTGGCCGCCATCTTGCCCCAGTCGCGAAACTTAAGGGTGCGCTTGCCGAGGCGGCAGCCGGTAACGAGGCCGATGGCGTCTGTGGCGCAACGGTCGATTTCGACGTAGGTGATGAGGCGCTTGCGATCGGCGCCGCGGGGGTCGTCGATGCCGAGGTGTGCGAGGGCCAGCAGAGCCATGCGCACGCCGAGAATCTGGCCAGCACAGAGGTGACCGTGCGCGGCTTCAGCCCTGGTTAAGAGCTCGTCAAGGGATTCCATGGCATCCTCCCGGCTGCCGGTCGTGGCAGCTAGTTGGTCTTTGAGGGCGGCGCGGTGGTCTCGTCGTCACCGGAGTCCTCGACGAGGGCCGTCGAGCCGGGCACGATGTCAAAGCTGACCGCGTCTTTTTGAGCCGGGTGAAAGATGACCCGGAGCGGCTCACGCTGCCACTCGACCGGGGCGCAGGCGGAGCCGGGGTCGTTACCCGCGTTGAATGCAGCGAGCTTGCGGGCGAGGACCGGCTTGCGGACGGCAATTTGCGCCACGACGGCGTACCGGCTCTTACCGCTGGCGGTGTCGCCGCAGTAGGCGGCATAGTCGCGGAACCAACTGACCTGGCTGACGCCGGGATCGTAGTCGGGCAGCTTGAGCGCGGAGATGAGGCCCGTAGTGCGGTCTACGAGGAGCCACGGCCCGCGCTGCCAGACCCAGTGGCCCTGCTTGTCGCCGGGAAGAGCGTCGTTAATTTTGAGCACGCGGCGGACGACGAAGCTGCGGTCGGTGACGTCGTGGGAGTCGCCGGTGGTCCACTCCTTGACCTGGCCGTCCACCAGTAACGCACGCAGCTTGAGCGCGGTTTCGTCGGCGCGCGCGCCGGCGGGGTCGCCGGCTTTGGAGTACGGAACGGTCTTGA
Organism: Acidobacteriota bacterium; assembly: GCA_021781795.1. Lineage (GTDB taxonomy): Bacteria > Acidobacteriota > Terriglobia > Terriglobales > Acidobacteriaceae > Telmatobacter. The sequence continues at coordinate 20,024 of JAJXWA010000004.1, forward strand.
CAGCGCCCAGAAAAACGGCGTGGGCCTTGCGGCCCGCGGCCAGAGAGACAGGCACGGAGGCAGCCAGGAGGAGGAGCGCACCCGCAAGGATGCCGGGTCTGCTCCAGAGGCTCTTCATCCCCGCCCCTGCGCGGCCTCGACGGCGCGCGCCACGCGGAAGGCGGTGCCCTCCTGCAGGTGCGAGGCCAGCACCTGCATCCCGACGGGCAGACCGGCTTTCGTGGCTCCGCAAGGCACGCTGACGCCGCTGATGCCGGCAAGACTGGCGGTGACGGTGTAGATGTCGGCGAGGTACATGGCCAGCGGGTCGCCGGTCTTTTCGCCGAGCTTGAAGGGCGGGATGGGCGATGTGGGCGTGACGATGGCGTCCACTTGGGCAAAGGCGCGGAGAAACTCTTCGGCGAGGAGGCGACGGACCTGTTGCGCCTTGAGGTAATAGGCGTCGTAGTAGCCGGCGCTGAGCGCGTAGGTGCCGAGCAGGATGCGGCGCTTGACCTCGGCTCCGAAGCCCTCGTCACGGGAGTGGCGATACATGTCAGAGAGCGTGGCGGAGGAGGGTGAACGATAGCCGTAGCGGACGCCGTCGAAGCGGGCGAGGTTGGCACTGGCCTCAGCGGTGGCGACCAGATAGTAGGTGGGAATGGCGTATTTGGTCGTGGGCAAAGAGATCGGCTGAATGGTGCAGCCCGCGGCGCGGAGACTGTCTATGCCGGACTCGATGGCGGCGCGCACCTCCGGGTCGAGGCCTTCGCCGAAGTACTCAGCGGGAACGCCGATGCGCAGACCTTCTGCCGGCTTGTCGCTCTCTGCGGCGTAGTCGGGCACCGGGGCCGGCGAGCTGGTGGCGTCGCTGGGGTCGTGGCCTGCAATCGCGCCAAGCAACGTGGCGGCGTCGCGCACATTCGCCGCGAAGGGGCCGATGCGGTCAAGAGATGAAGCGAAGGCGATGAGGCCGTAACGCGAGACGCGGCCGTAGGTGGGCAGCACGCCGACGACACCGCAGAAGCTAGCCGGCTGGCGGATGGAGCCGCCGGTATCCGTGCCGAGCGTGGCCACGGCCATGTTGGCCGCGACCGCCGCAGCGGAGCCGCCGCTGGAGCCGCCGGGGACGCGATCAGGAGCAACGGGGTTGCGGACGGGGCCATAGGCGGAGTTCTCATTGGACGAGCCCATAGCGAACTCATCGCAGTTCAACTTGCCGAGCAGGACGGCTCCGGCGGCTTCAAGCCGCGAGACCGCAGTGGCGTCGTAAGGCGGCTGGTAGCCCTTGAGGATCTTGGAGCCGGCGGTGGCGGGCGCGCCCTTCATCACAAGCACGTCTTTGATTCCGACGGGAATACCGGCCAGGGGCCCGAGGGGATCGCCCTTGGCAGCAGCAGCATCCACGCGGGCAGCCTGTTCCAACGCGCGTTCTTTCGTGAGGCTCAGGTAGACGTTCAGGCGCGGATTCTTCTGCTCGATGCGCTGGTAGTACTCTGCGGCGAGATCTGCGGATTTGGTCTGCCCGGATGCGATGGCCGCGCGCAGTTCCGCCAGCGTTTTTGGCCTGCCTACAAAGCTCTCGGTCGTTGTTGCGTCGCTCTGCACGTGCGCTTTCCTCTCTTTTGTTCTGGCGGGACCGCCTATCTCGCAGTGAAGCGGCGAAGGGCCAGCCGGCGATACCTTTACCGCTCAATTACTTTGGGGACTTTGAAGAAGGCCTGATCGGTCTCAGGCGCCTGTTGCATGACGAGGCTGCGGTCCAGCGAGGGCCGGCGCTCATCCGAGCGCAGCACGCTGACGCCGCCCGCACCGGAGAGCTCGCCGACCTGAGCGAGAGGAGTGACGCCGGTCGTGTCCAGCTCGTTGAGGTGGGCCACGTGGTCAAGAATGGCGTTCAGATCGTGCAGCATGGTCCCGGACTCTTCCGGCGTCAACTCAAGGTTGGCCAGCTCTGCCACCCGCTCCACATCCTCAACCGTAACTCTGGCGGTCATGCCCTGCGGCTCCTCGCTTTTAATCGCTTGAATCATCGCGGCGAATGCCCCGAAGCTCAAGTATAGCCCGTGCTGCAACGCACCTCAGTCCACCGTGAGCGTGACTGCGGCGGTGTGCGAGAGGCCTGCAGACGTGGCCTTGACGACGATGGAATAGGTTCCGGGGGGAATGGCTCCGGGCTGCGGGGCAGGCGGAGCCGTATTCGTGCCTCCACCCGCGCCAGAGCAACTGGAGAGGCTGCAAGCGAGCAGGAGCGCGGAGATGGCGAGGAGCAGGCTACGCCGCTTCCGCCATGCAAACGGCATCCACACCAGGGCCAGGACCGCGGGCCAGCCGCTCCACGGGGGTTGATGGGCAAGCTGCGCGACGCTGGCAGCCTGCCCGGTGGCAATCTGCACGGTGACGTTGCTGGTGGCGTTCGCGGCCACCGAGTCTGTGGCCGGGTTGAAGCTGCAGACGGCATGGGCCGGCAGGTTACCGCACTGGAAGGTGAAGGTGGCGGCTGCGCTGCCTTGCGGGGCGAGGGCGATGGTGAAGCTGGCGGCGGCTGAGATGGACGTGAGCGGCTCCCCGCCGCTGTTGGTGAGCTGCACGGCCTGCGGACGCTGATGTGAGGCCGATGATGGTGCCGGGAAAGCTGAGCGATGCGGGCGTGAGCGTGTCGGAAGGCGGCGCCGCTCCGGTGCCGGTGAGCGCAACCGTCTGTGCGCCACTGCTGGTGGTGAGGGTCAGCGTTCCAGAGGCCGGGCCGGTCTGCCTGGGCGCAAAGGTGACGGTGAGCTGGCACGCGCTGCTGGCGGCGATGGATGCGCCGCAGGCATTGCTGGCGAGAGCGAAAGGCGCAGTGACCGCGACACTGCTGACCGGGACTGCGCTCGTGCCCGTGTTCTGTACGGTGACCTGAAGCGGGCTGGATGTGGTTTCCGTCTCGACCGAGCCGAAGCTGATGGAGACGGGCGAAAGCGGGAGGGTTCCCGCGGCTGTGCCGGAGCCGCTGAGCGCGACGATGAGCTGCCCGCCGGCGATGTTTGCGGCGATGGTGAGCTGGCCGGTGCGGGTCCCGGCCTGCGTGGGCGTAAAGCTGACCTGAATCGTGCAACTGCCGCTGGCTTGGATGGACTGATTGAGACAGTTGTCCGTTTCGGCGAAGTTGCCGCTAGCGGAGAGCGTGGCGGGCGCGAGCGCGATGCTGCCGGTGTTGGTGAGCGTAACGGTCTGCGCGGCGCTGGTGCTTCCCGCGGACTGACTTGCAAAGGTCATGGAGTTGGGGGTGATGGTCGCGGTGGTGAGCTGCGTGCCTGCGGTCAAGAGTGGGATTTGCCAGTTGCCGCGTCCATAGGTGGCGGCGGCCAAAACGTTCACTGAGGCGGATGGCGGCGCCGCGCTGAGAGCCACCACCGGAGCCTGCGGCAGACCCGCGCCGAATGGCGCCCAGCAGTTGGAAGGAGTGGCCGCGCAGGTGGAGATCTGGCGGGTGGAGAAGACGCCTGCATCCGTTGCGAGGTAGACGGTGCTGGCGTCTAGCGGATCGACGACGACGCTGCTTGCGGGGGTCTCGGGCAGATTCGACGAGAGAGTCTGCCAGTGCGCGCCACCGTCGGTGGAGCGCAGAATGCCTGCGCCGTAGTAGGAATCGAGCGCGTCATTGGGGTCGCCTGCGCCGGCGAGCACCACGCCGGTGCCGCCCGGCTGCACGCTGACAGCTCCGATGCTAATGGAGGCGTCGAGGGCGTTGCTCATGGCTGCGGTGGTATCGGTGAGGGGAGTAAAGTCCACACTCGATGCGTTCGCCGTGGCGGCGTTCTGCGCGAGCCAGGCACCGCCGCCGGTGGCGCCAAGGTAAACGCGGTTGCCCGTTGGGTCCGCGGGATCGAAGGCGATGGAGGTGACGCGGCCGGAGACAAGGCCATAACTGGGCGTAACGACGGACGTTGGGCCAAGCGGTTGCCAAGCTGCCACGGTGCTTGTGGACTGGGCACGAGGGTGGGCCGTGGCGGGCCGTGTGCGCGCTGCTGCCATCACGGCGTGCGCGCTCCAACCGCGCTGGGCAAGGAAGCGCTGCGCCGCAGCGGCACGCCGCGGCGGACGAGTTGCGGTGGGCCGTTGCGCAAGACAGTGGAGCGCCGCAAGGAACGGAAGGACGGCGCACAGGGAGACGCGGAGCGGCGAGATCCAATGGCAGCGCTACGCATCGGCGCGAGGATGCGCGGCGCGAAAATGTCCCGAGGCAATCAGGCAACAAGAAGAAAGAAATCTAAATAAATTCACACGCGTTCGGCATCCGGCATCCGCCTCCCCTTTCGCATTCTCCGAAGGGAGAGTTGAGCGGAATCCAATGGATTAGACAACGCGAAACAATCAGTTTCCGGGTTTGAAATTGAGTCCCCTTATAGAACCGCGGACACGGCAGTCTAAGCGAGTAGCGTGACCTTGGCGTGGGTGCAGCTTCAGAAGCTGAGGGTGGAGGACGGCCCGCCGTTCTGACGGATGTACGCGTCGGCATCGATCTTCTTTGCGATGGAAGCGCCGCTCATGGGGCGGATGACGCCGAAGATAGGACGGTCGAACCAGGGGCGGTCATGCTTGCCGACGATGGCCCATGCGATGCCGGCGTAGCCATTGGGATCGCGACCGTCGAGCTCGTAGCGATCGTTCAATGTGACAGCCCATTCGTAGGCGCGGGCGGGGTCGGGCGCCCATTCGAGAATTTTCTTGGCCCAGTACATGCGCATGTAGTTGTGCATCCAGCCGGTGTGGACCATCTCGCGCTGGGCGGCGTTCCAGAGGTCGTCGTGGGTCTCCGCGCGCTCGAGTTGCTCAAAGGTGTAGCGGTAGCTGCGCGGATCGCCGGCGTGCTCGATGAGTGTCTTGCGGGCCCATGGTTCTGCGCACTCCCATGTGTCGTAGTACGGCGTGTGGCGGACAAAGAGCACGGCAAGCTCGCGCCAACCGATGAGTTCGTCGAGGAATTTTTCGCAGGCCGCAGCGGAGGCCTTGCCGCGCTCGACGGCGTTCTGCGCGGCAAGCGCAATAGTGAGAGGACTGATGTTGCCGAAGTGGAGATAGGGAGAGAGGCGGCTGGTGCCTTTCACTTCGGGATGATTGCGCGTGGTCTCGTAGCGGGCGAGGTCCTGATCGACAAAGGCGCGGAGCCGATGTAATGCGGCGCGGGTTCCGCCGGTGAAGGTGTCGACGGGGGCGACGGTGCGATCGAGTTTCGAGAAGCCGGACGTGATGTCGCCGGCCAGGTCGAAGGATGGTATTGCTTTCCACGGCTTGAAGGGGCGCGATGGTTGGGCGGCGGGTTGTGGGGCCAGGAACTTTGGCAGTTGCGCTTTGAGATGGGGGCGGAAGTGATGCAGCAGAAAGTAGCTGCGATTGAAGAGTGCGGAGGGCACGACGACATCGGCAGCGACGGTCCAGTAAGGGAGCCTAAGACGACCGGCGAGGACTTTGCGCCAGCGCTCGGGCTCGCGGCAGGGGTTCTCATCGCCGATGAGGAGCGCTGCTTCGACCTCTTCGAGGAATGCTTCGAGTGAGTTGTCGGGATGACGACGGACGATGAAGCCGACGCCTCGCGCGGCGGCATCTTCAGCCACGTCTCGCAGGCCCTGCGCGAGGAAGTGATAATGGCGCAGGTTGGCGTTGGGGTAGTTGGGAATGACGGAGAAAAAGGCGACGATGGGAAGACCGAGAAGATTGGCGGTTTCGATGGCGACATCGAGCGCGGGGTTATCGACGATGCGCAGAGCACGCTGCATCCAGTAGACGACGCACTTGGCTCCGTCGCGCGGCGCACCCGCGCGGCGCACCTGGATGCGCGGATTGGCACTGAGCTGTTCGAATTCTTCCGGGGTAGTCACGCGCATGGGCTTCTCTTGGATCAGCGTACAGGGTTGCCCAGGACCAGAAATGCGAAGGGCCGCCCATTTGGACGGCCCGTTGCAGTGAGATCAAAATCGAGCTACCAGCGGCCCCACGCGCGGGTGATGTAGTCAGAGAGCGTCATGCCGACGAGGACGATGAATGTGAAGAGGCCTGCGCCGACCGTGAGCTTGGTCAGCTTGGTGCTGTATTTCACATGCATAAAGAAGAGCACGACGAGGGTCGCTTTCACGACAGCGATAGCCAGCGCGACGATAGGGTTGAAGATGCCCATCTCAACAAATGAGGCGGCAACCGTAAGCGCGGTGAGTACCAGGAGCGCGGCAAAGATCGCGAGGTAAACCTTGGGGCTCACAATGTGATGTTCTTGTTCGTCGTGTCCACTCATGCGATGCATCCTTTACTGGTGTCGGCTGATGAGATACAGCAGGGGAAAGAGAAAGATCCAGATGATATCGACGAAGTGCCAGTAGAGGCCGAAGTTCTCGACAAAGGTGACATGGCCGTTGGTGTAGGCCCCTGCCCTGGCGCGAAAAATCATGTATCCGAGGATGGCGATGCCGATGATCATGTGCAGTGCGTGCATGCCGGTCATCGCAAAGTAGAGGAAGAAGTAGAGCTCGGTCTTTCGCGCCATGTCCATCGCGAGCGGCTTGTCTCCGTAGGCTACAGAGTCGGGATCGGAAGCCGGGTTCACAAACGACTGAACGCTGTAATGAAAGCCGGGGACGTGGTGCTTTTCAATCTTCTCGGAGTACTCAATCGTCTTGATGCCGAGGAAGACGAGGCCAAGAAGGAAGGTGAGGACGAGCGACAGCACGAGTCCGCTTTTGCGGCGCGTCTCTGCGCACCACACGCCCATGGCCATGGTGAAGCTGGAGGAGATCAGCACAGCTGTGTTCCCGGTGCCCCAGCCTATGTTGAGCTGATGGGAAGCCGCGACGAAGGCCGGGTAATACCAGTTGCGCAGAATCAGGTAGGCGGTGAAGAGACCGCCGAAGAACATGATTTCAGTAAGCAGGAAGATCCACATGGCAAAGTTTGTGGCATCTGCCTGCTGCGCGACTGATTCAAAGTGATGGCGCTGGTAGGGAGGGTGCGCGTGCTTGGCGGCCTCCATGACGCCTTGAGTCATCACAGGGCTATCCGACACTGGCGACCTCTTTTTCTTTCTGGCGCTCCAGCCATTCGTAGTCGTATGCTTCGTGGTCCATGATGGGAATCTCACGGAAGTTCTCAGTGAGCGGCGGAGACTGCGTCTGCCACTCGAGACCCGTCGCCTGCCATGGATTGTCTCCGGCAATCTCACCGTATTTTAGCGACCACGTGAGATAGAGGACCGGCAGCAGGTAGCCGACTCCGAGGATGGTGGCGCCGGCTGTTGAGAAGACATTCAGCACCTGAAACTCGGGCGGGTAGGAGGCGTAGCGCCGCGGCATGCCGAGCGTGCCCAGGATGAACTGCGGGAAGAAGGTGAGATTGAATCCGATGAAAGTGACCAGCGCAGCCAGTTGCGAGATCTTTTCCGGATACATGCGCCCCGTCATCTTTGGCCACCAGAAATGCAGACCGGCGAGGAAGGCCATGAGCATGCCGCCGACCATGACGAAGTGGAAGTGAGCCACGATGAAGTAGGTTTCAGTGAGATGGATGTCTGTGCCCGAGGTGCCGAGAAAGACGCCCGTCATGCCGCCGATGGTAAAGAGCCCCATGAATCCGAAGGCGTAGAGCATCGGCGTCTCAAAAGTGATGGAGCCTTTGTAGAGCGTGAAGGCCCAGTTGAAGATCTTGATGGCTGAAGGCACGGCGACGAGCATCGTGAGCAGCGAGAAGATGAGTACCGAATAGTTCGAGATACCCATGATGAACATGTGATGCGCCCAGACGAAGAAGCCGAAGACGGCGATCGCCACCGAGGAGAAGGCGACGGCTGTGTAGCCGAAGACGCGCTTGCGACTGAAGGTGGAGATGACCTCGCTGATGACGCCCATGCCCGGCAAGATCATGATGTACACGGCCGGATGCGAGTAGAACCAGAAGAGGTGCTGGAAGAGGAGCGGGTCGCCGCCCTTGGCGGGGTCGAAGACGCCGATGCCGACGGTGCGTTCGAGGACGACCAGGACCAGCGCAATCGCGAGAACAGGCGTGCCCAGAATCATGAGGATGCTGGTGGCATAGTGCCCCCAGACGAAGAGCGGCATGCGGAACCACGTCATTCCGGGCGCGCGCATCTTGTGGATGGTCACGATAAAGTTCAGCCCGGTAAAGATGGAGCTGAAGCCGGCGATGAAGATCGCGATGCCTGTCGTGATGACATTGGTATTGACGTAGTGGGTGGAGAGCGGTGTGGTGAATGTCCAGCCGGTGTCCACGCCGCCGGTCATCATCGAGTAGAGTGCCAGGATGCCGGCCGCGACGTAGAGGTACCAGCTCAGAAGATTAATCTTGGGCAGAGCAAGATCTTTGGCGCCCAGCATCATGGGGATGAAGAAATTGCCGAGCGTTGCAGGCACGGAGGGCACCAGGAAGAAGAAGATCATGATGATGCCGTGCATGCTGAAGATCTTGTTGTAGGTGTCGGTGGCCATCAGGTCGGACTGCGGTGTGAGCAGTTCCAGCCGAATGAGGCCCGCCAGCGCCCCGCCGATGAAGAAGAAAAAGCTGATCGAGATCAGGTAAAGGATCGCGATGCGCTTATGGTCACCGGTCAGCAGCCAACTGAGCAGGCCGTTCTCCTTGCTCAGGTAATTCATCTTTGGAATCTTGGCCGTCGACTGGTCGGGAAGATTCACGATTGTCGCGCTGCTCATTGGGTCACCATCCCTTTCCCCGCGGGATTCTGTCCGGCTGCCGCAGGCCCGCCGGATGCCGCCTTGCCTTCGCTCTCCGGCAGCAGATCGGTCGTAGTCGTAGTCTGCTGCACACGATAGTCGGAATTGAGATTCTTGATGAATTCAACCAGCGCAATCACGCCTTCCTCGCTGATCTGGCCCTGATAAGTGGGCATGATCGGCGCAAAACCCTGCGTGATGTGCTGGGAGGGGCTGAGGATCGCTTCGCGCAGGTAGGCATCGTCTGCGATGACGGTCTGGCCGTTCGAGAGCCGCAGCTTCGATCCGTAGACGTTCACAAGACTTGGGCCGCGCGCATCCGGCTTGGTGTTGTGACATGCCGCGCAGCTCAGGCTGGCAAACAGGCGCTCGCCGTTCTGCGCAAGCGAAGAGCCGCTTGTGGAAGATGCCAGCCATTTCTTGTAGTCATCTGGCGTGAGCGCGACGACCTCGCCGATCATGTGCGAGTGCTCCGTACCGCAATACTGGGTGCAGAAGAGGTGATAGGTTCCGGGCGTCGTGGCCTCAAACCACACTGAGGTGTAGCGCCCCGGGATGGCTTCGCGCTTGACGCGAAAGGCAGGAATGGAGAAGCTGTGGAACACGTCCTGCGAGATCAACGTGAGTTGAATCGGCCGGTTGATGGGAATATGCAGCGCGTTGATCTCATGTTGGCCGCCGGGATGCTCGGCCTTCCACATCCACTGCTTGCCGACAACGTAGATGTTCATCGCGTTGGCCGGTGGCGTGTACACGCGGAAGTAGATGAGCGCTCCCCAGACAAACATCACCAGGAAGAGTCCCAGCGGGATGATCGTCCATGTCGCTTCCAGCAGCGTCGAGCCTTCGATCTGCACAGCCACGGGGTGCCGCTTTTTGCTGTAGAGAATCGAGAAGCTGGTCACGAGCAGAATCACGATCGTCAAACCGACGAGGCTGACCAGGACGATGAAGAAATACAGCGCGTCCATCTGCGGCGCAATCTTCGACGCCTCCGGCGGAAAGAGCGCGAAGTTCGTCAGCCACTTGACGAGGTATTGCCAAAGAACTGGACTGATATGAGACATTCCGTTATCCGTTCACCTTTGGTTCATGCACTTGTAACCCGGACGGCGCCGTGTGCCCCTGCCGGTAATCCTTGCGAAACATGAGAAACATAAAACCACCCAGAAGCACCACGGTGATGAAGCCGCCGAGCTGCACGATGCGGGCGACGATGAGCGAGTGGGTATTGGTCTGAGGGTCGTAGTGATAGCAGTACGTGAGAATGTTATCGACGGGCGATCCGATGCGATTGCTGGAGGCTTCATCCAGCCCGAGCAGCATGTCTTTCGGTGAGTACTCGACGCCCATGTAGTACTGCGCCAGCTTGCCCTCCGGCGTCACAATCTGGATGGAGCTGGCATGCGCGAATTGCGTGAGCTTGCCGTCGGGCCCCGGGATGCGCACGTAACGGAAACCAACTGCCTGAGTGAGCGCATCGATATTGGGCTGCGTTCCGGTGAGAAAGTGCCATCCATTGGCTGTCTCGGGGTGGCCATACCGCTTGAGGTAGCTACGCTTTTTTGCGGCTGCAAGCTCCGGGCCCTCGCTGGGATCGATGCTGACCACGATGACCTGGAAGTCTTTGCCAGGCACGAAGTTCACCATCTGCAGCGCGCCGGTAAGGCCATTGAGCTCTTCCGAGCACAACATCGGGCACTGATAGTAGACGAGCGCGAGGATCGCCGGGACCTTGCCGAAGTATTCACCCAGCCGGACCTGCTTCCCGCTCTCGTCGGTGAAGACCGTCTGCAGCGGCAGTTGCTGATTCAGGTGCTGGGCGATTCCGACTCCATTCAAGACAGTGGGCTGCTGATCGTTGGTCGGACCCATCTGCTTGTCACCGTAGCTCGAGACCTGGGCGCGGAGACTGGCGGGGATGAGAGCAGCAAACAGCAGAGCCGCAGCGAAGAGGACACGCATCGCGACGCCGTGCTTCGCTTGATTGCTTGCTGTGGACCGATTCATCAATGCTTCCCTTCTCCGGCGCATCCGGCTGTTCTTTCCTGTCCGACTCGAGTTCTACTGAGCTTCCTGCATCTCTGCGGCTCGTGCAGCCTGCTCCTGTTCGTATCCTGTGCGCGCGAAGCCGTTCGTCAAAGGCGCTGTGACGGTTGGAACGGAGTCGCCCGCCATCAAGCCCTGGCGCTCGACTGGCGGCGCTACGGGCAAGCCGCGTTGCGCCAGCAACTCCATGGCCCGCTCGATCGGGATCCGCACTTTACCCTGCGAACGATCTGCCCACGTGTAGTGGTCCAGCAGAAGGTCTTCGCGCTGATGAAGTTCCGCCACATCCTGGTTGCCGTCATCGAGCTGAACGCGCGGCGTGGGGAAGTTCTGCGTGAGTTCGGCGACCTTTTGCTGCATCGCTGGATTTGCGGGCATGTTTCCCAGTTCGCGAATATTGACCGTAGAGGCCCACTTGCTGGTGGGGCCGTCTTCTCTGTTCAGCTCTGCGTTGATTACTTTGCCAATTCCGTAAACGAGGATTCCCGAGACGCCGACAAAGACAAGCAGCGCCATGAGGAAGACCACGATGCCGGTGGTGCGGACATCGGATTGCTCGAAGCCCGCGGATGTGTCAATCTCTTCCGGATTGTGTCCGCCGTGCTGATGGGGATTATGCGTGGACATGCTCAGGCTCCAGAATCTCCGCCAGATGCGGGTCGTTGGTTTGCACCACTGGCCGCTGCTTCAGCCGCGTGCAGAAAAATGCCACCCAGAATGCAACCATCGCTACAGGAACGGCGACGTATTCAAGGATTCCCCAACTGAAGTGCAGATTGCGCGCCGCGTCCTTGTAGTTGGGCTCGATGAGCCAGAAGAGGTCGAAGGCCCTGGCAAAGATCATCCACTGGCACACGCGCACGAGCCGCTTCTTATTGCGCTTGATGTCGCGCGAGAGCAGCATGGAGAACGGAATCAGCCAGTGAAAGATGAAATCGAGGGTGATGATGATGCCCCAGTGACCGCGAATACGGTCGAGGTACCAGGGGATTTCTTCGGGCAGGTTGCCGGACCAGATAATGAGGAACTGCGCGAAGGCGAGATAGATATTCAGCATGACGAAGGCGAAGGTGAACTTGCCCAGGTCATGCTGCTCCGTCTGGCGCAGCAGAGTCTTGAAGGGCTCGCCCTTGGACAGGCTGATGGCCACGATGATGCAGAACGCCAGCACCATGTAGCCTTGCCCGACGAGGAACAGCAGGCCATAGACCGAGGAGTACCAGGTCGGGTCCATCGACATCACCCAGTAGATGACGCCCGCCGTCATGGTGAGAGAGTAGACGACGATGCCGGGGCCGCTGATGTTTTCGAGCTTCTTGATCCAGTAGGGCGTGTTGGCCGGTGAGTCGGAGTCACGCCGCATGCCCAGCGAGGTGAGCCGCCATGTGTAGAACGCCCAGATGGCGAAGCAGAGCAGGCTGACCCAGACGTAGGTGACTGGGTTGAGCATGGGGCGCTTGAAGTCGAGGCAATGGGCCTGAATTTCGTTGATGAGGCCAGTCTTTAGCGCGGAGGCGGTGTCGCTCGCTGTGGGGTAAAGCGCCCAGAGGTAGAGCTTCTTCATGAAGATGGCGCTGATCACCCAGTAGACAAAGACGAGGGGCAGGGTGCGGCTCATGGCTTCCAGCGGCCGGCGAAGGAGCAGGCCCCACTTGCCGCCAGAAACGTACTGAACCATGAGCAGAGCAAGGCCGCCAACGGCAAAGCCGAAGCTCATCATCAATCCCAAAACCCAAGCGCGCAGCACGTGTTCGGTGGAGCCATCGGCAAATGCCAGCAGCACCGCAATCACTGCAAAGACAACGCCGACGAGGATCGCGCGCGTCCGCCATCCGTCGACAAAGGCCGGCGCGCCGAGATCGGCGGGGAGCGTTCTGGCGTGGGATGCCGCGTGTGTATCGTGAGCCATTCCGTCTGTCCTTACTTCGCGGCCGCAGGAGCCGGTTTACTTGCTGGAATTGAAATCTTCGGGTCCGCAGGGCGCGCGGGCGCCATTGCGGGATTGCCCTGCTTCACGTCATTCGTATACGCCGAAGCGTTGGTCGCGGCCGGCAACGCCCAAGGCTCTGCGTCACTGGCCGGCAGATTCTCTTCCGTCGCCACTTCCTTGAGGCTCTTGACCTGCACGCCTGAGGGCACGTCCTGCAGGGTTGCGCTCTGGCTGAGCTGCAACGCGCGAACGTAGGCGGCAACGGCCCAGCGGTCCACTGGCGTCAACTGGGCCGAGTAGTCCGGCATGGCGCCGTAGCCGTGGGTCATCACATAGAAGTAGTGCGAGACGGGCTGCGCCCTGCGCACCTGGTCGTGGAAGTTTGCGGCAGGCTTGTAGCCGCGCTCGACAATTTCGCCGAGGCCGTTGCCCACGCGTGAGTGGCACGGAGTGCAGTAGACGTTGAACCGCTCCTGTCCACGCTTCAGCACTTCCATCGTCACCGGGAAGGGCATCAGGTCGCGCTCTTCGCGGTATCCGTTGGCGCCTTCGACGACGCCGGTGTAGAAGTAGCTGTCCTGGTGGAGCTGCCCGCGTGCAACCGTGTTCAACACCTGAGGCCGCGCGCCGCGATGATCGGCAAACATCTCCGAGCCGCGCTGGGGAATCATCTTAGGCTGATTGTGCATGTCCTGGCGGCAGCCGGCGGCGAAGATGAGCCCGGTGAGGCTCGCGAGAATCGCCGCTTTTACCGTTCGATTGAGGCGGTTCGCTTCCATCAGTACTCCACCTCCACGACCGAGACCGGCGCGAAGCTTTGCAGGTAGGCCCGGGTCTCTGTCAGATCGAACTTGGGATCGAGCGCTTCAAGGCACAGGAAAAACTTGTCTGTCGTGGCACCGCTGCGAAAGTTCGGCGCGTTGAAGAGCGGGTGATAGAGAGCCGGCAGGCGATTCAATGCCAGCATTCCGAACGCCGCCGAAAGGCCAGCCCACAGAATCGTCCACTCATACGCGGGGACGATGAACGCAGGCCACGAGTAGGTAGGACGCCCGCCGATGTTGAGCGGATAGGCAAGGACCGAGATCCAGGTCTCCATGGAGAACATGGCCGCTGCGCCCATCAGGCCGCCAATCAGCGTGACCAGCGGCACCTTGTTCCGATGGAAGCCTATTGCTTCGGCGGCTTCTTCAACCGGATAGGGCGTGTAGCAATCCATGCGACGCCAGCCGTCGTGATGCGCCTGACGAGCGGCTCGCACCAGGTCGCCGGGGGTGTCGAATTCGGCCAGCAGGCCGTAGGTTCCTTCGCGTGCGGGCATCAGTCACCAGCCTCCACCGCCGCCTTGGGCTTGATTTTCGCCGCAGGCAGCAGCATGCGGACTTCATTCATGGGAATCATGGGCAGGAAGCGCACAAACAGCATGAACAGCGCCGTAAACAACCCGAGAGTTCCGACAAAGGTCATGTAATCCCACTTGGTCGCGCGGTAGGTGCCCCACGAAGATGGGAGGAAGTCGCGATAGAGGCTGGTGACGACGATGACGAACCGCTCAAACCACATACCTGTATTCACGACCAGCGAGATGAAGAACATGAACGCAATATTGGTTCGCAGCTTGCGCGACCACAGCGTGGTGAGAGGAATCGCGAGGTTACAGGTGATGAGGACCCAGTAGGACCATCCCATCGGGCCGAACATGCGGTTCCAGAACATGAAAGCTTCCCAGTGCGAGGCCGAGTACCAGGCCATGAAGGCCTCCATACCATAGCCGTAGGCGACGATGAAGCCTGTGGCGAGCATGACCTTGCCCATGTTGTCGATGTGGCGCTCGGTCACCATCGACTCAAGGTGATAGAACTTGCGCAGCGGAATGGCCAGAGTGAGCACCATGGCGAAGCCGGAGTAGATGGCGCCAGCGACGAAGTAGGGCGGGAAGATGGTGGTATGCCAGCCGGGCAACACGGCGACGGCGAAGTCAAAGCTGATGACCGTGTGCACGCTGAGCACGAGCGGCGTGGCAAGACCGGCCAACAGCAGCGAAGCCGTCTCATAGCGCATCCAGTGGCGGACCGAACCGCGCCAGCCCCACGAGAGCATTCCGTAAACGTACTGGCCCATCTTCGATTGCGAGCGATCGCGGAAGGTGCCGAAGTCGGGAATCATGCCCACATACCAGAACACAACAGAGATGGTGGCGTAGGTGGAGACCGCGAAGACGTCCCAGAGGAGCGGCGAGCGGAACTGCGGCCACACGTTCATCGTGAAAGGCAGCGGGAAGAGCCAGTATCCAAGCCAGGGGCGACCGACGTGGATGAGCGGGAACATGCCGGCGCAGACCACTGCGAAGATGGTCATCGCCTCAGCGAATCGGCTGATCGAGTTGCGCCAGCTCTGCTTGAAGAGCAGCAGAATGGCGGAGATCAGAGTGCCGGCATGGCCGATACCAATCCACCAGACGAAGTTGATAATCGCAAAGCCCCACGCGACTGGCTGCGTGATGGCCCAGATGCCGACGCCCTTGAGGAAGAGCCATGCGACTGCTACCAGCAGCACGGTGGCGCCGCCGCCGGCAATGCCGAAGATCGCCAGCCAGCCCAGCGGCGTGTGCGGGGTCAGCACGATATGCGAAATCTTGTCGGTCACCGACCGGAAGGTCAGCTCTGGCGCGACAACCCTGAATTCCCCGGTTGCCGGATCGATGCCCGGATCGTTCGTTTTTATCTCACTGGTTGCCATCGTGGCTTCAAGCCTCTCAACCATTCACCGGCGCGTGCTCCACCGGCGTCTCTTCAAGTTCAGGATTCAGATTCAGGACCGCGGCGACATACGTTGTCCGCGGACGAGTGTTCTGGTCGGCAAGGACCTGGTAGCTGCGCTCATTGGCGCGAAGCTTCGCAATCCTGCTTGTCTTGTCGTTGATGTTGCCGAATGTGATGGCCGAAGCAGGGCAGGCCTGCTGACACGCCGTCACGATCTCTCCGTCGCGGATTGCGCGGTTTTCCTTGTCCGCGGTGATCTTGGCTTCCTGGATGCGCTGGACGCAGTAGCTGCACTTCTCCATCACGCCGCGCGAGCGGACGCTGACGTCGGGGTTGCGCATCAGCTTGAGGCTCTCGGACTCGTAATCGGAGAAGAGGAGGAAGTTGAAGCGGCGCACCTTGTAGGGGCAGTTGTTCGAACAGTAGCGCGTGCCCACGCAGCGGTTGTAGACCATCGTGTTCAGGCCTTCGGGCGTATGCACGGTGGCGCCGACCGGGCACACCTGCTCGCATGGCGCGTTCTCGCAGTGCTGGCAGGCCATGGGCTGAAAGTGCGCGCGCGGCGCGGAGAGATCGCCCTCGAAATAGGCGTCGATCCGCAGCCATTGCATGTTGCGGCCGATGCGCACCTGCTGCTTGCCAACCACGGCGATGTTGTTTTCGGCGTAGCAACTGACGATGCAGGCGTTGCAGCCGACGCAGCTATTGAGGTCAATCGACATGCCCCACGCATTGCCGTTGTAGGACCAGTTCGGGAAGAGCGACTCGTCGGATGCCGGCGTGTCCCGCCCTTCGCCTTCATGCGCGAAGTTGGGGCTGGCCTTGAACTCTTCGAGGGTGGCGTAGCGGATGATGCCGCGCGGACCGAGCGCCTCATCGGCCTCGAGAGAATTGTTGCCGTTCCCTTCACCGCCGAAGGTTTTGGACCGGTGATCCTGAAAGTGGCTTTTGGTGATGGCGATGCCCCACTTGCCATCGAGCTTCTTGATTGCGCCGGTTGCATAGAGCGGAGCCGACGTCGTGCGAATCTGGTACGCGTTGAATCCTGCGCCCGAACCCACACGGCCCGCGAACTCGCGCCCGTAGCCGAGGTACACCGTAACCGAATTGTCAGGATGGCCGGGAGCGACAATGACGGGAGCCTTGACGGTATTGCCGCCCACGCTGAGCTCGACAATGTCGTCCTCTTCAAGCCCAAGCTTTGTGAGCGTTGCGCCGGAGACGATCGCGGCATTGTCCCAGCTCAGACTTGTAACCGGCTTGGGCAACTCCTGCAGCCAGCCCACATTGGACCAGCGCCCGTCGTAGATGTTCGGGTCAGGCCGGAAGATGATCTCGATGGTATCCTTGGACGCCGGCGCGGGCACCTGCGGAAGAGTGGTCGTCGCGGCAGCGGTCCGAGCAAAGGCCGTGTCCGCAATCCAGCCATCGTGGAGCACCTTGCGCCAGCCGGTTTCAAAGTCACCCTTGATGACCGGCTTCCACGTTGCGCGCACCGCCTCATAAGCGCTCAGCATGGGCTCGTCCAGCAGAGTCTGCAACACGTCATGCGCCGAGCGTCCGCCATAGAGCGGATCAATCATCGGCTGCACAATCGACACCGTGCCGTCATAAGCCCGCGCGTCTGACCAGCTCTCAAGATAGTGGGCCGCGGGAATGTGCCAGTGCGCAATCTGGCCAGTCTCATCCACGTGCGATCCCAGATGGGCGACGGTGTTGACCTTGTTGAATGCGTCCGCAAAACCGAGATCGGCAGGGGCGTCATAGATCGGATTGCCGTTGAGAATGACAAGCCAATCCACCTTGCCGGCGCGCATGTCAGATACCAGCGCCTTCAGGCCAGCCATCTGGTCTGAGGGGATCGGGTTCAGCGGCTCACTGCTAACGAAGACAGTCTTGCCGGTGTTGCCCAGGGTGTCATTGATCGCCTGCGCGAGAGCGGCGACGGAGGAATCCTGATACAGCCCCGGAAGCACCGCGCTCTTGCCAGCGTTGGATTTCAGATCCTTCGCGAGGGCGACAAGGAACTTCTTCTGCTCATCCGTCCAGTTGTATGCGGGAGCATTGACGCCCGCGGCGCCGATGGCCTTGGCCAGCTCTGCGGTGAAGGCAGGAATCTCGCTGGCGCGCAGACCCAGGCGATGCTCTGCCTTCATGCCCGTTGTGGTCGGCATGCTCTCGACCGCATACAGGCGATTCATGCCCTTCTCAGGCTGCTTGCGGCGCTCCGCGTAGTCGTGCACCAGCTTATGGAAGCCGGGATAGGCCGCGCCAGAGAGGAAATCTGCATCAAGCGAGACAATCACGTCCGCTCCGCTCAGGTCATATTGGGTGTTGACACCCTGCTCTGCCGCCGTGCCCGCAATCGCCGGATCATACTGCACCATCGTTGCTTTAGGCCACGCCGCCTGCACAGCCTTCCACTGCCGCGCCAGAGTCGGAGAGGTCACCGTTGCGCTGAGGATATAGATACCTGTTCCATCCTTCGTGCCCGCCACCTTGGCGCGAAAATCCTGGGCAAACTCCGCCCATTCGCGATTCTCACCGCGATACATCACGTGCTTGGAGCGGTCCGGATCGTAGAGCGCGAGCAGCGTTCCCTGCGAGAACGGATCGGATGCGCCGCGGTTGTAGGCGTGGTCAGGATTGCCATCGACCTTGATCGGGCGAAATTCATCGCTCTTGATGAGCAGCGGCACCGCGCCGGTGAGAAACGGATGCGCGGTGGCAAAGTACATCGACTTGCCCAGCACCAGATCTTCAGGCGCCTTGACGTAGGGATAGATCGGCTCATCCGGCTGCTTGGTGCAGCCCGCCAATCCCGCGAGCGCCATGGAGGCGCTCATCAATTTCAGGAAGCCGCGACGAGATACTGGATCGACCCACTCCTGCGCCGCCGCCGGGAACTCGCGCTCCACGGCCGTCTGAAACTCCGGCGTATTGGCCAGCTCGTCAATCGAGCGCCAGTAGCGCTTGCCCCTCACGCTCTTCAGTTCGGCGCGCACCTCGGCAAGGCTCATGGGCTGGCCGGCCGCAGCCTGCCCACCCTTTTCACTATCATTGCCCACGGCGTTCCCCGTTTGCTTGGCGGTTGAATTCATCTTTTCCCGGCTCATCGGTGGCACACCTCGCAGCTGGACAGCTCTCGCGGCGTGCGAATCTTGTAGTGCTTCACCAGATAGAGACCCAGCTCGTCCTGGCTTGTGAACTTCTGGTAGACCGGAGCAGCAGGAAGGCTGGCCGCAGATACATCGCTGGCCATGCGATGCGCGGCTGCGGTCATGGGCATCTCGAGCGAGGCCACTTCCGCACGAGCGCCAGTTGGATCCTTGGTGACGCAATTCACGCTCTGCGCCGTAGGAACATTGCCCTGCCCGTCCGTTGCTGTGCACCAAACGGGACGGCCCTCGGCAGGCGCTTCCCAGGCCATGTTGTAGATCTCGCTCGTGGGGCGCAGGTTCTTGGCGGGATTGCGGTGGCAGTTGAGGCACCACTCCATCTGCAGCGTGTTCTGCTCATACATCAGCGGCATCTGATCCACGCGGCCATGACAACTTGCGCAGCCAATTCCCTTGTTCACATGGATGGAGTGATTGAAGTACACGAAGTCCGGCAGGTCATGCACCTTGGTCCAGGTCAGAGACTGGCCCGTCGCCCAACTGTCGCGCACCGGCTGCAGAAGCTGCGCATTCGTCCAGATCTGCGCATGGCAGTTGATGCAGGTCTTGGTTGGGGGAATGCCTGCGTAGCTGGACTTCTCTACCGTCACGTGACAGTACTGGCACTGGAGGCCCAGTCCCTGCACGTGGTGCTTGTGGCTGAACGGTACAGGCTGGTCCGGGCGCTGGCCCTGGCGTGTGACCCAGGGTGAACGCTGTAACTGGTCCAGTGTGACTCCCAACGCGATCACGATCAGCCCCGTCAGAACCAGGCTCGCCCGAGCCAAAGCATTGGAGCTGCGATCAAATATCTGAGCCATGAATGCTTTCCTGCTTTGTCATGCTTGCTTCCGTTGCGTACCGCGATGTGCGCGCTGTGCCGACGGTCACATACGTTACGGTTATTTTCTGTTTTAATGCGGAAAACAAGTGTGTTTTTACCGACCTCGAAATTTCAATATAGCAGTCACAACCGGTCGCGCAACTCTTCCCGCACTCCAAAATCGCAAAAATGTTTTATTCCGCGCAACTTTTATAAGCCACACAAAACGATGGAGTTTGTGATGTGTATGTTTGCGGGGAACAAAACCTTGCTCTCTCTCGCGGCATGCGCAGGAGAGACTCTCAAAACGGAACAAATGTATCACGCCAAATGGACAACAAGCCACCACTCCTCCACGCCGTCTTGCATCGTGCGACGACACGTCTCTTCGTTGCGCCGATCAAAATGTTTTCAGTGCGGAGAGCTTGTATCCGCGCAGCCTATCGAGGGCTTTCAGGAGAACACCGGTCGTCTGAATGCTGGGGCTGTCGAGCGATTCATGCTCGTGCTCACAATCGAATGCATTAGAATGCGGCCATGGCGCACAGCTGTCCGCGCCTGCCGCGTTTCATGCGGTCATTTCTCCAGGAATCCACATCTGCAAGCGCGATTCCGCAACATCGTAGCTGGATAAGGAAGAGACATGAAAAACGCAGGACTGTTGGTAATGCCAGCAGGCTTTTTCCTTGTGGCCGCCGCGCTTCTTCTCTTCGATGGAGCCGCTATGCGATTCATCTTTGTGCTCTGCGGCCTGGCCGTGGAGTGCATGGGGCTCACCTTTGCTGTTCGCGGCCATATGGCCGTCCGAGGAGAACACTGATTTTATGGATCCTTACGCAGCACTCCCCCTTCCGCAGTCGGCATTCGTACTTGCGCTCTGCCTCGTGCTGGTCTCGCCGCTTGCCCTTGCCGGTGTGGCGCTCATCAATGCGGGTCTCGGCCGCTCGCGCTCCGCGGCGCACTCTCTGCTCGGCAGCCTTGCGCTGATCGCCGTGGCTGTTGTGGTGTTTGCGCTGATTGGCTCGATGTTTGCATACGGCGACACCGGCTATACCTTCTCGATCTCCGGCAAGCCGTGGAACTGGATCGGCGCGGGATCTTTTGCTCTGAGAGGCTTCAGTGCCGGCACGGTGCAGGCGCAGCTCAGCACCCTTGCCCAATTCATCGCAGTCGCCTTTGCCGTGCTGATCGCGTGGGGATCGGGCGCGGACCGCTTCCGCATCGCCGCGGGCGCAGCGGCTGCGGCCATTCTCGCCGCACTGGTCTATCCGATGATCGCCTACTGGGCATGGGGAACGGGCTGGCTGGCTCAGCTTGGACTCAACTTCTCGCTGGGCGAAGGCTTCCTCGATACGGGCGGCGCCGCGACGATTCACGTGCTCGGCGGCCTCAGCGCGTTAGCCATCATATGGATTGCCGGACCGCGGCGCGGGAAGTTTCCCAAGGAAGGGCTCTCCACCGCGATGCCGGGTCATAACGCCGTCTATGTGCTCTTTGGCTGCATGCTTGCACTGGTGGGATGGCTGGCATGGAACATGGCTGGGGCGCTGATGTGGGCCGACCTGCCGCCGACTGAACTCGCGGTCACGGCGATCGACACCCTACTTTCCGCGTCGGGAGCTCTCGTGGCCACGTTTATCGTGACGCGCATCCGCTTTGGCAAGCCCGATGCAAGCCTCTGCGCCAATGGCTGGATGGCCGGACTGGTCACCTCATCTGCGTGCGCCTCGATTGCCACTCCGTTTGAGGCGCTGCTGGCGGGACTGATTGCAGGGCTCATCACGCCGCTGCTCGTCGAGCTGTTCGAACTCTTTTTGTCGATTGACGATCCTTCGGGCGCGGTCACGGTCCACGCCGTCGGCGGATTGTGGGGCCTGCTCGCGGCTGGCTTCTTCGCCTCGCAGCAGGGTCAGGTACTGGCGCAGCTTGTCGGCATCGCCGCTCTGCTCGGTATCATCTTCCCGCTCGTCTACTTCCTCTTCTGGCTGGTCAATCTTGTGCTGCCCTTCCGCGCCGATGCGGATGGCGAGCGCATCGGGATGGACCTGCATGAGCTGGGCGGTAGCGCCTATCCTGAGTTCGTGGTGCACCGCGACGATTCCTATCGCTGAGGCCAAATCGACGCTGACGGCAATTGACCTCGCAGACAAACAGAAAGGCCCGAAGCAGATGCCTCGGGCCTTTCTCGTTTCCAGTTGCTGCGAGTGCGAGCCTTACTCTGCGGCTGCTTCCAGGGCCTTGGTCTGGGCGACCGTCCAGTCTGGCGCGCCCACCTTGAAGCGCGCGAATCGGCGCACGGTGATGTTTTCGCCGAGCTTACCCACCTTCTGCGCGATCAGTTCCTTGATGCTGACGGCCTGGTCCTTGATGAAGGGCTGCTCGAGCAGGCAAACCTCTTCGTAGAACTTTGCCATCTTGCCATCGACGATCTTCTCGATGACTGGCGCGGGCTTGCCCGTGGCAGCGGCCTGCGCGCGATAGATTTCCTTCTCGCGCTCCAGATCTTCGGGGGTCACATCTTCGGGCTTCACATAGCGCGGATCGCTCGCCGCGATGTGCATCGCGATGTCCTTCAGAAGGTCCTGAAAGTCCTCGGTGCGTGCAACGAAGTCGCTCTCGCAGTTCACTTCAATCAGCACGCCAATCTTGCCGCCGGCGTGGATGTAGGTGCCGACGGCGCCTTCGTTCGTGGAACGGGCAGCCTTCTTCTGCGCTGAGGCCATGCCGCGCTTGCGCAGCACGACAAATGCATCCTCGATATTGCCCTTGGCCTCCTGCAGAGCCTTCAGACAGTCGCCCATCGGCGCGCCCGACTTCTCACGCAGGTCCTTCACCAGCTTTGCATCAATCTTCTCGCTCACAGTTGTCATCTCGCTTCCCTTGTCTCCACATCCCTCAATGTTGTTGTCCGCCGCTGCGTTTGTGGCAAACGAAAAGCGTGGCGCTTATTGTCGCGGCCACGCTTTTCAATCCCTGCGCAATCGTCCGCGGTTGAATTTACAGTGCGCCCTCGGCCACTTCAGCATCGTCCAGCGCTGCGACTGCTGCCGGAGCCTTGCGGATTCCGCCGCCCAGCGCCGCATCCAGGTCCACATCTTCCTCGCCCTGTACGGCCTCGGAGGCTTCGCCCTCGGCAGCCACGGCAACCGGCGCTTCTTCGGCAAAAACCTTGTCGCCCACCAGGTTCACACCCTCGGCGGCCGAATCGGCAATCTTCGAAGTGAACAGGCGAATCGCGCGGAGCGCATCATCGTTGCCCGGAATCACGTAGTCCACGACCGTCGGATCGCAGTTGGTGTCGACAACTGCAACAACCGGAATGCCCAGCTTGCGCGCTTCCTTGACGGCAATCGCTTCGTTGTTCGAGTCGACCACGAAGATGGCGTCGGGCAGGCGCTTCATGTTCTTGATGCCGGCCAGGTTGGCCTGCAGATGCTTGCGCTCGCGCTCGAGGCGAATCACTTCCTTCTTGGTCAGCAGGTCATAGCGGCCATCCGTGGCCATATCGTCCAGTTCCTGAAGGCGCTTCACCGACTTCTGCACCGTGACCCAGTTGGTCAGCAGCCCGCCCAGCCAGCGCTGGTTGATGTAGGGCATGCTTGCGCGCGAGGCCTCTTCGGCAACTGCATCCTGAGCCTGGCGCTTGGTGCCGACAAACAGAATCGTCTTGCCGCTGGCGCACAGGTCGGTCACGAACTTCGACGCGTCCTTGAACAGCTTCAACGTCTTCTGCAGGTCGATGATGTAAATCCCGTTGCGCTCGCCGAAGATATAATCCTTCATCTTGGGGTTCCAGCGCTTGGTCTGATGCCCGAAGTGAACACCCGCTTCGAGCAGCTCCTTCATCGTGATCGTGGCCATTGGCCTCCTTCGTGGATTGCATCCGGGCAATCCTACTGTTTGCCGGATTGAGACCCGCCGCAGCGGGAGATTGGACTACCAGACGTCAGTGGTCAGGGATCAGAAAAGCGCAGCCAACTGATCCCTGAAACCTGAACCCTTCGAGCGCGTTAGCGCTTCGAGAACTGGAAGCGCTTGCGGGCGCCCTTCTGACCGTACTTCTTGCGCTCCTTCACGCGGGCATCGCGGGTCAAGAGGCCCTCAGCCTTCAGCGCCTTGCGCAGTTCCGCATTGAACTGGATCAATGCACGGGCAACGCCCATCTTGACGGCATCGGCCTGCGCGGCCACGCCGCCGGAGGACACCGTCGTCACGACGTCAAAGCTCGACGCCAGCTCGGCCACCACCAGCGAGCGCTTGGCGGAAACCCGCTGCTGCTCGGTGACGAAGTACTCGTCGAATGCCTTGCCGTTGACCTTCCACTCGCCCGTTCCGGGGCGGAGAAAGACGCGGGCAATCGCCGACTTGCGGCGGCCCGTCCCATAGTATTGAACCAGATCTGCCATTCCTTCTTAGCTCCTGGCCGTCAGCTTTCAGCCTTCAGCCCTCGTACTGCCCAACTCAAATTCTTCTGCCCAACGCTGCTGCCTGCTCCCGCCCGAAAAAGCTGAGAGCTGGCCGCCGCTTTACAGCGCCACCGGCTTCTGCGCCGCGTGGGGATGCTTGTCGCCACGGTAGACCTTCAGCTTGGAACCCATCGAGCGGCCCAGCTTGGTCTTGGGCAGCATGCCCTTGATGGCCTCTTCGAGAATCTTTTCCGGCTTGCGGTTCAGCAGGCGCGTAAACGACTCCTCGCGCAGGCCGCCGGGGAAGCCCGTATAGCGACGATAGAGCTTGCTCTGGCTCTTCAGACCGGTCAGGCGAATCTTCTCCGCGTTGATGACGATCACGTGGTCGCCCATGTCAATGTACGGCACATACTGGGGGTTCAGCTTGCCGCTGAGCACACTGGCCGCCTTGGTGGCCAGCCGGCCGAGGGTCTGGCCGCTGGCGTCCACTACATACCACTTGCGGTCAATATCCTTGCCGCTCGGAACAAAGGTACCCATCTCTCTCCTGCCTTCAATCGACCCTGCACGGCTCGCTTCCTGCCTGCCGCGCAGTCAAATCACAAAATCCACAGCGCAAAGCGCCTGCGCCCACGCAAACTGCACGGGCCTGACTTCCACCCACGACCAAACAAGCCTGTTCGGGTGAGGATTGCGAGGGGTCTGATCCTGAAAAGAACCCCACGCTCAACTGGATTCGATCCTGTCTCGCATCCAGCAGCCGGTGGCCTGCTCTGAGCAAGCTTCCAACAAGCCTGTCAGCCGGTTCCGGGTGAAGACACACAGAGCCGAGGCGCAACACCGCGCAAGGACTCCAGAATACGTGATTCCTGAAACGGAGTCAACGAAAAGACCGGGCACTTTACTCGGCGACCTCGCCTTTTCACCCGTCGCGGCGCTCGCTACAATACGCCAAGAGGATTTGCTGATGAAACGCTGGATCACTTCCCGCTGGACCCTTGCCCTGCTCGCTGTCACCTTGACCGCCGCCAGTTACGCGCAGTGGTCCGACCCAGCCGACGATGTCCCGGCCTATCATCCTTCTGCTCCGCTGCACGTCAGCGCCCTGCCGGCCATCCTCTCGGGGGCGAAGCTGACCGGCCCAAACTTCCAGGATCCCTGGCAGGTCCACGTCTACCAGAAGGCTGCAAAAGTCGGAAACGTCCTCTACCAGCTCCCGTGCAACTGCCGCTGCGACAGGGCTTTAGGCCACACAAGCCTACGCAGTTGCTTTGAGGGGCTGCACGGAACGGAGTGCTCCACCTGCGCCAAGGAAGGCTTTTATGCCTACCAGCAGACCCGGCTTGGGAAGACACCCGCGCAGATTCGCGCCGGCATCGCGCGGCACGACTACGAGAGCATCAACCTCGAACAGCAGTAAACCGCCAGCCGGCCGTCCCGTTCAGCTTGCGGATGACCACGCCTGTAGCGGATCAGAGCCATTCCATCGTCCTCGCGCATCCATGACCCGGCTGCGCGTGAACGAGCTCCGGTCCATCACGCATTCACTCTTGTGACGGTCGATCTCCGAACGGTGATGGCCCGGCCGGTAAGCGGCTGCAAGCATGGATTCGTCGTCTTTCCAGAGGCTCACAGTAAAACCATCCTCTCCGCGGGTGTATGGCGTGAAGACCTCGGCGGCCAGGATACCCGGCTGAGCGTCCATCCACTCTTTCGCCCTATCCACCGCCCGCCGGAATGAGAGCACCCGCTCCATCACCAGATTTGGCCCGGCGACAAAACCGGCCGAGGTCAGGACGAGGCAAGGGCCGCCGGGATCGCCAAAGGATGCATCAAAGAACAACCCTGGATTGTTGCGATCGAGGATATTGCATTCACCCCGATGCATGAATGGCTGGATAAGGGCGTGCCACGACTCAGCGGCGTCGTCGACAAATGGCAGAAATTCCCCCGGCGACTGGAAGACAGCCCGAGCGGAATGGATATCGGGAAAGAGAGCCAGTCCGCACCAGACGTTCCCCGGTAGGCGCACTCCGTCCGGCCCCACTGGCCCGGCCGTGCCGATTCGCCAGGCGAGAGCATCTTGAGGACGGCCCATCAAATCAAGCATTTCCGCATCGGTCATCCCCGCAAAGCGGATGCGATGAAATGTGGCAAAACGGGCCAGTTCCATCGATAGCCTCCTGATTGTGGGTAATCGCTGCGAAGCTTACCATGCCCGGACCGCACGCCGAAACGAAAATAGGAAGTAGAATATAGATAGCAGCACGAGCCAGTTGGCCCGGCTCGCACCTTACGTCATGGTCGGCTCATCCAATAGACAGGCCGATCTACCTCGGTTCACTCTGGGGACGTCGTTTGGGGGCGTCACGGTTTCGACGGGATCGATTGCGGCTTGGGAGGCATGTCGGGGTGTGGGCACCCGTAATCGCTCGCAAAACAAAAGTTGCCAACGATAACCTGGCACTTGCTGCTTAATTAACTAAGCAGCCGTCTTTCGCGGTTTTGCCTATGGGCTGCGAGCAAGACGTCATTCAGTAGGCTGGTGGTTGCGGCTCGGTCCGTGTTGCAGCCATAAGATCATCGGACTAGCTTCAGGCGCATCTTGTCCGTTCTGAGTTCCTGAGGCGAAAACATGCGGAACCGGACAAAGCATGAACGCTCCCGGCTGACAGCGATTTCGGACGCGGGTTCGACTCCCGCCGCCTCCACCATTCACTGTTTTATTCCTGGTAATTTACAGATAAAAGGGGACATCCCTTGGCCAGTCGTCGTCTCCAGCCTCAGGAACCTCTGCGGCGTTCGCCCACTTGCTTCCTCCGAAATACGCAGTGCTGCCGGGATCGCTGATCTCTGCGCCATCCAGAATGACCGTGCAATGCAGCCCCGACGCCTTTGCCGGAGTCGTGAACGTCGAAAATCCCTCTGCCTGCCTTCCATATCGGCCCTGGACCCGCTCCAGAAGTTCACGGAACTTTCGAGGCGTGGGGCGCCTTAAGGCGGACCAGGACGTGCGAGCTGGCGTCGACCAGCGGGTACGGCGCATCCGGTACGTTCGACGGAGCTGGCTTGAAGTCACCAGACTCCTGAGTCCTACACAAACACCCTGCGAATAGCATCCACAATGAATCAATTTCATGTCCACGCCGTAAACGTCTTCTCGCAGGGCGATTCTGTCCCTCTGATTGCAATGTCTTCCCTGAGGCACAAGCATGGCGGCCTACCGACCATCTCTGAATAAAGCGATTTATTCACTTGTTCGAGTTGTCTATGCCGTTGTATAGTCGGGGCTTTGGCGACTGCATCGAGAGATTGCCTGTCTACGCAAGGGCCAGGCCCAAAAGAATTGGCAAGCCTCAACGCTCGTGATTCGCCGGCGCTTCAGTTCAGGATCAGGGAAAAACACATATGTCATCGTGTCGATATGAGTTCACAAAGAAATCGCTTACTGTGTTGCGCGGGCTCTTCGTGATTGCACTCCTCTCCTTACCGGCCTACGCGTTCCCACAGGGGCGCACTGTGACTAGTACGATCGACGTCTCCAAAACCGGCGCTCCGATCTCGAAGAACATCTATGGCCAATTCCTCGAGCACGGCGGAGATATCGTCAACACCGGCGTCTGGTCTGAAATGTTGGTTGATCGCAAGTTCTTCTACCCCGTAGCTGCTGCTGCGCCCACGCCTCCTCCGGTGATGGGCAATGCCGGGGGTAATCCGCGATTTAATCGCAAACCCACTCGCTGGTGGGCTCCCATCGGTGGCGACGGCGCCGTCACCATGGACACCCAATCTCCCTACACCGGCGATCACACGCCGCTCGTTCAACTCGACGCGAAAGAGCCGCACGGCTTCAGCCAGTCCGGGATTGCCGTCCGCAAGGGCAAGACGTATACCGGACGCATCGTTCTCGCGGGTTCTCCGGGTGCGGTGGTCAAGGTCACCCTGATCTGGAGCAAAGAAGCCGCGGATCGCCAGACCGTCACCCTCCGCACCCTTAGCGCTGCCTACCGCAAGTTTCCGCTGCGCTTCACGGCTACGGCCGACACCGACGATGCGACCCTTGAGATTACAGGGACCGGCGCGGGTTCTTTCCACGTCGGGACGGCCTCTCTGATGCCCGCCGACAATATCGAAGGCTTCCGCCCTGAAGTGATCGCCGCACTCAAGCAGCTGCGCTTCGGCGTCCTTCGATTTCCGGGTGGTAATTTTGTCTCGGCTTACGAATGGCGCTATGGCGTGGGCGACATCGACAAGCGCCCGCCGATTTTCGATCCCGTCTGGCGCGCGGTGCAACCGAATGATGTGGGTACAGATGAATTCTTGACGCTGTGCCGTCTTCTCGGCGTCGACCCGTACATCACGGTGAACGCTGGCTTCGGTGATGCTTGGTCTGCGCGCGAACTCGTCGAATACACCAATGGCGCGGCCACTACGCCCATGGGGAAATGGCGCGCGGAGAATGGCCACCCTCTGCCGTACAAGGTGAAGTTCTGGGGTGTCGGCAATGAGCCCTGGGGCGACTACCAGATGGGCGCGATGTCGCTTCCACAATTCGAGTTGAAGCACAACCTGTTTGCCAAAGAGATGAAGAAGGTAGACCCCTCCATCAAGCTCATTGCCGGCGGCGCCATGCCTGATGTGATGGAAGGCGCCGACCAGGCACGCCGTATCAACGGCCAATACGTGCCCGACTATCTTTCATCAGCCGATTGGACGGGACAGATGCTGCTCAACTGCCTCGACAATATCGACATGGTGAGTGAGCACTACTACGCCTCGGGCACGCAGCACACCAACATGAAACTCGAGAAAAAGGTACCGATCGAGCCTCCTCTTTCGCTGATCGAATGGGAACGCGCGCCGGCGGTTCAGGTCCGCGCCAAATACGAGCACTACCAGGAGTACCTGAAGCGTATTCCCGCTCTCCGCGCCAAGCCCGTCCCGATCGCCATCGATGAATGGGCCTACTTCGGCGGCAACCGTGATGGCTACAAGGTGGTTCCCGCCTACGCCTGGGCGTTCCACGAGATGTTCCGTCATTCCGATGTGTTCCAGATGGGCGCGTTCACATTTGCCACCGCGATGATGAGCGAAAACCGTACCGAGGCGATCCTCAACCCGACCGGTATGCTCTTCAAGATGTACCGCGATCACTTCGGCACGATTCCCGTAGAGGTCTCCGGCGACTCGCCGCAGCCTAAGCCTGTGTTCCCGGCCGGCGGCGACCAGCCCGCCATCAACCCCGGCAGCGCGACTTATCCGCTCGATGTGAGCGCCGCATTGAGCGAAGATCGCGGAACCCTCGCCATCGCCATTCTTAACCCCTCCGACTCCGAACAGAGCATCAAGCTAACAATCAACGGCGCGAAGCTCGCACGCGCAGGGCATCTGTATCGGATGGCTCCGGACTCCATCGACGCAACGGTCCAAGTCGACAAGAAACCTGAGGTCCGGGTCGAAGAGCAGTCGCTCGGCTCACTACCCGAGGCGATCACGGTCCGCCCGTTCAGTGTCAACATCTACTCCTACCCGCTGCAATAGCCGAACAGATCTTCAAACGAGGGTTCCAATGAAGGCAACGAAACTGCTGTTTGCGTGTGCACTTGCCCTTGCCATCGCGCCGTCCACGCAGCTCACCGCACAGGTGCAAACCAACGTCCCCGATCCCGTACCCGGCGCAAAGCCCGTGTCCGTCGAGCACATCAAAATCCACGGCGCGGCGCTCGAAGGCAATCTGGAAGGCGACGCAGTCGATCGCGACGTCATCGTATTTCTTCCGCCCACTTATGCCAAAGACAAGAAGCGCCGCTATCCAGTTGTCTATGCCCTGCATGGCTATTCGATCGGAGCCGAACAATGGACGCACGAAATCCACGTTCCGCAGACCATCGAAGGCGCGTTTGCGAAGGGCTCGAAGGAGATGATCGTCGTGCTCCCGGATTCGAAGACGATCTACAACGGCTCCATGTACTCAAGCTCCGTTACGACCGGCGACTTCGAGAACTTCATCGCCCACGACGTCGTCGCCTACATTGATGCCCACTATCGAACCATTCCAGACCGAGCCAGTCGCGGCCTCGTCGGTCACTCCATGGGCGGTTACGGCGCGTCGCGCATCGGCATGAAGCACCCGGACGTGTTCGGTGCTCTCTACATCATGAGCCCCTGCTGCCTGTCACCGATGGCCGGCGGCGGACCGGGTCCCGCCGATCAGATCAAAGAACGTGCGATTGCAAGCGAAAAGAAAGTAGCCGCGGCCAAGTCTCCGGCCGAACTAGCCGCCCAATCGCCGGGCTTCCAGGCGGCGCAGTATGCAACCGCTGCCGCCTGGGCGCCCGATCCCAAAAATCCTCCGCTCTACTTCGATCTCCCCACCAAGGATGGCGTTCCAGTACCGGAGATCGTCGCGAAATTCACGGCCAACGCGCCCCTTGTCTTCGTCGATCAATACATCGGCAATCTCAGGAAGTATCGCGCCATCGCGATGGATGTAGGCAACCAGGATGGCCTGCGCGTGGATGCCACGAAGCTTCACGACATATTCGACAATTACGGACTCGTCCATACGTTCGAGATCTATTCCGGCACCCACACCAGCGCGGTCGCGGATCGCTTCCAAAACCATGTGTTGCCGTTCTTCAGCAAAAACCTATGCTTTACGGCGGATTGCCGCTAGCTGATTCGAGACGATTCAACAGAATGGGAGGTTGATATCGCACATGTGGCACCCGATCAATCAATGCCAGCTGCATGGGCGTCGATGTGTCCGGCAATCTCAATGCGGCATTTGATTCTGACGGAAGGAAAGTCCAAAAGGTCGCGCAGTGAACCCCGCTGCAGTTGGGCCATTCTCAATGACCCGAGCAGCACACGCATTTGTTTTGTGCAAAGAAGGCCCGCTATGACGCAGTTGAAACTCCCGCTAATCCTCGTGGCGCTTCTTAGTGTTCCTTTAGCTGCCCGCGCTGAGTCGGCGAATCCTTGCGCCGATCTTACCGGTCTCAGGCTCCCGGGCGTGGAGATCACGAAGGCCGAACTCGTTGCTGCAGGTACGACAGTCCCCCCGCCGTATCCCGGCGCGGCTTCCATCGGCCCGCTTCCCGCGCATTGCCGTGTTGACGGTGTGATCAACCGGCGGAAAGGCGTCGATGACGAGCAATTCGGTATCGGCTTTGCAGTTGCCCTGCCCGACCGTGCTGCGTGGAACGGCGACTTCATGATGCAGGGAGGGGGCGGAGGCAACGGAGTTGTCGCTTATCCCGCCGGAGCCGGCTACGCGGGAGACACTCCAGCACTCAATCGCGGCTTTGCCGTAGCCAGCACAGATACCGGACACAAGGCCAAAACAGGCGCGTTCGACTTCAGCTTTATGCGGGATCAGCAGGCATATCTCGATTTTGCATTCCTCGCTAATGCCGAAGTAGCCGGAGTCGCAAAGCAGATTATTGCGCGCTACTACTCCAAACCGGCGGCGTACTCCTACTTTGTTGGCTGCTCCACGGGCGGCCGCGAAGGCATGATTCTTTCCCAGCGCTACCCCACGGTCTTCAATGGCATTGTCTCGGGTGACCCTGCTATGCGCACGGGGCTCTCCAACCTTGCAATCGGGCAATGGATTCCAGTGGCCTACAACCAGGCATCGCCCAAGGACGATTCAGGTAAGCCGCAGATCGACAAGTTCCTGACCGACGGCGACCGCAAGCTTTTTATGGACGCCCTGATGAAGGAGTGCGATGCGAAGGACGGAGTCGCCGATGGAATGATCTCCGATCCGATGGATTGCGAGTTCGATCCGGAAGTTCTCTCGTGCAAACCTGGCCAAACCAGTGGCTGTATCGCGTCCGAAAAAATCGACGCCATCAAGAAGGCCTTTGCCGGACCGAAGAACGCGTACGGCACGCAGGTTTATCCTGGCTTCCTTTACGACGCGGGAATCGCATCGAAGGGCGGAGTACCTGGACTGCTCTCAATGGGTACGCGTGGCATCTTTGGGCCATACACCACGGCGACCGAACTCGACGTCGATCAGGCCGCCCTGCACAGTTCCGACCCCCTCGTGGAACCGGCATCCACCAACCTCTCAACTTTCTCGCTCAGCGGCGGCAAGCTGATTTTCTTTCACGGCGACAGCGATCCCTGGTTCTCTCCTCTCGATACGCTCGGCTATTACAAATCCCTGGCTGAAACCAACGGCGGCGCAGAGAAGGTGGCTGCATGGAGCCGCATCTTCCTCGTGCCTGGCATGGCGCATTGTGGAGGCGGGCCATCTTTGGATCATTTCGACATGCTCAGCGCTGTCGTCCGCTGGGTAGAGAAAGGTAAAGCGCCCGACGCGGTCATCGCCACCGGCAACGCATTCCCTGGCCGCAGCCGCCCCCTGTGTGCCTATCCAAAGCACGCTCAGTACACAGGGTCGGGCGATACCGAAAGCGCCGCCAACTTCAGGTGTCAATAACAGGTCGGTCGGGGGAGATACGCAATGATGATGTGCCGACACATATCTATCGCAGCCGGGACCGCAGTTTACCTTCTTGCTGCTATCCCAGGCGCGCTGGCACAGCCCACACCAGGCCAGGCCATGCCAGGCTCAAGGGCCAAGTCACTTCCGTTTGTCAGTCCCATCTTCGGTGACAATATGGTCCTTCAACGCGACAAGCCCGATACGATCTGGGGATGGTCCGACCCTGGCGATACCGTGACCGTCCAGTTCGGAGGCAACACCGCAAGCGCGATTGCCGGTCCCGACCGCCGCTGGCAGGTGAGGATTCAACCGCCTGCGCCTGGCGGCCCATACACCGTAAAGATCGCCGGCCATCAAACGATCGAACTGCACGATGTCCTGGTCGGCGATGTGTGGCTTTGCGGCGGCCAATCCAACATGGGATTGCCGCTCCGGTTTACCAAAAACGCCGATGCGGAGATCCAGAAGGCCAATTATCCTGAAATTCGCTTCTTCACCGTCCAGGGGCATCCGGCCTATCACCATGTCGATGTCATCGAGGGGGACTGGCGGCCCGTCTCGCCCGAGACCGCAAGCTGGATTTCCGCTGTTGGCTACTACTTCGCCCGGAAAGTGCAACAGGAGATCCACGTTCCCATTGGCCTCGTCATCGATGCCGTAGGCGGAACTCCCGCCGAGGCCTGGGCCAGCGAATCGGCGCTTCGTCCGCTCCACGATTTCGACGTGCCCCTTGCCGAGCTCGACCGGCTCAAAGCCGATCAAGCTCCCGAGTACGGTAACTACGTCATGCACTGGTACGACCGGTATGACATTGGACAGAAGAACAACTGGGCTGCACCCGACTTCGACGACTCGAACTGGAAGCGCGTTCAGGTCCCGGGTGGTTTTGCCGATCTTGGTGTGCCCGATTCGCCTGCCGTTGTCTGGTTCCGCAAGGAGATCGCTTTACCCGACCCCCTGCCCAGATCTTCCACGGATTCCGGCGCTTCGCCTGCGCCGTTTCCGCGCGGTGGTCCCACGCTCCACCTTGGCGAAATCGAACGCATGGACACCACGTATGTGAATGGCGTCGAAGTGGGAGCCAGTGCATGGGTTGAAAACCCGCGCGTGTACTTCATCCGGCCAGGGATTCTTAAGCCCGGGCGCAACGTCATCGCTGTCCGAATTCTCAAGTCGAAGCCTGAAGGCGGTTTTCTCTCTAAGCCCGAAGAAATCTATCTCGCCCTGAGCGACCAAACCAGAATTCCACTCTCCGGTACCTGGGAGGCGAAACTCAGCCTCGACGCTCGCCCTCCACAGCCACTGCCCATCGCCTACGAGAACTGGCCTGTTATGCCAACCGTTCTGTATGAAGGCATGCTCGCGCCCATCGCACCAATCTCCCTCACCGGTGCTATCTGGTATCAAGGCGAGCAAAACTCGCCGCGCGGTTTTCAGTACCGCAAAGTTCTGCCCGCGATGATCGCCGACTGGCGCTCTGCTTTCGGCCAGGGCGATTTTCCTTTTTATATCGTCAGCCTGCCCGCCTTTACCAAGCGGAGCCTGACTCCGGTGGATGGCGACGAGTGGACAGAAACCCGGGAGTCCCAGGCCATCACCGCGGCCACGGTTCCCAATACCTGTCTCGCCGTAACCATCGACACCGGCGATCCAGATAACATTCATGCAAAAGAGAAGGAGCCCGTGGGCGATCGCCTCGCCCTTTGTGCACTCGGGAAATATTACGGGAAGAACGTGGTCTACTCCGGACCTACACTCAAGAGGGTCGAGCGGCTTCCCGGGGCCATTCGTCTGCATTTCGCTCATGCAGACGGAGGTCTGATTGTGAAGGGAGACAAGCTCGAGGAGTTTTCCATCGCCGGAGACGATCGAAAGTGGTTCTGGGCCGACGCGCGCATTGAAGGCGACACTGTTGTGGTTTCATCTCCCTCGGTGACAAATCCCACCGAGGTACGCTACGCCTGGCAGTCGAATCCCGCTGCCACGCTCTTTAATGGGGCCGGCTTGCCCGCCGTTCCTTTTCGTACCGACACCTGGCCCGGCAAGACGGACGGAGCCAGACCGTATTGACATAAGATGTAGCTCGCTCAACCTTCAACCTGGAGAAAAGTATGAATGGCCGTGTGATGCGAATTGTCGAGTGCGCGCTTGCGTGTGCGGGAATGCTCGTTTTTGGCTCGGCAGTGCAGAAAGCCGTTGCTCAGGATTCCGCGAACTTGCCTTACTTGAATCCGCAGCTTGCTCCCGAGCAGCGCGCTACTGATCTGGTGCGCCGCATGACGCTTGCCGAGAAAGCTTCCGAGATGCAGAACAACTCGGCGCCCGTGCCACGGCTGAAGATTCCGGCATACCAATGGTGGAGCGAAGCACTGCATGGCGTAATCAATGAAGGCGTAACCGAGTATCCGGAGCCGATCGGCTTGGCGGCCACTTTCGACGCACCGGGAATTCACACGATGGCCGGGCAGATTGGCATCGAGGGCCGGATCAAGCACGTGCAGAATCAGCGCGAAGGCCACACCGGGATCATGGGCGGCCTCGATTTCTGGTCGCCCAATCTCAACATCTTTCGTGACCCACGCTGGGGGCGTGGACAGGAGACGTATGGGGAAGATCCATTCCTTACGGGCCGGATGGGAGTCGCGTACGTAACGGGGTTACAGGGCGACAATCCCAAATATTACCTGGCCATTGCAACGCCCAAGCACTTCGCCGTACATAGCGGACCGGAACCAACCCGCCATTTTGCGGATGTGGACGTAAGCAAGCACGATGAAGTGGATACCTACGAGCCTGCATTCCGCGCTGCGGTTGTCGAAGGCAAGGCCGGTTCAGTCATGTGCGCCTACAACGCGATCAACGGCCAGCCGGCATGCGCCAACCAGTACCTTCTTGAAGATCAGTTGCGCGGAAAGTGGGGTTTCCAGGGATACGTTGTTTCGGACTGCGACGCGGTCAGAGATGTTGCCGCCAATCACCGCTATCGGCCGACGCAGGCGCAAGGCGCCGCAATCTCAGTGCTTCGAGGAATGGATAACGAGTGTGTCACCTTCACCTCGCGGTTCGGCGAACCGGTCGATAAGGCCTATATCGATGCCGTGCAGCAGGGATATTTGCCGGAAAGCGCTCTGGACAATGCGCTGATACGCCTCTTCACCGCGCGGATCAAGCTCGGAATGTTCGATCCGCCTGAGATGGTCCCCTACACCAAGATCGATGAGAAGGAACTCGACAGCGCGGAACATCGCGCCGAGGCCCGCAAGCTGGCGAACGAGTCAATGGTGCTTCTGAAGAACGACGGCCTACTCCCTCTAAAGGCGGACATCAAGAAGATCGCAGTTGTCGGACCCCTTGCCGATCAGACCAGGCCCCTTATTGGAAACTATGCAGGTCAACCCACGCATATCGTCTCCATCCTCGATGGCCTGAAGGCCGAGTTCCCCGGTGCAACCATCACTTTCGTCCCTGGAACTCAGTTCCTTCGCACCGACGGAAGCCCCGTGCCTGACGCTGTGCTATCCACTCCCGATGGCAAGCCAGGGCTGAAGGCTGATTACAACGAAGGCATCCGGAGAGGTCCGCCGGATTCGGGCGACAACACGAAGCCGATCGTGAGCCGCACTGAGGCCAACGTCAAGCTGACAGAAAGCGACCTGCCGGCCGAGATTGCCGGCAAGAAGACCTTTGGCGTGCAATGGTCGGGATTCCTCACGCCCACCGAATCAGGGGACTTTCTCCTGGGCGTTCGCTGTCAAGGGTTCGGCCGGCTCACAGTTGACGGCAAACAGATAGCAACGGCTTTTGGCGGTGGCACGCGCGGACTCGCCTCCGCCGTGGGCCACGTCCACCTAGAAAAGGGCCGCAAGGTCATGCTTGAAGTCTCCTACGGAACGAGGAACAGCGCACCGCATGCGGAGCTGATCTGGGCCAAGGCAAAAAATGCGCCAGCGCCCGAGGCGATTGCTGCAGCAAGGAATGCCGATGCAGTTATCGCCGTTGTAGGCATCACCAGTCAGCTTGAGGGTGAAGAGATGCCGGTCAGCGAACCCGGTTTCCTCGGCGGCGATCGCACCAGTATCGACCTGCCCCAGCCGGAGGAGGACCTTGTAGAAGCCGTGGCCGCTACGGGAAAGCCGCTCGCCGTCGTCCTCATGAATGGCAGCGCACTGGCAGTGAACTGGATGAACGAACATGCCAACGCCATTCTTGAAGCATGGTACCCCGGCGAAGAAGGCGGCGGTGCAGTTGCAGAAACGTTGAGCGGAAAGAACAATCCTGCCGGCCGCCTTCCGGTCACGTTTTACACCGGGGTCGATCAGTTGCCGAACTTCGAAGACTACGGAATGGCAAATCGGACCTACCGCTACTTCACAGGAAAGCCGCTTTATCCATTTGGATATGGACTCAGTTATACAAAGTTCAACTATAGCAATCTGAAGGTGCCGGAGCAGGGTATCGCTGCCGGGCAATCTGTGGGCGCCGATGTGACGGTTACAAATACTGGCAGGCTTGCGGGAGACGAAGTGGTGCAGCTTTATCTCAACTTCCCTAAAACCGAAGGAGCACCACGCGTCGCTTTGCGAGGATTTAAGCGCATCCATCTCGAGGCTGGTGCAAGTCAGCAGCTCCATTTCGAACTGAAGCCGCGCGATTTGAGCATGGTCACCGAGGACGGGAATCCGATCATCGCTCAAGGCGACTACACCATCAGCATCGGCGGAGGTCAGCCTCAATCTTCCGCACCTTACGTCAGTGGCCACTTTCACGTCGATGGCCAGTATGCATTGCCAGAATAGAGCGGGATGCGACCAAACAGAGCATGAGCTTGCGGCTGCGCAAGCTCATGCCGACAGCGCTTAGGAAAAGAGATCATCCATGTCCGAATCGCTACATCCTGTCGGTCTGACCCGTAGGGAAGCACTTCTTCTATCGCCACGGCGGGAGTGAGTCTTGCTGCCACCGGTACCGCGTTCGCCTCCGACAGTATCAAGACCGCGGCTCACCAGGACCCGGGAACTGCTCGACGCCGCGCTCGGCCATTGCGAAAACACAGTATGGCAAAGTGCGTGGATTCGTCGTTCAATTCTCCGTCAACCAGCCGATTTGCGCATTAGGCGAAAAGAACTCTTCAGTTGTCCGCTGAACGGATTGGAAGGCCTAGTTGATGGAGGTCTTGGGAATTCCGGGAATTGTCCGTACGCGATTTGTGCGCAAACCTGGCACTTATGGCAATCTGTGAGTTCTGGGCATTCCGGGAATGAGTAAGTCGCTTGTTTTCATTGCTTAGTGCGAGTGCGCCCCCCGCCACCCCCACCAACATGCTTGTGGAGTACGACCTATTCTCTGCTGGCAAGCGCGATCGCTTTATACTTGCTCCACGGCATGTCGACGCATCTGGAAACAATTCTTCGTACAACTCGAGCCACCGTGGCTGCGGCAAAGCTGCGGGTTTCGGCAGGAGAGGTGGAACGCGAGGCCATGCGGCACCGTCCGCGCAGCTGGGCTGCAGCGCTGCGCCGGCGGGCGGCGGAAGCACCTGCTGTCATCGCGGAGATCAAGAAGGCTTCCCCCTCGAAGGGGATGATACGCGAGGACTTTGACGTGGCGTGGCTGGCTCGCCGCTACGAGGCGAGCGGTGCGGCTGCGCTTTCCGTGCTGACCGATGAGCCATTCTTCCAGGGCAGCCTGCGCAATCTGGAGATTGCATCGGACGCGGTCACTTTGCCCTGTCTGCGCAAGGACTTTACCCTGGATGCGTATCAGATTGTCGAGGCGCGTGCGCATCGCGCGGATGCCATCCTGCTGATTGCAGCGGCGCTGACGAATGCCGAGCTGAAGGAATTTTCCAGAGTCGCAAAGGACATCGCGCTGGATGTGCTTGTGGAAGTGCACACGAAGGATGAGCTGGAGCGTGTGTTGGATTGCCTCGGCGAGCGCGGCGCGGATGCGATTGGCGTGAACAACCGCAACCTGAAGACGTTCGAGGTTCGCCTGGAAACCTCACTGGATCTGGTGGATCAGATTCCTGCGTCGGTCGTCCGTGTCGCCGAAAGTGGAATCGCCACCCCTGAGGATCTGGCCCGGCTGAGATCAGCTGGCTTCGATGCATTTTTGATCGGAGAAAGTCTAATGCGCCAGGGCGATCCGGGAGCAGCGCTGGAGACCTTACTGACCGGAGCAGGGGCAATACGATGAGCTTGTGGATTAAGATCTGCGGCACTACGTCCGTTGAGGATGCGCTGTTGGCCTGCGAGGCCGGGGCGAGTGCTGTGGGTTTTGTGTTTGCCTCCAGTCCCCGGCAGGTGACTCCGGCCGAGGCCGCTGCCATCACGCAGCACTTGCCGGCTGAAGTGGAAAAGATTGGCGTTTTTGTCGATACGCCGCTGCAGGAGATTTATTCAGCGGTGCGCACGTGCGGTCTGACCGGCGTGCAACTGCATTTTGAGGCGGGCCACGATATGCCCGCGCGCCTGCGCGAACTGCTTGGCCCATCCCTGCGCATCCTGCGCGTAGTTCACTTCAGTCCGGCGGCGGCCCATCAGGTTTCGGTCATCGACCGAGATCCGCATGTAGATGCGGTCCTGGTGGACTCGCGCACCGGCGCCGCACCGGGCGGCACGGGAATCCCTTTCGACTGGGAGGCTGCCCGCGTTTCTGTCTTTCAGAGCGAACACGGGCACAGACGGATCGCGGCAGGCGGGTTGAATCCGGAAAATGTCGCGGAGGCTGTCGCCAAACTGCGCCCGTGGGGAGTGGACGCAGTCAGCGGAGTGGAGGCTGAGCCCGGCCGCAAAGACCGCTTCAAGCTACTGGAATTCATTCGCAACGCCCGCGCAACTGCGGATGCGCCGGAACTGGTAAAGCATGCGCAGTCGGAAACGCGGCAGACTCGCGCAACGCATTGATTGCGGTGCAGTTGATTACGAGCCTCTCAGCCCAACGAAGCAGGGTTGTCCGCGTGCGAGTAAACTGAAGAGTCATCCCCATGGAGAAAACCACAAGCAGGAGGCCATCTATGGCGTCAGTTACCCTTCCAGCGGCTCCATCTGAAACCGAGCCGGGCCGCTTTGGCATCTACGGAGGGCGCTACGTCCCGGAGACCCTGATGGCCGCCCTGGTCGAGCTGGAGCAGGAATACGAGGCGGCAAAGAAGGATGCAAGCTTCCAGGCCGAGCTCGATGCGCTGCTGAAGGACTATGCGGGAAGGCCGACACCGCTGTACTTTGCGAAGCGGCTGAGCGAACAGCTCGGCGGGGCAAAGATTTACCTGAAGCGCGAGGACCTGCTGCACACGGGCGCCCACAAGATCAACAACGCACTGGGACAGGCGCTGCTCGCCCGGCGCATGGGCAAGAAGCGCATCATTGCGGAGACGGGCGCCGGCCAGCACGGCGTAGCCACGGCCACCGTATGCGCATTGCTCGGGCTGGAATGCGTCGTCTACATGGGCGAAGTGGACATGGCCCGCCAGGAGCTGAACGTGCTGCGCATGAGGCTTCTGGGTGCGGAGGTGCGCGGCGTCGGCGCGGGTTCGAAGACGCTGAAAGACGCGATCAGCGAGGCGATGCGTGACTGGGTCACGAACGTGCGCACAACCTACTATCTGCTGGGCAGCGCGCTGGGCGCACATCCTTATCCAACGATGGTCAGGGATTTTCACCGCTGCATCAGCCGGGAGATGAAGGAGCAGATTCTTGAGAAAGAGGGACGGCTGCCCACGGCGATCATCGCCTGCGTAGGCGGCGGCTCGAATGCTATCGGTGCGTTCTACGAGTTCATCCCTGAGCGCTCTGTTCGCCTGATTGGCGTAGAGGCAGGCGGGCGCGGCGGCGCTCTGGGTGAGCACGCCGCGCGTTTTCATGGTGGGGTCCCCGGCGTGCTGCAGGGCACCTTCTCCTACGTGCTGCAGGATGAGGACGGCCAGATTGCCTCGACGCATTCCGTGTCGGCGGGTCTGGACTACGCATCGATCGGTCCGGAGCACGCGGCGCTGCATGACGCGGGGCGCGCCGAGTATGTCTCACAAGACGATACTGCGACCTTGGATGCCGTCGTGAGACTGGCGCGGACTGAAGGCATTTTGCCGGCTCTGGAGAGCGCACACGCGGTGGCCGAGGCGATTCGCATTGCGCCAACGATGCCCGCGCATGACATACTGGTAGTGAACCTCTCCGGACGCGGCGATAAGGATATGGGCATCCTGGCCCATGAACTGAAGCTCTAGCGAGCGGTTCGATACGATTCCGATGGCGATTCACTTCCAACACAGACCCGGGCTCGTGGTGTATCTGACGGCGGGGGACCCCAGCCTGGACGCCACGCGCGCGATCGCGATTGAGGCGATTGACGCCGGCGCGGATGTGATTGAACTGGGCGTGCCCTTCAGCGATCCACTCGCCGATGGCCCGGTGATTCAGCGCGCCAGCGAGCGCGCCCTGGCAAGGGGCACGCGACTGAAAGACGTCATCGCTCTGGCCCGCGAGATTCGAGCGGCGCGGCCAGCGGCAGGACTCATCCTCTTCAGCTACTTCAATCCAATTTTGCGCCACGGGCTTGCTAGCTTTGCAGACGATGCCGCAGCGGCTGGCGCAGACGGCGTCCTCGTGACGGATCTGATCATCGAAGAGGCAAAGGATTATCTGGCGCAGATGGACCGTGTCGGACTTGCGCCGGTCTTTCTGGCTGCGCCCACCAGTCCCGATGCGCGCCTGCAGGCCATTGCGGAGCACAGCAAGGGATTTGTTTACGCAATTTCGCGCACTGGCATCACCGGCAAGCAGGTCAGCCTGACCGCGGATGCAGCGGCGCTGGTCGCGCGGATTCGGCGATGGACTGGGCTGCCCATCGCCGTCGGGTTTGGCATCTCCAGCGCGGAACATGTTGCCGAGGTCGGCGAGTTCGCGGATGCGGCGGTGATTGGCAGCGCGATCGTCGAGTTGATCGAGCGGTCGGAACCCGAAGCATCGCCCGGCGCGGTTGCCCGATTTATCAAGGGCCTGCGGCTGCAACCTGCGGCACTGGCCCGTTAAGAAAGCACCCGGTTGGGCGGCGCTTGCGCCGCACAGATGCACTCAACTTTAGCTCCAATGCAGTCAGGACTCGCCTACCCAAAGTACCCCTGGCGAGCCGCGACACGCACCATGAGGATGCAATGACGCTGGAAGAACTGCGAAAAAAGATCGATGAACTGGACCGCCAGCTTGTGGAACTGCTGAGCGAGCGGGCACGCGCAGCGCAGATGATTGGACACTTGAAGGTATCCACATCCCTGCCGGTGTATGAGCCGGCGCGCGAGAAGACGATCTATGCCAACGTGCGCGCGGCCAACAAAGGCCCGCTGCCGGACATCGAATTGACGCACATTTACGAGCGCATTATCGACGTGATGCGGGCGCTGCAGAGGAACGAGTTGGCGTCAGAGAAACACGCCCAGGCGACAGCGCAGGGCCAAGGCACAGGCGCAGAAGCGCCCGAGACAGGGAAGAAGCAATGATCGTTGCAATGCAGGAAAGCGCAACCGAAGAACAGATCGATGCAGTCATTGAGGCCATGGTGGAGGCAGGCGTTGGTGTGCATCGAACCACTGGAGCGATTCAAACCATTCTGGCGGGAGTGGGGCCCACAGCGTCTGTGGACCTGAGCAAGTTTGAACTGCTCCCTGGCGTCGAGCACGTCCATCGCATCAGCTCTCCCTACAAGCTGGCCGGACGCGGCTTCCGGCCCGAAGGCACAGTCGTCGCATTCCGCAATGGCGTGAAGATCGGGGGCAAGCAGGTCATCGCAATGGCCGGCCCATGCTCGATCGAGAATCGCGACCAGATCTTCGAGACGGCGCGGCGCGTCAAGGAGTCCGGCGGAAGCTTCCTGCGCGGGGGCGCATTCAAGCCGCGCTCGTCACCGTATGCATTCCAGGGCCTTGGCATTCCCGGCCTTGAGCTGATGCGCGAGGCTGCCGAGGCGCACGGGCTGCTTGTCATCAGCGAGGTCATGGAGATCTCGCAGATTGAGCCGATGCTCCCGCTTGTCGATTGCTTCCAGGTGGGCGCCCGCAACATGCAGAACTTCAACCTGCTGCGCGAACTGGGCCAGGTCCGTAAGCCGGTGCTGCTCAAGCGCGGAATCGCCGCGACCATTGAAGAGATGCTGCTGTCTGCCGAGTACATTCTCTCCGGCGGCAACTACGACGTGATCCTCTGCGAGCGCGGCATTCGCACCTACGAA
This sequence comes from Acidobacteriota bacterium, assembly GCA_021781795.1. Classification (GTDB taxonomy): domain Bacteria; phylum Acidobacteriota; class Terriglobia; order Terriglobales; family Acidobacteriaceae; genus Telmatobacter. The sequence continues at coordinate 62,530 of JAJXWA010000004.1, forward strand.
ACGGCGACGCGGAATACGATGGATATTGCCGCAATTCCAGTGGTGAAGAAGCTCTCGCACCTGCCCATCGTCGGCGATCCCTCGCATGGCACGGGACGCCGCGATATGGTGGCGCCGCTCGCCAAGGCCGCAGTCGCCGCTGGCGCAGACGCCATCATCGTTGAGGTTCATCCGAATGCCGACAAGGCAGCCTCAGATGCCGCGCAGACCTTGTTTATGGAGCAGTTCGACACGTTGATGAAAGAGCTGCGAATCATCGCGGAAGCGGTCGGACGGACGATGTAAGAGGGAGCAAAGAGCCTCAGGATGATTGAGCGCATCGCTATTCTCGGCACGGGCCTGCTGGGCGCATCCACAGGCCTGGCGCTGCGCGCCTCGGGATTCCAGGGATCGATTACCGGGTGGAACCGTAGCTCGGAACAGGCGGATGTGGCTCTGCAAATGGGCGCCATCGACTTCATCGCGACCGAGCCGCTGGCGATGGCGCGGTCATGCCAGGTGATGGTTCTGGCCACACCGGTGCTGGCTGTTCTGGACTGGATGGAACAGCTGGCCAACGTGATGGGGCCAGATCAGCTCTTGACCGATGTAGGCAGCACCAAAGCCATGATCTCTGCAGCCGCAAAACGCCACTTCAATCGCGCGGGCCGTGCCGCGTTTCTCCCCGGTCACCCGATGGCGGGAAAAGAGCGCGGGGGCGCAGCTCTTGCAGATTCCGATCTGTACCGCGATGCAGTCTGGCTGTTCACGGACAATCCCGACTGGCAGCGATCGGCGCAGGCAAGCCAGTTCGTTACTGAGTGGCGCGCATGGGTGGAAAAGATGGGAGCTCGCGTCATCGACCTGGACGCCGAGAAGCACGACGAACTTGTTGCATGGGTCAGCCACCTGCCCCAGTTCCTCTCGACGGCCCTCTGCACGGTCCTCGAAGACCAGGTTGGAGATACCCCCGAGCTGAAGCAGGTCGGAGGTCGTGGATTGCGTGAGATGACTCGGCTGGGCGCGAGTCCATTTTCCATGTGGCGCGACATCGCGCACACCAACTCGGATGCGATCGCCGGAACGCTTCTTGCTCTTGAGCAGAAGCTGGCGCACATGCGTGAGAATCTTCGCACACCCGAGTTGCGCGATGAGTTTGAGAAGGCGAACCGGTTTCGTCGAAGCTGACCGTCAGCCTGCGTGCGCAGCTTCCTCTTCTACGGGATTCAGTGTTTTGAAGCCCTCGCCTCGCGCTGCCTCAAGCATGCGATCGGAAGCCGACACGAAGGTGATCTCAACACCTTCAAACATCTCTCGCGCCACGATTGCGGCTGCGACCTGCACGGCGTCAATCCAGTGCAGCTCTGCACGGTCGAGCACATGCCTTGCGGTATCGAGTACGGATGGATTCAGTGGCTGCTGGACGAAGCGCGTCGATTCTGCGCGGAGGATTTCGCAAGCCTGCGCAGCATCTGTTGCAGCGATAAGCCCGGCGCGTTCCCGCTTGCGGATACCCGCGTAGACTTCCAGGGGCGTGGAGGCCGCAATGAACTTGCGATTATCTTCCAGCGACTCCGCAAGGCGAATCATGGCGCTCGTGCCTGGCTCATGAACGAAGAGACGGAAGAAGGCCGTCAGCTCGAAGAAGTAGCAAGTCACTCGTTGCCTCGACCCTCTTGAATGGTCTCTTCGATGTTTCCACTTCCCTGCTCGACCGGCTGAAAGCGATGACCTTCTTCTACGATCGGGGTATCGGAGCGATTCAGTCGGATCGTCGTGGTCGGGTAGGCAGGCGTCTTTGGATTGGCGATCTTGCTCGTCAGCACGACGCCGCGCTGAATGGCCTCAGCCAGCACAATCTGCCGCGACTCTGAACTGCGATTCCAGCGAAAGGTCTTCCTCGGTAGAAATGAGTCGCGGAACCACTTGAGAGCGATGAATGCGTGTCCTCCGCGCTCCGCCTCAGCCAGCGCCGCACACAACTCCTTGACGCGCACATCCATGTCGCCGGCAAAGGCGGCTTCGTGACCGCCTTCGTCATTGGCATTTTGCTCCCGCAACCCTTTGAAGGCCCGGACCACACGATGCGCCGGCGCGCCTTCCTCAACCTGTTCGAAGTAGATGCGAATCTCGTCCTCTTCGGGAATCCAGGAGTCAGCAGAAGCGTTACGGCGCTTGCTGCGTCCATTTTCGCTGCAGAGCTCCACCACGGCCTGATACCCCTCGGGGGCGAGAAAGTGCAGGGCGCGCACGAGGCCTGGATCCTGAGAAAATGCCAGTTCTCCGAGCGCTTCTTCAATAATCTCTTCTGCTTCAGGAATGCTAAGGTTGGTCACATCTACGACGCTCTGTACAGATTTTGTTGATTTCATGGTGCCTTCTCCGAACCGCTCTATAGGAGCTCCTGTAATTTGCACTCCATGCCAAGGCTGACCTTTGTGCGGATACTCGACTGTCAGAAAGAACGTGCTTAATAGTTGCAAACCAACGCGTTAGGGATCGATTCAGAGAGCCTAAATAAATCCTGCATGTTATTGAGCACGGGCCGGTCGGGGCACCAGCACCATGCGCTATGAGATAAATTCCCAGAATCTCGTTTTTTGAATTCAGGTTGCCCAGGTCACGCCCAAGCTAGCAACCAGTGTAAACGAAAAGAGCGGCTTATGAGGCTTGAGCGCACCGGATTCGTAACCCCCGGGCGAGAGAGCCACAGCCTGGGGTGAAATGAGGTCACGAACCAGAGCTCCCAGCGGCGTTCAGTTCGTACAATATAAGTATGCGTCGCGGATTTGCCCTCGCGTTCCTGGCCCTCTTCCTCTCATCGAGTCTCCCTACGTTCTCCCAGGCATTCGACCTGACCGGCCCCAAGGTGGACGTCCACGTGAAACGCGGCGAGGTCACGTTGCCGATTGGCGAGGTGCCGAACCTTCTGCCGGGAGATCGAATCTGGGTGCATCCAGATCTGCCGGCCAGCCAATCAGCGCGGTTCGTGTTGGTCGTAGCCTTTTTGCGTGGCGCAACGAATCCGCCGCCGCCCGCCTGGTTCACCCGTGTGGAAACCTGGACGCGTCAGGCCCGCGAAGAGGGCGTTTTCGTTACGGTGCCCCAGGAAGCCCAGCAGGCTATCCTGTTTCTCGCGCCTGAGACCAGCGGCGATTTCACCACGTTGCGCAATACGGTGAGGGGCAGGCCAGGCACGTTTGTCCGCGCCACCCAGGACCTGCAGGCCGCAAGCTGGGATCGCATGCGGCTGAACGCCTTCCTTAATGAAGTGAAGACGACTTCGCAAACCGATCCCAAATCGCTCAAGGAGCGCGTGGAAGTCTCTGCGCGGAGCCTCGGCATCAAGGTCAATCAGGACTGCTTCCTGAAGCCCGCGGATCAGCAGGCATCGTGCCTCTCGCAGCACACGGAAGGACTGGTGCTCGATGATGCCGGCACGCAGTCGCGCGTGGCCCAGATCGCCAACGGCTCAACTGCAGACCTGATGAATCAGCTCAGCTATTCGCAGGCAGCCGGGGCGGGCGCCTACAGTCCCTACGTCGGCGCCATTGTGGACACCGTCAAGATTCTCTCTTCGCTGCACACCGCTCACTATCAATACATCCCCGCGCTTGCGTTGCCGGCCGACGATACGCTGAATCTTCGCTTGAGCGTACCGCCTTCGTTCCGTGATCCCAAATCGGTGGTGATCGTCGCACTGCCGCCAGTCGCTCCCACTCAAATGCCGCCGCTGCACCCGGTTGACCCCGCCGCCCAGTTCTGCGCTCAAAAGCCCGGGCTCGTGCTGACGGCCGACGGCGCGCCTCTCGTTCTCGCAAGCCAGATGGCCCACGACCTGAAGCTGCACATCGAGACACCGCATGGGCCCATCGATCTGCCTCTCACGGCGGATGGCGCGCAGGGAGGGCTTGTTCTGGATGGCGTTCCGCATTCCTTGCCGCCCGGCAATCTGACCGGAGTGGTGCGCGGCAAGTGGGGCTTTGACGATTGGGAAGGACCGCGCTACAACCTGCACTCAGCAGAGCCCGGTAACTGGACCGTCTCGATAGATGATCAATCCGCTCTTGTTGTCGGGCGTACGGACACGCTGCACATCCAGGGCGACAGCACACTGTGCGTGGAGAAGATTGATCAGTTGCTGCCGAATGATCAGACGCAAAGCCTTACGTGGAAGTCTCCGAAGCCGGAGACGCTGGAGATTACAGTGCCTCTCAAGAACGCGTCGCCTGGCACCGTCACACTTCAGGTCCACCAGTATGGCCTCAACCATCCCGACATGCTTCCTCTGCAGGCTTATGCGGAGGCGGCCTCGCTGGAGCATCTCTCACTCAGCGCGGGAGACAACACCGGCATTCTCACGGGGACACGCCTCGACGAAGTTGCGCAGATTTCCATGGATGGAATTCGCTGGTCGCCGGATGGCCTGCATCGCGTGGAGAACGCAGACAGGCTGACGGTAAATGCAGACAGCTCGACCGCCGGACTCGAACCGGAAAAGGCCTATACGGCGAGCGTTCGACTGCGCGATGGACGCACGTTGCAGGTGCCGGTCCACGTGGCGGCTCCTCGTCCTCAGATTGTTCTGCTCAGCAAAGGCGCGCAGGATGAAGCGACCGCAACAGAATCTCCGGTCCAGCTTGCGAGCGCCGACGACTTGCCCGTGGACCGCAGGATTGTGTTCTTTGTGCGATCACAAACGCCGGTGAATTTCCCGAGAGACGAAAAGATCGAAGTCGCAGCCGCGGACGACAGCTTCCATACCGTGCTTTCGCTGGCGGATGGCAGCCTGATGCTGGAGGACCAGAAGACAGCGCTCGGCGTCATCAAGCCGCTGGCCCGCTTTGGCTCGTCGGCTTTTGGGCCGATACGGATTCGCGCCATCTCCGGCGAAGGCGTCACCGGCGACTGGATGCCTCTTGGCACGCTGGTCCGCATGCCAAGCTTTACCGAACTCAAGTGCCCGCGGATGCAGTCGAAGCCGTGCCTGCTCTCTGGAAGCAATCTGTTCCTTGCTGCGTCCTTCTCCGCCACGCAGGATTTCCAAAGCGAGACGGATGTACCCGCCGACTTTACCGGGACGCAGTTCAGCATTCCCCATCCCGCAAATGGAACCCTTTACCTGCGGCTGCGCGATGATTCGGCTACGGTGCAGACGCTGGCCATGACCGTGGAGCCTCTTGCGCCGGCGGTGCAGTCCTCCGGTGTCAAGGCGCCGGTGGAAGCGTCGAAATCGCCAGCCTCCGATGCGACCCCATCGGCGACACCGATAAAAGAAGCCCCGCCCGCCTCCGGCACGGCGACTGTGAGACCGACGTCGTCTGCTGCGCAGCCCTGAAGCGCTTGCGGTCAGAATAAGAGTTTGTCCGTGACATAACCCTATGGCATGTAAGGCTTTGCTGGCGCGTCATTAAAAATCTCTCCTCTTTAAATCCAATATCTGTCCAGACTCGTTCCTTGCCTGTACGCCGATTTTGGTGTGCCCAAACAGGCAAAGAAGGAGGCAACATTATGGCTCAGTCCAATGAGCTCATCGAGAGAGGTTTCTCACGGCGCAGATTCCTGGCGCGGATGGGCTACGGCACGGGGGCGGCGGCAGCGCTCACCATTGCGTCCGGCTGTAGCAGCAGCATGACCGGATCTACCTCGACATCTCCTAACCCGCCCACGCCTGCCGGAGTGACCGATCCGGATATCCTCAACTTCGCTCTGAATCTTGAGTATCTGGAGGCGGAGTTCTATCTCCGCGCGGCGACCGGCACGGGCCTCTCTGACGCTGACGCCGGCCCCGGTGCAGGCGCAGTAACCGGAGGGACGCAGGTTCTCTTCAAGACACCAGCGTTGCAACAGTATGCGCTGGAGATCGCGAATGACGAGCTGGCGCATGTGCGCTTTCTCCGCTCGGCGCTTGGCTCGGCGGCCGTAAGCCGGCCTGAGATCGACCTGAGCAACAGCTTCAATGCAGCAGCCATGGCAGCGGGCATCGGCTCAACCTTCGATCCCTTTGCGGATGAGAACAGCTTCATCGTGGGAGCCTTTACGTTTGAGGATGTCGGAGTCACGGCCTACCACGGAGCCGCCGGCCTGCTCAGCAATAAAACCTATCTCGGCGCAGCAGCGGGCATCATGGCAACGGAAGCCTACCATGCGGCAGAGATTCGCACGCTTCTCGCGGAGATCGGCGGCAACTACCTCACTTATGCAAACCAGATCTCCGCGCTGCGCGCGGCCGCGGGTGGAGGAAATGAGGTCCAGGTCTCCGCCGGCACGATTGTCGCGGCGGACAGCAACTCGATCGCCTTTGACCGGACGACGGATCAGGTCCTGCACATCGTCTATCTGAATTCGACGTCAGGTCGGATTGGCGGAGGCGGCTTCTTCCCGAATGGCCTCAACGGCACCATCAAATCCACAGCTTCCTAAGGAGATACGCACATGGAACTCGCATCGATGCAATCACGCCCCGCAGCGGGAAGCACAGCCCTGGGTCGACGTACCGCGATCATGATGGGTGGCGCGGCCCTGGCCGGACTTGCCCTGACCCGCACCGTCATAGCGCAGTCTGCCGTCACCGACACAGACATCCTGAACTTTGCGCTGAATCTCGAATATCTTGAAGCGCAGTTCTACACCCTGGCCACCACTGGCCAAACCATTGAGCAGATCGGCATCGGCACCAGCGGTCCGAACGGACAAGCAGGCGGAACGGTCACTGTGAAGAGCAATCCCATGGTTCCTTTCACAACTCCCTTGCTTCAGCAATTTGCCGTCGAGACAGCGACAGATGAGCAGAATCACGTCAAGTTTCTCCGCAGCGCTCTTGGGGCCAGTGCCGTCGCCATGCCCAATCTTGACTTGATGAACAGCTTCAATGCGCTGGCTCAGGCCGCGGGTCTCGGCAGCACGTTTGATCCGTTTGCCAGCGAAACAAACTTCCTGCTCGGCGCTTTCATCTTTGAGGACGTCGGCGTCGCGGCGTACCACGGCGCAGCAGGCCTGATCTCCAACTCGACTTATCTCGATAAGGCCGCGGGGATCATGGCGGTGGAGGCCTACCATGCGGGCAGCATCCGGCTGCGTGTGTTTGCCGCGGGCACGGCCGCCCAGCAGGCATCCCAGAAGATTGCCGCCGCACGCGCCATGCTCGATGGCACGGGAAACGATGACATCGGCGTAGGCCTTTCCGGCAACGTAGCCACAATCGTCGATGCGGACCAGAACGCGATTGCCTTCAGTCGCAGCACAGCGCAGGTGCTCAGCATTGTCTACGGCGGCGGCATGACCGGCGGAGCATTCTTCCCCAATGGACTCAACGGCAATATCCGATAGCAACATTGGGAAATGGCGGGCCCGTGCCAACTCGTGGCCCGCCGCATATAGAACGCAAAGAATCTTCGTAAGGAACGTGAAAGCATCGGTAGAATGGCATTGGCAGCTATCCCGCCGCGCTTTGATGACTGAGAAGTTCTCCAATCCGGCGGGCTCAAGCCATCATTCTGTCCATCGCAGCGGGATGCCTTCCGCTGACGATTCCGAACAACCTCCCACGGATGGCATACTGATGGAGCGAATCGCCGCGAAAGATCAGCAGGCGATGGCTCAGCTCTTCGATCGCCACTCGCGTCTGGTCTATTCGATTGCGCTCCGCGTGTTGCAGGATTCAGGGCAGTCTGAAGACGTGATGCAGGAGATATTCTTCCAACTCTGGAAAGCTCCCGGCTCCTTTGTTGCAGGACGGAGCTCCCTTCCCGCATGGCTGGCTGTCGTGGCACGGAATCGGGCCGTCGATGTCTTGCGACGCAGGAAGCCTTCCGACCCCGTTGAAGGCGTTGTGCTCGCGTCGGCGGTCAACGTTGCATCCGAGGTGGAGTGCAACGCGATGATGGAGAAGGTGCGCGTTGTGATTCAGGGACTTCCAGACGTGCAGCAACGCTCACTCGAAATGGCATTCTTTGAGGGACTCACACATTCCGAGATTGCCGAACGGACCGGAGATCCGCTCGGTACCGTCAAGACACGCATCCGATCTGCATTGGCGAGCTTACGAAAGGCGATTCAGGCATGACCGCGCACGCACACATCCCGCCGGAGGATCTGGCTCTTTACGCCATGCAGTCCCTCTCCGCTGAGGAGTCTGTGGGCGTGCGCGCCCACTTGATGGAGTGCAGTGCATGCCGTGATGAGCTCGCTGCTGTGTCTGGCGACCTCGCGCTTGTCGCGATGAATGTGGAGGAGGCGGCATTGCCTGCGGGCGCCCAGCAGCGATTCATGGACCGCATTGCTGCATCCGAAGCGAGTGAGACAGCGTCCGCGGCGCAAGGCCGGCGCGTCGCTCCGATTGCGCGCGAGCGCGCAGTGTCGCCTTCCCGTGGATGGTTCCCATGGGCGATCGCTGCTGCCCTTCTGGTCGTTTCGATTGTGCTCGGCACAAAGATCCGTACGCTCAATCAACAACTGCGGCAGGAAACGGCGCTGGCGGCACGGCAGGCAGCAGCAAGTTCGCACGCACAAGAGGTATTGGACGTGCTCACTGCGCCAGGCGCGCAGCATGTCCTTCTGATCGCGAGCACAGCCCGACCCGCGCCCACGGGCCGCGCAGTATATCTGGCAGAACGTGGTGGACTCATCTTCCAGGCCAACAATCTCGACCCGCTGCCTACAGGCAAGACCTACGAGTTATGGGTCATTCCCGCCACTGGGAAGGCGCCCATCCCTGCCGGCCTGTTCCGGCCAGATGCAACAGGCAGCGCCAGCGTCGTCCTGCCAGTCTTGCCCAGGGGAGTGCCGGCCAAGGCCTTTGGTGTGACGATCGAAAAGGCCGAGGGATCCACTACACCGACTGCGCCGATTATTCTGGCTGGGGCGGCTGTTTCGGCCGGAGGCTAAGATTCCATTGAATCTGGCGCTTGTTTTTACGCCTCTGCATTTGCGTGCGAATCCCGACCGACGAGAATCACTCCGGCACACTCTTGTTCTTCGAGGAAAAATCAGCCATGCCGCAGCCACCATCCTTCCCACGCAGCATTGTTGCAGGCATTCTCGTTCTTGCCGCGACGTGCATCTGTGATTGTCTGTTCGCCCAATCAGATGCCGCGTCCGCAAATCCTGCATTGCATGAGGTTGCGGACGTACCCATGCCAGGACCCGCGGTGCGCTTCGACTATCAGAGTTTTGATGCTCAGCACGGCAGGCTCTACATCGCGCACATGAACGCAAACCAGCTCGTCGTCTTCGACGTGCGGTCACGAAGGGTTATTGCGAATCTGGATGGCTTCGCAAGGGTGCATGGGGTCATCGCCGTTCCGCAGATCGACCGTGTCTTTGCGTCAGCAACAGGCAGTCATCAGGTGAACATTGTCTCCATGTCCACGCTGAAGCCAATTGCAACCGCAGGCCCCATCGATTATCCCGATGGGCTGGCCTACGCGCCATCGACGCAGCGCGTCTTTGTCTCTGACGAGCACGGCGGCGTCGATGCGGTTCTCGATGCAACCACGAACAAGCTGATTGCGAGGATTCCGCTGGGCGGCGGGGCGGGCAATACGGTGTACGATTCCGGCGCAGATCGCATCCTCGTTGCCGTTCATGGACTGAATCAACTCATTGCGATTGACCCGGCAACCATGAAGATTTCAGCGAGGTATGCATTGCCCGGCGTGGATGACCCGCATGGCATTGCTCTCGATCTTGCCAACGGGCTGGCCTTCGTGGCAGGCGAAGGCAACCACACGCTGGCCGTCTTTGATCTGAAGTCGCAGAAGCTGCTCGCCGTTCATCCAGTCGGCGACGATCCGGATGTGCTCGCCTTCGATCCTGGCCTGATGCGGCTGTACGTGTCGGCTGAATCGGGAACCGTGACAGTCTTTCAGGAAGCCGGTCGAAAGCTGGATCCAATTGCGCAATTCAACATGCCCCACGCGCATACGGTGGCCGTCGATCCCGCGACACACCTCGTCTACTTTCCGCTGGAGAACGCAGGCGGCAAGCCTGTGCTTCGCATCATGGAGCCGATTCTGTCGCGCTGACCCGGACGGCGATTGGCCCGCCTCTCGGAGCGCACGGAGATGCGCCCCGATGCGAGTTGCGGCTATTCGACGCGATTCTGCGCGATGGCATTCCTGTACCAGGACGCGCTCAGTTTCGGCGTCCGCTTGAGCGTTTTGTAGTCCACGTAGTGAATGCCGAAGCGCTTGCTGTAGCCATCAGCCCACTCGAAGTTATCCATCAGGCTCCACAGGAAATAGCCCTTCACCGGATAGCCTTCATCGACCGCGCGATGCAGGTGCGTCAGATGATTGCGCAGATACATCACGCGATCCACATCTTCGATATGACCGGCGGCATTCATGACGTCGTCTGAGGATGTCCCATTCTCCGTGATGAAGATACCTTTCGGCTTCCACAAATCGCACACGTTGCGCACGCCCCAGTAGATGCACTCCGGCGCAATCTGAATCCACGGCGACGCCATGTGCGGATACGAAGCGGGCATGGGCTCGATCACAAAACCCATCGGGCTTTCATCTGCGCGCACAAAGGATGGCGTGTAGATATTGAGGCCCACAAAATCAAGCGGGCTACCAATGGCTTTCATGTCTCCGGGCTCCACCTGCGGAGCATCTGCACCTTCGTGTTGCAGGTACTCATCGATGTATTTGCCTTCCATCAGCGCGGTGAGGAACGGTGCATTCATCAGGCGCGTTGCCTTTTGCGCGGCCTTGATATCAGCGTCTGTCTCCGTCACCGGCACATAGACATTCGCATTTTCCGCGAGGCCGACCTGCGTCCCCGCGGAGGTGTTGGCGCGGATGGCCTGTACGCCCAGCCCGTGCGCCAGGATGCCGTGGTGCCGCACCTGGTTCGCCTCCTTCGCCGGCAGCTTGAGGCCAGGCGCAAACTGCCCCCAGCGGTAGCCGAGATCGGTGAAGCAGATGAACTCGTTGGTCGTCATGAAGTGATGCACGCGATCGCCCAGATGCTTCGCCATGAATGCGGCATAGTCGGCGAACGCATGGGCGGTGTCGCGATTCTGCCAGCCGCCCGGCAGAGCCGCGGGCAGGTCCCAGTGGAACATCGTGATGTACGGCGTAATGTTGTTGGCGAGCAGCTCGTCCACCACCCGGTTGTAGTAGTCGAGTCCTTTGGGATTGAGAGGAGCCTTGCCGGTTGGGAAGACGCGTGACCACGAGATCGACATGCGATACGTCTGCACGCCCAGCGCCTTGAGCAGTTGCACATCCTCTTTGTAGAGGTGGTAGGAGTCATCCGCCACATCGCCTGTGTCGCCATTGTGCGTTTTGCCCGGTGTATGGCTGAAGACATCCCACACGGACGGCCCGCGGCCATCGTCCTGCGCGCCCCCCTCAATCTGATACGCGGCCGTCGCGCATCCCCACAAGAATCCTGCCGGGAACTGCAACGCTGCGGGCTTTGGCTGCGCAAAGGCAAACTCCGGCAGTACTGCGCCTATTGAAGCGGCGGCTGCCGCAGCGGCTACACTTGTCCCAAATTGGCGGCGCGTGATCTTCTTCATGCTCGTCTCTCTCCTGACCGAAAGCTGCAATCCGTTGAACAAAATCGTTTCAGCACGATTGCCTTCCAGCAAACAAGCGGAATTCTACCAAACGTCAGCCGCAACAAGTCCACAAGAAAAAAGGCCGCGAGGGAAGTCCTCGCGGCCCGATGAGTTTCTTGCAGACTCGAACTACATCTCCTTCACGCCTTCCACAAACGCCTTGAGCTTGCGGCTGCGCGAAGGGTGGCGCAGCTTGCGCAGCGCCTTGGCTTCAATCTGGCGGATGCGTTCGCGCGTCACCTGGAAGCTCTGGCCCACCTCTTCCAGTGTGTGCTCGCTGCCATCCTCGAGGCCGAAGCGCATCTTGATGACGCGCTCTTCGCGCGGCGTCAGCGTGCGCAATACCTGCGAGGTGTACTCCTTCAGGTTGACGCTGATGACAGCTTCGCTCGGCGAAACTGCCTGACGGTCTTCGATGAAGTCGCCGAGGTGCGAGTCTTCCTCTTCGCCAATCGGCGTCTCGAGCGAGATCGGCTCCTGCGCAATCTTCAGCACCTTGCGCACCTTGGCGACGGGAATGTCCATACGGCGGGCAATCTCTTCGCTCGAAGGCTCGCGGCCAAGCTCCTGCACAAGCTGACGGCTGGTGCGGATGAGCTTATTAATGGTCTCGATCATGTGCACCGGGATGCGGATGGTGCGCGCCTGGTCGGCAATCGCGCGCGTAATGGCCTGGCGAATCCACCACGTTGCATAGGTCGAGAACTTGTAGCCGCGGCGGTACTCGAATTTGTCCACCGCCTTCATCAAGCCGATGTTGCCTTCCTGGATGAGGTCGAGGAACTGCAGTCCGCGGTTGGTGTACTTCTTGGCGATGGAGACCACGAGGCGCAGGTTGGCTTCGATGAGCTCGCGCTTGGCCTGCTCGGCGTCCATGTCGCCCTGAATCATCTCGCGCTGCGTGCGCTTGAGCTCGGCGATGGAAACGCCTGAGTCGGCCTCGATCTTGTCGAGGTCGGCCTTACAGTTCTTCTGCTGACGGCGGTACTCCTTCTTCAGTTCCTCGCTCTTGCTGGCGTCATACTTCTGGTCCAGCGAGCGGATCTGCCGCTCGAGCGTGCGCATGGTGTCCACGGTTTTGTTCACGCGGTCCAGCAGGCGCTTGCGCTCCAGGCCCGTGTACTTCAACTCGCGCACAATGCGCGAAACGTAGACCTTTTCACGCGCAATCGCCCAGCGCGTGCGGCGCTGCTCACGCTGGCTGGTCTTGCTGGTGGCGGCAGCCTGCTTCTCTTCAAGCTGCTGAATCTTTTTCTGGTGCTTGATGAGCGCGTCAATCCGCGTGACGGTGGCTCGAACACGCGCCTGCACGACGTCTTCCGTCAGCTCTTCTTCGTCGAAGACCACGACCTCTTTCACGTTCCGTACGCCGCGCTTGAGGTCTTCGCCGAGCGCGATGATCTCGCGGATCACAATGGGCGACCGCGAGATGGCCTTCATCACGCGCATCTGCCCGCGCTCGATGCGCTTGGCGATTTCGACTTCGCCCTCGCGCGTCAACAGCGGCACGGTGCCCATCTCGCGCAGGTACATGCGCACTGGGTCGTTAGTCTTTTCGAGCGTGCCGGGCGTCAGATCCAGCTCAACGTCCTCGCCCTCTTCCAGCTCGAAGTCCTTCTCACCGCCGAATTTCGGCCCTTCCAGGAGATCGATGCCCTGCGTGCCGATCGTCGTGATCAGGTCGTCGAGGTCGTCCGCAGAGTTCATGTCCTCCGGCAGCATGTCGTTGACATCGCCGTAGGTCAGATAACCCTTCTCCTTGCCTGTATCGATCAGGCTGTGGATGTCGTCTTCAAATTTTTCGTCGATAGCCAAAGTGCTCCTGCTCTCCCGCGCCAGAAAAATCTGCACCGCTGCGCGCACCGATGCCAGGTCTGCTCGACGGGCTTTGCCGTGCAAGCACGCAGACCTGCGGCCTCCGCAACCAGAGGCGGTTAAAAAATATCGCTCGGAACAGGATGTTCGCGCTTCAGGTTTCGCCTGGTAGCCCGCGAGCCGCAGCTCATGTGTGGGGCAAAGTGGCGCGCATCCTCACAGAGATCAATAGATTACCACAGTCCGACAGCTCTTTGCCAAGGCATTTTCTGCCCTTCCATGCACCCGCAGCTCTTTTCCCGCTCTATGCACCCGGACTGTCCCGAGTGGATTCCAGCTCTTCCACCCGCTCTGCTCTTTTTTTTAGACGCAAAGATCGTGGATTCGACGCAGAGAATTGGCGGCCACAGACCCATTGATCTATGCAACGCTCAGCCCGCGCAAGGCCCGGTCCAACTCCAGCTTGCGCTGGGTCAGGAGCGCGAGCTCCCCAAAGTCTCCGCGCCGCTCGGCCTCTGCGATTTCGGCGCGCAGCGAGCGCACCTGGCTCTCCATCCGCCTCTGCTGCACGCTCACTATTGAACCCAGCACCGTGGTAGCCGAGGGAGGGTCGGTCTCACTCAGGAGCGCCTCGGCCAGCAGCGCCCGCTGTGCCGCGTCCTGAACCGCGTCCATGGGATCCATGGCGCCCCGGCCAGCCAGAGCCTGCAGCGAAGGAAACGCGGTAAGTCCTTCAAACCATTGAGGCTGCTGAGTCAGGGCTTCGGTCGCGGCTCGCCTTGCCTCTTCAAACTCCGGATCGGTAATGGCCAGCGCGCGCAGCAGAACCCGCTCGACCTCTGTCAGGGCGGCAGGGCGCACTTCAATCCGGTCTCGCCGCCGGAGCGCCGCCTGCCGCAGTTCCTCCCGCAGGACGGCCGAGTCAATGCCCAGCTTCTGTGCCGCGTCGGCAGCGAACTGGTCGCGGGACAGCTTCTCCGGCATGCGCCGGATGTGGGGCAGAAGGTAGTTCATGGCCTTGACCTTCTGCTCCGCGCTCGCCCCTGGAAACATCTGCCGTGCCCGCTCAATCAGGTAGTCTGCCTGCCGGCGCGCCCCGCGAATCGCGCTGACATAGGCCTCCACACCGCGCTCTCGCACATACCGGTCCGGGTCAAGTCCGCCTTCCAGAGTCACCAGCTTCAGGTTGAAACCCTCCTCCGTGAGCAAGGCGATGGACTTCTCGGCTGCGTTTGCTCCGGCGGCGTCGGGGTCGAAGTTCACGACCACATTCGAAGTGTGCCGCTTGAGGATTGCTACCTGCTGCTCGGTGAATGCGGTACCGCTGGTCGCAATCACGTTTTGAATCCCGCGCAGAAAGACGGAGATGCAATCCATCTGGCCCTCGACGAGCAGGGCAAACTCAGCTTGCCGGATCGCTGTCTTCGCCTTGTCGAGATTGAAGAGCACCTGGCCCTTTGTATAGAGCGGCGTCTCCGGCGAGTTGATGTACTTTGCACCGGCCTTGTCGCCGGTCTCCAGCGTGCGCGCGGTGAAGGCAATCACCCGGCCACTTTCATTGCGGATGGGGAAGATCACGCGCTTTCTGAAACGGTCATAGATCGGCCCCTGCGTGCCGTCGCCCTGCTCCTTGGCGCTGAAGAGCCCGCTCGCCCGCAAGGTGGCCTCATCGGCCATCCCGCTCAGTCGATCCCGCAACGCCTTGAAGCTGTCCGGCGCGTAGCCGATGCGATACTCTCGAATCCCTTTGGGGTCCAGTCCGCGCCCGGCCAGGTATTCCCGTGCCAGAGCACCCTCTGGTCCCTGCAACTGCTCTTCAAACCAGGCCGCGGCTGTCTCGTGCAGCTCCAGCAGCTTCACGCGCAGACGCGCCCCGGCGGCCTCCTCAGGCGAGGAAAACTCGCGCTTCGGCAGCGGAATGCCGCACTTCTGCGCGACAATCCGCACCGCCTCAGGAAAGGTAACGTTCTCCATCTTGCCGACAAAGCTGAACACATCCCCGGAGACACCGCACCCGAAGCAGTGGTAGAACTGCCGGACTGCATGGACGCTGAAGGAGGGCGACTTTTCCTTATGGAAAGGGCAAAGGCCCGTAAAGTTTGTCGCTCCCGCCTTGCGCAGCCGGATGTAGCCCTCGATCACCTTGACGATGTCGGCCTGCTGCTTGACGGATTGGGCAAAGTCGCTCATGGATCGGCGGGCATCGGCGGGACCGATGCTTTCAGCATACGTCGGACCAGGCGATGCATAGCCGCAGCCAGCTCTGGAAAAATGGGCTAAAAATTAAGAGGCGGGCAGCATGCCTGAGGAGTGGAGAGACTTCCTCAAGCCTGCCGCCCGCTGGACCCTGAACCGGGTCTAGGTGGTATCTTTAGTTTAGGCCCATTGGAGCGGAAATCAAGAGCTTTTTAAAGCGATCTTTCCCAACCGTGACCGCAGTCACAGAGGACAGTGGGAACGGTTTGAATCGCGTTGACTTGCGTGTTTCCGCCTGATACAAAAAAGTGTTCCACCTCCACAGGAAGTCGATCAACCATACCGCCTGAAGACCCGGTAACCGAATGCAAGAGTTGATGCAACAAGTTGGCGCCTTGTTTCTTGGCGCTGTGCCCACCGCCCTGCTGTTTATCGTCCTGGTGCTGGCCTATCAGTTTCTGATTCAGCAACCTCTGACCGTGGTCCTGAAGGACCGCCGCGCCAGAACGGACGGCGCCGTCGAAGAGGCGCATCAGGCGATTGCCCGCGCCGAAGCGAAGGCAGCCGAGTATACGGCGAAGCTGCGCCAGGCGCGCGCCGAGATCTTCAAGGCGCGGGAAGAGAGAATCCGCAAGTGGACGGCGGAGCGCGATGCCGCAGTGGAAGCCGCCCGCAAAGCAGCCGGCGCGCGCGTCGCGGACGCCAAGGCGCAGGTGCAATCCGATGCCGAGCATGCGCGGCTTGGGGTACAGGCGGCTGCCTCGGATCTTGCAAGCCAGATTGTTCGGGCCGTCCTGCCCGCAGTTGCCGGGGGAGGCCGCTGATGTCCCCCATCTCTTTGAATCGCTCTGCAAAGACATTCTATGCGGCCCTGCTGGCCCTCGTGCTCTGCGCCGCCGGCCCCATTCAGAGCCGCGCTCAGGCCACACCCTCGGCAACGCCGGCGGCAACGAGCCAGCCCGCTGCGCAGACTGCCGGCCCAGCCGCTCAGGGCGCCGCGGAAAGCCCGAAGCCTGCTGCCTCCGAGCAGGACGATATGAATGTGTATCGCCACGCGCCCATCGTGCAGACGATTGCGCGGATGGCGCACATGCCGCTCGAATCGACGGCGCGCCTGTTTGAGGCCTTCAACTTTATTCTTCTCGCGCTCGCGATTGGCGTTCCACTTGTGCGCATTCTGCCCCGCGTCCTACGGAACCGGCGGCGGACGCTCGACGAGAATCTGCTTTCGGCGCGGAAGATGACAGATGAAGCGCGGGCCCGGCTGGCTGCTGTGGAAGCCAAAATGGCACGGCTGGACGAAGAGATTGCCCAGATTCGCGCGCAGGCCGAGGAAGAGAGCAAGGATGACGAGGCCCGCATCAAGGCCAGCATCGGTGAAGAGAGCGCCCGCATTGTTGCCGCTGCCGAGCAGGAGATCAGCGCGGCAGCCGCCCAGGCGCGACGCGGATTGCGGACCTTTGCCGCCGATCTCGCGCTGGAACATGCCAGCCGCCAACTGGTGCTGACGCCGGAGGCCGATCATGCGCTTATTGATGAGTTTGTGCGCGATGCCGCCAGAAGGGGACAGAACTAGATGGCAGCCTATGTAGCGCGGTACGCGCAGGCGTTTCTGGATGTTGTTACCTCGGCGAAGCTGGACCCAGCGGCCGTGAACCGCCAGTTGGGCGATTTTGCGGCAACTTGGGATGGCAGCGCGGAGTTGCAGACCTTTCTGACTAACCCTGCCGTGGCAGCCCAGCAGAAGATCGCAGTTCTCGACAAGCTGAATGAGAAGCTGGGGCTTCAGAAGGAAGTCAGAAATCTGCTGGCGGTATTGATCGACAACGACCGCATCGGCGCCGTGAAGGAAGTCATCGCGGCCTACAGGCAGGCGCTGCAGGCGCGGATGGGCGTGCAGCAGGCGGAGATTGTGACCGCGCGCGAATTGAACGCCGCGGAAAAAGATGCGCTGCTGGCCGGAGCCGGGCATCTGGCAGGCGGCAAAGTCGAGGCCAGCTTCCGGCTGGACCGGAACATACTCGGCGGCGCGGTGGTGCGCATCGGTTCCACGGTATATGACGGCAGCGTGCGCGGCCGCTTGCAGAGGTTGAGAGAATCACTGGTTGCGGACTGAGGTGCGTACCAGTTCGACAAGTTTTGGAACAGGATCCAAGGACAGGAAGAGCAAAGATGGCTCAGATTAAGGCAGACGAAATCACACAGCTTCTTCGCGAGCAGATCGCGAACTACGATGCGAAGGTCCAGGTGGATGAGGTCGGGACCATCACCTCGCTCGGCGATGGCATTGCACGCCTCCACGGCCTCGACAAGGTCATGGCGGGCGAGCTTCTGAGCTTCCCGCACGGCATCGCTGGTCTCGCACTGAGCCTTGAAGAGGACCAGGTAGGCGCCGTTGTACTCGGCGACTATACCGAGATTCGCGAAGGCGACGAAGTGAAGCGCACCGGCAAGATTCTCTCCGTGCCGGTGGGCGAGGCGATGATTGGCCGCGTGGTGAACGCGCTCGGCATGCCCATCGATGACAAGGGACCGATTGCAACGACCGCATCCCTGCCCGTTGAACGGCTTGCTCCTGGCATCATCGACCGCCAGCCTGTGCGCGAGCCGATGGCGACCGGACTCAAGGCCATCGACGCCATGATTCCGATTGGCCGCGGCCAGCGTGAGCTGATTATCGGCGACCGCCAGACCGGCAAGACCGCCGTCCTGCTCGACACGATCATCAACAACGCCAAGAACGACCTGATCTGTATCTATTGCGCCATCGGCCAGAAGCGGTCGTCCATTGCGCAGGTTGTGCAGACGCTAACCGAAGCCGGCGCCATGGGGCACACCATCATCGTCGCAGCGTCGGCCTCCGAGCCCGCGCCGATGCTCTACCTTGCGCCCTACGCGGCAACCGCCATCGGCGAGTACTTCCGCGACAACGGCAAGCATGCGCTGGTGATGTACGACGATCTCTCGAAGCACGCCATGGCCTACCGCGAAATTTCGCTGCTGCTGCGCCGTCCGCCAGGCCGCGAAGCGTATCCGGGCGATGTCTTCTACCTCCACTCGCGCCTGCTCGAGCGCTCGTCCAAGATGAGCGACAAGAAGGGCGGTGGCTCGCTGACCGCGCTGCCCGTCATTGAGACGCAGGCCGGCGACGTCTCGGCCTACATTCCGACCAACGTCATTTCCATTACCGACGGTCAGATCTTCCTCGAAACCGACCTGTTCAATTCCGGCGTGCGTCCTGCCGTGAACGTCGGCCTCTCAGTATCGCGCGTCGGCTTTTCGGCGGCGATCAAGGCGGTCAAGCAGGTGGGTTCCACGCTGAAGCTGGACCTGGCGCAGTACCGCGAGCTGGCGGCCTTCGCTCAATTCGGTTCGGACCTCGATCCGTTGACGCAGAAGCAGCTCAACCGCGGCCAGCGCCTGACAGAGCTGCTCAAGCAGCCGCAGTTCCAGCCGCTGACCTGGCAACAGCAGGCCGTGGTGCTCTTTGCGGGCACGCAGGGCTATCTTGACGACTTGCAGATCTCGGATATCCGGGCCTTCGAGGATGGGCTGCACAAATACTTTGCCACGGCGCAGTCAGCGTTGATGGATGACCTGACGAAGAAGAAGTCTCTCGACGACGACCTGCGCAACCGCATGCACGCGGCTCTCAAGGAGTACAAGGCAGGCTTTGTCGCCGAGAAAGCAGCGGTTACGGCATAGGCGCAGAGCCGAACCGGAACGCTCTCGCGAGTAATTGAAATACCGGGTAGACGAGCAAAGGCAGACAGGTAAGAGATGGCAAATGTCCTTGATCTAAGACGGCGGATCCGCAGCGTGAAAAATACGCGGCAGATCACCAAGGCCATGAAGATGGTCTCAGCGGCCAAGCTGCGCCGGGCACAGGAGCGAGCGCTGGCGGCGCGGCCGTATGCGCGCATGATTGCCAGCGTGCTCGAATCGCTGACCCGCCGCATCGATCTATTCGACGACGCCACGGGAAACCTGCGCCATCCGCTCTTCACCACGCGGCCAGAAAAGCGAATTCTGCTGATCGTCATCTCCGGTGACAAGGGCTTCGCCGGAGCGTTCAACGCCAACATCCTCAAGACGGCGTATCAGTTCATCGCTGGAAATCCGGATAAAGAGATTGACGTGGAAGCTGTGGGCCGCAAGGGGCGTGACCAGATGCGCCGCCGATACCCCGCAGCGGTCTACACCGAGCAAACGGACGAGAACGGGCATGTCACCCGCGTCCGCAATCGCAAGGCCCCGGTCGAGGTGACGGGCGACCATCCCGGAATGCTTTTGAAGCTTGAAGCAGACCGCGTCTTCGAGATGGCGCAGAGCATCATTGCGCGCTACATGCACGAAGAGATTGATGCGGCCTACATCATCTACAACGAATTCAAGTCAGTCATTCAGCAGCGCCTTGTGGTCGAGCGCATGTTGCCTTTGATCGAGGTCGGCAAGCAGCAGATTGCCGGAGCGGTGGAGCCGAGCAAGGAAGAGCGGGAGCGTGCCGCGGAGGCCGCCGTCAGCGCAGGCATTGAGCTGGAGCCGGCCGACACCACCGAAGCAGACGAAGAAGCGCGTAAGTTCGGCACCGCACAGGTGGACTACATCTACGAACAGCCGTCTGAGGAGCTATTTGCAGGGCTGGTTCCGCAGTATGTCTCTTCGATGCTGTATCACGCGATGACCGAGTCGGTCGCCGCCGAGCACGCCGCCCGCATGACGGCGATGGACTCGGCCACCAACAACGCCTCGGACATGATCGACTCGCTCACGCTGCACATGAACCGCGTGCGCCAGGCCGCCATCACCAAAGAGATTATTGAGATTGTTTCGGGCGCCGCGGCGCTCTGAGAAGCGAGAGAACTATGGCAGAAAACATCGGCAAAGTGATCCAGGTCTCCGGCCCCGCCGTGGACGTGCAGTTTGAAGAAGCGAAGATGCCGCCCATTTACCAGGCGCTGCGCGTCACCAGCGAGGGCTTCAACGTGCCCGCGCCCATCAGCGTCATACTCGAGGTGCAGCAGCACCTGGGCGAAGGCCGAGTGCGCACGGTGGCCATGGAAGCGACGGACGGCATGGTGCGCGGCATGAAGGCCATCGACCTCGGCGGCCCGATTCGCATCCCCGTCGGCAAAGAGACGCTAGGCCGCGTCATCAACGTCATCGGCGAACCCGTCGACGAGCTCGGACCTGTCGGCGAGAAAGAGCGCAAGCCCATTCATCGGCCTGCGCCTCTGTTTGACGAGCAGTCCACACGCGAAGAGATGTTCGAGACCGGTATCAAGGTCATCGACCTGATTCAGCCCTTTCTCAAGGGCGGCAAGATCGGCCTCTTCGGCGGCGCTGGCGTCGGCAAGACCGTCGTCATCATGGAGCTCATCAACAACGTCGCCAAGAATCACGGTGGCTACTCCGTCTTTGCCGGCGTGGGCGAGCGCACCCGCGAGGGCAACGACCTGTGGCTGGAAATGACCGAATCCGGCGTCATCAAGCCCGGCAAGTGGCAGGAGTCCAAGTGCGCGCTGGTCTATGGCCAGATGACCGAGCCGCCCGGCGCGCGTCTGCGTGTGGCGCTCACCGGCCTCACTGTTGCCGAGCACTTCCGCGACGAAGAGGGCGCCGACACATTGCTCTTCGTGGACAACATCTTCCGCTTCACGCAGGCGGGCTCCGAGGTTTCCACGCTGCTGGGACGTATGCCCTCCGCCGTGGGCTACCAGCCTAACCTCGCGACGGAGATGGGCGAGCTGCAGGAACGCATCACTTCGACCAGCAAGGGTTCCGTCACCTCGGTGCAGGCCGTCTACGTGCCCGCCGATGACCTGACCGATCCGGCGCCGGCGACAACATTCGCTCACCTCGACGCCACGACCGTGCTGAGCCGCCCACTCTCTGAACTCGGCATCTACCCGGCCGTCGATCCGCTTGCATCGACCTCGCGCATCCTCACGGCGCGTGTCGTCGGCCAGGAGCACTACGAAGTGGCGCAGGGCGTCAAGCGCATTCTGCAGCGGTATAAGGACCTGCAGGACATCATCGCCATTCTCGGCATCGACGAGCTTTCAGAAGACGACAAGCTCACCGTGGCGCGCGCCCGCAAGGTGCAGAAGTTCCTCTCGCAACCGTTCCATGTGGCCGAGCAGTTCACGGGCATTCCTGGCGCGTATGTGAAGGTGGCCGATACCGTCCGCAGCTTCAAGGAGATTATTGCTGGCAAGTACGACGACATCCCCGAGCAGGCCTTCTACATGAAGGGCGCCATCGAGGAAGTGCTGGAGACGGCTGAGAAGCTGAAGGCGAGCGTGTAATGGCACAGGATACCAACCAACTTCGCGTTCGTCTGGTCACGCCCGAGCGCACCCTGTTCGAGCACACGGCGCAGTCGGTCGAATTGCCGTCCAAAGCCGGCAATATGGAAGTCCTGTACGGGCACGCGCCGCTGCTGGCCGAACTTGGCGCCGGAGACGTGACCTTGCACGGCACGCCAGACGGCAACGAGCGCTACAACGTGAACTGGGGCTTTGTGGAGGTGCTGCCGGATCGGGTCACCATCCTCGCCTCGGATGCGCTGCGGCCCGATGAGATTGACGTGCCCCGCGCGCAAAAGCAGCTCGATCATGGACTCGAACTCTGGAAGCAGGCCGGGGAGAGCGAAGAGGCGTACGACGAAGCCCTGCGCGTCATCTCCGAAGCGGAAGCCAAGATCGCATCCGCTTCGCACCCCTAGGCACGCAGCACTTCGTGCAAGACTAGATGCAAGGCAGAAAGGCCCCGCGCAAAACTGAGCGGGGCCTTTCTGCGTGCGGCTGCCGGGAGAATTCTCAGACAAGCTAGTGGCTGTCTCCGTCGTGGTCCACGTCGCCGACCGACTGTGCGGCCTTCTGCCCGGCGGGACTGATGGTTGCCGTATCCTGGGCGTTGACGCGGCTCGCGCCCGCGGGAGCGGCGTGCGAGGCCGCCTGGGGAACCGATGCCTGGGGCGGCACGGCTGTAGCAGATGAGATGGGTGTCAACATGGTGTACAGGTCCTCCTTGAACCTTACCCATCCTATCGGCCTATCTGTTCACGCCATCATCGAGCGCCAATGACATCGTGTTCATCTTCCGCTTTTGGGCAGGGTTCCAGAACGGAAAACCCTACCGGTTCCGCGGCACGGTGCACGCCCTACCCCGCTGCGCCTACAATGCTCTTGTGATGGCGAAGCAGAAGCAAGAAACGTTTGAGGTTCTCTGCCCTGACTGCGGGGCGATGCTGAAGGTCGATGCGGCAACAGGTCATGTCGTGAGCCATACAGCTGCGCCCCGAAAGCGGACCTTCGAAGACCTGGAGATGGCGGCCCGTGCCATGCGCGAGCAGGAAGAACGCAAGGAGTCGATCTTCCGGCAGTCTGTGGACGCGGAGAAGAATAAGTCCGATCTGCTGGAAAAGAAGTTTGCGGAGGCGCTGCGCAAGGCGAAGGACGCGCCGGACGGCAAGCCGCTGCGCGACTTCGATCTGGACTGAGTCGGAATGCAGACGCAGCAGAACGTCGCCGGGGAACAAATGCAACGAGGAGGATGGATGAGTTTGGCGCCCGTTTCACACACATCGCACCAAGGCGGCCGCTTGAGTTCCGCGAACGCCCACCATGACGAGCTGGACTGGATTGCGCTTGCAGCCGGAGGCTCCCTGATCGCCGCGGGCCTGCTGATGCTAGCCGGCAAGCGCCGCGCCGCAATGGCCGCAGCCGCGGCCGGCACGTCGCTGGCCATGCTGGAGCAGCAGGACCTGGTGCGTTCGCTCTGGAAGCAACTGCCCGGCTACGTGGACCAGGTGCAGTCCGCGATCCACCAGGTGCGCAGTACCGTGGAAGAGATCACCGCACAGACCGGCCTCGGTGATCGCCCCGCTGCCACATCCCCTGAGTGACAGGCGGCCACCGGATCCGACCGGAGCCGGCATCGGCGTTCGCCGCCCATCCTAATTTCACAGGAGTCCCGCATGCGCGTGAGAGTCCCTCGTTTCTTGCCCTTCCTGTTTGCTGCCGGCGCCGTTCTCGGCGCACAGCAGGCCCCTGCGCCACAGCCCACCAGCGCGGCCGATGCAGCCACGCGCGACACCAGCTACATCGACGCGGAAGGCACGGCCCACATCACGCGCATTGTTCCCGTGCCGCAGACGCTGAGCGCAGAGGCACAGGCGTCCCTTCGCCGCGCCGAGCCGGACCAGGGGCCGCCTCAGTCACTGGACGAGCGGCGCAGATCGACGGATGCCTGGGCGGTGCGCGCCGCCGCCGAGTGGAGCCGCATCTGCCCGAACCAACTGGTGAACACGACAATGGCTGGTGTTCCGGTCCGGGTTGTAACCCCCGAGGGCATGCCGGCGGCGAACCGGGACAAGGTTCTCCTGAACATTCACGGTGGTGGCTTCAACTCGGATTCCGGCTCCTACACCGAATCCATCCCCATTGCGGGCTACAGCAGGATCAAGGTGGTCGCGGTGCTGTACCGGCTTGCGCCGGAGCATCCCTTTCCTGCCGCGGTGGACGACTCCATCGCGGTTTATAAGGAGTTGCTGAAGACGTACAAGCCGGACCACATCGTGATCTACGGGACCTCCGCGGGCGCGATTCTCACCGGCGAGGTGGCGGTGCGGCTCAAGCAACTCGGCCTGCCGATGCCCGCGGCTCTCGGCATCTTCAGCGGCATGGGAGACTTTGCCCGCACGGGCGACTCGCAGGCTCTCTTTTCGCTGCGCGGACTGGCAGGGCATCTCGACCCGCCGGCTTCCGGCGCGCACGATCCCTATTACACAGGCAGCACCGATCCGAAGGATCCGGTTCTGTCGCCTGTTTACGCTGACCTGCACGGGCTGCCGCCGACGCTGTTTGTGACCAGCGAACGCGATATGCTGCTGAGCGGCACGGCCAACCTGCACCGCGCATTTCTTGAAGCGGGCGTTGATGCGCGGCTGATTGTCTTCGACGGCCTGCCGCATGCCTTCTGGTACAGCTCCACCATGCCAGAGGCGCTAGAAGCCAACCACATGATGGCAGATTTTTTTGTGAAGCAACTCGGCCGGTAGCGGATCAACCCATCACGGTGAGGACAGGGCATGTTGCATTCGCGATCAACCGAAATGCCCCGGAGGTACGCATTTCGAGGCTCAGGAACGGTGTTTTGCGGATGCCAAGCACCAGCAGATCGATCGCATCCTGCTCCAGATGGTGCATGATTCGCTCATAGGCTGTGCCCGGCTCAACGTAGGTATGCGGGCTGCAGAAATCACGCGCCTGATCCGGAATCAGTTTTTGCAGGTTCTCCTGATGCTGTCTGCGCAACTCTTCCCATCCTTCCGGATCCTCCAGCGCAATCTCCGGAATCACATTGAGGACATCGACCGAACCGCCGGACTGCTCGGCCAGCGCGAGCGCATACAGCGCCGCCCGCGTTGTGGAAGGATTCAGATCGGTGGCATAGAGAATGCGCGCAAACGGCTGCGCGCCGGCTTTTGGGGCCGGAGTGTGAGGGCCAACGGTCAGGCAGGGCCAGCGCGTGGAACGCAGAATCTTTTCCGCGATCGAACCCATCAGCTCGTGCTCCACGCGGCCTGCTCCGTGCGTGCCGAGCACGAGCAGGGCGGGAGCGTGCTTCTCCGCAAGCGCGGGAATCGCCTCATTCGGATGCCCATCCAGCAGAACGGGCTGCGCCTGCAGTCTCTCACTGCTCAGGGCTTGAGCCGCCTGCTGCAGCCTGACCCGCAGATCTTCGCGCTGCTTGCTGGGCCTTGCCTTCAACTGCTCCACTTCCATAGCGGCCTGCGTCAGCAGGAAGGCATGGGTGACCAGCAGTTCGGCCGAGAAGGACTCCGCCAGCAGCCGCGCATAGACGCCTGCGTTGTCCGAGCAGGTTGAAAAATCGGTTGCAAATACGATTGAACGGATGCTGACCTCAGGCCGATCGCCCTGAACTTCCACCGTGCCACTTTCCTTTCTCGTCCAACACAGGCAGGGCCCGCATTCCAGTGCAGCCCGTCTTCCCTCATTAGATGCAGACTGAGGTATCTCTGCTGTGCGGATGCGCTGAATTCACACGTGACCGAAGCCAAGGCGCTGGTTCCAAAACAGTGTAATCGCGGCGCGCAGGATTTCCCAAGATAGCCGTCGTTGCCACAATGGGAAAATCGAGGCACGTGCGCGCCGACGCATGAATCTTTTGCATTGAGACTGGCGCGACTGCGACATAGGTTCATGAGTGTGACGCGATCTCGGGCCTGCAGCCCGGCAGCGCGGGACACTCGAACATGGCAGCATCGTCACAATCCGCACTCCCAGCTCCGCATTGCTGGACGAACCGTCTTCTTGCCGTTGCGCTGCACTACAAAAGCGCCCTCGCGCGGAATCCGCGACAGCCCGAGGCGCTGATGGGTATGAGCCTCATAGCGCTGGCGAGCGGCCAACTCGAACCGGCGCTGACGATGGCCGGCGCCGCGGTGATGGAAGCTCCGCAGAGGAGCGTCTCCTGGGTCACTCTTGGGCAGGCGCTCAAGGCCTCATGCCGCCTGAGCGAGTCCGAGGCGTCCTTTCGGCAGGCTCTCCGGTTGAACCCCGAGGACGGCCTTGCCCGCATTGGTCTCGGCGAGCTGTGCATGGCCCTCAACTCCCCCGAGGAGGCATTGGAGCACTTTGAGCAGGCCCTGCGGAGGCAGCCTGCGCTGAGCGCCGCGCATCTGGGCGCGGGCCACGCGCTGGCCTGCGCCGGCCGCGATGAGGAGGCCCATGACCGTTACAGCAAGGCTCTCTCGCTCGATCCGCAATCCGCGGACGCCGCCTTTGCGATGGCATTCGTACTGGCCCGGATGAGCCAACCGCAGGAGGCGGAGGCGCACTATCGCCATGCCCTGTCGCTGCGACCGAATTTTGCCGCGGCCTGGATGAACCTGGGCTGCCTGCTGAGGGAACAGGGCCGGATGCTACACGCCGAAGCCGCGCTGGCGCGGGCTGCGCAACTGCAGCCGGAAGCACCCGAAGCATGGTTGAATCTGGCGCTGATCGAGAAGGACCGGGGCCGCACCTCTGAGGCGGAGCGACGACTGCTCCAGGCGTTGCGCCTCCAGCCGGAGCGCGTAGAAACGCTGGTCGCGTGGTGTCAGCTTCGCCTCGCGCTGAAGGATTTTGCTGGCGCACGTGCGTGGCTGCGATGGGCCGCGGCGCGTGGTCCCAGTCACCCTGAGGTTGTGAACATGGAGGGTATCCTGCTGCACAGCGAGCGCCGCTTCGCCGAGGCAGCTCGATGCTTTCAGCGAGCGGAGAGACTGGGCAGCAAGGCGGCCGCCTCCAACCTTGGCAACAGTCTGCTGGATCTGGGACGGATGCAGCAGGCGCTTGCCGCCCATAAGCGCGCGGTGGACCTCGATCCGAAGAGCGCGGGGGCCGCCTACAATCTTGCGCTCACGCGCCTTCGCCTGGGCGACTGGCGACGCGGCTGGGCGGGCTACGAGGCGCGCTGGCGATTCCGCGAAGTCCATCCCACGCCGCTGCACTTCCGTTGTCCGCGCTGGAAGGGCGAACCGATCGAGGGCAAACGGCTACTGCTGTATGCCGAGCAGGGCCTTGGTGATGCCATTCAATTCTGCCGCTATGTGCCACTCGCGGTGGCGCGGGGTGCGAAGGTCATTCTGCAGGTTCACGCGCCTCTGGAGCGGCTGATGCGCTCACTCGCGCCTGTCCGCGCGGGCCTCGTGGAGCTTGCGCGTCTCGGCGAGGAGCCGCCGCCCTTCGATCTCGAATGCCCGTTGATGAGTCTTCCTGCTGTCTTCGGTACGACCGTGGAGACGGTTCCCTGGACGGGCGCCTATCTCGGGCCTGAATCGACTCAGAACGAGCACGGCGCGGACGTGGTCTTGCCGCAGACACACCGCGGGCTGCGCGTCGGCGTGAACTGGGCGGGGAATCCGCGCTACAAGGCAGACGCTCAGCGCTCGATGCGGCTGCAGACGCTGTTGCCGCTTCTGCGGCTGCCGGGGGTGCAGTGGGTTTCTCTGCAAAAAGGTGAGCCTGCAAAGGAACTTGAGCATTTGCCGGCCGCTGTGCGGGTCTGCGATGCGTCCAGCGGAGATTGCGATCTCGCCGACACTGCGGCCCGAATCGCCAGCCTCGACCTGGTGATCACCACAGACACCTCCATCGCACACCTGGCCGGAGCCATGGGCTGGCCCGTCTGGATTCTGTTGCCGCACCTAAGCGACTGGCGCTGGATGCAGGACATTGATACGACACCGTGGTATCCGGCGGCAAGGCTGTTTCGTCAGGACGCCCCCGGCGATTGGGAGGCTGTCGTGAGACAAGTCTCGGCCGCTCTAATTCGCTCATTCTTCTAAACTTCGCAAAATTTCAAAGCAGTGAATTCATTTCTCTTGACAATCGTTACTCTATTTTATAGAGTTCTCTGTATTAGGAATCGCGAATAGAAACGCATCCCTGAAACAACCATCCGCCCGGAGGGACCCATGGATCTTCAGATGCTCCGCCAGTCTTTTCAGCGACCCGGATGGCATCAGCTGCCAGCCTTCGCCCTGCTCGCTTTGCTCACCTCCGCCGTCCAGGCGCAGGGGCCCGGCGCAGCCGCGGCCGCAGAGCGCCAGGCTATGCAGAAGCTTGCATTCCTCGCTGGTCGCTGGGCCGGGCCTGTCACCATTACCCACGGTCCGGGAGCGGTACTGCATCTGACTCAGTCGGAAGAAGTGCGGTACAAGCTGGATGGCCTTGTCATCCTGGTGGAGGGCAGTAGCACGGGTCCAGACGGCACGACGCAGTTTCAGGCGTTGGCCACAATTGCCTACGACGATTCGTCTCACACCTATCGCTTTCGCGCGTACAACAATGGCCGCTACGTGGACAGCGAATTGACGGTGCTGGCAGACGGATTCTCGTGGGGCTTCGATGCCGGACCCGCCCACGTTCTAAACGCGATGCACCTGACTTCCAGAGGCGAATGGCAGGAATCTTCTGAAGTCAGATTCGGGGATCAGCCCCCGCAGCGCAGCGTGGAAATGCTGCTCCACCGCGAACCCTGACGGCTGTGGACGAACCTGGCCAGTAGATATTCATGGAAGCAACGCAAAAGCGAGGAGAATTGAAATGCCCGAAGAAGCGAACCCGCAGGATTTGAAAGACCGGTTGGATTTGATCGAGAACATGATTGCCCAGGGGCGGCGCACCACCGAAAGTTGGGGATGGATCTTCGTCCTGTGGGGCGTTGCCTACTACGTTGCCATTCTCTGGGCAGCGCACGGAGGCCCTGCGGTTGCGTGGCCTGTGACGATGCTTGCTGCGGCGATCGTCTCCGGCCTGATCGCAAGCCGCCAGGCGCGCAATCAGCCGATGACAACGGTGGGCCATGCGATCCGCTCCATCTGGATTGCCATGGGCATCGCCCTGTTTGCCCTGCTGGTCTCGCTTGGGTGGAGCGGGAACATCTCGGATGTGCGTGTCGCGATTGCGATTGTGGCCGCGATGCTGGGAGTCGCGAATCTTGCATCGGGGCTCCTTCTCCGCTGGAAGGCTCAAATCGGCAGTGGATTGATGTGGTTGGCAGCAGCGGTCGCAGTTTGCTTTGTCGCGGAAAACCTCGTCATGCCCATATTTGTCGCGGCCATTTTCCTCTGCCAGATTCTCTTTGGCGTCTACGGCATGGTGTGCGAAGCCCGGGCTCGGAAGATTCGCGGTGCGAGCCATGCCTGACTTGCCAGAACTCAATCCGGTGATCCACGGCAAGCTACGTCTCGCTCTCCTGTCGCTGCTCGCCGCCGTGGAAGAGGCCGACTTCACCTGGCTTCGTTCCAGGACCGGCTCGACAGATGGCAACCTCGGCGCGCAGCTTCTAAAGCTGGAAGAAGCAGGCTACGTCACGATGCAGAAGCAGTTTGTGCAGCGCAAGCCGCAAACGGTCTATCGCATGACGGAATCGGGGCGCACAGCGCTGGCCGAGTATGTGCAGGCACTACGGCAACTGCTGGGAACTGCTCTTTAGGCGGGAACAGCGGCATGCGATTCCGCTCCTGTAGCATCCTTGCCGAGCGACTCTCGCACGCGCTGCATGATGCCGAGATAATAGGCGAGGTTGTGAACTGAGTTCAGCGTGGCCGCCAGCGGCTCACCGGCCTGCATCAGGTGGCGCAGATAAGCGCGCGAATAGCGGCGGCACACCATGCACCCGCAGGCGGGGTCCGGTGGATTCAGGTCCTCCGCATATTGCCGGTTCTTGATGTTCACCCGTCCCTCGCTCGTGAAGAGCAGCCCGTGTCGCGCGGCGCGCGTGGGCAGCACGCAGTCCATCATGTCCACGCCCAGCCGGGCGTACTGCTCGATCTCGTCTGGGTAGCCGACGCCCATCACGTAGCGCGGCTTGTCTTTAGGCAGCAGCGGCAGAACCTCTGCGATCACTTCGAGCGTGAGGGGTCGCGGCTCGCCTACGCTGAGGCCGCCAATGGCGTATCCATCGAAGTCCATCTCCACGAGCCGCTCTGCGCTCTCACGGCGCAGGTCCATATACATGCCGCCCTGTACGATGCCGAAAAGACTCTGCCGCCGGTCGGGAAACTCGGCCTGCCACGGAACCTCGTGCTGATGCGCGCGAAAGTGATCGAGAGAGCGCCGCGCCCACGCCATCGTGAGCCGCAGGCTTTCCCTGGCGCGGTCGCGTTCGGCCGGGTACTCCGTGCACTCATCGAACGCCATCGCGATGTCCGCGCCGAGGGCAATCTGCACATCCATCGAGTGCTCGGGCGTAAAGAAGTGGCTGCTGCCGTCGAGATGCGAGCGAAAGCGGACGCCCTCATCTGTCACCTTGCGCAGTTGCGCGAGGCTGTAAACCTGAAAGCCGCCGGAGTCCGTGAGCATGGCTCCCCGCCAGGCGATGAAGCGGTGCAGGCCGCCCATGCGGCGAATCGCCTCGTGGCCGGGGCGCAGGTAGAGATGATAGGTGTTGCCGAGAATGATCTCTGCACCCAGCGATTCCAGCACGTCCTGCGGGACCGCCTTGACTGTGCCCGCTGTGCCGACGGGCATAAAGACCGGCGTCTGCACGGTGCGGTGCGGCAGGCTTAACTGTGCACGGCGTCCCCCGGACTCCGCGGTTTTCAGGACTTGAAAGCCAGAACTCATCCAGACGATTCTATCGGGCCGCGTCCCACGCGGGGTTCGCAATCGGCGCTACCTGCTGAATCAACGCTGGATCGGCGACTTGCAGAGATCGCAGCAGCGCAGCGATGGATTGCCTGGAGCGCGGTTCGATCAGGTTGGGCGCAATCTCCTGCAGCGGAACGAGGACAAACGCGCGCTCCGCCATGCGCGGGTGCGGCAGATCGAGGTCGGCTTCATGGAGCACGAAATCGCCGACCATGAGAATGTCGAGATCGAGAGTGCGCGGTCCGTTGGTGACTCCGTGGGTGCGATCGCGGCCAAAATCCCGCTCGATGGCCAGCAGGCGCAGCAGCAGCGTGTGCGGCGAAAGCCCTGTTTCCAGCGCCGCCACGGCATTCACAAACTGCGGCTGCGACGTGAAGCCAACTGGCTCGGTCCGATAGAGCGAAGACCGGGCCGCGATGCGCCCGAGTGAAGCGAGCCGTTCGGCAGCGGCTGCAAGGGTCTCCGCGGACCCGCCCGCATGGCTGGCGAGATTCGAGCCCATGGCAATATACGCAGTGTGCATCCGTATTAGAGTATCGCGTGGGCAGCGCGCAGCTCTCTGCATGGCGCAGCCCGCGCTGGCGCATTAAAATAACGGCAGTAACGTTCCCATATCCGCTGCGCTGCAATAGGATCGTAGTGCACACCGATGCGGGAATCGCAATCGGACTACGCGGCAGCCCGCAGAAAACTGTCTTCGGGCCCGTTGGTATTGGCCCCTGCCTTGGCAACCCAGTCCAACCTGGACAGAAAAGGAACTCTCTTGAGCGCTATGTGGAAACCGACCCAGACTGGCCCTGCAACAACACCCGCGACCCCGGAGCCTCCGCGCCCCGCGGCTCCTGCGCCCACCTTTGAACCCGCACGCCCTGCAGCGCCGGCCGGGGAACAGGCCAGCATCGGCAAAGGCCTCTTCATCAAGGGCGAGATCACCGGTTCTGAATCGCTCTTCATCGATGGCAAGGTGGAGGGCAGCGTCAACCTGCCCGGCAACCGCGTCACGGTGGGCCGCAACGGACAGGTAAACGCCAGCATCAATGCCCGCGAGATCGTGGTGCTGGGCAAAGTGCGCGGCAATGTGAACGCAACCGATCGCGTGGACATCCGCGCGGAAGGCGCCTTGACGGGCGACGTCGCCGCTGCCCGCATCAGCATCGAAGACGGCGCTTTCTTCAAGGGCGGTATCGACATCAAGAAGCCCGACGCGAAGGCTGCGGCTCCTGCTGCGGCTGCCACGCCTGCAGCGGAAGCGTCGAAACCAGCCTGAGCTGCATACGGCAGGGTCTGGACCACAGGAAGCTCCCGCTGCGTGCGGGGGCTTCTGTCTTTTCGCCTTGGACTTGCTCGACATTCTGGCTACGCCAGCCTTAGCCGCTTTCGCGCCACGCGCGGCAGCGCAGAACCTGTGCGCTGCAGTACGGCATCGGCCACGATCACCCAGAGGGCAGAGCCCCCGGAAACGATCAAGAGATCGGCCGCCCTGCCATGTAAGGGCATGCTGCCCGCGAAGGACCGCGCCAGCCAGCTTCCCAGCCAGTCAAAGACGATCCAAACCGCTCCGCCCGCGGCGAAGGACGCCAACAGGCACCGGCCCAGCTCGCTGAAGTCCAGACTGGCCAACGACACCATGCGCCGCTGATGCAGAAGCGCCGCAATGGTGAGCGTCTGCAGCGCAATGCCGAGGTCCGAAGCGATTGCCAGGCCCATCGCGCCCAGCGAAGAGAACAGCGCCGCGTAGACGGGCAGCGAAACGACCGTCACAATGGTGCTGGCCGCCATCGGCACAAAGGTGTTGCCCGCTGCGTAGAAGGCCCGCGCATAAATCGCCTGCGCCGACCAGAGAAACATGGAGACGGAAAAGACCGCAAAGTAGATCGCACAGAGGTGCGCGTCTGTCCCGGCAAATCGTCCTCCGGTAAAAACCAGATCGATCATCGGCTCGCCGAGCACGATCATGCCCGAAGCGGTAAGCAAGCCAAAGCAGGCTACGCGCGAAACGGAGTCGGCCACTTCGGTGGCGAACTCGAAGTGGTTTTCCCGCGCCCATAAGCTCGCGAAGAACGGCATGGAGGCCGCGCCCGCGGCCTGCGCCAGCACGGCCATCGGTGTGGTGAAAAACTGCTTTGCGTAGTTGAACAGCGAGACCGCCCCGCCGATGCGCGACGCGTAGTGCGCGATGATCCAGTTGTCGGCCGTGACCAGCGAAACGCCAGCCATGAGCGGCAACGAAAGACGCACCCACTCGCGCAACCCCTCGTCGTGCCAGTCGAGAATAGGACGGTAGCGGGTTCCGTTGCGCCGGGCGAAATACCAGTTCAGGAAGAACGGCCCGAGAAACGCGCCTGCAACCGTCCCTATTGCTAAGGAAGACACTCCGAATTGCTTGACCAGAAATACGCCGCCGAGGATTGTTCCCAGGTTGTAGATCAGCGGCGCGACGGCCTGCACGGTGAACTGTTTGCGCACGAGCAGCACCGCGCCGAAGACTCCGCCGGCAAAGAAGCAAAGCTGCGCCGGAAGCAGGATGCGCGTGAGCTTCACACAGAGCGCGGCCTTCTGCGCGTCGTAGCCGGGAAACATCTTGGCCACATACAGCGGCGCCAGCAGTTCAGCCATCAGGATGGCTCCGCCCAGTACCAGGTACATCGTGGTGAGAATCACCGAGAGAGATCGCTCTCCCTCGGCTTCGCGACCCGTCTCGCGATAGCGGGTGAGGATCGTGACAAAGGTGATGGAAGCAGCGCCGCCGACGAGAAAGTACGAGATCATGTCGGGCAGCACGAATGCTGCATTCAGCGCATCGGCGGATACTCCGCTGCCAAAGAGCCACATGATGTACTTGACCCGGACCAAGCCGATGATTTTGGACAGAAATGTGGACGTCATCAGCACGACCGTTGCGCTGAAGGTCGAGTGGGCGTGAGAGGGACGCAACATCTGCAACGCCTGCGCCCAGCGCGACCGCGGCATTGCGGCGCGGGCGGCATCGGTTGGAGGGGACTGGGTCACTGGTCCGATTCTAACGGGCTTTCCGCCTGGAAGCCCTCTGCGAACTGGAAAAGCATCCTTCGTTCCCGCAGGAAGTCCTTCGGCCTGTATGCTTGCCTTGCCGCGGGTCGGCGGCTCTTCGCCGCCATCCTCCCGCAGAAGGACTCCATGACGAAGCCAGTTCACCTCTGCCTGGTCGCGGTATTAACGACAGTAGCCAGCGCTCAGGCTGTCCATGGACGCAGCGGCATCACCCTGCCCCCGCCGCCGGCTGTCCAGGCCGAGCCGGTCTACGACGGCTACTTTGGCACGCGCATCGCCGACAGCTATCGCTGGCTTGAAGACGCAAAAAGTCCCGAAACGCGCGCCTTTATCGACGCCGAAAATGAATACACGTCGCGCTATTTTCGCCAGGCTCCCATCCGTCTGCAGATTGAGGACGACCTGCACGCACTGGAGAGCATCGATGCGTGGTCGCTGCCTGTGCAGCGCGGCAGCAATCTGTACTTTCTGAAGCGCGCGGCGGGTGAGGACCAGTTTTCCATCGATCTTCGGCGCGGGTGGACGGGCAAGGATGAGCGCCTGCTCGATCCTGCCGCGCTGAGCCGCGACCCGAACACTTCGCTCGTGCTCGAAAATGTTTCGCAGGACGGCAATCTGATCGCCTACGGCATGCGCCGCGGCGGCGCGGACGAGACCGAGATTCACATCTTCGATCTCAAGACGGGCAAGACGCTGGGGGATACGTTGCCGGCAGGCCTTTACAACTCCGTCGACTTCACGCCGGACGGCACGGGCATCTACTACACACGCAGCAATCGGCAGGGTTCGCTGTTGTACCTGCACGTGCTCGGCACCCGCGTCTCGCGCGACGAGCTTCTTTTTGGCCATGAGTTTCGCGGCGAACCTCTCGGCCCTATCGATCTCTTCCAGTCCTCGATTACCGACGATGAGCGCTACCTTGTTGTCACGATTCATCGCGGAGTTCCCGCGCGCAGGGTGGATATTGTCTTCCGCGATCTGACGAAGCCGGGCTCTCCGTTCGACGTGCTGGTGTGGTCACTCGATGCGCGCTTCTCAGCCATCCGGGCCAAGGGCGCCTGGTACCTCAAGACGGACTACAACGCCCCGAATGGGTGCATCCTGCGCGCCGATCCAGGTGTCGCGCCAGAGGCATGGACCACGATTGTGCCCGAGACCCCTGACGCCATTCAGGACTTTTCCATCATTGGGGACAAGATCTATGTGTCGCGACTCAAAGATGCACGGCCCGAGACCGATGTCTACACGCTGACCGGCCGCTCTGCCGGCGCGCTCGCCTTCGACGGCATCGGAGCTGCCTCTGCCCTGCGCGGCCGGTCCATCGACCGCTACGGCTTTTTCAGCTTTCAGTCCTTGATCCAGCCGCCCACCGTCTACCGCATCGATACGGTGACGGGACACCGCGAACTCTTTGCGCAGCCGAAGACGACCTTCGATGCGGCGCAGTACGAGGTCCGGCAGGTCTTCTACACATCCAAAGACGGAACCCACATTCCGATGTTCATCGCTGGCAAGAAAGGATTGCGGCAGGACGGAACCGCCAGGCTGCTGATGACCGGCTACGGAGGCTTCAACGTCAGCATGACTCCCGTGTGGAACCCTGCATGGGCATGGTGGATGGAGCAGGGCGGCTGGTTCGCGCTGCCCAATCTGCGCGGCGGGGGCGAATACGGCGAGAGCTGGCACCAGCAGGCCATGTTCGAGAAGAAGCAGAATGTGTTCGACGACTGGTATGCGGCGGCACAGTATCTGATCGGGCAGAAATACACCACATCCGATCGCTTCGCCATCACGGGGGCTTCGAACGGCGGGCTGCTGATGGGCGCATCGATGACGCAGCACCCGGAACTGTTTTCCGCAATCGTCTGCGCTTATCCTCTGCTCGACATGCTGCGCTACCAGCGCTTCCTGCAAGGCTCGCACTGGACGACTGAGTACGGCTCTTCCGGCGATGCCACGCAGTTTCCGTATCTGCTCAAATACTCTCCGTATCAGAACGTGAAGGCTGGCACGGCGTACCCGGCCGTACTGTTCTTCACCGGCGACAGCGACACCCGCGTTGATCCATTGCACGCGCGCAAGATGGCGGCTCTGATGCAAGCGGCGTCTTCCAGCGGCAGGCCCATTCTGCTGCATTCGAGCGCGAGTGGGGGCCATTCAGCGGGCGGGAGCCTGACCCAGCGCATCCAGGACGATGCCGACCAGCTTGCGTTTCTCTGGATTGAGACGGGCCCAGCCAAGGCTCACTAGGACACGGGCGGACTTTTGTGCTGCGTAGGTTGCAACTCAGTACCACCATCCTTGGCAGCTCCAATTCGGGAACGCGCGCAAGCGCTTCCGCATTCAGGAAGAGGGGCCCACACTTTCTTTCAACTGACCCTCATGACCGGCGCAATCGCCGGTAAGCTCGATGCCATGCAGACCATCGCCGATCTATCGAGCACGCCCGCGGAAGCCAGCTTCTCTTCGCTGCTCACTGCGCTGACCTCGCGACTTCCCGCCCAGAATTCACAGGACTCTGAGAACTTGCTGCGCGATGATGTGGTTTCACTCAGCTACGAGCAGGCACTGCGCACAGCGGCGCGCCATCGCAGCCCAGCTTCACACGCTGCTGCTCAGCATCTTCCAGAGGCAGAGCGCGTGCCTCCGACGCCGCAGGCGGTTCAAACAACAAAAACGCAGGCATCTCATCGCAGGTCGCGGCACGCGATTCGCATGGCGTCGTCGGTGACCATCCGGCTGGACGAGTCAGAGAGCGCAGAGCTTCGGGCACGTGCTGCGGAGGCTGGTCTGACGGTCTCGGCATATTTGAGAAGCTGCATCTTTGAGGTCGAGGATCTGCGCGCGCAGGTCAAGCAGGCACTAGCTCAGATGCGCTCCACCTCTGCGCCACCCGCGAGCGCGCCGCCGATGCCCTTGCAGGCTCCCTCACCGGGCTGGCGGGAGCGCATCTTTCCGCGGTGGATGGCACACGGGTCCGCTGCGCATGCTTAATCGACTTCGAGAATAAGGCACTTCAGATACTCGGTCTCCGGCAGATTCAGGATGACCGGATGATCAAGCGAGGCGCCGCGGCGCTCCAGAAGGCGCACGCGCCGGCCCGCATCGGCTGCGGCCGAGGCCACCGCGGCTTGCAACTCCTCTGCCCCGACGTGATGACTGCAGGAGCAGGTGACCAGCAGACCGCCCGGCCGAATCATGCGGAGCGCGCGCAGATTCAATTCCTTGTAGCCGCGCAGAGCACCCTCCACGGCACGCCGCGTCTTGGCGAACGCGGGCGGGTCAAGCACGATCGCGTCGAACCTTTCTCCCGCATCGGACCAGCCACGCAGCAGTTCAAAGGCATCGGCCTGCACCCAGTCCACCTCTGCCGAAAGAAGGTTCCGGTTCGCAGCAAGGTTCCGCTCCGCCACCTCCAGCGAAGCCCGCGAAGCATCGACGCCTGTCACGCGACGACAAACCGCTGCCAGATGAAGTGCGAAACCGCCTTGATAGCAGCACACATCGAGTGCGCGGCCGGTAGCGCCGAGGCGCTGCGCCCACTCGCGTGCGGCTGCGTAGTTGGCGCGCTGGTCGAGGAAGGCTCCAGTCTTCTGGCCTGCATTCGCGTCATAGTGAAAGGAGAGCCCGTTCAGGCGAAACACCATACTGGTGACGGGATGGGCGGGTTCGGATGCCCACAGCGGAGCCAGACCCGGCGCGGAGAGCCCTTCCAACTCGCGGATGCGCGGATCTGGCCGCTCCAGAATCGATGCGGGTTTCAGTTCCTCCCGCAAAACGCGCACACACGTCTCGCGTACCGTAGCGCTGTCGAGCCCTTTTACAAGCAGCTGCAGGATGACGAGATCGCCGTACTTGTCCGCGATGAGCCCAGGCAATTCGTCGGCTTCGCTGAAGCAGAGCCGACATGCGTTTGTTGACTCGTCCAGAAGCGCCGCGCGTCGCGCAATTGCCGCGCGCAGCCTGCTGCCGAGCAGTTCCAGCCAGCCAACTTCGTCCAGGTCCTCGCGCGAGACGATGCGCAGTGCGATCTCCGAAGCCGGGCTGTAGAGCGCAGTTCCGAGCAGAAGACCCCTTTCATCCGCGACTGGCAGCAGAGATGGAGCCTCTGCTCCTCCGGTGTGCACCGACTCGACGTCGCCCGAGTACACCCACAGATGGCCCGCGCGCAGCCGGTCCGCGGCCCTGCGCTTCACCACCGCGCCAAAGGGAGGAAGTTCGCTTTCCGCAGCGCGTGAGGCTCCGGCAGTACTCCGGCGCGTGGATGCCTCCTTACGGTCCTCTTTACTCGCTTTGCCGCGCTCATCCGGCTTGCGTTCCCGTTGAGCGAAAGGCGCATCACCTCTGCGTGAAGCAGAAGTCGATCGTGGCGTTTGTGGGTCTTTGCGTGGCTTGGCCATTGGTATGTCTGGTTCATCCTACCAAGAATCGGCCCTCACGCCTGTAGGCTCTCCATCCGCAGGCACTGCTGCACGGACAAGATCTCTCAGCTTGCGATCGACTCGCAGAAATTGCCTCATGCCACTCAAGCATTTGAGCCACACGGAATAGCACATGATCGCGGGCCGTCCCCTATCCGCAGCAGAAACCATTTGATTCCAACGCAAGAGCCGCTGTCTGGTTTGCGAAAGCGCGGCTATAATACAGTATGGCGACTGTCCGGCAGGCCGTCCCGAAGGTTTCATCCGGTACTGTCCCCCTGTCTTCCGACGGAGCCGCTCAGTCTGTGTCGTCGCACGACGAACACGCCATTGAAGAACGCTTTGATGCGCTTCTTCACCACGTACAGGCCAATCGCCCTACCGAAGACGTTCACCTCATCCGCAAGGCATGGGACTTCTGCGTGCAACAGCACGAGGGCCAGATGCGCGCCTCGGGCGAGCCGTACATCATCCATCCGCTGGAAGTGGCCGAGGTTCTGGCCGAGCTCAAGATGGATTCCACCGCCATCGCTGCGGGCCTGCTGCACGATGCTGTGGAAGACACCCCTGCGACGCGTGAAGAGATCCAGGCTGCCTTCGGCGAACAGGTCGCGCACATCGTGGAGGGCGTGACCAAGATCGACAAGATTCAGTTTGCGAATCGCGAGGACCGGCAGGCTGAGAACGTACGCAAGATGCTCCTCGCGATGGTCAGCGACGTGCGCGTCGTTCTGATCAAGCTCGCGGACCGGCTGCACAATATGCGTACCCTCGAACATCTCAAGCCGGAGCGGCAGGAAGCCATCGCGCGGGAGACCCTCGACATTTACGCGCCGCTTGCCCACCGGCTCGGCATGGGCAAAGTGCGCGGCGAGCTGGAAGATCTCGCCTTCCGCTACACCGACCCGGTGAGTTACGAGCAGGTCGCAGCCGCCATTGAAGCCCGTCGTGCCGAGGGCGAGCAGTTCCTGCACAGCGTCGAAGACACGCTCGTGGAGCAGTTGCGCGAGAACAACATCGAGGCACGCGTGGAGTGGCGTATCAAGCGCCTCTACTCCATCTTCCAGAAGCTGCAGCGCACAAAATCCACTGTGGACCAGGTCTACGATCTGCTCGCCGTACGCGTGATTACGCAGGACATCGCATCCTGCTACGCGGTCTTTGGCCTCATTCACACGCTCTGGCGTCCCGTGCCGGGCCGCATCAAGGACTTCATCGCCATTCCCCGCGCCAACCGGTATCAATCGCTTCACACCACGGTGATTGGCGAGGGCGGTCACCAGTTTGAAGTGCAGATTCGCACCGAGGAGATGCACCGCATCGCCGAGGAAGGCATCGCCGCCCACTGGAAGTACAAGGCCGGCGAGGGCAGCGTGACCGCGCGCGATGAAGAGCGATTGAACTGGATCCGCCAGCTCGTCGAGTGGCAAAAGGAGATGACCGACCCCAACGAATTCCTGAGCAGCCTGAAGATGGACCTCTATCCCGACGAGGTCTACACCTTCACGCCCAAGGGAAAAGTCGTTGTGGTGCCTGCGGACGGCACTCCGGTTGACTTTGCCTACACCATCCATACCGAGGTGGGCCACACCTGCGTGGGCGCGAAGATTAATGGGCGCATGGTGCCGCTGCGCACCAAGCTGCGCAACGGCGACGTGGTTGAAATCGTCACGCAGAAAGAACACAAGCCCAGCCGCGACTGGCTCACCTTTGTCAAAAGCCCGCGCGCGCGCAACAAGATCAAGCACTGGCTCAACGAGGATCAGCGGCGTCGCGCGGTGGAGATTGGCCGCAAGCTGCTGGACCGCGAAGCGCGCAAGTTCAAAGTGCCGCTCACGCAGATTGACGATCAGGACCTGGGCCGCATCGCGAATGAATATGGCGTTGCCACCGCCTCCGACCTGCTGGCCGCCCTGGGCCTGGGCAAGCACTCTGCGCGTCAGTTGCTCACCCGCCTGGCACCCAGCTATCTTGAAGCTCCTGAACCGGAACCCGGCGCAGAGCCGAAGCCAGGCAGCGGTGCGGCGCCCATGTCCGATGCGGTCCGCAAGCTGCATCTCACCGGATCCGACTCGCTCCAGGTCGAGGGCCAGAACGACTTGCTCGTCTATCGCGCCCGCTGCTGCAACCCCATCCGCGGCGAAGAGATTGTCGGCTACGTGACGCGTGGCAAGGGCGTCGCAGTGCATGCGCGAAGCTGTCCAAACGTCCAGAATCTGCTGTATGAGAGCGACCGCCGCATCGCGGTCGAGTGGTCACGCGTGGGCGACGAAACACCGGGCCGCAGAACGCGCTATCCCGTGAAGATCTCTGTTCACTGTGACGATCGCTCCGGGATGCTCAAAGAACTTACCGCTGTCATCTCCGACGATGACACGAACATCCGCAGCGTCGACATCCGCCACGACGAAAACGGAGAAGCCATCATCGAATTCATCGTTGAGGCCGAAGATCTGCGCCACCTCAATCGCATGGTTCTCGGCCTGCGCCGAGTCAGCGGCGTGCGCACGGTGCAGCGCACGCAGAAGATATAAGCGCTTCTTCAAGCGAACAAGTGAAAGGCCGCGCCTCAGTCGTCGCGACGGCGCTACCCGTTGAGTTGATCCTGCAGCTTATTCAGCGTGCGGTGCAGGTCTTTGTCCGTCCGCCGCTGTTCGTCGATCTTGCCGATCGAGTGCATTACCGTGGTGTGGTGCTTATTGCCGAACTGGCGGCCAATCTCCGGCAGGCTTGCTTCCGTCATCTGCTTGGCCAGATACATGGCGATCTGCCGCGGTACAACCACGTTGCGCGAGTTGTTCTTCTGCTTCAGGTCGCTGACCTTCATGCCGAACTGCTCGGCGACTGCGCGCTGGATGGCCTCGATCGTGACCTTCCGCACCTGCATGTCGATGAACTGCTTCAGGCACTGCTGCGTGTTGGGTAGCGTAATCTCCATCTGATTGTGCTGACACCAGGCGACCAGGCGCGTCATTGCGCCTTCCAGCTCGCGCACGTTGGTCCGCACATTCGAAGCGATGAAGAGCGCCACATCCGTCGGCAGCGTCACCTGATCGCTCTCTGCCTTCTTCTGCAGAATCGCGACCTTCGTCTCCAGATCCGGCGGCTGAATATCCGCAATCAGACCCCATTCGAAGCGGGAGCGAAGACGATCCTCAATCTCCGCCAGTTCCTTGGGAGGACGGTCCGAGGCGATCACGATCTGCCGCATGCTCTCGTGCAATGCGTTGAAGGTGTGAAAGAACTCTTCCTGCGTGCGCTCTTTCTGGGCAATGAACTGGATGTCGTCAATCAGCAGCAGATCCACTGAGCGGAAGCGGTCGCGAAAACTCGTCATCCGGTCGTTGCGCAGAGACGTAATCATCTCGTTGGTGAATTTTTCTGCCGAGACATAGCAGATATTCGCCACCGGCTGGCGGCGCTTCAACTCATGCCCGATGGCATGCATCAGGTGCGTCTTGCCCATTCCCACGCCACCGTAGAGAAACAACGGATTGTACGCGCGGGATGGCCGCTCGGCCACAGCCAGGGCCGCGGCACGCGCAAACTGATTGCCATTACCGATCACGAAGGCGTCGAAGGTATAGCGCTGGTTCAATTGGGCTGCGGTCGACCAGTCGAACTGCCCCTGACGCGGGTAGCGCTGGTTCGGCATTTGCTCGGGAGCAGTAGGAGCATGCGCGGGCAGCGGTCCGAATCCACCATCCTTGCGCTGCGGCGGTACGGATGGATCGCTCTCCGCCGTCACAAAGCACACGTCGTCGAACTCAAGCGCATTCGCATCAATCGCCTCCTGAATGAGGTCCGCATATTTGTCGCCAATATGCTGAAACTCCGGCGAGGGCACGCGCACATAAAGTATGCGGCCCGTAGCATGACTGAAACGCGTCGGCTTCAGCCAGGTATCAAATGACTGGCGAATGACCTTCTTCTCGAGTGCAGCGAGAATCTGGAGCCAGGGATTGGGCGCCGAAGCCGGCGAAATTGCGAATGCCATCGAGCAAATCCTTGCCTGCGTCTCCTCTAAAAATCCCGGAAGAGGTCAACCCGCTCGCATAAGCAACAATTCTCCCGATCGGCTGAGATTTGATCTCGCCGTTCAGAGTGAATCGGAGACCTGCTGAGTCA
Organism: Acidobacteriota bacterium; assembly: GCA_021781795.1. Classification (GTDB taxonomy): domain Bacteria; phylum Acidobacteriota; class Terriglobia; order Terriglobales; family Acidobacteriaceae; genus Telmatobacter. The sequence goes on from JAJXWA010000004.1 coordinate 104,841, forward strand.
CCGTGATTCTGTCCCTGATTCCTGCCTCGGGACACGGGTGAAACCTGCACCGTGGGACGCTTGGAAACTTTCTTGAACGGTCCCGATAGTAGCACATCTGAGGGGCATTGCAACCTCTCATTCACACTCGATTGCGGAATCGTTTTTTGTGTGCACCATGCGTGGTGAAACTGCCTCGAGCCGCCGCCAATTGAGTCTACACCGCGCGCCTTCCGCATCCTCGCAGCGTGCTGGACGAAGCGCGCACCGCAGAGGACGAGAACCCCGGCAACCGCGTCTGCGGGCCACGAGCACTGGATTCCTGCCTCAAACTGCGATACACTTAAGTCTTGCCGCCAAGGCAAAGATTTTTCACTGCATAGAGGAGCGCATTTCCATGCCCAAGCGCACATTTCAACCCAACCGCCGCAGCCGCGTGAAGACCCACGGTTTTCGTTCGCGCATGAAGACCAAGAGCGGCGCCGCAGTACTCAGCCGCCGCCGCGCCATCGGCCGCAAGCGCGTTGCGGTCAGCGCCGGATACCGCGACTAACTGCACGCCGAACCGGTTTGAGCCGGAGCGCCTTACAGCCGCGCTGCTCCGGCACGCCATCCTCAACATCGCCCTGATGGAAACCCGGCAACAAGCTAAGAAAATGCAGACCGCATCTGCGGCTCGCGCGAGACTGCAGTCCCTCTCCGCCTTTCGCCTTCGGCTTCACGCCGACTATCAGCGCGCCTATCGGTCCGGGAAAAAGCATCAGTCGGCGCTCATGACCTGGTTTCTGGCTCCGAATTCGACCGCAGATACAACTCCGCGGGTTGGGCTCACGGTCGGCAAAGTCATCGGCAAGGCGCACGAGCGCAACCGTATCAAACGACGCATGCGTGAAGTCCTGCGCCGCCACGTATCCCTGCTGCCGCGCGGCTGCGATCTAATTCTTCATCCGCGCCGCTCTGTCCTTACCGTGGATTTCGTCCGGCTCGACGCCGAGGTCGTCCGCATCCTCGAACAAGCCAGCGCGGAGGTCACGCGCACCAGCGCATCGGCGCCGTCCGGGCAAACGCCATGACCCGCTTTCTGCTTGCCCTGCTGGCCTTCTACAAGCGGCACTTGTCCCCGCTGATTCATGCCGTCAAGCCGGGTGGCTGCCGCTATCTGCCCACCTGTTCGGAATACGCTGCCATCGCGATCGCAACGCACGGCCCGTGGCGGGGGCTTGGACTGGCGGCCTGGCGACTGCTCCGCTGCAATCCATTCAGCCGGGGCGGACTCGATCAGGTTCCGCCGCCACGCATTTCACCCCACCTGCGGGGCAAACCATTACCATAGAGAGAGCGGCGCTCAGTGGCCCGCGTCTTCACCCAACGACAGGAAGTTTCCCTTGCCCGAAATTCGCAATCCTAATCTTGACCCGCAGGGCTCCGGCGGCGGCAGCGGTAGCGGCGGTGATTTCCGCAGCCTCACAACCTTCACCTTCATCGTGCTCATCGCCATCCTTGGCTTCCAGTACTTCCGGCCCAAGGAGAACCCGCCCGCGCCTGCCTCGCAAACCGCTCAGCAAGTCGCGCCTGCCGGCAACCAGTCCGCGGCGCCTGCCAGCGCACCTGCCCCCGGCGCAGCCAGCGTGGCGGCGTCCGCAACGCCGGCCATCGCCGCATCCAGCGAGACAGAAACCGTCATCGAGAACTCGCTCTATCGCATCGTCTTCACCAATCGCGGTGCGCAGGTCAAGCACTGGTACCTCAAGCAGTACAGCGACAACGCGGGCAAGCCACTCGACCTCGTGCAGCCGCAACTCGCCGAGCGCTTCGGGATGCCACTGTCGTTCTATACCTACGACTCCGCGCTGACCACCCAGCTCAACCAGGCGCTCTACCAGCCTTCAGCGACCGGCCAGCGTGTGGCTTCCGGATCGCTCACCTACCACTACGCGTCGAACGGTCTCGATGTGGTCAAGACCTTCCGCTTTGACGCAAGCTATGTCCTCACCATCGACGCGCAGGTCCTGCGCAATGGCCAGCCGGTCCGCGCGTTGATCGCCTGGCCCGCCGGCCTTGGCGACATGGAAGAGTTCCTTCCCGATGCCGGAACACGGAATGCGTTGCGCACCATCTCACAGTTGGACTGGTCGATTGATGGCAAGCACGAGACGATGAAGTCGGCCAAGGTGAGCGGAAACGCGACCTTCGATCAGGCCTACCAGTACGCCGCTCTCTCTGATTTGTACTTCGCCGCGGCCTTCCTGCCCGACGCGCCTGCGCAGGCCACCCTTGTCACACTGCACAACACCTACGATCTGCCCAGCGACCTCTCCAATCCCACAAGCCAGAAGAAACCGGACGATGTTCTCGGCCTTGCCATGGGCGACCAGAACGGCGCAACGCATCTCCGCCTGTACGCAGGTCCCAAGCAGATGGATGTCCTCAAGACCATCCACGCCATGGGCCCTGACGGCAAAGCCGATGGCCCCACTCTCACCCCGCTGATCCAGTTCGGCGACTGGCTCGGCCTCATCGCCAAGCCACTTTATCTGGCCCTGCGCTGGCTCCGCGACCTGCTAGGTCCGGGCAGCTACAACTGGGGCTGGGCCATCATTCTTCTCACCATCGTCTTCAACCTGCTCATGCTGCCTACGCGTTTCATGGCCATGCGGTCCTCGCTGAAGATGATGCGCATCCAGCCCAAGGTAGATGCCATCCGGCGCCGCTACTCCGGCCTGAAGATGAACGACCCCAAACGCAATGAGATGAACTCGGAGATGATGGCGCTCTATCAGGCCGAAGGGGTCAACATGTACGGCAGTTGCCTGCCCATGCTGCCCCAGATTCCGCTCTTCTTCGCCTACTTCCGCGTCCTCCAGAACGCCGTCGAACTGCGCCAGGCCCACTGGTTCTGGCTCACGGATCTCTCCGCGCCCGACCCACTGCACATTCTGCCGTTGCTCATCATCGTCAGTATGTTTTTGGTCACGTACATGACGCCCTCGCCCGGCATGGACGCATCGCAGCGCCGCATGATGGCTATCATGAGCCCGGTGGTGATGGGCTTTGTTCTCTGGCACTACGCCTCGGGTCTCGCGCTCTACTGGGGCACCAGCAACCTGGTCAACATCATCATGCAACTCGGCGTCAATCAGTCCGCCATGGGCAAAGAGATGCACGCCATTGCCGCACGCCGCGCCCAGAAGAAAGCCGGCGCCGGCCCTCGCGTCGTGCAGGGCAAGCGATAAGCGCGGAGCGGGAGCCTTATTCCGGCTCCCGCCTCGACCCAAGGGTCGCGCCCAGCGCAGCCTGAAGAGCCGGGTACCGGAACCGGAATCCAGCCGCGGCCAGCTTCCCAGGAAAGACCCTCGCGCTCGCCAGCAGCGCTTCATCCGCCATTTGCCCCAGAGCCAGCCGCAGCGCAAAGGCCGGCGCCGGCAGGATCGCCGGACGATTCAACTGCTTCGCCAGTGTCCGGGTGAACTCCAGATTTCGTACCGGCCCCGGCGCGGTCAGGTTCACCGGCCCGCGCAGCTCTGGCGTTCGCATTGCGAACAGGATCGCCGCCACTGCGTCCTCGAGAGCAATCCAGCTCATCCACTGCCGTCCGCTGCCAAGCCGCCCACCCAGTCCCAAACGGAAGAGGGGCAGCATCTTCTTGAGCGCTCCCTCGCGTGCCGCAAGCACCACACCGATCCGCAGGTGCACGACTCGAATTCCCGCATCCACGGCTGGCTTTGCCGCCGCTTCCCACTGCCGGCAGAGTTCGGGGAAAAATCCAGCGCCTGCCAGAGCCTGTTCATCCAGCAACTCATCGCCGCGGTCGCCGTAGAACCCAATGGCGGATGCCGTCAGCAGCACTTCCGGCCGCCGGTTGAGTCCAGCCAGAACCCTTGCCAACGAGGCGGTCGTCCGCACCCGGCTCTCGGTCATCTCGTTCCGGTATGCACTCGTCCAGCGATGTGCGGCGACATTCGCTCCGGAAAAATGAACCGCGGCCTGAGCACCTTCCAAAGCCGACGGATCTGCAATCGCAGGATCTGCCAACGGATTCCATGCGACCAAGGCAGCCCCCGCCAAGTCCTGAGCCCCTTCAGACTGCCGCTCCGGGCGCCTCCGGACAAGCTGGACTGTCGGCGTACCCTGAGCCGCAAGTGCGCGCAGAAGCGCTCGGCCCAGCATCCCTGAGGCCCCGCTCAAGACAACCTGTTGTGGCCCTTTTGTCATCTCCATAGATTGACAGGATGGATTTTGTTTTCCTCGAAATGAATCCAAACTGCGTCTGCGTCTCCATATTTATTTTGCATGATTGGAATCTCTTTTGACGCAGGCAACATCCAAATAACTGCGCGGCCTGCGGGGAGGGCGCATATGGCAGATCTGGCAACGGTTCGCAACGAAGAGACCCAGAAATCTCAGGTCGATCCCGAGACGACAGAACGATTCATCGCGGAAAAGCACATCGGCGAGCGCATCAAGCGCCTCCGGCTTAAGAAGTCGATGGGCCTGGTGGAGCTAGGCAAGCATACCGGCCTCTCAGCCAGCTTTCTATCGCAGCTTGAGACGGGCCGCGTGGTTCCCACCCTGCGCAACCTGGCGCGCATTGCCATGGTCTTCTCCAAGGACCTTTCGTACTTCTTCGAGAGCGAGCCGCAGTCGATGTTCCGCATCCATCGCAGGAAGGAGCGCGTGCGGCTGCCGCAGACTGGCGTCGAAAACCCCACCTACTTCTTCGAGAGCCTCGGCTACATGGTCCCGGACCGCCACATGGACCCGTATTACGCGCAGTTCATCCCGCTTGATAAGGGACAGGAGCCGCGCGCGCACATGCACCCCGGTTACGAATTCCTGTTTGTGCTCGAGGGCTCCTTAGACCTGCGCCATGGCGATCAGCACTCCACGCTGGAGGCAGGCGACGCCGTCTACTTTGACGCCAGCACGCCTCACTCCTACGCCTGCTGCGGCAAGAAGCCCGCCGACGCCCTCATTGTGACCATGCATCAGGCGCCGCAGGGGCAGCCCATCCCCGTTGTACGCCAGCCCGCGCCTCGCCCAATCTCGCCCTCAGCGCCTCAAGCCGCCAGCCCGCGTTGACGCAGTTGTCTCTGTGCGAGCCGGCGCTGCCCGGTGCCGGGTGGGCAGACTTACTCGTCGCTCACCTGTTTGAAGTAGGCTGCGACTTCCGTCCAGTTGTTCACGCGCGTGAACCCCGTCGCCAGTAGATTATGAGGCGCGGTGTACAGCAGCCCTGTGCCCTCAAAACGCTGCAGGTTCCGGGGCAGGTCGTCAATCAGGAACTCCGCGCGGAGAATGCTCTTGTGCCCGCAGAAGACGTAGTGAGTGGGCGGAATAAAGGGAAAGTGGCGCTGAAGCCATCGATACTTTGGCCCGAGTGAGTTTGGAACCATCATGGCCTGCGAGGCGATAAAGACCTCAAAGCGCGCGCTCAATTCCTTCAGCACGGGCTGCGCGTCCGGCATCAGCGGCAGGTCTTCAAAGAAATCCTCGGCGTCGAGAATGGCCCGCAGATGTGCCTGGCGATCCACGGGCGCAACCTCCCAAAGCCCTCTACCGGCCAGGTCCTCCAGCGTCATCTCTTCGTCAAAGGCCGCGTTGTAGCGGCGCAGATGCTCCGAGAGCGTGTCTGCGATGACCTCATCCATATCCACGCAGATACGCTTCATTCGCTCTAAGCCCCGGCTCGCCTCGGTTTGCGCACGGCGTGCCCATCGCTCCCTGCCGCTTCGGTCTGAGGAGCCTTCGGCGCAGCGGCGATCGTCGGATCCCAGTACAGCATCCGGCCGCAACTGTCGCACGCCAGCAGTTCGCCCTCGCGCAACTGGTTCCACACCTGCGGGCGCACGCCCATACGGCAACCCATGCACTGCTGGTTGTCCGCACGCGCAATGGCGGTCCCACGGCTCGACGCCAGCCGATCGAATCTCGTCAGCCACTCCGGCTCAATCGCCTGCCGCAGAGCGCTCCTTTGCACGTCCAAGTCCGCCTGCTGCGCGGCGAATTCCTTCTGCCGTTCGGCTACGCGCTCGCGCGTGCGCTCCACCGCCAGCGCGCAATCCTCCACCTGCGCCCGCGCCGCGGCCAACGCGGCTTCAAGTGCCTCGGTGCGCTCCAGACTGGCAAACTCTTCGTCTTCCAGCCTCTGCAATTCGCTCTCTGCAAAGCGCACCTCGTGCTCAATCGCGTCTGCCTGCGCGGTCGTCGTCACCGTGTCCAGTTGCGCGCGATAGCGCGCGGCCTTCTGCCGATGTTCCTGTGCCTTGCGCTCCAGCCGGGTGCGCAGCGCCTCTTCGCGAGCCAGTCCATCTGACACCTCCGACACGTGGGCCTGAGCAGCCCCCAGGGCAGTCTCGGCCTCGGCGATCTCGGCAGGCAGCGCGCGCTGTTCCTTCACGAGCCTTCCGCGCTCCGTTTCCACTTCCTGCAGCTTTACGAGTTGTTCTACGTGCGCTTGCATCGTCGGGACCAAGTCTACGGCATCGCCCGCCCATCTGTGCAAACGCAGCCGCCATTGCTGCGAGAATGAAGGGATGCGGGAGGCTCCGTTGCCACAGGCAGGCACATCATTCTTGCAGAGGTACCGCTGGATTCGCTGGTTCGCGGCGGCCGCCCTGCTCGCCATGGCAGTGCTGGCTGCAAGCCTCGCCTTCCTGGCCCGCCGCGTGGAGCCCTACCTGCATGCGCGCATTGTCGAAGCTCTGGAGCAGCACTTCCATGCCCGTGTCGAGCTGGACAGCTTCCATGTGAGCCTGCGCACGGGGGAGCAGGGCGAGTGGGGCGTGTGGGCGCGCGGCGCAGGTCTGCGCATCTGGCCTCCGGCGCAGATGGCCGACCTGACCGTGCCCGCGTCCTCGCAGCCGCTCATCCAGTTGGACTCCTTCAGCTTTCAGGCGCCGCTGCGCTATGCCCGCGGAGCGCCCATTCGGCTCAACCAGGTTCGGCTGCGGGGATTACGGATTCGTATTCCGAGGCGTACTCACACAGAGCCCGCCAGCCCGGCCACTTCCGCACCTGCGGCCGTGGGTCCAGCAAACCCACAGCGCATCCGCTTCAAAGTGCAAAGCGTGGAATGCGCCGGCGCGCGCCTCGAAATTGAAACTACCAAGCTGCCGCTGGTCTTCGATATCGCCCACGTGCTGGTGGATGGCTTCGCGCCCGGCGGAGCTATCCACTTCACGGCCGATCTCACCAATCCTCGCCCGCACGGTGCGATACACGCCACCGGCATCTTTGGTCCCTGGCAGGTCAGCGACCCCGGCGAGACGCCGCTCCAGGGCGACTACACACTGACCCGCGCCGACCTCGGCGACTTCAAAGGCATTGCTGGGCTGCTGTCCTCCACGGGGCATTTCCAGGGCGCGCTGCGCCGTGTGGAGGTGCAGGGCTCCACGAATACGCCCGACTTCCGTCTCGAACCCTTCAACACGCAACTCCCTCTCCGCACCAGCTTCCGCGCGCGCGTAGACGGCACAACAGGCGATACATGGCTGGACGCTGTGGATGCCACGCTGGGCAGCTCGCACCTCACGGCGAAGGGGCAAATCGTACGTGTCCTCGATGCCACCCCCACGGGGCCGCAACGCGGCAAGGGCCACGACATTGCGCTCGACGTCGACATTGACCACGGCCACATCGAGGATTTCCTGCGCCTGCTGAGTCATGCAGGCACGTCATTGCTCATCGGCAATCTGCAACTGCAGGCCCACGTGCATGTTCCACCCGGCCCACTTCCGGTCCATCAGCGGATGGACTTGCAAGGCCAGTTCCTGCTCGACCAGGCCGAGTTCACAAGCGCCACCGTACAGCAGCGCATCCGCGAGCTGAGCCTTCGAGGTCAGGGACGGCCCCATGAGGCCCACGCCGCAAGCGCTCCGGACGTCCACTCGCAGATGCAGAGCCACTTCACTCTGGCCACCGGAGAGATCACTCTGCCCGATCTCACGTACAACGTGCCCGGCGCACAGATCCAGCTCCACGGCGCCTACACGCTCGATGGCGGCGCCCTGGACTTTATCGGCGCGGCCCACACGCAAGCCACTTTGTCTCAAATGGTCGGCGGATGGAAAGGCTTGCTCCTCAAGCCAGCCGATCCCTTCTTCAAGCACGGCACCGCAGGCGCCGTAATTCCCATTCGCATCGGCGGCACGCGGCAAAGCCCGGATTTCGGCATCGACATCAACGGCCTGAAGACCACCTCGCCCGAGCGACCCGGCGATGCAACACCAAAGCCTCCGCCGGCCCCGTAACATCCGTGCCAGCCATCGCGCACTTTGTCACTCCGGGCAAACGTGACTCCGCTACAATGCGCTGGTCACTCCATTTCAGATTGCAGGGAACCTCTATGGACATGCTCTTCCTGATCTTGCTGGCGATCTTTGGCCTGATTGCCATTTCGCTGATCCTTGGCAGCTTCTTCACGGTCAACACCGCGCAGGTCGCCATCATCACCCGCTTCGGCAAGTTCCTGCGCGTGGCCGAAGCCGGCCTCAACTGGAAGATGCCATACTTCGATACGGTCGCCGGCCTCGTGAGCCTGCGCGTGAATCAGATCGCGCTTACCATGGAGACCAAGACGAAGGACAATGTCTTCGTTACCATCCCCATCTCCGTGCAGAACCGCGTCCGTCCTGAAAAAGTCTTCGACGCCTTCTACAAGCTCTCCGACCCTGTCGCGCAGATCAAGTCCTACGTGGAGCAGGTCATCCTCGGCCACGTGCCCAGCATGACACTCGACGAAGTCTTCGCCTCGCAGTCGAGCATCGCCGCCGCCGTCAAGCAGGAGCTCGACTCGGACATGGCGGCCTTCGGTTACGAAATCGTCAACGTGCTCGTGACCGACATCGTTCCCGACGCCAAAGTGAAGTCTGCGATGAACGACATCAACGCCGCCCAGCGCGAACAGGTGGCAGCCACCGCACGCGGCGAAGCCGACAAGATTCTCGTCGTCAAAAAGGCCGAGGCCGAAGCGGAGAGCAAGGCGTTGCAGGGCCAGGGCATCGCCAACCAGCGCAGAGCCATCGTCGAGGGGCTGCAGGTCTCCATCGAGCAGTTCCAGAAGGCCGTGGAAGGCGCAAGCGCAAAAGACGTGATGCAACTGGTGATGGTCACGCAGTACTTTGACACGCTCAAGTCCATTGGCGAGAGCGACAAGACCAACACGCTCTTCCTGGCGCACTCGCCCGGCTCGGTTAAGGAAGTCTCCGACCAGATCCTTGAGTCCATGCTGGTCGCGCAGAAAGCAAACAACTGACCGGACGGCAGGCTCATGCCTTCCTGTTCCAGCGCACGGTCCAATGTGATAGCTTGACTTGCGTCACACCGTTGCCAATTTCACGAGTAACGGACAAGGCAATCAAGGAGACGCAATGCATTGGACCCGGACCATCCAGCGCTGCGCCATGCCCCTTTTTCTGGGGATTTCGGCGCTCATCGGCGTGCATCCCACAGCTGCGGCACAGGCAGCCAGCCAGCCCACAGGCAACGAGTGGTGGCGTCACGCCGTCATCTATGAGATCTACCCGCGCAGCTTTCAGGACTCGAACGGCGACGGCATCGGCGACCTGAAGGGCATCGCCTCGCGCCTCGACTACCTCCACGACCTCGGCATCGACGCCATCTGGCTCACGCCTATCTATCCCTCGCCAGGCGTGGACTACGGCTACGACATCTCAAACTACACAGCCATCGACCCGGTCTACGGAACCATGGCCGACTTCGAGAACCTGGTGGCGGAAGCGAAAAAGCGCAACATTCGCATTCTGATGGACTACGTAATCAACCATACCTCGGACCAGAATCCCTGGTTCGTTGAGTCCCGTTCCTCGCGCGACAACCCGAAGCGCAACTGGTACGTGTGGCATGATGGCAAGGGCGAAACGGCGACCGACAAAGGCCAGCCGCCCAACAACTGGCAGTCGTGGTTCGGCGGCTCCGCCTGGCAGTGGGATGAGAAGACGCGCCAGTACTACTACCACTACTTCTATGTGCAGCAGCCAGACCTGAACTGGCGCAATCCCGAGGTGCGCAAGGCCATGTACGGCGTGCTCGACTTCTGGATGCAGCGCGGCACCGCGGGCTTCCGCATCGATGCCGTCTCGCGTCTCTTTGAAGATCCAGAGCTGCGCAACGATCCCTATCTGCCCGGCCACAACGCCTATGGCGACCGCAATATCCAGCACAAATATACCGACGATCTGCCCGAGGTCCACGACGTGCTCAAGGAGGTCCGCGGGGTTGTGGACAAGTATCCCGGCGATCCGGTGCTGGTGACCGAAGCCGACGAGCCGAACGTTGCGGCGCTCACAAAGATGTATGGCGAGCACAATGACGAGGTCCAGCTGCCGATGGACTTCCAGATTGCCGATGTGAACGAGCTTTCCGCGCCACGCTTCCGCGAGCTCTTCAACGAGATCGAAAGCAACACCGCGCATGGCCAGCCTGAATATTTCTTTTCCAACCACGACCAGCGCCGCCAGTGGGACCGCTATGGGGACGGCAAGCATAACGACGAGATTGCCAAGCTGATGGCCGTGCTCGAACTCACCACGCGCGGCACGCCGCAGATGTACTACGGCGAAGAACTCGGCATGAGAACCACCGACCCGGCGCGCATTGAGGACGTGCATGACCCCATTGGCAAGCGCGGCTGGCCCAAAGAGAAGGGCCGCGACGGCGAACGCACGCCGATGCAGTGGACCGATGGCTCCAATGCCGGATTCACCAGTCCCGGCGTCAAGCCGTGGCTGCCGATACCGCCGAGCGCCAAGGAAGACAACGTCGAAGTCGAGAGCAAGGATCCCAACTCGATCTACAACGCCTACAAGCGCCTGCTCTCGCTGCGCAAAACGAATCCGGCGCTGCGCGACGGCACGCAGACGACGATCAACAACAACGACCCGGATGTCTTCGCTTTTCTGCGTCGCGATGGCGACGCCACGGTGCTGGTGGCGCTGAACATGAGCGCAAAGTCGCGCACCGTGGCATTCCACCTGGACGAGTACGGCGTCCACGGCGCACAACTCGCGCCTCTCTACAGCACCACGGGCCAATCCGGCTCGCTCGCTACCAGCCGCGTTGAGCTTGCGCCCTTCGCTGCGCTTGTCGCGCAGGTGCAGTAGCGCGCTACGGTATTTGCTCATCGATCCGGGAGTGTCGCTGCGCGTCCCTGCACGTTGGGGGTTTCGTCGCCGCGCAGCGGCATACAATAATTAGGTTTGCAAAGAACAAACCGCGGCCGACTTCATGAGCTGCGGGACAAGAATAAGGAGACCGCAATGCACTGGACCCAACGCATTCTCACCTCGTCCCTCCTGCTGGCGATGGCCATCTCCATGCCGGCCACACACGCGCAGAACCCAGCCTCAACCTCCGCCTCGTCCGAGCAGAACTGGTGGAAAAACGCCGTCATCTACGAGATCTACCCGCGCAGCTTTCAGGACTCGAACGGCGACGGCATCGGCGACCTCAACGGCATCACAACGCGCCTGGACTACCTGAAAGACCTCGGCGTGGACGCCATCTGGCTTACGCCCATCTATCCCTCGCCGCAGGTGGACTTCGGCTACGACATCTCCGACTACGAGAACATCGACCCGCCCTACGGCACACTCGCTGACTTCAATCATCTGGTGGCCGAGGCCGATAAACGCCATATCCGCATCATCATGGACATGGTGATGAACCACACCTCAGACAAGCATCCGTGGTTCATCCAGTCACGTTCCTCGAAAACCAATCCCTATCGCGACTGGTATGTGTGGCACGATGGCGCGGGTGAAACCGCTACCAGCCCCGGCGTGCCGCCCAACAACTGGCAGTCTGACTTCGGCCATTCGGCATGGGAGTGGGACCCGACGACGCGGCAGTACTACTACCACAAGTTCTATATCCAGCAGCCGGACCTGAACTGGAACAACCCCAAGGTGCACGAGGCCTTCCGCAACATCATCAAGTTCTGGCTCGAGCGCGGCGTGGGCGGATTCCGCTTTGACGCAATTACCACGCTCTTTGAAGACCCCCAGATGCGGGACGAAGACGTGCTCAAGGATAAGAACGGGCAGTCGTTCCGCAACGTCTACGGCGACATCGCGCTGAACGACACGCGCACCAACAACCTGCCCGAAGTGCACGACGTCATGCAGGAGATGCGCACCACCGCTGACAAGTTCGACTCGAACAAGTTCCCCGGCACGCGCGTCTTCATCGGCGAAACCTATCTGCCCAACATCGGCGAGTTGGCCAAGCAGTACGGCGCCCCCGGCAAGCCGGAGTTCCAGCTTCCCATGGACACGCAGATTGGCTTCATCAACAAGCTCGACATCGCCGCCTTCCGCTCGCGCATTGACGACGCCGAGACCAAGCTCAACGGCAACACCCCGCTGCTGGTCTTCGACAATCACGACAATCCGCGCCTCGACGCGCGCTACGGCGACGGAGTTCACAACACCGACATTGAGCGCGTCATTTCCACGATGCTCTTTGCCAGCCGCGGCGCTTCGCTCTTCTACTACGGCGACGAAATCGGAATGAAGACCACCCCGCCCACCCGGAAAGAAGACGTGAAGGACCCGGTCGGCATCACCGGCTGGCCGAAAGACAAGGGCCGCGACGGGGAGCGCACGCCGATGCAGTGGGACGCGCAGGCCAACGCCGGCTTCACCACCGCCTCCGCGCAGCCGTGGCTGCCAGTGCCGCCCACCTACGCTACGGTCAACGTGAAGGCGGAAGAATCGCAGCCCGATTCAATGCTGAGCTGGTACAAGGCTCTGATCCAGCTCAAAAAGAACAATCCCGCGTTTGCCCACGGCGACAATGTCATGCTCGACACCGCCAACACCAAGGTGCTGAGCTGGATGCGCCAGACCGCCGGATCGCCCTCTGTCGTGGTCTCGGTCAACTTCACGGCAGAACCGCAGACTGTGAGTCTGACGGTTCCGGGAGCCGGCAGCGGCATCAAAACCCTGCTGAAGACACCTGGCGCCGCGGAGCCTGCCTCGCTCGGTTCGATCCACCTGGGGCCCTACGGCGTCTTTATCGGGTCGGTGCAATAACCCGAACCATCCCCGAAACACCACGCCGGCGGCTTTGGAAGACAGGCCGCCGGCATTTTCTTGTCTGGGAAAAAAGGGCCTTCAGATACCGTCCCCGTCCTCTTCCATCCAGGCCCGCGGCTCCGGGTCGTGCGGTTCCGGGTTGGCCTCCTGTAGCCGGGTCAGCGTCTTGCGGTAGAACCAGGCAGCCGCAAGCCCACCTGCCAGGGCCGATGCCCCAGCCACCGCCGCCACCTTCAGCCAGCTCCCCTGACGGGATTCCCGCTGGCTCGCCTGTGGGGAACTGTCAGATTCTAAATTGCTTTCCATAGGCAGGTTCCATTCTAGCTTCAACTTCGGTCCTCGCTGTGAGGAGCCGGGCTTGTTGCAACGGGGCTCAAACGATACCCCGTAAATACCGCATTGCGATAAAATCTTGATTTTTGTATTTGCTTTCTTCTGTTTCTATAGTAAGGTGTAGATATTCCGGTAAGAGGTGGTACAGGTTACCCCTCAATCCCGGAAGTAGTTTGCGTCACTGGCCTCCCGGCACGAACAGCACAAACGTTCGTGCCGTTTTTTTCTGCGCAATGCGATCCCCATCCGTCCAGTCTTTGTAGTGATGTGTGCAATGGGCTGATTCCCACAAGTCCCTTCCTGCCGACACAGATTCGTCCCCTCCGGCTAAGAACCGCCTTCGAGCCGGGCGACGACCTGTTCGACGATGCGATCCAGTTCCTCTGAGGATGCGGGGACCGGTTCAGCCGGTTCCGGCAGGTGGGCCAGTCGTGCGTCGGGCAGGCCCATCCGGCGCTTCAGAGCCAGCAGCTCTGCCAGCTTGGCCTCCGGCATAAAGTGCAGCGGCAGTCCGGTCTGCTTCGCAATCAGATATGTCTTGCAATAGGTGTCCATAATCTCGACCAGCCACTCGGCGTGGGTGGGCGTATCTGACCAGCAGACGATGCCGTGATTGGTAAGCAGGATCGTGTTGTGGTCATGGACAAACGGGCGAACTGACTCGGCGAAGGCGTGCGTGCCGGGGGTCTCATAGCCGACTACGGCCACGGGGCCAATAAAGACCTCATACTCCGAGCTGAGGCCCAACGGGGGCGCAGAACCGGTGAACGCGAAGGCCGTGGCATACGGCGGGTGGCAGTGCACCACCGAGCGGGCCTTGGGGTTGGCCTTGTAGATTTCAAGGTGCAGCAGCAGTTCGCTGGTGCGAGGGCGGTCTCCGGCCAGAATATTGCCATCGAGATCGGAGAGGCAGATGTCGGCCGGCTCCAGGTCGCCCTTGCTCAGCATCGTCGGCGTGCAGAGGACATACTTGCTGCCGAGGCGCACACTGATGTTGCCGCCGTTACCGTCCACGTACTGCCGCTCCCAGAGCTTGCGGCCCACGCGGATGATCTCCGTGCGCAGGGCGTTCGCCTCAAAGGATTGGGCCGCTGCCGAGGGTGAAGGATCTTCTGCGGGAGGCACACGCATGGCTTCGAGAGCGGCTTGCACCACTTCCCTCACCTGCTCGGAGATCGGTACTGTCGAATCAGCCATTTATGCCTTCGAAGCGAGAACCTGCGTGCATGGCCCATGCAGCGCCATGTTCCGTCTTCAGTTTCCCACAATCAGGAGCGCGATGGAATACCACCGAGGCCGCATCGGGGAGGCCGCATCAGTCCGCCGGAACCAGCTTGCGCTGCAGCTCTTCGAGGGTCTGCCCTTTGGTCTCCGGATAGAAGAAAAGCACGGTGAGGAACTGAACCGCGGTCATGACGGCGAAGAAGACAAACGGCGCGCTGCGGCCCAGGGTGACGACCAGCACCGGGAACTCGAGGGCGATAAGCGTATTCATAATCCAGTGGCTGGCGTTGCCGATGCCCTGGCCTTTGGACCGCACGTGATTGGGGAAGACTTCGCCGATGTAGACCCAGATGACGGCACCCTGCGAAAGCGCAAAGAAGGCAATGTAGGTGACGAAGAGCCAAACCAGCGCGCCGGGGTGCGAGTTGGTAGCGAAGAGCCACGCGACCCCGCCGAGGCAGCTTGCCGTGCCGGCCGCGCCGATGAGCAGCAGCGTCTTGCGACCGAGCTTGTCGATCACGCTCATGCCCACCATGGTGAAGACGAGGTTGGTGAGGCCGATGGCGATGGCCTGCTGGTCGCCTGAGATCTGGCTGAAGCCCGCCGAAGCGAAGATGCTGGGCAGGTAGTAGAGGATGGCATTGATGCCGGCGAGCTGATTGAATGCGCCGATGGTGACGGCCAGGAAGAGCGGGTAGCGGTACTTCCAGCGGAAAACGGCCTCGTGCGTGGTGGCGTGCTCCTGCTGCAGGGCAGCGCGAATGTCGGCGAGTTCGGCTTCAGGGTCCGGTTCGCCCATCATCTTCAGTACCGCAAGCGCCTCGTCAATGCGATTCTTTGAGGCGGACCAGCGCGGGCTGCGCGGAATGCCGAAGAGCAGCACGAGAAAGCCGAAAGCGGGCAGGGCGGCGACACCCACCTGCCAGCGCCATTCCATTGCGCCCAGATGCGCGAGGCGGATGAGGTAATTGGACGTGTAGGCAACGAGGATGCCGAAGACCACGTTGAACTGGAAGGCCCCGACGAGACGGCCACGCCACTTGGCCGGCGAGAGCTCCGCGATGTAGACCGGGCCGAGCACGGACGATGCGCCGATGCCAAGGCCGCCGATGAAGCGAAAGATCATGAGCGAGGTCCAGCTCCAGGCGAGCGCGCTGCCGCCGGCGGAGATGACGTAGAGCACCGCCGTGATGCGCAGCGTCTCGCGTCCGCCGAGCTTCTGGCCCACCTCGCCCGCGCCGAACGAGCCGATGACGGTGCCGATGAGCGCGATCGCGACCGTCCAGCCTTTGGCCTGCGGGCTGAGGCTGTAGAGCTTGACCAGCGCATCGATGGCGCCGGAGATCACCACCGTGTCAAAGCCAAAAAGCAGACCGCCCAGTGCGCCGGTCAGGGTCGCCTTCATCAGGTTCAGGTTGGGTCGCATCGCTCTCCCCGTGCTGCAAATTCCACATCATCCTACAGATTGACCCGAACACTCGCCAAGAATGGACTGCGCCAGGACGCGCAAAAGAAATCTTTGCCAGGGCGTGACCAAAGTCGCAGCTTTGCCTGAGGAAAGCTCCTAGGCTGAATTCATCCGAGGAGGTCCGCCATGATTACCGAGCAAACCACACTTCGCTCCATCGCTCTTGAACAACCATCTACGATCCGCATCTTTGAGAATCTTCACCTGGATTACTGCTGTGGAGGCAATCGCCCACTAGCCGCGGCGTGCGCCGAGAAGGGGCTGGATGTGAACACCGTGGTTGCAAGCCTGCAGGACGCTGCCGAGGTGAAGCACTTTGACCGCGACTGGTCCAAAGCGTCGGCTGCTGAGTTGATTGACCACATCGTGGTGACGCACCATGCATTTGTGCGTGCCGAATTGCCGCGGCTGCTGCCGATGGCCGAGAAGGCCGCGCGCAAGCACGGTCCTTCGCACCCGGAGCTCACGCAGGTCCTTCGTCAACTGGAACTGCTTGGCGACGACCTGCTCATGCACCTCTACAAAGAAGAGCGCATTCTCTTCCCCTACATCCAGAGCATGGAGCGCCAACAGACCGGCGCATCGGCTGCGCCCGAGTCGTGCTTTGGCAGCGTACAGAGCCCGATTCGCATGATGATCCACGAGCACGAGTCAGCGGGATCGCTGCTCGATGAGATGCGTGCGGCGACGGGCGGTTTGACGCCGTGGGAGGGCGCCTGCCCGACCTTGACCGGCCTCTACTATGGCCTCGACATGTTCGAGAAGGACTTGCACCGCCACGTGCATCTTGAAAACAATCTGCTCTTCCCGAAGGCGATTGCAATGGAGCAGGAACTCGTGGCCGCGCAGTAAGAAAGGAAATTCGAGGTACAGCATCGAAGCGGGCTGCATCCGGCAGGTGCAGTCCGCTTCTGCTTTTCTACCCTGACTCTTCCGCATTCGCGTGTCCGCGAGTGAACTCGCCCTCGCTGTTTGTTCCTCGCCCGTGCTTCGACTTTGCGCTTCCCTCCTATACTGAAGTTGTCTCATGCACTCATCGCTGAGACGGACGAGCATCCTTAGCGTTCACCCGGATGAAAGGATTCCTGCCCATGACGATTCGCCTGTCTTTGTTCTCCTTTTATTCAAAAGAATTCAACGGCGCAGCCCGCGCCTGCTTTTGCGCCGTGCTCCTGGCCGCCGCATGGCTGATGACAGCCCACGCTCAGGCTCCTGCCCCGCCTGCCGCGCCGGACGTGCTGGTGCTGAGCAACGGCGATACATTGCACGGAAAGTTCGTCAGCGAGATCGACGGGAAAGTCACCTTCCATACTGACTCACTGGGCGATGTGACGCTGGGATGGGACAAGATCAAGGAGCTGCACACGGCGGAGCATTTTGCGATTATCGGCAGCGGCGTCAAGATTCGCGGCAAGAAGCAGGCCGGCGAGATCCC
>JAJXWA010000023.1 GCA_021781795.1 Acidobacteriota bacterium
GTTCGCGCCTCTATGAAGTGGAGCAGGAGCGCCAGAACGCCGAGCTCGCCGCCGCGCGCAAGTCGCAGGTCGGCTCCGGCGACCGCAGCGAGAAGATCCGCACCTACAACTTCCCGCAGAACCGCCTTACCGATCACCGCATCGGCCTCACGCTCCATCAGCTCGATCTCGTGATGGAAGGCAAACTCCAGCCCATCGTCGACGCGCTCATCGCCCACTACCAGGCCGAGCAGCTCAAAGCCGAAACACAGGCCGCCTGATGATCCTGCGCGAAGCGCTCCAGCACGCCGAGGAGCAACTGCGCGCAGGCCCTCATCCCACCCGCGCGCGCCTCGACGCCGAAGCGCTGCTCCTCCACCTCACCGGCAAAGACCGCGCCTGGCTCCTCACCCACGCCGCCGATGCCTTCGGCGGCTGCACCGCCACGCAATACGCCGCGCTCCTCCAGCGCCGCCTCCGCGGCGAGCCCATCCAATACATCACCGGCACGTGCGAATTCTACGGCTTGCCCTTCCACGTCACGCCCGCCGTCCTCATCCCCCGCCCCGAAACCGAACACCTCGTCGAAACCGCAATCCAGCTACGGATGGGTGCCCCCGGTCTCGCCTCTGAGACCGGCGAAAGCGACGAACCCCGCCCCGCAGTATCACCGTTCGCAAGCCGCATATCTCCAGCTCAAATATTGGACATCGGCACCGGCTCCGGCGTCCTCGCCATCGCGCTCGCGCACCACCTGCCCCAAGCCCGCGTCACCGCCATCGACCTCTCTCCGTCCGCACTCGCTCTCGCCGAAGAAAACGCACAACGCAACGGAGTCACCATCCGCTTCCTCCAGGGCGATCTCCTCGCCCCCGTCGCCGGCGAATCCTTCGACCTCATCGTCTCCAATCCTCCCTACGTCGCCAACGCCGACCTCCCCACGCTCGACCCCGAAGTCCGCGACTTCGAGCCCCACGCCGCGCTCTTCGCCGGCACCGATGGACTCGCCATCTACCGCCGCCTCATCCCCGCCGCCTTCGCCGCACTCACGCCCGGCGGCTGGCTCCTCCTTGAAATCGGCTACGGCCAGTCCGACTCCGTCATCGCCCTCTGCGCCGCCGCCGGCTTTCATCACATCGCCACCACGCCCGACCTCCAGGGCATTCCCCGCGTCGTCGCCGCCGCGCATCCCTGAACGGCCTCCAAAGAACCCTCATTCAACCCAGCGAAAAAATCTCAAAAATCGCGCATTCGAGCGCGCTCCAAGCCCGTCTCCACATTCCCCATTCAATTAAACTTTCCCTTGAAAGGACCTTCCGCAATGCCCGCATCCAAAGGTTACGCAGCACAAAGTGCCCAATCTCCCCTCGCACCGTTCGCCTTCTCCCGCCGCGAGCCCGGACCCACCGAAATCTCCATCGACATCCTCTACTGCGGTGTCTGTCATTCCGATCTCCACATGGCGCGCAACGAATGGGGCAACGCCATCTACCCCATGGTCCCCGGCCATGAAATCGTCGGCCGCGTCACCGCCACCGGCAAGTCCGTCACCAAGTTCAAGGCCGGCGACACCGCCGCCGTCGGCGTCATCGTTGACTCCTGCCGCCAGTGCCCGCCCTGCAACAACGGCGAAGAGCACTTCTGCCACAAGGGCGCCACGCTCACCTATGCCGACAAGGATCGCGTCGATGGCTCCATCACCATGGGCGGCTACTCCAGTAACTACGTCGTCGACGAGCGCTTCGCGCACACCGTCCCCGGCAACCTCAACCTCGCCGCCGTCGCGCCGTTGCTCTGCGCCGGCATCACCACCTACTCGCCGCTGCGCCACTGGAACGCCGGCCCCGGCAAGAAGGTCGGCATCATCGGCCTCGGCGGACTCGGCCACATGGCCCTCAAGTTCGCGCACAGCTTCGGCGCGCACGTCGTGCAGTTCACCACCAACGACCGCAAGCGCGAAGACGCCCTCCGCCTCGGCGCCAATGAAGTCGTCCTCAGCAAAGACCCCGCGCAGATGAAGGCCCACGCCGCCTCCTTCGACTTCATCCTCGACTGCGTCTCCGCCCCGCATGCCCTCGACGACTACCTGCCCCTGCTCAAGCAGGACGGCACCCTCACCCTCGTCGGCCTGCCCGAAAAGCCCCCCGCCTTCGCGCCCTTCAACCTCATCACCGGCCGCCGCTCCATCGCTGGCTCCATGATTGGCGGCATGGAAGAAACCCAGCAGATGCTCGACTACTGCGGCCACCACAACATCACCTCCGATGTCGAAGTCATCCCCATCCAGAAAATCAACGAAGCCTTTGAGCGCATGCTCAAGCAGGACGTGAAATACCGCTTCGTCATCGACATGAGCTCGCTCAAGTAAGACGGGCAGCCGACCTGCTCCGTCTTTTCTCTACTAGCCACAGAAACGGGTGCCCCATTCATGTCGTCTGCGTGAGCAGATGACATGAATGGGAAACCACGATCGAACGCAACCTCCGCATACCCCAGGTCTCGCCCCTGAAACCTGGGCTTCTTTACCACCATTCCCCTCAGGCAACCCCATCCCGGTTCACGCGTCTAAAAAGAGTTCGGCGTAGTATGTTCCTGCATCGTCGGCGCACACTCTGCCGCGAGCGCGTTTTTCTGTCTTCTTTCCGTCCACCGTCACCCGCCCCAAACCGGAAGGAGCCTGCCCATGTCCACCCTCGAAGTCGCTCCCCAATCAGCATTGCAAGCAATCAGCGCCTACGGCCCCGCGCGCGCCACCGTCCCCGGCCAACCCCTCTCTGCCGACGAGCTCCGCCGCATCGACGCCTACTGGCGCGCCTGCAACTACCTCGCCCTCGGCATGATCTACCTGCGCGAAAATCCTCTGCTCCGCGAGCCGCTCCAGACCGAGCACATCAAAAACCGCCTTCTCGGCCACTGGGGCTCCAGTCCCGGCCTCGCCTTCCTCTACACCCACCTCAGCCGCGCCATCCGCGCCTACGATCTCGACATGATCTTCATGGCCGGTCCCGGCCACGGCGCGCCCGGCGTCCTCGCGCCCGCTTACCTCGAGGGCACTTACTCCGAGGTCTATCCCGAAAAGAGCCAGGACGAAGCCGGCATGCGCGAGTTCTTCCGCCAGTTCTCGTTCCCGGGCGGCATCGGCAGCCACTGCACGCCAGAGACACCCGGCTCCATCCACGAGGGCGGCGAGCTCGGCTACGTTCTCTCGCACGCCTGCGGCGCGGCCTTTGACAATCCCGAGCTCATCGTCGCCGCCGTCGTCGGCGATGGCGAGTCCGAAACCGGCCCGCTCGCCACCTCCTGGCACATCAACAAATTCCTCAATCCCATTCGCGACGGCGTCGTGCTGCCCATCCTCCATCTCAACGGCTACAAGATCAACAACCCCACGCTCCTCGCCCGCATCCCCCACGGCGAGCTCGAATCCCTCCTCCGCGGCTACGGCTGGACGCCCTGCTTTGTGGAAGGCTCCGATCCCGCTTCCATGCATCAGGCCATGGCCGCCACCGTCGACCGCTGCATCCAGCAGATTCGCGACCACCGCCGCGACGCCCGCTCCAGCGCCACGCCCGCGCGTCCGCGCTGGCCCATGATCGTCCTGCGCTCACCCAAAGGCTGGAGCGCCCCCGCTGAAGTCCACGGCCACCGCCTCGAAGGCTTCTGGCGCGCCCATCAGGTCCCGCTCGCCGACGTCAAGAAGGACCCCGAACAGCTGCGCCTCCTCGAGCACTGGATGCGCTCCCTCCATCCCGAAGAGCTCTTCGACGCCAACGGCCGCCTCGCCGCCGATCTCCGCGAACTCGCGCCGCACGGCGCCCGCCGCATGAGCGCCAATCCCCACGCCAACGGCGGCATCCTCAAGAAGGCTCTGCGCATGCCCGACTTCCGCCGCTACGCCGTGCCCATCGAGCGCCCCGCCTCCGTCGAAGTCGAAAACATCCCGCCGCTCGGCAACTTCCTCCGCGACGTGATGAACCTCAACATGGACAACTTCCGCGTCTTCGGTCCCGACGAAACCACCTCCAACAAGCTCCAGGCCATCTACCAGGCCAGCAAGAAATTCTGGATCGCCGAGTCCTTCCCCGAAGACGCCGACGGCGGCGAGCTCGCCCCCGACGGCCGCGTCATGGAAATGCTTAGCGAGCACACCATGGAAGGCATGCTCGAGGGCTACCTGCTCACCGGCCGCCATGGCCTGCTGTCGTCCTACGAGGCCTTCATCCACGTCATCGACTCCATGTTCAACCAGCACGCCAAGTGGCTCTCCATCTGCAACCACCTCACCTGGCGGCAAAAGGTCGCCTCGCTCAACCTCCTCATCACCTCCACCGTCTGGCGTCAGGACCACAACGGCTTCACCCACCAGGACCCCGGATTCCTCGACGTCGTCCTCAACAAAAGCTCTGACGTCACCCGCATCTATCTCCCGCCCGACGCCAACTGCCTGCTCTCCGTCGCCGACCACTGCCTGCGCAGCCAGAACTACATCAACGTCATCGTCAGCGACAAGCAGCTCCACCTCCAGTACCTCTCCATGGACGAGGCCATCAAGCACTGCACCAAAGGCATCGGCATCTGGGACTGGGCCAGTAACGACCAGGGTGGCGAACCCGACCTCGTCCTCGCCGCCGCCGGCGACATCCCCACGCAGGAAGCCCTCGCCGCCACCGCCCTGCTCCGCGCCGAGTTCCCCAGCCTCAAAATTCGCTTCATCAACGTCGTCGATCTCTTCCGCCTCCAGCCGCGCAAAGAGCACACCCACGGCCTCACGGACCGCGACTTCGACTCGCTCTTCACCCCCGACAAGCCCATCCTCTTCAATTTCCACGGCTACCCGTGGCTCATCCATCGCCTCACCTACAGCCGCACCAACCGCGACCTCCACGTCCGCGGCTACAAGGAAAAAGGCAACATCAACACCCCGATGGAGCTGGCCATCAACAACCAGATCGATCGCTTCAGCCTCGCTATTGACGCTATCGATCGCGTCCCCATGCTCCAGCTCATCGGCGCCCACGCCAAGCAGCGCTTCCAGGATGCGCAAATCGCCTGCCGCGCCTACGCCTACGAAAACGGCATCGACGACCCCGCCGTCTCCGGCTGGCGCTGGCCCCAACCCAGCGACGCATAGTTACCATTGCTATTACGGAGGCACACTCCTCTGAACCTCCACCGAAACGACGACGATTCAGCAGGGCACTGCAATGGCGGAACCGCCAGCATCGTGTCAACCACGCAGCAGTGAAGGAATCGCTATGATCTGCAGGAACGTGAGATCGCTCGCGATGTTCGCCTTGCTCGTCATTTCGGGTCGCGTGTACAGTCAAAGCTCCCCAATGACCCCTGAGGAGTTTCTTAAGAAATCCGATATAGCGTTGGACAATGATTCGTTACTCCGGGCCCTGGACGATAACAGGGTTGGGATTGCTGCAAACGCAGCGACACTGTTGGCGGAGCGGGGGATTAAGGAAGCGGAACCTGCCATTGCCGCCCGGATGAAAGCGGCCCACGATAAGCAACTCGTACTTACGCTAGCGCAGAGTCTCAATCTCCTTGGATCCAGCGACGGCACGAAGCAGCTGGAGGCGTTCTGCTTAGGGAGCGAAGTGAACACCGCAGAACGGCTGCGTGCTGCGTATGCGCTCGTGGACACAAGGAACTATAGCTGTTTGCCGATGATGCCTGAACTTTTGCTGTCGAGTCACCAAGATAATATGCAGGCCGCGCTCTTCTATCTGCTCAAAATCCCATCGCCTCAGAAGAATGCTCCGGCCACACTCGGCCCTGCTCTGCTTGTTGTCGCTACTAGCGATCCGGAGGAGAAGTTCCGTGCACTTGCCAGGACAATTATTAACCAAATTGGAGATCCTGCAACCAAGGATGCTCTCGTAAGATCCGCCTCGGCCCACCGGCATTAGTCGCCGCCTGCCCCGTCCAAGCTCCGCTTGGGCGGGAAACCCCAATCGTCGCGGTGAATAGGCAGGCCAGCGCTGGCCACCTGCCCATCGTCAAGGAGCAGCTACTTGGATGAGCGCAAGTCCGTTGACCGGCAGCGTCAACGCAAGCGTGCCATCCACAAGCGACGCTTGCTCCGGTGCAGGCAGCGCGGATGCCTGATTGAGCGCTCGAATCTGTGCCTGCGTAGGATAGACCGGACTGCCCATCGCGCGATAAACCGGCATCGGATTTCCATGTGCCTCATCGACGCGCTGAATGGCGACTCGGGCCGTTGGCGGCACGCCCTTGAACTTGAGCCGCAAGGTCACGGGACTGCCCTGCGCGAGTTTGTCCATGTCGACGAGGTTCCAGGCTGCCACCACCAGGGATCCGTCTTGGCGCCGCGTCACGAGTACGTTGTCCGCCTCGTTCTGCAGGCGCACGGTGCCAAGTTCATGCAACAGGCTGAAGTCATAGAAGCTGGGCTTGTTGATTCTGCCCGGCGCGATGAGCCCGAAGCCCCCATCAAACGGCTCGCGCTTCACGCCGCCTTCCTCAAACACGTCGTCGAATGTCCACCAGGACATCATGGTGACTGAGCCATCGCACTGGCTGATGTCCCTTGCCAGAGCCGGGCCCACATACCAGTTGTCACGCGCGTGCAGATCGCCATAGGAAGGCACATTCCACTCTGTCCACATCAGGGGCAGGCTCGGAATGGCCGATGCGCGAATCTCTCCGTGCACCTTCTGCACCGCCCGGCACACGCGGTCACGCATGGGTATGTCTTCGTTCGTGCCGAACATATCCGGCACCGAATCGTCGGCGTAGCCATGTGTGGAGACAAAGTCAATTGGCACATGCTCCTGGTTCACATGCTGCAGGAATGCGGGAATCCAGTGTGCAGCCGCCGTAGCCGGGCCGCCGACACGCAGTCGCGGACTCACGGACTTCAGCGCGCGCGCCGTGTGATCATACAGCTCGAAATATGTCTCCTGCTTGGGCTCGCCGGCCCAGAAATCAATGTTAGGCTCGTTCCACACCTCGAAGTACCACTGCGACACTTCGTCGATTCCATAGCGGTCCACGAGTTGCTGCGCAAAAGCCTGAATCAACGCATCCCACTTGGCATAGTCCTTGGGCGGCGCAACGTTCTGCTTGTACCAGAAGGGATGAAGGGCCTCGCGCGAGGCGAGCTTACGCGGCATAAAGCTGATCTCCACGAAGGGACGCACTCCGCGAGCCAGCAGGCCATCGTAAATCTGATCGACATAGGTGAAGTTGTAGACGGGGCTCCCTTTTTCATCCTCGTCGTAAACGCCTACTTCGTCGTGCAGGATGGCGTGAAAACGAACGTAGCGCATGCCCACGTTGTCATGTACCTCCTGCAAGTCCTTCAGGTAGTTCTCGCGCAGCGCCAGCACGGCACGGCCGGAGCCGAACATCTCCTCCCAGAAATGGGGGAATGGATGCACCGGTGCGGCGGCGTCAATCGTGATGGTCGCGGGAACAGTCTGCGCGAAGATCGGGCATGCAAGTGCCACAAGTCCGAGGGCAATGCCAAACAACCTACGACGAAGTGAGTTCATGATGATTTTCCTGCGTTCTCTTCCGATTCTGTATGACTCTGACCCCATACAGTTCCGTGTATGCGCAATCGATTGCGCAAGGGAAATATTTACCCAGCATCCTACTCTTCGTCAAGCCGGGTACTCCGTCCTGGCTCCGCTAGGGCGGGATGCATCCCTCCTCCCCATCACGCAGCATCACCCCCATCCTTGACACCCCTCCCCGCGCGTCTTTATGGTGGCCCCAGTCCACACCACGCCCTGCAAGGACGCCGATGAAGCTCACTCGCCACGCCGGAGCCATCCTCACCGACTCCCACTTCCTCATTCCGCTCGCCGTCTTCTGCGTCGGCCTCGCCCTGCTCATCACGCTGCGCTGAGGCCCCGCCTTGCCGCCCGCCGCCAGCCCTCAGCCATCCAGCCCGCACCGGCCCCACCCCGCGCACCGCCTCGGCGTCCTCTGCGCACTCGCCGCCGGAGCATGGCTCGGCGCCGCCGAAGCCCCCACCAAGCTCGTCAACTCCGGCCTCTCGCCCTACGCCGTCTCCCTCTGCATGGTCGCCGGCGTCTTCCTCGCCCGCTGGACCATCCCCACCCTCGCCCAGGGCACGCGCCAGGTCTTCGCCGACCTCGCCCGCAACCGCCACCTCATCCCCATCGCCATCCTCGCCGGCATGCTCTGGGCCGTCGCCAACACCCTCACCGTCTTCGCCATCCGCGACGTCGGACTCGCCATCGCCTTCCCCATCTGGAACACCAACACCCTCATCGGCATCTTCTGGGGCCGCCTGCTCTTCGGCGAGCTCAAAGGCGCCAGCCCCCGCAACGTCGCCAAGGTCGTGCTCGGCGCCAGCGCCATCGTCGCCGCCGCCATCCTCCTCGGCTTCTCCACCCTCCACGGCAGCGGCCCCCACGCCACCCGCGCCGCTTCCGGCATCTTCGCCGCCCTCGGCGCCAGCCTCCTCTGGGGAACCATGTATGTCCCCTATCGCAAGGCCTACCTCAGCGGCATGAACCCGCTCTCCTTTGTCACCATCTTCACCATCGGCGAACTCGCCACCGTCCTCCTCCTCGCCCTCACACTCGACCCCGCGGGCGCCGCCGCCGTCCTCCACTCGCCCCGCGTCCGACCCATGTTGTTTTGGTTGTTCTTGGGCGGCTTCGTCTGGGTCATCGGCGACATCTTCCAGCAGTACGCCACCAAATACCTCGGCATCGGCCGCGCCATCCCCCTTTCCAACACCAACCAGCTCTGGGGACTCGCCTGGGGCGCGCTCGTCTTCGGCGAACTCGCCCACGCCGACCTGCTCCATCGCACCTACGTCGTCGCCGGCTCCGTCGTCATGATCCTCGGCGCGCTCGCCGTCTCCACCGCCATCGCCACCGAGCGCGAACACGCCTCCACCCACGCCGCGCTCCACCGCGAGTGCGACCGCTACAGCCTCGACCGCGACCTGGTCCTCGCCGCCTATCTCGGCGTCCCGCCCACCTCCAGCACCGCCGCCAACTCGACCCGCGCCAAATCCAGTTCCCGTTCCTGGTGGGACCTCCTCATCGTCGCCACCGCCCTCGCCGTCTTCATCGGTCTTGGCCTTGAGGCCCGCATCCCCAGCCTGCCCCTCAGCCTCCACTGGACCGCCGCCCTCACCACCCTCCTCGTCCTCACCGCCGCCACCGCCGCCTACCGCCTCTGGTCCCAAACGCGCTTCGAATAAGGAAGCGTTCCAGCCACCACCATGGGTGATACATTCATTGCATCCGTTTGGCGCGATAGCAAAGGGCCATTGCGAATCAGCATTCTGGCATCGGAGCCTTTCCATGACGATGAAACCTGCGCGCCTGCTGGATCAGTCCTTCTATCTCTTCATGACACTGCTGATCGCGGCCATTGTGCTCTTCGGCTTCAGCCAGACCGTAAAGCAGAACCTGATCGACGCGGAGCCGCCCCGTCCAGCCCTTCTGTATGCCCATGCGCTCATCTTTTGCGGCTGGGTCGCGTTCGTAATCGTGCAGTCTCTGCTGGTCCGGGTGCGCAAAGTACGATGGCATCGCACGGCCGGCTGGTTTGGGTTTGCGCTGGGCTGCGCCGTGATTGTCGTTGGCCTGTGGACAGCGGTGGTGATGTCGCGTTTCAGAATCACCCACTTTCATGGCAGGGGCGCGGTGCCCAATCTCGAGCTTTCGTTCTATGACATAGGCGCATTTGCTGTTCCGTTTGCGTTGGCCATCTTGTGGCGAAAGAAGCCGGAGTCGCACCGGCGGCTGATCCTGCTCGCTACCATTGCACTGACCTCTGCGGCGTGGGCTCGGTTTCCTCCCGGGTGGATCCCGCGACATTGGTTTTTTGCCGCATTGGACCTCCTCGTGCTCATGGGGGTGGCACACGATCTCGTCGTCAACCGGCGCATCCACCGGGTGTACATGGTTGGGCTCCCGGCGTTTGTGGTGTGCCAGTGCGCAACGATGTACATCATCCTGAGCAAGCTTCCGTTAGGGGTTCGGATCGCGAACGCAATCCTGCGCTGACCGGACAGATGAATGGATGCACGGGATTCCCAGGTCTCCTTAGAGACCTGGGAATCCACTCCCCTTCACCTCAATAGGATTCTCTTCATTTCAACTTGTGATCGTCGCATCCTGAGGATGCTTCTTTGTGGGCCCATAAAAAGTTGCCCAGGCAAATCCTCAAGGATTGGCCTGGGCTGTAAGTCTTCGAGGATGCCCGCAATGCTATTGCATCGCAACCGGTGTGACGTAAACTCCCGCGTTACTCTCTGTGGTAACTGGATCGAGCATGCTTGCCGTAACAACAAGCCAGTTCTCCCGGTGACTATCCCTTTCCAAACCGAGTGTCACGATGGAGGAACCTTCGGGTGATTGAGAATCCACACTCCACCCAGGCATTGCAGTGTCAAGCACTGTAAGAATCGGTGATGGTTCCGGTCCTTGTGCAAAGTAAATTCCGTCTGTCGTGCCAATCTGAGCTTTGAAAGCCACATCGAAAAGATTCGATGAATGGCCTGCAACTGCTATGAACGATGAAGAGCGCCAGCGGGGAGGCTCCGCTACATCACCACCGTCGGAATCGCCCGTGCTGGGTGGGCGCCCAGAAAACACCCAGTACACAAAGTCGTCGAACTCTCCCGAAGACTTGGCGACTGGGACTAGTGTCCCCTCCGAGAGATCATAGACAAAAATGCCTTGTTGAATCGGTACCCGGGCCACATAGCCGTGCGGATACATGGCGTTGCAGGCTGCGAGCACGCTGGTATTCCCGTCCGTTGGACACCTGAGAAGTCGCGCTTTCTCGCCGCTTCCCCATGCACCCCAAAAGGCCACATAGCGCCCGTCAAACGAAAGCCCCTCTCCCAGCTTGTTGAATGCTGTGCCAGCGACTTCTCCGGGGACCTGAGATCCGATTCTGACGATCGGTGTCAGATCAGGGCGCGGAGACAGCGGAGCAACATAGATTCCGCCCAGGCTGGGAGCGTCTTCATTGTCCAGGCCCACAAATGCCAAGTGGCCGTCGCTTGCGCTGGGGGGTGCTGTTGAACCGAAGAGCACGGTGCTGTCGGGAATGCTGATGCTGGAATCTGCGATTAACTCAACAGGTGCAGCCCCACTCCCAGCAGACATGTCGCGATAGAA
This sequence comes from Acidobacteriota bacterium, assembly GCA_021781795.1. Lineage (GTDB taxonomy): Bacteria > Acidobacteriota > Terriglobia > Terriglobales > Acidobacteriaceae > Telmatobacter. Next base: position 11,133 of record JAJXWA010000023.1, read on the forward strand.
CACGCCTGTCTTCCCCACGCTGTCCACTGTGTAATTTCCCTTGAAGACAATCTTCGCCCCATCAGCCACCGCCGGCGATCCTGGAAATTGATCAAAGCGCGTTCCGGCTGGCGCACCCGGCACCTCGAAATACTCAAATCCAGAAACAACTCCAAGCAGATTGACTCCGGTGGCAAGTGGACCAGATGGATTGGAGAAGATCCCAGTGCTGCCAATCCGGGTATCTGTACCATCCAGAATGTAGTTCCAGACCGGCTGAGATTGGCCGCGAAACGCAATCGTATCCGAGCTCTTGTCAATCCGTGGGAAGGAAGGGAACTGAATAAATGTTGCAGGCTCCCCGTTGTACTGCGTGTTATTGGGTTGTGGTACCGCCATGCTGTTATCTGCAATCTTTGCAATTGGCTTTGCGTCATCAAACGACATGTCGCGAGAGTAGATTCCCACGGTTGGCCCCGACTCCCCCTTGCTCTGCCCCTTGAAGACAACCAGACCGCGCGCATTCACAGATGGCTGGTTATAACTGTTGAAGAGCCTCGTAGTTTCCGGAATGGCAGTCTTGTTATTTGCGACCGTCTTCCACGTAGCAGCAACCCTGCCGCGCACAACAAGGTTCAGAACGTTCGAGGTGCCCCCACCCTGAGGTGGATTCGTAACACTAATCTGGATCGTTCCCGCCTTCTCCATTGCAGAACCAGGTAGAGACACTGCAATCACATCGGGCTGGATTGAAGTAGCAGTCAGCGTGCCCAGGGATAAGTCCCCACTTTTTACATTGACCAATGCCCCGTCGACAAAGCGCGCACCAAGGATGGTGATCTTTGTTTGTTGGCCGTCGAAGATGGCAGCGGTCACACTCGACGGCGTAATCTCTGAGATCGAGGGGACCGGATTGTTCACGTAGAAAATCTTGGTGTTCGACTCTGCACTTTGTGGATCGAGCTTCACAACCTTGACAGCAACTTCGCCGGCCTTATTGATGGCAGTTGCAGGGACCGTGACGCGTATCAGCTTTGAATCTAAATAACTCGGCAGCAACAGTGCTGAACCAAACTGGACCTGCATGCCACGTTTGAACGAGGAGCCATTCAAGGTCAACACAATGCTGCCAGTGCCTGCCACTGCCTGCCCCGGACTCAAACTGCTCAGGCTGAGCTTCGTTGTAGCATCTCCATATCCCGTCACAGAGAAGCAGATGAGGACAATTGAAAGAGCCAAATAAGATCTCACTCCCTTGATCATGTTCCACACTCCAAGGCTCATCCCCTCTCGTTGGTCCACAAGCAACGCTGCCCCGGCAAGCTTCTTCGCTTCAAGCGCCTGTCCTGTTGGGAGATGGCCATTGCCCGCCCCTGTCTGCACGCACCCGGCCAACTGGATTCAGATCGCTATCTTCCACATTCCATTGCAATGGGTCTATCTTCTTCAGACCTTTCGACCTTCTTCTCATCCCAGGGCGGGTCCGATTTCCTTGACGCGATGCCAAAACTTAGGACAGATAAAGGTCCGATGGCCGGGCGCCCCCCGATCTCGCCTCTGACACCGGAGAAACACCAACCCCACCACCCACACGTGGGACAAGCGTGTTCTGGCACACAGCAGCTTCAAGCTGCAGGGGCAATCGCCAACCCTCAATTCGTGATGAACATCACAGACGGCCGCCATTCGCACTGGCTTTAATACCCCACAGACAAAATCGAAGTCTGGGCCCCTCGTTTCGCTCCTCCTGGGATGAGCGTGCTGTTCCTGTTCTCACCTGCCTTGCTGGAACCGCCGATAGGAGGATTTCGACAATGAAGCGAATGGCTTCGCTCCTGATGTTGGGCACCTTGCTGGGTCTTGTGTCGTGCAATTCATTCACCGAGAGTGGAACGAGCACCGGCACCTCGCGGACCGAACCTTCTCCCACTGAACCTGATCCAACTCCGACTCCCACGCCCACCCCGACCCCCACATCATCAGGCAATTACGTCGTGACCGCCTGGAGCGAACTGGGCATGCACTGCATCGACGGCAAGGACTACTCCATCTTCTCGGTCCTTCCCCCGTACAACACGCTCCACGCGCAGGTCATGCAGCGCGGCGATCCTCCAGCGCTGGTCTCCGGCGTTACGGTCACCTATCAGGCCATCCCCGATACCACCGGCTCCACCAACACCTCCAGCGCAGGCAAGACGAACTTCTGGAGCTACGTCCGTACGCTCTTCCTCGCCAACCCCAGCCCGGACGTGGGCCTGACCGGCAATCCCGTGCAGAGCAACACGCCCCATCCCATGACCTATGACAGCGCGCTCGGCCAGTGGGATGCCACCGCCATTCCGACGATGCCCTACGACGACGCAGGGAAGTGGAACCCTTATCCCATGGTCAAAGTAGTCGCCAAGGATGCCTCGGGCAATATCCTCGCCACCACGACGGCCGTGCTCGCGGTGAGCGATGAGATGACCTGCTCCACCTGCCACGCCTCCGGCAGCAAGAACACCGCAGCAGAGCCAGCCTCCGGGTGGGAGAACAACCCCGATCCCGCGAAGGACGTCAAGCTGAACATTCTGAAGAAGCACGACGATCGCTGGGATATCTCGCCCTATCTGTCGACGCTCCAGAGCGCGGGCTACACCTACCAGGCGAGTCTCTATCAGACCGCGAAATCGGGCACGCCGATTCTGTGTGCGGCCTGTCATGGCAGCAATGCGCTGGGCGCAGCCGGCATTTCCGGCATCAAGCCCCTCACGCAGGACATGCACACCCTGCACGCCCCGGTCATCAATCCGTCCACCGGCACCAGTCTGGATAACGCGACCACGCCCTATGCCTCCTGCTATCTCTGCCATCCCGGGCCGCAGACAAAATGCCAGCGTGGCGCGATGAACCAGACGGCCTGCTACAACTGCCACGGAAATCTCACCGCGGTAGGCGCGGCAAACCGCGAGGGCTGGCTCGATCTGCCTTCCTGCCAGATGTGCCACAACAGCAGCACGCGCTACCCCACCACATTTGCTTCGCCCGGCGTTTTCCGCACCACAACAGACACAACCTTCGCCACCAATCCCGACAAGCCCTCCGCGGGCAAGAGCCTTTATCGCTTCAGCACCGGCCACGGAGGCGTCTATTGCTCCGGCTGCCACGGCTCGCAGCATGCGGAGTACCCAACCCTCCAGGCAAATGACAATGTGTACAGCACCGGGCTGCAGGGATACACCGGCAAGATCGTTGAGTGCACGGTATGTCACGTGAGCATGCCGTCCACAGCAACCGGTGGCCCGCATGGCCTGCACACCATTGGCCAGGCATGGGTCAGCCAGCATCCGCAATACGCAAACAACGGCGGCTACACCAAGTGCGCCTATTGCCACGGCGCCAATTACAAAGGCTCGCCGCTCTCTGCAGTTGCCACCACGCGCACCTTGAACGTGGAAGACAGCGGCACAAAGACCTTTGCCGCTGGTCACCAGGTGAGTTGCTACGACTGCCATAACGGCCCAACGGGAGACTAACGGCTCAACCGCAGGTAGCCCGGGTGCTAAGGTTGCAAATCCCAGAATCAATATGAGTGCGGCTGCCCCCGGTCTCGTCTCTGAGACCGGGGAAACCACCAACCCACCCCCGCCACCTGACAACCTGAAAGCTGACGGCTGAAAGCTGAATGCTGCTTTGCTGCCCGTCAAGCCCCTCCATACAAACTTTTCTCCGACTCCCTCATTCCATTCATCAAAAAAGTTCTGCCGTTTTGCATGTTATTTCCCGCAAACGCGCATACTAATTACATCAGCCTGAGATCCGCGCCCACAGCCCGCGTCTCAGGCATTTTCATTTCCGGAGCCCCGCGCCGTGCCAACCCGCTTCGCAGTCACGCACGCATCCATCCCCGCCCGCATGGCCCGCCCTCTCCGTCTCCACGTCCACTCCCGCCAGCCGAAATATGCCCCCCACCCCCCTAAATTTATTTGCACTTTCCCACATTTTCCTTGCGTGTTTTCGCCGAGCAGGTTTTCGCTTTTCTTTGCTTTTCTCGCCTCAATACCGGCACCTGGCGCACTGACCCCGCGTAGCGACAGCCAGGCCGTCAGGCCCGCGCCGTTACAATACCTCAATGACCAAGCCGTCACTGGTGGACCTTGTCGGCGTGGGCCTCAACGCCACAGACACGCTCATCCCGCTCGCCGCCTTTCCTGAGCGCGGCTCCAAGGTCCGGTTCACGCAGGCCTCCATCCAGCCCGGCGGCCAGGCTGCCACCACCGTACTCGCCTGCCAGCTCTGGGGACTCGCCACACGCTACGTCGGCAAGCTCGGCGACGATCAAGCCGCGGCACTCCACCGCAGCGCCTTCGCACGCGCCGGCGTTGATGCGCGCCTCGTCACCGTGCCCGGCGCCGCCAGCCCGCAATCCGTCATCCTCGTCGATGAGGGCGGCGAGCGCACCGTGCTCAATCAGCGCAACCCCCGCGTGCAGCTCACGCCCGCCGACCTCGAGCGCGACTGGATTACCCAGGCCCGCGCCCTTCACGTCGACGGACTCGAAATCGCCGCCGCCACCCTCGCCACACGCTGGGCGCGCGAGGCCGGCATTCCCACCATCGCCGACCTCGATGAGCTCTACCCCGGCATCGAAGACCTCATCGCCAACATCGATTACCTCATCGTCAGCCGCGACTTCCCTACCGCGCTCACCGGCGAGCGCAACCTCGAGCAGGCTCTGCGTACGCTCATGCGCCGCTACGGATCCACGCTCACCGCCGCGACCCTCGGCCACGAAGGCGTCCTCGCCTGGGACGGCGAGCGTCTGCATCATCGCCCCGCCTACCAGGTCCATGTCGCAGACACCACCGGCGCCGGCGACATCTTCCACGCCGGCTTCATCTATGGCCTGCTGCAGGGCTGGCCCCTCACCCGCCAGCTCGACTTCGCCTGCGCCGCCGCCGCGCTCAACTGTACCGCCCAGGGCGCCCGCGGCCACATCGGCAGCGTCGCCGAGATCGAGTCCCTCATGGCCACCGCCCCGCGTTATGTCGCAGCGCCCGCTCTCGATTGAACACCCCTCGCGCCCGCGGTCTTGCGCAGCTTTCCATTGCCCAACCTGCCCTCGCGGGCTTACCATTCAGGCGCACTTGAAATCGTTTTCAGGAAGGTCCCCAAAAACCATGCGTCTCCCTGCCTCCCTCGCCGCTCTCGCTGCCGCTTTCACGCTTTGCGCCTTCTCGTTTGCCCCGTCCGCCGGTGCGCAGCCCTCATCGCCGCAGGTGGCCGCCACACCGCCCATGGGCTGGAACAGTTGGAACTACTTCGCCGAACGCGTCACCGACAAGGACATCCGCGCCGCCGCCGACGAAATCGTCGCCACCGGCATGAAAGACGCCGGCTACATCTACATCAATATTGATGACACGTGGGAGGGCGAGCGCGACGCCAGCGGCGAGTTGCACACCAACTCCAAATTCCCAGACATGAAGGCGCTCGCCGACTACGTCCACTCCAAAGGCCTCAAGATTGGCATCTACTCCGGCCCCGGCACCAAAACCTGCGGCGGCTATGCTGCCTCGCTCGGCCATGAAGAGCAGGACGCCAAAATGTACGCTGCCTGGGGCATCGACTACCTCAAGTACGACCTCTGCAGCTTCATCCCCGACGTCATGCAGAAGCAAGCCCCCCACGATGAAGCCGCGCAGATGCGCCTCATGCACGACGCCTACGCCAAGATGGGCAAAGCGCTCCAGTCCACCGGCCGCCCCATCGTCTACTCGCTCTGCCAGTACGGCTGGGATTCGCCCTGGGAATGGGCCCCCGCGCTCGGCGGCAATTCCTGGCGCACCACCGGCGACATCAACGCTCACTGGGACCGCATCTACGTCCTACTCGAGCAGCAGGCAGGGCTAGAGAAATACGCCGGTCCCGGCCACTGGAACGATCCCGACATGCTTGAAGTGGGCAACGGCAAGCTCACCCTCGCCGAGAATCGCGCGCACTTCTCCATGTGGGCCATGCTCGCCTCGCCGCTGCTCGCCGGCAACGACCTGCCCAATATGAAGCCTGAGATTAAGGCCATCCTCACCAACCGCGACGTCATCGCCATCGATCAGGACGCGCTCGGCCAGCAGGCCAGCCGCATCTACGCCGACGGTGAAGTCGAAGTCTGGGCGCGGCATCTGTCCGGCGGAGCCATGGCCGTCGCCATCCTCAACGCAGGCAGCGACCGCGTCTCCACGCATCCCTTCCACCTCGACCTTGCCAAGCTCGGTCTCCACGGCGCGCAGCAGAGCAAAGATCTCTGGACCGGCCAGTCTGTCACGCTCACGCAGAACATGCCCATCACTCTGCCCAGCCACGACATCCTGCTCGTCCGCATCGCCTCGCCAAAGTAGGGCACAACCCCGTTTGCAGTGCCGCCTCGCCCCACCTGGAGCGAGGCGGATTTGTCTTCATCTTCCTGGTCGACAACTCCTCTTGCGCCAGCACCTCGGTCCTCGCCCCCCTCGCGAATCACCCCACTTCCCCAAAAGTTGCATAGAATGCAAAACTACAAATCTTCACTATCGAGTTAGCGAGTCTTGATTGCTTCGTGACTCAACGGATGAAATGCGGGCTATCTTTCTTCTTCGTACCGAATAGCTCATTTGCTGATCATTGGCCTGTTTTGAATAACAAGGCAGCATCCAATTGGGTCGGTTTCGATCTTCTTTAGTTATCGTGCCCCCATCTCAGCAGCACCGCATTGCCTGGAATAACGACAGGCGGCATGGATCTTCTTGGTTTGTATAAAACATGCTCGTATTCTGCCGCGCCACAAAACGCAGGAGTACCTTATGAAACGTCTAACAGAAGAACGGGGGCAGGTTCTAATCCTCGTAGCTTTCTCGGTGGCGACGCTACTGCTTCTCCTCTCCGTCGCCATTGATGCCGGACAACTCTACTACGCCCAGAGGCGACTGCAGACCGTCGCAGACGCCGCAGCCCTCGCCGCGGCCCTCGAAACTTCACAATGCGGCCTTACCAGCAACTGCACAGACATGCAACAGGCAGCGAAGTCTGCCGCAGCGGAGAATGGTTTCTCCAATCCATCCTTCTACGCGCAATGCGCTGCCGTCGTTCAGGGAACAGGCGGATCGTTGACCATCAACAACGGGCCTTGCGCGCTTGGCGCCGCTGACCCCAATTACTTGAATGCAAAATTTGCCGAGGCGGTTGTTTCGCAGCGTCAGCCAACCTTCTTTGGCAGTCTGATCCACATCAACTCGGTCGGCATCTCTGCTCGATCTGAAGCTGCGCTTGGCCCGCCGAAGAACTGTCTCTTTGTCCTGAACCCCAGCGCACCTCAAGCGATGAAAGTCGGTGGCAATGCCACTCTTGTTGCGCATTGCGGCGTCGCCGTCAATTCAAGCTCCCCCTCTTCGATTCAAATGGACGGAGGCGCAAGCGTCACCGCCCCGGCAATTTCCACCCACGGCGGATACGTTGCAGGTGGAAACGCGTATGTCAGCCCAACTCCCACCACCTATGCTCCCGTTGTGCCCGATCCGCTCGCAAATCTGCCCATACCCACTTCTCCCAGCGGCAGCCAGAATCAGCCGGCTACCTATTCCGGTTCGGCGACACCGGTCCGCATCAGCGGAGGAAGCACAAATGTTGTCTTCAATCCAGGCACCTACAGTGGAGGTATCCACATCGGATCACACGCGTCGGTGATCTTTAACCCCGGCACCTATATCATTAATGGCCCCATGCATGTCGATGCAGCCGGGGCCATCTCCGGAAATGGCGTTACTCTCTACTTCTCCAGCGGAGCCCTGTCACTGGATGCAAACAGCCACGTGAATCTCGTGGCGCCAACGATCGGCACCTATGCGGGCATCCTGGTCTATCAGAGCCCGACTGACACTACTACCGTCAGGCTCAATGGCGATTCAACAACCGTTTGGCAAGGAACTATCTATCTTCCGAGCGCGGAGTTACGGCTGGACGGCGGCTCGAACCTTGCCGTTTACACCATACTTGACGTGAATACACTGGTCCTGGATGGGTCAAACAACTTCAGCGTCGGGAACGACTACTCATCTCTTCCAGGCGGCCCGCCCATCCATGGCCTCACCGCCTATCTGATGCAATAAGCAGGTCGCGCTGTTTGGCCGCGTAGACTTCGAGCAAATCAACTCCCCGCTGACTTCCAACCGGCTAGAACGAATTTGACAGATTCGCCGCGTGCCGCCGTACTCGGCTTCATCTCAGGGTCTACTCCATCTCTCCTGCAAACGCCGCCGCGTCCTTGTCCATCTCCGCCGCGGTGACGCTGTGCGACAGGATCGCCACGCGATAGCGGAACGTCGCTGTCTGCCCCTTCTCCAGCGTGAAGTTGAACGCGGTCTCTTTGGGGTCGAAGATGCTGCGTCCCAGCGGATTCGCGGCGAACAGCCCATAGCCGCGCGCATGCCAGTAGGTCGGATAGCCGGGATTCTTCGGATGATCGAAGATTGCAATCGTTGCAGTATGTTCGCCCGTGTGACCAGTCAGCGTACACCACCTGCCACGCGTGCCCCACACCGCATCGCCCTTCACGCCTTCGCTCGTCAGGTAAACGCCCGTTGCACCGCTCGTGTCCGCTGCCGCCACCTTCGTCGGCCGTCCACTCGCATCCATGAAGACGCCGCCCTTTTCCGTCGGCGACTCCAGCCACTTGGCCACGCGCATGCCCAGCAGTCCCTCTTTGTCATCGTGAAAGACTGCGCGGTCGAGCGCCTTGAGCGTGATGACCTGGTCGATCACGCGCTCGCCCGCTCGCGTCGCGAAGACATAGTGAGTCGTTTCATCGAGAATCTTCTGGCCTGTGCCGGTGACCCACACCGAATCCACCACCAGCTCGCCGCGCATGGGCCCGCTCCTGGTTGAAACGATCTTCGTCTCCAGAATCGTGCCCATTTTGTTTCGGTTCTCTTCCTTGATCGCGTCGGAGTTGTTCCAGAAGTCGAATCCGTTCACGTTGCCATAGTTGAACCAGAGCCCCGCATGATGCGGATGATCCACGCGCTCACCCGGCTGCGGCATGAGCGGAAACCCGCGCGTCACCGTGACGCCTTCATCATCCACCAGCGGATACAGCACCGGCTTCTTCAGCGATGTCGGCCAGATATACGAGGTGAACGGCTTCCCATCGATCGTCACATCGACGCGGCGATTGGCTTCGTCCGCGACGACCTGCACGCCGCCCGCGCCCGCTGCGGCATACGCTTGCGTTCCCAGCATCATGGCAGCCATCAGTACTCCCGGCCATACAGCGTTACGCATAGACCTTGCCTCCGGCCATCACCTGCTGCGTCTTATCGTCAAAGGTGACCTTCTCGCCTGTCTGAATCGCAGCCACATTCATGCACAGTGCAATCGAGTGGCTGTACCCTGCTTCGATCGATGCATTCGGCGTCTTGCGCGAGCGTACGCACTCCATCCAGTTGCGCATGTTCGCAGAAGTCATCGGATCCTTGCCCGTGTCCGCCGCGGTCGAGACCGCCTCCGCGTGCTCCACCAGCGAGAAGCTCGGCAGTTGATTCGCCTTCATTCCCATCTCGGCCGCATTGCGCGCGTTCAACCCGCCCGTCGGCGTCACCGTCTGCTTATCCATGTCGATCATGCCGCCGTTCGAGTAGTACAGCTCCTTCACGCCGCCTGCAGAGTTGGTAAAGCGCGATGAGTACTGCACCTGGAAGCCCTTGCTCCTATCATCCAGCGGACCGTAATCGAACACAGCCGTCATCGTGTCCCAGTTCTGCCGGCCGTCCTTCCACAGATAGATGCCGCCATTGGCCACCACGCTCCGCGGATGCGGCAGACCCGTGAACCAGTGCACCGTGTCGATCTGGTGGACAAGCCACTGATCGGGAATGCCCGACGAATACGGCCAGAACAGGCGAAATTCCAGATACTTCCGCGCGTCGAACGGCTCATACGGGCACTCCAGCAGATAGCGCTTCCAATCCGTGTCCTGCTCTTTCAAGAGCGGCACCACATCCGGACGCCGCCAGCGCCCCGGCTGGTTCACGTTCCACGTCATCTCCACCATCACGATGTCGCCGAACTGGCCGGACTTGATGTACTCCGCGGCCTTCTGATAGCTCGGCGTGCTGCGGCGCTGCGTGCCCACCTGCACAATCTTTCCCGTCTTCTTTACCGCAGCGAGGAACCTGCGCGCATCCTTCATCGTGTGCGCCGTTGGCTTCTCCACGTATGCGTCACGACCTGCCTCTACCGCCTCTACGCCGTGCAGCGCGTGTTGAAAGTCCGCCGTCGCAATCAGTACGGCATCCACATCCTTGCGCGCATACAGCTCATCGTTATTGCGCACCGCATCGACAGCGCTGCCGCTCAGCTTCTGAACGTATGCCGCACCCTCTTCGCGGCGACGGCTCCAGATGTCAGAGACGGCTACAAATTCAAAATCCAATTCCTTGGCATGCTCCAGAAATGCCGGAATGAGCGCGCTCTTCATCCGGTCTCCGCATCCCACCACGCCAACTCTCACGCGATCATTTGCGCCCACGATTGCAGCGTAGCTGGAAGCATTCCATGACACGGCGGATGCGGCCAGCGCAGCGCTGCCCGCCTTCAGAAAATCCCTGCGAGTCTTTTCGATGGATGACATGAGCGGTCCTCTGAACTCAAGATTGGATTTGGATGTTGCTGCACCACGCAGCTGCTCGGGTGATGGAATCAAGCGCGCCGCAATCAAACGAAATTCTTCCGACGCATATGGACCGGTCACCTCAGTGGAAGAGATGACCGGTCCGGTTGATGCAGTCCTGTCTGAAGCGAACTGCCTCAGAAGGCGACTTTGATGCTGCCCTGGAAGACACGAGCCGCATTGCTGGTGGACGAAATCTGGCCGAACGTCGATGCGGTCAGAGTGGCATTCGGACTTCCGAAGTCCGGGTGGTTGAGCACGTTGAACGCCTCCAGACGGAAGGTCATGGCGAGGCTCTCGTGGATTGGGAAGATGCGCGAAACCTGCGCATCGAACTGCAGTGAGCTCGGTCCGCGCAAAGCGTTTCTGGCAAGGTTGCCGTAGGTGCCCAGAGTGCTGCAGCCATTCAGATTGGTGCCGCACGGCGCGGTGACCTGTGCAAACGCTGCCGGATTCAGATAGCCGCGTGCGGCTTCGCCGCTGGCCTTTGAAAGCTTCGTGTGCATGTACGGGTCAACGCCGGGTATGAGGTTCGGACGGTCATGTCCAACGTCGGTAAGAGAGTTGTCCTGGCCCGAAGCAACGTTGATCGGCGCGCCGGATGCGATGTGGATGAGAGGAGCAAACTCCCAGTTGTTGAGCAGCAGCTTTTCTGCCCGGTTGAAGCGGGAAAAGCTGCTTTTGGTGACCAGTACGACGTTCTCAATATGCCGGTAGTCGAATCCGCAGGGGCCGTAATCGAGAGCCGGATTCTTGGGATTCTCAAGAGTCGAGCCGCCGATGTCGCCCTGGCCATCTTCGATGTCGAGGCACTTGGACCAAGTCCAGTTGGCCATCAGGCTGAAGGTATCCGACAGGCGATGCTGGATTGTCGTAACCATGCCGCTATAGTTGGCTGTCGCCGAGTCGCCTACCAGCAGCGAACCGCCGCCACCACCCTCAATCTGGTTGCCCTGCATGGGATTCGCAATGGCTAATTCGAAGCGCGAGGCCTGATTCTTGACCGTCGAGCAATTAGTTCCTGCAGAGCCCGGCTTCACGGCCGCCGGTCCCGTCGTCACGATGCCCGAGCAACCCGTTCCGCCAGCTCCCCAAACGCCGGGGATAAAGACCGCGGTGTTGATCGGGATGCCGACAGGATCATGCCGCGTGGTATTGCCGATATAGTCCAACTGCGCCTGCCACCCATGCCCGAACTCGCGCTGCACACTAGCCGTCCACTGAATCGTGTAGGCTGCGTGGAACTGGTCTGGCATGACGATGTACTGCGACTGCGGATAAAAGACCGCCTGCGCAGGACTGGGCACGCTGGGCTGCGGGAATGGGCTTGTGGTGATGGTGCCCGTGGACCAAGGCGCGCTGAAGGTCAGCGGCCCTGAAGACGACGTCTGCGCGTTGCTGATGGCGGTTGCAAAGGGCGGGTTCTGCTGCGTCCGCTGGCCGGTAAAGAAGTTGGGCTTGTCGTACGCAACCTCAAAGCCCGCGCGGACCACCGTCTTGCCTGTGCCCGTCGGATCATAGGAGACGCCTACGTTAGGAGAAAACTGCCACGGCGAATTCTTCGTGAAACCCTGCGGCACCCCTTTATCTCCATAGAACAAAACGCCCGCCGGAGCATTGGGATAGACCGTGCTGAAGGTGTTGGACAGGAAATCTGCCATGTTGAAGACGCTGCCGCGGTTGAAGTAATCCGTGGGCATGAAGTTTGGTCCCCAGCGCAGACCCGCCACCAGCGTCAGCCGGCTCGTGGCATGGTACGTATCCTGCGCATAGAGGCTGGGAATCGGTCCACGCAGGGCATTCTGCTGCTGCTTGCTCTGCTGGAAGGCGCTCAATGTCCCTTGCAGGAAGTCGAGGTTCTGGTCACCGATGACGTTGCCGCCGTTCGGTCCGCTGCCGCTGTACTCGCCGTTGAAGCTGAAGACGCCGTTGGATTCATAACCGTTGCCGATGTTCAGTTGGTTCTGAACCCACTCACCGCCGAAGATGATCTGGTGCTTGCCGCGAATCCAGGTCACATCGTCGTCGATGGAAAGCGTGTTGTCATTGAAGTGTGCGGCAGAGTTCAGGCCGCCGCCGATCGAGAACTTCCCTTCAGCAATCTGCAGGCCGTTGGGAATCGCCTGATAGATATTGACGCCCAGCGTAGCAGCGTTGATATCGTTCGCAGCATAACCGCGGTTGTTCACGCGGCGCAGGATTGAGATGTGGGCCGCGTTCACGATATTCGGAGAAAATGTGTACGCATCGCCCATCGTGAAGGTTTGAACGCGCTCGATGTTGCCCGACTGCGTCGTGATCAGAATATTTGTCGGAGAATAGAAGGCCGGTGACTGGTAGCCATCCACAAGATAGCGCCCGTAAAGGTTCTGCTTCGGGCTGATGGTGTAGTCCACCCTCGTCACAAACTGATTGTCGTAAGTATCCGAAGGAATCGAGTAAGAGACAAGGCCGCAACCCTTGGTATCGACAGCCGGGTCGATCTTGGGAAGATACTTCTGCAGCGCAAGCGCCTGCGCGTTGAAGGTCGGCGTAGTCGGGTAGATGTCGCCGGGAAGCAAAGCGCCGGTGAGCGGGTCCTTCAGTTGCAGAAACTTGCCGGAAGCCTGGCAGTTGGCGCCGTCCGTCACCGAGAAATCGCCGGCCAGGTTCGCCGCTGTCGGCACGAATGCCTCCTTGCTGGCTTGCGACTCTTTCGCCACCGTGCGCTGATAGCCGGCAAAGGCAAACATCTTGTTCCGCTTGATCGGGCCGCCAAATGTGCCGCCAAACTGATTCTGGTGCAGCGTGTCGGGCGAGGTTGAATAGAAATTGGTCGCGTCAATGTAGTTGTTACGGATAAACTCGAATGCTTCGCCGTGGAAGCTGTTCGTTCCGGAGCGCGTCACAACGTTCACCATGCCGCCGGTGTGCTCGCCGTCCTGCGCCCCAAGCACGCTGGATTCCACACTGAACTGACTCACTGCGTCCGGGAAAGGAAATGGCAGGTTGCCATTGGCCATGTAGTCCTGGTTGTCGCCGCCGTCCAGCCGCCAGAGCGTCGTGTTGCCGTTGCCGCCCGCAACGGAAACTGAGATCGTCGCGTAAGAGTACTTGCTGCCCGTAAAGTCGTTGCCTGGAGCATTGGTCGAACCGCCAGACAGTGCAATCAGCGAAGTCATCTGCCGGCCGTTCAACGGCATTTCGGTCACTGTATTCTGATCGATCGTCTGTTTGAATGTGGGATCTTCCGTCTGCAGCGAAAGACCCTCAGCCTGAACTTCGACCCTCACATCTCCGCTGCCGACCGCAAGGCTCGGATTGATGGCGATGCTGCTGCCAACTTCAAGCGTGATGTGATTCTGAACATAAGTCTTAAAGCCGGCATCCGAAACGCTCAGGTCGTAGACGCCAACCGGAACGCCGGGGAAGACATAGATACCGGCGCTGTCACTCTGCGTCGCGCGTTTCACGTGCGTAGCTTCGTTTTCCAACGTGATCGCCGCTCCGGGGATCACTGCCCCGGTCGAATCCGAAACCGTGCCCTGTATGTTGCCGGATCCGGCAATCTGAGCGTGGCCGCTGACTGAAAGAAGAAAGAATCCTGCACAACTGAGCAGGGACGCCGAACACAGGGCCGTTGCCCGCGCCTTGAAGCGCCTGAATTGCATGAGAACCTCCCAAAGAATTACTGATGGATTTCGAAATCCGCTCTTGGACCTATCGGTGCAATGTGGTCGGACCACCCTGAACGATGCCAAATAGTTACAGCCCCTTTAAAGACCTGTCAAGATAAAAGTAAAACAAATGAGAACTATCTTATAAATCAGAGGTATAGCGCTTCGCTTATGCTGATTTTATCTATTGAGTGGTCTGGCCTTGCCCTCCAAGGAGCCCTACTCTGGTCCTTCTTTTGCGCCTTGTTCGTCCGAGCTGCAGTGTTGAAAGAATACGGGTTTTCCTGCCTTGAATCGAGAGGCGCGGCCGCCTCCATCTGCGATGCGATGCGCCAACTGCAACTCTCCGATGCGCACATCTTTCGACGAGATTCTCTCGGTGACCAGCCCGAATGCCCGCCGAAATGCATCCCTACTTGCTGGATTGAGCGATCCATGCGTCGATACGCTCGCTGAGCACGTCCAGGGGCAGCGCGCCCGAATCGAGCACCTGATCGTGGAAGGCGCGGAGGTCGAACTTCACGCCCATCGCCGCCTTTGCCTTATCGCGCAGTTCCAGCATCTTCAACTGTCCCACCTTGTACGCGAGCGCCTGTCCCGGCCATGCAATATAGCGATCGACCTCGGCCTGCAGACTGGCTTCATCCAACGCGGAGTGGTCGTGAAAATAATCCACCATCTGCTGGCGCGTCCAGTGTTGCGAGTGGACACCCGTATCCACCACCAGCCGGATAGCGCGCCATATATCCAATTCCAGACGTCCATAATCCGAGTAAGGATTCTGATAACCGCCTACATCCTTCCCAAGCTGCTCCGCGTAGAGAGCCCATCCCTCGGTATACGCCGTGTCGCCGCCATACTTGCGGAACTCAGGCACTCCCTCCATTTCCTGTGCGATCGAGATCTGCAGATGATGTCCTGGGATGCCCTCGTGATAGGCAAGCGCTTCTACGTCATACAGATTTCGCTGCGTCGCCTCGTAGGTGTCGATGAACAGGCGTCCCGGACGCGCGCCATCGGGCGTTCCGCGTTCGTAGTAGGCCGGGGCTGAATTTTCGGCCAGATAGTCCGGAACAGGCACAACCTCGAAGGCTTCCTTGGGCAGATGGCCAAAAAGTTGCGGAAGCCTTGCCTTCATTGCATCAAGGTATCCGCGATAGGCGGCCAGCAACGCTTCCGCTGAGGCTGGGTGCAGTTTGGGATTGCCCTTGAGGCTCGCCTCAAAGCTCTTGCGATCTTTGAAGCCGAGCTTCTGTGCAATTGCCAGCATCGCGGCTTCATCTTGAGCGACCTGCTCCACGCCGATCTGGTGAATCTGATCCGCAGTCAGGCTGGTGGAGGTGTTGCGGCGGATCAGGAACCGGTAATACTTCGCTCCGTCGGACAACGCCCCGATGCCTGGCTGCTCGCGACCCGCGGGAATGTAAGCGTACTGGATGAACTGCGCCAGACGCTGATAGGCCGGCAACACTTCCTTCTGGATCACGCGCAGCATCTCTTCGCGGATGCGCGCCTGGTCCGCCGCGGAGATCGATGCCGGAAACTTCTTAAGCGGCGAGGCCAATGGAGAGTCTTCCGGCTTTTGCGTCGCGAGTTGCTGCACTTCCGGCAGGGTCTTTTCAAGGATGGACCGCGGCGGTACGCGCTGATCGTCGATGCCGATCGACATATCCGTGATGACCTGATCAAACGCATGCGGTATCTTGTGCAGGCGGGCGATCCAGTCGTCGTAGTCCTTCACGGTCTTGAAGCTCAGCTCCGCCACGAGCCCCGGATAGGTGGAGTAGATGCCTCCCATCTGGTTGATGGGCATCTCCCACTCCTTGAACTCGGCGGCTTCCTCGTCGTCGAGAAAGCGGCGAAGCAGCAGTTCGCGACTCGTCTTTTCCTGATCGCTGAAGCCCGTCGGGTCAATCGCAGCCAGACGCATCAGGTCGTTCTGCTCCACGGCCAGCCAGTCATTCGCCGCCTGCGCAGAGTAGTCCGAGATCTGATCATTGAATCGCGTATCGCCAATCTGCGAAGCGAACTCGGGCGAGTGCTGCAGATATGCATCCCAATACTCTTTGAAGAGGGATTGCAGCGCGGCCTCTCTGTCAGCCAGCGGCGCGGGAGCCGCGGCCGGAGCGCCTGGATTGAGATTCGGAACCTGAGCAGATAGCGTGGTCAGAGTGAAAAGGATAAAGGCTGCAACTCGATTCAACGGACAACTCCGGGGGCATCTGTCGCTCAAAGGCCCCAACGAAAGTGTAGAGCAACGAGCGTGGGTCCGACAGAGGCGCACCTCGCAGCGGGGGATCGATACAATGCGTCACCACGTCTGCAAAGCTGCGGATAGGCTCGCGATTCAACCTTTGCTGAAAGCCGCTGCTCGGCGTTAACGTTCTGATGGAAGGGTATGCTGAATCTGCTGCACGAGTGCAGAGAGGCAATCGGCAGCGAACAGCAGCGGAGTAAGCTCGAAG
This sequence comes from Acidobacteriota bacterium, assembly GCA_021781795.1. Classification (GTDB taxonomy): domain Bacteria; phylum Acidobacteriota; class Terriglobia; order Terriglobales; family Acidobacteriaceae; genus Telmatobacter. The sequence goes on from JAJXWA010000023.1 coordinate 27,911, forward strand.
GAAACTTGCTATGTCCTCGAATTCCGACGCGCAGTGCCTGCCTCCTGCAGGTCAGTCGTTGAGTGCAGATACCCAGATTGCGCTGCATGGCGTCACGCGCGTTCTGGCCTCCGTGGGCAGAGCCTTTGTCTGTCTCGATGCCGATTTTCGCATCGTGCATGCGTCCTATCTGCTGGATGGACTTCTCGGAGAGGGTGCCTCACGTAACCTTGTGGACCGCGGTATCGAAGAACTGCTCGGCGCTGATCTCTTCGGCGCGAAGGGGCCGCTGCGCAGCGCACTGCTGGAAGGACAACGGCGCGAAGGCTGGCGCGCAACTGTGCAGTTCAAAGATGCGACGTCGAGGCTAGTGTCCATAACCGTTGCTCCATTGCTCGACGAACCCACGGAATTTTGCGATCCCCGGATGCGCTATGTGGTCCTGCTGCGCCCGGCAGATGAAGATCAAATGTGTTCGACGGGCCCTGCCTTTTACTCCGATGCCATCGCCCAATCACCCGCGATGCAGCGCATCTTCCGGCTGGTGGAGACCCTCCAGCACAGCGAAGCCACCGTCCTGATTACCGGGGAGAGCGGGACGGGCAAGGAAGTAGTCGCCCGCGCCATTCATCAGGGCTCGTCACGCAGCAATGGTCCATTCGTCGCCGTCAATTGCGGCGCGCTGCCGGCGGAGCTGCTCGAATCGGAGCTCTTTGGCCATGTTCGCGGTGCCTTTACCGGCGCGGTAAGAGATCGGGTGGGGCGCTTTGAACTGGCCTCGCACGGCACTCTCTTTCTCGATGAGATTGGCGACCTCCATCCGCAACTGCAGGTCAAGCTCCTCCGTGTCCTGCAGGAGCGCCAGTTTGAGCGCGTGGGCGAAAGCGTGACGCGAACCGCGCGAGCACGCATCCTCTCCGCGACTAACGTGGACTTGCGAATGGCCCTGCGCCAGGGCCGCCTCAGAGAGGACCTCTATTACCGGCTCTGCGTGGTGCCGATTGAGGTCCCGCCGCTGCGGGAGCGCCGCGAAGATATCTCCCCGCTCGCGCGCCATCTCCTGAATCGGGTGGCCGCTCAGCACGGACTCGTCCGACGTATCTCGCCCCAGGCCATGCGCTTGCTCCTTGAGTACCCCTGGCCAGGAAATGTCCGTGAGCTGGCGAACGTGATGGAGTATGCCGTCGCCGTTGCAAAGATGGAGACGATTCTGCCTGAAGATCTCCCGGAGGAGATCCGCTCGCCCTTTGTCGTGCACGCGCCGCAATCCAGGGAAAGCGGTCATCCATCCCGGCACTCTCACGTCGATGAGAATCCGTCCGAAGAAGCAGAGCGCCTCGCCGCCCTGCTGGCGTCGCACCACTGGAACCGCGCTGAGGTGGCGCGCGAGCTTGGCCTCAGCCGCACGACCCTATGGCGCAAGATGCGGGAACTCCGCATCACGGAACACCCGTGAAAAGCCGCCCGCCACGTTGCAACCATTGAAACGAGTGTTGCAACATTCGTTTCATTACAGGTCGCACAAGGACTTAATCCGTTGATTTAATGGGCCACTGAGTTTGGCGCAATGCGTGCACTTCTTTCTGAAGGAAGGTTCGTTGACGCTCCGCGCTGCTGGGTAACAGTGGGGGCTGCGAGCGGACTCTCTGGAAGGCGGCATGAGAATCACGCAAAGTTCGCATCGGTCCTGGGTGGCTCCATCCGCTAACTGGATGGATCTGCTGCTCTTTGCCGTGCCATCCCGATCCGCTCGGACCGTTCTCCGCATCCGCTTCCTTGCCCATGGAAATTCAGTCCGGAGAGCTGCGCGATGCTCAGGCCAAAGTGGGAGTTATTCCTTCGCCGCGTTCTGGGCTGCGCAAACCTTCGCAGCTCTCTTTCTCCCGACGAGTACAGCGACTGCAAACATGGCCGGGGCGCAACAATTTGTTTTTCACTTCTGTAACGTCGTGTCTCACGCCGGACTTTATGGAAGTGGGAATCACCGCAGAAGAGGAGACACACCATGCGTCACATGCTAATTCTCGGCGGCGGAACTGCCGGAACCATCATGGCAAACAAGCTGGCCGCCGCATTGGATGAAAGAGACTGGCGTATTACGGTCGTCGACGAGACGGAGGAGCATTACTACCAGCCGGGTTTCCTGTTCGTTCCGTTTGGCACGTATCGAATGCGCGAGATTGTGAAACCGCGCCGCCAGTACTTTCCCGGCCGGATTAAGTTCATCGTGTCTGCAATCGACCGCATTGAGCCAGAAAAGAAGACGGTTCTCCTCGCTGGTGGGGAGGCGCTCCGCTACGACGTCCTGATTATCGCGACGGGCGCCAACATTCATCCCGAGCAGACCGAAGGCCTGATGGACGAAGAGTGGGGCAAGAGCAAGTTTGATTTCTATACTCCCAAGGGCGCAGAGCGCCTGGGCCAGTTCTTCAAGACATGGCAGGGGGGCAAGCTGATTCTGAGCGTGACCGAGATGCCGATCAAATGCCCGGTCGCTCCGCTCGAGTTTCTTTTTCTGGCCGATGCTTACTTCACCAAGCGCGGCATGCGCGACAAGGTGGATCTGCAACTGGTCACGCCGCTCTCCGGCGCATTTACCAAGCCCACCTCGAGCCGGGTTCTCGGCGAGTTTCTTGCGCGCAAGGGCGTCAGCGTCACGCCGGACTTTGACCTCGGCCGTGTCGACAGCAAAGAGAAGAAGCTGGTGGCCTGGGACGAAACCGAGGTCGGCTACGACGTGCTTGTATCGATTCCGACGAACATGGGCAACGCCTGCATCGCACGCAGCAGGCTTGGCAACGAGTTGAACTTTGTGCCGACGAACAAAGAGACCCTTCAGGCTGAAGGACTTGAAGATGTTTTCGTGATTGGCGATGCAACGAACCTGCCCAGTTCCAAGGCTGGGTCGGTTGCTCACTTCCAGGCGGACATCCTGTTCCAGAACATCCTCGAACATATCGACGGGCGTCCGCCGGTTGCGCACTTCGACGGGCACGCCAACTGTTTCATTGAGTCGGGATTCGGCAAGGGATTGCTGATTGACTTCAATTATGAGACGGAACCGCTGCCGGGAGAATTCCCGCTGCCGGGCGTTGGGCCCTTCAGCCTCTTGCAGGAGAGCCCGATTAATCACTACGGGAAGATGATGTTCCGCTGGGTCTATTGGAACCTGTTGCTGCGGGGCCTGGAGTTGCCGATTGAAGCGGAGATGTCCATGGCCGGAAAGCGGGTGCAATGATGGCAACCGCAACTGTTGAAGACCGGATCGGCGAGCTGGATCGCAAGCTGGACTTCATCGTCGAAGAGCTCTCGCATCTGAAGAGGGTGCGGAACAGCGCCGAAGACCTTGTCGCAGATCTTACTCTGGTAGGCAAAGATGCGATGAAGGATGCGGTTGAGAGCCTCGGTTCTGCCGCGCTTCGGCCGGAAGAGATTCTGCAGCTTGTCAAAAGCGTGCTGATCGACGCGCGACTGCTGCAAAGCGCGCTACGGCAATTGGAGAGCGCCGCAGACTTCATTCAGGATGCCGGGCCGCTTGCGCGCGATCTCTTTCACCAGGCTGTAGTCGGCTGCCAGAGGCTCGATGAAAAGGGATACTTCACCGCCGTGGCCGCGGGTACGCGCGTTGCGGATGCGCTCATCCAGTCGCACTCTCGCGAGGACTGGAAGCAGGTGGAGGCCAGCGTACCGCAGCTCGTCGGCTTCCTGCGTGAACTCACCCGGCCCGAAGTGCTGCAGGCGCTCGAGGCCATCATCCACGGCTTTGGCCGAGTCCAGGCCACAATGAACGTGGACAAATCCGTCGTGCAGCTTGTACGGGACGTTAATTCTCCGGATGCACGCCGGGGAATCGCCATCCTGGTTGAGTTTCTCAAAGTCGTCGGGTCACGCAGTGTCGTCGGTCCCGCACCCACACCCACACCCACAACACCCACCGCAGGGAGGTAACGCATGGAGACGATGAACATGGCTGGAAAGGCAATTGAATTGGACGCAGATGGGCACCTTGCCCATCGGGGAGACTGGAACGAAGAAGTCGCTCGCGCGCTCGCAACCCAGGAAGGTATTCCTGAACTGACGCCGCAACATTGGACGGTGATTAACTTCATGCGGGCCGTCTTTGACAAAGAAGGCGATGCCCCCTCGATCCGGCGCCTGACCAAGGAGAGCGGAGTGGATACCAAGACCCTGTACCAGCTTTTCCCTAAAGGGCCTGCAAAGCGCTCAGCCAAGATTGCCGGACTGCCAAAGCCCAAGGGCTGCATATAAGGAGAACACACAATGCCAGAGAACAACGTACAACCCATTGAAAAGGTCTCGATCATCGTTTCGCATGGCTCTCTCGAAGGCGTGTATCCAGCCCTGATTATGGCCAATGGCGCGCGCATGGAAGGCATCGAAGCGTCCCTGTTCTTTACGTTCTTCGGACTCGACGCCATCATCAAGAAGAGGATGAACGATCTCAAGGTCGCAACCGTCGGCAACCCGGCAATGCATATGCCCACGCTCGTCGGCGCTCTCCCGGGCATGTCGTCATTCGCCACGAAGATGATGCAGAAGGAGATGGAAAAGCTGGACATCCCTCCGGTTGGCGAATTCATCACGATGATTCACGACGCGGGCTGCGAAATCTACGCCTGCCGCGCGACCGTGGACATGTTCCACCTCAAGAAGGAAGATTTCTGTGACGAACTGGACGGGGTAATTTCTGTGGGCCAGTTCTATGAAAAAGCGGCCGGCGCGCAGATCATCTTTACATAAGGGGATCGCATCGACGAGTTGGTAGTCTTAGCAGTCTGCTGGCGCCGGTCGATGAATGTGTCTGCCTCTCCGCTGGGAGGGGCATCGGCCAACAACCGGAACCGGCTGGGATTCATAGGAGACTCGGAGGAAGGGATGGATCAGCCGGCGCGCAAAGCGCACTGGGAGCAGTTCTACGCAAACCACACCGAGCCGGAGTTGAGCTGGTTTGAGTCCGTGCCTTCGTTGTCTCTGGAGTTGATTCGCAAGAGCGCACGAGGAACCGGAGATTCCATCGTCGATGTCGGCGGCGGCAGCTCCAGACTGGTGGACTGCCTTCTCGCGGACGGCTACACGTCCATCTCCGTTCTTGATGTCAGTATGCGCGCTCTTGCGATGGCCCGCGAGCGCCTGGGCGCGGCTGCTGGAATGGTTCGCTGGATTGAATCGGATGTATTGGAGTGGAATCCTCCGGACGGCGTGGATATCTGGCACGACCGGGCCGCGTATCACTTCTTCACCGAAGAGAAGGACCGTGCGGCCTACGCTCGAGCGGCTTCCGGCGCTGTGCGCAGAGGAGGTGCGCTCATCGTTACCACCTTTGCGATCGATGGGCCGAAATCATGCAGTGGACTTCCTGCTTATCGCGCCAACACTGAGATGATAGCTGCCGACTTTGCGCAGGCGTTTGATCTGGCGGAGAGCCTCATCCACGACCACCACACGCCGCGCGGCGCTGTGCAGCGGTTCCAGATTGCGCGACTCACGCGCAAGTAGTATCGGTCCGTCAGGAGTTCTGCAACTCGTCTTTCGCTGAAATGGATCTGGTTTGGCGCCGTCAGCAAAAAGGCGCCCCTTACCAACTGAAGGGATTCACCCGCGAAGGACCCTGCACGGGATAACCGATTTCACTGCGAGACAGATTTGCTGGCTGGGTACGCAACACGACGTTCCACGAGCAGTAAATGCTCGCATGCCAGAACGAGTTGCTCCTTCTGGTTGAAGATCTCGACCCCTTCAACGACAATTCCGTGACTCAGTCTTTTGCGAGCGTCTCGCTTCTCCTTGATCGTCACCTTTACATGAATTGTGTCGCCAATGAACACAGGCTGAATGAATCGCAGCCGGTCATACCCGTACGACATGGCGTGCGGATTGATCACACCGGCAGTCAGTCCAACGCCCACGCTGAAGATGAGCGTCCCGTGCGCAATCCGCCGTCCAAACGGCTGCGTGCGACACCATTCCTCATCCATGTGGTGCGGATAGAAATCGCCTGTCTGGCCCGCATGGAGCACTATATCCGTTTCCGTAATGGTCCGTCCCGATGTTGCGCGCTGCGCGCCCACTTCATAGTCTTCAAAGAACTCGACCGCCATTGTCTTCTCCCTGCAGAGCCATGCACCACCTCCCAGTGAGGCGGCAGAGGCGGCACATTGCGCCAGACTCATCGTAGCATTTTTTGAAATACATTTTTATTGATAAAATGAGCGAATCCAGTCTAATATGCACGAGGACTCTCTTCCGAATGAGCAGCCTTTCTCCAATTCAACTTCGAGGCATTACCTGGAACCATACGCGTGGTTACCTGCCGATGGTTGCCACTGCACAGCGATTTTCCGAGCTGCATCCGGGGGTCACGATTTCTTGGCAGGCAAGGTCGCTCCAGGCATTTGCCGATCAGCCGCTTGCGGATCTGGCTCGGTCTTTTGACCTTCTGGTCATCGATCATCCAAGCATCGGCCTCGCAGCCGAAGCTGACCTCCTGATTGCTCTCGATCGCCATCTCCCCGCTGACTTTCTTGCCGATCAAGCTCGCAACTCGGTGGGGGGATCACACGCGAGCTATACCTGGCAATCACATCAGTGGTCGCTCGCGATCGACGCGGCAACGCCTGTGGGTGGGTGGCGGCCGGACCTGTTGGCGCGTGCGAATGCCGAGGTTCCCGAAACTTGGGATCAGCTGCTGGCACTGGCGCATCGCGGCCTGGTCGCCTTTCCCGGCTTAGCCATCGACAGTCTGATGCATCTCTACATGCTGGCGCTCGCGCTTGGCGAGGAACCGTTTCAGCAGCCTGGACACTTTATCTCCGAGGAGACAGGCGTTGAATCCCTGAGTATGCTGCGCACGCTGGTCACCGCCTGTCATCCTTCCTGCCTTGCGCGGAATCCTATTGCGACCTGGGAAGAACTCGCCAATGGCGATCAAGTCGCTTACTGTCCGTTTGCGTATGGGTACTCCAACTATTCCCGCCTCGGATATGCGAAGCACCCATTGACGGTTGGCGGTCTCGTTTCTCTCGCGAATGGCGCACGTCTGCGTTCCACTCTCGGTGGCGCGGGTCTTGCGGTTTCCCGCGCGACTGCGCATCTGGACCCGGCGATCGAGTATGCCAGGTTCGCGGCGAGCAGCGCGATCCAGTCCACACTCTACGTTGACGCCGGGGGTCAACCTGGACATCGAGATGCGTGGATAGATGACGAGGTCAACCGGAGATCGAATCGGTTCTTTTCGTCTACCCTGCCCACTCTCGATGCGGCCTACGTTCGACCGCGCTTTCCTGGATACCTTGACTTTCAGGATGCGGCAGCGCCAGTCGTCCATCGATATCTGAGCACAGGCGGGGATGCGCGAGAGGTGATTCAGAAGTTGAATTGCTTACTGGACAGCGCGCAGTCGAACAAAAAGGTGGTCATGGATTGAAGCCATTAGATGGAGTCCTTGTCGTCGATATGAGCCAGTTTCTAGCTGGGCCATCGGCGTCACTGCGCCTGGCGGACCTGGGCGCCCGTGTCATCAAAATTGAACGCCCGGAGACCGGCGACTTATGCCGCGATTTGTACATCTCCAATCTTGAGCTGGATGGTGACAGCACGCTGTTTCACTCAATCAATCGCAACAAGGAGAGCTTCACGGCAAACCTCAAAGAGCAGGCCGATGTTCAGCGCACCTGGAAGCTGATTCAGCAGGCTGACGTGCTCATCCACAACTTTCGTCCCGGCGTGATGGATAAGTTGGGATTCAGCTATGAGGCTGTTCGCGCTGTTCATCCAACCATCATCTATGCAGAGGTGACGGGCTACGGCACTGCCGGGCCCTGGCGCGACAAGCCAGGACAGGATCTTCTGGTGCAGGCGCTCTCAGGCTTGACGTGGCTGAATGGCGATGCCGGCCAACCTCCCGTTCCATTCGGTCTGGCAGTCGCGGACATGTTCGCAGGAGCGCATTTGGTGCAGGGAATCCTGGCATGCCTGGTGCGAAGAGGGGTGAGCGGCATCGGCGGCAAGGTGGAAGTCAGCCTGTTGGAATCGACGCTCGATCTGCAGTTCGAGGTACTGACGACGTATTTGAATGATGGAGGCAAATTGCCCCAGCGCAGTGCTGTCAATAATGCACATGCGTACCTTGGCGCGCCGTACGGGATCTACTCCACATCGAACGGCTATCTTGCGCTTGCGATGGGTTCAGTGTCTCGACTCGGTGAACTGCTGCAGTGTCCTGCGCTCACCGCTTACACTGACCCTGCTTCTCTGTTTTCGCGCCGCGACGAAATCAAGTCCATCTTTGTCGAGCATCTGAAGACGAACACCACGCAGTACTGGCTTTCCATTCTGGAAGCACACGATATCTGGTGTGCGGATGTACTGACCTGGCCAAGGCTGTTGGCGCATGAAGCTTTCAAGATTTTGAATATGGTCCAGACGGTTTCGCGTGGGAAGGGCATCGACATGCAGACCACGCGCTGTCCGATTCGTATCGATGGCGAAGTCTTTCTCTCACCGAAGGGCGCTCCTCGACTCGGAGAAGATACCGATGCATTGAAGCGCGAATTCTCGATGAGCTGACTGACCATCTTGTCAAAGCGTTTCAATTCGACAGGTTCGGAATATGCGTGAATCTTTCCGTATCGCCGTGCGGCAGTTCGATCCGTTTGAGTCCGCGCTGCGTAAGCAATGGGCTGATTTTGTGCGGCACACTGGCACTACACTCGAGTTGGAACTCTTCCCTTTGGATCTGCACGCGCTGCACCAAGCGCTCTTTGAAGGCGATGCGCTGCAGAACGGCACCTTTGACCTTGCCTTCATCAATACGGATTGGCTCGCGCAGGCAGACCGGCAGAATGCTGTCGTTGATTTGTCCGCCCTTCTTGCAAGCGATCCCCCGCAGGATTATCCCGGCGGATGGTCACCTTCGCTTCTCCGCCTCCAGTCGATGCAGGGTCGCATTTTAGGTGTGCCATATCATGATGGCCCCGAGACGTTGATCTACCGTTCCGACTTGTTTGGAGACTCCAAAGAGCAAAGCGCCTACGTGCAACTTCATGGCAGGGATCTCCACCCGCCTACAACCTGGGAAGAGTTCCATCAGATTGCCCGCTTCTTTCAGCGTCCGCTGGGTGGCTTGTATGGAGCGGCGTTCGCTGCCTTTCCTGACGGTCACAATACGGTCTACGACTTTCTTTTGCAGTTATGGACCCGCGGCGGAGAATTGTTTGACTCACAGGGCCGTCTTACATTGATGACTTCTGAGGCTGAGGCTGCATTGACCTTTTATCGGACGATGCTGCAGGATGGTTCCGCAACACATCCGGATTGTCATCACTTTGACTCGGTTGCAGCGGGCATGGCCTTTGCCAGAGGCGAAGTAGCGATGATGGTCAACTGGTTTGGGTTCGCGGCGATGGCGCAGACAATCGCTGAGTCTGTCGTGAAAGGATGCGTCGATCTCGCTCCGATTCCGCATTCTGCCGGAGGCGCTTCCACCTCGCTCAATATTTACTGGCTGCTTTGCATTCCCTCTGACGGCCCATGCGCCGATGTCTCGTACGCATTCCTCCGGCACTGCATGGCACGGGAGATGGACAAATTGCTCACACTGGAAGGCGGGGTGGGATGCCGTCGAACTACGTGGAGCGACCCGGAAGTCAATGCTGTCATCCCCTTCTGTCACCGCCTGGAGGCGATGCACAAAAATGCGCGCGAGCTTCCTGCATTGGAAGCGTGGCCCCAGATCGCGTCGCTCATCGACGAACTGATCGTTCGCGTCATTCAGAGTCAGGCCCCTATTCCAGAGTTACTGAAAGACGCGCAGGCTGCCGCTGCCCGCCGTGGGCTCGCCTGCATTCCTCGCGAGTGATGACAAGCGCAAAAGACCTCATGCTCTATTCCGTTGGCTCGCCGGAGGGATTTCTTTTCAGTTGGCAGAACCTGCCGGATCGCGCGACGTGGTAAAGTGGGCACGCTGTGCAGTTGATTGCGGGATAGAAGTGGATATGACTGCTAAAAGGACGTACGCAGTACCAGCACTCGAGAAGGCGCTC
>JAJXWA010000064.1 GCA_021781795.1 Acidobacteriota bacterium
CTAGAGACTGGCAAGGCCCTCGCTGACTATTGATCCGGCAACAAAATACTGCTAAGCGGCATTTGCGGCGATTGGGTCTTTGAAGAAGGCTTTGATCCTTTCAGGATACTTCTCGATTGCCGTCATGTGGTTGGTTGCTGCCAGGCGCAGTTTATCTTTGGTACGGCATGGTACTCGGGTCTCGATGGCTTGTTTCAAGTCTCCGCTGAGGCGCTCATCGGGGTTCCGTTGTGGCGAGTAGCTTGGCAGGTGAAAGACTTCGATTTCCAGCCCGTGCTCTCGAAGCCATTTCTTCACCGGCGCGCAGTGATGGACGCCGAGATTATCGAGCACCAGGAAGACCTTGCGTCCGGCCTGCTTGATAAGCGCCTCGAAGAATTCGATCAGCCGCACGTGGTTGAAGTTGCCGTCGATGATCATCCAGTTTGTCTTGCCTTGGTTTGTAACGGTGGAGATCATGGATAACTTCTGCCGCCTGCCGCCCACGACATAGGCCACCGGCGTATCTCCCTTGGGCGCATAGCCGCGGCCCCGCACGTCGGTATTGACCACCGCCGTCTCATCGCCCCAGTGGATCTCGGCTTCTTCTTCTTTGGCGCGCTGCTTGATCTCGGGATAGGTTTCGTCGAGCCACTTTTGAACCACAACCGGCGACTGCTCATAGGCACGGCGTATAGGCTTTTGTGGCGTGAATCCCCAACGCTTGAGATACTCGCCCACACTGCGCACCGGGATGCGAATACCATACTCGCATTCGATCAGCAGCATTACCGCAGCGCGCGTCCACAAAGCGAAGTCCAGCTTGAGTTGCTCGGGACGCTTATCACAGATCATGCGCTGAATCTGTTCTTCCTGCTCCGCGCCGAGTATGCGGCAACTGCCTGCCGGACGGCCTCGCTGGCCAGACTCGATGCCATGCACCCCATCGTGCTTGAAGCGATTGACAATCATGCGCACCGACGAATAACTCAACCCAAACTCTCGAGCAATCTGACGACGGTTCACGCCTCGCTTGTAGGCGCGAACCACCTGACGGCGACGCGCATGCTGCGCATCAGGAGATAACTTCCTGGCATCTTCATGATCCAAACTCCATCCGATGCAAGGAATCACAGAAAGTAACAGTATTTATTTGCCGAATCTATAAAAGGGTTGGCAAGGTGATATCGACACCCCAGAGCCGACCGGTTCATTAGCAGATTTGCAGCCGCGACACAATTGGGGTAGCTTTTGGGGTATCTTTTTAGACGCTCTCTCGATTTATTCCAGTACTCACGCGCATGACACGCGAATACGGTAGCGTCCCTGGCCACCACTCAAATCACACAGTCATCCATCGGAAGCAGTTCCCACCCATGCGTGAGGTGGTATGCCGGCGCCCATCGACTCGTTGGGGCGTCAGAGCAGGCCTTTTCCACGTGGTGCATGAGCATGAAAAAAACGCCGCTCAGTCGAAGGATTGCACGATTGGAACATGAGCTGGAATGCGGCCTCATTGTTCTGAGCGGTCGGTGGATCGCATACACTCCCACCGGTCGAGCCTTCCCTTTGGAAGCAAGGAGGCTTTTGTCGCTTGCCGGGAGCGCCGCAGACCCTGCCAGGCGAGTTGCGACCGGGAAGATGGATTACACCATCTCGGCTTTATGGCTTGCTCCAGATGCTCTTCTTCCCTCGTCTGCTCACGCACCCTCGTGCCACGCAAAAAGAGCTCCCCACGCGGAGAGCTCTTTTTGCTTTCCCATTTTCTATCACGGATCTGCTCTTCTTTATCTATCTCGTCGGATCAGCGCACTCACTGCTGCGGATAGTAGCCTGACCCGACGATGTATGTAGTCGATCCCGATTGCACTTTGCGTACGTAGGTAAGCTTGCGGGTCGTCGTATTCTCTCCCGGCTTGTACCACTCGTACTCCACCCACGCGTTCCCGTTCTGCATCGCCTTCGTGATGTAGTTCGTCACAAAAGTCCTTCCCTGGGTATCCCGCAGGCCGCTGAGGTTTTTGCCCTCAAGACTCGGCTGTGCCGGATTCACCAGCTCAACTCCATCGGCCTTCTGCACAAACACGTAGGTATCCATAAAGACAAACGGCCCCGTCTTGTCACGCAGCTTCGCAAAGCCCGACTCACCTTCGTTCGCCACGACGTCCGAAGCACGATTCACAACGTCCTCAACAAAGGTCCTGTCCATCTGCATGTTGTAGATGCCCGAACCCACCAGATACTGGTTGCCGTCTGGAAAAGTCACGCGCTTCACAAACGCAGATTTCCATGTTGGGAAGATGTCTCCGGGCTCCGGATACATGTAGTGCACCCAACCTTCGCCTGTGGGACTGTTGACCGCTTCGAGAAACATCCTGCCGTAGGGTCTGCCGTGAACATCCATGACCCCGCCATCGTTCTGTCCTTCCTTGTCTGGATCCGCGGCGTGAAAGACTCTGGTTCCGTCCATCTTCCACACAAAGAAATAGGTGCCGTTACTGAACCACTTTGATCCCTGCGTCCGTAGCTCGGGATAGGCTGCTTCACCCTTTTGCTGCAGCAGCGTTGCGCCATCTCGCACCAGCGCCATCAGCTCCGGTGCCGCCATCTTTGTTTCTGTACTTGCCGCCTTCGGAGCGTCCGCGAGATACACACCGCAGCCCACCAGCACCCAATGGCCTCCCACCTTCGCCTTGGTCACATACGCAGACTTCAGCGTGGATACACTCTCTCCGGGCTTTGGCCACATATAGTCCACCCAGCCCGAGCCGCTGGTCTGTACGACGTTGAACATTTCCCGAATGATTGGCTTGCCTTGCGTATCTTTCAAATCCATCAGGTTCCGGCCTTCCAGGCTGGGGAACCCTGGATTCACCAGGTCCACGCCATCCGGGCTGAACACGAAAATATACGCATCTTTGGCGATGAACGGGCCGCGCGGATCGTGGAAACTTTGGAACGCCGTCTCTCCCTGCGACTCAATCCGCCCCGCCGCATCCTTCACGGCATCCACCACAAACGCTCTTTCCATCCGGTCGTTGTACATCCCAGCGCCCACGATGTACTTCTCACCAGAAGGTGTCCGCACGAGCCGCACATACGTGCTCTTCCAACGCGGCAGAAGCCCATCCGGGACCGGCCACTCGTAGTGGTACCATCCAGACGGCTTATCGGGCAGCGCCGTTGCCGTCGTAATCAGCCCGCGAATAATCGGCTTGCCATTAATGTCCTCGAGATCAATGACGTTCTTGCCTTCCAGTGCCGGATCAGGATGCACGAGCATGTTGCCCTGCGGATGCAGCACAAACACATACATCTCGCCCTTGCGCCAGCGACTGCCTGCGGTACGCAGGTCCGCAAAACTCGCTTCTCCCTTTGTCATCACAAGGTCCGACGCATCGTTGACGAGCACGACGAGATCACGTGTCTCCTCATGCTCATATGCCTGATCCAGAGCAGTGGACGAGGTTGCAGCACGCCCTGTCAGATCAACACAAGCCATCATCACAACCAGGGCACTCAATGTCAGATAGAAAGAGACTCGACGTACGCGCATACTTACCCCCTTGCCAATGGGCAGTGGCGAACGGCTATGAATCTTCTCAAATTCGGCTTCCTCATGCCGTGACTCCAGTCACCTCGTACGGTGATACACACGATGCGCATCATCCACATGCCATCGCATCCATGCATCTTGCACGCATGCAATAAGGTAGACACCATTTCACCTCGACACTCGCATTCTTCCGTCTCGTAGAGTCTCCGTTGAGGCTCAATCAACAATCACATTGGACTGCGATGTCAATCACCGCGACAGATCTGCTTGCATGTCATTCTTGATCGACGATTGGACCCCATGGAAGGTGCAAGGAGGCAGAATATGTATGCACGAATCGTCACGATGATCCTGAAGCCGGGAAGCACAGCTCATTTCGGCAAAGTCATTGAAGAAGGAGCCGTCCCTCTGCTCCGGAAGCACAAAGGCTTCGTCGATCAGATTGCCATGGTCGCTCCCGATGGAAAGACCGGCTACGGCATCAGCTTCTGGGACACCAAAGAACACGCGGAGGCGTATCAGCGTGCCGGATTTGCCGAAGTCATGAAGTCTCTCGACGCAGTCCTCGCAGCACCCGGTCAGGTGCAGGTGTGCAAAGTCACGAACTCCACCGCGCACCACCTCGCCCCCGCACGCGCCGCCTGAGCATTGTTTTCCAGCAGCGGCAGGCGCGTGGATTACGCCACGAAGAGTTGCCTGCGAGCGACAGGTGCAGTGTTGCCTGCAACCCGCACATTCGTCACCCCGCTCGCGCTCAATGCCGCGCGCGCAGCGCAGTGGCGCCGCCGCCTCAACCCGCCTCAGTAGATCAGCTTCAGCGAGAACTGAACCTGTCTTGACGTGCCCGCCGTTCTACTGATGAAGCCGAAGCCGGAGCCCGTGAGGATGTTGGCGGGCAGCCCCATGTTCACGATGTTGAAGAGATTGAAGAGTTCCGCGCGGAACTGCAGATCAGTCACTTCGGTGCCGCTTTTGCGATGCCCAAAGGCCGTGTCTTTGATGAACGCGAAGTCAAAGTCGTAGTAGGCGGGTCCGCGGAAGGTGTTCCGTCCAAGCGTGCCCAGAGCTCCCTGATTTGGCCCCGAGCCACCGGCAAGATGAATCGGAATCGAGAAGTAATCTGCAGCGTTGTTGGCGCCCTGTCCAAAGTAGTCCTCGCGCACCTTGCGCGCGGTCGAGAGCTGCGGCTTCGCAATCTGGTTGGGACGGTCCACGCCGTTTGCGCCGTAGCCCGTCTGCTGAATGCCCGAGTACACGGTGAAGGGCTGTCCCGAGCTGATGCTCGAGATGCTCAGCATTTCCCAGCCGTCGGTGAGCGTCCGGCTCACGCCGTGCAGAAAGGGCGCCTGCGCCAGGTGCATATCCTGCGCCAGGCTCAGGCTGAAGAAGTGCGCCACATCGAAGTTCGACGGGCCCTTCTCCGGATGCGTATCGAATGGATTTTGCGAGAAGCCGGATGTGGTCGCGCCGGTCGAACCCGTTCCGCCCAGCACCATACTGCTGTTATCCAGCGACTTGCTCCACGTGTAGCTGGCCTGCAAGCCGGGGCCGCCGTGCGGCACCGTGCCGGAGAGCGACGTCTGCAGCGCGTGATAGCTGGAGTGCGAGTCGTCGGTGATGACGTTCTCCACGCCAAAGCCGCCGGTCACGTTGCCGCTGCTGTCGAACTGCGTGTAGGGCGCAAAGCCGGGGCTCGCTCCGGGATAGGCGTTCGGAAAGCTGTAGCGCGGCAGCTTCTCCGCCGCGGTGCCCACGTAGTTGGCGTCGCCGGTGAGGTTGCCAAACTTGCGCTCCACGCCCGCCGTCCAGGTGTAAAGCGTCGCATTGCCAAACTTGGCATCGATGCCGGAAAGGTTCAGCGCGCTTACCGTGGTGCTCTGGGTAAGCGTTGCCAGATCCTTCTCAAACCGATCCACATCCATAATCGTGTTGGCCGGCACGCTGGTCGTGCTGCCGGCCGCGAAGATGTCCACGCCAGCGGGCGTGTACACATGCGGCAGTTGCTGCGGGTTGATCTGGAAGCCGTAGGGAATCGGCACCGTCGCCGACGCCACCTGGCGCGGATAAAAGACATAAGGCGTCGATCCGGTCAGGAAGTTGTCCTGCCAGATATTTGGCGGAATCACCGTGATGGCTCCGCCCGCGTGCATCGTCAGGTTGGGTCGCGCCTGCCAGGTTGCCTGTATGCGCGGTCCCCATCCGTTCAGCGTGGTGCTGTAGCCGGGCTGCGGATTCACCACATATTGCTGCGTACCGTTGATGTTGCGGAAGGCCGCGGTGCGGTGTGCGCGCTCCTTGATGGGCGTGTAGTACTCCCAGCGCAGACCGTAGTCAAGCGTCAGCACCGGCGTTACCTTCCACGTATCCTGCACCCAGGCGTTATAGTTCTCGCGATTGATGGCTGCCGGTCCGATATGCTGTCCGCCTGAAGCGTACGGCGGCGCCAGCGCAACGGTGTAGACGAAGGCGCTGCCCGACAAAAACGCCGAGAGAGTGTCCGGCAGCGCCTGGCCAATCGCTACATCGTGCTGCCCGCTCGCCGAGGGAATCGCCTCAGTCGCATACGCGGTGCCGCCGCCAAAATCGTATTCACCATCCGGGCTGGTGCCGAAGTAGGTGGTGTCACGATTGAGGCGCGCCTCGAAACCTGCCTTCAGCACGTGACCCGCGCGCGTGTAGGTAAAGTCCTGGTGGCCCTCGAAGAGGTTGCCGTAGGCCTGCATTACCGTGCCTCCCGCGGCATTGAAGGCCTCATACAGACCATCGCCGAACTTGACAGCCGGGTCCGTGTAGTCCGTCGTCGGAAAGCCCGGCGTAGAGCGCGTGACGCTGAACAGCGACTGAGCCACGAGCCGCGGCGAAATGGTGCGCGTGTAGCTGGCCATGAAGTTGCGCTGATGGTCGATGTACTCGACGCCGAACGCCGGGTCCACCGCCGTCTGATCCGGATTGGTGGTCGGCCCGGTGAGATTGTCGTAGTTGAAGCGCGTAAAGAACTGGCTCTTTGACGAGATTGTATGGTCGATGCGGATCGAGAACTGGTCCGCATTCGTCGTCACCTTCGATGCCGTCGCATAGGTGCGCGCGCCAAATGCGCCCGTCGCCAGGTTCGGCTGCGGATACCGCGCCAGAATCGCCGCGATGCTCGGGTTTACCGGAACGTTCAGCGTGTCCGTCGAGCCGTCGGGATAGGTCACCACATCCACGCCGGCGCGCTCCTGCGCCGTGGGCACGGGCATCACCTGCGTGGTGCCCAGCACCTGACGGAATCCCTGAAACTGCCCGAAGTAGAACGTCCGCTTGCGCCCGTCGTAGAGATGCGGCAGATAGACAGGCCCGCCGTTGGTAAAGCCGAACTCGTTGCGCCGGAAGGGCGGAATGCGTCCCGGATACGCGGGCGTGGGGTGGTCAAAATAGTTGCGCGCATCGAATGCCGAGTTGCGCACAAACTCGAAGAGCGATCCGTGAAAGCCGCTCGCGCCCGACCGCGTGACGATGTTCGTATAGCCCGAGGCGCCGCGGCCAATCTCGGCCGGCATCCAACCGGAACTCGACTGCAGGTCCTGAATCGCATCTACGTTGAAGTTGGTAAACGTGCTGCCGCCCATCTCCGGATCGCTGATGTCCGCGCCGTCCATCGCGAATGTCGCTTCCACGCCGCGCTGCCCGTCAATCGCGAACTGCTGGGTGAAGTTCGTCGCACCGTTGGTGTCCGTCATGGTGCCCGCGGCCAGCAGCAGCAGGGTGCTGAAGTCGCGCCCGTTCAGCGGCAAAGAGCTCACCGCCTGCCCCGTCAACTGCTCTCCGCCGGTCGAGGCCTCGGACTCGCCCTGCAGTGCCGACACACTGATCTCGCCGCGGCTCGACAGCGTAATAATCGCCGCCTGCGTCGCTGCCGCCAGATCTACGGCTTGCGCGCTCTCTGTGGTCTTGCCGTTCGCCTGCACCAGCAGCCGGTACTGGCCCGGCGGCAGCGCGCGCAACTGGAAGCTCCCATCCGGTTTGGTCGTTTCGTGCGCGCTGGCCTTGTCGCCCTTCAGCTCCACCTTCGCCGCGGCAATCGGCGCGCCGCCCGCGTCGCGCAGCTTGCCGCGCCACACCACGTCGGTGCTCTGCTGCGCGCACAGCGGGATCGCGGACAGCAGTCCCAGCAGGA
>JAJXWA010000065.1 GCA_021781795.1 Acidobacteriota bacterium
GCTTCCATTTTACAGTTTCCTGTTCCAGCAACGCTCGCCCCCATCCGCGATAATCATTCCGTGCCCCCTAGCCCCTCGCATCCCGACCCCGCGCCGCGCAATCCCTCGACACTCGACCCCAGATTCCTTGATTGGACCCGCGGTCCGCTCGCCGAAGGCCTCGCCTGCTACCGCACAGGCCAGTTTTTCCTTGCCCATGAGCACTGGGAAGCCGTCTGGCTCACCCTCCCGCAGCCCGAGAAGGACTTCCTCCAGGCCCTCATCCAGGTCGCCGCCTCCTTCCACCATCTCCAGCGCGGCAACCGCACCGGAACCATCTCGCTGCTCACCCGCGCCCTGCGCCGTCTCGACGCCTACCCACCCCACTTCGGCGGCATCCAGCTCGCCGCCCTCCGCGCGCAGCTCCACCAGGCGCTCCATCTCCTCGCCGCAGGAGAAGACCCCACCATGATCCCCGCCCCAACGACCGATATCTGTCTCTCCTGACCATCGCAGCCAGCGGGCCGGTGGCCCGGGCCTCGGTGATCGTCGAAAACCAGGCCGGTGGTGGATCGCACCTTCGGCGTACTCGGAACGTACGGTCCTCGGAGCGCCTTCCAAGACGCATTCCTGCCTCGTTCTCAAGAAGAGCGAACAAAATCAGTCGGAGGCCAACATTCGCGCGTTCAGTCTGCATCGAAAGACAAAGCGATATGTGTAGCCCCATCGGCAATCCGCGATTTCCCATGAAGAACGCAGAAGTGAAGCATCGATGTGCCGCCAACTGGCTCTTCTTCGTAAGCTGTCTCGTTCCCTCGCTCTCGTTCGCCCAGGTCGTGCCCGCGTCACCGAACACCTCCCAGCAGGGCCAGGTCGAGACCCATATGGTGCCCGTCACAGCCACTCGCCGCTTGGTCTTCGATGTCGTTGTCACGGGAAAATCCCACAAGCCTGTCGAAAGCCTCGCACAGCAGGACTTCACCGTCCTGGATGACGGCCACCCCGTGCAAATTGAACAGTTCTCCCTGATCCACGGAGCCTCCGCGGACCCTCCCCCCCAGCTCTTCTTTCTCATTGATGAGGTCAACGCCACGGATCAGGAAGTGATCTATACATTCGCCTCGATCAAGCGATTTCTCACGCAGAGTCAAGGCCAACTCGCCTACCCCACCTCACTTGTATTCTTCACAGAGTCTGGAATTCAGGTCCAGACGCTGCCTTCCCGGGATGGCCGAAGCCTGGCCACGGCGCTCGATCGGGTGGGCGTCTCGCGCCGCCTCATCGAGCAACGAAGCGGCTTTTGGGGATCGAATGAGCTCCTCAACCGTTCTCTCGCGGCGCTTACGACCTTCATCGAACAGGAGCGGACAAAACCAGGAAGGAAGATCGTTCTGTGGATCAGCCCTGGTTGGCCTCTCTTTGACAGCGTGCTAAGTTCTCTGCTGCCTTCTCAAGAGCAGTCCATCTTCAATTTCTCGAAGTTCTTCTCAAATGGACTTCA
The DNA here is from genome assembly GCA_021781795.1 of Acidobacteriota bacterium. Taxonomy (GTDB): domain Bacteria; phylum Acidobacteriota; class Terriglobia; order Terriglobales; family Acidobacteriaceae; genus Telmatobacter. The sequence goes on from JAJXWA010000065.1 coordinate 1,481, forward strand.
GGATGATCGCATCACGCTCGATTGCATCGATCCCTCCGGCGCAGCCGACGCGGGTACGATGTACTCAGCTCGCTATCTCGGGTTCCTGAAGCCACTCGAAAGCCCCGAGCGCGCCGAGTTTGGTGATATCGCCCTTCAGGTCATCGCCGCACAGAGCGGAGGCAACGTCCTCATCGGGAACGACAGTCTGCTCAATTACTTCAAGCACTCAATCGACGATCTGGATCTCTACTACGAGATCACCATCCCCACCGCCGAATCTAGCCGCGAGAATCCTTTTCATGATCTCAAGGTCAAAGTCAGCCAGCCTGGACTAAAAGTGCGGACCATCGACGGCTACTATCGATACCAGTAGCAGCTTTCGGTGTCATTGATCCTTCAGTTCCCGTTGATTCGCCCGCGCAGCCGCTTCACCACGTTCGGCGGCACCAGCCCCGTCACGTCGCCGCCAAAGCTGAAGACCTCTTTCACCATCCGCGAACTCACAAACGAATAGCGCCCCGCCGGCTGCAGAAATACCGTCTCAATCTCCGGAGCCAGCCGCCGGTTCATCAGCGCCATCTGGAACTCGTGCTCGTAGTCGCTGATCGCGCGAATGCCGCGCAGCACCGCCGTCGCGCCCAGGTGCCGCGCAAACTCCACCATCAGCCCATCAAACGTGGCCACGCTCACATTGCCCAGCGCCTTCGTCGACTCGCGCAGCATTTCCACCCGCTCCTCCACCGTGAACAGCGGGTTCTTCACCGGATTCTTGAGAATTGCGACCGTCAGATGCTCAAACAGCTTCGACCCGCGCTGAATCAGGTCCAGATGCCCATTCGTCGGCGGGTCAAACGTGCCCGGATAAAGTGCCTTCACGCTCATCGCAGCGGCTCCACGTGGATTCTAGCAGCGCACGGTCCCCGTTCTGACCTCAGCACGATCTTCCTCAGCAGAATGCGCGAGAATCCGCGCCTAGAAAATCTTCCCGTCCAGTCCGACTACGAATGGAATTGAAGAGATCCGCTGCCGTCTGATTCCCTCGTCGTTGGTCACAAACACATCGGCCCTCGCCGTGATAGCCGTCGCCACATGAATCGCATCGGCTGCCTTCAGGAGAAGTCCCGCGCGTACGCGACTGTACTCATCTGCAACATCGATCGTAAATGGCACGAGCTCTATCTCACCGCTCTGCATGAACTCGGTAAGCTCATTCACGACCCGATGATCGTCTTTTCTTCGCGGCAACACCAGCAGTTCACCAAACGTGAACACACTCGTGCAGATCGTGTCATTTCTGCGCAGGCACGCCTCATAGGCTTCGCGCGCCATCCCTCCCAACTGAGGATTCCCCTCCAGAAGATACACAAACACCATCGTGTCCCAATAGACCCGGCTCAAGCGACTTTCCCCCTCGATGGCTTCTGCTTCCTCTCATCCTCCGGCACAACGGAACCAAAATCCTCCCGCAATTGCCGAATGAAGGCTTCTCCGCCTCCCACTTCCCGGTACATCTCTCCGCAGATGCCAAACAGCGCCAGAAGTCCCCCTCGAGGCTTCGCCGTCTTCGCACTTTCCGCTGCCATGCTGCCCTCAGCCAAAATTCGATACACGAACTCGACAGTGGTGCTCGGCCCTCCTGAAGGAGGTCCTCCGCGCTTCTCGACCAATTCGAGCCCAGCCTGCTTCAGAAACTCACGCGAAGACAATGTCGAATAGACCGACGGGGTCCGATTCGTCCACCCAAGCTCCTTCTGCACACTCCCTACCTTGAGCCGGATCGACTTCTCACCTTGCTTTCTCGCTGGTTCAACATGCCTGGAAATTACGTATCTCCTGGCTTCTTCAGTAGGCCTCATACATTCTCACCTTTCAACATTACATTCATACATACATTACTTCTCCGTCTAGAGAAAATGGCGGCCATTGGGCCGCCATCCTTTTCTCGTACGCTCCGCCTATCCCTTTCGACCGCGCACAGCCTCTTTCGCCTCGGCCGCGCCGCCCGCCGGAGCCTCCGGCGCATCCACCTTCAGCTGCCCGATGCCCAGCTTCTTGCGCACCTCGCCGTCCATCTTCGCAAAGACGTCCTTGTTCTCCTTCAGGAAGCTCCGTGTGTTCTCGCGACCCTGCCCAATGCGTTCGCCGGAATAGCTGTACCACGCGCCGGACTTCTCCACGATGTTGTGCGCTACCGCCAGGTCCAGCACGTCGCCCTCGCGGCTGATGCCCTCGCCATACAGAATGTCGAACTCGGCCTCGCGGAACGGCGCCGCCACCTTGTTCTTTACAATCTTCACCTTCGTCCGGTTGCCCGTCACCGCGTCGCCTTCCTTGATCGCGGCAATGCGGCGGATATCCACGCGCACAGACGAGTAGAACTTCAGCGCGCGCCCGCCCGTCGTCGTCTCCGGATTGCCAAACATCACGCCAATCTTCTCGCGAATCTGATTGATGAAAATCAACGCCGTCCGCGACTTCGATACCGTGCCCGTCAGCTTCCGCAGCGCCTGCGACATCAACCGCGCCTGCAATCCCACATGGCTGTCGCCCATCTCGCCGTCCAGCTCCGCCTTCGGCACCAGTGCCGCCACCGAGTCCACCACCAGCACGTCAATCGCCCCCGAGCGCACCAGCGCCTCGGTAATCTCCAGCGCCTGCTCGCCCGAATCCGGCTGCGACACCAGCAGGTTGTCCACGTCCACGCCCAGCTTCTTCGCATAGCTCGGGTCCAGCGCGTGCTCGGCGTCCACAAACGCCGCCAGCCCGCCCAGCCGCTGCGCCTCGGCAATAATCTGCAGCGTAATCGTCGTCTTGCCCGAGGACTCCGGCCCAAAAACTTCAATCACGCGGCCACGAGGAATGCCGCCAACCCCAAGCGCTGCATCAAAGCTGATGGAGCCGGTCGAGACAACCGAAATCGGCAACAGGGCCTCGCGCGACCCCAGTCGCACAATCGACCCTTTGCCAAACTGCTTTTCAATCTGTGAAAGGGCAAGTTCTACAGCTTTTGCGCGGTCATCAGCGACGGCCATTCAGGCTCCTTAAGACATGCTCGGCCCGCGCGGCCCCTGAGGAAAATGAAGGTAAAAACACGCTGCGGCCTGGATTGGATTTCGTTCGGATTGTAGCAGGGCACGACACGAAACAACAGCAAAATCGGCGAAGAAAAAGAGAACAAACTTCGCGCTCCTCCGCACCAACGCAAGCACCACATTCCTCCGGCTTCCGCAAGCTATCCCACTCCTCTTCGAAAGGATTGCTCGCATGCACCGTACGACTCACGCAGCTCTTCACTTAACCCTTGCGCTTTCTGCCTGCCTCCCCCTCTTTTATGGCTTCTCCTCTGCCGCAGCGGAAAGCCCCGGCGCGTCTGCCTCAGCCACCACCCCCACCCCTGGCCGCCCCATCGCCATCAACGTCGAAGTCACCGATAAGCAAGGCCACCACGTCCGCGGCCTGAAACCCTCTGACTTCTCCATCCTCGACAACAACCAGCCCGTGCGCCTCGCCGCCTTCCAACCCGTCACCGACGCTGGCAATACCGGCCAGATCCGCGTCGTCCTCGTCGTCGACATGATCAACTCCGATTGGGATACCGTCTCTCGCGAGCGCGAGCAGATCATGGAGTTCCTTACCCAGAACGGGGGCCACCTCCAGCATCCCACCACGGTCGCCATGCTGACCGACGATGGCCTCAAGGTCGAGCGCCTCACCTCCCTGAACGGGAACACTCTGCAGGCCGACCTCAACAGCACCAACTCTGTCTTCCGCCTTATCGGCCGCAGCACCGGCTACTACGGCAACGTCACCCGCATGGTGATGTCGCTCGGCCAGATCAGCCAGCTCGCCGCTTATGAGGCCCCCAAGCCCGGCCGCAAGCTCTTCTTCGTCATCAGCCCCGGCTGGCCGCTCCTGGACTGGGTCGGCATGCAGGAGGACATGAACGAGCGCCGCTGGACCTTCGAGTCCATCGAACAGCTCTCCAACGGCCTCCGCGACGCCGACATCACCCTCTATGCCCTCCAGCCCTATGAGCTGGGCCGCAGCGATGATCTGAGCCGCTCCAACCCGTTCTATTACAGGGTCTATCTCAAACCCGCCCTCAACGCCGGCCAGGCCATTTATCCCAATCTCTCCCTGCAGGTCTTGTCTGAGCAGTCCGGCGGCCGCGTCCTCGTCACCGGCCATAGCATCACCGAAGAGATCAACGATGTCGAGCGCGATGCCAACTCCTACTACATCCTCAGCTATCCCCGGCCGGCCGCGTCCCACCCAGACGATTACCACGCCATCCAGGTCAAGCTCGATAGACCCGATCTAGAGGTCCACACCACCGCCGGCTACTATTTGCACACCAGCCCGGCCACGGCTCCCAAGCCCAAAGATAAAGGCAAGCCAGGCTCGAAGAACGGAAAAACACGCTAGCGGAATCAACTGAAGCGCCGGAGCAAAAACAGAGTCGATTCATCCCAGGGGCAACACAATCGAGTCGACACGACCATCAGGGAGCGGCGGCCTTGCACATCACCCAACAGGACTCCGCACTCTGTTTTTGCTTTAGGCCGAATATGCGCCCACGCGCCGCTCGCTGCTCGTCAGCGCGTCACACGTGCGGTCCAGCGCCTCATACTCCGCATCATGCTCCTTGCGAAAGGCCCGGAACGCATCCTCGCTCGTCCAGCGGTCAATCGTCACATAGCCGCCCGGAATGTAGGCGTCGCGCAGTAGCTCCGTCCCGCGATACTCCGGCGACGTCGCAAACAGCTTCGCCCACGCGCCCTCCACGCCATACGCCGCCTCAAAGGCGGCAATCTTCTCCTCGGCCACCTCAAACTGCCACACCACAACAAACATGCGCGACCTCAACACTCCCTATCCTACCGCGCGTTCAAGCCGCGGTTCGACATCCTGCGCATCCTACGCCATCGCGCCCAGTCCCAGATTCCTGCACAGCCGCAGCGTCGGTCCCGCCTGGTTAATCGTGTAGAAATGCAGTCCCGGCGCGCCGTTCTGCATCAGTGTCTCGCACAGCCGCGTCACCACGCTCTCGCCAAATTCCAGCAGCCGCTCCTTGTCCTCCTGCAGCTCTTCCAGGCGCAGCTTCACCCAGCGCGGCAGGTCCGCGCCGCACCCCCCGCAGAAGCGCACCGTATTCGCAAAGCCCGTAATCGGCATAATCCCCGGCACCACGGGGATCGTGATTCCCGCCTTCGCGCACCTATCCATGAAGTCCAGGTACGCGTCTACGTTATAGAAGAGCTGTGTGATCGCGCCGTCCGCGCCCGCTTCCACCTTGCGGCGAAAGTTCTCAAAATCCACGCTAGGGCTTGTCGCCTGCGGATGCATCTCCGGATACGCCGCCACCTCGATGTGAAAGTGATTGCCATGGCTCTCACGAATGAACTGCACCAGCTCATTCGCATAATGAAACTCGCCCGGCGCCGCCGCGCTCATCGCCGTCGCCGGCAGGTCGCCGCGCAGCGCCACAATCCGCTTCACGCCCGCCGCGCGATACTGCTCCAGCAGCGCCGCAATCTTTGCCCGCGTCGACCCAATGCACGTCAGATGCGGCGCAGCCTCCACGCCGCTGTGCCGGGCCACGGCCAGCAGCGTCTCATACGTGCCGTTCTGGTCCGACCCGCCCGCACCATGCGTCACCGAGAAAAACTGCGGTCCGACAGCAGCAAGCTGCTCGATCACGCCGTGCAGCTTCGTCACGCCTTCCGGCGTCCGCGGCGGAAACAACTCAAATGAAAACGAGCACGCCATCTCTACGCACCACTCTTCCGCTCAGCAACGTGAATCTCATACGCCAGATGCCCGGAACCTGCGCAGGTCCGGGCATCCGCAACGCTTGAAGCTAGCAGCTAAAAGCTAGTAGCTGCCTTACTAGTACCGATAAAACTCCGGCTTGAACGGCCCATCCACCGGCACGCCGATGTATTCCGCCTGCTTCTCCGACAGCTTCGTCAGCTTCACGCCGATCTTTTCCAGATGCAGCCGCGCCACTTCCTCGTCCAGCTTCTTCGGAAGCGTGTACACATTCACCTTGTAGCTGTCTTTGTTCTTC
>JAJXWA010000024.1 GCA_021781795.1 Acidobacteriota bacterium
GCTTGCCTGGGCTCGCGTCGCAAATGGGCCGATGCACACATGAATCATTCCATCCGCGGGCTCTCGTGTCGCGGTTGCGTTGTAGCCGCGCTGGTGCAGCGCATTCATCAGCACGCGCGCATCTTCAACATGAGAGAGCGCGGCAATCTGCACCATGATCGTGGCCGGAGATGCAGGCTGGGGCTGTACAGAATTTGGCTGCGCGGGTTGGCCGCTCGGCACAACGCTGGAACCTGGAAGCGCCGGTTTGACCTGCGGCTGCACTGGTTGCGCCGGACCCTCGCTGACCGGCGCATAGGATGTGAGCGCATTTTGCGCAGCGGGCGGCTCTGAGCCAAATGACTGAGACAGGGCAGGCTGGGCGGGTATCTGCTGCGCTGCCGGCGCTAGACCCGCTGCGAGAGGCTTGGAAAGAGCGTTGGGCGAGGGGCTTTGAACGGACTCGTTGTCTGCAGCGGGCGCTTGAGCGGGATGCGACGATGCGGACGCCGCACTGTGACGACCGATAGAAAGTCCCATCCAGAAGCACAGGGCGCACAGGGCGAGGATGCCACAGCCAACCAGTGCGAGCAGGCTGCCGCTCAGAGTGACCTCCCGCTCTTCAGGTTGTTCCACTTCCTCGAACTCACCGAGTCCTCGTCGCATGCAACATCCTCACTTGAAATTTGGGCTGGTCAACTTGTGCCGCGAGGACTCACCAACCCAGCGCACCTTGTGGCAGTCTCGTGCCAAGGTGCCAGCCTCGTGCCGAGCAGTCTGCGTATTAGCGAGCGTCCTGTTACTCGCCTGCAGAGGTAGCTCCCCCTCCGCTCGCCTTGTTGAGCAAAGTGAGCAACTCCACCGGGAGCGGGAAGATGATCGTCGTGTTCTTCTCGACGCCAATCTCGGTGAGTGTTTGCAGATAGCGTAGTTGCAGCGTGATGGGCTGCGTGGCCAGCAGAGCGGCTGCGTCGACCAGCTTTTGTGCGGCATTGAACTCGCCCTCGGCATGAATAATTTTGGACCGCTTTTCACGCTCTGCCTCGGCCTGCTTCGCCATGGCGCGCAGCATCTGCTCCGGTAGGTCCACCTGCTTGACCTCGACGGAGATGACCTTGACGCCGAATGGCTCAGTGCGCTGGTCAATGATGCTCTGGATGCGCAGGTTTAGCTTGTCACGGTGGCTCAGAAGCTCGTCCAGCTCCACCTCTCCCAGCACGGAGCGAAGCGTGGTCTGGGCAAACTGCGATGTTTGATAAACGTAGTTTGACACCTTGATCGCCGCAGCGTTCGGATCCACCACATAGAGCGTGACCACCGCATTGACTTTAATCGTGACGTTGTCGCGGGTGATGACGTCCTGCGGTGGGACTTCCAGCACCTCCTGACGGAGCGAGATGCGAATCATCTGGTCGATCGGGCGGAAGACGAGGATGATGCCCGGTCCTTTGGGTGTGGGCAGCGCGCGACCAAGGCGGAAGATCACTGCGCGCTCATAGTCGCGAAGGATCTTGATGGAGTTAAAAAGATAGAGAACGACGATAACGGCAATGACGAGGAACGGAATTGGCAACTCGGACATACGCCTCTCCTGACTCAGCTCGGATTGTACTCCCGCAGATTGCGATTACGACGTTGAGTGTGTTGGGCCGGAGACATCGAGCGGCTCGACCTGCAAAAGATAATCCTGATGCCCCACCACGCGGAGATGCGCACCCGCCGCAATGGGCTGCGATGCGACGGCGCGCCAGATTTCGCCCTCGACAAGGACATGCCCTTCCGGCGCAAGGGCCTCCATGGCCGACGCCAGCTTTCCTACCAGGGCATCCGCGCCGAGACGAGCTTTCATGCGGCGTGCACGCACGGCCAGCCGGACCAGAAGCACAGTGATGCCTCCGAAGGCCGCGCTGACGGCGATGGCAACAAGGGGGCTCACGCCCATCTCCGGCACCGGCGCCGCCACCAGCGTGAGGGTACCAAAAGCGAGGCAGACCAGGCCCGCGATGGCCAACGCACCATGGCCTCCAAACTTCGCCTCAAGCACCATCAGCACCAGCGCAGCCACCAGAAGCAGCACTGCAGTGTAGCGAATGGGAAGCAGGTTGAGCCCGAAGATGGCGAGCAGAACCATCAGAGTACCCAGAGACCCCGGCACAATGGTGCCCGGCGTGTTGAATTCGAGATAGATGAGCAGAGCTCCCGCGACGAGCAGAAGCAATGCGATGTTGGGATCGACGAGCCATCCGAGCATGGTCTCGCGCAGGGTTGGCTTGATCTGCTCGACTCGCGCCCCGGCAAGATGGAGCGTGATTTTACTGCCGTCGATGCGCGTAATTTGGCGCCCATCCAGCATGCCGAAGAGCTGTTCTTCATTGGGAGCGATGAGATCGATCAGATGCTCGCTGAGCGCCTCTTCCGCGGTGTAAGCGTGAGAAGACTGCACGGCGGCCTGCGCGGCTTCGGCGTTGCGGCTTCTGCGCGTGACAAAGGATCGCAGGAATGCCTCGGCATCATTGAGAATCTTCTGATTCATGGTCTCATCGGGCTTGCCAAACTCAAGCACCGGATGAGCCGCTCCTGCATTCGTGCCTGGAGCCATGGCCGCTACGTCAGCCGATTCGAGGAGGAAGAATCCCGCGGAGCCTGCGCGCGCGCCTGCGGGCGCCACATACACGATGACCGGGACACGCGAGCTGAGAATCGCCCCCACCATAGCCCGCGTAGACTCCAGCATGCCGCCAGGCGTATTGAGCTCGATCAGCAGTGTGGCTGCGCCGCTGGTGTTGGCCGTCTGCACAGCCCGCTGCAGCGTGCCCTGACTGACAGGCTGGATCGTGTCATCGAGGACGAGCTTTGCGACGATCGGCTGCTCAGCGAACAACAGAGGGACGGCCGCAAGAATAACGCTACAACCCAGCAGGCGAGTAAAAAGCCAGTGCGACCATCGATGCATTCTCTGGTGAAGCATGGCGTACTCCTCAGTCAGACGCTATTGCTTTGGCGCGGGCTGCGCTGCGAGCTCCCGGTTCAGGTCCTGTGCAGACAGGTTTCCCGGTTCAAGCTGCAAAGCCTGAGCGACCTCTTTCCGCGCCGCAATCAGGTCGCCTGCGCGCTGATGGACACGCGCCAAGCCCAGATGCGCCGCAACCAGCGAGCCATCCGACTCTTTGGCCGACTGGTAAAGCAGTTCCGCCTCAAGAATAAGCCCACGATCCAGATAGCCCTGCGCCTGCACAGCCAGTTTGACGGCCCGGTCGTGCGGCGAAAGCGCAGCCATGCGCGCGGCCTCCATCTGATCCATCATTCCCGCCGCCTGTCGAAAAGCCGCCTCGTCAAAGCGGCGTTCAATCCTTTCGAGAGGATCCGGATGCTGCTGGCCAGGACTTACGTTCGCAGTTGCCGTAGTGCCGGGCGGCTGCTTCCAAGCCTTCAGGAGATCCTGCGCCTCCGTGTCGTTGGGGCGCAGCTTCAGGCATTGCGTCATTTCGGCGATGGCCTCGGCAGAGGCGCTGTGGCGCATGAGGCTCACGCCCAGGTTGAAGTGATAATCGGGATTCGCCAGGTCGGCGGCGATAGCCTGGCGAAAGAGCGCGCTTCCATCCTTGCCGTCGCGACTGATTGCGACGCCTTCGTTGTTGAGCACCTCGGCGAGCGGAAGCTCACGCGCGACGGCGCCGAATGCTTCCTGCGCCTGTGGGTATCTGCCCGAGAAGAGCAGCGAAAGGCCCCGATAAAAGCCTGCCTCCAATCCATCGGGACTGCTGCCGCTGATGTGAGCGAATGTCGATGCGGCGTCCTCATATTGCTGGCCGTTGTACTGTTCACGTCCAAGCGCCATCCATGCAGGAGCGAAGTCCGGGCTGAGCGTGACAGCCTGCTTGAGATGGCGCAGGCGTTCGGCCTGGTCCGCCTCGGTGATGCCACGAATGTACTGCTCAAACGCGTCGAGGCGAATCCCCTTGCCTGCTGCGATGAAGGTGTCTTCGCTCACGCTGAAATGCGGGTCCATCTGTCGCGTCAGTTGCCATGCGAGTCCGTCGAAGATGTCAATCATGCTATGCATCTCACCCCGCGCGGTGACCGGCAGACCCATGCGCAGGTGGGGCACATCCACAACGCGCGCCTCAGCCACAAGATTATTCCCGTCCATGATGTAGCTGCCAACAATGATGGCGTCGGCGTCGAGCGTCTGCGCCAGTTTGAGGGCGCTGGCGCGCGAGGGCTGGAAGCTCTCAGGCAAGCCGAGATGGTCGAGCGCATACATGCGATCGGAACGGCTCATTGGCGAGAAGCCGGCCGACGCAAAGCGGCTGCTCAAGAGTGAGGCGGCGGCTTCCCGAATCCAGTCCACGCTCGGCTGGCCGGTGCGGTTATCAAAGGGCAGCACAAGAAGGATGCGCGTACGGCCGGCGCCACCAGCAGCGCTTTCCAACTGCGAGGCTGGCTGCGCATTCGCGGGAAGCTGCAAAACAAGGTAGAACATCAAGGCAACCGCGGCGCATAGCATACGCGTGCGTACGGAAGGAAAGCGGTTTGACATCGAAAGAATCACAACAAGGCTGATTATAGGTGGTGGGCATAGGCCATGCTTGCCCACGCCTGCATCAGAGCGGCGGACACCGTTGACGCCTGTTGTGGTGGGTTCGTGCGAATTAGAGCCACCCACATGCCCTGATCGGAGCGTTCCCAGACGACGCTGCCGCCCAATCGCGCGGCGATCGCCTCGGGCGACAGGTCTTCATGCAGCCCGAAGTAACGCTGGTCCAACTCTCGGCTCCGCGCTCCGAGCGTGAACAGCGGGAACGGCGGGTCGTACTTCGTGGAGAAGACGAGAGCCATCGAAAACCGGCTGCGCTCCGCTGCGGCGCGATCAATCTGGCCCGCAGTAAAATCCTCAAGCGCGAAGACGTGAAAGGGCTGCCGGACATACCCCAGCTCGGGGCGCGTGAGCGCATCGGTCACCGGCCATGCCGAGGCCACCGTCACATTGGGAGCGTGCGCCGTCAGTTGGGCGATCGCTGCCATCTCCATCCGCGTCATGCGCGCGTATTCCAGGTTGTCTTCCGGCGCAAAGCCATAAGGCGGATTGACAAACAGCCCGATGGCAAACGCCGCGGCCGCCAGCGCGAGGAGTACCTGCCACGCCGGAGCGCGGCGATAGAGGGCGGTGACGGCCAGCAGGATCACCAGCGGGTACATCGGCAGAAGGTAGCGGGTGAGCAGTGCTCCGCCGAGGACGCTGAAGAAGAATGCATTCACTAGCAGAAGCCACAGAACGGCCCGCAGCACGGAAGGATCGAGCCCAGCGCGCGGCTCGCCATTGCTGCTTTCACGAGCAGGCAGCAGGAGCGCGGCGAGGGCCATTGCGACCAGTACGAACAGATTCATGTGCGCAGTCAGGTGCAGAATGCGGTGCGCGAATGCCGCAAGGATGCGGAGCGGTGTGAGGGTAGCCTGCGCGTTGTAGCGCAAAAACTCCGGGTTGCCAAAGAGGAAGCCTGTCTTGGCGTAGTGCCACGCGTACCATCCTGTAAGCGGCAGAGCGCTGGCCACCAGCCATGCGCCCTCGCGCAGAAGCATCCAGCGTTCCTGCGCCGGCTTGCGAAGCGCTTCCGCAACGCGGTACAGCGCCATGGCCGCCGGCACGCAGATGGCAGTTTCCTTGCAGAGGGCCGCGGCTGTGAACCAGACGCAAGCAAGATGCGGATTACGCTGTGCAGCCGGCAAGGCGTAGACCAGTCCCCAGAGCGTGCAGGCAGCCGCGAAGATATCCGCGTGCGCAAGACTGCTCTGGGCAAACCAGATGGGGTAGAGGGCCGTGAGTGCGGCGGTCCAGAACGCGACATCAGGCGCTGCCACAAGCCGTTGCGCAAGGCGCCAGACGGCGAGGAGCGCGAGCGATGCCACCAGCAGCACCGCCTCTCGGGTCACCTCGGGTGAAAAGCCGGCCAGCTTCCAGCACAGCGCCAGATAGATGCTGGGCAGAGGTGGATGCGCGTTGCTGAGGGTGGTGGCCGGAATCAGCGACCCGGTGCGATAAAAGTCCCACGCTGCTGGGATGTAGTAGCCCGCTTCGTCCCAGTAGTAAGGGAGCCGAAGCAACGCGAAGTGGCTCAGATAGAGCGCCGAGAAGATGACTGGGAAGAATATCCACCGTGGCAGAGGCGCATCGCGCCTCGGTCCGGGCAGAATTGACCAGCGCATGCGTGCCATCATCCCGTCTGCGAGAGCCTTTCTTAGTTCACCGGCCCGGCGGGGAGAGTGGGCGCCTGCGGCTCAAGCTGGAGCGTGCCGAATGCCTGCTCGTACTGGGCGAGGTTCTGCCCCAGAACGTTCCATAGCGCCTTGGCCTGCTGCGGGCTCAGAAAGATTGCCTGGTGATTGCGGATCGTCACCTGCTCCGGGCTTTCGCTGGTCGCCAGGCCAAAGACGAGTTGAAAGTCCCACACGCTGACGCGCACCTGGACGCTGTTGGCATAAGACTCGCGATAGTCGGGGGTCTGGACGAGGTTCATGTGAGGCTGCTGCGGAGTCGGACTCATGGTTCAAATAGATTAACCGCTCGGGATGGGCAACCGCGCGGCGAAGCAGCGTTCGGACCTGACATCTGGAAATTGGTGCGGAAGGCGGGACTTGAACCCGCAAGCCTTTTGGGCGCTAGCTCCTAAGGCTAGTGTGTTTGCCATTTCACCACTTCCGCACGAGCGCAGTGCCAGTCGCGTACAGGCCGATCCTGATGCAATGCACAACCGCGTGGCCCACTGTTTCAAGTGTAAAAGGACCTGGTTGCCGTGGCAACGATGACTTGACGGCAGCTTCGATGAATTACGGCGGCCGGCTGAATGTCCGCTGCGTTCAGCCGGATATCCTTTCATGTGCCTGTCGTGCGCAGAGCCGCATCGTGAAGCTAATTGCGATGGGCTTTCTTGCGGCGCTTTTCCTTGTACATGGCATCATCTGCGCGGGTCACAAGATCTTTCAGGGTGTCCGTCGAATAATAATCCGACGTCACATGACCGATGCTGAAGCTGAGTGGAAAGCGGCGATCTCCCTTGGCGTTTCGCTCTTCCGCGGCTACATGCAGGCGCTGTGCTGCGATTTCTATGCCGACCATGGTGAACTGTCCAGCGACGACAAACTCATCCCCTCCAAAGCGGCCCTTCACGTCTGCATCTCTGAAGCAGGCCTGGACTATCTCACCTGTCTCCGCCAGGTAGGCTGAACCGACCTGATGTCCTTGCTGATCGTTAATCTGCTTCAGCCCGTCGAGATCGAGAAACAGAACGGAAAACGGCTGTTTGGAGCGCTTCGCCAGCCTCAACGTCTGCTCGGCAAGAAGGTAGAAGCCACGCATGTTGTAGAGGCCTGTCAACTCGTCGCGCAGCGTCAGGTCGTGAATCTCCTTCTCCATCTCGTTGATGCGCCAGACAATCACGATCAGAAAGACAAGCGAAATCCCAATGGCAAGCGCCGTGAGGATGGCGGCGGCGAAGTGCTCCGGCAGCAGATGCCGGAAACCGCTCTGCGCTTCCACTATCTCTCGCACAAAAGGCCAGAGGAAGAGGACGGGCGCAAATCCGCGTGCAATCCGGCTGCCGATACCGCTGCCGAGAAAGATGGCAAAGATCCCGAAAGCAGCCTGGCGCAGCATGACGACAGTCGTCAGCAGCACAATGCACACCAAGGCAAGAGGGTGAATGAGATTGTTGCTTGTCAGTCCGAACAGACCAGCGGTGCCAAACAGACTCTGCGAAATGAGAACGAACGCCAGGAAGCAGAGAACGCCAACAATGATGTCGGCGGCAAGCTTGAGCCAGGTACCGCGGAAGAGCAGCAGAAACATGCCTGCTGATAGGACCAGAAAAGCCACGACGCCCTGCAGCACCCCGCTGCCAACGATCAGAGTCGCCGTCGTGCTGGCAGGAAATCCAATGGGCAAGGAGGGCAGATGACCGATATTTGCCAGCAGAATCGCCAGATTGAAGAGCGTCGACAGCAGAGCCAGCACATGGCTGAAAACCCGCGCCAGCCCGGCGTGTTCGCCTTCAGAGAAGACAAGGCTCAATGCACACAGCAGGGCGCTCAACCCCATGGGGCCTGCCAATGAAGGCAGCCACGCCGGGATTTGCGCACTGAACTGCGGGCTGAGCCACGCCGCAACCGACTCCAGCGAGACAACGGCGACCACGGCGAGGCAGAATCGCTGGACGACCAGCATCCTGCGAAGCCAGATGGGATCGGGTTGGCCCGGCGGTAGTGTTGCTGCGGCTATCGTCATAGGAAGATTCTGTCTCGTCTGTCTGGACCTTATGCAACGGGACGCGGTAGCAAGGACCTCTCCGTCCGCAAAATGCCCACTTTAAATCCAATATCAGATTGAGCAGCTTTCGGAGAACATCACCAATGTGGCGGAAGCTTTATTGACAACACGGCAGACTCTCTTCGTTTCGCCATGGATCATGCTTCAGCCGGGATGCGATAGATCCGGGCGCACGTGCCGCCGAAGACATTCTCGCGTTCGGCTGGCGTGAGGCGAGCGAAAAAGTCCTTCACGATGCCCATGACCGACGCATAGCTGCCACTGAGCAGGCACACCGGCCAGTCAGAGCCAATCATCAGCCGCTCCGGACCAAAGGCCTCCAGAACCACTTCAAGATAGGGTATGAAATCGCGCGGCGCCCAAGCGTTCCAGCGCGCCTCCGTCACCATGCCGGAAAGCTTGCAGGCCACATTGGGACAGCGCGCTAGTTCACGAATGTCGCGCGTCCATGGTTCCAGCAGACCATCAGCAATGACAGGCTTGGCGATATGATCGAGCACAAACTGCTGCGCCGGGAACTCGCGCACGAGCTGGGCGGCCGCTGGCAGGTGGCGCGGGTAAATGAGGACGTCATACACAAGCCCAAACTGCGCCAATTGCGCGATGCCGCGGCGAAATTCCGGGCGCAGCATGAAGGCGTCGTCCGGCTCGTCCTGCAAGACATGGCGCACGCCTACTAGTTTCGGGTTGGAAGCAAGTCCTTCGAGCTCTGCCGTCACTCCCGCAGAGCAAAGATCGACCCAGCCGACCACGCCGCGAATCGAAGGATGCGCGGCCGCGAGGCCAAGCAACCAGCGTGTCTCTTCCAGGCTTTGCCGCGCCTGCACGGCGATTGAGCCGTCAAAGCCCTGGTCGCGCAGCAACGGGTCCAGGTCCGTGGGCAGATAGTTGCGCTTCAGCACGCCCATGGCGGATGTCATCCATGTGTGCTCGGCGGCGTTGTACTGCCAGAAGTGCTGATGCGCATCGAGGCAAATCATCTTGCTCCCGATTCTCGCAGGCCGCCCGAGGGCACGCAACTGGTGCCTTGGAGGGGAATCATCCTCTGCCGCACAGATGCGCGGGACAGACACACTATGATGAAGAGCAGGGACATTGCGGGCTGGTCTGCACGGCGATGCAGACTTTTTCGCAGCCCCGGAAGATGCCGGCGCATCCTACAAGACAGACACGCATGAATCCCGTCGAACAGGCCCGTCAACACGCTTTTCAACAGACGCTGCTGAGCGCGCGGCGCACCATGCTGCTGAGCGAGATTGTGAAGCTGGCCGTGGACAGCTTCAGGGCCAGCAAACTGCGCTTTGCGCTGACGGCCCTGGGTATGGTCATCGGCACTGCGTCCGTGATTCTTGTGGTGACGATTGGCCTCACGGGCAAGCGGTTCATCCTTGAAGAAATCCAGAAGATCGGCACCAACATGATCGAGGTCGAGTACTCCGGCGGAGGAGCCACTGGCGCCGAAAACGTGCTCTACAACGACTACCTGACGCGCGAAGATGAGACCGCGGTCATCAACCGTGTGCCCAGCGTTCTGTACTCGTCGCCCATGCTGGAAATGCACGACCGCATCAGCTTTGGTGGCGGCGTGGTCAAAGACACGCTGGTGCTGGGCGTGACACCGGAATACAAGGACGTCCGCAACCTGATTGTGCTTTCCGGCCGCTTCTTCGACGATCAGGATGAAACCGAGCACATCAAATGCGCGGTGGTTACAGAGCCATTCGCTCGCGAGATGTTCGGCAGCTCCGGCGAGGCCATCGGACGCACATTTTCGATCAGCCGGATTCCTTTCACGATTATCGGCACCTTTAAAGAGAGCGTGGACACCTTCGGGCAATCGGAGATCTCTGATCAGACAATCCTGATTCCCTACTCTGTCGCTCGCTACTTCACAGGCACGGACAATGTGAAGCAGATCTTCTTCTCCATCCGTAACATGGACCAGGTGCCCGATGCGTCGAAGGAGATTCAGCGCGTCATCGCCTCTCGCCACAAGACCAATTCCGTGTACACCGTCTTCAACATGACAGAGTTGCTGACCACGGCCAACTCCATCTCCAACATCCTCACGGCTGTGCTGGTGATGGTGGCGGCGGTGACACTGGCTGTGGGCGGCGTGGGCATCATGAATATCATGCTGGCCAACGTGCGCTCCCGCATCCGCGAAATTGGCATCCGCAAGGCGCTGGGCGCCACCTACCGCGAAATCAAGCTGCAGTTCCTGGCCGAAGCCGTCATCATCTCGCTCGCCGGCGGTGTCATTGGCATCCTCGTTGGTCTGGCAGTGCCTCTGTCTGTCCGCTTCTTTACGGACTACCCGCTGCCCATCTCACCTTGGTCGGTCATTATTGCACTGGCTGCGGCTACGCTGGTGGGCGTGCTGTTCGGAACGGTTCCGGCCACCCGGGCCGCACAACTGGATCCCGTAGAATCTCTGAAGTATGAGTAAGCCAGTTGCCCCCGACTCAACCGAGGATGCCGGACACGAGCCTCCTGGCAAAGGCCCCAACCTGGTGCTGTTGTACAGCCTGCTTGGGCTGGCGATGGTAGCAGCTTTGGCGATTGCGGCCCTGATCGTGCTGCCCTTCTACCACCGTCGATAGCAAATGCACGACTACGAAGGATTTGGTTCTTCGCCGAGTTTGCGCTCTGCAATTAAAACCGGGATGCCATCTTCCACCGGATAGACGCTGCCGCAGCGATCGCACGTGACGCGGCCTGTATCTTCCCGGAGGCTTCCGTGACAGGCCGGGCACACGAGGAGATCGGCCCACGCCTGGAGCGCTGGCGTCTTTTCACGTTGGGTGGTCATGCGTGTATCGCTACTGGATGGTTGAGTCGGAACCAGTTGTCCCGCGCTCGCCCTTCTGGCGTTCGGTCTTCTGGGGCTCGCGCTTGGCAAACTCGGCTTCAATGCGGTCGTTCGTGCCCGCTTTGGCAAACTCCTGCGCGACGCGAATGCCGTTGTAAATCGCCACGTCGTTCGATGAGCCGTGGCCGATGATGCAGACACCGCGTACGCCCAGCAGCTGCGCACCTCCGTATTCCGTATAGTCGAGGCGGCGGCGGAAATCGTTGAACGCGCGGCGCGAGAGCAGCGCGCCCACCTGGGCCGTCACCGTGCGCGTCAGCGACTCGCGCAGCACGTCGCGCACAAAGCGGCCAATGCCTTCGCTGGTCTTGAGTGCGACGTTGCCGACGAATCCATCGCAGACGATCACGTCTGCATTGCCGTTGAAGATGTCGCGTCCCTCCACGTTGCCGATAAAGTGGATCGGCAGCGCCTTCAGCAGCGGAAAGGCCTCGCGCGTGAGGTCGTTGCCCTTGGTCTCTTCTTCGCCGATGGAAAGCAGTCCGACGCGGGGCTGGCGAATCTTAAGCACGCTGCGCGCGTACATCTCGCCCATCACGGCAAACTGCTCAAGGTTGTGCGCCTTGCAGTCCACGTTGGCGCCCACGTCGAGCAGCACGCATGGATTGCCTTTGGAGGTCGGCATAGGCGTCGCCAGCGCGGGACGGTCCACGCCCGGCATGGCGCCCAGCACCATCTTGGCCGTGGCCATCGCGGCGCCGGTGTTGCCTGCGGTCACAAACCCAGAGACCTTGCGCTCGCGCACCAGCTTCAGCCCAACACGCATTGAGCTGTCGCGCTTGGTGCGCACGGCGTTTGCAGCCTTCTCGCCCATCCCAATCCGCTCAGAGGCGTGATGGATGACGATGGGCAGGTCCTCGTTTTCGAGGTGTTCGTCGAGCAGGTCGCGCAGCTCCGGCTCAGGGCCGATGAGATGCACCCGCACCGGGAGCTGACGGCAAGCGAGAATCGCCCCCCGAATCTCCGGCTCGGGAGCCTTATCGGAACCGACTGCGTCCAGCGCGATGTCGATGAGCATGAGCGCCCGCTTTACTTAACGGCTTCCTTGGTCTCGAGGACGGTGCGGCCCTTGTAGTCGCCGCACTTGGGGCAGGCGCGATGGGGCAGCTTCTTCTCGTGGCAGCTTGGGCACTCAGAAAGGCCGCTGGCGGTCAGAAAGTCGTGGGCGCGGCGATTGGCGGTGCGGCGCGCGGAGTGGCGCCTTTTCGGATTCGGCATGATGCAATTCCTTTCGTATCCCAGCCCGATCTCCTTCCGGATCAGGACCATACGTGGTCCTCACTGCCGGTCGGCGCGTTCGGGACACCCAAAATCTCGGGGGTCGTTCAGGATTTGATCCGGCTGCGAAGCCCTGACAGCGCCTCCCAGCGGGGGTCGCTCGGACCCTCTTCGCAGGTGCACGCCTCCAGGTTGCGGTTCTTTCCGCAGCGCGGGCAAAGCCCTTTGCAGTCCGGCTTGCACAGCGTTCTGGCCGGCAGAGACAAAAGCACCTGCTCGCGCAGCACATCCTCAAGCAAAAGACTGTCTCCTTGATAATAACCGATTTCCGTCTCCTGCGCCGAGATGGAGCGCTCGGAGGAACCGGCATCCGCTCCCAACGGGCGAAAGATCAGGTCGTAGTCGGCCGAGACGGGGATTGTGACCGGTTCCAGGCAGCGGGCGCAGGGAGAGGAAAAGTTGCCGGCGTAGCTGCCCTTCAGACGGATGTCGGCAACAATCTCGCGGGGTCCGCGATGCTCGTGGATGACCTCGGCCCGGCCCGAGGCCGCCAGCGGGCCCTCCTGCTCGGCTTCTTCGCCAAAGTCAATCCCGCCCGGCGCGAGTTGCACGTCGAACTCCACCGGCTCTTTCTCCAGATCGCTGACCGTGAATTCCATAGGTATGAGCCTACCGCAAATCCCGGCTCTTGCGCACCGAAGCGGATCGGTGCGTCCCGCCACAGTAGTCCATCGCTCCGTCACGATAGACTCTCAGTGCGTTCGGTGCGGTTTTCAAGGAGTTCCCGCGCGCCGTCCAGCTTCCGGAGAACGATTCATGTCCATCAAGACCATCATCGAGCCCTTTCGCATCAAGAGCGTGGAGCCCATCCGCTGGACGACCCGCGCCGAGCGGGAGGCCCTGCTCAAAGCCGCTCACCATAATCTCTTTCTTCTGCCAGCCGACGACGTGCTGATTGACCTCCTGACCGACTCAGGCACCGGCGCCATGTCCACGCACCAGTGGGCTGCCATTATGGAAGGCGACGAGAGCTACGCCGGGAGCCGCAGCTTTGATCGGTTTCGGCGCTCGGTGCAGGATATCTGCGGCTACAAGCATGTGATTCCGACACACCAGGGCCGGGCGGCCGAGCGCATCCTCTTCAACGTGGCGTGCAAAAAGGGCGACCTCGTGCCCAACAATACCCACTTCGATACCACACGCGCCAATGTGGAGTTCGTGGGCGCAGAAGCCGTCGATCTGGTGATTCCCGAGGGCCGGCAACCCGCTCTGCAGCATCCCTTCAAGGGCAACATGGACGTGGCCGCGCTAGAGGCGCTGATAGGGCGCGCAGGACGCGAGCGCATTCCGCTCGTTATGCTCACCGTGACCAATAACTCCGGCGGCGGCCAACCCGTCTCGATGGAGAACGCGCGGCAGGTAAGCGCGGTTTGCAAGCGGCACGGCATCCCTCTCTACTTCGACGCCTGCCGCTTCGCTGAGAATGCGTGGTTCATCAAGCTGCGCGAGCCGGGCTACGCGGACAAGTCGCCAAAGGCCATTGCGCAGGAGATGTTCGCGCTGGGCGACGGATGCACGATGTCTGCCAAGAAGGACGGCATGGCGAATATCGGCGGATTCCTCTGCACCAACGATGATCTGCTCGCCCAGCAGGAAAAGGACCTGCTCATCCTGACGGAGGGCTATCCAACCTACGGTGGATTGGCAGGTCGCGACCTTGAGGCGATCGCCGTCGGCCTGCAGGAGGCTCTCGAAGAGGACTATCTGCGCTATCGCATCGCCTCCACGGGTTATCTTGGCCAGCACATCGCCGCGGCTGGCGTGCCGATTGTCCAGCCTCCCGGCGGACACGCCATTTACATCGACGCGCGGGCCTTTCTGCCACACGTTCCGCCGCACCAGTTCCCCGGCGTGGCCCTGGCTGCGGAGCTCTACCTCGAAGGCGGCGTGCGCTCGGTGGAGATTGGCACACTGATGTTTGCCGCGGCAGCGCAAATGGACCTGGTGCGTCTGGCCATTCCGCGCCGCGTCTACACGCAGAGCCATATCGACTACCTGGTGGAAGTCATCCTGGAGGTCTGGAAGAAACGAGACTCTCTGCGCGGGTTGAAGCTCACGCATGAGGCTCCGTTCCTACGCCATTTCACTGCGCACCTGGAGCCGATTCCCTGAACGGATTGGCTAATGTGATCCAGCTCACATCGTGCTCATTCCTGAATTGAAGACAACCGGGCTCCGGTTTCAGGCATCATGGTGGGAGCGGGCTTTTTTCGCGAACCATTCCGCGCAGCACTTCGACTCACACACGCGATTCAGGAAAGGCGGCCAGGAAAAACTGGATGACTGCGCTTACGTTCACACTGGTCGTCAGCACCATTTCAGCACTTGCAGGTTTTCTGGGAGCATTAACGGGCCTTGGCGGCGGCGTCATCGTGGTGCCGGTGCTGACCTTGGCGCTGGGCGTCGATATCAAGTACGCCATCGGCGCCTCTCTCGTTTCGGTGATCGCCACCTCGTCCGGCGCGGCCGCAGCCTACGTCAAAGAAGGCTATTCGAACATCCGCATCGGAATGGTGCTTGAAATCGCCACCACGATCGGGGCCGTCGTCGGGGCATATCTTGCCGGATTCACCAGCACGCACATCATCGCCATCATCTTCGGCCTTGTGCTGATGCAGTCGGCATATCAATCTCTCCGAAGCTGGAATGGAACCGCCGACAATCTGGTGGACTCCGACAAGCTGGCGCGCTGGCTGCGCCTGGGGAGCAATTTTCCTGTTGGTGGCAAACGGCAGGAGTACGGCGTGCAGAACGTTCCCACCGGCTTCGGGCTCATGTTCGGCGCGGGCGCACTTTCAGGGCTGCTCGGGATCGGATCGGGCGCAGTCAAGGTGATTGCGATGGACCGCGCGATGAAAATTCCTTTCAAAGTCTCCGCCACCACCAGCAACTTTATGATCGGCGTCACCGCCGCGGCCAGCGCGGGGGTTTATCTCAGCCGCGGTTACATTGACCCACACGTGGCAATGCCGGTGATGCTCGGCGTGCTGGCGGGCGCATTTCTGGGAACACGGGTGCTTGTTCATGCTCCCGTGCGCATATTGCGTATCATCTTTGGGCTGGTGATCGCAGTGCTGGCGATCGAGATGATTGTCAACGGCATCATGGGGAAGGTGTAGGGCCTATGGACGATACGCGCCTGGAGAGTTTCATCGGCAACCTGCTGCGCGCAGGCGTGCTGCTGGCTGCGGCCGTGGTGCTGGCGGGTGGCTTGTTTTATCTGGTGCAGCACCATGCCGACCCTGTCGCATACCGCCATTTCGCTTTGGAAGAGGAGCAGCTTCGTTCGCTCAGTGGGATCGGTCTGCTGGCCCTGCACGGCAGCAGCGTCGGGTTGATTCAACTGGGCCTGGTGCTGCTGATCGCCACGCCGGTGGCGCGCGTCGTGATGGCGGCCGTGGGATTCTTCCTCGAGCACGACCGTCTCTATGTGATCATCAGCCTGATTGTGCTGACAGTGCTGCTTTTCAGCCTGCTCGACGGCCACTGAAGCGGCTTGAATTCTAGGCCAGGTCGCCGCCTTTGCCGATGTCCATGGAAGGCGAGATGGGGTTGCTCTCGTCGATGTACTCTTCGATGACCTTGTTCAAGAGCCCCTTGGCTTCGAGGATAAACTCGACCGCGTCGCGCGCGGCGCCGTATCCACCCGCGTTCGGCGTGACATAGTGCGCTTCGTCCTTTACCTGCTTTCGCGCATTCGCGACCGCCACCGCAAAGCCGCACTCGCGCATCACAGGAAGGTCGATGACGTCATCACCGACGTAAGCAATCTCATCAATCGTCACGCCTTCTTTGGCCATAATCTCGCGTACGGGCCGCATCTTGAAGGCCTCGCCCATATAAACGAATTCGAGCTTCAAATCACGCGCGCGAGTCGCCACCGTCTCGCTGATACGCTTGGTGATCACTCCGCATTTCATGCCGCCAAGCCGAGCTAGCGAGATGGCCGTGCCGTCATGCGCGCTGTAGCCCTTGGCTTCGGTCATCGTCGCGGAATTCACGCCAAACCCAATCTGGCCGCCCTTCTGGTCCAACTGCGCCTGCCTGTCTGCGCTGGCCGCCGTGGGCGCCGGCGAGGGCACCAGCCAGATGGTTCCGTCGGTAAATACTCCATCGACATCGAAAAGAATAATCTTGATCCGCCTGGCGCGGTCTTCCGCACTGAGAGTCATAGCCCGATTTTACCCGCTGCAATTCCCCGCCCCATCCACGACAATGGAAGGATGGAACCCAGGAATTCCACGCCGCCTCCCGCTCTTGCGCCAGAGGACTACTACTTCGATGGCGACTACGTGGTCTTTACCGAGGCCTATCACCTCAAGCGCGGGTTCTGCTGCGGCTCAGGCTGCCGCCATTGCCCTTATGGCAATGCACCAAAAGATCTTGCCGGCAACGCCTGAGCGCGCCGAACAGGACTGGCTGGAGTTTTTTATCGTGCAATCGCTATAGCCACGTTGTACCATTCGACGCGGGGTTCGAGAGTTGTGTTCCGATGCAACGAAATGGAGCGCGGCTCAGTGGACCTTGAAGCTGTTTTTACGGAATCAGCGCCCATGCGGCACGGTACCGATTGCACCCTGCGCATAGAGAAGGAGGAACGCATGCATCTCCTTTGGTGGATTCTTGTGGGCCTGATCGCCGGCTGGGCGACGGGCAAAATCATGCAAGGCGGCGGCTACGGATTCTTTGCCGACGTCGCTCTGGGCATCGTAGGCGCGCTGGTCGGCGGCTTTCTTGCCCGCATGCTTGGCCTCGCTGGATCGGGAGGAATGATCTACACGATCCTGATTGCCCTCGGCGGATCGGTTCTCGTGGTCTTCCTCTTCCGGCTGGTGACAAAGAAAAAGGGCTGACCGAGTTTTCACAACTGATCGAATCGCAGGTCCGTGAAAGCTTGCGACCGCGCCGTTCATCTTTTGATGCGCTCGCTGGTCTTTTGTCTTCCTGCTCGCAGGCGCGCGGTGGATCTGTGACCAGAATTTAATCGCGCCGCCATATTTTCCTGTTGCAATTGCGCGTTCGGCATGTTAACGATTAAGTCAATATCTTACTGGTAGCTACCCGCCGGGTAAAAAGCGACGGGCAGGATCCGGAGTGAATACATGATGAAGATTGGCACGACGATTCGCGCGCACCGCCTGCAAAAGGGTCTCTCGCAGGGCGATATCGAAAAGAAGACCGGGCTGCTGCGCTGCTACCTTTCCCGCGTTGAAAATGGACACACCGTGCCGTCTCTGGACACGCTCTCGAAGATCGCGGTCGCGCTTGACCTGCCCATCTCACAGTTTTTCTCGGAGGACACTGCCGGTCGGCCGCTGAATACGCAGAAGCTTTCAGACGAAGAACTGCGCTTCCTCACGCAGATCCGGCGCTACTCCACAAATCTGAATGAAAGTGACCGCAAGCTGCTTCTGGCGATGGTGAAAAAGTTCGCGGCGACTGCGGCGCGCTGAAGAAGCACAGGCTCGAGCCTTCCATTCAGCCCTTGCGGCTTATACGCAGTCGCTGGGATTGTTAGACGTCATTGCCGAGGTGAAAGATGGGCTCGACGCCATGGCCGCCCGCCAGCAGCGCCTGTTCTTCGTGCTCTTCCAGTGGCTTGTAATTCTGGGCCACATCCATCGCCAACCGGAAGTACCGCTCATCTCCGGGCGGAATTGCCGCGGTGATGGGATGTCCGAGCGTCCAGCGCAGCCCGAGCGACGCTTCATCCGGAAATGACGCCGGCTGGTACCAGCACTTTGGCTCGGGATGATTCTGTTTCTGGTCGGCCGGCCACACGGTCTTCGCCATGCTCTTCAGCGCCAGAATGCCCATCTTCTTTTCCTGAGCCTTTTTCAATATCTGCGGGCCAAAGCCTGCCTGTGTGAAGAGCACCCAGTTCAGCGGAAACAGAATCGTATCGAAGTTGTACCGATCCATCGCAGCCAGCGCCGTCTCCGCTGAATGAACCGAGAAGCCGATGTAGCGGATCTTGCCTTCCTTTTTCGCCGCCTCCATCGTTTCCATGGCGCCGCCGGGGCCCAGCACTGTGTCGAGATCTGTCATCTTCGTCAATGCATGGAACTGATAGAGGTCCACGTGGTCGGTCTTCAGCAGGCGCAGTGACTCATCCAGTTGTTTCTGCGAGTCCTCCTTCTTGCGGCCCTCGGTCTTGCAGGCCAGAAAGCAGCTTTTGCGATATGGCGCCAGGGCCGGCCCAAGCCGCTCCTGCGCGTTGCCATAACTGGGCGCAACGTCAAAGTAGTTAATCCCGCGATCCACAGCTTCGGCCACAATGTTGCCGGCGTCGTTCGTCGATTCATTCATCACGACAATTCCGCCAAAGCCGATGATGGAAAGCTGTTCGCCTGTGCGGCCCAGCGTGCGGCGTGCAATTGGATTGGACACTGTCTTGCCGGAGGCCTGACTGCGGCGCGCAGCCGCCATCGCAGCGGCAGTGACGGCGGCGCCTTGCAGAAATGTGCGACGTTCCATAAGAGATCCTCCTCATTCGTCGGTTTCGCAGCGCGACCGAACGCCCTCATTCTTGCACAGTCTGCGTCCGCCTGCCAGGACTACCCAGGCAGTTGCGCGAGAAAGAACCCGAAGAGCACGAGAACACCGACGATCATTCCGATCGCGAGACGAAGGCGCGCGGTAAAGAGTTTGCGGGGCGATCCGAAGCGCGGCACCAGCGGCATGGCAAACAGGAGTCCGGAGCCGAATCCGCCGAGGTGCGCCATGTTGTCGATGCTCAGCCCGGAGCCGAAGACGTGGGTTCCGAAACTGATGGAGAAGCCGATGACGAGGTTAATCGCAGCAAAGTAGATCACCGAACGGCGAAGCCTCTTGAGCTCATTCGGCGGCACGGGCAGGCGCTGCGACTTCAAGAGCACGATGAGCGCGCCGGCGATGCCGAAAACCGCGCCCGATGCACCCGCGCCGACCGGACCGTAGGCAAACATTCCCATGCTGCTCTGGCTGTGATACTGCACCCAGTTCACAAAGGTGGAGAGAAGATTGCCGGCAGCGCCCGTGAGAATGTACACGGCGAAGACACCGAAGGACCCGAGCAGCGGCTCTGCAAGCAGGCCCAGATTCCAGAGGCACCACATGTTGGTCATCAGGTGCAGCAGTCCGACATGCACAAACATGGCCGTGACGATGCGCCACCACTGGCCGCCCAGCAACACTGCGCCGGCGTTATCCGCACCCCAAAGCAGTAATTGATCGGCCGTGGGACCGGAGAGCCGGACACCGCCCGCGGTCATTGCCAGAAAGACGAGACAGTTCACCCCAACCAGGACGTACGTCGCCGGCGAGGTGGCCCACTGCGGCCTGCGGCGCACGGGCTGCTGCGGCGCACTGAACTCCTGCCCCGGAGGAAGAATCTCCGGCTCTGGCATGGAGGAAGGGGTTCCCATGGCTCAATCGTAATGCATTTCCTGCTCCCCGGCTGTGACGCCTTTGGGGAGCGTGGGTGGGTCGAGACGCCATCTCGCATGGACGCAGCCTGCCGGCCTTTCGTTTACTCTGGTGTTTGGCCTCGAGGGCCAGGAATTCGGATGGAAGGCGCGTAAATCAGCCTGAAATCCGGAAGGAGCCTGCAAGTGGGTACTGAAAAGCGCATTCGGCGCGCACTCTTGAGCGTGACGGATAAGACGGGCCTGGTGGAGTTCGCCCGCGTACTGGATAGCTTTGGCGTAGAGCTTGTCTCGACTGGGGGCACTGCACGCGCCTTGCGCGACGCCGGACTTGGTGTACAGGACATCAGCGACCTGACTGGATTTCCGGAAATGCTCGACGGTCGCGTCAAGACTCTGCACCCGCGCGTGCATGGCGGGCTGCTCTATATCCGCGGCAATGTAGAGCACGAGGCAGCCGTAAGCGCGCACGGGATACTGCCGATCGATATGGTGATCGTGAACCTCTACGCATTTGAGAAGACGGCCGCTCAACCCGATGTTGCTTTCGGGCATTTGATCGAGAACATCGACATTGGCGGACCATCGATGGTGCGCTCAGCGGCCAAGAACTTTGAAGACGTGGCCATCGTTACGCGCGTCTCGGATTATCCGGAACTCATGGAAGAACTGCGCTCCACGCGCGGATGCCTGAGCCGCGCAACACGCTGGCGACTGGCGCGGCTGGCTTTTGCCACAACCGCGGCCTACGACACGGCAATCGCCAACACGCTTGACGCCATCACCGAGGCGCCCGTGCCCAGCGAACCGGCGGCGGCCGATGCGGCGGCCCTGCCCACCACGCTCCGCATCCACATGCCCATAGCCCAATCCCTTCGCTACGGTGAAAATCCGCATCAGAAGGCGGCGCTGTACAACGACGGCTCCGGACTGGGCATCGCCGGTGCGACACAGTTGCAGGGCAAGGAGCTCAGCTTCAACAATCTGGTGGACCTGGACGCCTGCTGGGAGCTGACCCGCGAGTTCGATGAGACCTTCGTCGCCATCATCAAGCACACCAATCCCTGCGGAGCGGCGAGCGGCGCGACGGTGCTGGAGGCGTATCAGAAGGCTTTGGCCTGCGATCCTGTCTCTGCCTTCGGCGGAGTCATCGGCGTCAACCGCCCGGTCGATGGCGCCGCTGCGGAGGAGATTGCCAAGCTCTTTGTGGAAGCCATCGCAGCGCCGTCCTTCACGCCGGAGGCGCGCGCCCGGTTGGCCACAAAGAAGAACCTGCGGCTGGTCGAGGTCCGGCCCGCATTGCAGCGCTTTGTCGTCAAGCAGGTGTCCGGTGGCCTGCTCGTCCAGGATGCCGACACAGCGCGCGTCACAGAGTCGGAGCTGAAGGTGGTCACCTGGCGTCCGCCGACACCGGAGGAGTTGCGGAGCCTGCTGTTTGCATGGCGAGTCTCCAAACACGTTAAGTCGAATGCCATTGTCTACGCGCGCGACGGCCAGACGGTTGGCATCGGCGCTGGGCAGATGAGCCGCGTGGACGCTGCCAAGTTCGGGGCACAGAAGGCGGTTCTGCCGCTCAAGGGGACAGTAGCGGCCTCCGACGCATTCTTCCCGTTTCCCGATGGGCTGGAAGCGGCTGCAGCCGCCGGAGCCACGGCGATCATCCAGCCTGGTGGGTCCGTGAATGACCAGGCCGTCATTGACGCCGCGGATCGCCTCGGATTGGCGATGGTGGTGACCGGCATCCGCCACTTCCGCCACTGAGATTGGCCGGAATTCAAGTCTCTGAACTGCATTCGCGCTCGGCGTGCGGGCATGCTCTCGCCTTCCCGTCTACGTCCGCATGGTGCCAGCCAGGTTACCAAATTCCCTTTCCAGCGCGTCAGCGCAACAAATCGAAGGTAAAATCGTCATTAAAGAAGGGCGTGGTCAACCTGAGCCGCATCTTACTTATGCGCTCTAGAATCGGGCTGGGTTCTGGCTCACGCAGCTCGGAAGGCGTGGAATCCCCAAAAATGATGAACGGAACTCGAATTAAAACAGTCACATGGCCTTTTTTTGCTGCTGCCTCCCTGCTCCTGCTCTCCGCAGCACCCGCCCTGAAAGCCTCGACGCCTGCCGGACAGACTCCCCAGCCCAGCGCGCCGACGGCATCCGCGGCGAAGCCGGGTGACGTGCAGGACACCGACCGCGCCAAAGCTTATTTTCATGACGCGATGGCGGCTGTTTATGAGGATGAAGCCGTCGCCTCCGGGCGGCCCGATTATGTTGCCCATGCGATTGAGGAGTACAAAGCCGCGCTCAACGCCGACCCCACTTCTCCGGCGCTGAACAATGCGCTCGCCGATCTCTACCTTCGCGTCGGACGCGCCCGCGAGGCCGAATCGACCGCGAGGGCGCTGCTGAAGTCGTCTCCGGATGACCTCGATGCGCACAAGCTTCTGGGCCGGATCTATCTACGCCAATTGAGCGAGGCGCAGAATGCGGTTTCGTCCGCCTCGCCCAGCGGCAACGTGCTCGACGAGGCCATCGCCGAGTACCAGAAGATTGTCGCCCTGCAGCCGAAGGATGTGGAAAGCCACATGATCCTGGGCCAGCTCTACAGCGTCAAGCACGAGTCAGCCAAGGCGGAGGAGCAGTTCAAGCTCGCCCGCTCCATCGAGCCGGACTCGGAAGATGCCGTCCTCAACCTTGCCCGTCTCTACGCTGAAAACAACGATGTGGCGCAGGCGGCAAAGGTCATTGAAAATGTGCCGGAGCAGGACCGCACTGCCAAGATGGAGTCAGCGCTGGGCACGGCCTACGACCAGCTCAAGCAGCCAAAGCAGGCCATCGCCGCGTATCAGCGGGCGCTCGACATCGATCCGTCCGACGTGCGCACCATCAACGCCCTCGCACAGGCCCTGCTGAACGACAATCAACTGGACGCCGCGCTGAAGCAGTACAAGAACCTTGCTGATGCCGATCCCGACGACACTGGGGCGCAGATTCACATCAGCGAAATTCAGCGGCGGCAGGGCAAGTATGAGGATGCGCTGGCGACGATTCGCAAGGTCGTGAAGAAAGATCCCGACTCGCTGGAGGCCGGTTATAACGAAGGCCTTCTGCTGGATGTGCTCGGCCGCTACGACGAGGCCGTGCAGGTGTACCAGCACATGGTTGATCTGACCTCGCACGCGAACGGGGCCTACACCGCCGAAGAAAAGAACAATCGCGGCATCTTCCTTGACCGGCTGGGCGCCCTCTACCACGAGGGGAACAAGACGGACCTTGCCATCGCCACCTACCAGAAGCTCATCGATCTCGGCGGCGACAATGCGCTGCGGGGCTATCAGGGCGAGGTAGATACCTACCGCGACGCCAAGATGTTCGATAAGGCAATCGAGGTTGCGCGCAAAGCCGTGGCTGCTGACCCGAAGAACACAGACCTGAAGCTGATGCTCGCCGGTGAACTGGCGGATGGAAACAATCCGGAAGAAGGCATTACGCTGGCCAAGAGCCTCCTTACGAACTCCGACAAGGACCGCGTGGTGTGGCTGACGCTGGCGCAGACCTATACCCGCCTGCGCCGTTGGAAGGACGCAGACGACGCTCTCAACAAGGCTGCCGCCCTCACCACCAAACAGGAAGACAAGGTATATCTGCTGTTCCTGCGCGGCGCGCTGGCCGAGCGGCAGAAGCGCTACGATTCAGCCGAGCAGTTCTTCCATCAGGTGCTGGACATCGACCCGAACAACGCGATGACCCTGAATTATCTCGGCTACATGCTTGCGGACAAGGGCTCCCGCCTTCCGGAGGCGCTCAAGCTGATTCGCAAGGCAGTCGAAATCGACCCGATGAACGGAGCCTATCTCGACTCTCTCGGGTGGACCTACTTCAAGATGGGGCAGTACGAGCTTGCCGAAGAAAATCTGCGCCAGGCTGCAGACAGAGACCAGACCGATCCCACCGTTCACGATCACCTGGGCGATCTGTACGAAAAGACAGGCCGCGTGCGACTCGCCGCCGCACAGTGGGAACTGTCGCTTGCCGAGTTTGCCAAGTCGGCGCCTGCGGACGTGGAACCGACGGAAGTCACCAAGGTCCAGCACAAGCTGGAGAGCGCCCGCGTGAAACTGGCGAAAGAGGAGAGCCTCACCGCGCCCAGCAAGCCGGAATAAGGGCCCTAACAGCAACACAAAAAGCGCAGACCCGAGCCGAATGCGTGCGAGTCTGCGCTTTTCATTTTGCCGGTTGACTATTTCGCCTGCCCGGCAGCCGCCTGATAGGCGTCCAGATTGTTCTTGTCCACCAGCGACGTGCCTGTATCCACAAAGACCGGGTAGGGCGAGAACGGATCTGCGCCATAGTCCTTGGTGAGCTGCGCCGGCGGCGCGTGGAAGATCTCATCCAGCGCCTTCAGTCCGAAGTAGCCCATGGTAAACGGCTTCTGCGCGATGGTGGAATCGATCCTGCCCGCCTTGATTCCATCCAGCGTATCCTGATTGGTGTCCCACGCAATCAGAACGCGATCAGTGACGTTGGCGCGCTGAATGGCATCGGATACCGGTTTACCTCCCGCGGATTCAAGGCACACAAATGCGTCGATCTTCTTTGGCCCGGTAAGCGCCAGCAGCTCCTGCGCCTTGTCAAAGGCCATGCGGGAATCGCTCTTGATATCAATTACGTCCACAATATGGATGTCGGGACGGCTCTCCAGAACATCTTTGAAGCCCCTGAGCCGGTCTTCGATGTTGGGCTGCCCTGCAAGAGCGAAAAAGACCACATTCCCCTTGCCGCCGAGCTTTTCAATGAGCCGTTTGCCGCCCAGTCTCCCTGCCTCGATATTGTTCGTTCCGATGAAGTAGAGGCGTTTGCTACCCGGATCGTCGGAGTCGATGGTGATGACCGGGATCCCGGCCTGCACCGCGGCGTCGATACCGGATTGAAGCACCGCGGCGTCGGACACCGAGATCAGAATGCCGGCCGGTTTGGCGGACGTTGCCTTCTGCAACTCGCTCAACTCTGCCTGCGGATCGTAGTTCTCAGGACCCACAACCTTTGCCGTGACCTTGAACTGCGCGCCGGCCTTGTTAAACCCCGATGCGACGGTCTGCCAGTAGGGCAGAGCGGAGTTTGCCGTGACCAGATAAAAGACCTCTTTGTTGGAATGGCGATCGCAACCCGCGGTACCTATCGCCCCAAGAGCCAAAATGACAACGCCAAACTGTGTGATCTTCTTCATCTCTGCCCTCCACCGGTCCATTTGTGGATCCTCTACGGGTTCGCTTGGTTATCTGCCCAGCGCCCCAGAAGTTCGGCTGGATGGTACTCCGTATGCTGCTCCCTTGTCCAATCCAAACCGCCCAGAACGGTTTATCGCACAGCGGAGCCAGCCAACCGAGTGATTGCGCTCACGTGATTTCGGTCATGCCGCGCAAACGCATCAGAGTGCGGTATAACGGGACTGAAGACGCGAAGGATTGCCTGTATGCCCTCTTCTGCACATGCGCCCACTGCCCTGCCATCCGCCGTTGCGGTGGCGGAC
Organism: Acidobacteriota bacterium; assembly: GCA_021781795.1. Classification (GTDB taxonomy): domain Bacteria; phylum Acidobacteriota; class Terriglobia; order Terriglobales; family Acidobacteriaceae; genus Telmatobacter. The sequence goes on from JAJXWA010000024.1 coordinate 25,380, forward strand.
GGTGGAGCTCTCGCTCTGCGCGAGCATAACGAGCCGGCACATCCCTACCGCACACCGTTCGCGCGCGACAGCGCCCGGATTCTTCACGCACGCGCCTTTCGCCGCCTGGCGGGCAAGACGCAGGTCTTTACAAGGTTGCCAGCCGAGCAGGTAAGCGACCACATGCGCAGCCGGCTGACGCATACCCTTGAGGTCGCGCAGATCTCTCGCACCGTGGCGCTGACGCTGGGCCTGAATCCAGCGATGGCAGAGGCGCTGGCCCTGACCCACGACATTGGCCATCCCCCGTTTGGCCATGCCGGCGAGAAGGCGCTGGACCGCGCGCTCAAGGCTTACGGGCTGAGCTTCGACCACAATCTGCATGCGCTGCGTATCGTCACCTGGTTCGAGCAGCGCTACGCGGGCTTTCGCGGCCTGAACCTCACGCTCGGCGTTCGCGAAGGCATCATCAAGCATTCAAGAGACTACTCGGCTGCAACGCATCCAGAGCTGGCAGAGTATTTCCTCGACCTGCGGCCTCCTCTGGAGGCGCAACTCATCGACCTGGCCGACGAGATTGCTTATCTCACCGCCGACCTCGAGGATGGACTCGAATCCGGCATCCTCACTCTGCCGCAGGTGAGCGACGGCGTCCAACTCTTCCAGCGCTACCTCATCCTGGCGCAGGCCGACTTCACTTCGGCTGCGCCGCGCCTGATGGCGAACGAGGCCTTGCGGCGGATGCTGAATGGGCTCGTGACCGATCTGCTGGAAGAAACGGCGGCACGAGTCAGCAGCACCGGCGCGGTGACATTGGATGAAGTCCGCCGGACTCCGCGACGGCTCGCCGCGCTGAGTGACGCGATGGAAGGGGCCCGCGGCCAAGCCAAGACGTTTCTCTATGAGCACTTCTACAACGCGCCCGCGATGCAGGAAGCGCATGCCCACGCCGACGAGGTCGTCGCCAGTCTGTTTGCGTTCTTCATGGACGATCCAGAACGGCTGCCGACCGACCATCAGGCACACATTGCAACCGAAGGCCCGGCACGCACGGTGGCGGATTATCTGGCCGGCATGACCGACAGCTATATTGAACAATGCTGGCTTCGCAGCGGCGCGCGCTGAGAGCAGTGTTACTGCACGCTGCCCTTCGGCCGCAGCCGCCGCAGATCCAGCGCACACTCCACGGCGTTCTGCGCAAAGAGCCTCAGGTTGTCCGACGCGGCCCAGAGCCAGAACCGTTGCGCCTCAGCTGGATTGCGCTGGCCGGGCTCCGCACGCAGACGAACAAGTACGTCGTTTTGGCCCGTCGCTGCCAGGTTCGAGGGAGAATCCGTGTCTTCGAGCACGAGGTCAAGATGCTCGCCGCCCATTGCTTCTTCCAGCACCGAGATGGCCACAGGCTGCTCCAGCTCAACCAGAATTGAAAATGCATGTCCGTGAAAGACGGGGGCATGAATCGCCTGCAACGCCATCGAAGGCCACCGCTGGCCCGCCAGCGCGGAGTAATGCCTGCGAATTCTGCCCTCCACCGCTCTCAGACTCGCGCCTGCTCCCTCACCCAGCCCGGAAAGCAGGTTATACGCGGCCTGTGCATCGTAGATCGCGCGCGGCAGCCCCTGAAAGCTCAGCAGGCTCACGGTCTGCTGGTGTAGCTCGTCCATGGCGCCGCGGCCAAACTCGCTGGCAGGCAGCAACACTGTGGCCGCAGCGAGGCGAATGCCAGCAAAATGCTGAAGGCGCTCCATGACCAGCGCCAGCGCCAGCGCGGCGGGATGCGCGGGCACGATCGCCGGTGTGAACAGATCGGCGCTGGGGGCTTCCTGCTCCACCCAGGGGGCGCGAATCAGCACACCCGTCTGCTGGTCGAGCGCGCCGCTCAGATCCAGCACCGTAGAGCCGGCGCGCAAGGCGTCACGCCAGTGCTTCTGCGTTAGAGCCTCTGACCCGCAGAAGAACGTAAAGTCCATATGGTCAAAGGCGTCTGGCCCAATGCCCTGAACAATGGTCGCCTCATCGCCCACCTGATCCAGCTGCCCCTGCGCATCCTCCGCATCCAGCAGATGCACGGTTGCCACTGCCAGCGGGGACTCCGCCAGCGCGTCTTTCATTTCCTTGCCAAGCAGCGTGGAAGCCCCAACAATTGCAATCTTGTACACAGCGATCCTTGTTCTTATGTGTGAAGGTTCCACTTCTAAGAGTGGGTTGCGGAGTGTGGCTCACCCTGCGCACTGTCCGCTATGCCCGGCTGTGCCGGAAACCGTCGCCGGCGCGACCAGGAATACGCCGCGCGCGCCCAGATGCCCGAGAACATATAGATCAGAGCCACCGCGAACAGCACCACCTGCGAGTAACGGAGCGTGACATAGAGCACGAAGGAGAGCACCAGCAGCAACTGGAACGGGTGGCTGCGCGCCAGGTTAATCTCCTTCCCCGACCAGAAGCGCCATGTGCTGACCATGAGAAAACCGGTCAGGCCTACCAGCAACAACCATGGAATCGCCACCCACCATGCCTGCACCGGAATGCCGTAGCAGAGGTGCACGGTGGACGCCAGAAAGCCCGCCGCAGCCGGAATCGGCATGCCGACAAAGTATTTGCGCCCCGGCCGTCCGGGATTTCTGGGTTGGGCGTCATGGCTGATGTTAAATCGCGCCAGCCGGGACGCGCCGCCGAGGAGATAGAGGAAGCAGAAGAACGCACCGGCCTGCATCAGGTGCATCCGCAACTGAGCATTCACCGAATCCGGCAGGTAGTGAAAGCCCCAGACAAAGGCCAGCAGGCTTGGCGCCACGCCAAAGGTGATGACATCGGCCAGTGAATCCAGTTCCTTCCCGAAGTCGCTGCAGGTGTTCGTCATCCGCGCGATACGCCCGTCGAGCGCGTCGAACGGAATGGCAAAGAGGATCGCGATAGCCGCCCAGTCGAGGTGCATCTCCGCGTTTCCGCTGATGGCAGCCAGGGTCTGCGTGATCGAAAAGTAACCGGCTCCAATGTTTCCGGCCGTAAAAAATGATGGCAGCAGGAACATGCCTCTGCGCAGGCGCGCCCGCGCACTCTGCCTCAGTTCCTCGGGTTCGCGATGCGTCACTGCCCGCCTCCCGCTTCGGTGTCAGGCAGCCGGGTCTCGATCGTGCGATCAAATCCTCCAGCCGTACCCACCGCCACCTGCTCCGGGATGACCGCCAACACGCTTGCGCCGCCGCGGACACGCTCCCCCCGCTTCACGCGCAACTCCGCCTCTGCGGGCAGGATGACGTCCACGCGGGAGCCAAACTTGATAAGCCCAACCCGCTGCCCCCGCTCCACGTGGTCCCCCTCGCGCAGGTTGCAGACGATTCTGCGCGCCAGCAACCCGGCGATCTGCTTGAAAGTGACTTCGCAGCCTGGACCGCTGATCGTGACGATGTTCTGCTCGTTGCGGTCCGCGGAGTCAGGGTTCATCGCGTTGAGATAAAGCCCTTTCTGATAGCGCACGGAGCTCACCCGTCCGGCAATCGGCGAGCGATTCACGTGCACGTCAAACACGCTGAGGAAGATGCTGATTCTCTGGCGGGGGCCCTGCGGGGTATTAAGGTGAGCCGTCTCGGTGACAAGGCCATCACCGGGCGAGACGATGAGGCCGGGCGCGTCTGGAATAGTCCGGCCGGGGTCGCGGAAGAACCAGAGGAAAAACACCGCCAAGAGCACCGGCAGGATTGCCCACACCCATCCGCCCGTTGCCCACGCCACCAGCCCGGCAACCGCCAGGAGGCTCAAACCGTAGATGTAACCGTCACGAACCATTGTCCCCAACGATTATACGGTTGAAAGCCCACAAGATGCCGCCTCGCTCGCACACTCCACTCTGCAAGCGCAGATGACGCCATCGCATCGTGCCCAAATGAAACCAACAGATCCGGGGCGCCGCTACACCGCAAGGGCTGCGCGATGCTCGAGCGCGTAAATCAGATCCTTTGCGTGCAGCTTCAGCTTCTTCAGCCGCACCTCTTCCATCTGCTCTTCAGCGGACAGATAGGGCTTCTGCAGCAACTCTTCCAACCGCTGAGCGTAGCGACGATGCTCCGTGTGCAGGCGTTCGATTTCTTCGCTCAGCGTGGAATCCTTGATCTCATCCATCCAGCACCTCCGTCGTTCAACGAACATTAACATATAGCTCCGCCCGCCACATCTCCGCAAGCGGGGCGGACACAAAAAAGATCTCAGCATGTGGATTTCTCAGCGCCGGTGCACCGAGTGTGGTGACGGGCATCACCAGAAGCTGGCTTCCCTGCCCTGCTGCTGGCGTTCCGGTTCACCGCGGGTTGCAACGCAGGATGACGGCATCTTCCGCCGGGTCCGCATAGTAGGTCGGGCGTCGGCCCACCTCACCAAACCCAAGCGAGCGGTAGAACGCCTGCGCTCGCAGATTGGAGGCTCGAACCTCAAGAAATGTCCGGCTCGCTCCGCCAGCTGCGAGCACCTCGGCTAGAGACTGCCAAAGACTTCGGCCTACGCCGCGCCTCTGGGCAGCCGAGGTCACTGCGATGCTCTCGAGTTCGGAGTCAGGAGGGGTCAGGCTCGCCACCGCGAACCCGGCAAGCTGGCTGGTCTGCGTGTCCTCTGCTACGAAGACCACCCTGCGCGGCCCATCTTCCGCGTTCAGGCTGCCCTCGAATGCCGCACGCCTCCAATGGGGAGCCTCCGGCAGGCAGGCGGCGATGTCCATGACCGCGTCGATGTCCGCGAGAGTCATGGCGCGGATTGCGTACCCCGTCGGGGCGGGGCTCACTGCTGCTCCGGTTTGGCAGATGGCTCCGGCACCATCCAGCTACCAAAGATTTCTGCATCGGAGCGGCGCAGATAGTGACCGTCCAGGGTGGCCACGTCGTCGAAGTCTCGTTGAGCGATGCGCGGCAAGGCAAACTGGAGGGCGTCCGCCACCATGGGAGGAGCAACCACCACCTGCTGTACGGCAGGCCATGCGGTGCGGAACAGTTCGGCGGCGGCATCGCAAACCGCAATCTGCCGCGGCATCGGTTCCCGTGTTATTTCGTAGGCACCCGCCAGAAGCTCCCTGCCTGATTCGCTCGCAGCGCCAGAGAGCCGCACAAAGACCTCGCCCCGGTGGGCGTCGAGCGCCGCCGCGCCTGTCCCAGCCTTGTGGGCCAGAACCGCCAGCCGCGAAACCGCCAGAACCGGCAGCCCGGACGGCTCCGCAAATCCCTTGGCCGCGCTCAGGCCGACCCGCACGCCGGTAAAGCTCCCCGGCCCGGAGACGACCACCAACGCTGCCAGATCCCCGAGTCGCAACGAACGCCGGGCCAGCAACTCCCGCACTGCGCCCACCAGCGTAGCCGAGTAGGTCCTGCCCGCCAGTTCCACCTGGTCCAGCAGGTCCAGCCTGCCGGCATCGGACCGCGCCAGGGCCACTGATCCGGATGGGCCACAGGTGTCAATCCCAAGCAGATGGCCATACAGATGCCGCGCGGTCGTCATAGCCGCCTGCTACGCCTTGGCCAGGGCCTGGTCGAGGTCGGCGATCAGGTCTTCCTTGTCTTCAATGCCGATGGATAGGCGAATGATCCCCTGCGTGATGCCGGCCGCTTCGCGCTCCGCGTCGCTCAGGGCGGCATGGGTCGTGGTGGCGGAGTGCGAGGCCAGCGACTCGACGCCGCCAAGCGATTCGGCATTGATGAAGATCTTCAACGCCTCCATGAAGCGCCCTGCTGCTTCGCGCGTGCCGATGTCGAAGCTCATCATGGAGCCAAAGCCCTTTTGCTGCCGCGCCGCCAGTTCGTGCTGCGGATGGCTCTTCAGCCCCGGATAAGCCAGGCTGCGGACCTTGGGATGGGCAGACAGGAACTCCGCCACCGCGCGCCCGTTCTCCTCATGCTGGCGAATCCGCAGCGGCATGGTCTTGATGCCGCGCAGTACCAGGAAGCACTCAAATGGCGAGAGAATCGCACCAGCCGCTTTCTGGATCAGCAGAAAGCGATCCTTATGCTCTGGCTTCGAGCCGATCAGCGCACCGCCAATCCCGTCGGAATGACCGTTCAGGTACTTGGTCGTCGAATGCATCACGATGTCCGCGCCCAGTTCCAGCGGCCGCTGCAGAACAGGCGACATAAAGGTGTTATCGACGCTGACCTCGGTGCCATGCGCATGGGCTATTTTGCTGATGGCCGCAATGTCGCTCAGCACCATCAGGGGATTGCTGGGCGTTTCGATGTGGATGAGCTTCGTCGCCGGACGGATTGCCGCCTCCACCGCCTTCAGATTGCTCGTGTCGACATACTCAATCTCGATGCCATACCCGCTCACAATCTGATTGAAGAGGCGCACGGTGCCAGCATAGACATTATGTGAGCAAAGCAGATGGTCGCCGGTCTTCAGCATCCCTACCAGAGCGGCAATGGCGGCCATCCCGCTGGCAAATGCGTGGCCGCTGGTTCCGCCTTCGAGTGCTGCGAGGGCCGCCTCCAGGCGGTCGCGGGTGGGGTTGCCCGCTCGGGAATAATCCCAGCCCCGGTCGGTCCCGATGCCGGTCAGTTCAAAGGTCGAAGAAAGATACAAGGGCACGTTGACCGCGCCCGTCAGCGGATCGGGGTGCTGCCCCGCATGCACGGCAAGGGTTGCATACTTGTAAGAAGACATGCAGTTCTGTTGGACTCTCCTGCTTCTAGCTTATCGTGCCTGAAGCAGGCAGACCACCCGCGTTTCCGCACTCCGGCACGGTCCAGGACGCGAGACTGCTGCGACGCTTATTGAGCCTGCTTCCGGTTCCGGCCCGGGGTGCGCACCGTCGGGAAGTACCCGGTGCGAGTTCGCACGGCCAGCTTGCTCATGCCCGGCGCCTGCGCGGTCACCAGCACGCGGCGAAAGCCGGGCACGGTGGTGGGCTTCGTCGAGTGGTAGCCGATCGTGTACTGGCTGCGAATGTCGCGCGCCACTTCGGCGGCGATGTCGTCCACCTGCTCCATGGAGTGCGGAAAGTACGCAACTCCCCCGGTCTCGTCGGACAGCAGCTCCAGCGCCCGGCGCGCATGACGCACCTCGGCGCGCGTCATTTCGTCTCCGAAGAGCAGGCCGATCGAGTAGATCTCCGGCCCGGACAACTGCTGCACCCGGCGGATGGTCTGTTCCAGCGTCAGCGTCGAGGCATTATCCTCTCCATCGGTGATAAGAATCAATACCTGCTTGGGCCGGTGCGCATCGGCCGCCAGCTTGTCCGCCGAGGCCACCACGGCGTCGTACAGGGCCGTTCCACCCCGCGACTCGATGTGAGACAGACCATCCCGAAGCTTGTTCACGTCTGATGTGAAGTCCTGGTCGATGTACGCCTCGTCAGAGAAGTTCACGACAAAGGCTTCATCCTGCGGATTCGATGCCTCGATCAGATCCAGGGCGCTTTTGTTCACGGCAGGACGCTTACGGGACATCGATCCCGAGTTGTCGACCACAACAGCAATGGAAACCGGCAGGTCCGTATGCTGAAAGCTGATGATGTTCTGCTTGACGCCATCCTCAAAGACCTGGAAGTTCTCCTTCTTCAGGTCCTGAACGATGCGGGAACCGTCGAGCACGGTGGCATTCAGCACCACCTCTTCCACATCGGCGCGCAGCACAAACTGGCTGCCCTCTTTTTCCAGCGGCTGGCCAGTTGCGGTCGCAGGCGCGGTCACGTCCGGCGACCGCACCGGATCGCGGTCCTCCGTAAGCGGCGGGGCCTGCTGCGCTGCCGGCGCATGCTGCGCGGGCAACGGAATCGCCACAACTGCAAGAACCCACAAGAGAAGAACGTTATTGCAAAGGCGCATAGTATCCCGTGCGAGCATGAACTGTCAGCGGCGGTAACCCCGCTGGAGGATCGAGCTTCACCTTCACTTTACGCCATTTGCCGTCACGGGTCAGGTCCTTGGGGGTATATCCGATGACGTACTGATTGCGCAGTTCCGTGGAGATCTTTTCCGCGATGTCACCCATCTCGGAGACATCGTCGACCCGGTACATGCGCCCGCCTGTCTCCTCGCTCAGCTCGTTCAGCAGCGCCGGTCCGGCCCGTTCCTCGGGCGTGGCGGCGTATGGGTCGAAGATGCCGATGGAGTAGAGTTCGACATCTTCCTCCCGCACCTGCGCCCGCACCTCGCCCTCTGTATAGCGCGACCGGTTGTCGCCTCCATCGGAGACGATCAGCAGTGCCTTGCGCTCGTGGCGAGCGTCCTTCATCTTCATCATGCTGTAGTAGATGGCGTCCAGCAGCGCGGTGCGGTGGCCGCTGCGCACCGTGGCGAGCCGTGACTGAATGTCATCCACCGAGCTGGTGAAATCCTCGATCAGCTCAGGACGGTCGTTGAATCCCACGACAAAGAATTCGTCTTCCGGGTTGGCTGTCTTAATGAACTGGAGGATCGACGCCTTCGCCCGCATCAGCTTGGTGGTCATGGAGCCTGAGAGGTCGAAGATGATGCCGATTGATACCGGAGCGTCCTCACTGGCGAAGGAGCGAATCTTCTGCTGGCCGCCGTTTTCGTAGACCTTGAAGTCTTCCTGCTCCAGTCCAGTGACGAGGCGATTCATCGGGTCGGTCACGGTGACGGGAACCAGTACCATATCCACATTCATGCGCAGCATTGCGCCGGGCCGGGCATGCAGCCCCGGCGTTCCCGCCACGGGTGGCGCCTCTGCTCCCGGTGGAGGGCCGCTGGCCGGGGTGGACGAAGCCGGTGGAGGCACATGGGCCTTGTTGAGTGGATCTTCCTGCGCGGGCAACCAGTGGGGCGCAAGCAGGGCAGTGAGGAGCGCCCCTCCAGCCATAAGATACCCCGCGCTGGGAAACCTGCAAATCTCCTGCCGACCCGAGTTGACTCGCTCAGTGGGAAGCCTGGTCATTGCTGCACACTAGGGAATGAGCAGATACTAGCACGTCACGAGCAGGTCGGGGCATGCTTTCGCTGCGTCCTGCAAATCCGTGAGGGCCCCTTTGCGTAGCGCCAAAGAACGGGCCGATTCTTCCGGCTGGGATACAATCGAGCCTGAGTAAACCCTGCCGCAATGTTCCTGGCCGTCGCGCGGCCTTGGGTACAAGTCATGCGGATTCAGCGGGGAGCACGACGACCTGGATGGCCATTCTCTACCCATTCCGAGCCTGGCGCTACAATCCTTCGACAGTCCGCCTGGCGGATGTGGTCACCCAGCCCTACGACAAGATCTCCCCCGCCCTGCAGCAGGCCTACTACCAGCGCAGCCCCTACAACCTTGTCCGTATCATTCTCGGGCTGCCTGAATTGTTTGACGCCGAGCGTGGAGAAAATGTCTACACCCGCGCCGCAAGGGACTTTGCTGCGTGGCGCAGAGAGGGCATCCTCATCCGGGACCACTCGCCCTGCATGTATGCGTATTCGCAGAAGTTCACCGTGCCAGGCACCGGCATTGTGAAAGAGCGAATGGGCCTGATTGCCCTTGGCAAGCTGCACGAATACTCCGAGCAGGTTGTCTTTCGG
>JAJXWA010000066.1 GCA_021781795.1 Acidobacteriota bacterium
GCGCTCCAGCATGTAGTCGCACACAAACTTGAAGCCGATCCCGTGCTCAATCAGCTCCCGCCCATGCTTCGCGCAGATGCGGTCCAGCATCTTCGTCGTGTTGAAGGCCCGCGTCACCGCGCCCGGCCATCCCTTGCGCTTCAGCACCCAGCTCAGCAGCACGCTGAAAATCTTGTGCGGATCGACAAAGTTCCCATCCTCATCCGTCGCGCCAATCCGGTCCGCATCGCCGTCCGTGCACAGCCCCGCATCGCATCCATGCGCCACCACCGCCTCGCCCAGCGCGCGAATATGCGGCTCAATCGGCTCGGGATTGATCCCCGGAAACAGCGGGTCCACATGCCCTCGAATCTGCACATGCTCCACGCCCAGCCGCGTAAAGATGTTCGACAGGATCGTCCGCCCCGCGCCATACATCGAGTCAATCGCGTACTTCTTCCCTGCCTTCGCAATCAAATCCAGGTCCGCGAAACTCTCAATCGCCTTCAGATAATCCGGCAGAAAATCCACTTCCTCAATCGCTGCCGCCTGCGCAGCCTGCGGCACCGGCTCGCCCAGCCGCTGCTCAATCTCCGCCATAATCGAGGGCTTCCCTGAACCGCCATACCAAGCCTTGTACTTCACCCCGTTCCACTGCGCCGGGTTGTGGCTCGACGTAATCATGATGCCGCCCGCACGGCCCCGATGCCGCACTCCATAGCTCAGCGCCGGCGTCGGCGTAATGTCGTTGGCCAGCTCCACGCGAATCCCCGTCGCCGCCACCACCTCCGCGCACGCCCGCGCAAACGCCTTCGACCCAAACCGCGTGTCATACCCGATGCAGATCCCCTTCGCCGGATCTTCCTGCGCGTGGATATACGACGCAATCGCAGCCGCCGCTACGCGCACATTCGCAAAGGTAAAGTCATCGGCAATCACGCCGCGCCAGCCATCGGTTCCAAATTTGATCTGTGGGTGAGCCATCGTGGTGAACCAGCAATTCTCCTTCACTTGAGTCGAAGCGCCGCTATCCGCGCAGCGCGCTGCGGCCACGGGGCGTCATCGATCCACGCACCATCGCCGCGGTTCCAAATTCCATGTGTCATGAGAAAAATCTAGACCAGCTCGCCGCGCCCCGAAGAGCTCAGCTCCTTCACAATCTTGCCCACATCCTGCGAGTGGTCCCTGTGGGCGATCAGCAGCGCGTCTTCGGTATCCACAATCACCAGGTTCTCCACGCCCACCAGCGCCACAAACTTCCTCGGGCTGTAGACGTAGTTGTTCGCGGCATCCAGCGCCATGTGCCCATCCGTCTCTGCCACATTGCCGTCGCTGTCGCCGCGCAGCCGCGTGTCCGTCTGGTACTCATAGAGCGACGCCCAGGATCCCAGGTCGTTCCAGCTAAACTCCGCCGGCAGGCAATAGAGATTCGAAAGATGCTCGCCCTTTGCCGAGCGTGGCTCGAGCACTGCGTAGTCCACCGAGATGTTCTCGCACTTCGGATACAGCTTGTGAAACACCTCTTCGAACTGCGGTGTCCCATACGCCGCGGCAATGCTCTCCAGAAGTGGCGCAGTCTCAGGCAAATGCTCCCGTACTGCGTTCGCCAGTGTTCGCGCCGACCACAAGAACATCCCTGAGTTCCAGTAGTAGTTCCCCGCCGCCACAAACTCCTCGGCACGGTTCTGGTTCGGCTTTTCGGTAAACCGGCGCACATGCAGCGCATTCCCGTCCGCCGTCAGGTCGCCCGTCTCGATATACCCGTAACCCGTCTCCGCACGTGTCGGCTCAATCCCCAGCACCACGATGTTCGGTCCCGCCGCAGCCAGCGCAATTCCCTTCTGCAGCGCCTTCAGAAACCGCGGCTCATCGCCAATCACATGGTCCGAAGGAAATACCCCCAGCACCGCGTTCGGATTCTCACGCTCAATCAGAAATGCCGCCAGCCCGCACGCCGGCGCTGTATTCCGCGCCATCGGCTCTTCCACAATCTGCTGCTTCGGCACCGCCCGCAACTGGTCGGCGATCTCGTGGGAGAGATATTCGTTCGTGATGACCCAGGTCTTTTCCACGGACGCCAGGGGCTTCAGTCGCTCCACCGTCTGCTGAATCATCGAGCGCTCACCATCCAGCGCCAGGACCTGCTTGGCGCGCGCGCGGCGGGAGCGGGGCCAGAAGCGTGTTCCGCTTCCCCCCGCAAGAATCACTGGGCGAAAATCAATCGGTTCGGACATGAAAAACCAATCCTACCCGACCGAAGCCTGCTTTGCACAGTCACCCATCACACTTTTTCACCAGACAAGACGCGCACACGCAAAACAGCCCGGCGCCGCCATCCCCCGCGGCCTCCGGGCTGTCGCTGTATATCTGCGCTGTCGCGCCGTTCCGGTTTGCGGTCTACTTCAGGCCCGTCAGGTACGCACCCATCCGCTTCGTTCCCTCGTCGATGCTCTGCTTGGTCACCGGGTAGGACATCCGGATATGCTCCCCTGTCCCAAAAGCCTCGCCCGGCACCGTCACCACGTGCGCTTCGTGCAGCAGCTTTGTCGCCAGCTCCGTCGCCGTCTTGATGCCGCCCTTGCCCAGAAACGCTCCAATATTCGGGTACACGTAGAACGCGCCTTCCGGCTTGGTGCAGGTAATCCCCGGAATCTCGGCCAGCTTCTTCAGCATGTAGTCGCGCAGGTCAATAAACTCCGCGCGAAACTCTGCCACGCAATCCTGCGGCCCGGCCAGCGCCGCAATTGCCGCCTTCTGCACAAAACTCGTTGCATTCGACGTCGACTGCGACTGCAGCTTGCTCAGGTTCGCCGTCACCGCCTTCGACGCCAGCGCATACCCCGCTCTCCAGCCCGTCATCGCATACGTCTTCGAGAGCGATCCCAGAATCACCAGGTGCTCCTTGGCCCACGTATACGAGCCGCCGCTCACCGGCTTCCCCGCATAGTTCAGGTACACATAGCACTCGTCCAACAGCAGGTAGATCCCGCGCTCGTGCGCCAGCCGCACAATCCGCTCCAGGTCCTCCGCGCTCACCACAGACCCCGCCGGATTCGACGGCGAATTCAGAATGATCGCCTTTGTCCGCGGCGTAATCGCCTTCTCAATCGCGTCTGCCGTAATCCGGAAGCTCTCCGCCTCGCTCGTTTCGAGGAAGACCACCTTGCCGCCCGCATACTGAATGATGTCCTTGAAGCTCACCCAGTACGGCACCGGCAAAATCACCTCGTCGCCGTGGTCCACCAGCACCTGGATCGTGTTGAACAGCGCCAGCTTGCCGCCGGTCGTAAAGATCGCCTCGTCCAGCGCGTAGTCCGAGCCGAAATCCGCCGCATGGCGCTCGATAATCGCCTTGCGCACGTCGGGAATGCCCGGCACCACCGTGTAGCGGGTGAAATTCGCCTCAATCGCCGCCACCGCAGCGTCCTTAATATGCCGCGGAGTCGAAAAGTGCGGCTCGCCGGCGCCAAAATCCACCAGGTTCGCGCCCTGTGCGCGCAGCTTGGCGGCCTCGGCGGCCACTGCCATGGTTGCAGAAACCTCAATGCGGCCGATGCGATCGGCAAAGACTTTGGAAGGAGCTGCGACTGTCATGATGCTTCCATTTTACAGTTTCCCGTTCCAGCAACGCTCGCCCCCATCCCCGATAATCATTCCGTGCCCCCTAGCCCCTCGCATCCCGACCCCGCGCCGCGCAATCCCTCGACACTCGACCCCAGATTCCTTGATTGGACCCGCGGTCCGCTCGCCTCCGGCCTCGCCAGCTACCACAGCGGCCAGTTCTTCCTCGCCCATGAGCACTGGGAAGCCGTCTGGCTCACCCTCCCGCAGCCCGAGAAGGACTTCCTCCAGGCGCTCATCCAGGTCGCAGCCGCCTTCCACCACCTCCAGCGCGGCAACCGCGCCGGAACCATCTCGCTGCTCACCCGCGCCCTGCGCCGTCTCGACGCCTACCCGCCCCACTTCGGCGGCATCCAGCTCGCCGCCCTCCGCGCGCAGCTCCACCAGGCGCTCCATCTCCTCGCCGCCGAATCAGCCCCTGGCCCCGTCTCAACGCCTCCCATCCACCGCCACCGCTGAGCCGCGGATGCCGTGAAATCGATGAGAGAATTGGAACGTGAATCTGGCTACTTCAGCTCGCTCAGTTTCTGAGCTTCATCATTGAGTCCTAGATACTCCCAGCGTTGCAGCGCAATCGGCACGTTGCCGTTCAGCCACACAAGATCATGGAACCTTCGCAGGCTGAATTGCTCGCCCTGCATCTGCCGAGCGTCTTCCATCATCTGGATGATTTGTAACTTCCCGATTTCGTAGGAGATTTTCTGCCCGGGCGTCTCACCCATTTCCACGACCTCCGTTCGCGCATCCTCGGCGCTCATTGGGACATTACGCTGCATGAAATTGGCGGCGGTTTCCGGCGTAAACGTACCCAGCGCAAGTTTCACGTCGGCGATCACGCGCAATGCGCGCAGCCGCATTTGGTTGTAGACGATCTCCCGCGAATGAGGGCTGTCATCATACAGCCCCGCTTGCAGCATCATCTCTTCGGAGTAAAAGCCGATGCCTTCAATCGAGCCCGAGTCGTAGTAGTGCTGGCGTATGGGATCGGGATTCTTCCAGGACGCGCAAAGCTGACCGTAGTGGCCAACCGTCCCCTCATGCACGATCTGAATCCGCGGGTCCTTCGCATCGGCAACCCAGAAATAGCCGGCGTCAGGGGAAGGCGGGGCAATATACCTGATTCCGTTCTGGTTCAGTCGCGACGGAGAGGTGAAGTCATCCATCTCAACGAAATCTCCAAGAGCGGCAAGATAAGGCGGCACTGCTCGAAGAGTGAAGTGCTGTAGCCAGGGCGGCAGCGTCCGGATCCCCCGCTGATCAAGGAAATCGCGCACTCCCAACTCTGCCTTCTCATTGCGTGCGATCCACTCCTCTGCGGTCGCCGCCATCTCCAGCGGCGGGATCGACCGGTTCCGGTTCTCTTCGATTCCTTCGAACGCAACGGCCCGCCGCCATTCCTGCTCAGCCCGTGACACCAACTCGTCCGGCGTGTAGGGCAGCAACGCCACGTTGCGCAGAAACCATACATAGTCTTCGCGCCCAATCGCCGACTGCGCCGGTAGCGCCGGCAAGATCTTCTGCAACCACGTCCTGTACTGTTCCAGAGAAGTGGCCGCGCGTTCGGCTGACGCCTGCCACTCTGCGGCGGGAATCGTCGTCTCCGGTGGCAGCGTTCTCGCCAACTGTTCCAGTTTCGGCCGGATGCCTGTGAGCGAATCAATCGCCATCCGGGCAAATGGCGCCGGCGGCGATGCCAGATTTCTCTTCGCCTGGTCCAGAATCGCGGGGACGCTGTTCAACCGCGCCATGATCTCCCGGCTATGCGCCTCGTCATAGGGACCGGGGACCGTCAACGCTTCACCCACCGGCGTCAATGTCTGCTCGATATAGAAGTTCGGATCGCGTTGCCACCGCTTCAGAATGTCCAGTTCCCAACGCACGCGGGCCAGTGCAGACCCGATGAGAAGATGATCAACCTGTTGCGAAACGGGAGCCTTCGGGTTGCCCTGTCTCCTCCACCGTTCCTCGAAGGCCGCCAAATCCCGGCGCTGCTGTTCGACGCCGGCAGCCGACCAGTCGCGCACCACGCCCAGCGGTCGCTCCATGCGCGTGACGTCGTCGCCTGTGTACTGCCCGGTTCGGGCTCGCCAGGTCCAGAAATCGGAGGCAAGCTTTTGGTCCGAATCCGCCGCCGGCTGCGAGAAACCTGCCGCAACAGAAAGCGCGCATACGGCAACCAACGCTTGCACTCGCTTTGACATGTTCGTCCTCCCTTTCAGCAACTCGACTTCAAGACTCGCGCGCGAAGAGGTGATTCAAAAGTCGTCACCCAACGAATTTGAATTCGACGCGAACAGTGGGCGGGCGCTGAGGGAGCGATTTGGCACTTTCGGCGGTTTCCAGATTCTCGACGGAATGCATGGGCTCAGGCTCCATCCACTGCACGCGCCAGCCGCTCTCGACTCACCGCCGTCCATGGGGCATTCTTGTGATAGTCCATTCGGTCTCTCCTGAGGAATCTGCTTGCTCGTCACAAACAGCTTCTCCGGTTCAGATCGAATGGACAACCTCTTGAAAGATCACAGGTACCCCATGTACGGCGTTCCCGCTCAGCGTGGTGGGCCAGCACGATCCATACGCCGCCGCTTCAGTTCCCGTTGATTCGCCCGCGCAGCCGCTTCACCACGTTCGGCGGCACCAGCCCCGTCACGTCGCCGCCAAAGCTGAAGACTTCCTTCACCATCCGCGAACTCACAAACGAGTAGCGCCCCGCCGGCTGCAGAAAGACCGTCTCAATCTCCGGAGCCAGTCGCCGGTTCATCAGCGCCATCTGGAACTCGTGCTCGTAATCGCTGATCGCGCGAATGCCGCGCAGCACCGCCGTCGCCCCCAGGTGCCGCGCAAACTCCACCATCAGCCCGTCAAACGTGGCCACGCTCACGTTGCCCAGCGCCTTCGTCGACTCGCGCAGCATCTCCACCCGCTCCTCCACCGTGAATAGCGGGTTCTTCACCGGATTCTTGAGAATCCCGACCGTCAGATGCTCAAAGAGCTTCGACCCGCGCTGAATCAGGTCCAGATGCCCATTCGTCGGCGGGTCAAACGTGCCCGGATAAAGTGCCTTCACGCTCATCGCAGCGGCTCCACGTGGATTCTAGCAGCGCCAGCCCTTCGCCCACGAAAAAGGCGCCGAATGCATCGGCGCCTATTCCCAGCTTGTGAACCGCTTATCCCTTTCGCCCGCGCACCGCTTCCTTCGCCTCGGCCGCGCCGCCCGTGGGAGCCTCCGGCGCTTCCACTTTCTGCTGCCCGATGCCCAGCTTCTTGCGCACCTCGCCGTCCATCTTCGCAAAGACGTCCTTGTTCTCCTTCAGGAAGCTCCGTGTGTTCTCGCGACCCTGCCCAATGCGTTCGCCGGAATAGCTGTACCACGCGCCGGACTTCTCCACGATGTTGTGCGCCACCGCCAGGTCCAGCACGTCGCCCTCGCGGCTGATGCCCTCGCCATACAGAATGTCGAACTCGGCCTCGCGGAACGGCGCCGCCACCTTGTTCTTCACAATCTTCACCTTCGTCCGGTTGCCCGTCACCGCGTCGCCTTCCTTGATCGCGGCAATGCGGCGGATATCCACGCGCACAGACGAGTAGAACTTCAGCGCGCGCCCGCCCGTCGTCGTCTCCGGATTGCCAAACATCACGCCAATCTTCTCGCGAATCTGATTGATGAAAATCAGCGCCGTCCGCGACTTCGATACCGTGCCCGTCAGCTTCCGCAGCGCCTGCGACATCAACCGCGCCTGCAATCCCACATGGCTGTCGCCCATCTCG
>JAJXWA010000005.1 GCA_021781795.1 Acidobacteriota bacterium
CGCGCATGGCCCACTTTGAGACCTGCGGATAGAGCGACTCCTTCTCAAGGTAGAAGCAGTACTTGCAGTCGAGATTGCAGATCGGCCCGATCGGCTTAGCCAGAACGTGGAAGTTGGTGCTGCTCATCAAGACCTCGGGAAAGCTGCCGCGGGAGATAACCCATCTACCATTGAGCCAGGCGCAATCACCAGTAACTCTACTGCATCCGCTGGGAATTCGTCTGCCCCATCGGGCGAAAGGCGCGGCTGTGCGGCAACGGTCGTCGCAACTCGGGGCCTCACAAGCCCTGACATGGCTCGATGCGAGCGAATTCAAAGAAGTAGCCAGCTGAACTGGATGAGCGTTTTGACGCACGCCAGTGGCGCCTGCGTAATCAGCGGCGATGAAGATTCGGATGAATTGAGATAAGGCTTGGTGCCGAAGAAGGGACTCGAACCCCCACACCCTTGCGAGTACGTGGACCTGAACCACGCGCGTCTGCCAATTCCGCCACTTCGGCACGGGACACGTATCTGACAGCATCTCTGCGCCAGACCGGCAGTATCTTTGAGTCTCGCAAATGGCGCAGGCTGTGTCAAATCCGCCGCATCCAGCAACAGGTGGAGCGCAGAAAAATCTTGACTTGCGAGCCGCTATCACGGCATACTCCGCCCACAGTCCGGTCGTACCTGGCCGGCGTCATATTGCAGGTAGTTCCCCCAAACATCTTCCGTGCAAGTACGCGAAGCGCAGTTGCTGATTCCTGTTCTGGCTGAGCAGAATCGGCAACCTGCCTCCGCGAAGGAGCCTCGATCAACATGCATCCTGAGGACGTCCAGGCAGCAAGTTGCCACCGCTCTCTCTCATCACGAGAGCCGCGTGTAGAAATGCGGATGCCTGGGACCTCTTGCACTGGGCTGTGTGTCGCGCCAGATGCCATCGGCTCTTCGCATGCCCCAGGAGCGGACTATAAGTGCAGACTATTCTTCGCCTTCGTCGTGCAGGATTTGGCACAGAAGAGCACCGTTTCAGTACGTCGCATGAATTCAGATTGATTGGGAGAAAATGATGAAACCTTTGCGGAATTTCATGATTTGCCTTGCCAGTACCTTCCTCCTCGTTGCGAGCTCAATCCCAGCCTGGGCCGACGCCTCCAAAGCGGCCGAGGACGCACTCAGTAAGGATCTTCTGGGCAAGGATGTAAAGCCCCTGCTGGATATGCCCGCCTACAAGGAGGGCGTGGATATCTACTACGTCGCGCCCAAAGGCAAGCGCTCCGATGACCGGGGTATTGATTTACAGGGACTGACCAAGTGGCTGAAGGCCAAAGGCGTCGGGGTTGAGAAGGGCGAAGACACGATTATCACAAACGTTAAGTTCGATAGCGAGATGATCGAGATTCATCTGGGCGGCGGCGGCGAGGGCCGTAGGGGCAGCAATCACGCCAACAAGGTCGGCGCTGGGTTTAAGCGCGCCGGCGGATCGCGGATTAACTTCCGCTACCAGTCGCCTGTGACGGACCTGGACCTCCAGCCTGCGATGTTCCTGAAGTTCATGTCGCGGGTGCTCGATGTGAGTGAGATTCAGGGCCAGTTGGATACACAGCAGATGCCGCCCGACGACAAGGCCGCCATCGACTCGCACAGTGTCATCAAAGGCATGACCTATCAGATGGTTCTGTTGAGCTTTGGCGACCCCGAGCAAAAGAAGGTGCAGGACACCACAGACAACACGTTCCGGGAAACCTGGTACTACCTGAGAGACGGACATCGCTGGGTGCTGCATTTCTTGAACGGAAAGCTGGATCAGATCCAGACCTTCTGAGATCCCCAACAGAGTGTCGGCCTCCGCTTCGCGAGTCTGGCCGCTACGACCCTTGCACCCGCAACAGAAGGCCGGTCCCACTGCGCAGTTCGAGCCGGCCTCTTTCCTGGACGAGAACAATCTTTCCCTGCTCGTTCGACCGGCTGGCCTGCTCGATGCGCAGACGCGGATAACCATAGACACCACACGCATTCGATGAGAAGAGCCAGAATGCCTGGGGCAGCCGGTTCCCAGCGACCTCCGCGCGGCAGGGAAGTCCTCTCTGCGCGCGCGGCATCGCGAGAACCCCATAGGGGACCGGCTGGCCAACCACGGTAAGCCCATCCGTTACCGGGCCGCCGCCTCGATACACCTGCTCCCCACCGATCTGCTGGGTGGTGGCGGTTTCCGGCGTGGTCCCGCGAATCCCCATCTCTTCC
This sequence comes from Acidobacteriota bacterium, assembly GCA_021781795.1. Classification (GTDB taxonomy): domain Bacteria; phylum Acidobacteriota; class Terriglobia; order Terriglobales; family Acidobacteriaceae; genus Telmatobacter. Next base: position 2,224 of record JAJXWA010000005.1, read on the forward strand.
GGAACCTGCGCGGCCTCCACCTCGACAAAGGATGCCAGCGCGCGCAGGCTGGTCCTCACGTCGATGGTCTGCCCGTGGCTTCGAATCGTATCGAACCGAAGCGTGAGTCGCGAGCCCCCGCCGATGTCTGTCGCCGACTCCACAACACGACCCATCACCTTGGCGCCGCGATGCACGCTTGTGCCCGGAATCGTCTGCATCACCGTGGCCCGGAACGTCTGCCCTGCACGCGCTTTGGCTGCGTTCAAGCTTCTGTCGAGACTGACCGGCAGAATCGTGCCAGGCGGCAGCGCCGCCTGGCACGCCGCAGTCAGCGGAACGCACAGCGCAGCCACGCCCATCCAGACTCTCATTCCCATGAACAACCTCCGCGCCTGCAGCCATACCTGCTAGCGATTGGACAACGGGCGAAGCCTTTAGGATGCCTGCCATCCTTATCCGGATCGCCTGCCACGGCATCCCTGCCAAACCTGGATGACCCTGTGTTAGAGTGGGATGCCACGGGGGTCATGCAGGCAATGGCGACGGGAATCGGACTTCCCGGCAGTGGCGAGACGATTGACTTGCAGCAGCAGGTGGCGCGGCTGCAGGCGCTGCTTGAGACCTCCCGACAGGTCCATGCGACGATACGGGAAGATGAAGTCCTTGACCGGGTGCTGCGCATCGTCGTCCGCGAGCTGGAGATGGCCGGGGCGGCCTTTCCCGATCTGGACCGCCGCTACGGAGCATTTCCCGAGGGACAGCAGAGTGCCGCTGGCGCACTGCCCATTTTCCTGCTCGAAGACCGTGACGGACGCCGCCTCACCGAGCTGGTCGTCGCCACGCCGCACGGGCGAGAACTCACGCTCTACGAGGAGGACTTCCTCGAAGGGCTTGCCCTGCAGGCGGCCGTAGCTCTTGAAAACGCGCGCAACCACGAGCGCAACCTGCAGTGGGCGCGCCTGCAGCAGGATCTGGACGCAGCGCGCAACATCCAGCGGTCGCTGCTTCCGCAGGAACTGCCGCATATCCCCGGCTACTCCGTGGCCTTTCGGTCCGATACCTGCTATGAGGTCGGCGGAGATTACATCGATATCGTAGCGCTGCCCGACGGCGGCTTGCTGTTGGCGGTAGCCGACGTAGCCGGCAAGGGCCTGGCATCGGCCATCATGGCGACCAACTTCAGAGCCGCATTCCGCGCGATGGCCATTCAGGGCCTCCCGATGGACGATTTGGCCACACAGATGAACCAGCACCACTGGACCGAGGGCGAAGAGGCGCGCCGGCGCTACGTGACGGCGATTTTCATGCGATTGCAGCCGGATACAGGAGAGGTGGAAGCCGTCAATGCCGGCCACAACCCGGGCTTTCTGATCCAGCCGGACGGCAAAAGCTGTCAGCTTGAATCCTCGGGCACGCCGCTCGGCATGTTGCCCGGCATGGTCTACACCAGCCAGCGCTGCTCATTCACCCCAGGAAGCCGCATCTTGTTCTATACCGATGGACTGACCGAGGTTTTCCAGGGGGATGAAGAGTTTGGGTCCGAGCGTCTTCTGGACGCGTTTTCTCGCTGCCCATCGCAAAATGCGGATGATATTCTCGGTGCATTGTGGACGGCTCTTGCCGAGTTTGGAGGGGACGGTCCGCAATCAGACGATATGACGGCGTTGGCGCTTTGCCGGGGCATGGGCAAGATGGAGAGCGCGGAATGACAAACACGAAGTCCACCAGCGTGGAGGTGCGCCTGCCCTCGCGAATGGGATATGAGAAAGTGGCGATGAGCACCGCGGCCGCGGTGGCCAAGCTGATGGGCTTTCGCGAGGAACGCATCGAAGACCTGAAGACCGCGGTGGCTGAGGCATGCATCAACGCCATTGAGCATGGTAACCGGCTGAACGAGGGCCTGTCGGTTGGAGTCGTGCTATCGTCGGTAGACGATACCCTCGAAGTCAAGGTCATCGACGATGGAAAGGGACTGAAGGCTATCCCCCCCAAACCCGACATCGACCGCAAGATTCACGGCGAAGAAGACCCCCGTGGGATGGGCATGTTTCTCATCCAGGCGCTGGTGGACGAAGCCGAATGGGTCAAGGGCGGCAACGGAAAAAGCAGTTATGTCAGGCTTGTGATACGGCTGGACAAAGAAGCGGAATAATACCCCCAGACGGAGAGTGCGATCGTGCAGACAGAAACCAAAGCACGTGTAGACCGGCTCACTTCCCCCGCCGGACACCCGGTAACCGTGTTGCGATTTGAGGGCGACATCGCCAGTACTTCGAAAGATGCCGTGCTCGGCACCTACCAGACCTTGCCGAAGGAGGCGACCAAACTCGTGCTACTGGACTTCACCAAGGTGGACTACATCAACTCCAGCGGCATTGCGCTTGTCATCCAGATGCTCATCGAGGCCTCCAACGCCAGCCAGAAGGTGTATGCCTTCGGTCTGTCGCCCCACTTCACCAAGGTCTTCACCATGGTGGGAATCACCAAATACGCCGGTCTCTTCCCCGGACAGACAGAGGCACTCGCGGCGCTGTAGATTGATACGCAGATCCGTTTTTCACCGCAATGGAAAAGCGGGCGAAGCTTCATGAGCCAAGCCCGCACGCCTACGGTTTCTTGCACGTCCTCACGACAGTGTGGCCTGCCCTCGCTCACATCGCTCCATGACGCACTCCGCGTAGAATGGCGGCTATGAACCTGCAAGAGATTCAGCGGGCCCTGCGCGACGCAGGCAATGACGGATGGCTCTTCTACGACCATCATCATCGCGATCCGATCGGTGAACGCATCCTCGGCCTTGACCCGCACGCGCACATCACGCGCCGCTGGTACTACTACGTTCCTGCCGAGGGTGAGCCGCGCAAACTCGTGCATCGCATCGAGCAGGCGCGCCTGGATGATCTGCCGGGCACCAAAGGCGTCTACTCAAGCTGGCAGGAGCTTGCCGAAGGACTGAAGGCCATGCTCGGCGGCGCTCGGCGCATCGCCATGCAGTACTCGCCCAATAACGCCATCATGTACGTCTCCATGGTGGATGCCGGGACCATTGAGTTCCTGCGAGGCCTGCGGAAGGAGATTGTCAGCTCCGCCGACCTTGTTGCTCAGTTTGAAGCCGTGCTCACCGAGGAGCAGATGGTGAGCCACGCTGCAGCACAGCGCGCCATCGATGCTCTCCTAGCTGAGGCATGGCTGGAGATGGGCCGCAGGCTTCGCCCTGCAGACGGTGGACAGGCCGGAATGACGGAGTTTGACATGGTTGTGTGGCTGCGTGAGGCCATGCACCGCGCCGGCCTTGTGTGGGAGAACGGGCCCAACGTCAGCGTGAACCGCAATACTTCCGACTCCCATTACGAACCCACAGCCGAGCTCTCCGCGCCAATTCGCGACGGCGACTTTGTTCTGATTGACATCTGGGGGCGGCTCGATCACGCCAATACGATCTTTTATGACATCACCTGGACCGGCGTGGCAGGCCGCGAGCCCAGCGAGCGCGAGCAGACGGTCTTCGCAACAGTACGCGATGCGCGCGACGCGGCCATCGCCGCCGTTCGCGACGCCTTCTCCCAGCACCGCATCATCCGCGGCTTTGAGGCCGACGATGCGGCGCGCAAGGTCATTCGCGATGCGGGCTTCGGCGCCTTCTTTACCCACCGCACCGGGCACAACATCGCCAACGAACTGCACGGGGCTGGTGCGCACCTCGATAACCTCGAAACTCACGACGAGCGGCGAATTCTTCCCTGCACCTGCTTCTCCGTTGAGCCCGGCATCTACCTGCCGGAGTTCGGCGTGCGCAGTGAAGTGAACATGCTCACCGCGCCCGGCGAGGCGTGGGTCACCGGCAGGCTGCAAACCGAGTTGGTCAGGATCTAAATCAAAGCAAGCCGCCCCGGTGCGATATAGTCGAAGAGGAATGGCTGGAACCACGACCAAGATTGCCGCGCCAGACAAGGCTCAGGGCTTTGTTTACCTCCCTCTGATTCTGGGCTGGCTGGTGCCCGGCGCAGGCCACTTCCTGTTGCGCAAATGGGGCCGCGGCGCGCTGCTCGCACTCGCGATCGTCGGCATGTTTGTCCTCGGCCTGTCGATGCAGGGCGAGGTCTACTCGAACGCCCACGACATTCTGGACATGCTCGGCTTTGTCGGCGATCTCGGAAACGGACTGCTCTACCTCGCCAGCCGTGTCCTGAGCCTCGGAGCCGATCATGTGCAGGTCACGACGGGCGACTATGGTACCCGCTTCATCGTAGTGGCGGGGTTGCTCAACGTCATCGCAGCGGTTGATGCCCATAATCTGCGGACCGGGAGGAAGGCGTAATGTTCACGCCATCGCACTTTCTCGCGGTGCTTCTGTTTGCACTGTGCGCATCCACCGTCTTCGGCATCACGCAGCGCGACACGCCCGTAAAGATGTTCCGCTACGGAGCGTACTGCTTCATTCTCTTTGTGGGTTCGGCAGTCGCCATCAGTTGGGTCATGTTCTTCATCGCTCGCTGACGCGGCCTACCTCATTCAGGCGCGCATGTGCGCTTTTGAGTCTTGCGCAGAGCCGCTGCTACTGCTGGATGACCTTCTGCGATGTCCCCGAAAAAAGCATGGCTGCGCCCGGAATGATCTTGTACACGAGTCCGAATGCGTAACTCACATTAACTTTTACAATGCACCCCTGACTGTTCGCTGTGGTGCACGCAGTGCAGTTCTTCGTGCAATCTGGCGTGGTGCCAGGCCAGGTTGTGGTCACCGTGATCTTCGAGGGATCGATTCCCGCCGTAGCCAGGCTCTGAACATAGTTGGATACGTCGCTCGCCGCTGCGTTGCAGGAATAGCTCACCGTGAACTTGGGCGGAGCCGAGGTTGAGCACGCCAGAGACCAGTCCGCGCCACGCACAATTGCATAGCGTGCTCCTGCCTGAGCCGCAGAGGTTACAAAGTGATAGGCATACATCGACAAGCTCAACTCGATGATGCCGAATAGAATCGTGAACAACACCATTGCCGAGATCGCGAACTCAACCAGTTCGCTGCCGCACTCGTCCCTGAGAATCGCCTTCCAGCGCATTTCTATCCCTGCTTCCTGCCCATCACCCGGTTGGCCTGCCCTAGCGGAGCTCCTTGATTCTGGCTTCAGTGTGACGGCCCATAAACTTAACTGCCTCCGCTGCGCATCGTGGCCGAGTCCACAATCTTGATGGAAGAAGCAATCCCCGTCCATGGAATGATCGGCTTGTAGTTCGCGGACACGGCTACGGTTACCCGATACACGACATTCGTAGTGCATGCTGGCGTCGTCACACAGCTTGCCGAAAAGGACGTCCCGTCCGAGCACTCGCAGCCATAACTCGGTGTCGTCACCGTCAATCCTGGAACATCCGGCGCGTCCGAAGTTGCTGCGGTCTGCATTCCCGCAGTATCCGTTGGGTTCTGCGCGCCGTACTCTGCACCCGCATGTGCCGCACCCGCTACTTCCATCGCGAGGTAATACGCTCTGCCAAAATCGACCGCGCCAAAGAGCACCAGAAGAAGCAGTGGAAGCGACAGCGCCATCTCCACGAGACTTCCTCCGCTCTCTTCCGATAAAAGTGAATGGATACCTTTGCGCTTCATACCGTCTACTCCATGAGATAAGCCGACGTGCCCTGAATGGGAGGACCGCCCGGCAGAGACGAATAATCCTTGCCGAGAGTAAAGGTGTCGTTGCCATTCACGATCAGCGTGTTCACATCAAGAATCGTGTAAGCGGCAAGGTTGGCCCCGCCATTCAACGTAAGCTGCGCCCCAGGCAGATAAACCGCCCCTTGCCACACGGATGTCGTGTCCCCATTGAGAATGACTGTGGTGCTATCGGCAGCATTTTGAAAAATCAGGATGCCCGCATAGGTGCCCGTTGTTGGAGCAACCAGATCAGCGTGCGTATTGCCATTCATCGTCAACGAACCCGATGAGAAGTAAAAGGTCACGGCGTTGCCTGTGATCGTATCGCCGCCATTCACGATCATCGGTCCCTGAATAATGTAGGTCCCAGGATTGAAATTTGCGCTGACGTTGCCATTCAGTTGAATCCCACCGCAGTAGGTTCCGGGATTGAAGACCGCAGCGTGTTTTCCTCCGCTGACAGTAACCTGCGTCGGCGCGCCGGAGTACGGACTCGTCGTCGTCGAGCCGCATCCGGATGAGCTCGGTACCGGCGTGTTCGCAAATGGATCGGGCCGAACAGGAGCGTTCACCTGCGGCGTGGGGCTCACTGATGGATTGCCATTCAGGAGGTCGCCTCCATGTACATCGACAGCGGACGCAGTCAAAGTCACATGCCCATTCGCCAGCAGCGCCGTGCCTGCATTCGAGTTCACCTGCACTCCGCAATGCGCAACCAGAGATGAGTTGCCATTCATCAGCATCGCTTGGGGTACATTCGAATTCAGCACATACAGGCAGAACTGTGGAGGCCCAAGAGCTGCCTCGGACCGGGCCGCCACGTGCACGCTCTTAAATCCCATCAGGCCGGCAAAGAAGGTAGCCTGCGGCCGCGACACCACAGCTTCCACATAACTAGTGTTCTTGTAATTCGGATCCGAACTCCCCAGCGCACAGGGACCGTTATTGAGTGTGATCTCGGTTCCTGTTCCTGTCGTAGCTGCGCACTGCGTGTAGAATGTCGGACTGTTGATTCCGTTTTCCGCCAACGCAGCTTTTGCCGCAGCTTGCATCGCTGTGCAATTGCTCGTGGCGCCGCATTGGGATGTCTCAAGAGCGCCCGCGAGCGCAGCCGCATCCGCCGCCGTCTGCAGTTGCCTCTGCGTGTAATACAGTTGCCCCGCATCGATCGCCAATGCAAGCATCAGCAGCAGCACGGTGATCGACAGCGCAGTGAGAACCAGAACCTGCCCTTCGTCCTCTCTGAAATCCTTCATGGTTTGCCTACCATAGGGTTGTGCGTTGCGTGCGCAGGCTTCAACTGAAAGAAAATGCGGGCCGGTTGATTGAACCGTCAAAAAATGAAAAGGGCACCTGATTGGAAACATCTCGGCTGAGCGTCTGATCCACGAAACCAGAGGTTCCTAGACTCACCAGACGTCTTTGGCTCCATTCTTCCCCATATCATCCGACGGCGCAAGACCTTTTGCGCAGGCTGCCTCAGTTTTTTGCAGCTCAATTCGGCGATACTGCGCGCCATTTATGTGTGCTTAAGAGGATTGTAGCTGCGTGCAAACTCCCGCTTCAATGCAACTTATGCGGCAGATAGGAGAAAAGTTACATCAGTCACCGTATTGCGCTGCCTGAATAGTGCGAGGCTTTCCGGTAGCTCGTAGAAACTGTTGTGAGCAGCGGACTCCTGACTCAAGTATGCGCGGGCACTCGATTGGGTTACAAACAGTGCGGTCGATCAGCCTCGCAACTGCCGGCCTGATGATGCAGACATCTTCCTCCTCACGCAGCGCCTGAGCGCTGCCACACCGCGGCATCGAAAGAATGCAGACAGACGTATCCCTCTGCTCGGTATAACTCGATCGCTTCTGTATTCGCTGCAGTTACCGTAAGCGAGACCTCGCTCACACCCTGCAGCATGAACTGCGAGGCAGCAAGATTCAGCAATGACCTTGCCAGGCCTTTACGCCGAAACTCCGGCCGAACACAGATCTGCGTGATATGGCCGCATTGCGGGCTGACCCGCGATCCTAGTACCAGCGCCGCCAACTCGCGACTGGCTCGGTCCACCACCACATGCGAAGTCAGCGGTGAGAAAGCTCCGCACCCCGCATAGCGAACGATGTTATGCAGAAACCGCAGAGATCCATACACCGAGCGGTACTGGTCGTTGATCAGGCTGTCAGGATGACCTTGATACGCATCGGCGATCAGCCGTGCCGCCGCATTCAGGTCCTCGTCCCGCCAGGTCCGCAAATCCAGCCCTGCGGGCAGATCGACATGGGGCCGGCTCCATCTGCCCTCCAGCGGCAAAGCCATGAAGAGCCGATGAAAGATGTGGAACCCGGCCTGCTCAAATACGGCCGAGTGCGTTCCCGATGGGTGGAGTAGAAGCTGCGATTCGATGCGGTCCACCTGCGGCGAATTGAGAAGAGTTTCGAGGAGATGATTGAGCAGTGTTTCCTCAATGGTCCGCGCTGGAACTGTCCTTGCGCCCTCGGTATCCTTCGCATCCGGATCGCCGCCTTCCACGGCAAAGACATCGCCAATTACGGCTTTGGTCTCCTCGTAGACACAGAAGGTGTACCCCGTAATCTGCCCCTGCTCCACGGCGGCGTAGCCGGGCAGCATCCTGCTGTCGAGATACTGCAGGAGCAGCCGCGACGAGCTTCGGTAGTCCCAGTGCAGTCGCTCCATCCAGGCGTCGCTTTCCGCCTCCAGCAACGGACGAAGCACGGGTGCAGCAAAGTGACGCAGATCGAGAATCTGGATGGGGGCGCCAGGAGTCATGATGCTTCCGCTGGTGTGGATTTGTGCCATGCAACCGTGCCGCATAGGCCCTGCAAGCGGCCCGTTCACCCACTCGCAGTCAAATACGCCTTATCGGTCAATGTACACGAGCCGGGCCACTCTGTACCCTTGCGAGCAGGATGCAGCAACAATTATGGCGCACTGGCAGGTCCGACCCGATACACTTCCAGTCCCTGCTCAGGCCAACTGAACAGCGGTTCATACTGGCGGCCCTCCAGATATTCCCTCAGCGCGTCAGCCGTATGGAGATCGGTTCCCCTTCGCCCAGTCATCCGCGCCACCAGCAGATGCTCCTCCTGCGGCACGCCCGCATCCTCATAGTTCACAATCTCGCGATTGCGGTAGAACGCCAACCCGTACTCCACATCGCGGCGCACGCGAAAGACAGCAACCGTCTGCGTGACAGGCGCGTAGATCAGCAGCTTCTCCGCAATTGGACGGGCGGAGTAGGAGCGGTCGAGGAGGTGAATCACCCGCTTGCTGGCCTGCACCGCTGGGATACCCGGAAACGGTCCGATGCCGTAGAGAAACAGGACAAGAATCGCAAGTATCCCCGAGGTCGCGATTCGCAGCCTTGCGACTCCGTAGGCATGCACCACAATCAGGATGAGGAACCCCGCGCCGATCGCAGCCACACCGGCTGCAAGCAACATCTGGATGGGAGGCAGATGCGCGCCGCGCGCCACAAACCACGGCAGCAGCAGCGCAAACGCCGTCATGACGCCGCACACCACCGCATGCCCCATCAGTTCCCAGCGATTCAAACCCGTCGCGCGCTTCCGGAAGATGTAATCGCCCGTGAGAATGGTAATGGGTGGAATGGACGGCAGGATGTAGCCCGGCAGCTTGGACTGTGAAAAGGTGAAAAACACGATGGGAATAAGCGCCCACAGGACCAGAAATTCAGGAAAAGCATCACCTGGACGGCTCGGCTTGGGCTTGCCGGGGCTGGAGTGCCGAAGCCGCCACTCCGCCACCGACGTCTGAATGCCGTCTGTCAGCGCGCGAATGGCCACCACAGTCCACGGCATCGTGGCCAGCAGAACCACAACTAGGTAGTACCAGAAGGGCTGCTCGTGCTGGTAGCGGTTGGTGGCAAAGCGCTCCAGATTGTGCTCGAGGAAAAACTCGCGAAAGAAGGTCGGGTTCTGGTGCTGCACCGCGATGAACCAGGGCAGAACAATCGCAAAGTAAAGCAGGACGCCCGGCCACCAGAACGACCGCAAAACAATCGACCACTCCTTGCGCAGGACCGCAAACGCCATGATGATCAGCATGGCCAGAAACGGCGCAACCGGCCCCTTGGCGAGCGTGGCCACGCCAGTGAAGAAGTAAATATCGAAGAGCCAGAACTTCGAGTCCGTCTCATACCACGCGTACCAGCCGAGCAGGCCGATCGACAAAGGCGCGGCGAGTTGCATGTCTGTCGAGGCGCCCCGAGAAAAGCTGAGAATGCCCGCACAAGCCACCGTAATCAGGGCCGCATCCAGATGCCCCCCACGCCGGAACCGCCGCATGTGCAGATAAATGAGAGCCACAAGGATGAACGCAAAACTCGCCGACGGCAGCCGTGCGCTCCAGTCATGGACTCCGAAGTCCTGAAAGACAAACATCGCGCGCCAGTAGTAAAGCGCCGGCTTTTCCAGCCATGGGCGGCCATGCAGGTACGGAGTGACGCACGCGCTCAGATGGCCCTTCAGCGTATGCGCCGAATCAAACCGCTCCAGCATTTCGTGGGCGATCTGCGCGTAGCGCGGCTCATCGGCGCCGACCAGTCCCAGCCCGTCGCCGCCGAAGATGGGTGCCTGCCCGTAGAGGATGAAAAAGATGGAGCTGAGAAGAAAGACGGCGACCTCGGCTCCCAAAGCCCAGCCGGACTGTCGGGAAGCAGGGTAGGCCTGCGCATCTGGTGGAATCGATTCCAGTTCAGTCTCCAATTCGTACGCTGCTCACGTTGTGCCGGCACAGGGCGTCAACGCCAGGCCGAATCGAGCTTTCTTCTGCGGCCGCAGCTTCATCGAGCCCGTCGCGCATCGTCAGGGTCAAGGCTAACAGATTCAGGTTGACGGCTTGGTTCATTCCTATCGAGTCTCCATAAGCCGTTGCCGCATACGGTCGAGAACTTCTTCTCTCGCCTGATGGAGCGGCCCATCAAGCGTGCATCCGGCTGCGTTTTCATGCCCGCCGCCACCAAGAGCCGTCGCGATCTCCGCCACATTGAGCCAGCCTTTGCCCCGCAGGCTCAGACGAATTCGCCCTTCCGGGAGCTCGCGCAGAAAGACTGCCGCCTCGACCCCGGCGATCGACAGGGCATAGTTCACAATCCCTTCGCAGTCCTCTTCCGCGGCATTCGACCGGACCATATCCTCATGCGTGATCCACAGCCACGCAAGCTCTTCTTCCAGTTGCAGCGTTCGCAATGCCATACCGAGCAGCTTCATCTTCGCCGGGGAGCTAGAGAAGTAAACGTCCTGCGCGATCTGAATCGGATCTGCGCCCTCTTCAACCAACTTCTGCGCCAGCCGGAAGGTGGCGGCCCGCGTAGCACCGTACAGGAAGCCGCCTGTATCCGTCAGTACCGTTGTGTAAAGACACGTCGCTATCTCCGGAGTCATCGTTGCGCCAGCAGCCTTCACCAGCCGATACACCATCTCTCCGACACTGGCGGCTTCGCGATCGATCCAGTTCAGGCGTCCCCACTCGCTGCCACTTGCATGGTGGTCGATGTTGAGGATGTAGAAGGGTTCGAGTCCCAGCAGCCGGGTCCGTTCCAAGCTATCGCACTCCAGCAGAATGGCCGCGTCGTAAGGCCCATGCACGCGCATCGCCGTCCGGATGGCCGCAGCGCCAGGCAAGCCGCGGTACACCGCCGGAATCCGGTCCGCCGTCACCAGATCGGCGCGCTTGCCCATCTGCTCCAGCAGCATCCCCATCGCCAGCATGCTGCCCACCGCATCGCCATCGGGCCGCGAATGCGAGCACACCAGAAACCGCTCGCCTTCGCGCAGCACGCGCAGAATCGCCTCGACCTCAGTGGACTGAGCATCCACGAACGGCGTGTTCCCGTTTGGGCTGTCGGAAGCCCTCATCCGCTTTGCTCCTGCGGCGCTTTTTGTCGTTTCCGCGAGCGGCTCATCAGCTCGTCGATGCGCGCCTGGAAGCGCCCCGAGCGATCGGCAAAGAAGGCAAGTTCTGGCACGTGACGCACGCCCATCCGCTCCTTCAGCTCATAGCGAATGTAGCCTTTCGCAGCCTCCAGCCCGGCCACGGTCTGCTCTTCGGCCTTGGCGATGTCCGGCACGGCGCTATCCACGGCCACATACACGCGGGCCGACTTGCCACCCGGATTCAACACCACCTCCGTCACGTAACAGAAGGCAATGCGTGGGTCCGAGAGCTCGCCCTCGATCATCGCGCCAATCTCTTCGCGCAATGTCTCCGCAACGCGGTCCTGGTGGTGCTTCCGCCCCCTGTGCTCTGGCATGGCCTTTGAGTCCCCCTCAGGTAAACCTCATAGGATAACAAAGGTGCAGGATGCGTCCTGACCAGCCCGCTGGGGATGAATTCAACTTTCGACGTAGTCCCAGAAGGCATCCGCCAGCTCGGCGCCCAACTCATTCGCCATCCTCCGCGCCGCGCGCTCCACCTCTTCCATCAATCCGTGCAGGTAATCGCGCGAGCGCGAAACGGCCGCAATGCCCAGCGTCGCCGAGCGCCACGTCACCGCCTCATCCATCTCAGCCACGCTGATGTTGAAGCCCTGCCGCAGCTGATCCTTCATCGACCGCACGACATGGCGGCGATCCTTGAGCGACTGCGCGTGCTCAATGCGGAGTTCGAGAGTGAGATGTGCAATGGGCATGGCGGGCCATCTCTCCGTGCAGCAGGCGCTGCATGGCTGTCCATTCTATGCCTAAGCTTCTCCATTCGGGCTCTGGCCCCGCGGCAGCAGCGCAAATGCCACGACCGTCTCTCCGCTTTGCCCGGTCTCCGCAATCAACCGGGCCTGCAGTTCATGCGGCACGGGCATCTCACAGGCGGCAATCTCGGTCTCGCTCGCTCCCACAAAGCAAAGTTCGCAGCAGCCCAGCGCGCCTCCGGGTTCCATCCGCGTCGGCGGACCAAACACCTGGCACATCACGGGCCGCCATGCGTACACATCGCACAGGCCGGTCGCCAGATTCAGAGCCGGACACGGCGCGTCGTTCGCAAAATCCTCAAAGTGCGCCTGGTCCTCGTCCGATGCACCCAGCAGGCCCGTCTCCGGATCTCCCGGAAATTCAGCCCGATACGCCGCAAGCCATGCTCGAGCGCGTCCTTCAATCCGCTGCGCTGCTTCCGGATCCGCCGCGCGCAGCACGTCCATGCCGGCGCGCAGCCGCGCCGCATCCAGAGCCGTGATCGGGAAGGCTCCCTTGCAGCACTCCGTGCACCCCGGCTTGCAGGCCAGCCACGTTCCTGCGCGGCGTGCGGCGTCCGCAAGCGATGCGTCGAGAATCTGAACGAGTTCGGCATCGCCGGCTGGCAAGGACATGGCTGCAGCATATCCGATTGCTTCGCTTCGTGCTTCGCGTTAGCCTTCCTGCGGAGGCCACCGTGTGGAACACCCCTAGCACCGTGATTCCAGCCCTGCGCTATCGCAATGCCCGAGCCGCCATCGACTGGCTGTGTCAGGTCGTTGGCTTCGTGCGCAAAACCGTCCACGAAGGCGCAGACGGCGCCATCTCCCACGCCGAGCTCACCCTGGGCGGTGGCATGATCATGCTCGGCTCCGAAAAGGACGACGACTACGGCAAAGGATTCCGCTCGCCGCAGGCGTTGGGCGGCGCGGAGTCACGCAGCGCCTACATCGTGGTGGACGACGCCGACGCAGTCTTTGCGCGAGCTCAAGCGGCCGGCGCCACCATCGTGCGCCCCTTGCAGGACACGCCCTATGGAAGCCGCGAGTGCATGTTCAAGGACCCGGAAGGCCACTCCTGGAGCGTGGGCACCTACAATCCCTGGACAGCGCAGGCCTGAGCCGACTGCCGTGGAGTATCGTCAAAGCAAAGTACGCGGAGGGTCGACATGCACGTTCTTCGGGGAATGATCGTCGCTGCCTTGGCCGGGGCCGGCCTTGCCATCGCCGCGGCGCAGGACGCACGCCTGCTCGTCGCACAAAAGGGCTTGGCCAGCCTCGGCATCATGGACCCCACCACGGGGATCGTAGTTGCCTCCGTGCCCGAGGGTGGCGTCACGGGCCACGAAGTCGCCGCCTCACCCAATGGCCGCAGAGCCATTGTCCCCATCTACGGCGACTCCGGCGTCGGGCAACCCGGCAGCGATGGCCGCACGCTCGTCGCCATTGATCTCGCCACCGAGAAGGTCGTGGGCCACATGGACTTCGGCCACGGCGTGCGGCCCCACTGCCCGGTCTTCGGACCCAAAGACGGCCTGCTCTACGTGACCACCGAGCTGGACCACACCGTCACTATCCTTGACCCCGCCACATTGAAGATCGCTGGCACCATCCCCACCGGCCAGCCCGAGAGCCACATGCTGGCCATCTCCCACGACGGCAGGCTCGGTTACACGGCCAACGTCGGCCCCGGCACCGTCTCCGTCCTCGACCTGCAGGCGCGCAAGCTGCTCAAGGTCATCCCCGTCTCCGGCAGAACGCAGCGCATCTCCGTCTCCATCGACGACAAATGGGTCTTCACCGCCGATCAGACGCAACCCCGCATCGCCGTCATCGACACCGCAACCAGCACCGTCGCCCACTGGATTCCGCTCAGCGGCATTGGCTACGGCAGCGCGCCCACGCCCGACGGCCGCTGGCTGCTGATGGCGATCCCGGACAAGAATGCCGTTGCCGTCATCGACCTGAAGACGATGACCGTGGCACGCACGGTCGAGGTCGGCAAATCGCCGCAAGAAGTGGTCCTCCGCCCCGACGGCAAGCTGGCTTACGTCTCCTGCACAGCCAGCCACCAGGTCGCCGAGATGGACCTGCGCTCCTGGCAGACGCGGCGCTACTTCTCCACAGGCCTCGGCACCGACGGCCTGGCTTGGGCACGCGGCAAGTAAGAGACACCGCTCAGTCGATGGGCCGGTTCCAATTCTCCAGCGCCTTCTTGAACTCGGTCATAAACTTGCCCGAGTCCGCACCGTCGATGAGCCGGTGATCGAAGCCAAGGCAGTGGTATTGCATCGACCGGATGGCAATCGTGTCATTGCCTTCGGCGTCCGTCAACACTACGGGTTCCTTGCGCAGGCCGCCGATGGCCAGAATCGCCGCTTCTGGTTGATTGAGAATCGGCGTCCCGAACTCGCCGCCAAAGACGCCTGCGTTGGTCAGCGTGAAGGTTGAGCCCTCCACCTCGCCCGGCAGCAGCTTCTTGCAGCGCGCGCGTCCGGCCAGGTCGCTGATGGCACGGGCAATCTCCACAAAGCTCCGCTTCTCCGCTTCCTTGATGACCGGCACAATCAGGCCCCACTCCAGCGCCACCGCGATGCCCAAATTCACATGGGCGTGGTAGTGAATCGAATCGCCCACCAGCGACGCGTTCAGAATCGGATGCCCCTGCAACGCCTCCACCGCAGCTGCCGCAATGAACGGCATGTACGTGAGCTTGACCCCGTGCTTCTGCTCGAACGCCACGCGATGATGCTCGCGCAGCCGCGCGATGCGCGTCATGTCGACTCGATACACAGAGTGCGCGTGCGGGCTGATGCGCTTGCTCTCAAGCATGCGCTGCGCGATGATGGCGCGCATCTTGCTCAGCGGCTCCACGCGCTCCGTCATGGCGGGCAAGGGCTGCGCGGCGGGCGCGGAGACAGCCGGTCGCGCTGCTGCAGGCTTGCTCAGGTAGCCCAGAATGTCTTCCTTGGTAATGCGCCCTTCAGACCCGCTGCCGCGCACCAGGCGCAAATCCACCTGATGTTCCTTCGCGATACGCCGCACCAGCGGCGAGGAACGCAGTTTGCCCGTCTGCGCGGGCACTTCCGAAACTGCTTCTGGCAACGGGGCCTGTGCAGCAGCAACAGGCGGGATCTCCACAGCGGCCGCAACCGGCGCCGCACCGGAGCCGCCAATCACGGCCACCACCGTATTCACCTGCACGGTCGCGCCCTCCTCGGTCAGTACGGAGGTCAACACGCCATTGGCGGGGGATGGAATCTCCGCGTCCACTTTGTCGGTCGAGATCTCAAACAGCGGCTCATCCTTCTGCACCGTGTCCCCGGGCTTCTTGAGCCATCTCGTAATGGTGCCCTCGAAGATCGATTCGCCCATCTGCGGCATCACCACCTGAATCCCGCCCGCGGGCGCCTGTGCCGGAGCAGCTGTCGACGCGGCAACCGGAGCGGCGGGGACCACTGCTTTTGCTGGCGCTGGTGGCGCGGCCGGCGCTTCCTGCTTCGCCGGCGCAGCCTTCACCGCTGGCGTCCCGCTCTCGGCCAGCACAGCCACCACGGTATTCACCTGCACGGTCGCGCCTTCAGGCACTCTGATCTCGTGCAGCACGCCAGCCGCCGGCGCAGGAATCTCCGCATCCACTTTGTCGGTGGAGATCTCAAAGAGCGGTTCATCCTTCTGCACCGCGTCGCCAGGCTTCTTCAGCCACTTGGTAATGGTGCCCTCAAAGATCGACTCGCCCATCTGGGGCATAATCACGTCGGTTGGCATGAATCGTCTTCTCCGCGATGCAAGGCCCGGCGCAGCGCCCGGTTCCTGCCGGATTATAAATCTCCAGCACAGCCGCGCGCGGTGCCCTCGTCAGGTGCGCACAGGCCGTTCAGGATCGCCATGCAACCGCTCGACCTCACGCGGAACCGAAAGCGGCGTGTCCTGACCGGATGGGAACTGGCCCTGCGTCTCGGCCTTCACCGCAGCCTGCGCGCGCAGCGCATCCAGGCTTTCCGAGGCGAGAATCTGCTCGCCAAACACCTGCCCGAACTGCCGCGCCGCCTGATCCGCAATGGTCTCCAACTCTGGCAGCCGCGACGAATCCTCTACCTCACGCTCCAGGCTGGTGACCGGCTTGTCCGTAATGCCGCAGGGATGGATGAGCTGAAAGTCGCGCAGGTCGGTCGTCACATTGAAGGCAAACCCATGCGACGTGATGCCGCGGGAAACATGAATCCCAATCGCGCCGATCTTGCGCTCCTGTCCCGCTGCGCCACTTTCGCCGGCAAGACCGCACCACACACCTGTGAGCCCCGCGATGCGCCCTGCGCGCACGCCGAACACACCGCACAGGCGAATCAGCGCCTCTTCCATCCTGCGCACAAAGTCCACCGGACCCAGCCGCCCGCCCGCGCTGTTGTGCAGGCTGCGCAGATCGAAGATGGGATAGCCGACCAGTTGCCCCGGTCCGTGATAGGTCACGTCGCCGCCACGGTTGATGTGGTGCAGCGTCACGCCACGGCTGGCCAGCAGAGCGTCGCTTGCCAGCACGTTGCTGCGGTCGGCGTTTCGTCCCAGCGTCAGCACAGGTGGATGCTCCAGCAGCAGCAGCACGTTGCCAATGCGGCCCGCGCGACGCAGTTCAACCAGATCCTCCTGCAAGCGCAGGGCTTCGCCATACTCCGCGCGGCCGAGATAGAGGTACTGGATCATCGCTTCCAATCACTCGCAATCCACACACGGACTGCCGTGCCTTTTCCAAGGATAGACCCGCGCGGGGGCGCAGTTCGTTGCCTCGCGTCCGCATATCAATCTGCGGTCGGTCTGGCCTCTCGCGCCTTCTGCAAATACCCAAGGATGCGGTCTCCGTCCGACCCCTCTATGGGCAGCAGGTTCACTAGCCCGAAGCAGAGATTGGCGAGGCTCAAGCCGTCATGCCGAAGCCAGATCAGCGAGAGGAGAAGGTTGGTGCATGGGCCCGCAAGGGAGACGAGAATGTTCTTCCAGAGAGGGCCGGGCTCACGCACCAGATACATGCCCTTCCAGCCAATCCCCACACGCCGAATTCGCAAACCGACGCAGAGAGCCGCCGCGAGATGCCCGGCTTCATGCAGCACCATGGCGAGAACGCCTAGGCTCATGCCTTCGAAGACTGGAACAAGCCAGAGGAAGATGATTCGGAGCAGCAAGCGAGCCTCCGGACGGCGATGCCTTTGCACCGCACTGTCCTTTAAGGATTCTTCGCTGCCTGCGCTATCAATGCAACGGCACTTTCGTGCGAAATGTCCGATTACTGCTTCGATCTGGTTCTCTGCGCTTTTCCAGTGCCAGAATGAAACTGAACCCAGGAGCCGCTGCGCTCCAGCTTGTGTTCGAGGAACTCCTTCAGCACCACCGCGCTGTTGTGCTCCGTGTCATGCGCCGCATACACCAGCGTAAGCCGGCCAGCGCGCACTGCCTCCAGCAACTGCACACAGGCCACTGCGTTCGCTTCCAACTCGGCCAGGTAGCGACGATGAAACTCCGGCCATCGCGTAGCGTCGGCATGGAACCATTGACGCAGTTCTGTGGACGGCGCAATCTCCTTGAGCCATCCATCCAGCTTGAGCTTTTCCTTGGTCACGCCCCGCGGCCACAGGCGCTCCACCAGATAGCGCTTGCCATCCTTCGGCGCCACAGAATCGTAAGCGCGCTTCAGTTGAATCATGGCATGAACTCCATGCCCTTCGAGACACCTAGCATACTCTCGCCCGTCCCAATAGACGCGCGGACCGACCTCTTCGATCGACCCGCGCCTATTTTCACGGACAACCTACCGGCCAACCAACTCCGCGTAGCGTTCTTCCTCTTCTACTTCCAAGCCTTTCTGGCTCTCCTGCTCAAACGAGTGACCCGTCAGAAGGCCCAGCACGAACCAGCCCAGCAAGGCCGCGCCGAGCGCGAAGAGGATATCGCCCGGCACGCGCATCCAGCGCAGCATCTGCATCGCGGGTGTCTGCAGGAACTCAGCCGAACGCGCATACCACGTGCCCTGCTCCACGGAGGCCCACGCCTGCAGCAGCCCGATGGGCAGCATGCTCAGCACCACCATGAAGACCAGCCCGAGATTGATGAGCCAGAAGGCTGCCTTCAGCGTGCCCTCTTTCCAGCGCCGCGCCGGCTGCAGCACGCGCAGGCAGAAGAGCGTGAGCCCGAGGCCCAGCATGCCGTAGACGCCGAACAGCGCCGTATGCCCGTGCACCGGAGTCAGGTTCAAGCCCTGCATATAGTAGAGAGCGATGGGCGGGTTGATGAGGAAGCCGAAGAGCCCCGCGCCCACTAGGTTCCAGAAGGCGACGGCGACAAAGAAGTAGATGGGCCACTTGTAGTTGGCAATCCACGGAGCCTTATCCGTGGGCCGCGCCAGCCGCAGGTTCTCCCACGCCTCATAGCCCACCAGCGTCAGGGGCACCACTTCCAGCGCGCTGAAGACCGCTCCCAGAGCAATGACCGCTGGACCCGATCCGGCGAAGTAGAGGTGATGGAAGGTGCCGATGATGCCGCCGGAGAGGAAGATCGTTGTCGCAAAGAGCACCGCGCGCGTCGCCGAGCGAATCTCCAGCAGCTTGAGCCGCGTAAACAGGAACGCAATCACCACCGTGGCAAAGACCTCAAAGAAGCCTTCAACCCAGAGGTGAACCACCCACCAGCGCCAGTACTCAGCCGTGACCAGATGGCTGCGCTGTCCGTACATCAGCCCCGCCGCGTAGAACATCGGAATGGCAATACTCGAGATGAGAAAGAGCGAGAGCAGCGGCCGGTCTTCGCTGTTCTTCTGGAAGGCAGGCTTGAGTGCGCGCACCATCAGCACCAGCCACAGCACCAGTCCGATGAAGAGCAGAATCTGCCAGAAGCGTCCGAGGTCGACATACTCAAACCCCTGGCTGCCAAACCAGAACCACAGGTTGCCGAGCTTCTGCTCGATGCCCAGCCACTCGCCCACCAGTGAGCCGCCCACCACCAGCACCAGCGCAACGAACAGCACATTCACGCCCAGCCGCTGGAACTTCGGTTCATGGCCGCTGACCGCAGGGCCTACGTAGAGTCCCGTCGCCAGCCACGAGGTTGCAATCCAGAAGATGGCCAACTGCAGGTGCCACGTGCGCGTAATCGCATAGGGCAGGTACTTATCCAGAGGGAAGCCGTAGAAACCTTGCCCCTCCACGCCGTAGTGCGCCGTAATGGCGCCCATCAGGATCTGCACGCCCCACAACGCCACTACGACGAGGAAGTACTTGATCGTCGCGCGCTGCGAGGGCGTGGGCTTCACGCCAAGGAAGGGATCGCGCGCAGGATAGGGACCATGCACGACGGCTCTCTCCTGCGACCCATACCACCAGACCAACGCGCCAATGCCCGCCAGCAGCGCCACAAAGCTGACGATGCTCCACAGCACAGCGCCTGCCGTCGGCACGTTCGCCACCAGCGGCTCATGCGGCCAGTTGTTCGTGTAGGTCACGTTCGAGCCGGGCCGTTCCGTGCTCGTCGCCCACGCAGCCCACCAGAAGAACGCGGCGAGCTGCTTTTGCTTTGCCGGATCGGTCAGCGCACTCTGTGGAATTGCGTATTCCTTTCGGCCATTCGCAAAGACACCGGCATAGTACGTTGCAAGCTGCCGGAAGGCTGCCGCGCGATCCGCATCGAGCACGACCCGATTCGCTGATGCGTCATACGTGTTGGTCCGAATCTCCCGCACCAGCTGCGCTTTTAAGACCGCCTGGCGGTCGGCGTCCAGTGCCGTGAAGTCCTGTGCGCCTAGCTGCTGCGCCCAGCGGTTGAGTAGAAGCTCCGACTCGCGATGCAGCCAGTCCGCGCTCCAGTCCGGAGCCACGTACGCGCCGTGCCCCCACACTGTGCCGATCTCCTGGCCGCCAATCGATTGCCACACGCCCTGCCCATCTGTGATGGAGGCGCCCGTAAAGAGAAGTTGTCCGTCCGCGGAATAGACATCCGGAATCGGAGGTGCCTGACTGATCATCTTCCGTCCTACGACTCCCAGGACGGCAAAGGAACCAAGTATGACGATGGCGAGCGCCACCCAATAGCGCTTGTAGCTCATGATGTGCCTCGATCTGCGGGGCATACTTCTTCCGCTCCGCTATGGTTGACGCTAAGGTTGGGGGCACAATCGACGCAGGGACTTTAGTCACTGGGGCGCCCAGCGCGGCCAGCGGCGTCTCATTTCCGCGCAAAATGCGGTCTGTTGCCCCGTCCTGGCACGCGTGTGCTATCAAGGAGTGTGCCTGCCGGCATGGATTTGGATTGCACTCGACGTGAAGGTTCTACTCGCTGCCGGCGCTTAAGGAGATATCGTGATCACACGCAGAGAGATTTGGATCGCCCTCGCCGCCGCCGCGCTGACCGCTTCAGCCTTTACCGTCGCCGAACAGAAGGCTATGCTCACCTCGGCCATCTACGACTGGAACTCCATTCCGGTCAAGACCACGGCCTCGGGTTCGGTCCGCAGCTTCTTCAGTGGACCCACGCCCACGCTCAAGAATCTCGAAGTTCACGTCACCACGCTCAATCCTGGGCAGGCGCCGCACCAGCCGCACCGTCACGGCCATGAAGAGCTGCTCATTATCAAGCAGGGCAAGGTAGAGGCGCTCATCGACGGCAAGTGGCTGCCCGCCGGTCCCGGCTCGGTCATCTTTCTCGCGTCCAATCAACTCCACGGCCTTCGGAATGTTGGCGCCGATCAGGCGGTCTATCACGTGATTGCGTGGACCAGCTCCGACACTCCGCCCGACGCGAAGTAGCAGATGCCAGCCGCGACGTGGATTGCCCATGCAGTGAGGCTCAGACGAGGTGATTCCATGAAACTCTCTCGGCACGCTACGCTGCTCGCGTGTGTCCTGTTCACAGCCTTGTTCTCCAGCGCGCAGACTGTGCCCGCCCATCGCGCGCACCACGCGCTCATTCCGGTTATGCTGCTCGACGGTGCCAGCGGTGGGCCTTATCACAACTGGCAACTCACCACGCCCGTGCTGCGCGAGGCGCTGGAAGAGACCGGCCTGTTTCAGGTCACGGTGCTCTCCGCGCCGGCCGCGGGCGGCGACTTCAGCCAGTTCAAACCAGATTTCAGCCACTACAAGGTCATCGTGTCCAACTACGACACAGAGGACTGGCCCGCTGATTTGCGCACCCAGTTTGAGTCCTATATCCGCAACGGAGGCAGCCTCGTCGTCGTGCATGCTGCGGACAACGCCTTTCCCCGCTGGCCCGCATAC
Organism: Acidobacteriota bacterium; assembly: GCA_021781795.1. Lineage (GTDB taxonomy): Bacteria > Acidobacteriota > Terriglobia > Terriglobales > Acidobacteriaceae > Telmatobacter. The sequence goes on from JAJXWA010000005.1 coordinate 23,815, forward strand.
AACGAAATGATCGGCATCGGCGGCTGGCGCGGACGCAACGAACTGTCCGGCCCACACTGGTACTTCGAGAACGGCAAGCTCACCTCTGACACACTGCCCGGCTCAGCCGGTATGCATGGCGCGCGTCTGCCGTTTCAGGTTGTCACCCGCGCGCCGCAGCATCCCATTCTGCGCGGTCTTCCGCCTGTGTGGATGCACACGAACGATGAGCTCTACGGCACGCTGCGCGGCCCCGGCAAAAACATGACGGTCCTCGCCACCGCGCACTCCGATCCCCAGAACAAAGGCACCGGCCACGACGAGCCCATGCTCATGGTGCTCCAGTACGGCAAGGGCCGCATCTTCCACACCACGCTCGGGCACGATGTCTTTGCGATGAGTTGCGTCGGCTTCCTCACCATCTTCCAGCGCGGCACGGAGTGGGCTGCAACAGGCAAGGTCACGCAGCCCGTCCCGGCAAACTTCCCCACGGCAACCAGCGTGAGTTACCGCGTTGACCTCGCCGAGATGGACCCGGCCTTCCTGCACGGCGCATCGCCCGTCGTACCTTTACCCAAAGCTGTCAAGTCGAGCGCCACAGCCCCGGCGGACAAGCACTGAAGTCCTCGCCGCTACTCCTCTTTCGGCGCGTTGCGCGCCTTCACCTTGAACCAGATGGGCGTTCCTTTGAATCCAAAGGCCTCGCGAATCTGGTTCTCAAGGAACCGCTCGAAGGCGAAGTGCAGCTTCACGTCGCGATCCGTGAAGAGCACAAACGTCGGCGGCGCTACCGCGGCCTGCGTCATATAGAAGATCCGCACCCGCTTCGACATCGGCACCGGCGCGCGCTGGAAATCGATCGTGTCGAGGAAGCGATTCATCTGCCCCGTCGTCACGCGCTTGCGCCGCTCCGCCGCGACGGCCTTCACCTCGCGCAGCACGCGGCCCAGGCCTGTACCTTCCAACGCGGAAAGAAAAATCACCGGCGCGTAGCTCAGGTATTTCAGCACACTACGCAGTTGCCGCTCAAAGATCTCGCGATCCGCAGGCGGCTTGCCATCAGTGCGGCCGGTCGTCACCGCGTCCCACTTGTTCACGACGATGATGACGCTGCGCCCGCTCTCGTGCGCGTAGCCGCCAATCGTCGCGTCGCTCGCCGTCACGCCTTCCGTCGCGTCAATCACCAGCAGCGCCACGTCCGCCGCCTCCAGGTGCCGCCGCGCCATCACCACGCTCAGCTTCTCGGCCATCAGGTGCGTCTTGCCCTTGCGACGAATTCCCGCCGTATCCACAAAGCGCAGCGTCGAGCCCTCAAACTCCACCACTTCATCCACCGCGTCGCGCGTCGTGCCCGCAATCGGCGACACAATCGCCCGCGAAGTGCCCGTCAGCGCATTCAGCAGTGTGCTCTTGCCCACATTCGGCCGCCCGATGATGGCCACCGAGGTCTCATGCTGCTCAAACTCCCCATGCGTGCGATGCACGGCGGACTCGTCCTCACCGGTGTCCCCCGCAGCCTCGGCTTCGGCCTCCGCGGCCGGTTCCGCTGCTTCGGGAATCGCCGCCGTCACAGCGTCCAGCAGGTCGCCAATGCCCAGCCCGTGCTCCGCGCTGATCGGGTACACCTCGCGAATGCCCAGCGTGCGAAAGTTTTCCGCCGCCAGCGCCATCGCCTCGCCTTCCACCTTGTTCACCGCCAGAAAGACGGGCTTGCCGCCGCGCAGCAGCATCTTCACCAGGTCGTAGTCCGGGCTCGCCAGCTCCGTACGCGCGTCCACTACCAGCACCAGCGCCTGCGCTTCTTTGAGCGCCACGCGCGCCTGGTTGAAGATCTCCACTGGAATCAGCTCCGGATCGTCCGGCACTATGCCACCCGTATCCACCAGCCGGAAGTGCCGCCCAGCCCACTCAAACTCGCCATAGATGCGGTCCCGCGTGATCCCCGGCTCATCGCCCACAATCGAGCGGCGGCTGCCCGTCAGCCGGTTGAAGAGTGTCGACTTGCCCACATTGGGCCGGCCCACAATCGCCACCAGCGGCAGCGTCTCTGCGCCGGCGCGGCTGGGCACTACGGATCTGCGATACGTCGGCAAGTCGGGTACTCCCCTGCGACGGGCACAGGCAGCGCACATACTTCGCGTCGCCCACCTGGCCCATCCCCTTGGAAATCAATCAGTCTCTTCCCATTCTATGGCCTGCCGCGCTTTTCGATGCGCGGGGCACGCATCCCAGGCGTACACTGCACGCATCGTTCATCGCCAGCAAGGAGGTCGTACTGCAATGCCCAAGTACGTCATCGAGCGTGAACTTCCCGGCGCAGGCTCACTGCCGCCGGCAACCATCCAGGCCATCGCGCAGAAATCCTGCGGTGTACTACGCAACCTTGGCCCGCAGATCCAGTGGGTCCAAAGCTACGTCACCGGCGACAAGATTTATTGCATCTACATCGCTCCGAATGAGGAGATGGTGCGCGAGCACGCACGACAAGGCGGATTCCCAGCCAACAGCGTGGCGGAAGTCAAGAGGATGATTGACCCCACCACCGCGGAAGGCTAGCCCCCACCTCCCACGGCCCCGCGGAGCCTTTCGGCACAGCAAAGCGCATCGCCATGCATGGCTGATTTGTGGGCAAAACCTTCGGCTGCCAGAACTAAGGCTTTCCCCCTTGTTGCCGAATCGCTATAGTGCTTCGTATGTTTCGACCAGAGGGGTTCGCACCTTGAATCGGACTCTTTCCCGTACATTGCTGGTTCTGATCCTGGCGTGTTCCAGTCCGAGCGGAGGTGCGAAATCCTTGCCCGGAATGACCGCTCCCACTGGCAACCAGGCCGCAACCCAGCTGGCGATGCACATGCGCATCGGCACGAGCGCGGCTGCGCTGCACGGCCCGTGGAAATTCACTGTTGGCGACTCCCCCATCGACCCCGTAACCGGAAGACCGCTCTGGGCGGAGCCGGACTTCGACGACTCCGGCTGGGAAACGATGGACCTGACATCGAAGACAAACGCCATCGACCCAACCTCTGGTTGGACCGGCTATGTCCCCGGCTGGACGGCCAAGGGACATTCCGGCTATTGGGGTTACGCGTGGTATCGCATTCGCGTGCAGCAGGATGAGATCCCGAATGAGGAACCGGAGGCACTGGCCATCTGGGACGTCGATGATGCCTACCAGTTCTTCGCGGATGGAAGATTGATCGGAGCATTCGGTGGATTCAGGCCTGGAAAGCCGCCTTTGACCTATTGGAATGAACCGGAAGCCTTCAACCTGCCCGACCAACAAGGGAAGGGTGGCTCTGAAATCACCTCCGCCACGCGTGTCATAGCGCTACGAATCTGGTGTGGACCGAACACCCTGACGCAAAACCCGGACGGCGGAGGCATCCACATCGCGCCCGTCATGGGCAGCGCTGCCGCGGTTAGAGCGCAATATCAGAGTGCGTGGCTCCAAATCATCCGAAGCTACGGATTCATTGCGGCGGAAGCACTGATTTATCTTGTTCTCGCCATCGCTGCATGCAGTCTGCTTTTCTTCGATCACTCCGATCGCGTGTACCTGTGGCTGGCCGGCGTTTTCCTTTTAACTGCAGCCAACGCGGCTTGCAGTTGCCTGTTTGCATGGACCACCGTCGCAGATCAGGTGACAATGTACCTGATCATGGATGCCTTCCTCGCCCCATGCATTCTGGGTGGATGGGTGATGACGTGGTGGTTCTGGTTCAGACTGCACCGTCCGTCGTGGGTGCCCAAGGCGGTCATAGGGCTCACGCTGCTTTACGGCATCTCATTCTCTCTGGGAGAAGACCTCTTCTTCACACTCATACCGCACCAGGTAGGCGCAGCATTGCATCTGGCATCCATCGGCATTCGTCTTTCCATCCTCTGCCTGCTTATCCTCATCGTCGTGCGGGGAATCCGGCAGCAGGGGCGCGAGGGCTGGCTGGCTCTGCCGGCGGTCCTGCTGGTGGGAATCGCGCAGTTTCAAATCGATCTGGTTGTACTCCATGTTCGTACTCAGTGGTACCCCTTCGGCGTAGGGGTCTACCTCTACGATGTTGCGAGCGCGGTCGTATCGGTTGCCGTTTTCGTCCTCCTCCTTCGACGTCTGCAGCAGTCCTTGCATCGCCAGCGTCTTATGGCGCTGGATGTGAAACAGGCGCAGGAAGTGCAGCAGGTGATTTTGCCGGAAGCGCAAATGAACCTGCCGGGGCTGGAGATCGAATGCGAATACAGACCTGCCCGCGAGGTCGGCGGGGATTTCTTCCAGATCATTCCCCACAAGAGCGACGGCAGCTTGCTGGTGGTGGCTGGCGACGTAACGGGTAAGGGCCTGAAAGCTGGAATGCTGGTGGCTTTGCTGGTGGGTGCGATCCGCAGCACTGCAGAAGCGAATGCCGCTCCAGAATATGTATTGGCGGCGCTCAACAGGCGGCTCCTGGGTCGCGGCGATGCCCAGGCGACGTGTCTCGCGCTCCGCATTGCCCGGGATGGCGCAGTCACTCTTGCCAATGCCGGCCACCTGCCACCCTACCTGAACGGCGAGCCGATTGCGATGGAGGGCGCGCTGCCCTTGGGCATCATCGACGACGCAGCGCTTTCGGTTGTGGAATTCCAGATCAAGGAAGGCGACAAATTGGCGCTCGTCTCAGACGGAATCGCGGAAGCCACAGATGGGAATGGCAACCTCTTCGGCTTCGACCGCGTGAAGGAGCTGCTGCACGCCGCCAGAACCGCCGCCGAAGTCGCCTCCACCGCGCAAACCTTCGGCCAGGAAGACGACATCAGCGTCATCACCGTCACCCGCACCGCCCTGCCAGTTCCAGCGTCGGCATAACCTTCTCCTGCACTCAGAACAGTCTGCTCGCCATCGCCCCACACCCCGCGCACGGGTCATTCCCTCACTATGATGGAAACAGCACCCGGCCCCATGTCCTCCGCCGACACCACAACCCGCACGCTGCCCACGCTGCACGAGTTCTTCTCGCCCGGCGGCATCCTCGCCCGCTCGCCCCTGCCCTACGAATACCGCCCCGGCCAGCTCGAAATGGCGAAGGCCGTCGAGCGCGCCCTCGCCGAGCGGCGCCACCTCATCGTCGAGGCAGGCACAGGCACCGGCAAGACCCTGGCCTACCTGCTGCCCGCACTGCGCACGGGCCAGCGCGTCATTGTCTCCACCGGCACCAAGGCCCTGCAGGATCAGCTCTACTTCCGCGACGTGCCGTTCCTCGAAACCCTGCTCGGCTCGCTACGCGTCTGCTACATGAAAGGCCGCGCCAACTACCTCTGCCGCCACAAGCTCGTTGCCCTGCGCAATCAGCCCATCCTGTCCGGCCTCGAGGAGATCGACCAGTACCGCCAGATTGCCGAATGGGAGCAGGCCACCGAAACCGGCGACCGCGCCGAGCTCGGCGGCCTGCCCGAGGCCAGCGCTCTCTGGCACAAGCTCGACGCCCGCTCTGAAGCCTGCCTCGGCACCACATGCCCCGACTACCAGCGCTGCTTCATCACCGAGATGCGCCGCAAGGCCCTCGAATCCGACATCATCATCGTCAATCACCACCTCTTCTTCGCCGACCTCTCCGTCAAGCAGGAGGCCGGCGGCGCGCCCGACGCAGGCGTGCTGCCCGAGGCTGCGGCCGTCCTCTTTGACGAGGCGCATGAGCTCGAAGAGGTCGCCTCCAGCTACTTCGGCCTCTCCGTCAGCAACATCCGCTTTGAAGAGCTCGCCCGCGACACCGACGTCCTCCTCCGCGGCAAGGAAGGCACGCACTCCATTCCCGGCACCACCCAGCAGCTCCGCGAGCGCGCCCGCATGTTCTTCGCTGGCCTGCCCGCCGGCGATGGCCGCCAACCTTTCACCGGCCGCGAAGAATTCCTCGAGTCTGCCGGCGACCTTTACCTCAGCCTGCGCGCCACGTTACGCCGCCTCGAAGCAGAAATGGAGTCGCTCAAGGGCATCGACGAAGCCCCCGGCCTGCGCAAGCGCGTCGTGCGCCTGCGCTCTGAGCTCGAGTTCCTGCTCGAATCGAACGCCAGCAATACCGTCTACTGGATTGAGCGCCGCACGATGGCAGGCACGGCTCCTGCCTCAAGGTCCGCCAATCGCAGCACCTTCCTGCAGGCCACTCCCATCGACGTCTCCGAGCTTCTCCACGAGCAGCTCTTCGAGTCCATCCCCACCGTCGTCCTCACCTCGGCCACGCTCACCGTGCAGGGCGGCTTCGAGCACATCCGCAAGCGCCTCGGCATGACCGAGGCCCGCGAACTCGTCGTGCCGTCTCACTTCCGCTACGGCGAACAGGCCCTTCTCTATCTGCCGCCGCAGATGCCCGACCCGCGCGAGCCCGACTTCCCCGAGGCCGCCGCGGAGTGCATCCAGCGCGTCCTCTCCATCACGCACGGACGCGCCTTCTGCCTCTTCACCAGCTACAGCCAGATGCGCGATCTCTACGAGCGCCTCATGCCCGTGCTCGACTACCCGATCCTGCTCCACGGCACCGCGCCGCGCAAGGCGCTGCTCGACGAGTTCCGTGTCACGCCCAACGCCGTCCTCTTCGGCACCTCCAGCTTCTGGCAGGGTGTGGACGTGCAGGGCGAGGCGCTCAGTTGCGTCATCATCGACCGCCTGCCCTTCGCCGTGCCCAGCGACCCCGTCGTCCAGGCCCGCATGAAAGCCATCGAAGAAGCCGGCGGCAAGCCCTTCTTCGACTATCAGGTTCCCTCGGCGGTCCTCACGCTCAAGCAGGGCTTCGGCCGCCTCATCCGCTCGCTCTCTGACCGCGGCGTCCTCGTCCTCCTCGACCCGCGCGTCCGCCGCCAGCGCTACGGCCAGACCTTCCTCGAGAGCCTACCGCCGTATCGGATGACCACCAGCATCTCAGACGTGGAAGGGTTTTTTGATTCACAGGCGCAGAGAACCACAACTTGAGAAAGTGATTCAGCGCATGCGTCCGCGGCACGTGAGCAAATAGCGAATCGTGAATCCGCACTCCACCCTCTATGCTTCTGCGGCCCTCCGAGCCCAGCACCATCCGCTTGTCATCGACCGAGCAAGCACTCTACTGCGGTTCATCCCTGCCGTGAACCTGCGCCACCAATTTGGGTACGTGATGCGGATCAGGCGTTGGAAGGTCCTGGAAAAAAGAACCATGCGTGAACGCATAGATCAGCTCATCTGGCGGCATGGGGCGACCCAGGCGGAACCCTTGCAGTGACGTGCAGCCAAGTCGAGTAAGCAGACTCTGCTGCACTTCGGTCTCCACACCTTCCGCAACAATCTCCAGGTTAAGCGTGCGGCCCAGCGCAATGATGGCTGAGATTATGGCAGCGTCCTCGCTGCCGGGAGACAGATCGTGCAGAAAGCCGCGATCTATTTTCAATTCTCCGGCAGGCAGTTTTTTGAGGTAGAGCAAACTGGAATAACCCGTTCCGAAGTCGTCAATGGATATCTTCACGCCGATTTCCCTCAGGCTGTGAAGAATCTTCAGACTTGTCTCCGGGTCACGCATAGCCGTTGACTCCGTGATCTCCAGAACTAGATAACCCGGATCCAGATGATTGCTTTCAAGACTGTGCTTCACCAACTCGCTCAATCCTAGATGATTGAATTGGATCGCAGACAGATTCACAGCAACAGTCCAGCCCGTGTAGCCGGAGGCGCGCCACGCGCTCAACTGCCGGCAGGCTTCTCGCACCGTCCATTGCCCTATTTGAATAATCAATCCGATTCTTTCGGCCAGAGGAATGAACTCCGCAGGGGAAAGCAAGCCGCGTACTGGATGCTTCCATCGGATGAGGGCCTCGACTCCGAGCATGATTCCGCTTTGCGCATCGAACTTCGGCTGGTAATACAAGACCAGTTCTTCGCGCCCAATCGCAGCACGCAGATCGTGAAAAAGCTGGAGCTGCGCCTGGGCATCCTCATTCATGGACGCTTCGTAAAAGCAATAAGCATTACGGCCCAGTGCTTTGGCGTGATACATCGCAGCGTCCGCCTGCTTCATCAGCGCCTCTCGCTCAATCTCCCTGCTGTAGACTGCAATCCCTACACTCGCTGAGACTTGGCACGCGTGCCCATGGATCACATATGGCATTCCAATGGCAGTGAGCAACTTATCTGCCAGCGTGGCTGCGTCGGCAGACTCTCTGGCATCCACAAGCAGAACGAATTCATCGCCCCCGATTCTCGCCACGGTATCTCTGGCGCGCACCGTGGAACGCAGACGCTTCGCAGCTTCCACGAGCAGACCATCGCCAATCTGGTGTCCAAATGCATCGTTGATGCTCTTAAAGCCATCGAGGTCGACGAACAGGACAAAAAACGGCTTTTCGCTGCGCTTGGCATTCGCAATCTCCTGATCGAGACGATCTTCCAGAAGAGACCGGTTGGGAAGCTTGGTCAGGCTGTCATGCATCGCCAGGAACCGCAGCTCCTCGTGCGCACTTTTCAAGGCTGACTTAAGGAGAGCAGCCCGAAAATCCAGCATGGACGTGAGAAGCGCGATTGACAGAACAGCAAGCGAGAAGATGATGACCATCGCTGGCATCCAACGGGATGAAAGTCCAGTGTTCGCCGCCATGCATACGCTGCCTTTGGGGAACCGTGCAGCCGCCATACCGGTGTAGTGCATCCCGGCAATGGCTCCGCCCATTAACACGGCCGCTCCGGCACGTAGCCTTTTTGTGACGTCGGCCCGTTGACGTAAGCGAAATGTCATCCATAACGCAGCGCCCGAAGCGGTGATCGCAATGACAATAGAAAGAACAAACAAGGACGGGACATAGCGAATGCCCGGCTCCATGCGCATGGCAGCCATGCCCGTGTAGTGCATGGCCGCTACACCAAGTCCCATGATCACTGCGCCTACTCCGAGGCGCGACCAGGGAAGCCTCTCGCGACAGACGATCCACAGCGCAAAGGCCGAAGAGCAGATGGCGATCAGCAGCGACAGGAAGGTGATAGTGGGGTCATACCCCATCGGCATTGAAAGACTGAAGGCCAGCATCCCGAGGAAGTGCATGGACCAGATTCCTACACCCATGGAACACGCGCCGCCGGCAAGCCACCATCGCGCCGCCCATCCCCTCAATTCCGATACGCGAGGCGCCATGTCTAAAGCGGTATAGGCGGCAAAGACAGCAACCAGAAGCGAGGCCAGGACAAGCCACGGGTTGTAGGTTCCCATCAACATCGCTTTTTCTTGAGAAGCAAATCGCCCTCCGACCAAGGGCGCCACGGTGTACGCGGCCTCCGCCATCGTTGACGGAATATTGCTAGTCTAGGGAAGATTGCAGGGCTCACGCGAGCCGAAACAAAAGCGCAACATCACTAAGGTCACACAAGCCTGCCTGCGCGGGGAATCGGTTGAAACCCAACCGTAAGCCCCCAAAGGAGAACGGGAGACTCCTTGGTAACAGCCATGCACCTCACCCCGACCGACCTCCTCCTCGTCGTCGATGTGCAGAACGACTTCTGCCCTGGCGGCGCGCTTGCCGTGCCCGACGGCGACGCCGTCATCCCTGTCATCCACCGCATCGCGCCGCTCTTCTCGCACGTCATCCTCACACAGGACTGGCACCCCGAGGGCCACACCTCGTTTGCCTCCAGCTACGTCACCCGCAAGGCCTTTGAGCAGGTCGAGCTAAGCTATGGCCTCCAGACCCTCTGGCCCGACCATTGCATCCAAGGCACGCCGGGCGCTGAGTTCCACCCCGCGCTTCATCTTCCGCAGGCCGAACTCATCCTGCGTAAGGGCTTTCGCCCCCACGTCGACTCCTACTCCGCCTTCTTTGAGAACGACCACGCCACGCCCACCGGCCTCGACGGCTACCTCCGCGAGCGCGGCTTCCATCGCGTCTTTCTCGCCGGTCTCGCCTACGATTACTGCGTCCACTACTCCGCCCTCGACGCCCGCCGTGCCGGCTTTGAAACATTCGTGCTTCGCGATGCCTGCCGCGCCATTGACTTCGCCGGTTCCGTCGCCCGCATCCAAACCGACTTTGCCAAAGCAGGCATCATTGAGCTCAACACCAACCAGCTCAGCGCCGCTACACCGTAGAATCGCAACAGGACAAGCCGCTCCCGTCCGTCGCCGTCATGTCCCGTAACTTCTACATCCTCGCCGCCACGCTCGGTCTCTTTGCGCTGCTCTCCGGGCTCATGACGCTGGTGCCGTCTACCTTCCAGCCCGGCCTGCCCGCCAACGGCTCGCTCTGGCGCACCATCGCGCTGGTAATGCTGCTGGCTTCACTGGCATTCGCGCTCATCGGCGTCCTCAGCAACCTGTTTGAGCAGGTGGACCGCCGCAGTGAAGAAGCCCGCCTGGCCGCACGCCGGCGTCGCCGAGGCGAAAAGCACTAGAATGGAAGCAGGGCATTCCCGCGAAAGAGATGACCGAAGCCGATGTTTGAAGTTACCGTGGAGGCCGGCTTTTCCTCCGGACACTACCTCCGCAACTACAAGGGCAAGTGCGAGAATCCGCACGGCCACAACTATAAGGTCCGCGTGACGCTCTACGGCCGCGAACTGGACGCGGCTGGCCTGCTACTCGACTTCAAACTCCTCAAGCAGGTCATGCGCCCGGTCATCGATCGCATCGACCACCAGATGCTCAACGACCTCGAGCCCTTCACGGTGCTCAATCCCTCAGCGGAAAATCTGGCGCGCTACTTTTACGACCAGACCAATGAGCAGCTCCGCGAGATGACTCAGGGGCGCGTCCGCGTCAAGGACTGCACCATCTGGGAAACCGATACCACCACGGCTACCTACTACGAGTAGGCCAGCGGGTCAGTTCATCGCGCTCGAGCGAGACTTGAGGTATTTGTTGAACGGGATCTCAAAGTAGAAGAGCTCGCCGCCCTTCGCGTTCTTCACCTTGTAGATATACATGCTGGATCCCTTCAGCGGGTCCGTAAGCTGCGACACGTCATAGAACAGGAAGCCCGCCTGCGTGGTGTGCGGCTCCACCACCAGCGCACCATATTCAAAGTCGTTAAAGTCCGCCTCAATGTCCTTGTTGCTGGCCTTGGGCTTCAGGTGGATGCCCGGCAGATGATTCGGCAGGGGGATCTCCCCGCCCTGTCGCTCCTTTTTCGTCATCAGCCGTTCCACGTCCTCCGGCTCCGCGGCCTGGATGCGGTCGCCCGCCGGCGTTTCGAACAAGATCCGCGCATCACGCAGAGAGATGGGCTTGTCGCCATTGTTCGTCACCATCAGCCGGATGGGCATCACGCCGTGGCTCAAATAGTCCACGCGGAACAGCTTCTCTTTTTCCTTGGTGTCATACGGGTCCACGGCAATCGCAACCTTCTCGCTGTCGTGCACCTCCACCGCCGGAAACGACGTGGCCGGCTCTACCGGCGGCGGCGTGCGCGGCTTGTCCTTGGCGCCGGCGGCCACAACCACGGCGACCAGAAGGAGCGGGAGCACATTGCGAACCTTCATCGTGCTCGACTGTATCATTGTGTGCATTAGACAGAAAACAGGCGCATTCCGTCACGCATGATTGCATTTTTTTACAACGTGGCCTTGATCTCAGCTCTCGTGCTGGGTGCACCCTGGTGGCTCTGGCGCATAGCCACCACGCAAAAATATCGCGAAGGCCTCAGCGAACGTCTGGGCCGCGTGCCTGCTGCGCTCCGCCAGGGCAATCGCCCGGTCCTCTGGCTCCACGCAGTCTCTGTCGGTGAAATCCTCGCCGTAAGCCGCCTCGTCGAACAACTCACGCAGAGCGTCCCGGACTTCCGCCTGCTCATCTCCACCACCACGCGCACCGGTCAGGATCTAGCCCTCCAGCGCTTCGGCGCCGAGAGGGTCTTCTACTGCCCGCTTGACCTGCCCTGGGCCGTGCGTGCCTACCTGCAGGCACTTCAGCCCGCAATGCTCATTCTCGCTGAAACTGAGTTCTGGCCCAATCTGCTGCGGGGCTGTTTCCGCAGGCGCATCCCTGTCGTCGTCGTCAATGCGCGCATCTCCGACCGTTCGTGGCCGCGCTATCGCCGCCTGCGCGCTCTGTGGAGGCCACTGCTCAGCCCGCTTCGCCTCGCGCTTGCCCAAAGTGAGGCGGACGCGGAACGCCTCCGCGCTCTCGGATGTGCGCCTGACCGCGTCACGGTGAGCGGCAATCTCAAATTCGATGTCCGGGCCGCACAGGAAGCCGAAGCGACGCGCCTCTTGCGTGCAGCCGCTGGAAGCCTGCGCTTCATCGTCGCCGGCAGCACGCTTGAGGGCGAAGAGGCTGCCCTGCTCGACGCCTGGCCGCAGCTGCTCGCTGCCTACCCCAACCTTGTGCTCGTCCTTGCCCCGCGCCACCCGGAGCGTTTTGCAGCCGTCGCCACACTACTCGACCGGTCAGGCTTCCAATGGTCGCGCCGCTCGGAGGGCATCGTCTCGCTCGCGCCCGGCCACATCGTTCTCCTCGACACCATCGGCGAGCTTGCCTCGGTCTACTCGCTCGCCGCCGTCGCCTTCGTCGGCGGCAGCATCATTCCCGCCGGCGGACACAATCCTCTCGAGCCCGCGCAGTTCGCTGTCCCCATCGTCATGGGGCCGCACACTGCCAACTTCCGCGCCATCACAGACGATCTCGTCGCCCACGACGCAGTGCGCATCGCCACCGGCGAGAGCCTCGCGGAAGCCCTGCTCGCCCTGCTCAGCGATGACCCCACGGCCTCCACGATGGGCGCGCGCGCCCGCCAGGTCTTCGAGGCCCAGGCCGGAGCCACCGCCCGCACCCGCGATGCCATCGCAAAAATCCTCGCAGAGCGGAGGATGAGAGCATGAAGCGCCCATGGCTCGCGCCGCTCGTCCCGCTCTACGCCGCCGGCGTTGCCCTGCGCGATCTGCGTCTCCGCCGCGGCTGGGAGCCAGTTCGCAAGCTCGCGTATCCCGTCCTCAGCATCGGCAACCTCTCCGCAGGTGGCGCGGGCAAAACACCCCTCGCCATCGCGCTCGCCCAGCTGCTCGCGCACCGCGGCTTCCACATCGACATCCTGTCCCGCGGTTACGGCCGCACCTCCACCCAGCCCATGCGCGTCGACCCTGAGGGCACAGCACAGCTCTTCGGCGATGAGCCTTTACAGATGGCGCGTGCCGGCATCCCCGTCTACGTCGCCCCGCAGCGCTACGACGCGGGCCTGCTCGCTGAGAAGAATGCAGCAGTGCAGTACGATTCCGCTTCCGGACACAGCCCGTCTGCTCATATTTTGGACGACGGCTTCCAACACCGCCAGCTCGCCCGCGACCTCGACATCCTGCTCCTCAACCGCGAAGACTGGCAGGACACGCTTCTGCCCGCCGGCAACCTGCGCGAGCCCCTGCGTTCGGCAGCGCGCGCCCATGTCCTTGCCATCCCCGCCGAGGATCCAACCCTCGAAGCTGACCTGCGCGCAAGCGGCCTCAAGACTCCCATCTGGCGTATCCACCGACAAATGAACGTCCCTGCATGCGACGGCCCCATCGCCGCCTTCTGCGGCATCGCCCGTCCAGGGCAGTTCTTTGCCGGGCTTGAAGCGAAAGGCAGCAAACTCGTTCTGCGCCGCGCCTTCTCTGACCACCACCGCTATAGCGCCGCCGATCTGGAAAAGCTCGCCGCGGAAGCGCGCGCCGCAGGCGCCACCGCGCTAATCACCACCGAAAAAGACGCCGTCCGCATCGGGCCGTCCCCGCAGACCCTTCACGGCCTGCCCCTGCGCATAGTCACACTCGCAGTACACATTGAAGGCGAAAACCAGGCCGCGAACTGGCTGGTCGAAAGGCTTATGCGAGCATCTCAGCGGTGCGCCTTGTGAGAAAATCGTAGTTTGCAAACGCAGTCCAAGTTCCGCCTTCTCGTGGTCCGCCTCGGCGCCATGGGCGACATCCTCCACGCCCTGCCTGCCGTCACCGCACTCCGCAAGGCGCATCCCTCCTGGGTCATCGACTGGGTCATCGAGCCCCGCTGGCGCGCGTTGCTCTCCGCGCCACAGGCCTCCGCCCGCGACGCGACCCTCCAGCCCATCGTTGATCGCCTTCACTTCGCCTCTACCAAAGACTGGCGTCGCAAGCCGCTTTCCTCCGGTACCCTCCAGCAGATCCGCCAGTTGCGCTCCGGCTTGCGCGAAGGCCACTATGATGTCGTCCTCGACCTCCAGGGCTCGATCCGTTCCGCCATCCTCGGCCGCATGGCCGGCGCACGCCGTCGCATCGGCGAGGCCGAGCCGCGCGAGCGACCCGCGCACTGGTTCTTCACCGAGCGCGTAGCAACCCGCGGCGCGCACGTCATCGAACAGGATGTCGAACTCGCTTCCGCCATCGCAGGCGACGCGCTCGAGCCCGTCCAGCCCATCCTTCCCGTCGACCCCGACGCCGAAGCCTGGGCCGAGTCACTCCTCGGCCCCTCCAGCCAGCCCATCGTGCTCATCAATCCCGGTGCCGGATGGGGCGCCAAGCGCTGGCCACCCGCGCGCTACGGCCTCGTCGCCCGATCACTCGCACTGCGCGGCCTTCGCATCCTCGTCAACGCCGGCCCCGGTGAAGTCGCGCTCGCCGGCGAAATCGTGCAGCACTCCGGCGGCATGGCCTCTGTCCTGGCGCCGTCGCTGGAGCAACTCATCGCCGTCACCCGTCGCGTCGCCCTCGTGATTGCAGGCGACACCGGCCCGCTCCACCTCGCCTGCGCGCTCGGCAAGCCCGTCGTCGGCATCTACGGACCCACCGACCCCAGCCGCAATGGTCCTTTCGGATCGCCTCTCCGCGTCCTGCGCCACCCCGAGAGCCGCCGCGACCACAGCCGTCATGACGCCCCCGAGGCTGGCCTGCTTACCATCCAGCCCGAGGACGTGCTGCGCGCAGCCAATGAACTGCTTTATCCTGAGGCGTCCGCATGACCAAGACCGGCCCTACATCCGCGCCACTGCCAGACCCTCAGCCGCACGACTGGATCGCGCGCTGGCAGCGCATCGCCCGCCGCATCCGTGTGCCGCTCGGCTTTCTCACTGCGGCCGTTTATGTCTTCGATCTTTGGAGCCGCGCCCCGCGGCCAGCCGCCATCGCCTGGAGTCTTGCCCTCGTCCTTCCAGGCCTCTGGCTCCGTGGATACGCCGCCGGCTACGTCAAAAAGAATCGCGAACTCACCCAGACCGGCCCCTATGCCCGTACCCGTAACCCGTTGTATCTGGGCTCGATGCTCATCGCTTTCGGCTTTGCCCTCGCCTTGCTGAGCTGGCCGGTCACCTTGCTCCTCGCCTTCGGCTTTCTCGTCATTTACGTCCCGGTCATCGCCTCGGAGGAGCGCTTCCTGCGCGCCACTTTCCCCGACTTCGACGCCTACTGCCGCCGCGTTCCGCGCCTGCTTCCGCGCCTCACCGCGGCTCCGGCCCCAGCCGGTCAGTCGGGCAGCTTTTCCTTTCCCCTCTACCTCAAACACCGCGAGTACAATGCACTTATAGGAGCCGCACTGCTCTACCTCTGCCTGCTCTTTTTGCGGCCGGCTCTTGGCGCCTTGGCGCATGGTCTCGGGTAGCCTGCTATCCAACCACCCCATTTTTGAGTTGCGAGATAAAGGAGCCAGGCGCTGCCCGTGACGAAGTTCAACCCTATCCAGACTCTTCTATGTCTCATCGCTCTGGCCGTTGCGTCACCTGCGCAGCAGATTCCGCCCCTCGCTCCGCCTCAGCCCGCATTTCCCCTGCCGGTGCACAAGACCCTTACCTACGCCGTTGACTGGCGCGTCTTTCCCGCCGGCACCGCCACCGTCCACTTTGACCAGCTTGGCGACCGCGAACGCATCACCGCCAACGCCTTCACCACGGGCGCAATCAACCTGCTCTTCCACGTCAACGACCACTTCCAGTCCACCGTGGACCGCGCCAAAGGCTGCACCTACCAGTTCGACAAACAGACCGTCGAGGGCCGCCGCCAGATCAACTCCAACCTGCGCATCGATTACGCGGCCGGCAAGTCGATTCTCGATGAGAAAAATGTCGTCAAGAATGAGAGCAAGCACGTCGAGTCGCCCATCCCCGGCTGCATGACCGACCTGCTCACCGGCGTCTTCTACACCGCCACGCAGCCGCTGGTCGTGGGGCAGAGCTTCGTAGTGCCCATCGTGGACGCCATGCACAACGTCCCGGTCACCATCAAGGTCGAGGGCCGCGAAGAGATTAAGACGCCGCTCGGCACCTTCAAGACCATCCGCGTGCAGCCTACCGCTGCCGCCGGCGTCGTGAAAAATCGCGGCAACATCTGGATCTGGTACACCGACGACGACCGCCACCTGCCCGTGCAGATGCGCGCCCGCCTCTTCTGGGGCACCATCACCTTCCGTCTCACTGGCAACGAAGACAAGTAGGAACCAACCCGAGAAAATCGTTTCGTTTTCTCGGGAATCGGGCGGCGCAAGCCGCACCCCCCGCACCGCAGGTGCCTACTGCATCCGGAACCGCTCCCGCATCAGCCGCTGCAGCCGCGGCCAGTAGATGAGGTTGAAGGCGAGTTCCTTCTCGGGAAACATCCCCAGCGCCACACGCCGCGTATCGGCCACCATCTCGGAGGCCTCTTCCACCGTCAGCGTCATGTCCTGCGCGATCACCTGCGTCACCATATTCAGCACCATCTGCAGGCGGCGAATCTTGCGGCTCTCTTCTTTCAGCTCGTCGGGAGATTGCGCCGGCTCAGGCGCGACGATTGGGTCAGGCGAATAGGCGTCAGCGTGCGCGCCTCGGGGAAGCTCCGTGGATCCCATGCGGCAATTCCTCCTTCGGCATTGGACGAAACAGCGTGCTTGTTGTGCATCCTAGCACTCGTGTCAACCCCTCCTACCCTTGGAGCCATTCCGAAGAGCCTCCAAGCGAGTCAGACCTGCGCGAGACTTCGCCCTGTATCAACGCCTCAAGACTCGCCACCGCGCCCGCCAGCCCGGGTTCGCCTCGCAAATGCGTCGACGCGGCCTTTGCACTCCTCGCTATGGACCGGTCATTCTGCAGCCGGTCCAGTGCATCCGCAGCCCGGTCCGTCGAGTAGCGGTGCTTCGGAATGCAAAGCGCGCCACCACGCCGTTCCGCCCGCAGGCCGTTATCCGGCTGATCCCATCCCCACGGCACACACAGCATCGGCCGCCCCGCGCGAAGCGCTTGCGCCGTCGTTCCCGAGCCGCCTTGATGCACAATCACCGCAGCCGCAGGAAACACCTCAGAGTACGGCACGTACGGCAGCGAAAGAATCGACGACGTAATCCATTCCATTTCGCGTGTCGCTCCAATGAGAATCGCCCGCGCAGAAAGCCGCCGCGCTACCTCGATACTCGTCGCGTAGAAGCTACCCGGATGACTCACCGCGGTCGAACCGAGCGTAAACACAATCGGCGCATTGCCCGATTCGAGAAAGCGCCGGATTGTCTCACTTAGCTGCGGGGCCATCGTCTGCCCGTCATAAAACACAAACCCAGGCTGCACCGTCTGGCTCGGCCAATCCCGTTGCGGCGTGGCAAGCCACGATGAAAACAAAGCCAGCACCCGATACGGCGAAAACTTGTCGCGCACCAGCGGATCGCATTCCTCCGTCAGGTGCTCCTGCTCGCGCAACTCCCGCACGGGATTCCACCAGTGCTGCGTGCCCCACCGCGCAAAGTTCAGCAGCGCGCGATACGGCACATGGCCTGCTTTCCGCACCGCCATCATCCATGGAACATTCACCAGGACCGAAGGATCACGCGTCGAAAAGAACGAGCAGGGTGAAAGGATCAGCGATGCCCAGCGCAATCCCAGCTTCTCTGCCACCAGCGGAGCCGCAAAGGCCAACTCTCCAGCGACCATCAGGTCCGCGCCATCCACCGCAGCCAGCAGGTCTGCGTACGAGTCCCGCAGATGCGGCAGGATGAGCCGCCGGAACAAGATCTCCGGACCCGTTTTAAGCTCCTCACATTGCCCAATCAGCTCCGGCGCCGTCGGATCCCAATCCGGTCGCATCGGGCAAAATCCCATCCCGAGCCGCTCCACCCGGCTCCGATAGAACTCCGTCGTGATGATTTTGATGGCATGCCCGCGACGCTTCAGCTCCACTCCCAGTGCGAGGCACGGGTGCAGGTCGCCCAGAGACCCGAGCGTCACAAAGGCAATCGTCTTCTGCCGAGCGCCGGAGACTGCCATTCAGCCCGTCAACCCCGGATTGTGTTGTGCAAGGGATGGGGGCAGCACGGGCCCATCCTACAGGAGCAGGAGGCAAAAACTCCACTTGCTTCTCTGTGGCGACGCCCCGCCCTTTGATCCGCAGGCCTGTAAGCCTCTCGCCCCAGGAAATTGGCAAATCCGTACAATAGAAGCTGAATGGCTTTCACTGAACACTACGACGTGGCCGTGGTTGGGGCCGGTCACGCGGGCTGCGAGGCCGCCATGGCCGCCGCGCGCATGGGCCTCAAGACCGCGCTCATCACCATGAACCTCGACCTCATCGCCCAGATGAGCTGCAACCCCGCCATCGGCGGCGTCGCCAAGGGCCACCTGGTCCGCGAGGTGGACGCCCTCGGCGGCATCATGGGCGAGGTCGCAGACGCGGTTGGCATCCAGTTCCGCCTGCTCAACACCTCGCGCGGCCCCGCCGTCTGGAGCCCCCGCGCCCAGTGCGATAAGCAGCTCTACCGCGTCAAGATGCGCGAAGTCCTCGAAGCCCAGCCCGGCCTCCACATCCGCCAGGCTGAGGTCATCGACCTCGTGATAGAAGAGTCTGCCCTCTCGGTGGGAGAGCCCGAAAATAGCCCAGGGTGGAACCCTGGGTCAGAGTTCGCGCAGGAGATCCCCCGCCCCGTAGGGTCGGGGCGAGATGGTTCCCGCCCCCACCGCCGCGTCCTCGGCCTCAAGCTGCGCGATGGCCGCCAACTCATTGCCGGAGCCACCATCATCACCACCGGCACCTTCCTCAACGGCCTCATCCACTGCGGCGAAGAACGCTACCCCGCCGGCCGCAGCGGCGAACCCGCCTCCGTCCTCCTCGGCGAAGCCCTCCGCCGCCTTGGCCTGCGCACCTGCCGCCTCAAGACCGGCACGCCCCCGCGCCTCGACGGCCGCACCATCCACTGGGAGCGCTTTGAAGAGCAGCCCGGCGACCTTGACCCCACGCCCTTCAGCTTCCGCACCCACTCCATCGCGCAGCCGCAGGTCAGTTGCCACATCGCCTTCACCACCCCGGAGACGCTGCGCATCATCCGCGAGAACGTCCACCGCTCCGCCATGTACTCAGGCCAGATCGAGGGCGTCGGCCCGCGCTACTGCCCGTCCATCGAAGACAAAATCGTCAAGTTCCCTGACAAGGCACAGCACCAGTTCTTCCTTGAGCCCGAAGGCCTCAATACCCACGAGGTCTACGTCAACGGCATGTCCACATCGCTGCCCATGGAAGTCCAGTGGCAGATTGTGCACTCCATCCCTGGCCTCGAAGACGCCGAGATGCTGCGCCCCGGCTACGCCATCGAGTATGATTCCGTCGACGCCACCGAGCTCGACCGCACCCTCCGGGTCAAGTCGATGGAAGGCCTCTATCTCGCCGGGCAAATCAACGGGACCAGCGGTTATGAAGAAGCCGCCTGCCAGGGCATCATGGCCGGCATCAACGCCGCGCTCTGGCTCAAGGGTCAGCCGCCGTTCACCA
Organism: Acidobacteriota bacterium; assembly: GCA_021781795.1. Taxonomy (GTDB): domain Bacteria; phylum Acidobacteriota; class Terriglobia; order Terriglobales; family Acidobacteriaceae; genus Telmatobacter. Next base: position 43,415 of record JAJXWA010000005.1, read on the forward strand.
TGGATCGGACCGAAGGCTACACCGGCATCCTCATCGACGACCTCATCTCCAAGGGCACCAATGAGCCCTACCGCATGTTCACCTCACGCGCGGAGTTCCGCCTCCACCTTCGCATTGACAATGCCGACCGCCGCCTCACGCCGCACGGCCGCCGCCTCGGCCTCATCAACGACCCCGCCTGGGCCGCTTACGAGGAAAAGCAGGCGCGCATGGCCGCGCTCGTGCGCCTTCTCACTACCGGAAAGGTCGTCCCCGACCGCCTGCCCGCCGTGGGCCTCGGCGATCTTACGGCCATCGCGGGCCAGACCTGGGCACAGCTCCTCAAGCGTCCCGAAGTCGGCATCGAGCCCGTCCTCCACGCCATTCGCGAAGAGATGAAGAAGGAGCCGCTGCTCGCCGGGTGGGCCGGGCGCCTCGACACCCACGGCAGCGTGGACGCCGCCGTGCTGCGCAACGAGGCGCGTGCCGTTGAAACCGAAATCAAATTTGCCGGGTATCTGGATCAGCAGAAGAAGGCCATCGGCAAGCTCAAGGCTGCCGAATCCGTCGCGATCCCGGATTGGCTGGAATACAGCGCCATCAGCGGACTCTCCCGTGAGATGCGCGAGAAGCTGGAGCGCGTGCGCCCCGGCACCATTGGGCAGGCCAGCCGTATCCCCGGCGTCACGCCCGCCGCACTCAGCCTCGTCCATGTGTCCATTCGCCTGCAGGCACAGACGCGTCGCGCAGGCTAGGTCCACAGGCCCGTTGCGGGACACACGCCCCGCAGAGTCGGTGGTCGCTAGTCCTTCTTGTCGCTCTTCGAAAACAACGGCAGGTGGAAGAGTCCCTCAGCATTCGCAGACTTCTTCTGCTTGCTGGACGCCTCCTCGCGCAGCGAAGTCCGCTGCGAGTTCACACACAGCCAATTGCCGCGCACCCGCTCGTAGACGTGCGTGAATACGCCCTTCTCGTCCACCGGGCCTGAGCCTGCTTTGTGGTGCAGCACGTAGGTGCCGTTCGCCACAGCCGTATCACCCAGCATGCGCACCGTGATGACCTTCTGCTCCAGCGACATCGTCTTGTCGTCGCTCGAGATCAGGTTGGCCAGCTGCTGGTTTCGCGTCGTAATGTCTCCGGTCGCCGCCACATCCACAAACAACGGCGAAAGAAGCAGTTCCAGCGCATACTGGTCGCGATCGTTTACCGCATCCGACCACTTGTCTTCCAGCTTCTGGAACTGTTCCACCTCGGGCGAGGCTGTCGTCGTCACTCCCGGTTGATTCGCAACCGGAGTTGTCGAGGACCCTTGAGCAAACAACGCACAGGAAACAAGAACAATTACCGCACCAATAACGATCTTCTTCATTTGGAAATGAAAAACTCCGTACGATCCATGATACTTCTTTGGACTCTCAGTAGCAGGGGTCCGGTAGCGAAAAAACAGCCCAGTCGCGCTGCTCCTTTCCACTCCCATCCGTAAACCCTGTCTTTCTGCGCGCTCTCCGTTGTATGCTGCCACTGCGGAGGTGTCCAGCGATGCAGTCTCCGGTCCATATCATCACCATCGAGCGGGAATACGGCTCCCGCGGCGGCGAGTTCGCCCACGATCTGGCCGAACGGCTGGGCTGGAAGCTTCTCGACTCCGAGCTGGTCGAGGACGCAGCGCGCGCTGCCGGCGTCAGTCCCGAGCTGGCCTCCCGTTTTGACGAGCGCCTTGACCCCTGGTACTACCGCTACGGCAAGATCTTCTGGCACGACGCGGCTTTTCCCATGGCCGGCCTCAGCGACGAGCAGGTCTTTGACTCCGAACGCATGTTCGAACTCATTCGCAGCGAGATCCTCAAGGCAGCCGAGAGCGGCAACTGCGTCCTCGTGGGCCGCGGTGCAGCCTGTGCGCTCGCCTGCCATCCCGGATGCTTTCACGTCTTTGTCTACGCCACCGCCAGGGCCAAGCGCGAGTGGTTCCAAAAGGCCTTCCCCAACCAGGCCGCGCATGCCGACCAGCTTCTCGCCGCCTTTGACAAGCGCCGCGCCGCCGCAATCCGCCAGTTCTACCAGCAGGACTGGTGCTCGCGCAGCCTCTACCACATGCTCCTGAACTCTGCGATGGGCAAGGAGGCGATGATCGAGGCCGTCACCGGTGCAGCGGGATTGGCCTCTGTCAGCAGTCCGGCCGGAGAGCGCTCCATCGGCATCGCCGGAGAAACCTGCTAAACCGCGATCCGCGGCACGCGCGGCCCAATTCGCGTGAAGATCTCCCACGGAATCGTTCCCGAAGCTCGCGCATGGTCTGCCGCCGTTACCCTCGCATCCCCTTGCGCGCCGATCAGCACCACCTCATCGCCCGGTAGAACGTCCGCAATCTCCGTCACGTCCACCACAGCCTGGTCCATGCTCACGCGCCCCACCAGTGGCACCCGCTGGCCGTGCACAAGCAGGCTGAAGCGGTTGCCCAGCCTGCGGTCCAGCCCATCGGCGTAGCCCACGGCCAGCAGCGCCAGCCGCATCGGCTCCGTAGCCACAAACGTGCCGTTGTAACCCACCACCGCGCCTGCCGGCACCTCGCGCACCGACACCACACGCGACTTCCAGCTCAGCACCGGCCGCAGCTTCATGCGTGCCTCTACGAGCGTTGCCGGCTCCGCATCAAACGCCGGATCGTACTCCGGCGCCAGCCCATACAACGCCAGCCCCGGCCGCAGCAGCGCCTTCATCCCGTGCTCAGCAGCCATCGCGCCAATCGTCTGCGCCTGCCCCGCCAGCAGCGCAGCGGAATTGCCCACGTTGCACCACGCTGGCTTCAGTCCCGCCGCAGCCACGCTCGCCAGCACGCCGCGCATCTGCGCCAGTTGTTCCGCTGTGATGAGCCCGTTCGCCTCATCCGCGGCAAACAGATGCGTCATCACACCATCCAGCTCCAGCGGAGAATCCGCGCCAAACCGCCTCAGCAGCGGAGCAAGCTCTCCAGGCGGCACGCCCTGCCGGCTCATCCCCGTGTCCACTTCCAGATGCACCTGCACGCGCGCGCCAACCGCGGCCCGCGCCGCCCCTTCGAGCTCATCCAGTTGCCACTGCTCCCACGCCACCACCGTCAGCCCATGGCGCACCACCGCCGCGCCCTGTCCCGGAAACACCCCGCCAATCACAAGAACCCGCGCATCCGGGCACACCGCGCGCGCCGCCACGGCTTCTTCCACGCTGGTCACGCCGAGCCATCGCGTACCACCGCCCACCACCGCGGGCGCGCACAGCACGAGCCCATGCCCATAGGCGTTGGCCTTCACAATGGCCAGCAGCTCTGCGTGCGGCGCGGCCACTTCAGCCAGAAAGCGAAAGTTGTCTTCAAGAGTCCGGGTGCAAATCTCCACCCAGCATGGACGTGTTGGCATCGTGCGATCCAAGAATTAGTGTAGGTCATGGCAGCACGCCACCGTGAGACGCACCGCCTCTGCCTAGTCGCTCAGTTGGGCCAGCTGTTCCGGTGTCGGCGCCGGCGTCAGCCAGCTCACGACCACCATCGCCAGCACCGCCGCACACAGCGCGGGGAAGATCGCGTCTCTCTGCGCCAGAATTGGCGGAAGCAGAGGCCGCACCCCCGGCACATCCCATGCCAGCGTCACCACCGTGCCCGCCGCAATCGCCGCCACCGCGCCCCACGCCGTCACCCGCCGCGAGTAGAACGCCGCCAGCACCACCGGCGTCAGCGCCGCCGAGTAGATCGTGTACGCCCACAGCATCTTCTCCAGAATGCTCTGCGCATACACCGCCTGGTACAGCGCCCAGCACCCGAGCAGCACCACCGCCAGTCGCGACACAATCAAAATGCGCTTGTTCGAGGCATCCGGCGCCATGTAGCGCACAAACACATCCTGAATCAGATTCGTCGCCGGCGAAAACAGATAATTCGACGCCGTCGAGATCACCTTCGCAAACACCGCGCCCAGCAGCAGCGCCCCCATCAGCGCCGGCAGCCCGTGACGCGCCGTGTACGGAATAATCTCGTACGGCTGCCGCGCCACTTCGCCGGTCTGGTAGAGCGCTGACCCGAAGACCGCGATCGCCACAATCAGCGTCTCCAGCAACACCGTGCCAATGATCCACCCCACCACGGAAACCCGTGCGTCGCGCTCGCTCTTCGCCGAGAAAAACTTCTGATACATCACCTGGTTGCCCAACATCAGCAGCAGCGTCGGCACCAGGAACTCCATCGCCCGCGCAAACGTCAGGTTGCCCAGCACCTCAAAGTGCGTCGCGGGCAGCGCCGCATGCAGCCCCGACCATCCGCCCGCACGATGAAACAGCATCGGCGTCGCTGCAATACAGATCACCGTCACCAGCGAGCCGATCGCTACATCCATATACGCCACCGACGACATCCCCGCCAGCGCCGTCGTCACAATTACAAACGTCGCCACAATATAGGTGCCTAGCTCCGGCGTCACCACATCCGGAAAAATCAGGTGCAGCACGTTACCGCCGCCCTTGAACTGGTAGCTCGTAATGCCGACGTACGCGAAGAGAATTGCAAACGTCCCCAGCACCCGCGCCGTCTGGTTATAGCGCGCCTCCAGCAGGTCCGGCAGCGTGAACTGCGCAAACTTCCTTGCCCGCGGCGCGATGAAGTAGATCAGAAGCAGCCCCAGCCATCCCCCCGCTGGCTGCCACAGCGCCGCAAAGCCATTACGGTACGCATTCTCCGCCCCCGCAAACAGCGACCCCGCTCCAATCCACGAGGTCAGCAGCGTAAGGACCAGCACCAGAGCCGGCAGCGAACGCCCCGCCACAAGGTAATCGGCCTTGGATTTCACGCGCGTGGCGCGATACAGGGCGACGGCCAGCAGCACAACAACAATAACCGCGAGAACAATCACATAAAGCTGGGACATCCGCAGGCTTTCCTCGGGATCGATTCAGACTGGGAGAAGTGTACCGGATGAGGGGGAGCAAGCAGATACAGCAAGCCCACCGGAGCCAGGCAGCAGCAACAGCGCTACCGGCAAGACGGCGGGCAATGAAGAGCGGAGACCCGTGGCCCAATTACAGCAAGCTGCGAACGACCTGCCAGATGAAAAATGCCGAAAGGAGAATGCCGCCTTCGAGGCTCATCGCAACCAGAATGCCTTTCGCGCCGCTCAGGGCCTTCGTGGTCGACACGCTCAATTCCTCGCTCTCGACCAGTTCCTCGGTATCGACGCACTCAATCAGCCGCGTCAGCGGGCCTGAATAAACCGGAGCATCCAACACGTCCAGTTCGTTCGATCTCAACACCTGAGTCGCCATTCAATTTCCTTTCGGAAAGGACGTCTACTGCAGCGACGGGAACCGGAACCAATACTTCGCTGATGAACTGCGCCTATCTTTCTGTTAACTATTAAGCAATTAAACAGCCGAAAAGATAAATGCCTTTAAGCGTCTATCTGTTAACAAGTTAGATTCACGATGCGCCATCTCTGCGGCCTCTTCCACAGAGCAAATATTTCCTGAATTGTAAAAATTGCGCACCGGCCTGCCGCAGGAGCGAAAGGATTTACCGAATGAATTCAGGGGTTTCAGAGTACTTTGTCCTTGCCGCTCAACGCCCCAGCGCCAGCGCCGGGTCTGCTGTCAGGCTCTCTGGCGCAAACTCGCCCGCCACAAACCGCGGCCACGCCGCCGCCGCAATCATCGCCGCATTGTCGGTCGAGAGCGCCCGCGTCGGGAACGCAATAGCCAGCCCGCGCCGCTGCGCCTCTGCTGTAAAGCGCTCGCGCAGCTCCCGGTTCGCCGCCACGCCGCCTGTCACCAGCACGCGCACCGCGCCCAGACCTTCAGCCGCCGCAAAAGTCTTCTTCATCAAGTCGCCAATCACCGCATGTTGAAAGCTCGCAATCAGGTCCAGCACCGGCTGCGGACACAGCGCCAGCGCCTCCTCGCGCGTCGCTGGAATGTGGCCGAGCGCCAGCATCCGCGGCACCCGCGCCTGCGCTTCCTCGCGCATGCCGTGCAGTTCCACATACCGCAGCACTGCCGTCTTGATCCCGCTGAACGAGAACAGAAAGTGCGGGTCCAGCTCCGCAATCGGCGTCGTCTTCGCCGCCTTGGTGCGAGGCGTCTTGCCTGTCAGATGCGCCTTCGTCTTTACCTGTGCGAAGGAAAACGGCACCGCCCGCGCATCGCCAAACTGCGCCAGCGCATCGATCCACGGCCCGCCCGGATAGCCCAGCCCCAGCAGCTTGGCCACTTTGTCATAGGCCTCACCCGCCGCATCGTCCAGCGTGCGCCCCACCAGCCGGTAATGCCACGTCCCGCTCGCAGGCTCCGCCAGATAGAGATGTGTGTGCCCGCCTGAAACCACCAGCGCCAGGGACTGCGCATCCGGCGAATCCTTCACCGTTTGCCGCTCGTTCAGCAGTACCGCGTGGATATGCCCTTCCAAGTGATTCACCGCGACCAGCGGCAGCCCCTGCGCGAAGGCCAGCGCCTTGGCATACGTGATGCCCACCAGCAGCGCGCCAGCCAGCCCCGGCCCGCTCGTCACGGCTAGCGCGTCCAGGTCGCCCAGTGTGACTCCCGCCTCAGCCAGCGCCGCCCGCACCACCGGCACAATCGCGCGCAGATGCTCGCGGCTGGCAAGCTCCGGCACCACCCCGCCATACCGCGCATGAGTCGCAATCTGCGAAGCCACTACCGACGACAGCGTGCGCGCCCCGCGCTCCACCACCGCCGCAGCCGTCTCGTCGCATGACGATTCGATGCCAAGAATCAGCCCTCTCTTTCCACTCTGACCCATATCTCCAGTCTACTGGCCTCGAACCTTTCCGCCGGAAAGCGCGACAATGACAGCAGCACCCATGCCCGCCTCGCCCCAGTTCGCCGCAGCCTGCCGCATCCTCGCCACGCTGCGCGCCGCGGGCTATGAGGCGTGGCTCGCCGGCGGCTGCGTACGCGACCTGCTCCTCGGCCGCGAGCCCGAGGACTACGACATCGCCACCAGCGCCCGCCCCGACGTCGTCCTCGACATGTTCCCGCGCACCTTCGCCGTCGGCGCCCACTTCGGCGTGGTTCTCGTTGCTTCCGAGCCGGAAAGCGCATCCAAAGAGTCCGCCCCACCGCAGGTGGCCACCGAGGTCGCCACCTTCCGCTCCGACGGCGCTTACTCCGACGGCCGCCGTCCCGACGAAGTCCGCTACACCCTCAGCGCCGAAGAAGACGTGCAGCGCCGCGACTTCACCATCAACGGCCTCCTCCTTGACCCACTGCATCCCGAGACACAACTCTCCTCGAAGAGTCTGCGCAACGCAGTTGTCGACCACGTCGGCGGCCTCGCCGACCTCGACGCCGGCATCATCCGCGCCATCGGCCGCCCCGAGCGCCGCTTCGAAGAGGATCACCTCCGCCTGCTCCGCGCCGTGCGCTTCGCCGCGCGCTTCGGCTTCACCCTCGAGCCGGCCACCCGCGCCGCCATGCGCCACCTCGCCCACCGCATCCACGCCGTCAGTCGCGAGCGCGTGCGCGACGAACTGACGAAGATGCTCACCGAGGGCCACGCCCGCCACGCCTTCGAGCTGCTCGATGAAGCCGATCTGCTCGTCCAGGTGCTGCCCGAAGTCGCCCGCATGAAAGGCGTCGAGCAGCCGCCGCAGTTCCATCCCGAGGGCGACGTCTGGACGCACACCCTGCTGCTGCTCGGCCAACTCGAGCCCGGCTGCCCACTCACTCTCGCCTGGGGCGCGCTGCTCCACGATGTCGGCAAGCCCGCTACCTTCCGCCGCGCCGAGCGCATCCGCTTCGACGGCCACGTTGAGGTCGGCATGGCCATCGCCGCCGACATCTGCCGCCGCTTCCGCTTCTCCAACGACGAAACCCGCCAGATCCTTGCGCTCGTCGAGCACCACATGCGCTTCATGGATGCGCCGCGCATGAAGGATTCGACGCTGAAACGCTTCTTCCGCCTCGACCGCTTCGACGAGCACCTCGCCCTGCATAAGATGGATTGCCTCGCCGCCAGCGGCAACCTCGACAACTGGCAGTACGTCCGTGAGCGCCTTCTCGCCATCCCCGAGGAAGCCGTGCGCCCCACGCCGCTGCTTACAGGCCGCGACCTCATCGCCGCAGGCTACACACCGGGCCCGCGTTTCAAAGAAGTTCTGCGTGCCGTGGAAGACGCGCAGCTCGACGGAGCTGTCACCACCTCTGAGGAGGCGCTCGCCCTTGCACGGGAACGTTTTTCTTCCCTGTGACGCAGCGCACTGCCAGTTCTCCAGCCGCCTGCGATAAGAAAGTTGTGGTCTCTCTGGCGTTCAGCCCATTTTGATCGCACTCTGAAAATCCAGATCGCGGCCTCAAGCCCCAGCCACGGAAAGCGAGTCTCCATGACCATCGCCGCCGCCAGTGAACCTCTCCTTGACTTCCAATCCGCCTGGCCTGCGATGGACCTGCCTCCGCACGTGCGCGAAGTGCTCGCCGCCGCGCCGCTCGTACAGGTTCCCGAGGACCGTCATCAACTGCTCGACTGGTCGCTGGGCCGCGCCACCGGCTCCACCGACTGGCGTCACGGCAATCGCGAGGACCATGGCGTTTACGAAGCCGTCTTTCAGGGCGAAGGTATCGGACGCATCGTCGAAGCCGTCATCACCAAGGCCCGCAACGGCCTCGCCATCAATTTTCCCGACCCCGCCATGCGCCGTCGCGACCCCGACGCCATGGTCATCGGCGACAACCTGCCTACCGACAAGCCCCGCTATCAGGACCGCTTCGGCGAACCCTTCGACACCACTCGCCGTCAGACCCTCGACTGGCTCAAGACCCAGGAACTCGTCGTCGTCCCTTTCTATGCGGGCACGGACGCGCTCGGCTACGGCTCCTTGCTCATCGTGCCGCGCCCCGCGGCCTTCTTCGCCGCCACGCTCGCTGACCTCCAGGGCATGATTCCGCGCTGCCGCGTGCCCGCCAACTTTCGCATCACCGGCGGCGTGCTCTTCGTCGCACCACCGTTCCGGCACACCCACTTCGGCGGCCGTCAGATTGTCGTTCACGATCGCACCGCCACCCATCAGGAGATCTTTGCCTACAACCTCTACCCCGGTCCCAGCGCCAAAAAAGGCGTCTACTCCATGCTGCTCGACCGCGGCGAGCGCGAGGGCTGGACCACCAACCACTGCGCCGCCGTCGCCGTCGTTACGCCTTACGAGAATCAACTCGTCCTCATGCACGAGGGCGCCTCGGGCGGCGGCAAGAGCGAGATGACTGAGCACATCCACCGCATGGAAGATGGCCGCCTCCTCATCGGACGCAACGTCATCACGCAGGAAGAGCGCACGCTCAACCTGCCCGAAGCCTGCCACCTGCGCCCCATCGCCGACGACATGGCTTGCGCGCATCCCAGCTACCAGCGCGGCGGCCGCCTCGCCATCGCTGACGCTGAAAACGCCTGGTTCGTCCGCGTCGATCACATCCGCCGCTACGGCACCGCGCCGAACCTCGAGCGCCTCTGCATCGATCCACCCGAGCCGCTCATCTTCCTGAACCACTACATCGTCCCCGGCGGCAACTGCCTCACCTGGGAACACGTCGAAGACGCGCCCGGCAAGCTCTGCCCCAATCCCCGCGTCATCCTGCCGCGCCGCATGATTGAGGACATCCTTACCGGCACGCGCGCCGTCGATGTGCGCAGCTTCGGCGTGCGCTGCCCGCCCACCCATCGCGACAGCCCCCTCTACGGCATCCTCGGCATGTTGCACGTGCTCAGCCCCGCGCTTGCCTGGCTCTGGCGCCTCGTCGCGCCGCGCGGCCACGCCAACCCCAGCATCCAGACGCAGAAGTCCCGCGAGATGCAGTCCGAGGGCGTCGGCTCCTACTGGGCCTTCGCCACCGGCCGCCGCGTCGATCAAGCCAACCTGCTCCTTCGCCAGATTCTCGCTACACCCGAGACACGTTACGTCCTCCTCCCCAACCAGTACATCGGCGCGTGGAAGGTCGGCTTCATGGCTGAGTGGCTCGCCCGCGAATACCTTGCGCGCCGCGGCAGCGCCCGCTTCGGCCGCGAGCAGGTCGATGAAGCCATCTGCCCCCTGCTCGGCTACATCCCCAGCCAGATTCGCGTCGAGGGCTCCATGATTCCGCGTGTCTTTCTTCACGTGGAAGAGCAGCTCCAGGGCGGCGCCGAGATCTATGAAGAAGGCTGCCGTCAGTGGCGCGACTTCTTTGCCCGCGAGCTGCGGCAGTTTCAAGTCCCCGACCTCGACCCCCTCGGCCATCGCATCATCGAGGCCTGCCTCGACGACGCGCACCAGGAGGACTACCGCCACCTCATCCCGCACCCCATGTTCCGCGACGACGAGTAAGCCACTCTCCCTCGCCGCGCGTGTCGGCGACAATACACTCATGCCCACCGCGCCGCGTTCGTTCGACGTTCTCATCCTCGGCGCGGGCGCTGCAGGTCTTTTCTGCGCCGCCGTGGCCGGCCAGCGCGGCCGTCGCGTCGCTCTGCTCGAACACGGTGCGCAGCCCGGCCGCAAGATCCTCATCTCCGGCGGCGGGCGCTGCAACTTCACTAACGTCCACTGCACGCCGCAGAACTTCCTCTCCGCCAATCCTCACTTCGCCAAATCCGCGCTCGCTCTTTTTGAGCCGCGCCACTTCCTCGAACTCGTCGAGCGCCACCACATCCCCTGGCATGAGAAGACCCTCGGCCAGCTCTTCTGCGACCGCTCCGCGCGCGACATCCTCAACACGCTCTTCGCCGAGTGCGAGCGCGCCCGCGCCTTCAACGGCAGCGTCGATCTCATCCTCAACGCCCGCGACATTCACGCCACGCGCTATGGCGATTTTCACGTCACGTCGTCGCAGGGCGACTTCACAGCGCCTGCGCTCGTCGTCGCCACCGGTGGCCTCTCCATTCCTAAACTCGGCGCCACAGGCTTCGCTTATGACCTCGCCCGCCAGTTCGGCCTCGCCGTCATTCCGCCGCGTCCCGCCCTAGTGCCGCTCGTCCTCGGTCCGCCCGAATTCGCATGGACCGCGCTCACCGGCGTCTCCACAATGGTCGAGGCGCGCGCCGCGCGTGGTCCGCGCTTCCGCGAGAAGATGCTCGTCACCCATCGCGGCCTCAGCGGCCCTGCCATCCTGCAGGCCTCCAGCTACTGGCAGCCCGGCGAAGCTCTTCACGTCGATCTTGCACCTGAGACCAAACTGCTCGCACCACTGCACACCACCAACGCCCGCCGCGATGTCGCCATGTTGCGCCGTGCCCTCGGCGATTACCTTCCGCAGCGCCTCGCCGCGCATCTCGCCGCCACGGCCGCACCCTCCGGCTGGTCCAACAATGCACTGGACACCTGCGAGCGCACGCTGCACCGCTGGCCCTTTCATCCCACCGGAACGGAGGGCTTTGAAAAAGCTGAAGTCACCGCCGGCGGCATCGACACCAACACCCTCCATGCGCGCACCATGGAGGCACGCACAGTGTCAGGCCTGTTTTTTATCGGAGAAGCCGTCGACGTCACCGGCCATCTTGGCGGGTTCAACTTCCAGTGGGCATGGGCCTCGGCCATCGCCGCGGCCCGCGCTCTCTAACTGCGCTCCCTACTGCTGCTGCGGATACTGCTGTGGATATTGTTGCTGTTGGTACTGGTTCTGCGGGTACGGTTGCTGCTGTCCCTGCGGTGGATACTGCTGCTGCCCCTGCGGCGCATATTGCTGCTGCGGGTATTGCTGCTGTCCTGCAGCTCCGTTCGGCGCGCCCTGCTGCGCTCCTTGCTGCGCGCCCTGCGGAGGCCCGCTCGGCACGTTCGGCGGCGCAATCGGCTTGGCTGGCGGAGCCAGCACGAATCCCTGATGCACCAGCGCCAGTCCTTCGGTTCTCAACTCGGCCTGCAGCAACTGGTTCTGCGGACCCACGAACAAATCCGTCATGTCGTGCCCGATGGTCGAGACCAGGTGATGTACGGTGATATTCCGGCCATCCAGCGTGCCCTGCTCATCCGCGTAGGTCGCCAGTTGCACGGGCAGCACGGCGCCGTTGCCCTTGGGAAGAATCGCCCACAGATTGCGGTTGTTGTGGGCGGCAGCCAGTGTCAGCAACGTCTGCAGCGCGCCCGGATCCACATCTGGCAAGAATACCGCCGCCGTGTGCTGCGTGAGCCGGGCAGTGCTGCTCTTGCCGTTGGCCGACATGTTCAGCAGCAGTTGCGCGGAGTCCGGCGCGGCCGTCACCGTGACTGCCTCGCTGTTCACCGTCGCGCTGATCTGCGCATGCTGCAGTTGGCTCGCCGCGTTGAGTTGCTCGTCCTTTGAGAGAGCATACTCCAGCCCCTTCATGGACACTTTCACGAGCGAGGTCGAGTTGTAGCCGTCGCGCGTGCGCGTGAACTGGTAGCTGGCCGTGCCCACATTCAGGCTGCGCTGGGTAATCGCAAACGCCCCTGACTGCGCCGCCTCGGCCATTGAGGCCGTGTCCGGACCACATGCCAGGAGCCCGATAATAGGAAGAAGCGTGAGGATGGTGACTGGTCGTTTCATCGTACTGTCCGTTTAGACACACACTTTGCGCCAGGAGTTGCGCGCCCGCCGCACAGTGTGCTCTCACGTAACCTGCGCAGCGCTCCGGCCCCGCGCCGCTTCGGACGAGGCCGGAGCAAAGAACGAGCCGCGTTTTCAGCCCTTTGCCGTCGCAAAGCGCTTGCTTACTTCGTTCCAGTTCACCACGTTCCACCATGCGGCCAGATAATCAGGACGGCGGTTCTGGTACTTCAGATAGTAGGCATGCTCCCACACATCGTTGCCCAGGATCGGGTACAACCCCTGGCTCAGCGGTGAATCCTGATTCGCCGTCGTCGTCACCTTCAGCTTGCCGCCGGAGAGCACCAGCCAGCCCCACCCGGAGCCAAACTGCTTCGCCGTCGTCTCGTTGAAGGTCTTCTTGAAGGCCTCAAAGTCGCCAAAGTCCGCCGCAATCTTCGCGGCCAGTTCGCCCGTTGGCGCTCCGCCCACGCCGGCCGTACCCGGCTTACCCATAATGTTCCAGAACATGGTGTGGTTCGAGTGGCCACCGCCGTTGTTGCGCACCGCACCGCGAATCTCCTCCGGCACGGCGTTCAGGTCGCGAATCAGGTCATCCACTGACTTTGCGGCCAGCGCCGGATGATTCGCCAGCGCGGCATTCACATTGTTGATGTAGGCCTGGTGATGCTTGTCGTGGTGAAGGTGCATCGTCTCGGAGTCGATAAACGGCTCCAGAGCAGCATAGTCATAAGGCAGCGGTGCTAGTTCGTAGGCCATCGGGGAATTCTCCTTCGTTCGCGTTTCGATTGCTGGTCACAAGAACAGGCAGCAGCACACTACGCAACTGGCGCTGCGGCTTGCAGGTCAAAAGGCTTTGGTCGTGCCCTCACGCCACGCTCGGGCCGGGGCTCCCACAGGCTGCACAGCCATCATCCCATATCCGTCTACCTGCATGGATGCGCGCCGAACTCTTCCGGGTTCGAAGTTCATAAAAATCCGGTCAAGAAACCTTCTGCCCGTTCCATACATCCGTATCTTTGTTGGACTAAGCTGCTTGTGCCCGCTTTCATCTCTATACCCGGAAGAACCTCTTGACACAGCAAACCCGCTACCGTTGGCTGACGCAGCAGGGCGAGGCCTTTGGCGCCCCCGGCCTGCCTCCGCGCTGGACATCGAGCGTGAAAGACGCCGTTGGCACCGCCTACTCTGCTGCCAGCCGCGTCTGGTTCACTTCCTCGCACGGCATCCTCAACGAGCTCTACCACCCCACCATCGACAAGCCGCAGATGCGGGACATGCAGTTCCTCATCACCGATGGCGAGAGCTTCTGCCACGAGGAAAAGCGCCACCTCATCTCCAGTTTCGAGACCATCCACTCCGAGGCGCTCGGCGTCCGCTACATCAACCGAGAACCCGACAGCCGCTACACGCTCACCAAGGAAATCATCGCCGACCCGCACCAGTGCGCAATTCTCATCCATCTGCGGCTGGAGGGCCTTCCTGAGCTGCTGCCGCGTCTCAAGGTCTACGCTCTGCTCGCGCCTCGTCTCGACGGCGGCGGCGCAGAAAACAACGCCCGCGCCGTGGATATCGCCGGCCACAAAATGCTCCTTGCCTTTCGGAATCAGTGGTCGCTTGCCCTCGGCGCGAATTGCGGATTTTCCCGCGTCAGTTGCGGCTTTGTAGGCGCCAGCGATGGCTGGCGGGACCTCACCGACAACTTCACGATGGACTGGGAGTTCGGCTCCGCCACCGGCGGCAACATCGCCCTCTTGGGCGAGCTCAACCTGCCTCCCGGCGACGGCCATGCGCGCACCTGTACCGTCGGCATCGGCATTGGCGAGGGTCACCACACCGCCCTGCAAAAGACGGTCTCGTCGCTGACCGTTCCCTTCGTCCAGCAGCGCCAGCGCTTCATCGAGCAGTGGGAGCGCGTCGCTAATCCAGCTTGGCTCGCTGCCAGATCCGGCGACGACGGCAAGCTCATGGCCGCCAGCCACAACCTCCTCCTCGCCCACGAGGACAAGACCTACGCCGGAGCCTTCGTCGCCTCCATGTCCATTCCCTGGGGCCAGGCCAAAGGCGACGACGACCTCGGCGGCTATCACCTCGTCTGGACACGCGACATGGTGCAGACCGCCACCGCATTGCTTGCCTGCGGTCACAAGGAAACCGCCCTGCGCGCACTGGTCTATCTCGCCTGCACGCAGCAGCCCAACGGCGGCTTTGCCCAAAACTTCTGGGTCAACGGACGCCCCTACTGGTCTGGCCTGCAGCTGGACGAGGTCGCCTTTCCGCTGATGCTCGCCTGGCGTCTCTGGAAAGCCGACGCCCTCGGCCAGATGAACATCCTGCCCTTCGTCGAGCGCGCCGCGGGCTTCCTCGTGCGCCACGCCCCCATCACCCAGCAGGAACGATGGGAAGAAAACGCGGGCTACTCGCCTTCCACGCTCGCCGCCGTCATCGCCAGCCTCATCTGCGCGGCAGAGATTCTGCGCGCCCACGCCTCCGACGAACTCGCCACCTTCATCGAAGAGTTCGCCGACTGGGTTGAAGGCCACCTCGAAGACTGGACCGTGACCAACGACGGCGTCCTCCTGCCCGAGGTACGCCGCCATTACATGCGCATCAGGCCGCCCGAGAACGGCGCGGCCTACGCCTCGGAGCAGAGCTGCACCGAGACGCTCCATCTGCAGAACCGGCCACCAGGTGCGCGCGCCGACTTTGAGGCCCGCGAGATTATCGATGCCGGCTTCCTCGAACTCGTCCGCTACGGCGTGCGCCGAGCCGACGATCCGCTCATTGTCGATTCACTCAAGGTCGTCGATGCCGTGCTCAAGCGCGGCCTGCCGCAGGGACCCGGCTGGATTCGCTACAACGGAGACGGCTACGGCCAGCGCGAAGACGGCGGCCCCTACCTCGGCACAGGCAAAGGCCGCGTGTGGCCGCTGCTCACCGGCGAACGTGCCCACTATGAGCTTGCCGCGGGCCGCGACATCGCACCCCTCATTCGCACCATCGAAGGCTTCGCCACCCGGGGCCAGTTGCTGCCTGAGCAGGTCTGGGATGAACCCAACCGGCCCGCCATGGGCCTCGTCATGGGTCAACCCGCCGGCTCTGCCGTGCCGCTTGTCTGGGCGCATGCTGAATACCTCAAGCTCCTGCGCTCGGCCCTCGACGGCAAGATCTTCGATCGGATTGACCCAGTGTACGAGCGCTACGCCATGCCGAAAGGCGCTCCGCGCAAGCGCCTCAACCTCGAGTTCTACAGCCGCAGAAGGCCCATCCAGCACATCGCCGCGGGCGACACGCTGCGCATCCTCGATCCCGATCGCTTTGACATCGTCTGGTCGCCCGACAACTGGAACAGCGTCCACACCGTGGAATGCCAGAGCTTTGGTTCGGCGGGCTTCAGCGCCGACCTGCCCACCGCACCCGACCAGTCAGGAGCCCTTGTCTGGACCCTGCACTGGACCGATACCGACACGTGGCTTGGTTACAATGTAGAGGTAAAGATTCTGGGCGACCCGCCGCCAGTCACATCTTCCACTGAGTAATTGCTCTTGCTCTCACCCGGCCCAACCCCCGAAAGGACTTGGATTTTTGCTCATGACCACCACTGCGGCCACCTCTCTCGATCAGCTTTCCATTGACACCCTGCGCCTGCTGGCCGTCGACACCGTCGAGAAGGCCAAAAGCGGCCATCCCGGCGCGCCGCTCGGCTGCGCCCCCATCGCCTACCTGCTCTACCACAAGCTCATGCGCCACAACCCGGCGCACGCCCGCTGGGCCGACCGCGACCGCTTCGTCCTCTCCAACGGCCACGCCTCCGCGCTGCTCTACGGCTCGCTCTACCTCTCCGGCTACAAGCTCACCCTGGATGATCTGAAGAGCTTCCGTCAGTGGCACTCGCACACGCCCGGCCATCCCGAGTACGGCGATACCGAAGGCGTCGAAGTCACCACCGGCCCACTCGGCCAGGGCGTCGCCATGGCCGTTGGCATGGCCATGGCGGAAAAGCATCTCGCCGCCACCTACAACCGCCCCGGTCACGAGATCGTCAATCACCACACCTACGTCCTGCTCGGCGACGGCGACCTGATGGAAGGCGTCTCACATGAAGCTGCCTCGCTCGCCGGCACCCTCGGCCTCGGCAAGCTCATCTGCTTCTACGACGACAACCTCATCTCCCTCGACGGCCCCACCGAGCTGAGCTACACCGAAGACGCCCTCGAGCGCTTCGAGGCCTATCACTGGCACGTGCAGCGCGTCGCCGACGGCAACGACCTCAACGCCATCGAAGCCGCCATCCAGGCCGCGCAGGCCGAGACAGGCCGCCCATCGATCATTGCCGTCCGCACTGTCATCGGTTATGGCAGCCCCAAAGCCGGCACCAACAAGGTCCACGGCGAAGCCCTCGGCGCCGCCGACGTGCTGGCGACCAAGAAGTTCTTCGGCTTCCCTGAGGATAAGAGCTTCTACGTTCCTGACGATGCCCTCGCCAACTGGCGCAAGGCTGTCGAACGTGGCGCCGGATTGGAAGCCGAGTGGAAGCAGCGCTTCGACGCCTACGCCAAAGCCTTCCCCGATCTGGCCGCCGAATTCGAGCGCACCCAGCAGGGAACCCGCAAGCCTGGCTGGACAAAGGCCATTCCCAGTTTTCCCACAGACAAGCCTGTCGCCACCCGCAACGCCGGCGGCGCCATCCTCAACGCCATCGCCGGCGAAGTCCCTGAGCTCTTCGGCGGCGCGGCCGACCTCACTGCCTCCACCAAGACCATCTTCAAACCCGGCGCCAACTTCCACATCGACCCCGTGGGCCGCAACGTCTTCTTCGGCGTCCGTGAGTTCGGCATGTGCGCTGCCGTCAACGGCATGGCCGCACACGGTGGCCTCGTGCCCTTCGGCTCCACCTTCTTCGTCTTCTCGGACTACTGCAAGCCCGCGCTGCGCCTCGCCGCGCTCATGCAGGTCCACGCGCTCTTCGTCTTCACCCATGACTCGGTTGCGCTCGGCGAAGATGGCCCCACCCACCAGCCCATCGAACACCTCATGGCTCTGCGCGCCGTCCCCGGCATGACCGACTTCCGCCCCGCCGACGCCAACGAGACCGCCGCCGCATGGCGTCTAGCGCTCGAGCGCTCCGGACCCAGCTTCTTCGCCCTCACCCGCCAGGACGTTCCCGTCCTCGACCCCGCCGCGCGCGACATCTACGCCGGCGTCAGCAAGGGCGCCTACATCGTCGAAGACGTGGCCAATGCCAAGGTCGTCCTCATGGCCACCGGGTCCGAACTGTGGCCCACGCTGGCCGCGGCCAAATTGCTCGCCGCCGAAGGCATCGCCGCCCGCGTCGTCAGCTTCCCCAGTTGGAAGCTCTTTGAAGAGCAGTCCGCCGCCTACAAGGCCAGCGTCCTGCCCGCCGGCCTGCCCAGGCTCGCCGTCGAGGCCGGCGCAACCCTCGGCTGGTGGAAGTACGTCGGCTCCAACGGCGACGTGCTCGGCATCGACCGCTTCGGCGCTTCGGCCCCCGGACCCAGGGTGCTCGCCGAGCTCGGATTCACGCCGGAGAACATCTCCACCATGGCCAGAAAGCTCGTAAAGTAGACCGCAGTTCGCGGAGCGTGTGCAGAGTCCCTGCCAGCTCCGCGAACTCTGCTGCAACCCGAAGGAGTCTACCGTGAAGCTCGTCATCGCATCGGACCACGCAGGCTTTCCTCTCAAGGAAGAGGTACGCGCCTACCTCGCCAAGGCCGGCCACGAGATCGTCGATCTCGGAGCTTACAACACCGAGCCCTCCGACTACCCTGACTTCGCCGAAAAGGTCGGCCTCGCCATCAAGCAAGGCACGGCCCCGCGCGGCATCCTCATCTGCGGCTCCGGCGTCGGCGTCTGTGTCGCCGCCAACAAGATTCCCGGCATCCGCGCCGGAATGTGCCACGACACCTACTCGGCCCACCAGGGCGTCGAGCACGATGACATGAATGTCGTCGTCCTCGGCGCGCGCATCATCGGCCCTGCTCTCGCCTATGAGGTCGTCGACGCCTTCCTCAAGGCCCAGTTCATCGCCAAAGAAGAACGCTTCGTGCGCCGCTTCAAAAAAGTCCTCGCCATCGAGGCCAAATATCAGTGCGGAGACGGCTCCAACAGTCCCGCCTGACCTGCCCCGCTCGCTGCCGTCCAACCAAGCCGATGCAGGAGGTCGCACCGGCGCCGCGCACAAGCTCTGTACCCACGCGGCCAACCTGACCCGGAGATACGCCGATGTTCCCCTTCGACGTCATCCTCTTCGATGTCGGCGGAGTCCTGCTCACCAACGGCTGGGACCACCGCGAGCGCGCTGCCGTCCTCGATCAGTTCCATCTGGACCACGCCGCCTTCGAGTCCCGCCACGCCGCGCCCAACGACGCATGGGAGCGCGATGCCATCGCCCTCCGCGACTACCTCGACGCCACCGTCTTCTACGAGCCCCGCTCCTTCTCGCACGACGATTTCTTCGCCGCCCTCTGCACGCAGTCGCAGCCACTCGCAGACTCCGCGCTGCCCATCCTCGAAGAGCTCGCCACTCTCGGCAAATGCAAACTCGGCACGCTCAACAATGAAGCCCGCGAGCCCAATGAATATCGTTTCCGCACCTATGGCCTGCGCCGCTACTTCGACTTCGCCTTCAGTTCCTGCTATGTGGGACTCCGCAAGCCCGCGCCCGCCATCTACAAGCGCGCCATCGACATCCTCGGCTGCCCGCCTGACCGCATTTTGTTCATCGATGATCGAACCGAGAACGTGGCGGCCGCATCGAATGCAGGTATGAGGTCGATTCAGTTCCTCGGCGCCGATAGCCTGCGCCATACCCTCAAAACCCTCAACGTCCTCTAGCAGACAACGGAGAAGACTCATGCAACTTGGATTGATTGGCCTGGGCAAGATGGGCGGCAACATGGCCGAGCGCCTGCTCCTCGGCGGGCATCAGGTCGTCGGCTTCGACTTCAACGCAGAAGCCGTCGCAAGGCTCACCGCCGCTGGCAACCTCGGCGTCTCTTCGCTTGAAGACCTCGCGCGCAATCTGAAAGGCCGCAAGGCCATCTGGATCATGGTCCCTCAGGGCGATCCCGTTGATGAGACAATCGCCAGGCTCCTGCCGTTGCTCAACCCCGGCGACATCCTCATCGACGGCGGCAACTCCAACTACAAAGACACCATGCGCCGCCACAAGGAAGTCACCGCCAAAGGCTTCGCCTACGTCGATGTCGGCACCTCCGGCGGCGTCTGGGGCCTCAAAGAGGGCTACAGCATGATGATTGGCGGCGACAAGGAACCGGTCGAATATCTGAGCCCTATCTTTGAGGCGCTCGCGCCCGGCAAAGACAAGGGATGGGGCCACGTCGGCCCCGGCGGCGCCGGTCACTTCGTCAAGATGGTTCACAACGGCATCGAGTACGGCCTCATGCAGGCCTACGCCGAGGGCTTCACCATCCTCGAAAAGAAAGAAGAGTTCGCGCTCAACCTTCCGCAGATCTCCGAAATCTGGCGCTACGGCAGCGTGGTCCGCAGTTGGCTCCTTGATCTCACCTCGGACGCGCTCGCCGGTAATCCCAACCTCGACGGCCTGCAGGCCTACGTCGTGGACTCCGGAGAAGGCCGCTGGACCGTCTTCGAGGCCATCGACCTCAACGTCTCCGCGCCCGTCATCACCGAGTCCGTCATTCGACGCATCCGCTCCCGCGAAGAGAACAACTTCACCGACCGCATGCTCGCCATCATGCGCAATGCATTCGGCGGTCACGCAGTCAAAAAAGGATAGAATCCAACATTCAGCCCCTTGCAGGAGGTCGGCGCACGATGGCAACAGTGCAGATGAAAGTCAGTCCTGAGGATCTCTCACAGGTTCCGCGCGGCAATGAGCGCATCCCTGAGCCCGGCATCATGGTCATCTTTGGCGCTTCGGGCGACCTCACCAAGCGCAAGCTGCTGCCCGCGCTCTTCCATCTCGAACAGTCCGGCCTCTTGCCGGAAAAGTTCGCCATCGTCGGCGTCGCCCGCCGTCCCCTCGGCAATGAGTTCGCGGCAGACATGCGCGCCGGCATCGTCGAATTCGGCGGCGTCGATGCCTCCGATCCCCGCCTTGACCGCTTCGTCGAGAAGATCGGCTACTACGCGCTCAGCTTTGACGATGCTTCGCACTACGCCGGCCTCAAGGCCGAGCTCGACCGCATCGCTGCCGAGCGCAACATCGGCGGCGACCGCCTCTTCTATCTAGCCACCGCACCCGAGTACTTCGCGCCCATCATCGAGAACCTCGGCGCGCAGGGCATGGCGCAGCCGGAGCAGGGCCGCACCGGCATCGTCATCGAGAAGCCCTTCGGCCACGACCTCGACTCTGCCCAGGAGCTCAACCACCAGGTCAACGCCGTCTTCCACGAGAGTCAGGTCTTCCGCATCGACCACTACCTCGGCAAAGAGACCGTCCAGAACATCCTCGTCTTCCGCTTCGGCAACGGCATCTTCGAGCCCATCTGGAACCGCAACTACATCGACCACGTGCAGATTACCGCGTCGGAAACCCTCGGCGTCGAAGGCCGCGGCCCATTCTATGAGAAGGCCGGCGCGCTCCGCGACGTCGTCCAGAATCACATGATGGAACTGCTCAGCTTCGTCGCCATGGAGCCGCCCTCCAGCTTCGACGCCGATGCCGTCCGCCGCGAAAAGGTCAAAGCCTGGCGCGCTATTCCACCTGTACCCATCACCAACGCCGTCCGCGGCCAGTATGGCCCCGGCGTCATCGACGGCCAGAAGGTCGTCGGCTATCGTGACGAGGAGCGCGTCAATCCCGAGTCCGGCACCGAAACCTTCGCCGCCGTCAAGCTCGGCATCGAAAACTGGCGCTGGGCTGGCGTGCCCTTTTATCTGCGCGCGGGCAAGCGCCTGAGGAAGCGCGCCACCGAAATCAGCATCCAGTTCAAGCAGCCGCCCCTGCTCATCTTCAACCGCATGCAGAGCGGCGGCGCGTGCCAGGAGATTCAGCCGAACCTGCTCACCATCCGCATTCAGCCCGACGAAGGCATCGCCCTGCGCTTCGGCGCCAAGGTCCCCAACACGCCCAACATGTCCGTCTGCCCCGTCAACATGGACTTCGACTACGCCGCCGCCTTCGGCACCTCCAGCGCCAACGGCTATGAGCGCCTGCTCCTCGACGCCATGCTCGGTGACCAGACCCTCTTCGCCCACCGCGACGGCGTCGAAGTCACTTGGGGCCTCTACACGCCCATCCTCCAGGCCTGGGCCAACAAGGAACCCGAGGTCTTCCCCAACTACTTCGCCGGCACCTGGGGTCCCGACTGCGCCGACCGCCTCCTCGAGCGCAGCGGCCACGTTTGGCGCAACAACCTCGGCGGCAAGAGCTAGCCCTTTCAGTCCAGTTCGAATCAAAGCCCACTCAGGCCTTTCCGATGATCCCGCTTGAGTGGGTTGGTTTCCTGTGCGGAATCTCTCCATGCACTTCAATCAGCGCCGTTTCGGGAACTCCATGCACAGTCGCTCCGTATCAAGCGTTGAGTCTGCCTCGTTCGGCATCCCCGCAGGAGATTCCCCATGAATCGTCAACGGGCTCTGAAAATCGTGCTGGGCTGCGTCGGCCTGCTCTTCATAGCGGCTCTGTATCCCTTGTTCGTGTTTGTCCGGCAGGAACCCGCCCTGTCCATGATGCTCTGCCTCTACGCCACGCTGGGAGTCTTCCTGCTCTTCGCCGTGCGGAACCCTTCTGCACACCGCAGCCTGATCGCCTTCACCGCCTGGTCGAGCCTTGCGCACGCGGTCCTCATGGGCACGCAGGCCGTGCTCAACGTGGTCGCCCGCGGAGAGCTCATCGGCGTTGCAGCCCTGCTCCTCATCTGGATCGCTCTGGTCGCACTCGCTCCACCTAAACCCGCCTGATTGGCACCAAATCAACCGGGCCGGACCTCCATCTGGAGTTCCGGCCCGGTTGTCTAGCCTCTAGCCTCTTGCCCGCTGCTTACTGGCAGCCGGTAAAGGCCAGGTTCGCGTTCGTCACCGAGAGCGTCGGCGCATTCACGTTGAAGAGAATTGTCGCCTTCTCCTCGCCGTTGTTGGCGCAGTCGCTCGTCGTCGCGGAGTTCGGCACGGTTGCAATGCCATCCACCACGTAGGCCGGCAGCACGTTGGGCTGTGTCAGCGTTGCACCCGCAGACGACCACGCGCCGATGTATGCACCCGCAGCCGGCACCTGCAGCGGACCACTCGACTGCGCCGTGCCGAAGCCCGTCGTCATCGGCCCGTAATCCGCGCAGTAGGCTCCGCCGGGGTTGCAGGCAGGACTCTGCGACGCCTGTGCAGCCGTCGTCACCGTCACCGCCGTCGCCGCGCTCTGCGTCGCCGTCATTGGCAGCGGAATCGTATAGGTTCCGTTCGTGAATGTGTCCAGCACCGTCAGCGCCGCATCAATCGCAGTGCCCGCGTTCGACGTATTCACTGAAGTCACCTGACCAGAGATCACCGCAGTCGATGTCGCTGCCGTGATGTTCGTCCCGGCAGGCATGTTCAAGGTCACCGTGCCCACCGTGCTGCCGATATTCACGCCCGTCACGATCGAAGGCGCATACAGAATGCCCGTCGAAGTCGCGCCCGTGATCACCACGTCATACGGCTTGGAAGTGTTTCCCTGCATCACCGGGCAAATCACCCAGGTGCCGTCGGGGGCCGTTACTGTTGACACCAGCACACGGTCCACCCCCGTCGCATCCGGCTGCTCCAGCGATACCACCGCTCCGGCTACGGGGACTGCATTCGCACCTGCCGTCATCACCTTGCCGTTCATCGACACCGAAGTCGTGCTCACCTCGCCGGCATGCAGAACCGGCTTCAGGCGATACTGCCCATTGCCTTCCTGCACAATCGATTCGCATGTGTTGAAATCAATATCCAAATCCTTCGTCTGCCCTGCGCTGATGGTGAACGCGCCCGAAGAAATCTGGCCCGAGGGAATCTTGAGCCCCGTCTGCGCCTCGCTCGACAGGTTCAGCGCATGAGGCGTATTCGCGGGATCCGAAGTCAGCATCACGCAGTTCGCCGACGTGCCGCAGGCATTCGTCGTCAAACCCGTGCTGTTATCCGCCAGCATGATCCGAATCTGCTGATAACTCCCCGCCTGCAGCTGCATGTTGTCGCCCAGCGTCGCCAGGAAGCACTGGTTATTCGCCTGCGCGAGCAGGTCCACCTGCATCGGCGTTTTCGAAAGTGCTGGCGTTAGGTCCACCCAGTTGCTATCGGTCGGCCCGGCGGAAGCATTTGTATTCGCCTGCACGTCGGTGATCGTCACCCACACATGCGAATACGGCCCATCCGGGGCCGCGCACGTCGCCGGGTCGCTCAACATCACGTTCACCTGAGCCATCCCCGAGGTCGTCGTTCCCGAACTCCCGCTGCTGCACGCCACCACGATGCCCGCGATGGCAATCAGGCAGGCCATAGCAAGAACGGGCTGCCAAATTCCCTTCCAAATGCTCTTTTCAAGCTGATTGGTCATACTGCTCCTCCCGTATCGGTTCTCTCGCGGGTTGTTCGAACCAAGGCATCCTGCAACGGCAAATCAATCAATTCGCGTCCAGCGTCGCTGCAGATACCGGGGGAAGTTGGATTTTTGACTATTAACTAATTTCCTACCGAAAGTCAGTCTATAGGACTTTGAAGCGGACAGCTACTTACGGCTTCGTATTACCGCTTCCAATGAACGGTGACGAAAGTACCGTCGGGAATCTCGCCGTCGAGCAGATGCACAACTCCACCTTGCACATAGCCCTCCACACCCTTGAGAGATGCCACCGCTTGAGCTGGCGTTGCCTGACCCCTGACGGGATCTCCCGCGCGTCCTGAAGATGTCGAGTCCGGAGCTGCCGAGCCCGCGGGCGCCGCCTTAGTCCCGCGCCCCATCCCCTTATCCATGGCCTCGTTCGCCAGCCGGTCGGCCTCCTGGTTGCCGCCCCGCAGCGTGTGGCTGATCTCAAATCCCTCCAGCCTCGCCACACGACGCCGCGCCTCTTCCCACAGTGGGCGCAACGCCGGACTCGCAACCTTGTAGCGGCCCTTCATCTGGTTCACCATCAGCTCGCTGTCGCTCACCACGCGCAGCCGCTTCACCCCGTGTTCCAGCGCCCAGCCCAACACCGCCAGCAGTCCGCTGTACTCGGCAAAGTTGTTCGTCTGCCGTCCCAGATACTCGCTTAGTCGCGCCGCAACCCGGCCTTCCGAATCTTCCACAACTGCGCCATATCCCGCCGGCCCGGGATTCCCGCGCGATCCGCCGTCGCAGTGCGCCACATGCCACTCCGTCGCCTTGCGCGCCGGTTCCATGTTGAAAAGTGTCTCGTTCATCCTTGCCAGTCTACCGGCTTCGGCCGGTCTGCCCGCTCACAAAGGCTTATCTAGGGCGTCTATGACAATGCAGTTATCCCTCATGCACCGGAGTTGAGATTCCATGCCCGCCGACGCTCTCAGTTGCGCTTCCTCCCCGGCAGGTTTCGGCGCTGGCTTCGCCTGGCCAACTGCCCGAAGGGTACAATCGTTCCCAGGAATGGCTGCTTCGAGGGCAATCGACGGACCCAATCGCGAGCAGGAGCGCCTGCAGGCGCGCGCCCCTGAGACAGAACTGATCCGCCAGGCTCAGGCAGGCTCACGAGCCGCATTTGACGCGCTCGTCCGCCAATACGAACAGCAGGTGCTGCGCCTCGCCCTGCACCTCACAGGCTCCGAGCAGGACGCGGAAGACATCTATCAGGAAGCCTTCCTCAAGGCCTTCCGCTACATCGGCAACTTTCGCTTCGAGTGCTCGTTCTACACCTGGATCTACCGCATCGTTACCAATCTCTGCCTCGATCAGCTCCGCCGCCGCAAGACCCGCCGCGAAGATCAGGGCATCATCGTCGATCACTCCGGCGAAGAGATCGACGTGCTCACCTCCGTCTCCGACGACCGCTCGTTTTCCAATCCCGCCAGAGAGCTGGATCGTAAGGTTCTCGGCGAACGCATTCAGGCTGCGCTGGACAAGCTCACTCCACGCGAACGCATGGTTTTTGAACTGAAGCACTACCAGGGTCTCCGCCTGCGCACCATCGGAGAGATGTTGAACACCACGGAAGAAACCGCCAAGAATACGCTCTTCAGGGCGACAAAGAAGCTGCGCGCGCAGCTGGCGGGTGTGCGATAGGCCGCACCGCGGCCGCCTTGTGCGGCCGGCTGCTTCATGGTTGCGGACCGATTTGATTTGAGGCTGGAAGGACGTATAGAGATGAACTGCGAACTAGCACACGAGCGCATCGTGCTGGCGGCCTACGGGGAGCTGCCCGACGAACAGATCCACGAGCTCGACCGGCACCTCACCCATTGCAACGCCTGCTGCGAAGAGCGCGACCAATTGATCGCCCTGCGCACTCTGGCTGCCTTGCATCCCACAGTCGAGCCGTCCGCCAATCTGGTGGCGCGCTCGCGTCTTCGGCTTGAAGAGGCGCTGGACGCGCTGCCGCCGCGGCGCTGGTATGAACGCTGGAGCCTGGGCATCGTCAACAACTTCGCTCGCCTGCAGGCGGCGCCCGTAGCCGCTGCCCTGCTGCTTGCCGTGGGCGTCGGCGCAGGAAGCCTCGGCGGCTTCGAGTACGCGCAGGCCCGTGCAGCGCAGGCAGCTTCCCGTGCGCAACTCGCCGAGGCCCCCCGGGTTTCGGCCTCCGCCACCGCGCCTCGGCTTACCGCTCCCGCACCGGACTCAGTCACCAGCATCTCCGGAGTAGTCCGCCAGCCCAACAGCAACCTGGTCGAAGTCAGCTACAACGCGGTCGTTCCCCAGCATGTGCAGGGGTCACTCGATGACCCGCAGATTCGCCAGTTGCTGATGCTCGCCTCGGAAGAAGCGCCCTCCGCCGGCGTTCGCGATGACTCCGTCGGACTGCTCGCCGCTGAGTGCCGCGCCGGAGGCAACTGCCAGGCAGACGGCGTGCGCGACGCTCTCATGGTCGCCCTTCGCTACGACCGCAACGACAGCGTGCGTGAGAAAGCCCTCCAGGGCCTCGAGCCCTTTGTCGCCCAGGACCTCCGCGTTCGCGACGCCGTCCTAGAAGCGCTGCTCAACGACCCCGCTCCGCGCATCCGCACGGAGGCCATCAACATTCTTGAACCCGTCGAGGCCGATACCAGCGTTCGCCAGGTTCTCTACTCGGTCGCCAACTCCGACCGCAACCCTCAGATTCGCACCGTCTCGCGGCAGGTGCTCAGCCGCGCGCCGGAAATTCAATAGAGCGCTTGCCTCCGTCTTAGCGCTTCGCGCGTCCGATAAGAAAGCGCAACGGAGGGATCAACGACACACCGGAGAAGTACGGAGATGAATCACTTGCTGAGGCCAAATCGCTGTCTTGGAACCGCCGCTCTGGTTGGTGCTGCGCTCATTCTGTCTGCTGCGCCCGCGCATCCTCAGTCATCCCGCATCACCCAGATTCTGGAAGAGCCAGGACGCCTGCTCCACTCCAATACTCCGGGGTATCTCGGAGTCCTCGTCGGCGACATCGATACCGAGGCAGCATCGCATCTCAAACTCAAGGACACCCACGGAGCCGTCGTCACTCTCATCGACCACGACGCCCCAGCGGCGCAGGCCGGAATCCGCGTCAACGATGTTCTGCTTGAGCTCAACGGCAAGGCTGTCCAGAACGCCGAACAGTTCAGCTCCGTCCTGCACGGCATCCCCGCCGGGCACAATGCGACCCTTCTTCTCAGCCGCGATGGAAATACCCAGACTCTCGTCGTGCAGCTCGTCGACCGGAAGAAGATGGAGCATGACGTCTGGAACAAGCTCGACAGCGACAGCGCCGAAGCCGCGCCCGCGCCAGCCATGGGCCTGCTCGCCTCCGGCAGCGGCGCATCCGGCGATGCTCCAGCCTCCAGCGGCTTCCATATGCCCTTCTTCGGCAGCACTCTGAATGTCGGGGCCGTCGTCGAGCCCCTCACCGCGCAGATGGCCGACTATCTCGGCGTCGAAAGCGGCCTCATGATCAAGCAGGTCGCCCGCAAGAGCATCGCCGATGCTGCCGGTCTCCATGCCTTCGATGTCATCCTCAAGGTCGGTTCCGATCCAGTGCGCACCGTCTCCGACTGGGAGCGCGCGCTGCGGTCCAATCAGGGCAAATCCGTATTCGTCACCATCCTGCGCGACAAGCACCAGCAGACCGTCTCCCTCCTCATCGACAAGCACCGTCACGCCTGAGCATCCGTCTCTTGCAGCGACTGCCTGCGGCTGCGCACCTCTCCACGCGTCCTTGCGCATCTCAACTCATCCTGCAGATCCCTTAAAGGTCAGACCATTCAGCCCGCTTCCAGACATGGGTGATCCCTTTGCGCATCGTGGAGAATCGCCTCCCCGCAGTCCCGTTCCGTGAAATGTCCAATTGACAATGCATATTACAAGGGTTGACAATTTCAGCGCGATATAACTTCGCTTTCCTGCGAATCCATTTTTGAAAAGGATGCCAGTCTATGTTGAAAATCCGCCATCATAAGCAGAAATTGGTTAGACCACTGATTTCAATCGAAAGGGCAGAGGTTCGACGTGACCTGCATGCGCCCAGAGCCATCAAAGGCTCGCTTGCCTCGCGGTTCGCCTCCGCTTTGCTCGCGCTTCTCTGCGCCGTGCTCTGTGCAGCGCCGCTCGCCCGCGCGCAGGAGTTCCGCGCCACCATCTCCGGCACCGTCATGGATTCCAGCCAGGCCGTCATTCCCAACGCAGACATCACCGTCAGGGAAATCCGCACCGGCACCATCAGCCACACCGTCAGTGACGCCGCGGGCCAGTACGTCGTCCCGTTCCTGCTCCCCGGCGACTACACCATCTCCGTCAAGGCCGCGGGCTTCCAGTCCATGGAGCGCACCGGCATCACCCTCCATTCCCAAGAGCACCCCCTCATCAATTTGACCCTTGCGATCGGTGCCGTCAGTCAGTCGGTCACCGTCTCGGCCGCCGCGCCGCAGCTCGATACAGCCAACGCCTCCATCGGCCAGGTCATCACCACTGAGTCGGTTGCCAACCTGCCGCTGAACGGCCGCACGCCCACCACGCTCACCGAGCTGTCGGCTGGCGTCATCACCACCGCCGCGCCACAGCAGATTCACCCCTTTGACAACAACGCCGGCAACTCCTGGTCCATCGGCGGCACGCCCAACCAGGTCAGCGAAGTCCTCCTCGACGGCTCGCCGGACCTCACGCTCCTCGGCGCACTCGCCTACGCGCCCACGCAGGACACCGTTGCAGAAGTCTCCGTCCGCCCGTTCGACACCGACGCCAGCTTCGGCCACACCATCGGCGGCGTCATCAATCAGGTCACCAAGAGCGGTACCAACCGGCTCCACGGCACTGCGTATGAGTTCGGGCAGATCTCCGGCATCGACGCCAACACCTACTTCAACAACCGCAGCAACAAGCCAACCCCGGTCTTCCACTTCAATCAGTACGGCCTCACCGTCGGCGGACCCGTCCGGATTCCCAAAGTGATCGATGGCCGGAACAAGCTCTTCTTCTTCTTCGCATGGGAGGGCCTGAAGGACTCAACGCCAAATACTGCGACGACGACCGTGCCCACCACCAGCAGCGTGGCCGGCAGTCCCGGTACCGGCGGCGAAGCGGGCGGCGACTTCTACCAGACACTGCTCGCAGGCTGCCCCGCAGGCATCAACGGCTACAACGCTGCTGGCGCTGCCCTGTGTAACCCCTCCGGCAAAAACACCTCGCCTTATCTCGATCCCAACCAGCTCTACAACCCCTTCACGGCCACGCTCTCCGGCTCCAAGGTTGTACGTCAGCCCATCCCCAATAACCAGCTCCAGAATGCAGGTCCGCTCAGCTCCATTGCTCAGACCGTTTTGAAGCTCTTTCCATCTGCCAACACCACGAACGGTGTCGCCGCCGACGGCCAGGACAACTACATCAGCAACGCTCCCAGCGTTGACACCTATGACAACGAATTCGGGCGCATGGACTATAACCTCAGCGCCACCGACCACGTCTTCTTCGACATGCGTCACAACTACCGTTCCCAGGTCAAGGAAGACTACTTCGGCAACGGAATCACCGGCTCCACACTGGTGCGTGAGAACTTCGGCGCCACCCTCGACAACGTCTACACTCTCAACTCCACCACCATCTTCGATACGCGCCTCAACTGGACCTACTTCAACGAGGTCCATGGCACGCCGGCCACAAAGTACAGTCCCACCTCCATCGGCCTGCCCGGCTACATGAATTCGAGTAGCGAACTGCTGCAGTTGCCGTTTCTCAACTTCGCCACTGGTGGCAGTTGCGGCAGCTTCACCAGTTACCAGTGCCTTGGCAATACCGGTTCCGCTCTGGACCCCACCACCAGCTACCAGTTCTTCACGGATATGGTGAAGGTCATCGGGAGGCACTCGCTCAAGATTGGCTTCGACGGCCGCCAGTACCGGATGAGCATCCAGAACTTCGGCAACTCCTCCGGCAACTTCACCTTCAACTCGAACTTCGTCAATGCCGGCACCGGTGCGGCGGCGCAGACCTTCGGCGGCGACCTTGCATCCTTCCTGCTCGGCCTGCCATCCTCCGGCGACTTCGACCTGAACGCTCGCGCCGACTACCACCAGTACTACGTCGGAACCTTCGTGCAGGATGACTGGCACATCAGCAACAAGCTGACCCTCAACCTCGGCATGCGTTTCGATATCGACACGCCCTTCCGCGAGAAACTCGGCCGCACCGTCAACGGCTTCAACCCCACCGCGCCCATCAATTACGCGGCCACTCCCAGAACCAGCCCCATCACCATCACCTCGGGCGGTTCCAACTACACCATCAACAGCATCAACACGGCTGGTGGCCTCACCTTCCCGTCCGGCAACAACGGCGCCGTCTACGCCACCAACAGCGGCTTCTTCAGCCCGCGCTTCGGCTTCTCCTACAGCCCCGACGACAAAACCGTTCTCCGAGGCGGATTCGGCATCTTCGTCCAGCCCGAAACCCTCGCATCCCTGGCCGCCACGGGCTCGTACTCTTCGGCTGCCATCTCCAATCAGGAGGGCTTCAGCGCCTCCACCTCCTACGTCTCCACGACGAATAACTACCTGACACCGGCAAACACGATTGCCAATCCATTCCCGAACGGCTTCGAAAAGCCCGCCGGCTCCTCGCAGGGCGCGGGCACATTCCTCGGCCAGGCCATCAGCTTCCTGGCTCCCGTCCAGCATGACCCCTACTCCGAACGGTGGGACATCGGCTTCCAGCGTTCCCTCACCAGCAGCACCATGGTTGAAGCTCTCTACGTCGGCAACCACAGCCTGCATCTCCCGGTGCAGACGCAGAACCTGAACGCCACTGCGCTGCCTTACCTCACCACCAACCCCTACCGCGATGAGACCCTCGCTACGGCCTATGGCGTCTCCGTCACCAACCCCTTCTACCAGACCCTCGGTGCCACCAACACCACGGGCCTCAACGCCTCCAAGACGGTCGGCTTCGGCAGCCTCCTCGGCGCCTATCCGCAGTTTGCCAACTCCACCGTCGCCCGCCAGAACCAGACCATCGGCCAGTCCTGGTTCGACAGCGCAATCGTCCACGTTGAGCAGCGCATGTCCCACGGACTCACCGTGACCGGCAACTACAGCTTCTCCAAGATGATCGAGGCTGACACCTACCTCAACGACGTCGATACGCAGACCACGCGGCGCATCTCGCCCTTCGACCACACGCACCACTTCACCGCAGGCGGCACCTATGCGCTGCCTTTCGGCCGCGGCAAGATGTTCAGCTTCGGCAACAGCCGTCTCTGGGATGTGATCGCCGGCGGCTTCGTCGTCAACGGCATCTACCAGTTCCAGACCGGCGCGCCCGTCTACTTCTCGGCGGATATTCCTCTGCAACCCGGAACAACGATCCGTCAGATCTCAAACCAGCATCGCAACACCTCCAACCCCGGCACCGGAACTCCGGCGCTCAGCACCAGCGCCTTCGTGACGGGCAACCTCACCTCCTGCCCCACCTCGGGACCGTGTGATGGCAGCGCCTTCTTCAACGGCCAGTATGCCTACCACTACCGCACCCTGCCGCAGACCCTCTCCTGGGTTCGCTCCGATGGCTACAACAACCTCGATGCTTCGGTCCTGAAGAACTTCAACTTCACCGAGAAGGCCTACTTCCAGCTCCGCTTCGAGAGCTTCAACACCCTCAACCACCCCATCTTCGCTGCACCCAACGTCTCCAACGCCACGGACAGCAAATTTGGATACATCACTTCCACCACCTCCAATAGCCAGCCCCGCCAGTTCCAGATCGGCGGCCGGCTCGTCTTCTGAACATCGCTGTTCTTCCACACTGCGGCGCGGGGTTAAAGGAACCTCGCGCCGTTATCCATTACACTTCCTTGTGCCGGGTCACGGGGCTCCAACCATCACTCCTGCGACTCGGCCTCATGGACCCTCTGCCGCTCACGTTCGACTCAATCAGGTTCTCGAATCCACTCATGATGAGGATGCAACCATGAATTCGTTCAACCCTCTCCGGCGCAGCCTTCTTCGCACCGGCAGCTTCGGCGCCGCAGCAGCAGCTTTCCCCGCTGTCCAATACGCCGCGGCGCAATCCAGTACCGCGCCTTCCCCTTCGCTCGGCGTTTTTGACGTGCGCCACTACGGCGCCACCGGCGACGGCAAGACCGTTGACTCGCCCGCCGTCAATCGCGCCATCGATGCTGCCGCACTGGCCGGCGGAGGCGTCGTGCTCTTTCCCGCGGGCACTTACCTCTGCTTCTCCATTCGCCTCAAGAGCCTCGTGCACCTCCATCTCGAGCTCGGAGCCTCCATCATCGCGGCAGATTCACCCCGCCCCGGCGACGCCACCGGCTACAACGGCGGAACCTACGACGCTGCCGAGCCCAACGATCCCTGGACTCCGTATCAGGACTACGGCCACAACCACTGGCATAACTCCCTCATCTGGGGCGAAGGCCTGCATGACATCGCCATCACCGGCCAGGGCCTCATCTGGGGCCGCGGCCTCAGCTTCGGCGCCAACCGCGGCGCGCGCGGCGACTATCCCATCTACGTCGCCGAGCAGCCCGGCGTCGGGAACAAAGCCATCGCCCTCAAGAACTGCCGCAACGTTCTGCTGCGCGACTTTTCCATCCTGAAAGGCGGCCACTTCGGCCTGCTCCTCACCGGCGTCGATAACCTCACCATTGACAACCTCACCATCGACACCGATCGCGATGGCATGGACATCGACTGCTGCCAGAACGTCCGCGTCTCCAACTGCACGGTGAACTCGCCCTGGGACGACGGCATCTGCCCCAAGTCCAGCTACGCGCTCGGCTACTCCCGCCCCACGCGCAACGTCACCATCGCCAACTGCTGGGTCACCGGCACCTATCAGCTCGGCACCGTCATCGACGGTTCCTTCAAAAAGTTCGCGCCCGACGCCAGGGTCTATCGCACCGGCCGCATCAAGTGCGGCACAGAGTCCAACGGTGGATTCATCAACATTACCGTCACCGGCTGTGTCTTCGAGGGCTGCCACGGCTACGCGCTCGAGTCGATGGACGGCGCCATCGTAGAAGACATCGCCATCTCCAACACCACCATGCGCGACATCGTCGCCGGCCCCCTCTTCGTGCGCCTCGGCTCCCGCCTGCGCGGACCAAAGGAGTCCACCGAGGTCGGCAGAATTCGCCGCATCCTCATCGATAACCTCGTCTGCTACAACTCCGCCCGAACCCCTTGCTCAATCCTCAGCGGCATCCCCGGCCACAGCATCGAAGACGTCAAGCTCTCCAGCATCTACGTCGAATCCGCAGGCGGCGGCACGCAGGCCGATGGCCTCATCGTTCCTCCCGAAAACGAGGCCAAGTATCCAGACCCGGAGATGTTCGGGCCCATGCCCGCCTCAGGCTTCTTCCTGCGCCACATGAAGAACGTCGAGTTGAGCCACGTCGAAATCGCCGCCATCGCGCCCGATGCACGACCGGCCTTCCATCTCAGTGATGTCGAGCGCGCCGACTTCTTCGCCATCACCGCGCCGCGCGGCGCCGACGGCGTCTTTTCACTCAACAACGTCAAGGACCTTCGCATCGGATGGAGCCGCGCAGCAGCCGACGCAGCCATCCCTGCAATCGATCACAAAATGCTGTAACGTCAGGACGGGGGTTCCTCTGCTCCCGCCTGCGCTCAACACCATCTCGGAGAATCTATGGCAGACCCGCAATGCGACATCGGCCTCATCGGCCTTGCAGTCATGGGACAGAACCTTGTCCTCAACATGAATGACCACGGCTTCAAGGTGGCCGTCTTCAACCGCACCGTCTCCAAGGTCGACGACTTCATCGCCAATGAGGCCAAGGGCACGCAGGTTGTCGGCGCGCACTCCGCGCAGGAGCTCGCCAGCCTGCTCAAGCGCCCGCGCCGCGTCATGCTCATGGTCAAGGCCGGCGACACCGTCGACCAGATGATCGACCACGTGCTGCCTTACCTTGAAGCCGGCGACATCATCATCGACGGCGGCAACTCGCTCTTCACTGACTCCAACCGCCGCACCAAAGACCTCGCTGCCAAAGGCATCCTCTTCATCGGCACCGGCGTCTCCGGCGGCGAAGAAGGCGCGCGTCGCGGTCCCTCCATCATGCCCGGCGGCAATCCCGCCGCATGGCCGCACGTCAAGCCCATCTTCCAGGCCATCGCCGCCAAGGTTGAAGACGGCACCCCCTGTTGCGACTGGGTCGGCGAAGACGGCGCAGGACACTACGTCAAGATGGTCCACAACGGCATCGAGTACGGCGACATGCAGCTCATCTGCGAAGCCTACGACCTGCTCCAGCGCGGCCTCGGACTCACTCCCGACGAACTGCACACCGTCTTCGCCGATTGGAACAAGGGCGAGCTCGACAGCTACCTCATCGAAATCTCCCGCGACATCTTCGCGAAGAAGGATGAAGATGGCCAGCCCCTCGTCGACAAAATCCTCGACACCGCCGGCCAGAAGGGCACCGGCAAATGGACCGTCATCAGTGCCCTCGACACCGGTCAGCCTGTCACCCTCATCGGCGAGTCGGTCTTTGCGCGCTGCCTCTCGGCTCTCAAGGAGGAGCGCGTCGTTGCCTCAGCCGCCCTCAAGGGACCCAAGGCAAAACCCGCCGTCGGAGACCGCGCCGCGTTCATTGAGAATGTGCGCCGCGCCCTCTACTGCTCCAAGATCATCTCCTACGCGCAAGGCTACATGCTGCTCAAGGCAGCCGCAAAGGAGAATGGCTGGAACCTCAACATGGGCGGCATCGCTCTCATGTGGCGCGGCGGCTGCATCATCCGCAGCCAGTTCCTCGGCAACATCAAGGCTGCCTTCGATAAAAAGAAGAACCTCGACAATCTCCTCCTCGACAAGTTCTTCTCGCGCGCCGTCAACAAGTATCAGGCCTCCTGGCGCAAAGCGGTCACTGCCGCCATCAAGCTCGGCGTCCCCACTCCGGCCTTCGCCACCGCGCTCGCCTTCTTTGACGGCTATCGCACCGCCCGCCTGCCTCAGAACCTGCTCCAGGCCCAGCGCGACTACTTCGGCGCGCACACCTACGAGCGCGTTGACCAACCCCGCGGCCAGTTCTTCCATACCAACTGGACCGGCCACGGAGGCCGCGTCGCCTCGACCACCTACAACGTGTAACGCATCGCGCGCTGCACATCATCAAAAAGGGGATGCTGCCTCGCTGCATCCCCTTCGTATTTCCGCTCGATGTCCGCCGCTTCCGCTGCAGATCATTGCCGCCTCGTTACTTCGCCTCCGCCCGCAGCGTCGCCGGCGTCCACTTGTCCTTGCCGCGCAAGAACACTGCCGGCGCATACTGCTGCGTCTGCTCCGCCGTCAGAAACTTCGTATGCGAGTCACGCGCAGCGCGGTTCGCACCGGGCCCCGTCGATCCATACTCCGCGAATAACGCTGTCTCGAGCGAATGCGTTTCACCCGGGTGCCATTCGCTCCAACCCGCTGCATCGATGTGTGGGCCCATCTCCGTACTCAGAACCACCACCGTCGCATACGGCCGCCATGGCCGCCCCAGATACACCGCGCCGGTCTCCGCCTGATCGCCCGTCAACGTACACCGGTTCAGCACAAACCCCGAATCCTCACCCGGAAAATGCTTCGACTGCGCCGTAACGAATCCGCCATGGTGCGGCGTGCTGTGGATCTCGCAGTGGTCAAACACTGCCTTGCCATCGCCAAAAATGAAATCGACATTCCCCTCGACATAGCAATCAGAGAAATACTGCCGCGCTGGCTCACACGCCGTGTCGCCATCCTTGCAGTCGCGGCTCCCCGCAAACACCGTGTCCTGATTCCCCAGCAACCGCACGTTGTGGAACTCCGCCCGGTCGCCCCGCACCAGCAGCGCCAGCGCCTGCGAGCCCGCAGGCAGTTGCGGATGCGTCCGGTTGAAGTCATTTTGAAAAGTGATGTTCTCCGCGAAAAAATCATCCCCTGTCACATTCACCGTCGCCGAGTGCAGCGTCCCGCCGCTCGTGCCCGCGCTGCGGTCATTCACCACCACCGTCTCCCGCGCATCCTCCCGCGCACTGCGCAGCGTGATATGCGACTTGGCAATCGTCAGCACCTCGCGATAAGTCCCCGGCCCCACGATAATCTCCGCGCCACCCTCCGGCGCTGCATCCACCGCGCTCTGGATCGTCGTGTACTCCGCCGTCCCATCCTTTGCTACATACAGCGCCTTGTCCACTGGAGGAGCGTTGCCCGCCATCTCCGGCGCAGTGTCCGTGTCCGCGAACGGCACAAACCGTCCCTCACAGTTCAGCGGCATTCCCGCCTCTGCGTTCGGCATCGCCGTCACGGTCACATCCTCACCCGCTGGTTCCAGGTTGCCCTTGCGCAGCCCCACCGCGATCGCCGCATCCTTGCTCGTCATCTTCGAATGCGCCTGGTCTTCGGCAAAAACGTTGTCCAGCGTCAGTTGCAGCTGGTGTTCCGCATCCGCACCCAGAAACGTGTACGTCCCCGCCGTCAGAATGTGCACATCGCTCAACGTGATGTCGCGATACTCCGGAATCAAATCCCCGCCCAGCCTCGTGTACAGCGGCGTGAAGAACAGCGGATTCTTCGTCTCGCGAATACACACATCGCGATACACCACGTCGTGCACCAGGCCGCCGCGGCTCCGGTCCGACTTGATGCGAATGCCATTGTCCGCCCCGTCAATCGTCAGGTCCTCCACCAGCATGTGATCCACGCCGCCGTTCGTCCCGCTCCCGATCGACATCCCATGTCCCGTATAGAAATGGTTGTGCAGAATCGAAATGTTCTGCGCCGGTCCCGCCGCGCTCGACTTCACCGCTACATCGTCATCCCCCGCATGAATAAAGCAGTGCGTGATCGTCACATTGCGCGACGACCCCGGATCAATCCCGTCCGTATTCCGTGCCGTCTTCGGCGTCATGATCTTCACGCCCCACGCCGTAAATCCATCCGTCTGGTTCACCGCCACATGGAACCCCGGCGAATTGCGCAGTGTAATCCGGTACAGCGTAAAGTTCTTCGCGCCGCGCAGAATGATCATCCATGGCACACTCTGATTGCGGTCCGTCACTTTCGCTTCGTGCGCCAGGTCCCACCATGTCACCTTCTGCCCTAGCAACGTCGCGCCGCCGCGCCCGTCGATCGACCCATCGCCCATGATCCCGCTGTTCTCCACGCCGTCGCCCAGGATCAGCGGCCTGCATCCATGCCCCTTCGCGCTCACAATCCCGCAGCTTCCCGGCGCCAGGTCATACACCCGCGGATCGCGCGAGCCCACCAGCGCCGTGTGCGCCTCCACCACAAGCGTCACGCCGGAGCGCAGCTCCAGCGGCCCGCTCAGAAACACATCCTTCGCCCCGTCCGCGCGCAGGTACACACCCTCACCTGCCGCGCACCCATCCATCGCCTTCTGAATCCGCGTCGTATCCAGCCGCGTCTCATCGCCCAAAGCAATCACGCCTCCCGGCGCCGCAATTTCCGCCGTAAGCGTCACGCACGCCGTCGGCAGGTGCGGCTCCTTCACAGTGCGCGTATCCTGCGCCGCCGCGCTCCACGACAATCCCGCCACGATCAGCCAACCCGTCATCCACCTGCATGTCCGCATCGCTCTCTCCATCCTCGTTTCGCAGATTGCCTCCCGTCGCGCTCCCGGTTTACTGCGCCGATGAGGACTGACCACTGAACCCTCCCACTCTACAGGAATTCCGCACCATCCCGTCAACCCAGCATCCCGGCTCCATCGCCACGTTCCATCCATGGCCTCTGACAATGCCGATTTGACAATGTTTGCACGCGCCTCCAGTCCGCTCCACGGAATCTCCTACCCTTCGCGCCCCTCGACAAAGTTTGCCATTGCTGGTCCGACCTCTAAGAGGCTACAATGGCTGGGACCAGAAGAAGCGTCCCTGCTGCATCCTCCAGCTTTGCTGTCTCCCGGCACAAAGTCGCACAATGGACGGCGCAGTCTTCGCACCGCTCGCATGGGGATCATCGCCTGCGTGTGCGCCTCAGTGAAACGAACTTGCGTGGCCCATCGGCCAAAGGAGAACGGAGAAATATGTCGCTCGGATTCACCATCCCGCAAAAGGGTGCTTTGGACTTTCTTTCACTCGGCGCGCTCGTCCACCGCGTCGACCCCGGCATCATCCCCTTCCGCAAGGCCACGCAGGCCGCCATCCACGTCAGCGGCGGCGAGTTCAACGTGGCCGCCAATCTCTCCGACTGCTTCGGCCTCCGCACCGGCATCGCCTCCGCCATGGTCAACTACCCCATCGGCGATCTCATCGCCGAGCGCGTCCGCGCCATGGGCGTCCGTCCCTTCTATCGCACCTTCCAGCATGACGGCGTGCGCGGCCCCAACATGGCCGCCGTCTACAGCGACCAGGGCCTCGGCGTCCGCGCTCCCGTTGTCTTCTACAACCGCTGCAACGAAGCCGCCGCGCAGCTCAAGCCCGGCGACTTCGACTGGAAGGCCATCTTCGGCGACGGCGTCCGCTGGTTCCACTCCGGCGGCATCTTCGCCGCGCTCTCTGAGTCCACCGCGGAGCTCGCCATCGAGGCCATGAAGGCCGCCCGCAAGGCCGGCGCCATCTGCTCCTTCGATCTCAACTACCGCGAAAAGCTCTGGAAGATTGGCGGCGGCGCGGATCACGCGCAAAAGACCCTCGCCTCCATTGTCGAAAACGTCGACGTCCTCGTCGGCAACGAAGAGGACCTGCAAAAGGGCCTCGGCTTCATCGGTCCCGAGGTCGCCTCGCACTCCAAGCTCGACCCCTCCGTCTTCCTCGCCATGATCGAGAAAGTCGTCAAGCGCTTCCCGCACGTCAAAGTCGTCGCCACCACCCTCCGCGAAGTCCACACCACCAATCGCCACAGTTGGAGCGCCGTCGCCTGGGTCAACGGCAAAGCCGTCCACGCGCCCACTGCGGAACTCAATGTCCTCGACCGCGTCGGCGGCGGCGACGGCTTCGCAGCCGGCTTCATCTACGGCCTCCTCCACGGCGAATCGCCCGAGGAAGCCATCAATCTCGGCTGGGCCCACGGCGCGCTCATGACCACCTTCCCCGGCGACACCACCATGGCTACCGTGGAGCAGGTCCGAGCCTTCGCCGCAGGCGGCTCCGCACGCATCCAGCGCTGATGGTCCATGTGCCGATCGATCTCAACCGAACGCTTCAAGGAGACTCTGTGATTGCACTCCGTACTTCCCGCATCGGCAGAGCGGCAGCAGCAGCTCTGCCCGCGCTGCTCCTCATTGCCTTCTCGACCGCGCTCCACGCCGCGCCCGTTTGCGATCCCCACGCCTATGGCGCCAAGGCCGATGGCAAGACCAAGGACACTGCAGCCATCCAGTCCGCTATCGACGCCTGCGAGAAGCAGGGCGGCGGCACCGTGCGCCTCACCGCGGGCACCTGGCTCAGCGCGCCCATCGTCCTCAAGAGCAACATCACTCTCCACCTCGACAAAGGCGCCACGCTGCTCGGTTCGCCCGACCACGCCGACTACCCCGCCAAGACCGAGTTCCGCGCGCCCGGCTATCAATCGCTCGTCAGCGCCACCAACGCAGACAACATCGCCATCACCGGCGAGGGCACCATCGACGGCAACGGCGAAAGCTGGTGGCAGGAAGCCCGCTCCATTCACGACCACGGCATCCTCGGCTCCAGCTACAGCCGTCCGCGTCTCGTCGTCCTCGACCACTGCAAACACATCCGCATCGAAGGCGTCACCATTCAGAACTCGCCCATGTGGCAGCTCGTCCCCTACTACTCCGATGACGTTCTCATCAAGAACGTCCGCATCCTCGCCCCGCAGCACGCCCCCAATACAGACGCCGTCGATCCCTTCTCCTCATCCAACGTCATCATCGATCACCTCTACGCCGACGTAGGCGACGACGACATCGCGATCAAGTCCGGCGCCATCAACTCGCCCGGCCCCGACGCGCCCAGCCGCAACATCACCATCACCGACTGCACCTTCCTCCACGGCCACGGCCTCTCCGTCGGCAGCGAGCTCGCCGGCGGCGCGCAGAACATCCGCGCCGAGCGCGTCACCTTCGACGGCACCGACAACGGCATCCGCGTCAAAGCCAACCGCGACCGCGGCAACAACGTCGGCAACCTCGTCTTCCGCGACATCCAGATGAAGAACGTCAAGAACGCGCTCATCATCAGCGAGTACTATCCGAAAATCATGCCCGAGGCCGGCGTCTCCGCGCAGCCCATCGGCCGCCTCACGCCCTACTTCCACGACATCACCATCGAGAACATCACCGCGACGAACATTCAGAATGCCGGCGCCATCGTCGGTCTCCCTGAAGTTCCAGTCGGCAACGTCGTCCTGCGCAACGTGCAGATTAGCGCGCAAAAGGGCCTCTTCATCGGCTTCGCTCACGTCACCGGCGCCAAGGTCCTCGTGCAGGCCCAGGAAGGCCAGCCCATCACCCAGCTCGAAGGTGCCGAAGTCTCCTTGAAGTAATTTGACCCCTGCCGGTCGCCACGACAATTGAGACTTGCTTCTCCCCCGCCGCTCCGTTACAAAGGCGGGGAGACGAATCTCCTCAAATCTTCGTGCGCGACCGGATTTTTTCTGGTCTGCGCACTCTCCGTTTGATCCACCCACTTTCCTGGAGGCCGCAGACATGCAGCGCAGAGACCTTCTCAAGAGCGCAACCTTCGCCGTCGCCGCGCAGGCGCTCGGCACCATTGCCACCTCCGCACAGCCATCTGCCGCGCAAACCCCCACCAGCAAGCGCCTTGGCAAAATCGCCCTCGAAGAGCACTTCATGGTGCCCGAGTTTGTCCCCTACTTCGAGGAAACCTATCCCAACATCAGTCCCGAGATCGCCAAACTCGGCCTCGCCGCCCTGCTGGACCTGGGCGACCACCGCATCGAAGTGATGGACCAGAATGGCGTCGACTACTCCGTCCTCTCGCTCTCCGGCCCCGGCGTGCAGATTGAGAAAGACACCGCCGTCGCCGTGAAGCGCGCCAAGTGGGTCAACGACTTTCTCTCAAAGGAAATCCAGAAGCGCCCCACCCGCTTCGGTGGCCTCGCGCATCTGGCCATGCAGAACCCCGCTGAAGCCGCCAGCGAGCTCGAGCGCTGCATCCGGGGCCTCGGCTTTCAGGGCGCCATGATCAACGGCCAGACCAACGGCGAGTATCTCGACCTCGACAAGTTCTCCGTCTTCTGGGAGCGCGCCGCCGCGCTGGAAGCGCCCATTTACATCCACC
The DNA here is from genome assembly GCA_021781795.1 of Acidobacteriota bacterium. Taxonomy (GTDB): domain Bacteria; phylum Acidobacteriota; class Terriglobia; order Terriglobales; family Acidobacteriaceae; genus Telmatobacter. The sequence goes on from JAJXWA010000005.1 coordinate 84,686, forward strand.
CCGGCAACCCCGTCGACCATCCCGCCATGTACGCGGACCATCCCGAGCTCTGGGGCCCGGTCTGCAGTTGGGCCTTTGAAACCGGGACGCATGCGCTGCGCCTGGTCTTCGCAGGCGTCTTCGAGCGCTACCCAAAGGCGCGCGTCATCCTTGGCCACATGGGAGAAACCCTGCCTCTCAACCTGTGGCGCTTTGATAGCCGCTGGCCCATCTCCCACCGCGGCTCTATGACGCTCGCCGAGCCGCCCTCGTTCTATATCAAGCGCAACATCGCCATCACCACATCCGGCGTCTGTTCTGACATCTCACTCCGCTGCGCGCTCGACAGCATGGGCGCGGAGAACGTCATGTTCTCGATCGATTATCCGTTTGAGAAAACGCCCGTGGCCGCGGCGTTCATTGAGAACGCGCGCATCACCGAAACCGAACGCCAGCAGGTCGCCTCCGGCAACGCAAAGCGCATCCTCAAGATCACGCGGCCCATCGGCCCCAGCGCCTGAAGGCTACTGGTTCACGCCGCTCGCCAGGAAGCCGCCATCCACCACCAGCGTCTCGCCCGTCACAAACGACGCCGCATCCGACGCCAGATAGATCGCCGCGCCAATCAGCTCTTCCGTCTTCCCAAAGCGCCCCATCGGCGTGCGCATCAGCAGCTCCTGCCCGCGCGGTGTGCTGTCCAGCAGATTCGCGTTCAGCTCCGTGCGAAACACCCCCGGCGCAATCGCATTCACCGTGATCCCTTTGCGCGACCATTCCACCGCCAGCGACCGCGTCAGCGACATCACCGCCGCCTTGCTCGCCGCATACGCCGCCACTTCATGCAGCGCCACAAAGCTGTTCAGCGAAGCGATGTTGATGATGCGCCCGTAGCCGCGCTCCAGCATGTGCGCGCCAAACACCTGGCATGCGCGCAGCGTTCCCGTCAGGTTCGTGTCCAGAATCCCGTTCCACTCCTCTTCCGTCACGCTGATCGTCGGCGTCCGCTTGATGCGCCCCGCGCAGTTAATCAGAATGTCCACCTTGCCCAGGCTCTTTACCGTCTCGGCCAGCAGCGTCTCCAGCGACTTCCTGTCGCACACATCCGACGCAATCCGCAGCGTCTTCCGCCCGAGCTTTTCAATCGCTGCCGCCGTCTCCTCCACCTGCTGCGGCCGCCGCGCCGTGGCCACCACATTCGCGCCCGCTTCCGCCAGGCCAAGGCTCATCGCGCGGCCAATGCCCGAGGTGCCACCCGTCACCACCGCTACCTTGCCGTCAAGGCTCAACAAATTCGCCATTCTACCGTCTCCATCTTTCCGGGCCGCATCGATCGCGTGGCCTCGTTCTTATCCCTCAAACACCGGCGCAATGTGCCGGTTGTAGAGGTTCTCCGTCACGTTGCGTGCAATCACGTCTTCATGCGCTTCCAGCAGACTCAGGTAGCGCGGGCCCATCTTCGCCGCCACCTTGAAGCCCACATGCAGCAGTTGCCGCAGGCTGCTGTTGTAGGCCGCCGCGCCAGGCACATGCCGCAGCGCCGACGTGTACTGCTCCGAGGTCCACTTCGCAACCTCCGCAGGTGCAGGCAGCTTGGCCACGTCAATATCAATCACCGTCGCGTAGGGCGCGCACAACTCTTCGCGATGTCCATACGCCTCGGCGTAGATCTCCTTCGCCAGCGCCAGCCCATCGCCACCCGCTTCCGCCAGCCCGATCAGCTCTTCCAGCCACGTCGTGCCCGCCGTCTTCAGGTGCACGCCCGCGTCAAAGCGCTTCATCGTCCGGTGAATCGCCGGATAAATCGAAAACTTGTCGCTGCCCGAGTGCACGCTCAGCTTCAGATTTTCCGGCAGTCCGAAGTGTTCCACCGCGTGCGCAATCGCCGCCACGTCCAGCTGGAACTCGCGCTCAAACTGCGCCACGTCGCCCACGTAGTCCACGCCCTTGTTGAACCGCCCGCTGAACTTCGGCGCAATCGTCTGCACCGGAATCCCCTCATCCGCAATCGCCGCAAGAATAATCAGCAGTTCCACCGGGCTCTGCGCCGTGTCGGTCTCGTCCATGGACACTTCGGGAATGAAGTTGCCTTCGCCCTTCGCCGCAACAATCGTGCGGTACACCTCGCCCGCCGTCTTCACCGCGCCCAGATACTTCCGCGCCGTCTTCTCCAGCAGCTCCGGCGTAATCTCAAACGCCTCGCTCACGCCCTTCAGCGCAATGCGTCCCGCCAGCCCCGCGCGCTTCTTCACAAAGGCGCTGATCTCCGCCTCTGGCGCGGCTTTTCCGATAAAGTCCGCCACATCCAGCGTGTAGAAGTCGCAGGCAGGCAGAAACCGCCCCACCGTCTGCTGCGTAATGTGGTCTGCATCGCAGAAGTACGGCCGCGTCCAGCCCAGTGCCTTCACAGCGGCGTCCGCGGCCGCGCGCACGCTCACCGGCTCCGAGCCGATAATCATGTGCTCGCGGTTTGACTTGTTCCACACCGGCGCCACTTCCACACCGTGCTCCAGCGCCTGCAGGCACGCCTTCAACTGCGCCTTCGCCTGATGCGCAAAGCGATCTCCGGTCCCGATCGAATACTTGGTCAGCTTAAGATTGCGGCTCCCCATGATTTCTCCATTCAATAACTCGTACTGCAAATCGAGTACTGCAAAAAGCTTCAAAAGACCTACGCCGTCAGCTCCGCTTTCTTCAGTCCTGGAGCCAGCGCGTACAGAATCGCCAGAGCCAGCAGATACGCACTGCCCGCAATCGCAAAAAGGCTCGCGTAGCTATGCGTCAATTGCAGAATGTGCCCTGCATAAAACGCCAGCAGTGCGCCGCCGGCCGAGCCCGCCATACCGCCAATGCCCGTCACCGAGCCCACCGCACTGCGCGGAAACATATCCGACGCCGTCGTAAACAGATTGGCCGACCAGCCCTGATGCGCGGCTGCAGCCAGACTCAGCACGCCCACGGCGAACCACTCCGATGCAAGGTGCGTCAGCGCAAAGATCGGCAGCACCAGAACCGCACAGAACAGCATCGCTGCCAGCCGCGCCTTTGGCGCGCTCAGGCCCAGCTTCCGGAACGGCGCCGGCAGCCATCCCCCGCCCACGCTGCCCACCGCCGATGCGTTGTACACCACAATCAGCGGCAGGCCCAGATGCGCCAGGTCCAGATGAAAGCGCGCGCTGAAATACGACGGCAGCCAGAACAGATAGAACCACCAGATTGGATCCGTCAAAAACTTCCCGAGCGAAAACGCCCACGTCTGCCGGAAGCCAAGCAGCCGCCGCCACGGCACCTGCGGACCCATCTGCGCCGCCGCTTCCTGGTAGATGTAGCGCAGCTCCGCGCCCGTCAGCGTCGGATGGTCCGTTGGCTTGCGATAGTTGCGATACCACCAGAAGATCCACACCGCGCTGAACGTGCCCGTGATCAGAAACGCTGCATGCCAGCCGTAGTGCAGCGTCACCCACGGCACCAGCAGCGGCGCCAGCACCGCGCCCAGATTCGCGCCGGAGTTGAAGATGCCCGTCGCCAGCGACCGCTCGCTCTGCGGAAACCACTCCGCCACGGTCTTGATTGCTGCCGGAAAGTTCCCCGACTCGCCCAACCCAAGGCACAGCCGCGCCGCACCAAACTCCAGCACCGTGTTCGCAAGCGCGTGGCCCATGGCAGACAGGCTCCACACCGCCATGATCACCATATAGCCGATGCGCGTCCCCACCTTGTCCACAAACCGCCCGGCCAGCAGCAGCCCGGTGGCATAGGCAATTTGGAACGCATCCACCACGTACCCATAGCCGATCTCGGTCATCCCGATCGAGTGCGCCAGCGTCGGCTTCAGAATCGAGATCACCTGCCGGTCCATGTAGTTGATCGATGTCGCCGCAAAGAGCATCGCGCAAATCGTCCAGCGCACGCGCCCCGACCGCTCAATGGGCGGAAGCTCTTCTTCGATCGATTCGCTGGAAGGGATTCCGCCAGCCATCATGCAGTCTCCTTACAGTCGGTAAGCCTTCTTCACCAGCCCGTAGGTTAGTTCATGCGCGACCTCGTGCGCCTCACTTTCATCGAGCCGGTGCTCCGCCACCAGACGCGCCAGAAATGCGCAATCAATCCTGCGCGCCACATCGTGCCGTGCAGGAATCGACAGAAACGCTCGCGTATCGTCGTTGAAGCCTACCGTGTTGTAGAAGCCCGCCGTCTCCGTCGCCAGTTCACGAAAGCGCATCATTCCCTCCGGGCTGTCGAGAAACCACCAAGGCGGTCCCAGCCGCAGGCACGGATAGTGCCCCGCGAGCGGCGCCAGTTCCCGGCTATACGTCGTCTCATCCAGCGTGAATAGAATGATCGTCAGCTTGCTTTCATTGCCAAACCGGTCCAGCAGCGGCCGCAGCGCGTCCACGTAGTTCGTCGCCCGCGGAATATCTGCTCCCGTGTCGCGTCCATACTTCTCATACACCTTGCGATTGTGGTTGCGCACGCTGCCCGGATGGATCTGCATCACCAGCCCATCTTCCAGGCTCATCTGCGCCAGTTCGGTCAGCATCTGCGCCCGGAACAGCTCCTGTTCCGCCGCGCTCGCCTTGCCCGTCCGCACCTTCTCGTAGTGCTTCGCAGCCTCGGCCTTCGGCAGGTCCGCCGTCTGCGCCGTCGGATGTCCGTGGTCGGTCGCCGTACAGCCCAGCGTCTTGAAGCGCGCCCGCGCCTTGCGCAGCGCCTTCAGATATCCATCCCACGTCGCCGTGTCCTCGCCCGTCTTCTCGCCAAGTTCCGCCAGGTTCTCCGCAAAGCCCGCAAACTCTGGATCCACCACCGGGTCCGGCCGGAACGTCGGCACGATCCGCCCCTTCCATCCCGAAGCGCGGATTGCCGCATGATCCTCCAGCGAATCCAGTGGCGAATCCGTCGTCGCCAGCACCTCGATCTTGAACCGTTCAAACAGCGCCCGCGGCCGGAACTCCGCCGTCTGCAGCTTCTCGGCAATCGTGTCGTAGTACTTGTCTGCCGTCTTCTCGCTCAGCCGCTCTTCCAGCCCGAACAGCTCCTGAAACTCATAGTCCAGCCACATGCGCGTCGGCGTTCCACGGAACAGCTGATAGTGGCGCGCAAATGTCCGCCACACCTTCCGCGGATCCTTCATCACCGTCTGCCCAATCTCCAGCTCATCCAGCGTTACACCCTGGCTGTAGAGCATGCGATACACATAGTGGTCCGGCTGAACCAGCAGCTTCGCCGGATCGGGAAACGGCTCATTCCGCGCAAACCACCCCGCCTGTGTGTGGCCATGTGGACCCACAATCGGCAGGTCGCGAACACGTTCATAAAGGGAGCGGGCAATCGAGCGCACATTGGGCTCGGCAGGGAACAGGCGATCGTCGTGGATCAACATATTGGGCTGCTTTCGTGGCTTTTTGCCACAGGAATCCAACCTCTTTAGAGGTCAGACCACAAGTATACACACCCCATGCTCCTGTGTCTCGCTCTTCTTTCCTTCATTTTTAGAAAGCCTCCACCCCTCATGCGGTGGTAAGCTCTTTCTGTCCATATTTTCCGCATCGAATTTGCGCAAAGGTGCCTTCTATGCCACGGGTCAGACAGGATGTGCCCGAGTCCCACCGGACCATGCAAGTGGTCAACCACGTTCGCTCCCTCATCGAGAATGGTACGCTCCAGCCCGGTGACAAACTGCCCCCCGAGCGAGAGCTCGCGCGCGACCTCAAAATCAGCCGCGCCAGCCTTCGCACCGGCATCGGTTACCTGGCCGCCATGGGCGTCATGAAAATCCGCCACGGCGTCGGCACCTTTGTCGCGGACGGCCCGCCAGACCTTGGCAAAGCTTCGCTCAGCTTTATGGGCCCGCTCCACGGCTTCCAGTCTTGGCAGATGTTCGAGGCCCGCATCCTGCTTGAAAGCGGCCTCGCCGCACTCGCCGCCGAGCGCGGCAAGGACGAGCATCACGCGGCCCTCGCTGAAGAGGTCGCAGAGATGTTCGCGGCCATCGAGAATCCCACCGAATACCTCATTCACGACGTCATGTTCCATCGCATCATCGCGCAGGCCTCCGGCAACCCCATTCTCGCCTCCATCATGGAGACGGTCACCTCTTCCATGTATGACAAGCGCCGCAAGACCGTCGAACGCGCCATCGATCTGCGCGAGTCCGCCGAGATGCATCGCGAGATCTACCGCTCCATCCGCGGCCGCAAGACCGCCGATGCGCGCCGCCTGATGGAACAGCACTTGCGCATGGCGCAGATCGCGCAGGGCATGGAGCGCCCCGGCGACAAGCGTTCCGCCGCACCCGCGACCCGAGAAGCGCCGCTGGGCGATTAAGCCGCCGCAGCGCTGCGCCTCTCAGAAGTTGAAGCGCGCCTCAAACTGAATCCGCCGGTTGTTCCCGTAGGACGCCAGCGAGGGATCCGTTGCCGAAGATAGCGTGTTCGACTGGTTGAAGAGCGGGGAGCTCAGATTGCCCGAAGGCAGCCCCTGATTGTCGTGATTCAGAAGATTCCGCGCCGTCACGCTCACCGTCATGTGCGGCCCCGTCGGCGTGTGCGGAATGTAGAACCACCCCGGCCGCATGCGCGCCGCTGGCGTCACTCCACCCGGCTCGGTCCGGTGAAACGCAAACGCCCGGCTCACGCGCAGATTCATCTCCACAAAATCCGGCCCCTGCGCAAAGTTGCGCGGCAAGATCGTCTCGCCCGCCGTTGGCGATGGATCCAGCAATCCGTACGGTGTCTTCACCACGCCCGCTTTGGTCGCATCCGTCGCAATGCCCGGCCGGTCATTATAGATCGAGTCGCCATTGTTGTCGTGGCCCGTGATGAGATTGAACGGCGCGCCCGAACGCACAATCAGATACGGACTCATCGTCATCCCCAGCGGCCCCGGTGTCGTCCCGTTCACCACAGCATAGTGATGGATGTCCGTCGCCGCGCGCCCGTACTCCGCCGCGATGTTGTTCCCATTCACAGGAAACATCGACGGCCCGTCCGTGTTGTCCCGCGCATGCGTCCACGTGTAGTTGCCGAAAAGCGCAAACCCGTTGCGATACTTGCGCCGCAGCGACACCGTCACCTGCGTCTCATTCAAATTCCCTGCCGACTGGTACTGGTAGTTGTTTCCCACCGCCAGGTTCGGCGCCACATTCGCGGAGTACAACAGATGCCGCCCCAGCGTCTGCGCTACCGTCACGCCGCCCACCACCGCGCCCGGCAGTTGCTGCTCCACCGCAAGCGACGACTGCATCAGATACGGTGACCGCAACCCGTTCGCCATCGTCTCTACCGTCTGCGGCAGCCCCATCCCCGCCAGCGTGCTCACCGGCGGCGCATTCGGATAGAAATCCGGGTTCGCCACCACATACTGCTGCTGCAGCACTCCGTCATAGCGCAGCGTGTTCAGATACAGCCCCGGCTGAAAGCGCTCAAAGAACATGCCCGCGCCGCCGCGAATCACGGTGCCATGGTTGCGCCCGAACGGCATCCACGCCGCCGCCAGCCGCGGCCCCACATCCGCCCAGCGGTGAATCGTGTTCTGTCCCTCCCAGCGCACGCCCGCGCTTAGCGTCAGCCGCTTGCTCACCTTCCAGTCGTCCTGCGCAAACGCGCCAAAGTCAAACTGCAGCACGCTCGCCGCCGTCGCGCCCGTCGCCACCGTGTACTGCGATGCCCCGCCGCCCAGCGCCCGAATCTGCGCCGACGTCAACCCCAGCCCCTCCAGCACCAACGTCCGGCGGTAGCGCTCCAGTGACGAGATGCTTTCCATTGCCGGCAACCCGTTTGTGCCCAGCACCGGCTGGTTATTCGCGTCCAGCGTCGGCGCCTTGCCGCCAGAAAACACATACTGCCCGTTGAAATCCAGCGGCGAAGCATTCTGGAACTCCAGCAGCCGCGCCTGACCGCCCAGTACCACCGTATGCGCGCCCATCGACTTCGTAAGATAGTCCTGAGCCTCGTTTAAAGACTGGATCTGCGAGAACGCCCCAGCCGCCGAGCCACCGCCCGTGAAGGCATCCAGCACGTTCACCGCCGCCGACGTGCTCGCAGGGGTCCGGTTCAGGCTCTGCCGCAAGTACTGGTACCGGAGCTCGTTCACCGTCGTGCGATTGAGCGCCGTCGTCGCCGAAACCTGCGTATCCTCCGACGGAGCCACCGAGTTGTACGCTCCCGCGCCCAGCAGGAATCCACCCGGTCCCGCTCCGTCCGCCGCGTCGCGCGTGTATTCAAACCGTCCCGTCAGCGTCGTGTTCGCCGTCGCCTGCCAGTCCAGCCTGCCGCCTCCGGAAAGATTCTGTGCCGGCACCAGCAGCGTCTGGCTCAGTGTGGTCGGCTGTAGCGCCGCATTCAGCACCTGCGCATCCACCACCGCATTGTTGGTCGCAAACCGTCCCTGAAAATCCACAAAGTACGAGAGCTTCTGCGTCAGCGGCCCGCCCACGCTGCCCGTCACCAGTTGCGCTCGGTACGGCGCCTGCGTAGTCGCATACGGATTCCGCGAATCGAAGTATGCATCGCTCACCCGGTAGGCAAACTCGCCGTGCGCCGGATTCGTCCCCGGCTTCGTCAGAATCTCGATGCGGCCCAGGCCCACATGGTCAAACTGCGCCGAGTAGGGATTCTGGTTGATCTTGATCTGCCGGATTGCCGCCTTTGGCGGCAGCTTCTGCCCGGTGAATCCATCCGTATAAAGCTGGACGCCACCCGATGGCGCAGGTCCCGCCATCGCCAGAAGGTCTTCCATCAAATCGTCCGGATCATCCGGCAATTCTTCCAGGTCCTGCTCGCCCAGCACAATCGCGCCCACGTTGGCCTCGGGCTCCGCGCTGATCAACGGCTCATCGTCCGCATTCACCACCACGTCCGCCGATGCGCCCTGCACGCGCAGCGTAATATCCGCAGTCGCGCCTGCCTCTGTCACGCGCTCCGTCACGCGGCTCTCGGCAAAGTTTTCCGCCTCCGCGCGGATTACACACTTCGCTCCAGCGGGTACCGCCAGCACGTAGCTCCCGTCGTTCTCCGCGGTCGCCTCCGTCACCCGCCCGTGCCCGCACTCCGCCATCAGCCGCGCTCCCGGAATCGCCGCGCCCGTCTCATCGTGCACCGCGCCGCGCAGCTTCGCGCCCGCATCCTGCTGCGCCCGCGCGCTGCCCACTGCCAGCAGCGCCGCCGCGCACACACCCATCTCAATCCATCTCTTCATGCAATCCGCTCAGCCGGTTCCCGGTGATACTCCAGGTACCACCACGCAAACCGCTCCAGTCCTTCCTCAATGCTCACCACCGGCCGGTAGCCAGTCAGCGCTTCCAGTTCATCGATGCACGCATAGGTCTCCGGCACATCTCCCGGCTGCATCGGCAGATACTCCCGCATCGCACACCGCCCAAGGCTCTTCTCCAACACGTCGATAAAGTGCATCAGCTCCACCGGCCGGTTGTTGCCGATGTTCACCACGCGGCTGCGCGCATCGCTCAGCACCGCGCCGCTGCTTTGCTCCAGGAGCGTCTTCTCCGGCGCCAGCGGCATCAGCCGCACCACCGCCTCCACCACATCGTCGATATAGGTAAAGTCCCGCCGCATCGCGCCGTGGTTGTAGATCTTGATCGGCCGGCCCATCTGAATCGCATCGGCGAATTTGTAGTACGCCATGTCCGGCCTGCCCCACGGCCCATACACCGTGAAGAACCGCATCCCCGTCACCGCCATTCCGTAAAGATGGCTGTAGGTATGCGCCATCAATTCGTTCGCGCGCTTGGTCGCCGCATACAGTGAGATTGGGCAATCCACCGCATCCTTCGTGCGAAATGGAATCTCCGTATTCGCCCCGTACACCGAGCTCGACGACGCATACAGAAAGTGCTGCGGCGCGGCCTCATGCGCGCACGCCTCCAGCAGATTCACGAATCCCGCCAGGTTGCTCTGCACATACGCGCCGGGGTTCTCCATCGAGTAGCGCACGCCCGCCTGCGCCGCCAGATGCACCACCACGTCCGGCCTCGCATGCGCCAGCAGCCGCTTCACCACATGCCCATCCGCCAGGTCCATCAGTGCAAAATGGAACCGGCCATGCCGCTCCAGTTGCGCCAGCCGCGCCCGCTTCAGCGCCACGGCATAGTAGTCGTTCAGATTGTCGAGGCCATACACCTCGTGCCCGTCCTTCAGCAGCCGCTGGGCCACGTGAAAGCCCACAAACCCAGCCGCGCCCGTCACCAGCACTCTCATGCCATTCCTCCCGCCATGCCATCCGCGCCCCGGTAGATATTCACCGCCTGCAGCACCGGCTGCTCCGTTGTCCGCGGCAGGTGTACCACACACAAACCCGTGCAGGTGTCCAGGCTCGTCGGTGTCTCCAGCGCATCCCACCGCATCGACCGCCGCATCACGTCACCCAGCAGCTCACCCCGCCCCGTGATCAGCAGATTGGTCAGTTCGTCCGGACGTTGCCGGCTCAGTTGCCGCTCAATCGCGCCGCGCAGCCCCGTCGCCGTGCACGTCTCAATCGTCGACCGCCTCCGGTACTTCAGCAGCCGCATCGCCGTCGTCACGCCATCCTGGTCCGCGGCCAGAGCGCGGTGAATCGGTAGCCGTTCCAGCAACTGCGCCAGCGCCTCTTCCACTTCGCCTTCGCACTGCGGCGCATCGCTCGCCACCAGCAGCAGGCGCAACCCGTTCTTGCCGTTCTTCAGCTTCGGCAGGCCGGTATTGAAGTAGGTCATTTCGTTCATCACCTCCACCTTCATCCGGTCCGGCCAGTGCTCCACACTCACCCGGCTCAACCCTCCGTGCATCACCTGTATAGAGTGAAAGCACCGCACCTGCAGCCGCAGTGCCGTCAGCAGCACAATGCTCGCCGGCCCGCCATGCGTCACCAGAAGAATCCGCTTGTCGGCTTCCTTCCGCAGCACCGCAGAGAGGAACCGGTGCACCCGCTGCTCCATCTCCAGCACCGGCCACACCTGGCCGCGAGTCGCATCCAGCAGAAAGAAATTTGCCGGATTCTCCCGAAACTGCCCGTACTTCTCGGCAAACTGCTCCCGCACCGCCGCATACGTCAGCCCTTCCCAACCAGGCAGTTCCATCTCGCGCAGCGCCGCATCCTGCTCCAGCAATACCCCGCCGGCGCGGTCGCCCAACGTCTGCTTCACCAGCTCCGCCGTCTGCATCGCACGCTTCAGCGGACTCGTGTAGATTGCGTCGATCCCTTCGCCTTTCAGCCGTTCTCCGGCTGCCTGCGCGCTGTGGATGCCATCCGCCGTCAGTTCGCTCTCTGCTTCGCAGCCCTGAAACATCTGCGCGTCGTTCAGCGTGCTGCGCCCGTGCCGCAGTATCCATAGCTGCGTCTTACTGCTCCCCATCTCACACTGCATGTGCCGCAGCCTCCCTCATTCCCGCATGGGCGTGTTGCAGATACAGCGCCTTGTATCCCCCGTCGCGCCGCATTAGCTGCTCATGAGTCCCCTGTTCTTCCAGCCGTCCATCGCACAGAAACAAAATCCGGTCCGCGTCTCTTGCCTCTGCAATCTCATGCGTAATCGTCAGCGTCGTGCGTGTTGCACTCAACTCGCGCAGTGCGCTCAGCACCAGGCTCTTGTTGCGCGTGTCCAGCCCCGTCGTCGCCTCGTCCAGCAGCAGAATCGACGCGTTGCGCAGATACGCCCGGGCAATCGCAATGCGCTGCCGCTGCCCGCCAGAGAGCGTCGCGCCCCGCTCGCCCACCTGCGTCTCGTAGTCCTTCCCCATCCGCGCAATAAACTCGCTCGCCCGCGCCTTCACCGCTGCATGGTGAATCGCATCCCCGCTCGCCGTGAGCGATCCAAATCGGATGTTGTCGCGAATCGTGCCCGTGAACAGAACCGTGTCCTGCATCACCACCGAAATCTGCTCGCGCAGGCTTTTCAGCGTGTAGTCCCGAATGTCCTCGCCATCCACGCGGATCGTGCCGGACTGCGGATCGTAAAAACGCAGCAGCAGCGCCGCCAGTGTCGACTTACCGCTCCCCGAGGGACCCACAATCGCCACCCGCTCGCCCGGCCACACCTCAAACGAGATGTCCTTCAGCACCGGATGACCCGCTCGATACGCAAAGCTCACCCCTTCAAAGCGGATCGAGCCTCGGAAGGGCCGCGCCTGGATCGCCCGCGGCGCATCCACTACTTCCGGCGCTTCTCCAAGCAGACTCAGCACCCGCGAGCCGGATGCAAGCGCCTTCGTAATCTGCGCCAGATACTTCGCCGTCTGACGGATGGGCTTGAACGAATTCCGCAGATAGCTCACAAACACAATCAGGTCGCCCGCCGTCAGCTTCCCGTCCAGCACGCTGTTCGCGCCCAGCAGCAGCACGCCCGCCGTCGTGATCGAAGCAAACAGATCAATCGTTCGCTCCAGTTGCGATGACAGCTTCTGTGCCCGGTTGCTCTGTACCAGGCTGCCCTCGTTGTCTCCGCCAAAGCGCCGGACAAACTCCTCTTCCAGCCCAAACGCCTGGATGGTCTGCATCGCCGAAATTGCCTCCGCCGCAATCGAAGCGATCCCTCCGTCTCGCTGACGCTGCTCGCGCGCTACGCGGCCAATGCGTCGCGTAATGCGTGTCACCACTCCATAGAAAGCGGGAAATGCCACCAGGACCAGCAGACCCAGCCGCCAGTTCATCCGCAGCATCACCGCCACCATCGCCAGCAACGCAAGGCCGTTCGAGATGAACGGAAGCAGCGCGGAGACCGTCATGTCCCGCAGTTTGTCGATGTCTGCAGTCACTGACGCCGTCAGCTCGCCGCTCTTGTGGCTGCGATAGAAGCGCATATCCAGCGCTTGAAGATGCCGGAACAGCCTCGCCCGCAGCTTCGACAGCACGCGCGACGCGGCGATGCCCATCGCCACATTGCTCAGATAATCAAACCCGCCCGCCAGTGCATTGAAGGCAACCAGACAAGCGGCTGAAATCAGAATCAGCGTCGTCCAGTTGCCGCTCCCCTTGTGGACCAGCACAAAGCCGAAGACCTTGAGCGCCTTCTCCTTGCCCTGCCCATGCTGAAAGATCAGGTCGTAGATGAACTTCAGCGGCCACGGCTCGAGCACGCGAAACAGCGCCGTCAACACCACCGTGGTGACCGCGCTTGCCAGCAGCCTGCGCTCCGCCATCAGGTCGCGACCGCACACCTGCAGCAGCCCGCGCATCACACGCCCCATAGCCACGGGAGCGGGCGAGATGGGCACGAAACGGCTCATGCGTTCGGCTCCCCGCTCAGCGCCCCGGCTCCATCCTTCTCCCACGCTTTCGCCAGGCCGCGATTCACGGCCGCCCGCAGCTTCGCATCAACTCGCTGCGCGCTCGCCGCCAGTGAAAACTCCGCTTCAACCCGTTCGCGCGCGCTCTCTGCAATTCGCGCCGCCTCTGCATCGTGGCTCAGCGCATGCGCAATCGCATCGGCCAGCATCGCTGGATTGTGCGGCTCCACCAGCCATCCCGTCCGCCCGTCTTCCACCACCTCGGCGATGCCGCTCACATCCGTCGTCACCACCGGCACGCCGGCGGCCATCGACTCCAGCAGCACGTTGGGAATTCCATCGCGGTCGCCGTTCTCTAGCACCACGCACGGCAGGGCAAACACCGCTGCGCGCCGGTACTGCTCAATGACCTGCGGCTGCGCCAGCCGCCCCGGCATCTCGACAAGCGTCTCCAGTCCCAGCTCTCTGCGCAGCTCCTTCAGGCGCTCTTCCAGCGCGCCATATCCCACCATCACGCAGCGAAGCTTCACTTCTCGGTCTCGCAGCAGCGCGCACGCGCGCAGCAGATCTTCCAGACCCTTCTTTTCCGAAAAGCGCCCCACCGTCAGCACCAACGGCTCCGCTCCCGCCGCGCGCTGGCTCCGCGCCTCATTCGCGCTCGAAAAGCGCTCCGTATCGATCCCGTGATACACCCGGTCGATTGCAACTCCTGTCTCCGCAATCCCGCGCAGATAACGGGCGTTGAACTCCGTGCATGTCATCACACCCGTCGCCGTCCGCATGCGTCGCGCCAGCTCATGCTCGTTTGTCGTATAGATGTCTTTCGCGTGCGCCGTTATGCTGAAGGGAATCCCCGTCAGCCAGTACACAACCTCCGCTACCGCCGCCGGGATATTGGCAAAGTGCGCATGGAGATGCGTAACTCCGTCCCTCTCCAACTTCAGCGCCAGATTGCCCGCCTGGAAAAAGTGCTTCCGCCGCGGCGTCTCATTGCCCCTGAAGTACCGCACCATCGCCGCTACGTACTTCAGCGGTCGAGTCAGCAGCAGTTGCGCCTGCGCCGAATACGTCTTCAGAGGCTCGGTCAGCACTCCGTTACGGCTCAGCGCCGGCACATAGCTCACGGGTCCCTTCACCCGCGCTACCGCCGGGTGCACAGGCTCTTCCGCCGGCGGATTCAGCGAGTAAATCCGCAGATCCCAGCCCAGCTCCTCCAGCCCAAGAATCTCGTTCAAGATGAACGTCTCGGAAAGCCGCGGAAATGTCTTTACCAGAAACCCAATCCGTACAGGGAGCATCGTCGTCCTCTCTTCGTGTGTTGCAATCGGTGCTATGGGTCCGCCCTAGGACGCGGCTGCATCCATCCGCAGATCGCTGTCGCTCTCACCCACAGGCTGCGCGCCGTGCGCGCTCCGCCGCTGGTAATGCCCAATCAGGCGAGCAATGCGCGGCAATGCGCCCATGTCCAGACTCCATTCGCTGCGCAGCGCGCGATCAGTCGCCTCAAGCTGCGCCAGCACCGCCTCTGCCAGTTGCTGCGCGTTCAGCGTCTCTGGCGTCAGCGCCACAAACGGTCCCATCCCAGCCATCCGCTCCATGCGCATCGCCTGTTCCTGCACCGGCTCGGATCGCGGCGCCACGATGGCCCGCTTGTGCAGCGTCGCCAGTTCGCACACTGTGTTGTAGCCGCCCATCGAGATCACCACATCCGCGGCGTGCATGTGGCTCAGCATGTCCGGAAGAAACTCCACCACGCGCGCGCGCGGTATTCCTGCTGCCGTTGCGCTCAGCCGCCTGCGCTGCTCGGCGGGCAGCTCAGGACCCGCCACCACGATCATCTGTACTGGTCGCTTCGCCTGCATCAGCCGGGCCGCTTCCAGGCTCCGCTGCATCACCGTGAAGCCGTCTTCGCCGCCGCCCGCCGTCGCCAGCACCAGCGCCTCATCCGGACCCATGCCAAGACGTGCGCGCACCTTCTCCGGCGCTTCTATTGCCTCGTGCCGCGCCACGTATCCGCAATACATCACCTTCCGGCTGATCGCCGGTGGAAGCCCGTACTCGGCGCACACATCAAATACGTTCTGCGATCCCAGCACCAGAATCTGGTCGTAGTACCAATGCAGCACGTTGTTATACCCGCGCTCGCGCCACTCCGCCGCCGTCTTCTCCGGCGCGTCCAGAATGTCCCGCAGCACCAGGCACACACGCGTCTCCGGCAGCGAACAACGTACATGCCGCAGCGCCGGCTCCAGTTCGCCCGCCAGCCCGTCGGGCTTCTTGTCCACCAGCACCACATCCGGCCGATATGAAACCATCGTTGAAAGCAGCAGCTCCCGCCGCAGGCGAATGACCTCATCGGCCTCCATCGGCAGAAACTTCACGCCCAGCTCGCCCGTCTCCGCCCGCTTCAGGCATGGCAGCTTGATGTAGTCGATTCCCTTCGCCACCCGGAAGCTCTGCAGCATCGGCGAACCCGACACAATCAGAATTGATAGGTCATCCAGAGTCGCGTGCAGATGATGGCAGATCGCCAGCATCCTCCGGATGTTGCCCAGTCCAAACGTGTCGTGCGAGTACACCATCAGGCGCATTGTGTCTGACCCTCCGCGCCGAGCACGTCTCCGCGCTTGCCGCTCCTCGAAGCAGATCGAAACGACGGTGTCAGAATCTCCTGTGCCGATCTCCGCCTTACCAGCAGCTTCAGCAACTGCGCGCTCGTCCTTGCTCCGTCCATCTGCGCAGGCTGCACCGCCAGCGGGGCGCACAGCGCCTCTTCCATTCGGCCCGCAAGGCGTCCGTTCATCAGGTCGCGCGCCTCCAGCATCCGCATCTGTCCCGCCGCCGTCAGCGCCTCCGCGCGCATGCGCTGCTCGCTGTCGCCGTTTGGCTCCGCGGCAAACACTAGCGCCTGCGCACGCGCGGCCATCAGCTCCATCACGGTGTTGTAGCCGCCAAGACTCACCGACAGCACCGCGCGTTCCATCAGCTTCCGCAGAAACGGCAGGTCATGCACCAGCACAACGTTGTTCCGTCCCGCCGCCATGTTTTCGTATTGCGCGTAATCACTCGCCGCAGCCAACGGACCCGCGCACAGCACCAGCTTGTGCGGAAAGCGCCCTCCAAGCCTCTCCGCCGACTCCAGAGCCGCATACATCAACTGGCGGCCAGCCTGCAGCCTGCCGCTGCCGCAGCTCACCAGCACAAACTCCTCACCGCCAAGCGCCTCGCCGGCAAACTTCCGCGCCGCCTGCGCCTGCGCCTCGGCCTGCGCACCGCCTTCGCCGGCCACAATATAGCCCGTGTGCACCACCACCGGCCGTATCTCCGCAGCCGCACCAAACGTCGCTCTCAGCGGCTGCACCAGCTCGTCGGAATGCACCAGCACGGCATCGTACGCGCGGTTCACGACGTTCAGAACCCGCTCTTCAAACGCTTCCTGGTCCTGCCTGCGCACCAGAATGTCGCGCACGCTCGCTGCAATCACCGGCTTGCGCTCCGCCGCGCGCGCCCGCTCCAGCAGCGGCTTCAGTTCAAACTCAAACTTTTTCCGCCCGAACGGATACATCTCCGTAATCAGCGCATCGGGAGCAAAGGAATCAAAGAGCGCCAGCAGGTTCACTGTGCGCCGCACCTTCACCGCATCCAGGTCCTGCCCTGCTTCGCATGTAGACAGCGTCTTGTATTCGGGATCCGATTCGAGCGCTTCCAGCCGCTCTACGCGCACACCAGCAGGGAACTCATACCCCTGTGGCACATCGCCGCCGCACACCAGCAGGACCTCCCACCGCTCCGTCGCCAGCGCGCGCGCCAGCTCCGTACTGCGGATCAGGTGTCCAATTCCCGCCAGATGCTGGCAATACAACATCGCTCGCGGCTTCATATCTGCTCCTTACTGGCATAAGGGCGCAGATCCGCGCGAAAAATATAGCTGTCCTTCCTGATTCTGTGAACGCACGATGAATTGCAACGAAGGCATCGCATCCATGCGTGCAAATGCGCCGGTGATACAATCTGCGCGATGCAGCCATTGCTTTCTGTACAGGCATTGTCGCTCGATTACGCTCTTTCCCCCCGCCGCTCATCTTCCGTCCTCAAAGATGTCAGTTTTGTCATCCAGCCCAATGAGGCCATTGGGCTCCTTGGCCCCAGCGGCAGCGGCAAGTCCTCACTGCTGCGCTGCATCCTCGGCATGCCCGCACCGGCAGCGCGCCTCCGCTGCGCCGCTCTTCGCTTGCAGGATCGTGATCTGCTTCGCATCCCTGCATCGCAACGCCGCGCCCTGCGCCGCCGCAGCATCGGCTTCATCTTTCAGGATCCGCTCAGCCGCCTCAGCCCTTATCGCCGCGTCGAATCGCAGCTTCGTGACATGCTTTCACCTGCTGCGCGGCGCAGCAATGTTCTCGCTGCATTGAGCGCGGCCGGCTTCACCGATCCCGAACGCATCGCCGCAGCCTTCCCGCATCAGCTCAGTGGCGGAGAAGCCCAACGCGTCGCCATCGCACAGGCGCTCGCTGCGCAGCCTTCACTTCTCCTCGCCGACGAGCCGTCCTCCGCGCTCGACACCGTCACGCAGCGCCGCATCCTCGATCTGCTCCTGCAACTCCGCGCGCAGCAGCACCTCGCCATGCTCATCGTCAGCCACGATCCGGCCTTGCTGGCCGCCATCACCGATCGAATCCTCGTCCTGCGTGCAGGCTCACTCGTCGAATACGAGCCACCCCCTGCATCCCGCGCTGCACGGCTCCCCGCGCCTGCCTTGACCGCCAATCCGATCCTTCGGGTGAGCGATCTCCGCTTCGCGTATGTGCAACATCGACTCTGGCCGCGCGCCCCGCGCGTCACGCCCATCCTCCGCGACATCCAGCTCGGCGCGGCTCCCGGCGAGTGCCTCGCCATCATTGGCGCCTCTGGTTGCGGCAAATCCACACTCGCTCGCTGCATCGCCGGCCTCGAATCACGCTTCACCGGCGACATCATCTTTAACGGTGAGCACCTCGGCCCCGCGCGCTCCCGCACCGCGCGCGCCGGTATCCAGCTCATCCTCCAGGACACCGCTGGCGCGCTCAATCCGCGCCTCACCGTTGCCGACATCCTCGCCGAGCCGCTGCGCATTCACCCGCCGCGCTCCGCGCCGCGCCACACATCGCGCAGCATCCATGCCTGCGTCCGCTCCATACTCGACGCCGTCTCGCTTCCTGCCGCCTTTCTCACACGCCGTCCACCGCAGCTCAGCGGCGGAGAGCGCCAGCGCGTCGCCATTGCACGCGCGCTTATCCTTAATCCATCCCTCCTGCTCCTCGATGAAGCCCTCACCGGCCTCGATCGCGATCTGCAGGACTCCATCCTCGCTTTGCTCGACTCGCTCCGCACACAGATGCAACTGGCCTGCATCCATTTCACGCACGATCTTGGCCGCGTTCTCCGCTCGGCCAATCGCGTCGCCGTGCTCGACCACGGCGTTCTCGTCGAGTGCCTTCCCGCCGATGCCTTTGCCGTGCAGGCCCGCCACCCGGCGTCGCTCGAATTGCTCCACGCCATGCTCCCCGATCCGGCCGCGTCATGATCCGCACGCTCGCAACCCGCATCGCCCACGCGCTCATCACGCTCTTTGCCGTCTCGCTGCTCTGCTTCGCGTTGCTGCAGGCCGCGCCCGGCGACTACTTCACGACGCTCACCCTGGAACCCGGTCTCTCCACGCGCACCCTCGACTCGTTGCGCCGTGAAGCCGACCCGCACGCCACGCTCGTGCAGCGCTATCTTTCCTGGTGCGGTTCCATGCTCCGCGGCGACATGGGCCACTCCCTCGCCTACCACATGCCCGTGCGGGACCTGCTCGCGCCACGCATCCTCAACACGCTGCTACTCAGCGCAGCGGGCCTCGCCGGCGCATGGATCGTCGGTCTGCTCCTCGCTGCCATCCACGGCCGCTTCGCTACGCTCGTCCACGCCTTCGCAGCGTTGCTCTGGTCCATTCCCGATCCCGTTCTGGCCTTTCTGTTTCTCCTCGCCGCGCTTCGCTTCCACGCGATGGCGCCGCTGCCGCTCGACACATCCAACCCCTTCGTTTCGCTCGCAACTGCCGGCAGGTTCCTGCACGCCATCTCTCTGCCCGCGCTCGCCATGTCCCTCGGCTATCTGCCTCTCATCCTCCGCCATGCGCAGAGCGGCGTGGCCGCTGCGCGCTCCGCTCCCGCAGTCGAAGGCGCAGAAGTTCGCGGTCTGCCACGCCGCACGGTATGGCTGCGCTACCTTCTCCCTGAAGCTGCGAATCCCCTCATCTCTCTCTTCGGTCTCGGCATCGGCTCGCTGCTCAGCGCCTCGCTCTTCGTCGAAGTCCTCTTCGGATGGCCCGGCCTCGGCCCGCTTCTTCTCAGCGCCATCTTTCAGCGCGACACTCTCGTTGTTGTAGCCGGCGTCTTCGCCTCGGCGCTTCTTCTCATCGCCGGCAACCTCATCGCCGACCTGCTTCTTTGGCTCCACGACCCACGCCTGCGCGAGGCCTCGTCATGACCATGCCGCGCGTTGCCACCTTCATCCTCGTGCTCTACGCCGCGCTCTTTCTCTTCGCAGACTTCTTCGCCGTCACGCCCTCAGACGCCATGGATCCGGCGCTGCCCTACCTGCCCCCGGAGACGCTCCGCTTCACTTCTCTCACAGGCCAGTTCCATCTGCGCCCATCTCTCGCGCGCCGCCAGCCCATCACCGGTCTGTTCGCCGCCTACTCTTCACAGCAGCCCGCACTCATTCCTCTTCAGTTCTTCGTCATCACCGAGTCCCCCGGCGATCCCGCCTCGCGCCACCTGCGTTTCTGCAGCATCCCTGGCGGCGTACCCCACTTCCTCGGCACCGACGAGTTCGGCCGCGACGTCTGGTCCCGGCTTGTCTACGGTGGCCGCCTTACGCTTCTCATCAGCCTCAGCGCCGCATTCGCCGCCACGCTCGTGGCGCTCGCCGTCGGCTTCCTCGCAGGCTACGCCGGGCCTCTTGCAGACTCTGCACTCATGCGCCTCGTCGAAGCCTGCATCGCCGTCCCCTGGTTCTATCTGCTGCTTGCTATCCGCGCGCTGCTTCCACTCCGCACATCGCCGCTCCTGGCCGCAGCCGTCTGCGCCTTCGTCATGGCTGCCGTCGGCTGGGCGCGTCCTGCCCGCATCCTCCGCGGCGCTGCCCATTCCGCTCGTCAAAGTTCCTATGTATCACTCGCGCGCGCCACAGGAGCATCCCCATGGCACATCGCCCGCTGGCATCTCCTTCCCGCGCTCGCGCCGCTTGCGCTCACGCAGTTCAGCATCCTCGTGCCCCAATTCGTCGCCGCTGAAGTCGCGCTCTCCTTCTTCGGCCTCGGCATCTCCGATCCCCTTGTAAGCTGGGGCGTCATGCTCGCCGCCGCGCAGCATCTCTCCGCCATCGTCCAGTACCCCTGGCTTATGTCTCCAATATGGACAATGATTCCGCTCTTCTTCGCTATCCACATCCTTGCGGATCGCTCCGCTTCCGCATCCCCGCTTACGTTGTCATTTCTCCCACGTCACTGGTATAAGTTGCCTCGTCAGAAGGTGCAAGGTGAAAGCCCTGTTCGTCTTTGATCTCCCCAGCCGCAGAATTGCCGTGCCTCTTTTGTGCGCGGCCTTCGCGCTTTCCACATCGGTACACTCCGCATCGTCGCAGGCGTTGCGCGTCGTTTCGCTCCACGGCAACCCCGGCGGCAGCCTTCATGCTTCGCTGCGCTCCGAGCCCCGCACCCTCAATCCCGTCCTCGCCGCGGACATCGCCTCCCGCACCGTCACCGCAGCCCTCAACGCCGACCTGCTCCACATCAACCGCGCCACAGACCAGGTCGAGCCCGCGCTGGCATCGTCTTTCCAGGTCAGCCGCAATGGCGAGAGCTACACCCTCCGTCTGCGCCAGGATGTCCACTTCTCTGACGGCTCGCCGTTCACCGCAGATGACGTCGTCTTCTCCTTCAACGTCTACCTCGATCCCCGCTTCAACGCCCCGCAGCGCGACCTGCTCCTCATCGACGGCCAGCCCATCCGCGTCACCCGCATCGGCCCCTACAGCGTCCGCTTCGATCTGCCTCATCCCTACGCCGCCGCCGCGCGCCTCTTTGATGGCCTCGCCATCCTGCCCCGTCATCTGCTCGAACCGCAGCTGCACTCCCGCACTCTCGCCGACCTCTGGACGCTCGCCACTCCGCCCGCGCAGATCGCCGGCCTCGGCCCCTATCGTCTCAAGAGCTACACCCCCGGCCAGTCGCTGATCCTCGAGCGCAATCCTTATTACTGGAAGCAGGACGCAGCAGGCCACTCGCTCCCTTACATCGATCAGATCGATTTTTCCTTCGTTTCCAACCAGGATGCCGAGTCACTTCGCTTCGCTGCAGGCCAGCTCGACCTCCTCGCGCGCCTCACCGCCGACTCCTGGGCCTCGCTCAAAGCTCTCTCCACCGCGCAGCCCATCCGCGAGCTGGACGGTGGACCCGGCCTCGAATTCGATCTGCTCCTCTTCAACCTCAACGCCGCCGTCGCTGCGCGCCCGCCGCAAGCTGCCCTCACCCAGCAGTGGTTTCAGATGCAGCCCTTCCGCCAGGCGCTCTCGCTCGCCGTTCATCGCGATGCCATCGTGCATCTCGTCTATCAGGACCGCGCCGTCGCCCTCGCCACGCCCGTTACTCCCGCCAGCCGCCTGTGGGCCAACCCAGCCTTGCACCCAGCTATGCCGGACATTCCGCAGGCGCTCCACCTGCTCTCAGGTGCTGGCTTCGCGCTGCGCGGCAACGCCCTCTACGATCGCCAGGGCAACCGCGTTCATTTCACGATCCTCGCCAGTTCCAGCAACCGCGCCCAGTCCGGCATCGCCTCCCTGCTCGCTCATGACTTCGCCGCTCTCGGCATCGACGCGCAGGTTGTTCCCCTTGAGTTCCGCAGTTTCCTCCAGCGCATCACCCAGTCCCACGACTTCGACACCGCCGTGATGGCCCTCAGCGCCGGAGACACCGATCCCAACGGCAACATGAGCCTCTGGCTCTCCAACGGCAACCTCCACCTCTGGAATCAGGGCGAGGCCCAGCCCGCCACTGCATGGGAGGCCGAAATCGACCGCCTCATGAACCAGCAGCTCTCCGTCACCAACCTTCAGCAGCGCCGCGCGCTGTATGATCGCGTGCAATCCATCTACGCCGATGAGCTGCCCTTCCTTTCACTCGTCTCACCCCACATGCTCGCAGCCGCGCGCGCTTCGCTCGCCGGCCCCACTCCTACCCCGCTCGATCCCGGCATGCTCGACAACCTTGCAACTTTTTACTGGCAACGATAGACGTGAACGACTTCTCTGAAACTTCTGAACCCCGGCCGCACCGCGACCTACCCTCACCCGCATGGGAAGACGCGCGCCTTGTCGCTGCCTGCCTCGATGGCGACGCCGACGCATGGGCCGCCCTCATCGCCAAATACCAGCGCATGATCTACAGCGTCCCCCTGCGCTACGGCGCGCAGCCCCATGACGCCGCCGACATCTTCCAGCAGGTCTGCGTCGAGCTCTTCTCCCGCCTCGCCGACCTTCGCAAAATCGAATCGCTCCGCTCCTGGCTGCTCACCGTCGCCTCCCATCAATCCCTCCGCTGGAAGCAGATTCGCCTGCGCAATGACCAGCCCATCGACGCCGCGGACGACGACGACAAGGCCCCCATCGAGATTCCCGACGCCGCGCCGCTCGCCTCCGAACAGATGGTTCAAATCGAGCGCGAGCAGGCCCTTCGCGAATCCATCGATCGCCTTTCCGCGCGCTGCTCCAAACTCATCCGCATGCTCTTCTACGGCGACGAGCCTCTGCCTTACGCCGAAGTCGCCAGCCGCCTCGGACTCGCTACCGGCTCCATCGGCTTCATTCGCGGCCGCTGCATCGACCGTCTCCGCAAGCTCCTCGCCGAGGCGGGCTTTGCATGAGCGCCGCGCCCTCGCCCGCCGCCACCGGCCCGTTCCCATGGCTCGCTGCATTCGCGGAAGAAGAGGACGACGCGCGCCGCGATGCGACCTTGGCGCACCACCACGCCGACTTCTCCCCCGAGCTCGTCGACGCGCTCTATCAGCAGGTCGTTCACTTCGCTCGCATCGACCTCCGCTCCGCCGCCCGTCTCGCCCAGGCTGCTGCCCACGTCGCGGCTCAGCTTAACCATCCACCTTCGCGTGCTGTCGCCCATCGCGCTCAGGGCCACGTCGCTTTTCTCACCGGCGAACA
Source organism: Acidobacteriota bacterium (assembly GCA_021781795.1). Classification (GTDB taxonomy): domain Bacteria; phylum Acidobacteriota; class Terriglobia; order Terriglobales; family Acidobacteriaceae; genus Telmatobacter. Next base: position 108,118 of record JAJXWA010000005.1, read on the forward strand.
TGCGCTCGCCATCCACCATCACCGCAGCGCCGTCGAAATATTCGAGGCCCTCGGTGATCCAATCCAGGCTGCGCGCGCCCGCATGAACCAGATTCAGCCCCTCACCTACCTCGGCCAGTACGACGAAGCCTTCACCCAGGCCCGCGCCGCCCGCGCCACCTTCCTCGCTCACCACGACCTGCTCCGCGTCGCGCGCCTCGACGTCAACCTCGCCAATGTCTACTACCGGCAGGACCGCCTCGCAGAAGCCCTCGCCCTCTACGAATCTGCGCGCCCCGTCATCGAATCGTCTTCTGACCCGCAGGATCTGGCCGTCCTCCTGCGCAACATGGCCGTCTGCCACACCACCCTCAACAACTTCGACCTCGCCGCAGAAACCTACCGCCAGGCCCGCGAATTCTGTGAGGCACATGGCTTCCCGCTCCTCGTCGCCGAGGCGGACTACAACGTCGCCTACCTCCACTTTCTTCGCGGCGAATACACCCGCGCCATCGCCCTCTATCAGACCGCACGCCAGCTCTGCGCCCGCCTCAACAATCGCTACCACATGGCGCTCTGCGACCTCGACCTCTCCGAGCTCTACCTCGAGCTCAACATGGCCCACGAGGCCGCGCAGCTCGCTGACGCCGCATGGAAAGGCTTCGACGCCATCGGTATGAGCTACGAAAAAGCCAAGGCCATTGCCTTCTCCGCCATCGCCGCCAGCCAGATGGATCAGAGCGCAAAGGCCCTCGCCCTCTTCACCCGCGCCCGCTCCATCTTCGTCGCTGAATCCAACCACGTCTGGCCCGGCCTCATCGACTTCTACCGCGCCCTCGTCCTCTACGAGGTGCGCCGCTTCCCGCAGGCCACCCGCCTCGCCCGCACCGCGCTCCGCACCTTCGTCGCCACCAACCTCCAGACCAAGGCCGCCCTCGCAAAAATCCTCCTCGCCCGCATCGCCATGGAGCAGAATCAGCCCCAACGCGCCATCCGTTCTTGCCGCCGCGCGCTTGCCCGCCTTCAATCCGCGCCCTCGCCCGCCATCGAGTTCCACGCCGTCGCCGTCCTCAGCGCCGCACAGGAGGCCCTCGGCCAGACCGCCGCCGCCTACGCCACCCTCCAGCGCGCCAATCTCATCCTTGAAGATCTCCGCAGCCAGATTCTCGGCGAAGCCTTCCGCATCGGCTTCCTCAAAGACAAGCTCTCCATCTATCGCCGCCTCACCGCGCTCGCCCTCGATCTCGAGCCGCCCGAATCCCGCTTCAGCACCGTCTTCTCCTACATCGAGCGCGCCAAGTCCCGCTCCCTCGCGGATCTCATCAGCCTCGGCACCCAGACCCTCCGCACCCAGGGCGCACAGCCGCCAACTGAAGACCTCCGCATTGAAGACCTCCGCCAGCGCATGACCATGGCCTACCGCCAGGCCGTCCGCGCCGACTTCCGCGCCGAGCGTGACTCCGTCGACCGCATCCGCCACCTCCGCGAGCAGTCCGGCGACTACGAGCAGCAGCTCGCACTCGCCACCGGCCTGCCCTCAGCACCCCACAGCCGCTTCGCCTCCCTGCTCAGCGCCGGCACGCTCCCGCTCGACGAAGTCCAGAAAAGCCTCGCACCCGCCACCGCCCTCATCGAGTACTTCGAATCCGGTGACTGCCTCCACGCCGCCGTCCTCCATCGCGGCATCATGCGCGTCGTCGCCCTCGGGCCGCTGGAGCAGGCCGCCCACTCGCTTCGCCTGCTCCAGTTCCAGCTCTCCAAATTCGAGCTCGGATCCACTCACCTTCAGCGCTTCCAGTACTCCATCCAGGCCGCCACCCGGCAACACCTCGCCGATCTCTACAGCGCCCTCATCGCTCCACTCGATCTCCCCTCCACCGCCGGCCATCTCGTCTTCGTGCCGCACGGCTGCCTGCACGCGCTGCCCTTCCACGCACTTCTCGCATCATCGACCTCAGCCCAATCCAGCGCTCTGATGGACCGCTACACCATCTCCTACGCGCCCAGCGCCAGCGTCTATGCCTGGTGCCGCTTCGCCCAGCCCGCCCACGCCGGCCGCTCGCTCGTCCTCGGCATTCCCGATTCCGCCGCTCCCTCCATCCGCGAAGAAGCCTCCGCCGTTGCCGACCTCCTGCCCGACGCAAGCCTCTTCCTCGGCGCCACCGCCACGCGGCAGATTCTCTGGCAATCCGGACCTCAAAGCCGCTTCATCCACATCGCCACGCACGGCCTCTTCCGCCGCGACAACCCCATGTTCTCCTCCATTCGCCTCGGAGACACTGACCTTCATCCCGTCGACTTCTACGGACTGCGCCTCTCCGCCCGCCTCGTCACCCTCAGCGGCTGCGGCACCGGCCTCAACGCCATCGTCGGCGGCGATGAAATCCTCGGCCTCGTCCGCGGCCTCCTCTACGCGGGCGCGCAAGCCGTCCTCGTCTCCCTCTGGGACGTCAACGACGCCATCACCGCCCTCTTCATGAAAACTTTCTACCGCGAGCTCATGCACGCGCCATCCATCTCCGCCGCCCTGCGCAGCACCATGCAGTCCATCCGCGTCGCGCACCCCAATCCCGCTTACTGGGCCCCCTTCGTCCTCATCGGAGATGCCGAAACTCCCGTCTTCTCCTCCTCAACCCCCCTCCAAAACCCACAGACGGGAGGTGAAAATGCGAAACTCTGACAATTTTTTCAAGATCGCTATATTTTTTCCGAAGATCGCCTCCCTCCAAAACTAGGACGCCTCTCCAGTTCCACGGTCCGGGCGCTTTCATCGAGGATTGACAAAGTGCAAAGACACTACGACATCACGGAATGGCTCGATCATCTCCGCGGGTTTTCCGCAGGAGATCGCAAGACTGCCTTGGATACCCATCGCCGCCAGTGCGACGCCTGCAATGCCACGGTCGACTGGCTCTCACGCACCCTCACCGACGCTGCCGCCGAGCGCAACACCGCAGTCCCCGAACAGGTTCTGCACAATGCCCGCGCTATCTTCGCCCTGCGCGCGCTTGACCAGATCCATGTCCGTCGCGGCCTGCTCGCCCGTCTCGTCTTTGACAGCTTCACGCAGCCTGCCCTCCAGGGCGTCCGCTCCGAGCAGCGGCTCGACGTACGCCACCTGCTTTACGACGCCGGTGCCTACGCCATCGACGTGCGCCTCGAGCATGAGCGCGGCACGCCAGATGTCGCAATGATTGGGCAAATTCACTCCGCCGCCGACGCCGAGCACCACGTTGCTCACATGCCCGTCATGCTCACGTCCAATCAACACACCATCGCTCACACCGTCTCCAACCAGTTTGGAGAATTCACCCTCAAATACACACCCCAAAGTGGCCTCGGCCTCCATCTGGGAGGTCCTGAAGAAATGCAGCCTCACAGCTGACACAAAAGCTTCTGCTGTCTGATCTTTCCTGCGCGGCACAGCCCCACAGTTGCCGATGCGCAGTTTGCAATCTCAGGAGTTGCTCCATGAAGTGGTCCGCGCTCTCCGCTTTCCTCATCGCTCTCGCAGTCGGTGTCGCCGGCGCGCAAACCCCCTACATCCTCCGCCCCTCCAC
>JAJXWA010000067.1 GCA_021781795.1 Acidobacteriota bacterium
CGATGAGTCTGTTTCGAAACTCCTTTGAGTTGGCCTAGATAGATGAGAAGATGCCCTTGCGGAAGCGGGGGCATCTTCGTTTATGGGCTATATCCGAGGCGAGGGACGGAATCAGGGGACGCTTTTCCCGGTGGTGTTGGACGATCTTGTTCCAGCCGATCATGTGTGCCGGGTGATCGATGCATTCGTGGATAGTCTGCCAATGGCGGATCTCGGCTTCGAGAGGGCCGAAGCGGCGGAGACAGGCCGTCCGGGCTACGATCCACGCGATCTTTTGAAGCTCTACTTATATGGCTATCTGCATACGATTCGCTCCTCGCGCAGGCTGGAGGCCGAGTGTCGGCGGAACGTGGAACTGATGTGGCTGCTGGGGCGTCTGTATCCGGATCACAAGTCGATCGCCGAGTTCCGGCGGATGCATCGGGAGGCAGTGACGGCTGCCGGAGCACAGTTGGTGCGGCTGGCGCGTAGTTGCGGCTTGATCCGTGGGGAATGGATCGCCATCGACGGCACGAAGTTCCGCGCTGTATCCAGTGCCGAAAGCGTGCGCGAGCGGCAAGCGTTGGAGCGTTACCTCGACAGCATGGAGAAGGCTGATGAAGAGCAGCAGGCAACCATCGATCCGACTGCGGTACAAGCTGCGCTGGAGAAGTTGAAGCAGCACCCAGAGCCGGAAGCAGGGTTCATGCTGGTGGCCAGCACGAACGCTCCGGCCTATAACGTGCAGACGGCAGTCGATGCCGAACATGCCCTGATCGTGGCCCATGCCATCACGCTGGATGCAGCCGACAACCGGCAGCTGGAACCGATGGCCGAGGCGGCTCGACAAGCACTGGAGACAGATAGCTTCCACGTTGTAGCCGATGCAGGCTATTCCAACGGCGAACAGGCCGAAGCATGCGAAGCTCGAGGGATGGTCGCCCATGTGCCGGTACAACGTGCGGTGAATAACCACGGAGACGGAACTCTGTTCGACCGTACTGTGTTCCACTACGACTCTGCCAGCGACACGTTTCGCTGTCCTGCAGACCAGACGCTCAGGCGCAAACAACTGTCGCGCAGGGATCGCGCTATCTACTATGCAGGAAAACCGCAGGTCTGCGGCGCCTGCCCGATGAAGAGCCAATGTACCACCGGTGCGCAGCGGCTCCTTACTCGCCATCTGCATGACGAGGCGCTTCAACGGATGCAGCATCGAACCACGGCTGAAAACATGCGCCTGCGACGATCCACTGTCGAGCATCCCTTCGCCGCTCTCAAGTACCACATCTTCGGGCACCCCCGCCTACTGCTGCGCGGAAAAGGTGGGGCACAGACTGAAATCAGCCTTGCCACGATGGCTTACAACCTCAAACGGATGACCAAAGTTCTGGGTGTAGTGACGCTGACCCAACAACTCAACCTGGCCTGATCAAAAACTCCCCGCCCAAAACAAGAACGCTCTCCCAGAAGCGGGAGAGCGTTGTCTTGGCTAACCGTTAAAGTGCGTTTCGAAACAGACTCGCTATGCCGGGCCTTCTTCTTTTCAATTCATCTTCTGAGGATTCATGCCCAGGCGCCTGCCGTGCGGATCTTCCGCGGCTGCGCGCTTGGTGTGCTTGGCCACGTACATGGCGCCATCGGCGGCGCGCAGCAGGCTCTCGGCGGTGGTGCCGTCCGCCGGATACAGTGCGATGCCGATGCTGGCCGAGCCGTAGAGCAGATGCCCTTCCACCGATACGGGCGAGTCAAAGCAGCGCTCCATGCGCTGGGCAATCTCTTCCACATCCGCCTGGCTGCGTACCACCGGCACCAGTGCCGCGAACTCGTCGCCGCCCAGGCGGGCCAGCATGTCGCTGGTGCGCAACTGCCGCCGCATGCGCACCGCCACTTCCTGCAGATACAGGTCGCCCACGTGGTGCCCGTAGACGTCATTCACCTGCTTGAAGTTGTCCAGGTCCACGTAGATGAGCCCGAAGATGGAGGCCTTCTCGCGCGCCTTCTCAATCTGCTCCTGCAGAAAGCGGTCGAGCGAGAAGCGGTTGTACACGTCCGTCAGCAGGTCAAACTCCGAGCGATGCACCAGGTCCGAGTAGAGCTTGCGCGTCTCAATGGCCAGCGTGGCCAGCCGTGCTCCGGTTGCCATCGCCACGGTATCCTGCTCGCCGCTGGACGCGGGTGTCTCAAAGGCTGCGTAGAGGGTGCCCAGCATGCCGCCGGCCCGGCTCGTAATCTGTTTTTGCTCCAGGCGCAGTCCGCGCCGCTTGGGCTGTTTCCCCAGCTTGGCTCCGTCGGCAATCTCGCACCAGCAGGGCGCGCCATTCAGGCAGAAGGAGACCATGGATGTGATGTGCTCCAGGATCTCCGCCAGCGGCATGGAGCTGTTGATGTCTTCCAGGATGCGGCTGCGCCACTGTTCCATGTGGGTAATGCGCCGCTCCAGGGCAGCTTCGGCCTCCACCTGCGCCGTGATGGCGGCGGTCTGCTCGTGAACCTTGCGCCGCAGCATGCCCACCCAGATGCCCACCACCAGCACAACCACCAGCAGGATCAGCACCAGGCGAAACAGCGTAGCCACACTGCGCCACGAGGGCTGTGCCAGCATGGCCACATCATCGGCCGAGCGCAGCAGGATGTTGAAGGAGGCGTGTCCGTTAGCCGGGTTTGACCCGTTCATCACGCAGATGCCGGTAACGCGCACCCGCGACCCGATGGAGATATGCTTCATCGGCGGCGGATCATCGCCTGCCGCGGCGGGCGGATGCCGGTAGATCGCCGTGAACAGGTTGTGATCGGCCACCAGCACGTACTCGTCCTGCGCCGCGCCGCGCACCTCGGCAACCACCTGCCCGTCAATGGAAACCAGGTTGAAGAGGCGCTGGCTCGACGACAGCTCGGTCCACGTCGAGGGCACGGGGGCAATGGGCGCGGCTGTGTCGCTGTCGCGGATGGCTGCGTCCGTCAGCGCGATAAAGCCGTCGCGCACGTCGGGAAAACCGGTCGCATCCGCCAGGTTTCCAACGTGCAGCGGAGCGGCGGTGGAGGTGGTCACCCACAGGCTCTTGGAGCCCTCCTGCAGCACGGCAGCGCGGCCCGGCTCGTAATAGGTCAGGGTGCCGTGAATCCGGATCCGCGGCGAGAAATTGCGCACGTGATACGCCGCCAGAGCCTGATCCATCGGCGTCTCCGGCAGTGCCCAGGGGCTCGCCAGCCCCCTTTGCAGCACCTTCACATCCTGGATGGAGGAGACGCGGAGCAGCACGCCGGTCTGCTGCATCTTGCCGTCGAACCGGCCTGAGGCGACGCCGGTCACGGCCACCTGGGCATCGAGCAGGTTGCCGGGAGGCTGCAATGTCGTGCCATCCACTGAGGCGTCGATGTCGCCGCTCTCCGTGCGCAGTTGCAGGTAGGTCACCGACATATCGGGCTTCATCACGCGGTCGGCGCTGCGCACCAGGCCGTAGACGGTCACCAGCCGGCCTTCGAGTTCCCCGCGGATCAGCTGGTCAAACGACGTGGACACCGGCGCTGGCACGGCTCCGTGACCGGTCACGGTAATGCTGCTTGCCGCCACCATGGGCGGTGCGCCTGCCTCCGTGACGCCCTTGATCAGAACGCGGTCGCCGGGGACGATCTGGATGCTGGGTTCTCCCTGCACAGAGATGGCGGTGTCGCCGTCCTGCACAAAGAGCTGTCGTTCATAGGCGCGGAAGTAGGTGACCGTGGCGTGGAAGGCAACCGGTAGTCCCCGGCCAGCCTCCGCCGAGTTCAACGCATGGATGGCGTGCGCGGTGGTGAGCGTGCCGGTTGCGGCATGGTGCTGGGCCGCATGCAGGCGAGGCAACGGGGCAAGGCACACTAGGAGCGCAAGCGCGAAGTACCGCATCGCGCCATGCTGTCCGCGCAAACTGCTACATCCTGTGTCGCCCATCCCCCGTGTCCCTCCGGCTTCGCCTGTCTCCCAGTGCCCTTGCAACATGCCGTGCATCAGTGAGTTAAACAGGCGAGCCTCTCAAGAAAGGCTAGACCCCCATCTTACGCTTAACGAAATCTGGTTTAATAGCCCTTTTGGGGAATGACTGCCGTGCAGCAGCGTCTCCAAAGTGCTGGGTACTCCTGGTCGAGCTGGAACGGCCTGGAATCGGCATATTCTCTCTGCGGGCGGCGCGTTTGTCGCGTGCAGAGAGCGGCGCACGGCAAATCGGACTGAGGTGCATATGGGAGTTCCGTCGTTCAGTCACAGCGGCATGCAGGCACAACCAACCCGCAAGATCCGCGTTCTGGGTGTTCCGCTGGACATGGGAGCAAGCCGTCGCGGCGTGGATATGGGCCCCTCGGCCATTCGCGTGGCCGGGCTTGAAGCGCGCCTGGAGGCGCTGGGCCATCACGTCATCGACGGAGGCAACATCCGCGTGGAGATTGCGGAGACGCAGGCCTTTGGCAGCCAGAACGCCCGCTACCTGAAGCAGATTGCCGAAACCTGCACGCGCACCGCGGAGTCCGTTGTGAAAACGCTGGAAGAAGGCCGCACGCCGCTGGTGCTGGGTGGCGACCACTCGCTCGCCGTGGGCACGGTCTCGGGTGTATCCGAGTTCTACCGGCGGCAGGATCAGAAGATCGGCGTGCTGTGGATCGATGCGCACTCTGACATCAACACGCCGGAGACCTCGCCCTCCGGCAACGTGCATGGCATGCCGCTGGCGGCGCTGCTGGGGATGGGGCCGGAGCCGCTGACGCACATCTTTGGCTATGCGCCCAAAATCTCGCCGGAGAACACCGTCATCATTGGCGTGCGCGACATCGATGTCGCCGAGCGCGAGAACATCCGCCGCGCCGGTCTTGCCGAGGTCTACACCATGCGCGACATTGACGAGCGCGGCATGCGCGCGGTGATGGAAGACGCCCTGCGCGCGGCCGGGCGCGGAACCGCCGGCTACCACGTCTCGCTGGACATGGACTGGATTGACCCCGAGGACGCGCCCGGCGTGGGCACCCCGGTTCGCGGCGGAGCCACCTATCGCGAGGCGCACCTGGCCATGGAGATCATCGCCGACCACGGGCGCATGCTCAGCTTTGAGATGGTCGAGGTCAACCCCGTCATCGACGAGCACAACCGCACCGCCGACCTGGCCGTGCAACTGGCCTGCTCGGCATTTGGGAAGAAGATTCTGTAAGGGGCTCTACACTGGAGCAGTACCGGAATTTTCTGCCCTGAGTGGTGAACGAAAGCAATGGCAAAAAAACTGCGCGTAGGCATCCTGTTTGGCGGGCGCAGCGGCGAGCACGAGGTCTCGCTGCTCTCCGCTGCTTCCATTCTGAAGGCGATTGATCGCCGCAAGTTTGACGTGGTGCCCATCGGCATCACCAAGGAGGGCCGCTGGCTGGCGGCCGACGACGCGCACAATCTGCTGAAGGGCGACGCAGGCGCTACGGTGCGGCGGCTGCGCGCGGGCGATCCCGAGGCTACCCCCGGCGCCAAGCTGCTCCACGAGGGCATGCCCACGCTGCTGGCGCCGATGCCCGGTCCGCAGGGTCCGGCGGGGAAGGCCATCGACGTCATCTTTCCCGTGCTGCACGGCACCTTCGGCGAGGACGGCACCATCCAGGGGCTGTTTGAGCTGGCGGGCATCGCCTACGTCGGCTCCGGCGTGCTGGGCTCGGCGGCGGGCATGGACAAGGATGCCATGAAGCGCCTGTTCGCGCAGGCTCGGCTGCCCATCGTGAAGCACGTGACCCTGCTGCGCAGCGACTGGGAAAAATCGCCTCGCAAGGCTGTTGCCGCCATTGAGGCGGCGCTGCGCTACCCGGTGTTTGTCAAGCCGGCGAACCTTGGCTCCTCGGTCGGCATCAGCAAGGTGCACAACCGCAAGGAACTGGCCCCGGCGCTCGACCTTGCCGCGCACTACGACCGCAAACTGGTGGTGGAGCAGGGCGTGGGCGGCAAGACCGGCAAGGCCCGCGAACTGGAGGTGGCCGTGCTCGGCAATGACGACCCCCAGGCCAGCGTGGTCGGCGAGATCATTCCGGGTAAGGAGTTCTACGACTACGAGGCAAAGTACCTCTCCGAGGGTTCGGTGCCCGTGATTCCCGCCCGGCTGACGCGCGCTGAGACAATGCAGATCCGCGAGATGGCGGTGGCGGCCTTCCGCGCCTGCGACCTCTCCGGCCTGGCCCGGGTGGACTTCCTGATGGAGCCGGACGGCAAGCGGCGCATCTACCTGAACGAGGTGAACACGCTGCCCGGCTTTACCCAGATCAGCATGTATCCCAAGCTGTGGCAGGCCTCCGGCATCCAGTACCGCGACCTCATCACGCGCCTTATCGAGCTGGCCATGGAGCGGCAGCGCGAAAAGAACCGCACCAGCTACAGCCGCGACGAGTAGCCGGCCGGGCAGGGAACCGCGCACCGGCTGACGGTGTCTAAGTCAAAAAGGATGTATTATCTGGCTGCGGGTTCTTGCGTGGGGCTCGCGTACGCCAACTGAGAGGAACCGATCCAATGACCCTGCTCGACGCTCCTGTATATGATGCAGCCCGCGCCCGGCGCCGCCAGACGATGCTGTGGACTGCCCTGGGCGTGCTGCTGGCGATGCTGATTGGAAGCTGGCTCGCGTCCGGCATGCCGGTTGACTGGCCCTGGAACTGGTGGACCCACTTCCGCGGCCGCATGACCGTAAACCAGTTCCTGTCTGCCGTGGAGAGCAACGACCTGCAGAAGGCCTACGGCATCTGGATTCATAACCCCAACTGGCAGCAACAGGCAAATACCGGTTCCTATCCCTTCTCGCGCTTCCAGCAGGACTGGAGCTCGAACAGCCCTGACAACGAATACGGCATCATCCGCAGCCACAAGATTCTGGCCGCTCGCCGCTCCGGCAACGTGCTCATCCTGGGCGTGCGCATCAACGGGCTCAAGAGCAACACGCTCTTCCTGGCCTACGACCCGCACGATCACACCCTGAGCTTCTCGCCGGTGGAGCTGTACCTGGGGCCGTAGCGCGATCCGGTTTCTGCAATGGCAAAGGCCGCGGATCGATTGAGTCTGTTTCGAAACGCACTTTAACGGTTAGCCAAGACAACGCTCTCCCGCTTCTGGGAGAGCGTTCTTGTTTTGGGCGGGGAGTTTTTGATCAGGCCAGGTTGAGTTGTTGGGTC
>JAJXWA010000001.1 GCA_021781795.1 Acidobacteriota bacterium
AGCGCGGCTCCGGGAGATTCGCAAATATACATATCGAATGGACGTGCTGGATCGGGACCTATCTTACGAGGAAGTGACAGAGATATTTGTGCGGGTAAACTCTCTCGGAGCCAAACTTCGAAGTTCCGACCTCGCCTTGGCGCAGATCACCGCAAAGTGGAATAACTCCCTCGCAATATTCGAGGGGTTTCAGGAAAGCTGCGCAAAGAAAGGTTTCTATCTCGATCATGGACTTCTACTTAAGAATCTTGTTGTATTTGCGACAGGGCAGTCGCGCTTTGTGACGGTCGGCGGCCTCAAGGTAGAAGACTTAAAGACCGGTTGGAATGCAAGTCGCAAAGGAATGGAATTCGCCCTCAATTTTGTATCCAACAACGCCGGAATTGACAGCCCGGTCCTACTATCCTCTCCCTTCCTTCTGATCACGGTTGCGTACTTCGGCCACAAGCGCGGATTTCAGCTATCTCCTAGCGAATCAGACCGACTGCGCTATTGGGTACTCTTGGCAAATGCAAAGGGACGGTACTCCAGGGGATCAAGCGAGACGCTCCTAGACCAAGATATCGCGACGATTCGAGATGGGGGCAGAGCGAAGGGACTGATTGACCGTCTTCGTCTACAGGTGGGCCGCCTCGATGTGCCCCCCGGAGAACTCGAGGGACGCAATCAGCGCAGCGCCCTCTTCAAAACTATGTTTCTTGCTTTCCGCGCACGCGGAGCAAAGGATTGGAAATCACAGGTGTCGATCGCGCTCGATCACTCAGGAGCCGAGCATCGATTGCAGTTTCACCACATTTGTCCCAAGGCAATTCTTAAGGGAAGCTGCACGGTCCGCGAAGCGGACGACATCTGTAATCTCTGCTTTATTGCAGGGAAGACAAACCGCCAGATAAGCGACAAATCTCCAGACTTGTATTTCCCTCAGAGTCTCGGTAAATCGGGCGAGATTGTATTCAAAGCTCAATGCATTCCTGTGGACAAGGCCCTCCTCGGAATCAAGAACTACAAGGCATTCCTTGAAAAGCGCAGGCAGCGGATTGCGAAGTGCCTTAACGAGTTTCTCAGTGGTTGAAAGCCAGGGCTTTTGCTAATCCTGACTCGAGCAAGTAGCTCACCTCGCTGCCGGTCTGTAGGGTGCTATGGAATCGAGTGCTACATTTCAATTAACGAACCGAACGGCATGACAGTGTTTATACTTCTTGCCACTTCCGCAAGGGCAGGGCGCGTTGCGACCAACTCTGGGAACGCTCGTAGGTGCGGTACTGTGTGCAAGCGGAACAGTGGAACCTGTTTTTCGGACTTGTTCGATCGCGGCTCGGCGGCACTCAACTGAAGATATGCCGAATCGTTCTTCGACGAGAATCAATATGCGTCTTCCATATACTTGCGCATTGACGATCAGCGCAAAGCGGTACATCTCAGACGCCACCGATGTTGGCATGTTCACGAACCATGACGAAGGATGTACGAGCTTGGAATACAACTTATAAAACGCCTTGTACTCCTCTTTGTACCCGGTGCCGTTAACAAGATCAGTCATCATCAATGGCCTAGGTCCTGGAGTAAGGCCACGAGCGACGGCTTCTCGCTTGATCCGCTCGACTTCTCCCTTAAGTACATGTTTCAAAATCTCAGGACCCGACAAGCCAAGCATTGTCTCGTGGATCTGTAGCAGGTCAGTAAATGCCTCGTTCCTCCAAGCCTGGAGATTCCCATTGTTTTCCAATATGTGCAAGAGCCTGAGTGAGATTTCGAATGTGTTCCTGACGGATAACCCCAAAAGTTCAATCGGTGTGTCCAGTCCCGCAAAACAGCCGAGTGAAAGTGCTCTTCCCGCCGCCAGGACCAACGGCGCGGCGACGACCTCAGGAGCAATAACCGTGTCAGAGGCTTTTGGCGCTTCCATTGGCGACAAACGGTATGCGGCTTGAGCTACAGAAAGCGCAAGAATCCGCAGTTCTTCGAGTTCAGCGCCTGGATCTCCGTAGATAATTGGGTCGTCTGACATGTTACCTATCGCCAGCATTTGGGATTATTGAAGCCTGCACCCTATTGTTTCAGAAGTTGCGAGACGAGATTGTCGTGCGCCTTTCGCATGTCGTCGGTCATGGGATATCCGTAGATATCCGACGTGGTGGACTCATCGGCATGGCGCAGCAGGCCCTTTTGTGTCGTCAGCGTAGCGCCGCCAGACGACAGCCACGCCCGGCACGCGTGGCGCAGGGCGTGCCAGGTGAGATCCGGCACACCGTGCTTGGCGGCGATCGGCTTTAATCCCTTCTGAAGCAGCATCGAACCGCTGCGGGGTCCGCCGGTACGTGAAGACGGAAATACCCATTCCGAATCGCCAATCTTTTTCTTCCAATCCATCAGGATGTGGAGCAGCCCGTCTGCGACGGGTAGCGTCGCACACGATGCCTTGGTCTTTGTCTTTCCAATCCGCCCACGAGTGAACTTACGCTGGATGAAAACCGTCTTTTTCGCGACGTCCAGGTCCTGCCATTGAAGGGCGAGCAATTCTGAAATGCGCAGACCGAATGCCGCATCAACGAGAACCATCATGTCGAGTACATCGGGGAGATCTGTACGGATGGCCTTGAACTGATCGACCGTGATTTGCTGAATCTCTTTCTGCCGTTTTGAGACACCTTTTACCTCGATCAGTTGCATCGGATTGTGATCGAACGCCGAGATGAACTCGTGTTTAGCAGCAAGCTTGAAGCATTTGCTCAACAGGGTCCGAATCGACGCCTTCGTGGTCCCGGCGAGTGGCCGGCCCTTGGCGCCGCGCAAAGACAGAAGCCACTCGTCGATCATGAGAACCTTCATCTCGCGAATGGGCACATTGGCGAACCTGGGCTCAATGTAGTCATCGAGCAGGTACGCATGATGCTCTCGAGTCGAGAATTCAAGTTCCGGCGCGTTGGGGACCATTAGACGCTGAGCGAGCAGATTGATATTTTCAGGCGTGGCAGACGCTTTGAGCATGAGGGCGATTTCGTCGAGCTCATCTTCTCTCGCCACCGTGAAGGCATCGACCAGTGCGCCGAGGGAAGGGAACACCTTGTGCAGCTTTTTCTTGAGTTCGAGCAGACGGCTTTCGCTGGGAAGGAACTTCCGCCGGTAGAGCGTGATGATGGCACCAAACTTGGCGTCGGCCCTTTCGCCAGCGGTCCCGGAGTTGATCTGTGAGACGGTCAACTCGATCGCTTTGCGGACATCTGCTTCTTTGGGATACTCGGTGCCCTGGAAGGTCATCGTGCGCTGGTAGCGCTTTCCGTTCAGCCATTCGGAGAAGCGAACCTCCCAGGCATAGCCCTTCGCTTTGCGCACCTTTCTGATGCTACCCTGTTGGTACTGTGATTTTTTCGTACTCATGTCCCGCACTTTCTGAGTCCACTTGGGTTATCGGCCCGGAGTGGATTTTATTAGCTGTGAGGGACTGTGAGGGAAAAAGTTTTCAACAGTCTGTAAGATGTTCATTTTAAAAGTGGCCCCGTAGCTCAGGTGGATAGAGCAGCAGTTTCCTAAACTGCGTGTCGGAAGTTCGAATCTTCCCGGGGTCACCATCGGTCTGAATACGACTTCCCGACAAAATCTGTTGCTGCAATGGAAATCTAGCGGCATTGGTTTTTGACTAAGGGCTTTCCCTCGTCTAGACTTATTGATGTTATCGAAATTACTTCGATGGCGTCACTGCTGCGGTTAAATCCGCAGCGCAATCCATTACGGCTATCGTCAGGATGTTCGGGAAGGCGGTGTAACTCCGCCACTGCCCCGCAACTGTGAGCGCCACCGCCGTCCGGCTGGATGCCGGCGGACGGGAGAACCAGCCAACTGCTCCAGCAGAAGTGAACTGGAGACGAGGGAACCACTGGATGCGGCCCGCAAGGCGCACATCTGGGAAGGTGGCTGGATCGGGCGCAAGTCAGGAGACCGGTCCTTGACGCATCCCAACCCGCTTGCGTTCCGAGGGGAACGAAGGAGCCATTGATGCGTGTCTCTCGCCTGGAGCGTGTCCTTCTCGCGCTCGTCTTCGTAGGTGCCTGCTTCCTTTTACAAAATGAGCCTGTCCTGGCCGCCACGATTCATGGTGTTGTAACGGATCCCTCCGGCGCGAAGGTGCGGAACGCGGCGGTGGTGCTGATTCACAACGGGTCGATCATCGCATCGGCTGTCTCCGGCGCCGACGGCAGTTTCGAGATCGACACCGGAACCGCCGGGCGCTTCTTTCTGATGATCTCCGCGCCCACCTTTCGCCAGTTGGAGACGCCGGTGTTCTATGCCGCGCGCATGGACCGAATCGAGCGCAACCTGGTGATGGAGCCGGAGTGGGTGCGCCAGTCGATTGTGGTGACGGCGACGGGAACGCCCACGCCGCAGGCGCAGGTGGGAGCAGCCACGACAGTGCTGGAGCAGGATGAACTTGGGCTTCGCACGGACCTGGTGAGCTCATTGCGGATGATGGCTGGAACGTTTGTTGTACAGGCGGGCCAGCGCGGCGCACAGACTTCGCTATTCGTGCGCGGCGGCGATTCGGACGCGAACAAGATTCTGGTGGATGGAGTGGACGCGGGCGACCTGGGTGGGCGATTTGATTTCGGCCCCCTGTCGACGACGGCTCTGGAACGGGCCGAGGTGTATCGCGGACCGGATTCGAGCCTGTATGGAGCGGATGCGGCAAGCGGCGTGGTGAGCCTGACGACGCCACGGGGAACGACGAGTTTTCCCTCGCTGCTGTTTCATGGCGATTTCGGCAATTTTTCGACTTCGCAGGAGGATTTGCAGCTGGCGGGCGCACACAACAAGCTGGATTATCTGGGCGAGTTCAACTGGCTGCAGACGAACAACGATCTACCGAGCGATGAGTATCATGTAGCGACGGCGGCCGGCAATTTTGGCTGGCAACCGAATGGGTCGACGCAGATTCGCGGAACGGTTTACTACGGGATTGACGGAACGGGCGTGCCTGGAGCGTATGGGTTCTATGGGTTGTCCAACAGCGCGACGCAGAAGGATCAGGACCTGTATATAAGCGGGACGCTGGAGAACCAGACGACTGCGGATTTTCACAACCTGATTCGTTATGGGGCGACGCGGAAGCGTGAGCAGTATCACCTCTGGTCGCAGGTGGGTTCTGGCGTGTTTGATGTCTACGGAGACAGCTTTGGAGATCCGGTCACGATCACGGGGGCGAATGGCTATTCGGTGACGGGTCCGGCGCTGATGGATTATGCGGGAACCTATCCGCAGGGATATCAACTGGTGTCGAATCGCGATGCGCTGGTCTACCAGGGGGACTACACGTTCACGCCGCACCTGGTCGGGCTGATCGGCTTCCAGTATGAAGATGAGCGGGGATCGGAGCCGGGAAGCACGTATTACACGCCGATCGAGAGGACGAACTACGACTACCGCGCCGCCGTGCATGGTGATTTTAGAGACCGCTTTTTCTATACGCTCGGCGGGGATCTGGAACACTACTCGCTGTTCGGCACGCAGACGACGCCGCGGGCGGGCTTCTCAGTCTATGCGCTAAAGCCGCGGAGCGGGATTTTCAGCGGCACGCGCGTACTGTTCAACTTCGGTGATGCGGTTCGAGAGCCTTCACTGACCGACCAGTTCTACTCGTTGTATAGCTTTTTGGGGGCGAATGGCGGACAGACGACGATTCAACAGCTTCACATTGGGCCGCTTGCAGCGCCCGCGACGCGGACCTACGAGGGAGGCGTGGAGCAGTCGTTCTTCTCGCAGCGCCTGATCTTTCGAACGAGTTTCTTCCACAATGAGTTTGGACGCCAGATCGAGTACGTTGGGCTGGACCTGGTGCCGCAACTGCTGCCCGGACTCACTGCCGCTCAGCAAAACCAGCTTGAGCAGTTTCTGCAGGCAAACGGCGCGTATGAGCTGAGCCTGAATACCGAGGCGTATCGCGCGCTGGGCGTGGAGACGACCGTCGAGGGCGGCATTGGCGCTGGAATTTATCTTCGCGGCGGCTATACCTATCTCGATGGGGTGGTGCAACGGAGCTTTGCGAACAGCGACGTGGCGTTGCTGGGGCCGGTGCCGACGTTTAACGGAATTCCGATCGGTATCTACTCGCCGCTCGAAGGCGCGCGTCCTTTCCGGCGTCCTCCGCACACAGGCTTTGTGACGGCCACCTATACGCACAAGTCGCTCTCGGCGCTGCTGAATGCTGCCTTCACGAGCCGCTCAGACGATTCGGATTTTCTGGGGGGTGCGGATATCAATGGTGGCAACAGCTTGCTGCTCCCCAATCGCAATCTCGACTACGGGTACGCAAAGGTCGATCTTGGCGCAAGCTATCAGCTTCGCCAGTGGATTGGGATTTACGGTATGGCGGATAATCTCACGAACAACCAGCACATTGCGCCAATTGGCTACGTGAGCCTGCCGCTGAGCGTGCGTGGGGGCCTGCGGCTGCAATGGGGCCGATCCACCAACCGCTAAATCGGTTGCAATCGACCGATTGATGAAAAAGCAGAGACCCGTTGCGCCGTGTGAATGAGACATGAAAAGTCTGCGCACAACGGGTTTCTGCTGGATTTTCCACAGTTTTGCTTTCAGAACATCACTTCTCGCTGATTTTTCACTTGGGACTCGAGGCGCAAATAGCAGAAACTAGGGGAAGTTTCTACTTTTCAGCTTTTATTCTCTCCCAGCCGTCCATCGTCTGTTCAAGAAGAGCTGTCCAGTTTGAAGTTCCACGGGCAAGCCCGGGTTCCAACTCCAGCTTGCCTTCAAGCAGAGAGCCATGCCGGTTGATTGAGCCAACATCGCGAGGAGATTATGAATCGATTCTTTTGGAGGAGTGCCAGCCAATGTTGCCTGTTCCTGTTGATTGCATGTTTCAGCGTGCTGTCGACGCAGGCCCAGCAAACCCTTGGATCGGTGAACGGAACCGTTCTCGATCCTTCGGGCGCAGCGATTCCAGACGCCACCGTGACCGTGACCAACCCCGCCACGAGCCTGACGCGTTCGACCACGACGCAGGCGACGGGCTTTTTTCAGATTTTCAATCTGCCGATCGGCACCTATGTAGTGAGCGTCTCGCATGAAGGTTTTGAAAGGACGGAGCTGAAGGGGATTCGCGTGCAGGAGGCACGTGCGAGCACGGTGAATGTCTCGCTGAAGATGGGGCAGGTATCCCAGTCGGTCGAAGTGACTGCGAATCCACTGCTGAATGCAACCGACGCGACGAATGGCTACACGCTGGACTCGGCGCAGATTGACAGCACACCGCTCGCCACGGGCAGCTTTACGCAGGTCGCGGTTCTGTCTCCGGGCGTGAACGCGGAACTGCTGTCGAATCTTGATTCCAACTCCGGTCTCGGCAACCAGAACATCTGGGCGAACGGGCAGCGCGCGACCTCGAATACCTTCCAGATGGACGGCGTGGATTCGACGAACCTGTTTAATGGAATGAGTTCGAGCGGCGACACCTCGCAACGCTACAACTTCAATATCGGTAGCACGGTCACAGTGGGCGGTGCGTATTCAGTGGGCACGTCGGTCTACGGCTCGAACGGGAACAGCCTTCCCTCGCCGCCGCCGGAGTTTATGCAGGAACTGCGCGTGAACGCGTCGATGTATGACGCACAGCAGGGCGCAACCAGCGGCGCGCAGATTGACGTGAGTACCGCGACGGGCACGAACAATTGGCACGGCCAGCTTTACGGCAGTTACGCCAACCAGTCGATGAACGCATCGCCTTACTTCTTTAGTCAGGCGTATCAGTTGGCGCAGCAGGGTGTGGGTGTGTTTCCGAGTTCGCTCGTCAATCCCTTCCTGCGACGCTGGGACACAGGCGCGACATTGGGCGGCCCGGTCCTCAAGAATAAGCTCTTCTTTTTTGTGGCCTACCAGCACCGCTCGAATGCCGACGAAGCAACAGGCATCTCCGAGCTGACAGTGCCCTCCGCACTCACCAACGATCGTTCGAACGCCGGTCTCGCGAACGCAGATGCGGTCTGGGGCGGATCGACAACGGCGAGCCAGATTAATTCCATTGCCGCGGGCCTGCTGAATGCGAAGCTGCCCAACGGGCAATATATGATTCCCTCTGCGCAGTCTAATGCGCCATACCAGTTTGGCGTCCCGAACGTCGTGCTGATCGGCACTTCTGTGTTGACGTCCGACCAGGCAGCCGTTTCAGTGGACTACGACGCGACGAAGAACGACCGAGTGTCGGCGAAGTACTTCTTCCAGAATGCGCCGGTTACCAAGCCTTATGGGTTCTCGCAGACTGGGGGGTTTCCGGTGACGCAGAACAACGGCTCGCAGGTGGCAGCCATCGATAACACGATTGCCATCGGCCAGCACTTGAACTGGGAGCAGCGTCTGGGTTTTGTGCGGATGGGTTCCTACAGCTACTTCACACAGAGCGTAAGCGGCGGCAACTTCGGTGTGGGCGCGGCCGGCTCGGGCGGATTAAACGCAGGCCTGCCGGGCATTTCTATCAGCCAGTTTGCCAACAACGACCAGTATGCGCCGGGACTCACGGTCGGCCCTTACAGCGCGTTTGTGGACATGGGCTACTATCAGAACCGCCTGAATCCCTCCACCAACGTGATCTTCACCGCCGGTAAGCACACCATTGTGGCGGGCGGAGGCTACAGCTATACCCAGCTGAATCTGACCAATAACCGAACAGGCTTCGCCGAAGTCAACGTCAGCAGCTTTGACAATTTCCTGCTTGGCAAGGTGCACTCATCGAATGTGATTGAGAGCATCGACCCGGTCAGCAAGCGGAACAATGCGGATCGATACTACCGCTCGAACGAGCTCTCGGGCTATGTGCAGGATAAGTGGCAGGTACTTCCAAACCTCAGCCTCACGGCCGGCGTTCGCTACGACTATCACGGCGGACTGACCGAAAAGTACGGCAACATGTTCAATTTCGATCCGTCGTTGTACAGCGTCACAGGTACTTCGACCACTGGCTTCACGGTCAATAACGCGGGCTTCATCGTCGCCGGCAATAATAAGTACAATCCAACGCACGGTGTGAGCAACTCGACACTGAACGGCCGTCAGTGGGGTATTTCGCCGCGTGTCGGCTTTGCCTACTCGCCCAAATCGTTCCATGGCAATCTGGTCATCAACGGTGGGGCGGGCATCTACTACGATCGCGGCGAACTGGTCAGCTACCTCTCGCAGCCGGCAGGCGGATCGATTGGCGGTCCCTTTGGCGTGACGGAATCGGCGCCGCTGGTGAGCTATGCCAACGGTAACGGTGGAACCCTCGCCGATCCAATTGGTACAGGCTTGAAAGTGGCAAGCTACGTTCCGCCCAACTCGAATCCGGGCACGGTGACGCAGGCTCTGCAAAACCAGCTCAACATCATGACGGGGCCCGCATCGGATCCACAGTATGGTAACGCTTGCGGCGCTATCGACAGCCAGGCTTTTCCCGGCTACCTCGATTGCACCCCAACGCTAAACTTTGGTACCTACGATCAGAACAACGTGCTGCCGTACACGATCAACTACACCCTGAATGTTCAGTGGCAGCCTACCGGCAGCCTCGCCTTGACGATTGGTTACACAGGGAACCGCGGCCGCCACTCGGTGATTCCATTGCCGCTGAACGAGCCGGGCATCGCCACCCCGGGCAATCCAATCTGGGGTGAGACGGCGACCTACGGTTTCGACGTGCTCAACCAGTACAATCTCTTCACCGATTCGTACGGCTATCAGTATTATGAGCCGATCGCCGGGGAACCGTGGAACACCCTCGATGGTGGGAACACCGATTTTCGAGCGCCATATGTGGGCTACAGCCCCAATGCGGCGGATTTCAAGAGCGTAGGCATCTCAGCGTACGATGCGTTGCAAGTGCACGTGGAGAAGCGGCTCTCGCACAACTTCCAGATCGGAGGGAGCTATACCTGGAGCCACGCGCTCGATGAGCAGAGCGACATCGGGCTGTTCTTCACCGGCAACGATCCGAAACACCTGCGCAACTCCTATGCATCGTCTGACTTCGATCGCACGCACGTCTTCAGCGGCAACTTCCTCGTGAATCTGCCTAAGTTTGCCAAGGAACAAACACTCGCTTCCTACGTGACGAACGGATGGCAGATTACGGGTATGGGCACGCTGCAGAGCGGACAGCCCTACTCGCTCTACGAATTCTACGGAGCGGTCGGCAGCGTGAACTTCGGCAACTTTCCAACTCTGATGAATCCGATCCTTGGCATCAAGGATCCGGCACATCCTAAGTCCGCTCTGACAGGAAACAATGGCGCGCATCGCGGAACGGGAGGCAACTACTTCCCGTACATCGACCCGTCGCAGATTGCGATCAATTACGTGACGCCTGGTCAGATGGGCGTGCCGGTCTCCACGGGCACAGACCCGCAGGACATCTACGAGACTGCTTTCAATACAGGGCAGCGCAACATCTTCCGTCAGGGAGCGCAGAAGAGACTGGATCTTTCCGTTCGCAAGGTCTTTCACATCTCCGAACGGTTTGCGCTTGAATATGAGTTGAATGCCTTCAACGTTACCAACACCACGAGCCTGGATATTCCTCAGGATCAGGCGCAAATTCGTCAGAACTATGCCTGCTCGAACAGCGCGACCACGCAATCGATTGCCAACTTCCTGAATTGCACCCCTGGGTCTGTGTTCATCAACTACGGACAGATCGTCACCAGCCCGGATCCTGCCGATCAGCAATCGGCGCTTTCCAACCTGGACCAGCTACCGTATTCAACCGGCAGCGGGAAGGGCAGGCAGCTTCCAACGACGATTCCTGTCGGCACGGGAACGTGCGTTCAGGTGTACGCAATCAGCAATACGCAGGGCTGCCCGAACAACGCTGCGAATTTCGGATCAGCGACCAACACCATTGGAGGCAATCGCGCCTTTACGATGGGGATTCACTTCACGTATTGACAGTCTGACATTCGGCATAACAGAGGCCGGGAGCCTAAGCTCCCGGCCTCTGTTACAGCACGTTGTGGGAATGAGAAAGCCCCTGGCCCGAGCCAGGGGCTTTCTTCTTCCAGGCGACCAAGAAGATCGCCGTGGCGTTGTTTAGTACATGCCGTCCATGCCGCCACCGTGGCCGCCTGCCGGGGCAGGAGCCTTGGGCTCGGGCAGCTCGACCACCAGCGCTTCCGTGGTGAGAAGCAGGCCCGCGATGGAAGCCGCATTCTGCAGTGCCGTACGAGTCACCTTGGTCGGGTCGATGACGCCAGCCTTCACCAAGTTCTCGAATGCGCCTGTAGCCGCGTTGTAGCCGTGGTGGTTGTCCTTGGCTTCCAACACCTTAGCCACGACTACTGCACCTTCCTCGCCGGCATTGGCAACGATCTGACGCAGAGGCTCTTCGAGGGCGCGAAGCACAATCTGAGCGCCAACCTTCTCGTCGCCTTCCAGCTTCTTGGTCAGTTCGACCACTGCGGGAATGGCGCGCACAAGAGCCACGCCGCCGCCGGGGACGATGCCTTCCTCGACCGCTGCACGGGTTGCGTGCAGGGCATCTTCCACGCGAGCCTTCTTCTCCTTCAGCTCAGTTTCGGTCGCCGCGCCCACCTTGATGATGGCGACGCCGCCGACCAGCTTGGCGAGGCGCTCCTGCAGCTTCTCGCGGTCGTAGTCGGAGGTTGTCTTTTCAATCTGGGAGCGGATTTCCTTCACGCGGCCATCGATGTCCGTGGCCTTGCCGGCGCCGTCCACGATGGTGGTGTTGTCCTTGTCAATCGTGACGCGCTTTGCGCGGCCCAGATCCTCAAGCTTCACGCCTTCCAGCTTGATGCCGAGGTCTTCCGTGATGGCCTTGCCGCCGGTCAGGATGGCAATGTCACCCAGGATGGACTTGCGGCGATCGCCGAAGCCGGGGGCCTTGACGGCAGCCACATTCAGCGTGCCGCGCAGCTTATTCACGACCAGGGTCGCAAGAGCTTCGCCCTCGACGTCCTCAGCGATGATGAGGAGTGGCTTGCCGCCGCGCGCTACCTGCTCCAGCAGGGGCAACAGATCCTTCATGGCGCTGATCTTCTTTTCGTAGATCAGGATGTAGGGATCGTCCAGAACGGATTCCAGGCGTTCGGCGTCCGTGACGAAGTAAGGGCTCAGGTAGCCGCGGTCAAACTGCATGCCGTCGACCGTCTCAAGGCCCGTGTGCATCGTCTTCGACTCTTCAATCGTGATCACCCCGTCCTTGCCGACTACCTTGACTGCCTCGGCGATAATCTCGCCAATCTCCTGGTCGCCATTGGCAGAGATGGTGCCAACCTGCGCCACGGAGCCTTCGTCAACAGGTTTTGACAGCTTGCCAAGAGCGCCGCCCTCGGTCCACTTGCCGTCCTTGTCGCGGGTGCCGATGACAGCCGTGACGGCCTTGTCGATGCCGCGCTTGAGGGCGGTCGGGTTGGCGCCGGCTGCAACAGTCTTTACGCCTTCACGGAAGATCGCCTGGGCCAGAACCGTTGCGGTCGTGGTGCCGTCGCCGGCCACGTCCGAGGTCTTCGATGCGACTTCCTTGACGAGCTGCGCGCCCACGTTCTCCAGGGCGTCTTTCAGCTCGATTTCCTTGGCCACGGTCACGCCGTCCTTGGTGATCGTGGGCGAGCCAAACTTCTTTTCAATGACGACGTTGCGGCCCTTGGGACCGAGCGTCGCCTTTACGGCGTCCGCCAGCGTGTTTACGCCGCGCAGGATCGCCTGACGGGAATCTTCACCGTGCAGAATCTGCTTTGCCATGCTTCAACTCTCCTGAATCGATTGCAGTGTTTGTTAAGGATGCGAAAAGCCTCGCAGCCGATTGTGTTGCGGGCCGCGGCGGGCTACTTCTTGATGATGCCGAGGACTTCTTCCTCACGCATGATGAGGAACTCCTCGCCGTCTATCTTGATCTCGGTGCCCGAGTACTTGCCAAACAGAATGCGATCGCCTGCCTTGACATCGAGAGGGAAGACCTTGCCTTCATCGTTGGACTTACCCTTGCCCACGGAAATGACTTCGCCTTCCTGGGGCTTTTCCTTGGCACTGTCGGGAATAATGATGCCCCCGCGGACGGTCTCCGTCTCTTCGAGACGACGAACCAGAATCCGGTCATGCAGCGGGGTGAAGGTGGTGGTCACTGAGGTTGCTGCCATGCTTCGCTTCTCCTTCACTCGCGGCCAGGCGATAGCCTGCGCCACGACCTTTACGTTGATGTGGATGAGAGATGTAGAGGTTTAAACCGCGCGCTTATCCGCGAGCACACTACCTGCCAAGCAGTTGGAGTGCCCGCGTGCTAGCAGTCCTGCCATCTAATTGCTAAAGATAGGCCACCACATCGCGCCTTGTCAATAGCTTTGATGGATATATGAGTGAATAGCGCTCATATATTATTGCTGCTCTATTGTCATATTAATCTCGGATGCCAAGAGGAGGAGACTAGTCCAAGGCGCCGAGAGGACGTGAACATCGAAGGGGGTATCGCCGAAATTGTAATTGCTCAATCTGCTGGATGGCCCTGGGGCTGTTCGAAGTGAGCCGTTTAAGGTGCTGGTTGACATGAACTTGCGCATGCCTGTGCTCAGCGAGCCGTGATTCTTCCTCAAGCCGTCCAGGTACGACGCGCGGACATCAACCGGAGAGTCCAGGAGCAGACCGTCAGGATAGGGAGTCTTGTGGCGGTTCGTAGCAGTTGCGGGCGGAAGTACAGCGCGAAAGATGCACGAAGTGGTCGTCTGGCCCTGCCGGGCCCATGGTGCGCAGACACCAGTAAGTTGAGCTGGTTGCAACGCCGGGCAGCCACGATTCGGGGTTTTGTGGCGTGGTGCCATAGGGATTCTTAGTACGCAGACACTGACAGGGCTTAGAAGGGCTTTCCGTGGGCAGACTCATCTTGGCATCCTTTCTGCGACCACCGTGCGGCGGGCGCGGTCGTAGCAGCTAACCGGCAGCGCTGGGATCGCGCTCCATCTGGCCCGCGGCCAGCAGAATGGTTCTGTAAATTGCGACCGGGAACAATTGCACTTTGTATCCATTCATCGAGAGAGGCATGGCTCCGGTCATGGAGGCCTGTCCGGCTGCCTTGGCTGTCTCCATTGAGATTGGCTTGCCGGCTAAGGCGGCTTCAGCTTCCGCAGAGCGCCGCACAACGGGAGAAGCTGCTCCCATGGCCACCACGGCGCGCTTGCAGATGTTGCCATCCATCTCCAGCAAAATACCTGCATCTGCGATGGCCCAGTCGTGGCTCTCTTTCTCGCCATACTTTTGATACGCAGAGCGGGTCCCAGCGGCGGGCTTGGGAATGTGAATAGCCGTCAGCAATTCGTCCTCTGCTTTCACATTGAATCGGTGAGGATTGGCGTCCGGCTGCACGTAGAAATCCTTAATTGCGACGTTACGTTTGCTACCAGAGGCAGACTTCAATTCGATGGTGGCATCGAGTGCCAGCAGAGCAACTGCGCCGGAAGATGGGGCTACAGAGGGACAGCCGCCGTAGTCCATGATTGCGTGGTACTGATTCAGTCCGGAGAAAGCAAAGCACTGGTCCTTGCCTTTGCGGATGCACTGAAACTCTGCCGAGCGGAAGTACCAGCACTGCAATTCCTGCAGTACATTTCCGCCAATCGTTGCCATGTTGCGGATGTGTGGAGTCGCCGCATGGCCGCAGGCATCCGCCAGTATTGTGTACTGAGAGCGAATCGCGGGGTTCTCGGCAATCTCAGCCAGCGTGGTGAGTGCGCCGATCGACAGGCCATCTGGCGTCTCATGAATTCCGCGCAATTCAGCAATGTTGCGAATATTGACGAGGCGTGTGGGCTGGTCGGTTCCATTTTTCATGCGGTCCAGCAGGTCCACGCCGCCGGCCTTGATTACAGCGCCGTTCTTTAGTTGCGAGAGTGCTGCTTCAACGGTGGTGCAATCGGCAAGGGAGAAGGAATTCATAGCGCCTCCGATTGGGGCAGCGGCTGGTTGAGGGCGGCCAGAACCACTGCGGGTGTCATCGGTAATTGCCGGATGCGAACCCCGGTTGCATTGTAGAAAGCGTTTGCGATTGCGGCGCCGGTCGAGATAATTCCAGCGGCTTCTCCGATACCCGAAGCGTCCGTGGAACTCTGCCCGAGATAGCATTCGGTCAGCACTACTTCGATCTTTGGAATTTCGAGGGCACCGACGGTCTTATACTTGTCTAGATTCGAGTTGACCATGATGCCATAGTTCGGATCGAGCAGCCGATGCTCGAACAGCGTATACGAGATGCCCTGAATCACGCCACCGTTAATCTGGCTGATCACCTGAGCCGGATTGATCGGGCGTCCGCAATCATGCACTGAGTAGACATGTTTCACATGGATCCGGCCGGTCTCCGTATCGACAGCGACCTCGGCGACATCGATGCCGCCGTATGTGTCGTACTTCTTCGGATCGTAGTCCGGGATGCGGCGAGCTTGAGCAGAGACCTGATCGGTATTCATACGGGCAGCGGCGGCGCGAAATGCCATGGGCTGGAACTTGCCTGAGGCGCTGCGAACCATGCCGCCAGTCAGCGTCAGTTCGCCTGCTCCGACGCCCAGCGACGGAGCAATGCTTGCAAGGAACTTCTGCGAGGCCTGCCATGCCGCATCGCGAACTGCGGGAGTGATGGAAAGCGTGGTCACGCTGCCGCCCGAGTTCGGTCCGACAGGATAGTTGGTATCGCCGATCTTGACTTCGACCTGAGCGGGTGCAACACCGAACTGCTCGGCCAGAATCTGTGCGAACGCGGTCTTGATACCGCTGCCGATGTCCTGCACGGCCGAGAGCACTTCCAGCGATCCGTCCTTGTGGACGCGCACTTCTGCCGCCGAGTTCATCGCCAACATGCGATACCACACAGACTGCGACAGGCCGATGCCGCGCTTAATTGGGCCCGTGTCAGCATTCGGTTTCGGGTTTCTTGACTTCCAGATTGCGCTTTCGCGAATGACCTGTCTCTGGACTCGCCGCACAGGATTTTCATCGATTCGATCGCGCAGGTCGAGTGGATCGAGCTTGAGCCGCTCTGCCAGCTCGTCGATGGATTGCTCCAGTGCGAAGGCGCCCTGCGGATGACCGGGTGCGCGGAATGCGGCTGCCGGGCCCGCGTTGATGAAGACGTCGTTCTCTTCAGTGTGCAGGCTGCCGGATTTGTAGAGATTGGTTGCCGGACCGGCGCAGCCTGCTCCGGTGCCGCAGCCCGCCGTGCCATAGCTGATGAGCTGGATGGCGGTGATGGAGCCGTCACTTTTCGCTCCTATGCGCAGTCTCTGGTCGGAACTCGGGCGGTTGCCGACGGAAAGATGTTCTTCCTGGCGGTCCAGCATCAGGCGCACAGGCGCTCCCGTTTTGCGTGAAAGTGCAGCGGCCACTACGCCAGGATTGCCCGCACCGAACTTTGCTCCAAAGCCGCCGCCCATGAATTCGGTGATGACGCGGACCTTGGATATGGGCAGTTGAAAATATGCAGCGAGCTCTTCACGAACACTGGCTGTGCCCTGCGTTGAGGACCAGACGGTCAGTAGATCCGGCTTCCAATCTGCGACTGCCCCGTGGGTCTCCAGCGCAGAATGGGTCTGTACCTGAGTGGTATAGCGCGCATCGATCACGACGTCAGCTTCCTTCAAACCCTGCTGCGCGTCGCCTCGCTTGTGCACAGCGGGACCATGGATATTGCCCGTTTGCGCGATGCCACTCGCACTACCCCCACCGCCCGCTGTTCCCGCCTGATCTGCCGCACCCGGAAAGACGAGCGGAGCGTTCGGCTGGCGGGCAAGATCCTGATCGACGACGAAGGGAAGGGTCTCGTAGCGAACCTTAACCTTTGCCGCGGCGTCTACTGCAGCCTGCGGAGTGGTGGCCGCCACAGCAGCAACTGGCTGGCCGACATAACGTACCAGCGGATAACGGGACTGCTCGAGCGAGGGATCGCGGAGAACCGCGGAGCCGAGCAACTTCTCAATCACATGGACGCCCTTAACTCCCGGATGGCTCTCAGCTTCCGACGTGTCAATCGAAAGAATCTTTGCGTGCGGCAGGGTTGCGCTAACGAAGCGGGCATACAACATGCCGGGCAGTTGCACGTCGGCGGTGTAGCGGGCGCGTCCGGTCACCTTGGCATGTCCATCCCAGCGTTCCACGGACTTGCCGATGTAATGTAAGTCCTTGTTGACTGGAAGCACCGGCGGCTCCGAGGCCGGAACGGTGCGCTCCTCTTCGTGCAGGGTGAAGCCGGGGACGCCTACCGGCATCCTCACTGTCTTAGTCGGCGCAGATGCCGCATCGTCTGCAGAGCCGAGCAGCGCATCGGGAATCGCGTGTGGAATGCGTGTGGCCATGGCCTACTTCTCCTGGGAATATCAGGCGTGTCGGGTCGCGGCGTCCAGCGTTGCCGCGAATACCTTGGGATATGTACCGCAACGGCAGTAATTGCCGCTGACCGCCATGCGAACGTCTGCTTCTGAGGGATTGGGGTTGTGTTCCAGCAACGCCGCGCAACTCATGACCATTCCGGGTGTACAGAAACCGCACTGCATCGCATCGTGCTTCACAAAGGCAGCCTGAACGGGATGCACTTCGCTGTCATTGGAGAGGCCTTCGATGGTCGTGATCTTGTGCCCGATGGCGTCGATGGCCAGCGTCATACAACTGTTCACCGGCATCTTGTCAAGCCACACTGTGCAACTTGAGCAGGCTCCACGATCGCATCCGATTTTGGTGCCCGTCATGCCGAGACCTACCCGCAGCGCATCGGCGAGCGTCGTCCGCGGTTCGATCCGGAGCGTATGCTCTCTGCCGTTGATGTGCAGAGCAATCTCGGCTCCGGCTGCGCCATACTCCTTGATATTGTCGGGGCTCGAAGCGAACGCCTCATGCTGAATGCCCTGGACTCCATCGAGCAGCGCGGTTCCCGCAGCAGTCAACCCCGCGCCCCTGAGAAAACTGCGGCGCGAGATGCCTGTGCCCGAGTTGGCTCCGGCGTGAGGCGTCGAATCCGGAGATTTCGGTGGCAGATTGTCCGACATTAGTTCCTCCTTGCCAGGAAGATGAAGACGAGAACAACTTTCATCCGATCCTGCGGTTCCAGCGATGGCGCAAACGCCTGTCAGCAATCCGCGACTGGCTGCAGGTCCACGCACAGCAAATGTCGTTTGCGTTGCGAGCGTAGTCTTATGCGGATCGGGCTACGAAATATCCGGGTCCGGAGAGCCGGATTGAAAAACAAAATGAGTATAGACCTGCTGCTTTGCGATAGGGAAGCAGCCTTGTATTTATCAATCAAAAATTGATTGATAGAAGCCGATGGTTTGACCGCACTCGAAGAAGCTCGGGCCTTCTGATTTAAGAGATTTCAGTACTCTATAGGCCGGCAGGCTAAAAGATCTCAGCGAGCATCGCAAAGGCATCCAGCTCAATCAATCGCTGCGGTGGCGCTGCTTGAGAGATTTCTGCGTGCTCAAGAACCCATGTGTCCTTATGGAAGAGAAACACAGCGTGAAGTCCCGCTGCGAGTGCGGGATTGATGTCGCTTTTCGGGCTATTGCCAATCATCCAGCTTGCATTTGGCGAAAGCCCGTGGCGCGCGATGACCGCGCGGTAGGTTTTGGGATCTTTCTCTGCGACGATTTCAACCGCAGAGAAATAATCTGCCAGACCAGACCGGGCAAACTTGTCCGCCTGCTCTGCATGATTGCCTTTTGTCATCAGAATCAGCCTGTGCCGGGCGGATAGCATCCCGAGGGTCTCCTCGACTTGAGGAAGCAGTTCAATCTCCTGATCTGCAATGGCCTGTGCGAATCCGAGGACGCGTCTGCGGGCATGGTCTGAGAGCGGTGAACCGCTGAGGCGCTCAAAGCAGGTCACAAGCGAATGGCTAAAGCTCTTCAAGCCATATCCATGGGAAAGAACCGTCTCCCTCTCCACTTCATTGAGGACTTTACGTACTTCGGCGGGCGTATAGGTGCGGTGGTTCAGATAGCCGATGAAGGCAGCGATGGCGCGTTCAAAGTAGACGTTGTTTTCCCAAAGGGTATCGTCGGCGTCAATAAGCAAAGTTTGTCCGGCAGGGAATCGCTGCATGCTGTCATCGTAACCGAGATTTCTGGCAGGCTGTGGACGATTCACGGAAGCATTGAGGATTTGCGAAACTCTTTTCCACTTCGGATCTCAACGCCCTAAAACCTATCGTGAGCTTGACAGTGAATGCAGACGGAGAACCGCAAGCGTGAATCTCGTCAGGTAAGCGAATCCCACTGTGGATGTAACGGTCCCGGCGATCGTGCGCGACTTCCATTTCAAGCAGGCATGCTCGATGGCGAAGCCCTTCCGATGGACTTGAACCTGACTATCCAGTTTCAGGTTTCTCGCAAATAGCCGATCGGATTGCAAGTCGATCACTCGAAAAAAGCAGACTCCCTCGTCTGGCCGTGCACGTCCGCCATGATGAGGGAGTCTCATATTGCTCGTGACCCGATTGTTTTGATGCCTAGTTGAACTCCGCGTCGAGGCATCCGGCATTGGTTCAAATGCCGAGTTGTCCCGCCAGCCAGGATTTCAACTGCGGCTCCTGTAATGAGCGAAGCTCGATGCAGCTATTGATTCGTTCCACTGCGTGCTTGACGCCCTGATCGGCCGATGCGACGGGATGCGCAGCGAAGAACGACCGCACCTGCCTGCTCGAGTCTTCTGTGCAGAAGCTGCCAGTGGATTCCACGAGAATATTGCCGAGTTCGGGAGTGAGCAGACTGTGAATCTTGTCCCAGTTGGACTGGACAAATTGCCACGCTCTGTCGCGCCGCTCGCCGCCCATAAACATCGATATGGCAATCTGAATTGCGGCGTCCTGATTGCGGACCTTTCCGGATACAGCGTACTCGAGCGAGCGCTGTTCGAGTGCAGGGTTATCGAATTGAGCGAGAAGGCGCAGCGCGCCGATTTGAATCTCTGGGTTGGTCGATGTTTCGTAAACCTTCTGCAACTTATCGAAGAGCGCTTCGTCGCCATTGCGGGCTGCAATGCCCAGAGCCGTCTGAGCCAATGTGGCATCAACCGATGTTGGATCGGCGATGTACTTTTCGCTGATTTCGCGAGCCTGCGCAAGCACTCCGGGGTCTTTGCCGAGTTCGCCGAGAATGGCAAACAAGTGCGCGCGCAGTTCACGGGTATTCGCAGAATCATCTGCTGCGGGAGCGGGAAGCTTCGCATACTCAGGCTCAAACGTCTTGCGAATCCATGCCGCGAGACCGTCCTTTTCTGTTTGCGTAGAGGCAATGCGCTCGTAGACCGCATCGAGGGAGCCGAAGCTTTGATTGATGACGGCAGCATTCGGATCTGCCTTCGCCGCCGCCGCAAGGTTCAGATAGTCACCCACGGAGGCAGTATTGGCACGCACCTGAGCCCACTCATCGCCAAGCAGGCTGATTCGTTCCGTTGGCGTCAGGCCAGTTTCGACATGAGACACGATCTTTGCGTAAGCATCCGCCGGAACCTTGCTGCGGTAATACCCCTTGCCGCCGGCGTTGGTGAAGAAAAGCGTGCTGGACGGTGTTTTGAGCGATGAAGCATCCGGCGTGATTACGTCGCACGCAGGGGTGGCCGTATCAGATTTGAAACAGACCGGAATGGTCCATTTCTGTTCCGGAGTGGATTGAATGCTCGGGCTGATGAAAAAGCGCCGCTGTGAGACCGACACATGGCCGTTCGATGGCTGGCCGAATGTGAGCAGCGGTACACCTGGCTGCGAGATCAATGAGTCCATGATCTTGTCCACAGGCTTGTGGCTCGTCGCAGTTTGCGCATTCCAAAAGTCCTCGGCGGTGGCGTTGCCGTAGAGGTGCGCGGAAAGATACGCGTGTACGCCTTTGCGGAAGGTCTCTTCGCCCAGGTAGTTTTCCACCATCAGGAGGACGTCGCTCGCCTTGCCGTAGGAGATGCCATCGAACATCTGCTCGATTTCCTCACGCGTGTCTGCCTTGGCGCGAATGGTGCGAGTCGTGGGCTGCGCGTCGAGGTTGAGCGTGTTGTCCATCTCTGCTGCTACGTCCTGATCGATATTCCATTCCGGATGCATGGCTGCGACCGGCTTGTTCTCCATCCACGTAGCGAACCCTTCATTGAGCCAGACATTGTTCCACCACTGCATAGTCACGAGATCGCCAAACCACTGGTGCGCCATTTCGTGCGCAATGACCTCGGCTACTTCCTTTTTGGAGCCAATGGAGGCTGTATTTGGATCGATGAGCAGCGCAGTTTCGCGATAGGTGATGGCGCCGAAGTTTTCCATCGCACCGGCTTCAAAGTCGGGCAGCCCGATCAGGTCGAGCTTCTTCAGAGGGTAGGGAATGCCAAAGTAGTTGTTGTAGTAGTGCAGCACATACTTGGCGACATCTAGGCCATAGGGTGTGAGTGCAACCTTGTCCGGCGTGGCGCAGACGCGAATGGCCACGCCATCCTGCTCGCCTGCGGTGCACTGGAAATCACCCACAAG
The DNA here is from genome assembly GCA_021781795.1 of Acidobacteriota bacterium. GTDB lineage: Bacteria > Acidobacteriota > Terriglobia > Terriglobales > Acidobacteriaceae > Telmatobacter. The sequence continues at coordinate 21,473 of JAJXWA010000001.1, forward strand.
GAACGCCACTAGGTAGGTGGACATCTTAGGCGTCGTCAGGAACCGGAGGGTGTGCTTGTCTGCGCCGGGGCCAGCGACATCGCTGACGATGGGGCCGTTGGAGATGGCGGTGTCACCCTTATCAACGACGAGGGTCACGTCAAAGGTTGCCTTGAAGGCTGGTTCATCGAAGGATGGAAAGGCGCGGCGTGCGTCGGTGGATTCGAACTGCGTCACGGCATAATTGCGGCGAGCGGTCTTCGAAAGATAAAAGCCGCGCAGCTTGTCATTGAGGATGCCGGTGTAGTGAATCTGTATGATGGCTTTTCCGGCCGGAATCTCCTGAGGAACGCTCAGCGTGACCTGCTCCTTGGCCGGGTCAAAAGAGACGGATGCGGGTTGCTCCTTCCCTTCCGCTTCAATGCTTGCTGACTGAATCTGAATGTCGGCGCAGTCCAGCGTGATGGCATGGACCGGAACACTGGCGCGTACATCAATCATTTCGGATCCGCCGAAGGTCGCCGTCTTCAGATCTGGAGTGAGAGTCAGCGCATAATGTTCCGGGGTCACATCCTTTGGCAGACGTTCCGCGGAAGCAGAGCTAACCGTCAAGCAAACGAGTGCGATTGCAGACAACATCCACAGGGTGTTGCATCTTTGCATGATTCTCATCTCATCCTCAATTGGCGCATGCGCGACAGTGCTTCTGGCGCGCTTGTTGGTGTTGATTGAATGCCCTCGATGCCTGTACCGGGCATGTACAAACTTGACTGTGCAATTGTAGGCGAACGATCGCCATTTGTGGATACGCAGAACATGTGCATTGGGTTCAGTCAAAAAATGGCAACCCATAGTCGTGGCGTGACATTGGCGCAGGCGGACATCTAAGATTGGCCCGCGCCTTAGTCGCTCTCGTCTTCGCCTTCGGACTCCCCATGCAGCATGGTGCCGAGGATGAGTAAGCATGCGCCGACGACAATCGCGCTATCTGCAACATTGAAATCCGGCCAGATGTAGTGAACGATGCGGACTTCAATAAAGTCGATCACCGAGCCGTAAAGGACGCGATCGTGCAGATTGCCCAATGCTCCGCCGAAGATGAGAGCCAGCGCAATGGTGGCGAGGGAGAACTGGCTGCCCAGGCGGATCATGCCAATCAACACAGCGATGGATGCAACCAGAGTGAAGGCAATTAGCGCCCATCGGACGGCATGAGGAGAGCTTGAATCGGCAAAAAGAGAGAACGCGGCTCCTTCATTGGTCCAGTGGGTGATGCGCAGGATCCCGGGAATGACGGGAATGGCTCCGCCAATGCGGATGTGGACGTCCACCCATACCTTCGTGGCGTGATCCAGGACCACGACGAGAGTGGAGATGAGCAGTAGCCATGGAAGGCGCCGCGGCGGCTCATGCCTCATTGTGCAGCCTCCTGCCTGGGCGGATCGACTCCCATGGTCTTGAGCGACTCGCTGCAGCGGGTGCAGACGTTCTGCCAGATGCCGTAGTCGGATGTGTCGTTCGTATAGCGCCAGCAGCGATTACATTTGGCGCCATTTGCAGCGAACGCGACGGCTTTGGTTGGTGCCTCCGTCCCATCGTCATTCACTCCACGCGACGGGAGAATCTCCACAACAGAAACGTTCAAGAATTCGGCGAGCGAATCCATCGAATACGAATCCAGCAGCGATGCGTCCGATGGAGTTGCATGGATCACGACTCTTGCGTCAAGGCCTTTCCCGATTTTGCCCTGCTTACGTTCGAGTTCGATCGCGCTAAACACTTCATCCCGGATCGTAAAGAGTTGTTTCCATTTCTCCAGAACAGGAGCAGGATTCTCCGAATAGAGTGACTCAGGTTTTGGAAACCCCGCGAGATGCACGCTCGTCTCGCGGCCTTCTACGGCAGGCAGGTATTCCCACACTTCGTCCGCCGTGAAGCTGAGAATGGGCGCAACCAGGCGAACCAGCGCTTCTGTAATCTGCCAGAGCGCGGTCTGCGCAGAGCGCCTAGCCTGGCTGGTGGGCGCAAAGGTATACATGCGGTCTTTGAGCGCATCGAGGTAGAAGGCGCTGAGGTCGACGATGGCGAACTCATTGACGGCCTGATAGACGCGATGGAACTCAAAGGCCTCGTACCATGCGAGAATTTTCTCCGTCAGTTCGCGTGTGCGGGCAAGCATGTAGCGATCGAGTGGAAGCAGATCGGCTTCCGGCACGCGGTCGCGCGCCGGGTCGAATCCATGCAGGTTGCCCAGCAGAAAGCGGAAGGTGTTTCGGAGCTTGCGGTAGAGTTCCGCACAGCGCGCCATCAAGTTCTCGCTGGCGGCCATGTCTTCACGGAAGTCGACCGACGCGACCCAGAGCCGCACAATCTCGCCGCCCATGCGGTTGGCGATATCCACCGGGTCTACTCCGTTACCGAGTGATTTCGACATGGCGCGGCCCTGTTCATCAAGGGTCCAGCCAGCCGTTGCCACATGTGAGTATGGCGCGCAGCCACGCAGAGCGACCGACGTGAGTAAAGACGAATGGAACCAGCCGCGATGCTGATCGCCGCCTTCAAGGTAGAGGCAGGCGACACTTCGGTCGCGCTGAAACGCGCGATACGGGGCCTGGAGTTCGCGGTCCGACTCGCACACGGCAAACCAACTCGTGCCGGAATCGAACCAGACGTCAAGGATGTCGGTCTCTTTGCGGAACTCCTTGCCGCCGCAGTGCGCGCACGTCGCACCCGAGGGCAGAAGCGCGGCCGTTTCGGTGGTGTGCCATGCATCGGCGCCTTCGCGCTCAAAGAGATCGATAATCTTCCGGTTCAGACCCGGATCAAGGATGGGCTTGTTGCAGCTGTCGCAAAGAAAGACCGCGATCGGCACGCCCCAGATGCGCTGCCGGCTAATGCACCAGTCGGGCCGTGTGGCAATCATGTTGGTGATGCGCTCTTTGCCCCAGGCCGGATCCCACACGACCTTGTCGATTTCTTCTATCGTGAGCTGGCGGAATGTCGTCTCGGTGCCGTCTGCACGCTTCACCGGCGTCTCCAGCCCGATGAACCACTGCTCGGTCGCGCGGAAGATCACCGGGTGGTGGCAGCGCCAGCAGTGTGGATAAGAGTGTTCCAGATCCTGCGTTGCCAGGAGCGCCCGGCGCTCTTCCAGCATAGCTATGATGATGGGATTCGCATCCCACACCTTCTTGCTTTCAAATGGCGGTGGAACAGCCAGCGACCATGCTGCAGGATCGACATGGATGCGGCCCGCTGCATCCACGCGGCAGGTTTGATCCAGGTTGTAGCGTTGGCCCGTATAGAAGTCGTCTGCGCCGTGCGAGGGGGCGGTGTGCACTGCACCTGTTCCTGTGTCCGCCGTGACGTAGGATGCCAGCACGCCGAGGATGCTGCGTTCGAGAAAGGGGTGCTGGAAGGTGGCATGCTCCAGCCTGCTGCCCTTGAAGCGAGCGAGTTCGGTTGTCGCGCCGAGCTTGCAGGAAGCTACCACCTGCGCCGCGAGCTCCGCAGCGACGATATACACCGGCCCGTCTTCCGTTGCCAACGCGACGTATTCAAAATCAGGATGGAACGCGACGGCCATCGACGCGGGCAGCGTCCACGGAGTCGTGGTCCAGATGATGGTGTACACCTCGCGTCCGGCCAGGCCCGCATCCAGGGAATCAGGCAGGGAAGTGAGCCGGTAGCGCACATAGACCGATGGGCTGGTGTGCATCTCGTATTCCACTTCGGCCTCGGCCAGGGCCGTGCGGTCGTGGATGCACCAGTAGACAGGTTTGAGCCCCCGGTAAACGAAGTTCTTCTCCAGGAAGCCGTAAAACGCCTCCAGCGTCCTCGCCTCATAATCGCGGGACATTGTCTTGTAAGGGTCATCCCACCGGCCGAAACAGCCAATACGCTGAAACTGCGAGGTCTGCAGATCGACGTACTTTTGTGCGTAGGCCCGGCAGGCCTCAAGCACGGCGGGAGCCGGCATTTCGAGTTTTTTGCGGCCAAGGTGCTCGTCCACCTTAATTTCAATCGGAAGACCGTGGCAGTCGAAACCCGGCACGTAGGCTGCATCGAAGCCTGCCATTGTCTTGGACTTGACGACAAAATCCTTCAGTCCTTTGTTCAGCGCGTGACCCAAATGGATGGGGCCGTTGGCGTAGGGAGGGCCGTCGTGCAGCAGGTAGGCGGGGCGTCCCTTTCCGGCCTTGCGCAGCTCCTCGTACAGGCGCAGGGAGGCCCAACGAGCCAGCCGAAGTGGTTCATTCTGGGGCAGGTTTGCCTTCATCGGGAAGGCGGTTTGGGGCAAGGTTAAGGTCGCCTTCAACTCCGGCGCTGAGGACATCGTCACTCCCTGATCTGGTGCTGAGTTGCTCAAAGGCTAGTGTAAATGGCGGGCAAGTTTTTCGGTAACTTCAACCCATCTGCAGCGTCTACTATTTACAGGAGCCTCATCCCCGGAAAAATATGAGACTCTGGATAGCAAAGGCTGCGAGGCAGACGAGCCGGAGACAAGGGTGGACGCTGTCAAGCATAATGGAGAGATGGACCTGCAAAACGGCGATTCCCGCGTAGGGCAATCTGACGTTGCAGGGCCTGCTGCACATATGGCAAACGATCTTCTCATCCAGTCCGATTCTCAGACTGAAGCCGCAGTCGCGCTGTCGAGCGGTCACGAACTCGACGCTTTCCTGGGTAAGGCCTTCGAAGAGACCCCAATCTGGAAGACACTCTACGAGAACATCTGCGACGTCTTCTTTCCGCGCAAGCTGCCCCCGCTCCAACTGACATCGACTCCGATTCCCGTGCCGGACAGGTTGGCCGTGAAGCCGAACCCATGGGCCATCGGCATCTCCACTGCGGTCAATCTTTCAATCCTCGCTGTTCTTCTCTTTTTTGTCGGGAAGAAGATTATTGAGGCTGTCAAGCCCCCTTTGACGGCGACAACGGTGGATGTCGGCACGTTTCAGTTGAAGGCGCCGAAGACCGGCTCGGCAGCCGGCGGCGGCGGTGGCGGCGGTTCGCACGACATCGTGAATCCGATTAAAGGCAAGCTGCCCAAGATCGAAGACAAGCCTATGACACCGCCGCAGGTTCCGGTGCTCGATAAACCGAAGATTCCGATTGAGTCTGCCATCGCCGTGCAGAAGAACATTACTTTGCCCGATAATCCGACACTGCCCAACATCGGCGTGACCCAGTCGCCCAATGTGGCTTTGGCTTCCAACGGCCAGGGCGGGGGTGCCGGCATGGGGACAGGGTACGGTGGTGGTCTTGGCTCGGGCACTGGCAACGGATACGGGCCGGGGACAGGTGGCAACACCGGTGGTGGACTCTTCCGCATCGGCGGCGGCGTCTCCGCGCCGGTTCCCATCTATCAGCCTGAAGCAGAATTCAGCGATGAAGCGCGCCGGGCCAAGTATCAGGGCGTATGTATCGTTTCACTGATCGTCGATGCGCAGGGCAATCCACAGAATGTCCATGTCGTTCGGCCGCTCGGCATGGGACTTGATGAGAAGGCGCTTGAAGCGGTCCGGAAGTACAAGTTCAAGCCCGCGCTGAAGGATGGCAGGACACCGGTGCCCGTGATGATTTCCATTGAGGTGAACTTCAGGCTGTATTGATTGAGTCCGGAAGTCCAAATTGGGCGAGGCGCAGAGATTGCGCTTCGCCCTTTACTTTTTGCCGCTTCCTGCCTCAATCGATTTATCAGAGGGCAGTCGATGACTCCATGTGGTACTCTGCGGTGTTCCTTCATGCGGAGGCAAATCATGCGGATACGAAGTCTGGCGCGAATGGCCGCTCTGGCCCTGGGGGTCATTTATGCGCAGGCTGCGCGGGCTCAGGCGGACTTTCCGTTTCGGAACCCGGCGCTGAGTGATGATCAGCGCATTTCCGATTTGCTCGGCCGGCTTACGTTGCAAGAGAAGATTGACCTCATGTCGGACCACCCCAGCTTTCCGCGGATGGGGCTGATTTTTTCCGGTCAGGTCGAAGGCCTGCACGGGTTGGCACTTGGCGGCCCTGCAGGTTGGGGTGGTCGCGGACTACTGCCGGTTCCCACGACGACGTTTCCGCAGGAGAAGGGCCTCGGCGCAACCTGGGACCCAGCATTGCTCCACGAGATTGCCGCTCTCGAAGGCTACGAGGCTCGCTATAACTACCAGAATCCGATCATCAATCGCGGTGGCGTGGTGGTGCGCGCGCCCAATGCCGACCTGAGCCGTGATCCGCGCTGGGGACGCACCGAGGAATCCTACGGCGAAGACCCCTACCTTGTTGGCACGCTCACAGTGGCCTTCGCGCAGGGCCTTCAGGGACCCGACCCAAAACACTGGCAAGCAGCTTCCCTGATGAAGCACTTCCTCGCCAACGAGAATGAGGATGGAAGATCGCATTCCTCTTCCAATTTTGACGAGCGTCTCTTTCGCGAATACTATTCCGTTCCATTTCGCATGGGATTCGAGCAGGGCGGCTCGCGCGCCGTCATGGCGGCCTACAACGCCTGGAACGGCATTCCCATGATGATCAACCCTGTCCTCAAGAACGTGATGATCAAGGAGTGGGGCAACGACGGCCTCATCTGCACCGACGGGGGCGCACTGGGCCTTCTGATCACCGCGCACAAAAGCTTTCCAAACAAAGAGCAGGGATCGGCGGCCGCCATCAAGGCTGGCATCAATCACTTCCTCGACACCTACAAGGACGACCTTGGCAAGGCGGTCAAGGATGGGTACGTTACAGAAGCGGATATGGATGCTGTCCTGAAGAACCTGCTTCGCGTCTATCTGCGGCTGGGCGAGATGGACCCGGCGGGCGTAGACCCGTATGAGCAGATTGGCCGCAAGAACGATGGAGAGCCGGCACCATGGGAGCGCACATCGAGTCGCTTACTCGCGCGCAAGGCAACGGATGAGTCCATTGTTCTGCTCAAGAATGACAACCACACGCTCCCGCTCGACAAGAACCGGCTCAAATCGATTGCGCTCATCGGCCCATGGACCGACCAGGTATTGCTCGACTGGTACAGCGGCACGCCGCCGTACGCTTTAACCGTTCTCGATGGCCTGCGCGAGGCCGTCGGCACCCATGTACGGATTCTTTCCGCGGATGGCTCGGACCCCGCCGCTGCGGCCGACCTCGCGCGCAAAGCTGACGTCGCCATCGTGGTTGTTGGCAATCATCCCGAGTGCAACGCCGGCTGGGACAAATGCCCCACGCCTTCGAACGGCAAGGAAGACGTAGACCGCAAGACCATCGCGCTCGAACAGGAGTCGCTGGTCAAGCAGGTCTTCGCGGTCAACCCCCGCACCATCGAGGTGCTGCGCTCCAGCTTCCCGTACGCCATTGTCTGGAGCCAGCAGAACCTGCCCGCGATTGTGCACATGGTTCACAACAGTCAGGAGGAGGGCCACGGTCTCGCCGATGTACTCTTCGGGAACTACTCGCCTGCGGGTCGCCTGACGCAGACCTGGCCCACGGGCGACGCGCAATTGCTGCCGATCATGGATTACAACCTGCTCGACGGGCGCACCTACATGTACAGCAAAGAGAAGCCGCTCTATCCCTTCGGATTTGGCCTCAGCTATACGACCTTCACCTATGCAGGGCTGAAGACAAGTGCGACGACCATGCCTGCCGATGGTGAAGTCCATGTCACAGTGACGGTCAAGAACACCGGCACGCGTGACAGCGATGAGGTCGTCCAGATGTACGTGCAGCACCTCGGCTCTGCCGTCACCCGGCCGCAGTTAGAGTTGAAGGGGTTCCGCCGGGTCCACATTGCGGCTGGCGCGGAGCAGAGTGTGACGCTGCCTCTGAGAGCCCGCGACCTGGCCTACTGGGACACGCCGAACCATGCGTGGCGCGTCGAAAAGGAAAAGGTGCGCGTGCTGGCCGGTGGCTCCAGCGATGCGCTGCCCGTTCACGCGGACGTTGCCATCTCAAACACCGCAACCTTTGCACCGTAGAAATGCCTGCCGCGAGGATGCATTAACTCGATGCATCCTCTTCTGCAAGCATTGCGCCCAACCGGTCGAGCCGGCGCTCCCAGAGCGTCCGATGCGTGCGAATCCACCGATCAAGAGCGTCAAAGCCCGTCGGTTCGATTCTGCAGGTGCGCACGCGGCCTGTCTTCTCCGTGCGCACCAGCGCACAGCTCTCCAGTATCTGAAGATGTTGGGCGACGGCGGTCAGCGTGATCCCCAGAGGCTCTGCGAGGGTGGAGACGGACATGGGGCCCTCGCAGAGCCGGTCAAGAATTGCGCGCCGTGTGGTGTCGCCCAGCGCGTGAAACAGGCGGTCGATGTCCACTGTATCTGCCTGCATGGAGCGCCCCCTACTGTGCCATGTAGTCCTTCAGGCGATCGAAGAGGGAACGCCAGCCGGCTTCTAGCATCTGCGCTCCGCCCGGCCACTCGATGAAGGTTCCCTGATGCGTGAACGAAAGAGCTGTGCCCGTCCCCGCAGCTTCCAACTCGATCGTTGCCACCATCGCCAAAATGGTTTTGCCATTCAGCGACATCGTTGATGTCCACACGATGCGGCTCTCCGGCGTAATGTCGTGAAAGGTGCTTTCATTGGCGATCTCAGAACCCGCAATCGGGTGACCTGGTTTGAAGCGGTAGCGAAAGCGCTCGCTGCCGCCCACGCCGAACTCCATCTCAAATTCCTGAATCTCATGGTCGCCCTCGGCGTACCAGCGGCGCTTCCGCTCGGGCTGGGCAAAGGCTGCAAAGACCCTTTCCGGCGGTTGGGGATAGCTGCGCTCGAGAACGAATGTGCTGTGAACAACTTCCTTGTCTTCCATAGTTTCCTCCCTTGTAGAATCGCCAAAAAGTGAAGTGACGAATTCAGTATTTAGCAGCACTGGAAAATAGTCAAGTAAATACTTCAGTAATTCTTGAAGAAAGTTCAAGGGGACCCGACAGAGAATGCAGTGCAGTCTTGATCGACATCTCAAAGTGCCCCTCCAATACGCCGTTCTGGTGTGATGGCGCGCACTGATCCTTCTCCGGAACAGGCCGTCCAACCAAATGGTGGGTGGGGAGCAATCCGAAGCCCGGTTCTCCCCGGAAAGGAAGCGCCATGAAACAAAATCTAGCGGCATTCTTAGCCATTGCCCTTGCGCTCTCTCCAGCGCTCATAGGGGCACAGCGTGGTGGCGGTGGCGGCGGTCAAGGACAGCGCCAGGCGCAGGGAAGCGGCGGACAGCAGAGAGGCCAGGGAGGGGCGAGCCAGACTCACAGTCAAGCGCGGAGCCAGGCGCAGAACCAGGCACAGACCAGGCAGCGTGAGCAGCTCCGCAATCAGGCCACAACGCAGCAACGAGACCAATACCGGACCTGCAATCAGGCCATGCAGCAGACCCGCACGGCTGCCCGTGACATGACGCGGAACGCCGAGGGGCAGGGTTTCAATGCAGATCAGGCCCGTCAGCAGCAGCAGAGGCTCCAGGAGCACCTCCGCACCATGCAGCAGAATCGCGAGCAGTTGATGCAGGGGCTGAACCAACAGCAAAGGGACGCTGTCCAGGAGCGGACCCGCACGCTTGAGCAGACCCATGAGCGCATTCAGAATCGACTCAAGAATATGGAGCGGGAACTTGCCGGAAGCACGCCGAATCAGAAGCGAGTAGCTGAGGAGGCGCGACTGACCGAGCGCGAGATGAGGTCGTATCAGAATGAGCTCAGGCGTGTAGGCGACGACCTTGGTCTGAAGACGGACTGAGGACGCATAACACGCCAAACTGTCTTGCGGTCATCGGGACGGAGGCGATGCCGGGCCTGCGCCTCCCACGCGATAGTTGCGCGGCACGCGATCCACAGGCTCCGGCAGAGCAGGAAAGGCAGCATGCGGCTCCGCCTGATACCAGTACGCCGTGGTGTAAAAGTTGTCGGACCGATGATTCGCGTGGCCATGCTCCATCGTCACGCGAATCGACTTCTCAAACGCAAGCGGGCTTTCCGTATGCCAGCGGTAGAGGCAATAGCGCCCACCGATGCGGCTCGGATTTGCAATGAACGGAACTCCATTGTGCTGGTACGCAAACGGCTGATCGCCAAAGCTCCATGCGCCGTTGTAATAGTCTTCGGTCCCGGTGCCATTGATGGTCGGAGCAGCGTCGCCATCGATGAAGATCATGTCGTCGCCCTCGCCGAACCATCCATCTTGGTTCTGAAGCACGGAGTGTGTCACGCCCAGAAAATGGCCTCTGCCCGTCGCCTCAAGAAACACGTAATTGCCTTCGCCGCTCAAGTTCTTTCGATCATTGACGGCAGGGGTATATTCATTCGTCCAGTCGTTGATCTCCCCCTTGCACGGCGCCGCCTGGCGATATTGGGCGTGGAAGCGGCCCAGGCCTTCGGGCAGTTGGGGCAGCGTCACGTAATCCACCGCAAAGTAGAGACTGTCCGTACGAATCCTCCCCTCATTCGTCACCGTCATGCGTGCTGAGGTCGCGAAGGGCATCTTGAAGTACGCGTTGAGCGCCTTGATCGAGGCTACCGCCAGCAGCTCCGACTGATAGACGAAGTATTCGCCCAGTCCCAGCCCAAAGAAGTCCCCTATGGGCGCCTCTACGGAAGGGGTTGCCTCTCCATCCCACCAGGCCCGCAGGACGAGATTCTTCAGGTGCATGGGGTCGGACGAGTTGATCGTGAACCAGAGATGCGTCACCACGCCCGAGCCGCTTGCCTCAAGCACAACCGCCGACTTGCCCGGTTCCACTGGAACCGCGTCATTGTTGCCGCCGCTCCTGTCCCAACTCGACGACCGGCGCGCCTTACAGTCGCGCAGCCGCGCCGACGCAAAGAGTTGCTCGGGGGCTGGTACGGTGGGCAATCCCGGTGGCTCAGCGGCGACCAGCGGAGTCTCCGCGTTCAAATATGCAGCGGAGGCCCCCGCAATCGAAGCCATCGCGCCCAGCAGCCGGCGCCGGGTTGGTAAACTTCCACCTGTCTCGTCAGAACGCATTGCGCACTCCCTCCTGTCTGTCTCAATCCAAATCAGCTTTGTAGTTGCGTCCCGTGGTACCTGTCAATTGCCTTTCAGCGACCAAAATACGACACAGTTGCGCGCCGGGGTGTCTGGCCTGTTATGGTCAGGGAGGCAATCAAGATGAATCCCCCTTAGGAACCCGCGGGCATGTGGAAGCGTTGGCGAATCCGGATATTGCTGTTTTTGGCCGTCCTCGGCCCCGGATTCATTACAGCCAATGTCGACAACGATTCCGGCGGCATCCTCACCTACTCGCAGGCGGGCGCGCAGTACGGCTACACCCTCCTGTGGACCATGCTTCCCATCACCATCGCCCTGATCGTCGTGCAGGAGATGTGTGCGCGCATGGGTGTGGTCACGGGCAAGGGCCTGAGCGACCTCATCCGCGAAGAATTTGGTCTCAGGATCACGTTTATCCTGATGGTCTTGCTTGTCGTGGTGAACTACACCAATGTCGTGACCGAGTTCATCGGCATAGCCGGCTCGATGCATCTGTTTCACGTCACCAAGTTCATCTCCGTGCCGTTGTGTGCCGCGCTGGTGTGGTTCATGGTGGTGAAGGGCAGTTACAAGAGCACCGAGAAGATCTTTCTGGTCGCGTCCCTTGTCTACATTGCCTATATCTTTGCTGGAGTGCTTTCACAGCCGAGCTGGCACGACGCGCTGCTTGCTACCGTGCGGCTACCTCAACGCACTGTCTGGCGCGACAAAATGTACATCTACACGGCCATCGGCGTCGTAGGCACCACGATTGCACCTTGGATGCAGTTCTATCTTCAGTCTTCCATTGTGGAAAAGGGGATTCGCGTCAAGGACTACGCGGCTTCTCGGCTCGATGTGATTGTAGGCAGCTTTTTCACCGACCTCGTTGCCTGGTTTATCGTGGTTGCCTGCGCCGCAACTCTTTTCGTGCATGGGATGGGAGCGATTCAGTTTGCCTCCGATGCGGCAGAAGCGATGCGCCCGCTCGCCGGCGATTATGCTTTCGTCCTGTTCGCATTCGGGCTGTTCAATGCCTCGGTTTTCGCTGCGTCCATTCTTCCCATCTCCACCGCATACACGGTCTGCGAAGGCATGGGCTTCGAGTCAGGCGTGGACAAGAGTTTCCATGAGGCGCCGTTCTTCTACTGGCTCTACACATTGCTCATCGTCGGCGGTGCCGCCACTGTACTGGTTCTCCCCGACGCGCAACTGATCAACTTCGCGATTCTGTCGCAGGTGCTCAACGGCGTTCTGCTGCCGGTGGTGATCATACTCATGCTGTTGCTCATTAACCGCAAGGACCTGATGGGCGAGCATAAGAACTCGCGCCTGTGGAACCTGATTGCGTGGGGAACCAGTATCATCGTGATCGGTATGACCATGGTGATGCTCTGGGGAATGCTGCCCGGTCACTAAAGCAGCTTGCCGGCGGCCAGGTCCTTAATCAGTCCTCGATCGGCAGCCAGAAACTCGTAGTTGGGCAACTCTTCCAGTCGCACCCACTTCACATCGTGGAAGATATGATTCTCAATCTCGCCTGTGTAGGACTGAACCACGAAGAACTGCAGATCCACCGCACCGCCGTGGCGATAGTTATGGCGAATATGGGCAATGCGGTTCCCAATTGCGGCGTGGATTCCTAGTTCCTCCTGCAGCTCACGGACCAGTGCCTGCTCGGCGCTCTCGCCGGATTCGATCTTGCCGCCAGGGAACTCCCATTGCAATGCCATCGGCTGATCTGGCCGAAGTTGGCAGATGAGTATTTCTTCGCCGCGCAAGATCAGCGCCGCGACTACAAAGCGCAGTGCAGGTCCAGCGGGGCGGGCTGGAAGGCTGGAGTCGTTGGAGTCCACACTGTCAGTGTAAACGTCATCCAAGGGGTGAGCAGGATGTTCGTTGTGGAGAGGATTCAACGGAGTCAACCACTTAGCGGATCATCCCTACCCCTTACTTTCGGCGCTATTCGCCGCTGGCCGTTGCATCGGTCACTTCTGCAGCCGCCGGTACGAAGTAGCCCCAGCTGCGTTGCATGGCAGCCTCGAGAAGCGCAGGCGAGGGGTTAATCGGGTACGCATGCGCTGCGATTTCGAGCATGGCGAGGTCGTGGATTGAGTTGCCGAAGACAGCATCGGGACGAGAAATACCCACGCGCCGTAGTGCTGCTGCTTTTCCCTCATCCGTGGGGACATCGACTAGCTTGCTGGTAATCACGCTCTGTTCAATCACAACCTCAGCGGCCAGCACGCGTGACCCTGGGATTCCCAATTCGCGCACTCCTTCGGTGACGACCCACTTGTTCGTTGAGCTGACCGCCCAGAGTTCCACGCCCTGTGCGTGCAATGCCGCGACGAGGCTTTCCATCTCTGGAAAGATTCGGTCCCGCACAAACCGACTTACATAGCGGGCAGCTGCAATTTGCAGCTCTTCCTCCCGCAGACCGGCGTAAATCTGCACCATTTCGCCGCAGATTTGAGCTTCGCTTACACTGCCCCCGAGGTAGCCCCTGTAGCGCGTGTCGATCCAGTCCGACGTAGATCGCGATACGAGGCCTTGCTCCAGAGACCACATCATGAAGCCATAGCCGGAATCGCCCCCCCACAGCGTTCCGTCGCAATCAAACACGGCAACAAGAGGAGCGCTTCCGAGCACCAGCTTTTCGAATTCGCCTAGGGTCCAGCGAGGCACATCAGTCTGCATCCACAACCATTCGTATCAGCAAATTTGAATCCATGTTCACATGGTCTATTCTCTCCGATGAGACCCACTGATTGCACCCTCATCACGCTCTGGGTTGTGTTACCGTCAATCCGGGTGGAGTCTAACGATGGCAGTTAAGTCGTTTGCCTCAGACCTGCTGTGCCTGCTATATGTGCAGTGGAAGATAGGAGATTCCCGGGGGGGGCGCATGTTGGAAGGGATGTATCGTCGTGTCGCATACGGGCTTTTGGTTGTGCTGATGTTGACTTTCGGCGGGACTTCTACCGCACGGGCTCAGCTTTCGGCGGATGGGACCGGCCAGAGTGCATTCTCGATTCCACAAAGCCAACTGATTCAGACCGATATTCTCGATAGTATGCTGCAGAAGCAGCCGAAGGCGCGTCCGGTTATTTTTCAGGTGGGTTCCCATCTGATGTATAGTCAGGCACATATCCCAGGCTCGATCTACGCAGGGCCGGGATCGCAAGCGAGCGGTTTGACGTTGCTAGCAAGTAAAGTCAAGACGTTGCAGAAAAGCCAGTTGATTATTCTCTATTGCGGCTGCTGCCCATGGAGTCACTGCCCGAATATCGGCCCCGCATTCAAGAGGCTGCACGATCTCGGCTTCACGAATGTGAAGGCTCTCTACCTGGCGAACAATTTCGGAGATGACTGGGTCGGCAAAGGGTACCGCGTTGAGCAAGGCAACTAGCATTCCGAGTCAAACGGCGAGACACGCACAAGCTCGAGCTAGATGGCTGGTGGTTTTGCTGCTGATTTGTGGATTATTCGTCTTGCCGCTTCAGTCCCAGACCGCTCTGCTCCACAGGCTGGCGCCAGGCTTTGTACGAAGCGACCTGAACGGTCAGCGAGTCGATTTAAGGGCACTGCGCGGCAAGGTGGTGCTGCTGAATTTCTGGGCATCGTGGTGTGGGCCTTGCCAGGTTGAGCTGCCTGCGTTCCAATCCTGGCAGACCAAGTATGGTTCTTCAGGCCTACAGGTCATCACCGTCGCAATGGACGATGACACCCAGCCCGTGACGGCAGTCGTTAAGAAATTGCAACTAAGATTCCCTGTTGTGATGGGGGACGACGAACTGGGCAAAAAATACGGTGGCATCCTCGGACTTCCGATTACCTTTCTCATCGCTCGAAACGGGATAATAGTCGAGCGTGTAAACGGTGCGGCAGATCTTTCGCAGTTGGAGATGAAAGTCCACAGCCTTTTGTCCGATCGATGAACCCACAAAGTTCGTTGGGAAGGAATGATGGAATCGAAGAAGAAGCGAATTCTACGGAATCCACGCGTTTTCTTACCTTTCGGTGCTCTGATCGTCTAAATTCTGTCCGGGATCCCCCAGAAAAACACAGCCGGGCTAATCCGCTTTTTGCGTCAGACCAGCAAGCCAGTCGGAATCCGGCGGCCTGAAGCTAGTGCAAAATCTGAAATGAAGGTGTTGAGTGAATCGAAAGCACGCACTTGCAGCGCTGTTGTGCGTCATGAGCGCAGCCACTTGCATGGGACAGGCGAAGGTTGATCCGACGTTGCCCGAAGCGCCTCTTCCGCATCGAAGAGTTCTCCTGCTCTTCCCGGGATATGAGACGATTCAGGATCCTACAACTCCTGTTGCGACGTTGAGGACCCGGCAAAAATTTGAAATGGCATATCGGAAGACATTTGATCCTTCTTTCCTGATTGAATCGGCGATGTTTGCTGGCTTCGATCAGGTTGCAAACTATGGTCCGCAATATGGCCCTGGTGCCGGGCCGTTTGCTGAGAGGTTTGGTTACAACGCCGCGAATCTCGCCTCTACCTTTCTCTTCACGGATGCGGTTCTGCCTACGGTTTTCAAACAGGATCCGCGATACTTTCGGAAGGGTTCTGGATCATTTGCGTCGCGTCTTTGGTGGTGCTTCCGCAGCGAACTTGTCGCCTATAGCGACCAGGGGAAGCAGATGCCAAACGTAGCCAACATGCTTGGCTTTGGTATGTCTACAGCTCTGAGCAATGCTTATTCGCCCGACAGCAGCATTACATTTCCAAAGACGATGGAGCGATACGGGGTCAAGGTAGGGGTCAGCTTTGGATTGAACGTCATGCGTGAGTTCGGCGGAACGAATCGCGCAGAAAATTACTGATGCTTACAGGATGAGGCTGGTTTTCCGCAAATCATCCGTGACGATGTTGATTCCTTGATGAATAAGATACGGTCAGCACAGCGGTCGTGAAGCTCGCAGTACTAGCGCGCTGATAATCGAAGATGTGGACCCGGCCATCAGACCGCTCGCGCTCCGCGAGTATCGGAACTACCTAAGGGTAGAAAAGGGACTGCGCCCCTTGACGTGTGAAGCGTATGCCGGTGATTTGCATACGTTTGCTGAACTCATGGCACGGCGCGAAGTCCCCCTTGAAAAGGCCACACAGCAGGATGTGATTATGTTTCTGGAGCATCTCCACGGACTGGGGATGGATTCGCGTTCCTGCGCCCGGAAACTAAGCTCATTGAGGGGCTTTTACAAGTGGCTGTTGTTGGATGGAAGGATCCAACACGATCCGACCATCAATGTTGAGTCCCCGAAGACCTGGAAGGTCCTTCCAAAGGCGCTTGCCGAACCGGAAGTCAATGAACTGCTAAATCGTGCTGCTCTTTCTGCAGCCCATCCCCAGGCCAGGGCAGCCGATCTTCGCGACCGCGCAATTCTCGAGTTACTTTATGGGGGAGGTTTGCGCGTTTCAGAGCTCACCGCGCTTGCCGTCTCCGACATTGTGTTCGATCAAGGCAGAGTGCTGGTGAGGGGAAAAGGGGACAAAGAGCGGATTGTGCCCCTCGGGCGCGCAGCATTGGAGACCATGGAGGCCTATCTTCGCGAGGGACGCCCTCACCTGGCCAGGATCAGTTCTTCGCGCAAGAAATTGAATGCGCGCGCAGATGGGGCCATACTATTCTTGTCGCTCCGAGGCACTCCTCTCACACGGCAATGGGTTTGGCGCTTGGTAAAGGCTGTGGATGCAAATGCCAGCCCGCACACGCTCCGCCATAGCTGCGCCACGCACATGGTCGAGCATGGAGCGGACTTGCGTAGCGTCCAGTTACTGCTTGGACATGCGGACATTGCAACGACGCAAATCTACACTCAGATTGCACTCGGACACTTGAAGTCTGTGCATCGCCTTCATCATCCCCGCGCGAGGCTACGCGGAAATCCCCTGAAGATGGTCGAGGAAAGTCCAAAGAAGCCATGACAACACCGCAACCGGCAAGTGACTCCGCGGGCGCTCTCAGCCCACTCGTTGAAGAGTATCTTCGCGCCCTTCGCGTGGAGCGAGGGGCATCGGAGCACACATTGCGCGCGTACACGCGAGAAGTGAACGCATTCGCCTGCTTCGCCGTGGCCGAATGTAGCGGTTGTTCCGTGCCGGATCAGATCGATCACAAGCTCATACGCGCGTATCTATCCAGTCTCTTCGATCGTGGACTATCCAAGACGTCGGCTGCCCGGTCTCTCGCGGCCGTGCGGAGCTGGTTCAAGTGGCTGGCTCGCATGGGATATGTGCAACAGAACGTTGCCGCTCTCGTGACCACGCCGAAGCTGCCGCGCCATCTCCCCCGTGTGCCCTCGATCGAGCAGTTGAACCAAGTTGTGGATTCGGTTGGCAGCGAAGCATCGAGCTGGCCCTCACGAGACCGAGCCATCATGGAATTGCTGTATGGCTGCGGGATGCGCAACGCTGAACTTACCGGACTGGATATCCCGGATATTCATTGGGCCAACGAGGTGATCCTGGTGCGGGGCAAAGGGCGAAAGCAGAGATACGTTCCGCTGGGCGAAGCAGCAGCCGCAGCGCTCCGGGAATATCTGGAAGAGAGAAAGCTCCGCCTTGCCGCTATGCCAGATGCGGTAGGCCAGGGCCCGAAGGCCGTATTTCTGAATCTCAAGCTGCGAGGACTTCAGAAAGCTGACAAGCAGGCGCGTCTGACCACGCGCAGCGTGGGGCGCATCGTCAAGCGGATCGCGATCATGGGAGGTCTCTCCGGTGATTTTCATCCGCATACGCTGCGCCATGCCTGCGGCACGCACCTGCTGGAGGAAGGAGCCGACTTACGGGCGATTCAGGAATTGCTGGGCCATGAGAGGCTCTCGACCACGCAGCGCTACACCCAGTTGACAGCAGCGCAACTCACGCAGGTGTATGACAAGTCACACCCGCGTGCACGGTAGGGACGTCAAATAGGTTATCTGGTGAGGATTAGAAATCCACCTTGCGTGACGGAAACCAGGTGAGCTGAATGTTCGTGGTGGTCACGGTATGCTGTGGCGCAGGATAGGTCGGAGTTCCCGTGGGATAGATGGGAGCTTTCCAGTGTTCGAAGGTGAAGTTTCCATCGACTTCAAGATCTCGCTTGATACGCTTGACGGCGCGAAATGTCAGATCATCGATGGTTGTCCCGCCGGGGATGAAGTCCTTTGCAGCTTTTTGATTGCGCGCGCTGACTTGCAGCCACTCATTGCCGCTGAGGTGATAAGTCATCCAGGCCTGACCGCCCTTATCTTCGCGTCCGATCCAGTCACCAAAAATCATTCCCTTGTTGGTGTAGCCCTGGCGCTGGATTGCTTCGAAATACATAAAATGCCCGCCATTGCTGTTAGAGATGGAGGGGTCTGTAGAAACTGCTTCCAGCCGCGCATCTAGCTTGGGGATTCCAGGCACATGCGAGAGATAAATTCCGGGTCGAATTGCAGCGCGCCGGGGCGCATCGATTGGTGAGACATCGTCATGCACTTCTGAGTCCGAATAGAGGGTCAGCCAGCGCCGAACGAATGGAAGCCGGTACGCAAAGTCGAACTGCCCAAATCGTGCTCCGGGATCCTTCGTGCTGTTTTTAACTGCGGCGGTTACGTTCTGGAAACTGAAGAAACTCTGCAGAAAGGTGTGCAGGGTGATGGGTTCATGACCCTTTCCGCCCCAGATTACCGTGCGTTCAAAACCAAATTCGAGATTCTGGGTTGGCTTGAAGCTTACCTTCTCAAAGTGCACCCAGGGCGAATTTGGATCCGTATGTCCTTTGAGCGATCCAACCATGAAGTCATAGCGGAACGGGCCTGTGAGGGCTGAAAGCAGGGGGATGTGCAGCGGCTCGACTCTGTTGATGCGGAACGAATAGATGTTCTCCGCATTGTTTGAGTACGCAAATCCTCCGCCCATCGCAGTCCCTAGCCAGGCGTCCTGCTTACCTAGCGATATTTCATGATTTGCGAAAAGTGCGGAAATATAGGCTTCCATCCAACGACCATTTGCCAGGGACGAGATCGGTCCCTGTGGAATCGTTGCCTGATTATAAGGCAACCCGGTCGCGGGGTTGATGTAGGGGATCTGATCGAGATTAGAAAGGGTCTGCGACATTGCGCTAGAGTAACCCGCCGCAGAGGGAACTCCCTGAAACTCGCCGCGCGCATACAGCACAAAGCGGCCTGCGGAGGCATAGCCGCTCGCGCCGGAATAGTTATTGAATCCGCCCTCATAAGGGCGCCCGTAGTCGTTCACTATGGATTGACCGAGGTAGTAGCTATCCCGTAGAGGAGTTCCGGTGATTCCGCGCATGAGGGTATAAGCTGACTCTATCCGCGCCTTGCCCTGCATCCGAAGGCAGGGTCCTTCCATGTCCTTATCCAACTCCTCGCGGAGCGACTCGTAGATGCCCTGAGCCTCATCTGCTGCGGGGCTCTTGTCGTCATCTTCGAGGCGTGCAGCAGTTTCTTCGAGCATGTGGCTGAGGCTGGCGCGAGTCCATGGACGAAGGCCGAGGAAAACGCTGTCGACGTACCCGAGCGAGTAGAGGCGCATGACTTCTGGATACATCCAGTTGTCGACTGAGATGTAGGGCGAGCCCATCATGGACGGTTCGCAAACCGAATCCGGCGCCGCCGGGTGGGCAGTCTGCGCTGAGGCTGATAGCGGCAGAGCCACGAAGCCGAGAGCAGCAAGCAGGATCGCCGGGCAAGTTGCCACATAAAAACTGTGTCTGGAAGTGCGATTCGGACCCGGGGAATGACGAAGACTCATACTTCAAACTGTATCATTCTGCTCGGTGGCGAATAGCGAAATTGGACGCTTCATTTCACCTCCATCCCCCTTATTGCGCAGCGCTTTACTAGCTCTGCTCTTGGGGTTCGCGGCACGAAAGGACCTCAGAAACCTCTCTGCAGACCGGTGGCAGAGGTCCGGGTCAAACATACCGCGTTGGCGCAAGTATTCTTCCATGCGCCCCAATCCGTCCCGGCCTTTCGCGGTCGGCCGAGTCTTTTCGTTGCGGCAGACAATGAGTGTGGGGCCGCGGCCCTGCCGTGCACGGCTCAGAGACTCATAAACAACGCGATACAGCGCGACAGCGTCGAGTGCGTCCGTCAGGATGAGGGGAACGCCATGCACTCGCGCACTTCGCGCCATCCCTGCAAATTGGCCCAAACCCGGAGACGCTTCATGGTTCATGAAAATCATCGGCAGACGGCATTTGCTGGCCAGGGTCAGTACCTCGCCCCAACAGGCCGACGTCGCGCCTGAGCCTGAGCAGAATACTGCAACGACGCTTCCCGGAGCAGCATTCGCCCGTCCCAGGGCCAAGCCGCAAGCGAGATGGAGTTGCGTGGCTGTGGACTTCGCAGCAGGCGCGACATTTTCCTTCGACAAGCCGGTGAGCCGCGGCGAATGCGGTCCGTGACTTTTGCTCACAGGCAGCGCCATTTGCAGGATGGAGCGCAGTGGCTGTCCTTTCAGGAAGCCTGCCGCGGAGTCCACTGCCGGAAGACTCAACGCATCTTCCGCTTTTAAATCCGCAGTCAGAGACGCCAGCATTGCTTCGTGCCCCGCAACTGGTCCACATACCGCATGGCCACTCCCGACCTTCAACCTGCGAAGTTCATCCCGCAACAGGTGGCAATTCAGTATGGATTGGTAGATTGCGAGCAGTTTTTGCTCGGAGATCAGTGAAAAAGCAGACGTTCCGTCTGAGGCAGCTTGCTGCCCTTTCCTCCTGGAAGTCATTGGCCTTGGAACCTCATGCGACGAAAATACGGGACGCTCGCTGGCTAAGTGGAGTAGTCAGCATTGATGCGAATGTATTCATGTGTCAGGTCTGTGGTCCAGAACGTGCAGTTGCCCGTGCCCTGGTGTAATTGGATGCGAATGGAAAAATGCGACTGCTTGATGTACTCGTGTAAAGCGGCCTCGTTGAAGGCTGGAACGCGAGCGCCATCGCTGCATACCGGAAGCTCTCCGAACCAGATGTCGATTCGCTCCGGGGCGATCGAAGCGCCGGAATAGCCGATTGCAGCTATCAGCCGTCCCCAGTTGGGATCGCAGCCAGCCCAAGCGGTTTTGACGAGCGGGGAATGGGCAATCGCCTTGGCGATTCGCAGCGCATCGCCGTCGGAGGCTGCGCCTTCGATTCTGAGTTCCACGACATGCGTAATGCCTTCGCCGTCCGCCACAATTTGCTTTGCCAGCGAAGTACACACTTGTTTCAGTGCCCTGTAAAATTCGTTGTGGTTGGGTCCGACCTGCACGCCGCTCGCGCCGCTTGCCAGCAGGAGCACGGTGTCGTTCGTGGATGTGTCGCCATCCACTGAGATGCGGTTGAAGCTTAACTCCACAGCCTGCTGCAAATAGGCATTCAGGATAGCTGGCTCAACCGCCGCGTCCGTCATGATGTACACCAGCATGGTGGCGTGCGGAACGAGTTGCGGATGAATCATGCCGGCGCCCTTGCCGACCGCGGCGATGCGGACTTCCTTGCCGTCCATCTCCATGCGCGCGAATGCGGTCTTCTCCACTGTGTCCGTGGTCATCATCGCCTGCGCGACCTGCTGAAAGTGATCACTTTCCCGGCCGAGCGAAGCGGCGATTCCAGGAAGAACCGCGATCAGTTTCTCCGAGGGCAATGGCACTCCGATGATGCCGGTGGAAGAAGGGAAGACCTCGTCGGGGCTGCACGCGAATTGCGCGGCGGCTGCTGAGCAGGTTGCGCGCGCCGCGTCCAGTCCTGCCTGGCCTGCGGCGCAATTTGCATTACCTGCATTGATGGCGACAACCCGGATACGGCCGCTCGCTTTGCTCAAGTGCTCCTTGTCGACGATCAGCGGTGCGGCGGTCACTCGATTCGCCGTAAACATTGCCGCTGCAGAGGCGGGTGCATCTGCGACGATGAGCGCAAAATCCGTTCTGCCGCTTTGCTTCAGACCTGCACGGCCTGCACCAAAGCGAAAGCCCTTCGGGATGAAAAATTGAGAGATTTCAGACATTGTCCCAAGAGGAAGTTCCGCATTTAATCTAGCAGGTTAGGGGGCGGAATGGCTGAAGCCGAAGACCTGTCTCATGCGAGTGATTTTCTTGAACTGCAGAACGTGCGGGTGGCGCGGGGCGAGCGAGTTGTGCTCCATGACATCAACCTGATTATTCGTACTGGGGAGCATGTCGCAATCCTTGGTCCGAACGGATGCGGCAAGTCCACGCTAATTCTCACGATGACCTGCCAGATTTATCCGATCGTGAGGCCGGGCATGCAGGTCCGCATCTTTGGCCGCGAACGGTGGGATCTGACCCAGTTGCGCCGCCACTTTGGCGTGGTGAGTGCGAGTGTTGCCGGCGCCGAATTGCCGGGAGAGCGCACCGCGTTGACCACAGGACTCGACGCGGTAATTGCAGGCTTTTTCTCCGCATCCACTCTGTGGCCCAATCTGCACGTGACGGAAGAGATGCGGGAACGGGCATGGGAGGCGCTGGATCGGATCGAGGCGCGGCGGTTAGCCCTCCAACTCGTCGGTGAAATGTCGGCCGGGGAGAAGCGGCGCATCATGATTGCACGTGCGCTCGTTCATCGGCCTCGGCAATTGCTGCTCGACGAGCCCTCCAATGCGCTTGACCTGGCAGCGCAGCGAGACCTGCGCGAAACGCTGCGACGGCTTGCCGCAGAAGGTACGGGAATGGTGATGGTGACCCATCATCTTGGAGATATTCTTCCTGAAATCGAACGCATCATTCTCATGCAGAACGGCAGAATTGTTGGTGACGGGTCACGACGCGAGCTGCTTTCGGAAGCCCGGCTCAGCGAACTGTTTCATACGCCAGTCCGCGTCGGCCACGATGAGGAATGGCTGCATAGCTGGTGAATCTGAAGGAGGTGCAGACTCCTCGGCATTTCACCATCGCTAATCACTTGGATTCCTGATACAAATGGAGGCACACCGCGCATCTGCCCTATTTCGCGCGGATGAAGGAGGCGCATATGAGCCCACTATCTCGGCGCGAGTTTATCAAGTCATCACTGGTCGCCGGAACGCTGGCGAGCGTCAGCAATCTCCCGATGCATGCTGCGCAGCTGCCTGCCACCGAAGCGGTGACGCTGGGTAAATCGGGTATCAAGGTGACTCGCCTTGCCTTTGGAACCGGCAGCAACAATGGCTATGTGCAGGCGGCGTTAGGGCAGACACAGTTCACGGAGCTCGTGCATTATGCATACGATCGCGGCATTCGCTTCTTTGAAACAGCAGAGGCGTATGTCACTCCCGCCATGCTGGGAGAAGCCCTCAAAGGTATTCCAAGAGATAGCTATCAGTTGATGAGTAAGGTGACGACTGATCCTGGGGTCGATCCCGGGAAGCGTTTTGACGAGATGCGCCGCGTTTCTCAGACGGAGTACTTCGACATCATGTTGCTCCATTGGCAACACACGTCTGACTGGGTGGCAGAGACGCAGCGCTGGCAGGATGGCATTCTGGAGGCTCAGGCAAAGAAATCGATCCTGTCTCGGGGCGCGTCGGTGCATGGACTGCCGGCGCTCCGTCAGATGCCCGGCAACAAATGGCTGGAAGTCGCCATGATCCGGATGAACCACAACGGAACACGGATGGATGGTCCAACATCTGCAGACAACAATAATCCGTCGAGCGTTTCGGAAGTCGTCCAGCACGTGAAGCAGGTTAAGCAGGAAGGAATGGGTGTGATCAGCATGAAGCTGGTCGGGAACGGGGCCTTCACAAAGCGAGAGGATCGCAAGGCTGCGATGCGCTTTGCGTTTCGCAATGCGGGTGTTGATTGCGTCACGGTCGGCTTCAAGAGCAAAAGTGAAGTTGATGAAGCAATCGAGAATCTGAACCTGGCTCTTGCCTAATTTGCGCAGGCACCCGGCCGAGGCTCAAGAGTTCGTGAGGCTCCAAGGCTTATCGGGCTTGGATAGCGGTTGACGCGAATCGGGATCAATCCTCGTGAAGGCAGATTTGAGAGTGTACTGTGAGATACCCGGAGTTCGTACTAGTTGGCAAGTGCGCAGAGTATGCGTAGGTTTAATGACCCTGCAAGGCCGCTTACCTAATCCCTCTATCTTTATGATTCCAAGAAGCGCTTTTGGAATTTAATGGCGGAGAGAGTGGGATTCGAACCCACGTTAGAGTTTCCCCTAAACACGCTTTCCAAGCGTGCGCCTTCAACCACTCGGCCATCTCTCCTAGGCAGGGTTATGACTCTTTGAATTTATCACAGGCGATGCTCCTCTTGATGAAGCCGGCAGCTTCCCGCGTCGGCATTGCGCCTTTCAATGAAATCGTTTACTTTGCAGCGAGTACTCCTATATAGTTCAGCCGTGCGCTCGAGGGCACGCCTTGCGCGCCTGAAAAATTCTGCATGGAACAGGGGACAACATGGCTGGCATCACACGTCGAGATCTGCTTGCATCGGGAGCCGCTTTCTCCGCTTCGACCTTGATCACGAAGCGAGCCTGGGCTCGTGCCGCTGCGGCGATGGCTGGTTCGTCTGCAGCGGAGAATGCAGCAGTTCAGACCGCGGTGGCTCCGCGCGAGAGGTTGCTTTTCGACTTTGGCTGGCGGTTCACGATGGGCAATGGAGCCGATCCTGCGAAAGACCTTGGCTTCGGCATGGGAGAAGGTGACTTTGCCAAGACAGGCGAATTTGAATTCGCGAAGTCCAAGTTCGACGACTCCAAGTGGCGAGAGCTCAACCTACCCCATGACTGGGCGATCGAGTTGCCATTTGTGCACGACGAAGAGCAGAAATCGCACGGCTACAAGCCGCTGGGGCGGCGCTATCCAGACACAAGCGT
This sequence comes from Acidobacteriota bacterium, assembly GCA_021781795.1. Taxonomy (GTDB): domain Bacteria; phylum Acidobacteriota; class Terriglobia; order Terriglobales; family Acidobacteriaceae; genus Telmatobacter. The sequence continues at coordinate 46,231 of JAJXWA010000001.1, forward strand.
TGGTTGGTATCGGCGCGTATTTGAAGTCCCAGAAAGCGACCGAGGCCGCCGCGTGTCCATTGAGTTCGATGGCGTCTTTCGCAGCGTATTGGTCTTTGTGAATGGTTGTTTTGTCGGCCGCAATGACAACGGCTATGTGCCGTTTCGCTTTGACCTGACCGACTTTCTGGCGATCGGCGCCAAGAACTATATCGTCGTGCGCGTGGATGCGAGCTTCGGTGATGGATGGTTTTATGAAGGCGCGGGAATTTACCGGCATGTGTGGTTAACCAAGACAGACGCTCTCCATCTGGGCGACTGCGAGAGCATCGTGCGCTCTGCGGTGAGCGGTTCTTCTGCGAAGCTTGACCTCATCGCACGAGTCGTCAACGAAGGCAAGCAGGCAGAGCAAGCGCGCGTTACCTGGAAGATTCAGGACGCGAGCGGCAACACCGTTGCAACCGCGGAGGCGCCGGCTCAATCTGTGATTGCTGATGGAGCACAGACATTCTCATCGACAGCCCATCTTGCTGATGCGAAGCTGTGGTCCGTGGACGAGCCGAATCTCTACACTGCGGTCGTCGCTGTGGAGTCTGCGGGCACGGTCCGCGATGCGGAGCGCGTGCAATTTGGAGTGCGCACCGCTGTCTTCGATGCCGAAAAGGGATTCTTTCTGAATGGCAAATCGCTCAAGATCCAGGGCACCTGCAATCACCAGGATCACGCCGGTGTCGGTGCTGCGCTGCCTGACCGCCTGCAGACCTACCGACTTGGCGTGCTGCGCGAGATGGGTTGCAACGCTGTGCGCACCTCTCACAACATGCCGACCCCGGAGTGGGTGGATGCCTGCGATCGCATGGGCGTGATGATGATGTGCGAGACACGGCAGATGAGTTCCAGCCCTGAGGGACTGGCCCAGTTGGACGGCATGGTCAAGCGGTATCGGAATTCGCCCTCGATCATTATCTGGTCAATTGGTAATGAGGAGTTCATTCTGCAGTCGCCGATGGCGGAGCAGGGACAAAAGATCGCTGCGACGATGGTGCAAAGATGCCATGAACTTGACCCGACGCGCGTGGTTTCCGCCGCCGTGAATGGAGACAACCGGAAGGGAGTCTCCGTGCCACTAGACGTCATCGGATTCAACTACCAACTGCAACAACCGGACAAGTTTCACAAGGATTTTCCAAAGAGGGCACTGTACGGATCGGAGACCTCCAGCGCAATTTCAACGCGCGGCGTATACACCACCGATCCGTTGCGTAATACCGTGAACGCCTACAACGGAGTGGTGCGCTGGGGTGAAACCGCGGAAGAATGGTGGACCTTCTATGGAACCCGGGAGTGGGAAGCGGGCGGCTTTGCGTGGACCGGCTTCGACTATCGCGGAGAGCCTACACCCTACGGCTGGCCATCCATCAACTCGCAATTTGGCATCGTGGATATGTGCGGGTTCCCGAAGGACACTTTTTATTACTACAAGGCCTGGTGGGGCAAAGAGCCGGTCCTGCATCTGTTCCCGCACTGGAACTTCGAGGGCAAGGAGGGAGATGAGATTCCGGTGTGGGTCTACTCGAATGTCGATGAGGTTGAGCTTTTCGTCAATGGCGCGAGCATGGGCGGCAAGCAGGTGCCGCATCTCGGTCATGTGGAGTGGAAGGTGAAGTACGAACCGGGTGTGATTGAGGCGCGCGGGAGCAAAGGCGGCAAAGTAGTTCTCACGGAGAAGCGAGAAACGACAGGGCCGACAGTGGCGATCCGGCTGATTGCAGACCGCACGACCATCGACGCAGATGGCCAGGATCTCGCAATCCTGACCGTGGAGGCGCTGGATTCACAGGGTCGCGCGGTGCCAACTGCAGACAATCTGATTCGCTTCAATGTCTCTGGTGACGGTGCGTTGCTTGGAGTGGGCAACGGCGATCCCAATTGTCAGGAAAGCGACAAGGGACCGACACGCTCGCTCTTCAGTGGGCTGGCGCAGGTCATCATCCAATCGACCAAGCGTCCTGGTCAGATTTTTATCGAGGCGGTGAAGGAAGGCTGGGATGGCCCTGAACTGACGCCGGCCAAGCTTTCGATTACAACAAGAACAGTGCCTCTTTCACCGTCCGTTCCGATTGTGCGTAGTTAAACATCGTCCAGATAGAAGTCAGCTTAGTGTGAAGGCGGCCTAAAGGCCGCCTTCATTGTCCAACTGACCATGTAGTCTGGAGTTGGACCTGCAGCGAGCGGCATGCACATCGGACACCTTCCCCTGATTCTTATCTGGGCCGTCGCACTGGCCAGCATTTTGTGCATGCTGGTGCGTCCGCGATCGATGCCAGAGGCCTACTGGGCGTGCGGTGGCGCTGTCCTGCTGATGGCTTCCGGACTGATCCCATTGCGCCAAGCGGCCGCGGCGGCGATGGATGGCTGGGACGTCTATCTCTTTCTCACGGGCATGATGATTCTGGCAGAGCTGGCCCAGGAGCAGAAGGTTTTCGACTGGGTTGCTGATCTTGCCGCGCATCATGCAAGGGGATCATCGGCGCGGCTGTTCTTACTGGTGTACTGCGTCGGAATCGCGGTAACGGCGTTTTTGTCCAATGATGCGACCGCTGTCGTGTTGACTCCCGCAGTGCTGGCCGTGGTGCGGCGTGCGCGCGTGAAGCCAAAGCCCTACCTACTGGCCTGCGCGTTTGTGGCGAACGCGGCCAGTTTTGTCTTCCCTATTTCAAATCCAGCGAATCTGGTGGTCTTCGACCGGCATGTGCCTCCATTGGCGAGTTGGCTCGGCATCTTCCTATGGCCGTCTATCGCGTCCATCGCAGTGACCTACTTCGTTCTGCGCTGGAGCGCGGGGGATGCACTTTCCCTGCGGATCCATCACCGGCAGGACGCTGCACAGCTTTCGCCGGGGGGGAAACTGGCGCTCGCAGGGTTGCTCTTCTCGGCGGTTGCATTGATTGTGTCATCCGCTTTTGGCGTGCCGCTTGGCACACCCACCTGTGCCGCGGCCGTGGTGGCGATGGCCGCGGTCGCATTCAAGGATCGCGCAGTTGTGCAACGGGTCTTTCGTGGCGTGTCGTGGTCGGTGTTGCCGCTGGTCGCGGGTCTGTTCGTGATTGTAGAAGCAATGCAGAATGCAGGACTTCTGCAGCTGGGACTCGCCGCGTTGCGCGCGATGGCTCAATTGCCGGTTTTCGCTGCAAAGTTGATCGCCGCTTTTGCGGTGGCAATCGCTTCAAATGGGATGAATAACCTCCCCATCGGACTGATGAGCGGCGCGACGATTCGTCACGCGCAGGAGGCTGGTATCGTTGCACATGCGGTGCTCATCGGCGTGGATCTTGGGCCGAACCTCTCAGTGACGGGATCGCTGGCGACGATTCTATGGCTGATTGCATTGCGCCGCGAACGGGTCGAGATTACGGCATTGGAGTTTTTCAAGGTTGGACTGATTGCCATGCCGTTGGCTCTGCTTGCCAGCCTTCTTGTGCTGTGGGTTTGATCGGCTCTGCAATGAACCTGGTCGAATCAGCATGTACAGTAGAAAAGTGAATCGCCCCAGGTCCAAGTGGAGAGAGGAACTGCGCGCCATGGTGGCGCTGGCGGTGCCTGTTGTTCTCAGCGAGCTGGGCTGGATGGCGCAGGGCGTCGTCGATACCATCATGGTGGGCAAGCTTGGGCCTGCGGCAATTGGCGCGGTCGCCCTGGGCAACGCCGTCTATTACACGCCCTCGCTGTTTGGCATCGGGCTGCTTCTCGGGCTCGATACGCTGGTCTCGCAAGCCTACGGACGCAAAGATCACGACGATTGCCATCGGTGGCTGGCTCAGGGTGTCTACCTCGGATTGATTCTGACGCTGCCGCTGATGGCGCTGGTGGCGCTGGCAAGCCTCAATCTCACTCATTTTGGCATCACCCCCACGGTTGGCACACCGGCCCGAAGCTATTTGATGCTTCTCAATCTCGGCACCCTTCCGCTTCTGCTGTATGGTGGAACGCGCCGCTATCTGCAAGGCGTCGGTCAGGTACGCGTCATTACGGTGACCTATGTGCTGGCCAATCTGCTCAATTGGGCAGGAAACTGGGTGCTGATTTACGGCAAGCTGGGATTTCCTGCGCTTGGGGTGGACGGATCAGCCATTTCGACGTGCATTGCTCGCGTCGCCATGGCCCTGTCTCTGCTCGGCTTCGCATGGCGCTACGAGCGGCAGCGGGGGCATCCACTGTTTCGCCACTGGGCCGCTCCTAGCTTGGAGCGGCTGCGGTCACTGGTGCGCATTGGTGCGCCGGCCGCGGGGCAGATTCTGCTTGAAGTTGGCGCATGGAACCTATCCACATTCGCGGCCGGCTACCTGACTCCTGTTGCTCTGGCCACCCACTCCATAGCGCTGAACTACGCCAGCATCTCCTACATGGTGCCCTTGGGCGTCTCAGCTGCAGCAGCCGTCAGCGTGGGGCATGCGGTTGGAGCGGGAGACCTGCAGCGCGCACGTCGCGCCGGCTGGCTGGCCCTTGGGCTGGGCACAGCCTTCATGCTGCTGGCCGCGGTGGTCTTTCTTGCCGCGCCCGTCCCGCTGATCCGGCTGTATACCAGCGATCCTCGCGTCCTCGCCGTAGGGCCGAGCCTGCTGTGGATCGCTGCGGCGTTTCAGGTCTTCGACGGCGTGCAGACCGTAACGACGGGTGCTCTGCGCGGCTTGGGCGAAACCCGCGTTCCCATGATTGCCAACCTGATTGGCTATTGGATTCTGGGCCTGCCCATCGGCCTGACTCTTTGTTTTGTTCTGCACCGGGGCATCTTTGGCCTTTGGCTGGGCCTGACCTCTGCGCTCGTCCTGATCGCTCTCATTTTGTTGCGGCGCTGGCAGAGAGACTCCATCCGGGCACAGGCACTGAGCTAAAGTCTGCCTCTGCAACGCACTCACCGTTTCCTGCAGGGAATCCACTCCGCAGCGGCTATTCAGCGCCAGCTGCTTTTGAACAGATGAACAGGTGTTGTACGATGCGACACCCTGGACACGTTACGACAGGACTACCAGCCGGGACGGTTGTTCGTCGGGATGACTATAATCACAAATGGCGAAAGATTGATTCTTTCCTGAATCTACCTCGAAGGGAATCCCGCCAAATGGCGACTGGAGACCTGGCCCTGGGTCAAGAACAGGGCGCTTTGAATGCGCAAAAGCGCGTCGTGAATGATTTCAGCATCAACGTAGCAACGGTGAACGGGTCCGGCTCGCAATCCGCCAATAGCGTGCTGCTGAAGAGCATCTTCGGAATGGGGGTTCCCGTCAGTGGCAAGAACCTCTTTCCCTCGAATATTGCCGGACTTCCCACCTGGTACACCATTCGTGCGAGCAAGGACGGGTACGTCGCCCGCAAGCGCGATGCAGAGATTCTGGTGGCGCTGAACGTAGAAACAGCCAAGCAGGACATCCTTAACCTTCCCGTCGGCGGAGTGGCCATCTATGAAGAGAGCCTGAATCTCAAGCAATACCGCGACGATGTGGCCTGCTATCCGGTTCCTTTTGACAAGATCACGGCCGCCGTATGCCCTGAAGCCAAGCTGCGCAAGCTGGTCAGGAACATGGTCTACGTAGGCGTGGTCGCCCAGTTACTCTCTATCGATCTTGCCGTCGTAGAACACGGGCTTAAGAAGCAGTTTGCTAAAAAGCAGAAGGTTTTCGACCTCAACTTTGGCGCGGTGAAGGCGGGCTTTGACTACGCTCAGGAGAAGCTGGTCAAGCACGACCCCTTCGTCCTGGAGCGGATGGACAAGAGCGCCGGCCAGATCATCATCGACGGCAACGCCGCCTGCGCAATGGGCGCGGTGTTCGCTGGCGTCACGGTCGTGGCCTGGTATCCCATCACACCTTCTACCTCGGTTGTTGAGGCGACCACAGACCTGCTGAAGAAGCTGCGCGTGACGCCCGAAGGTAAGGCGACATTTGCCGTTGTACAGGCGGAGGACGAACTGGCGGCAATCGGGATGGTGCTCGGCGCGGGATGGGCCGGAGCACGCTCCATGACGGCGACTTCGGGACCCGGGATTTCGCTGATGGCGGAGTTCTCCGGCCTGGGCTATTTTGCCGAGCTGCCCGGAGTTATCTTCGATGTGCAGCGCTCCGGGCCTTCGACAGGCATGCCCACGCGCACCTCGCAGGCTGACCTGCTCTCAACCGCATTCCTGTCGCATGGCGATACAAAGCACATCGTGCTGCTGCCCGGCTCCGTCAAGGAGTGCTTCGAGCATGGCCTCGCCGCATTCGATCTGGCTGAGCGCTTCCAGACCCCGGTCTTCGTGCTTACCGATCTTGATCTGGGCATGAATAACTGGATGTCGGAACCCTTCCAGTATCCTGACAAGCCGCTGGATCGCGGAAAGGTACTGACTGCAGAGGACCTCGAAAAGCTGGGCGGATTTGCTCGTTATCGTGATGTCGATGGCGACGCAATCGGCTGGCGCACCTTGCCGGGCACTCGCCACCCCAAGGCGGCGTATTTCACGCGCGGCTCGGGGCACAACGATTCTGCCGGCTACACCGAGAAGCCTGAGGAATACCAGGCCATTATGGACCGGCTCAGCCGTAAATTTGAGAACGCGCGGAAGGCTGTGCCCGCTCCGGTGATCGTGAAGAACGGCACGTCGAAGGTAGCTTTCATCGCGTATGGCACCACCGACTTCGCGCTTCAGGAAAGCCTGGATCAGATTAAGAAGGAACGCGGCGTGGATGTGGATTACCTGCGCGTGCGCGCCTATCCCTTCGCGCATGAGATTCATGACTTTGTGGCATCGCACGAGCGCGTGTATATCGTCGAACAGGATCGCGACGCGCAACTGGCAAGCCTGCTCAAGCTGGATTTGCCGGCCGAGCAGGTGACTAAGCTGCGCAGCATTCTGCACTACAACGGTCTGCCGCTCGACGCACGCACCATCACGGAAGAGTTTGTCGCCAAGGAGGGCCTGTAATGGGAACCGCAACACCTGCACCGAAAGTCAACCGGATTGGCCTTCCCATCGTCGATTATCGCGGCGGAAAATCCACGCTCTGCGCCGGCTGCGGCCACAACGCAATTTCGGAGCGCATCATCGATGCGATGTTTGAGATGGGCGTCGAGCCGGAGCGCGTCATGAAGATGAGCGGAATCGGCTGCTCGTCGAAGAGCCCCGCATACTTCATGAGCCGTTCGCATAGCTTCAACAGCGTTCACGGGCGCATGCCATCCGTGTCGACGGGCGCGATTCTCGCAAACCACCAGATGATTACGCTGGGCGTCTCCGGCGATGGCGATACGGCTTCGATTGGCATGGGCCAGTTCGTTCACCTGCTGCGCCGTAATCTGCCGATGATTTACATCATCGAAGACAACGGAGTCTATGGGCTAACGAAAGGGCAATTCTCCGCAACCGCGGACATCGGATCGAAGCTGAAGACGGGTGTGATCAACGACCTTCCCGCCATCGATACCTGCGCCATGGCCATTCAGCTCGGCGCGACGTTCGTCGGGCGTTCCTTCTCGGGCGATAAGAAGCAGTTGCTCTCGATGCTCAAGGCGGCGATAGCGCACAAGGGCACCGTGATGCTGGATGTGATCAGCCCGTGCGTTACCTTCAACGATCACGAAGGATCGACCAAGAGCTACAAATTCATGCAGGAGTACGATGAGCCCATCAATGAAGTGGGCTTCATCGCCAGCTTTGAAGACATCGCGGTGGACTATGACTCGGGGCAGGTGCTGGACGTGGAGATGCATGATGGCTCCAGTCTGCGCTTGCGCAAGCTGCATGAAGATTACGACCCGACGAACAAGGCCGAGGCCGTCAAAACGCTGATGCAGGCGCATGACAACAACGAGGTGCTGACCGGCGTCTTCTACATCGACACGCAGAAGCCCACCTTTACCGACCTTCTGAATCTGGTCGATACACCGCTGGCCACGCTGCCTGAGTCCGTGACTCGTCCCCCGAAGGCCGCTCTCGATACCCTTATGCACAATCTGCAGTAGGGCAAGCCTGAAGCAAGAAAAGCCCCGCGCGAGCGGGGCTTTTCTATGTGCGGGTACGCTTCTTCAAATCCACAACTATTCCTGCGTACGCGGATTGATTCGAACACCCATGCCATTTAGTTTCGCGCGGGCCTGCGCTGCTTCCGGAGTCTGCGGGTGCCGCTGAATCAGCTCGCGCAGCTCGTGGATCCCGGCATCACGCCGCCCAACCTGCATAAGCGCCAACCCTTTGTGCAACTGGGCGGCTGCGGCCTTTGAGTTTCCGGAGAATCCTTCCAGCACTCCGTTGTAGGACTTGATGGCCGATTCGTAGTCCTTCTGGCGATAGGCAATTTCTCCCAAATAGAACTGAGAGGTGCCCGCCATGTTGTCCAGCGGGTAGTAGTGGACTACGTCCTGAAACTCACTCTTGGCAACGGAGTACTTGGCGGCGTTGAAGTCACGAACGGCCGCCTGATAGGTCTGCTCCAAAGGAGGAGCCAGAGCGGCAGAGCTCGCCGGTGCGGGCGCAGTGCCCATGCCCGGTGCGTTCGATGGCCCTCCCATCGGCGCCGGCTGTCCTGCATCGGGGGCTCCTGGGGCTGCCTGCGCGGTTCCCGCAGCCTGTGGCGGGTTCTGGATGTTTTGCAGTTGCGACTGCATATCCTGAACCGACTTGTCGAGCTTGGCAATGCGCGTCTTGAGTTCGTCCACCGAATCGTTGAGCGACTGAATCTGGCCTGACGCTGTATCGACCTTGCCGCCCAGCGCTTCATTCTGGGCATTGATCTTTTGCTGCAGGGCGGTTACTGTGGCGCTCATCTGGGTTGCCTGGTCGGCAGTCTGCTGCGCCAGGTTCTGGAGTACGCCGAACTTGGTGTCGAGCGTGGACTGGATGCGCTGCACCATGTCCAGGAGCTGCTGCACCTGAGTCTGCAACTGGATAACTTCCTTCGACGCCGCGTGGGCGCGAACCGGCGTAAGTCCAAGGACCAAGGTGATCGTTGCTGCCGCTGTTAGAGCTTTGCGGATTGGACTGATTCTTTGCATCATTGCACCTGCTTCAACTCACGAATTTATCAGGGAGAGACTCGTTTCATCCGGACCATACGGGCAAGCCCAGCCTCCCTCCGATGCAGAGAGGCTGGTGCCATGCCTACTGATCCATTGAAAAGCCTGCGCGGCGATTTTGCTGCCAGCACTCTTCCGTAGACTCGCTGCAGAACGGCTTTTCTTTTCCATAGCTGATCACGCGAATGCGATCCGCGGCGATCCCAGCAGAGACCAGGGCCTTCTTGGCAGCATCTGCCCTGTTCTGGCCGAGCGCGAGGTTATACTCGTCTGAGCCTCTTTCGTCACAGTATCCGCCAATCACAACCTTGATATTCGGATGAGAAGCGAGATAAGAGGCATCGTGCGAGAGCGTCGACTGCGCATCGCTGCGGATGTCATAGGTGTCGTAATCAAAGAAAATGTCCTGCACATTTGCTTTGAACTCTTCCTCCGCAGTCATGGTATTACTTGGCACAGCGACAGCCGGAGCCGTGGTGACCACGAGCCGGGCAGTCGCCTCGGCCGTGCCTCCCGGACCTTGCGCCACAAGATGGTACGTTGTGGACTCCGCCGGCGTCACGGTCTTCACGCCCGTCGTCGGCACTTTGCCGATTCCATCGATGGAAACGTCGGTGGCATCGGAAGTTTTCCAGCTCAGTGTCGCCTGGTCTCCAGCGGAGATGGTGCTGGGGCTTACGGCCATCTGAACCGTTGGCGCAGGAGATGATGCGGCCGACGGCGCGGTTTCCTGGCTCGGCACCGAAGCGTTCTTCTTCTTACATCCGGCGGCCACTAGAATGGCAAGCAATGCCACTGAAGTAACAACACTCTTGCGACGCGTCAAGGCGTAACTCCTTTTGTAGATCGGATCTCGACTTACGGCTCATCTCTATTCTATCTCTCGACTCCGCAGCGGCCCAAGCCTCAACTTCTCAGGCACGCGGAAGCGTTGCGCGGTTACTTCCAACTCCAATTCGGCATCATGTTGGTCCCACCATGGGTCAGTTGCTGCTGCTGGGTCCCATCGGACAGCATGGACCAGATCTCGGTGTGGGAGCCCATCTGGCGCTGAAACACAATATGGCGGCCGTCGGGTGACCATGAGGGAAAATCGTTGCTGCCTGCATCGTGTGTCAGTTGCAGCCATCGCTTGCTGGCAATGTCCATCACATAAATGTCCTGCCCGCCCGGTGCTCCCGGACCATACTTTCGATTCCAACTGAAGGTGAGGAACTGCCCATTCGGCGCCCAGGAAGGCGAGACCGCGTAGCCGCCGTCTGTCATGCGCTGAATGTTCGATCCATCCTGATCCATGATGTAGATCTGCGGAAGGCCAGTCCTTCCGCTCACCCAGGCAAGCTGTGTACCGGTCTTTGGGTTCCAGGTGGGCGAAACATCCGGCCCGGCAAAAAATGTCACGCGATGGGCATTTCCTCCGTCGGTATTGGCGATCCAGATCTCCGGGTCGCCTGAGCGAGACGAGGAGAACGCAATACGATTGCCGTCCGGCGCCCAGGAAGGGGACTGATTCGCTCCTCCCGTCGATCCGCCGGGAAAGGCAACCATCCGGCCAAGTTCGAGCGAGTACATCCGGATACCCCAGCCTTCGCGGCCCAGCGAGGCACAGGCGATGCGCGTGTTATCGGGCGAGATGCGCGGAGAGATCGTGATGGCGCCAAGATGGGTAATCTGATGTTGGTTCTGGCCGTCGTAATCCATCGCCCATACTTCTTTGGACCCGCTGCGCGAGCTGATGAAGTAGATCTTCGTTTCGGCGATTCCGTTGATGCCGCCTCCGAGACGAAAGATGATCTCATCGGCAAACCGGTGCGCGATGGTGCGCGTCATGTCCTGGTTCGCTTCTTCGTTGTATTGCTTGCCCAGCACCTGCGGATTGGCGGTGTTGCGCGTGTCGAACAGCCATCCGTACACCACCACGCGCCCATTGGTTACCGACAGGTTGCCAAAGGCAACCATGGCTGCATTCGCCGGGGCTGCCGACCATTGCGCGAGATTGATCTCCTGCGGCGCGCCGGGCATGGCCTGTGGAGCAAAGCTCTTCGATACCAGATCGAAGATACCTGCATTCCCGAGGTCGCTGTAGAGCGTGGCGTCAAAGACGGCTTTGAGCGCAGGCGTCTGCGGGTCTGCGCTGCCTGGTTTGAAGTCTGCCGCAGCGAGCCGGATCTTCTCATTTCCCAGGTTGGTGCCGGTTCGAACCCAGTCCTGCGCCTGCACCCTCGCAAAGGAAAAGAACGCGATAAGCAGAAAAGAAGAGACGTAGCTTCTGATTGGAACCCTCATGCCGTGGTCCATTCCTCCTTGGCGAATCATTCGACGCAGAGCAATATGCTGCAGATACAGCAATGATCGAGACTGTCTACTCCATCTTACCGATGGCGCTCTAGTATTCGCAGTAGTACGACACCTGCAGGTAGCTTCCTCGATACGCGCCCGGCAAAGGCTGAAAGTTGCCGATCCGCTGCGCTGCCCGCAGGCAGGAGCTGTCCAGTGTCGGGCTGCCGCTGCTTCGCTGCAATTGCACTTCGGCAACGGATCCGTCTCTGTAGATCTTGAAAAAGATATACGTCTGCGCTCCGCGTGGAGTGCGCGGGTCAACCTCGGGCTTGTACCAGTTGCTTGCCATCGTGCGATTCAGCTGATCCACATACCAGCCAAACTGGCTTCCGAAGTCCGTGTTCACTGCGGTCTGGCCGGAGGTAAACCCCTGCGGTTGCGTCACGCGCGGCATGGACGAGCCGGACTGCTCGCCGTAGTTGGCGCGGTTATTTTGCAGTGGCTGCTGCTGGCGTTGCGGAGAGCGCTGCACCGTTTCATGCTGCGGCTTTTTCTGCTTGCCAGGAATCGGGATGGCGGTCAGGTCTTCTGCCTGCTTGCTTTTGGGCTCGGGGGTTGCAGGCGCCTGGCTGGGTGTCTCCGTCGAGAGAACGTTTTGATTGACCGGCTGATTGGATGGCAAGGGGAGCGCGCTGCTCACCAGGTTCACCTGGATCGCACCTCCAGCCGACGAACCGCCCCAGAGATTGTGCCGGAAGAATCCGCCCACGATGCCGTACAGAACAATTCCAGCCACCAGAGCCAGATGCAGACCGATAGCCCCGGCCGCTGGCGCCATCAAGGGCTCCGGCGTCAGTTCCTGTTCCAGTTGCTCGCTGCCTTCCAGCACACTGCTCATGGCATTGCCTTGCTTTCGATCGGTCGCGTCCGGCACGGGATGTCCTGCTATTCGCCGCCAGCGCGTCCCTTCGTGTTCAGCGGTTGCGTCACGATAGAAATATTTGTGATGCCCGCCTGCTTCACTGCGTCCATTACGCTGGCAAAAGCGCCGAAGGGCACGCGCTCATCTGCGCGCAGATAGATGACCTTCTTCGCAGGATCGGCGCCGGGCATGGCCAGCTTCGCAGGAAGATCGTGCAAATTAACCGGCTTGTCGCCCAGGAAAACCTGCTGGTCGCGATCGATGGTGACCACGAGACGCTGTTCGGTGATTTCCTTCACCGTGCGCGTCTTGGGCACATTCACTTCAATCCCAGACTGCAGCACCGGCGCAGTGATCATGAAAATCACCAGCAGAACCAGCACAACGTCGACCAGCGGCGTGATGTTGATCTCTGCCAGAGAGGTCCGCGTCTGCCCCGAGCTAGTTGAAAAAGCCACGCTCTACCTCTTGTGCCGCCTCCTGAGCGCGGCCCGCAGCGGCCCGGGTGGGAACCTCCTCGAGCGCATTCATCAACTCACGGGCGAAGTCATCGGTCGCCGAGGCGAAGATCCGGATGCGTGCGGTGAACTGGTTGTAGGCCACAACGGCCGGCACCGCAACAAACAAGCCCGCTGCCGTGGTGATGAGGGCTTCGCTGATGCCCGGCGCGACCGCGCGCAAAGTTGCTGCTCCCGCCGTGCCCAGGCCATGAAATGCATCCACGACGCCCATGACCGTGCCGAACAGGCCAACGAACGGACTTGTGGCGGCGATGGTGGCCAGCCACGTCATGCGACGCTCCAACGAAGTGATGGATTCGCTCGCCGCAGTTTGAGCAGAACGCTCCAGCGGGGTGAGGTTGCGCGGAGGGCCGCTGCCCCCGGTCTGGCGTTTGTACGTCTCGTAGACCTCAATGAAGACCTGCGCGAGCGGGCTGACCTTATAGGTCTCCGCAAGGGCGGCAATCTCCTGCAGCCGGGTCGCCTTCCGGAACGCGCGAATGAATTTTTTGCTTTCGCTGGTCGCCTTGCGAAAGAGGGAGAGTTTTCCCAGGATGACCGTCCAGGAATAGAGACTGGCAAGCAGCAGCAGGGCGAGAACAAAAAGCGCAATCGAACCGATGTTGTGCAAGAGGTCCATCAGCGCGCCAGGGCCCTGCGCAAGCGTGGCGCTCACCGGCGCTCCGCCGTTATCAGCCTGCATGGCAAGTGCGATAGCTGCGTTGAAAATCAGAATTCACCTCAATATTCACGGTATCAGACGGATTGCGGCCCTCCAAGTTATCGATGTGGTGCAGGGTTGATGGTTCCGGCTCCCCGCCTCGAACAGGTCCGCCGTCTCGTGCTATGCTGCGCTCGGACCCGTCCCATGCTCGTTGAACTCCGTGCAGAAAATTACGCCGTTATCGATCACGCCATTGCCGCCTTCGGCCCTGGACTCAACCTGCTCACAGGCGAGACCGGCGCGGGTAAATCCATCCTTGTGGATGCTTTAGCGCTGCTGATGGGTGGCAAGGCATCGACCGAACTGGTCCGGCACGGTGCGGAAAAAGCAGTCGTGGCCTGTGTCTTTGAAGCCACACCTGGCGCAGAGGCGATTCTGGAAGAGAACGGCCTCGATTCCGAAGGCGCTGACATTATTCTTCGCCGCGAAATTCTCGCCAACGGAAAGGGCCGTGTTTTTGTGAATAATCAACCGGCCACGGTCTCGGTTCTACGGCAACTCGCGCCAGAACTCGCACTCGTCCACGCACAATCCGAGACGCTGACGAGCTTTGACCAGGCGCAACAGCGCGTTCTTCTCGACCGTTTCGGCGGTGTCTCGGCCGAGCCAGCGAGTGACGCCTTTGCGCTTTGGCGCGATGCACAATCCAAATTAAGCGATCTTCTGCAGGGCGAGCAGGACCGCCTTCGCATGGTGGATCTGTGGAGCTATCAGGCAAAGGAGATCGAAGCTGCGCGCCTCGAGCCGGGAGAGGATGAGCGGCTCGAAACAGACAAGCGCGTCCTGGCCAATGCAGAAAAGCTTTACGCTGCAGCGATGGGCGCATTCGATCAGCTTTATGAGGGCGGCGCGTCTGCTGAAGCCGCACTTCGCACCGCACAGCGCAACGTCGAAGAACTGGCCCGCTACGATACACGATTTACCGACGCGGCCCAGCAACTGGCTGCTGCTCGCGCAACAATAGGAGATCTCTCAGCCACGCTGCGCGACTACGCCGAGGGCATCAGCGCGTCTCCGGAGCGCCTTGCCGAAATCGAAGATAGACTCGCTGCCATCGACCGGCTCAAACGCAAGTACGGTCACACCGTTACAGAAGTCATTGCCTTCGGCGAGGATGTTGCACGCAAGCTTGCCGAGGTTGAGGATCGCGATGAGATTCTCAAGACTCTGCGAAAGGATCTGGACCATGCCGCAGCGGGGTATCGCAACGCCGCGGCGGCGCTCACCACTCAGCGGAAAGCAGCTGCCCAGAAACTGGCCAAAGTGGCGGCGCAACAGATCAACTCGCTGGCCATGAAGGTGCAGTTTGAAGTGGGAGTCGCCGCAAACGAGTCTGAATCCGCATGGACTTCCCAGGGGTGGGACACCGTCGAATATCGAATTGCCACCAACGCCGGCGAGCCGCTGAAGCCTCTCCACGAAATCGCGTCGGGCGGCGAGATGTCGCGCGTGATGCTGGCCCTGAAAGTGGCAGTGGAAGAAGGCACGGCCAAGAGCAAGAGGAATCCGACGCCGCGCACGCTGGTCTTTGACGAAATTGATATCGGCATCGGAGGCCGTGCTGCCGAAGCGGTTGGACAGAAGCTCAAGGCGCTCAGTCGCGGACAGCAGGTTCTATGCGTCACACACCTGCCTCAGATTGCCGCCTTTGCAGATCAGCACATCCTCATCGATAAGCGCGAAGAGCAGGGACGCACCAAAACCATGGTGCGTTTGCTCGATGACCGCGCTCGAACATACGAAGTTGCGCGCATGGTCTCCGGAGCCAAGGTCACGGACACGAGCCTGCAACATGCGGCCCAGATGATCGCCGCTAGCCGCTAAGATGCGGCCCTGAGATACAAAAAGACGCGCGGGAGAATGGGATTGCCCGCCGCGCAGCCAGACTCTACAATGCGAACTCATGCGCAACTTCCTCGTTCGTCTCGTCACGCTGCTGCTTGTCGTGTCCGCCCTGCGGTTGCCGGCGCAGGTTCCTCACCACCTCTTCTTTCGCGTCACGCTGAGCCCGCACATGAGCGCGCCCGCCTCGGGCCGCATTCTCATCTTTTTGGCGCCGGGATCGGGCGACAAGAGCATTGATGAGAGTCCATTTCGCCCCACGAGCGTGTTCATCGCTGCGAAAGAAGTCCCAATTCTGCACCCCGGTGATTCATTGGATGTGGACACAGACAGCCTTGCGTTTCCAGATGGCTTCTCTTCGTTGAAACCCGGCGATTACCAAGCTCAGGCAGTCCTGGATGTTGACCACACCTATAACTACCTTGGCCGCGCCCCCGGCGATCTCATCAGCCCTGTTGTGCCGCTTCCTGCCTTCGATCCAGTGCGCAGCCAAGAGCCTGCGCTGACGCTCGATTCGGTCGTGCCACCCAACCCCGCGCCCGCCAACCTTCCTGCTACGTTTCAACAGGATGTCCATGAAGAGGATATGCAGAGTCAGGCGCTGACTGCATTCTTTGGCCGCCCCATTCACTTGCGCGCCTGGGTTGTACTTCCCCCTAAGTATGCTCCGCAGGCGAAGACACGCTATCCCACGGTCTATTGGACGCACGGGTTTGGTGGCAATCTGGAGCGGAGCGAGCGCACAGCCGGCCTTGTGGACAACCTGATGCAGACAGGCAAAATGCCGCCCATGATCTGGGTCTTTCTGGATGAGTCCTGCCCGACCGGGACGCACGAGTTCGCGGACTCGTTGAACAACGGCCCCTGGGGACATGCGCTGACAGCCGAATTTATTCCCTGGCTGGAGCAACGGTATCTCATGGATGCGCGGCCTAGTGGGCGATTTCTTCAGGGCCACTCCTCCGGGGGCTGGGCTACTCTTCAGTTGCAGGTGAACTATCCGCAGATCTTTGGTGGTACCTGGTCCACGTCACCCGACCCGAGCGACTTTCATGATTTCACCGGCGTCGATCTCTATGCTCCTCATGCCAATGCCTATCATCGGCCCGATGGCACGCCGTATCCGCTGGTGCGTGACCATGACAAGGTCCTCGGGACGTTTCAACAATTTGCGGAGACGGAACGGGTGCTGGGCTCCTATGGTGGCCAGCTTGCTTCGTTTGAGTGGGTCTTTTCGCCGCGCGGGGCGGATGGCAGACCCATGCAGATGTTTGACCGTATCACCGGCGATGTTCACCCAGAGGTCGTCGCATACTGGCGCGATCACTACGATCTTGCCCATGTCGTTACCTCCACGTGGAAAGAACGTGGGCCACAACTGAAGGGCAAAATTCATGTAATTGTTGGTACTGCGGACACGTTTTATCTCGATGGCGCGGCGCACCGCTTTGAAGCCGTTCTTCAGAGTCTCCAAGCCGGAGCCAGCTTTACCTACATAGCGAATCGAACCCACTTCGACCTGTACAAGACGCAAGAGGAGTCCGGTAAGCAGGACAACTGGGGGCTTCTTACGCAGATTTCCATGCAGATGTATGCGGTTGCCCGGCCTGGAAACCATTGGAAATCTGCAGAGTAGTAAAGGGTGCAGTGGTTGAGAATGCTCAGCGAGAGGAGCGAGCACGGGAGTTTTGCCAGCGCCGGTTGTGGCTCTGAGCATGCGTCCTATGGTCGGGGCGGAGGGATTCGAACCCCCGACCCTCTGCTCCCAAAGCAGATGCGCTACCAGACTGCGCTACGCCCCGACTCATTCCGATTGTATCGCGGATTGTGTGGCATACCCATCGCGCGTCGTCAGCGCCAATGGGGAGCAAGCCACCAGAGCAAGAACAGGATGGCAACGATGGGAAGCAGGAACACCGCACCGAGTCCAGCCGCCAGAAGCCCGAGAAAGGCCCAGTCCCGCCATGTATGCTTGCGCGGAGCCTCAAGGTGGCGACGGAGCAGCGCATAGTTTCGCCGGTTTGTCTTCCACGCAATGTCAAATGCATCCCCAAGCAGAGGAACGGACCCCACCAGAACGCCAATCGCAAGGTTGACGCCCATTCGGACCAGAGCGATGTACGGCAGGCCGCGCATCCATGCCGCCAGCGGAATCACCAGCGAAAGCAACCCTGCTAGAACGTCTCCCAGGCCGGGAACCAACCCGATGATGCCGTCGAGTCCGAAGCGGATCTGCGTCCCCGGCACGCGAAAGGCCTCATCCAGAAGAATTTCAAGCCGCTGCAGTGTGCTGTCACGAAAGATCCATGCACCGCGCTCCCAGCGGTTCAACCCGGCCGGCGCATCTACATGTTCTGCGTGCGTGAGCGGCCCGGCAAGCCGATCTCGTTGCTTCTCAGTCATCTGCACACTCCGCGCGGCAGGCTTACGCAGCCTCTTTCGATGCTACAATCAAATGAGCAGATGGCGGCTATAGTTCAGCGGCAGAACGCCTGACTGTGGCTCAGGATGTCGTGGGTTCGATCCCCACTAGCCGCCCCATTTCCCCGCTCGATCGCACCACTGAGCCTACGTGACCCCTGAATCCCAGGAAAGCCGCACGCTCTATCAGTCTTCCCGCATGCCGCGGCAATGGGTGGATGCGCTTCCTCCCTTCACACCCCATCGAGCGATGCGCAACGGTCACGTGCAGACCATCATCGGCAACTATTTTCCGCGTCCGCCGTTTCTTCTTTCATCAACTCCGGAGACGGTTCTGGTGGATCCGCGGGATCGCAGCCGCATCCTATGCCACTGTCACTGGCACATACGTCCCGACCACACGGACGCGCACAACCCAGGCCCCCTAACGGATCAACGGCTCACGGTGATTCTGGTCCATGGCCTTGAGGGGTCGTCTGCATCGCGTTACATCCTGGGGCTCGCCGCTCGTGCCTGGTCGGCAGGCTTCCATGTCATTCGCATGAACATGCGCAACTGCGGCGACACGGATCACCTTACGCCCACGCTGTATAACTCGTCGCTTTCAGGGGATGTTGGCGCGGTGGTCACTCACTTTGCCCGCGAGCGCGGACTGCAGAGATTCGCGCTGGTCGGGTACTCGATGGGTGGTAATCTCGTGTTAAAACTAGCAGGTGAGTGGGGCAGGCAGGAGTACCTCTGCGCAGTTGCGGCGGTTTGTCCTGCGATTGATCTTGCGGCCGGTTCCGACGCGCTGCATCTTCCCGTCAATCGTCCGTACGAGTGGCACTTTCTGCGAGGTCTCATGCGCCGCTACCGCCGCAAGGTTGCGCTCTATCCGCAAATCTACGACCCGAACATCGGCCCGGTGCGTTCGTTGCGTGAGTTTGATGACAAGATAGTTGCGCGCTACTGTGGGTATCGCGACGCAGATGATTATTACGATCGCGCTGCAGCTGCGCGCGTCGTCGATCGAATTGCGACGCCGGCCTTCATCCTGCGCGCCATGGACGATCCCTTCATCCGCTTCACGCCTGCCACACATGCCGCGCTTGCGGCCAATCCGCATGTTGCGCTGGTGGAAACGCCTCATGGTGGCCACTGTGCTTACCTCTCCAATTCGCCTGGCGACGACATCCACTGGGCTGAACTCACTGTAACGCGCTACCTCCAGCACATCGACACGGTCCCTGATGGAAGCTGACTGGGAGGTTGAGATTGGCGGAGATGCGCCCATCCTCGACGCGGCGTGGCCGGGATTCGTTGATCTCCGGATGCGTTTCGAGGCTATCGGCGAACTGCCTGAAGTCGCTGCATTTCCCCCGCTTGGGGACGCGCTTGAGCGGTTGAACGCTGGCTCATCCCCTGTGTGGACGGCTAAAACTGACTTCTGGCCGCTGACCTCCATTGATCCCTACGAGTTCGACATGTCAGAAGATGACGATGCGATCGGGTACGCGTGCTATGTCGATGTGCTTGCTGCCGACGCGCATGGATGGTCCTCCGTCGATCAGGTCGCGGCGTGGTGCAGGTTGCAGTGCACGAATCTGCATCCGATTGCTCTCCGAGCCTGTCGGGTTGACTTTGTGATGCGCGCAGCCGTTTTACCGGGCGGGCATGCCGGTCTCGGAGTAACGGTCTACGTCAGCGCAGCGGGGCCCGACAATGAAGACGCCCTCCGGCGTCTTGCTGAGGCGCTGGGTGTATGCGCAGATACCATCAGCAGCGTTGGGCACTCTGAGGGTGGTTCGACGCTACAATGAAGACAGGCGGGCGAGTAGCTCAACTGGACAGAGCACCGGCCTTCTAAGCCGGGGGTTGCAGGTTCGAGCCCTGCCTCGCCTACCAGATTTCGTCGCTGGTGTGTGTGCCGGCAAGATGCGTGCCCGACAGCAGGGCAGGGAACTCCGCTGGGAGTCCTTACTGACGCTTCAACCTGGCCGGATTGGAATTCTTATCGGGCCAGCCAGCCCCCATCCACCACCAGCACATGGCCATGCACATAATCGCTGGCCCGGGATGCCAGAAACACAGCCGCGCCGCCTATGTCGGCGGATGTTCCCCAGCGGCCGGCAGGGATGCGCTCAAGAATCTGCCGCGATCTCTGCTCATCTGCACGCAACGCAGCTGTATTGTCGGTCTCCATGTATCCGGGGGCAATTGCATTCACGTTCACGCCCTTTGACGCCCACTCATTCGCGAATGCCTTGGTCAGTTGCCCCACACCGCCTTTCGCTGCGGCATAGCTCGGAACGGTAACTCCACCCTGAAAGGTCAGCAGCGAAGCGATGTTGATGACCTTACCGGATCCGCGCGCCAGCATATGTCGCCCAGCAGCTTTGGTCATGTGAAAGACGCTGCTCAGATTTGTGGCGATGACGGTGTCCCAGTCTTCTTCTGAATGCTCTGCTGCCGGAGCGCGGCGAATGGTGCCTGCGTTGTTGATGAGGATATCAATCGTTCCATACTGTGCCATCACTTCGGCAATGAGCGATTCGCAGATCGAAGCCTTGCTGATGTCTCCGGTCAGAGCTTTGGGGCGTGGACCAGTCATGGAGATTCTCTCGATGATGGCCTCGGGCACGTTGCGAGAGCCATGCAACACCACCTGCGCGCCGGCGCCGGCCAGTGCAGATGCGATGCCGCTCCCCAGGCCGCGTGATGATCCGGTGACGAGCGCAATCTTTCCAGTCAAATCAAACATGTCATTCTGCATGATTTTTCCCAGTCTTTCAGGCATTCAGCGAAGATCACTTACGGCAATGCCGTCCATATCCGTGTAAACCTGATTCTCCCCGCCCATGCCCCAGCAGAACTTATAATTGCGCGTTCCCACGCCGGCGTGGATCGACCATCCAGGCGAGACCACCGCCTGCTTGTTGGCAAGAACCAAATGCCTCGTCTCATCCGCAGGTCCCATCAAATGAACGACGCGTTCCTCCGGCATGACATCAAAGTAAAGGTAGACTTCCGAGCGGCGCATGTGCGTGTGCGGCGGCATCGTATTCCACACGCTTCCTTCCGCAAGCTGCGTGAACCCCATCACCAACTGGCAGCTCTGAACCTGATCCGGCGCAATGATTCGCAAAATCTCGCGCGCATTCGCAGTTTCCTTCGCTCCCGCCTGCATGCGGGTTGCTCTTTCCTGAGGAATTCGCTGTGTCGGATACGCCGCATGAGCGGGATAGCTCAACAGGTAGAACTCTGCCGGGTTGCGCGGGTCATCGCTGACAAACTCAACAGGGTTTTCGCCGCGACCGACATACAGAGCCTCGAGCGTTCCGAGTGAATGCCGCTGGTTGCCAACCCGCACCGAGCCGGGCTTGCCGATATTCAGAACTCCTACTTCACGCCGCTCCGTGAAGAACTCCGCACGAAACGCCTCGGGCGCAGTGAGTGGGATTGGATCCGTCGTCGGGACCGCGGAGCCGACCACGGTTCGATCCAGATCAATGTAATTGAGACACAACTGGGCCGGTTGAAAGAGGCCATCCACGATGAATGCGTCTCGCAGTTCATCTGTGCTCATGTTCTTATAGCGGACCGGATCTGGAAGATTAAAGATTCTCATGGTGGTCTTCTCTTGTTGAAAAGGTGAGATGGATGAGCGCTGCACATCCATCGGATTTGCATTCATCCTGGCCTGTTAGGTAGTTCGTACCAGCGAAATTGTTTATATAGCGCAGCGGTGAAGGAACCATGGCCGCACTCGCAGGCAACCCCCGCCGCATTAGTCTCAACCATCGCGTCATTGCTCTCTCTCCTGCACAATGCGGACTGGCCCGAAGAGGCCGGACGGGATCGGCTTCAAATGCTCCATATCCTGCGGCTCGAAGCGCTTGCCATACGCTGCATACAGCGCCGAGTAGTCCCGCCGCGGGTGGCCCGCCATTTCATTGATTGCGGTGTTGTAGACGTGGACCTCGATCTGATTCTCTCCCGCGTGTACCAGCCGCGAGATCTCCACCCGATACGGTGGATGCCACAGCGAGCCGGCCCGGCTGCCGTTGACGAAGATAACCGCGGCCTCGCGAATGGGCGGATCGAGCAGCGCGTGCATCCCGCCTGCGCCGGCCCGCCTGTCATCGACGATCGGCGTCCCATCGCCAAAATCCAAAACCACGCGCCCGCCTGCGTCTGCAGTCTTGTTCAGCGAGAAGCTGCGCGAGTAGATGGCTTCGCCTGAGAAGAACTGGTGTCCCGGCAGATCGGTCCATGAGTGCAGTGAATCCAACGGCGTTGATGCCGAACTCCCGGCGAACCGGATCGTCCACCCTGTGCTGATGTCCAGCGGGGTCGCTGTGCCTTGGATAGTGCTCGGCGCAGCGAGAGCGGCTGCTCGTGTGATTCCCGCTCCGGGGCGATCAGCAAAGGCAAAGATGCGCGACTCATACGGCGCAAGTTCGACAGGAACTTCCGCTCCGGCTCGATGAGGTTCAGACAAGAGAATTCCACCGCTGTCAGGATCCAGGACCCGCAGCGTCGCCCGCGCAGTTCTGAAGCGAAGGCTTCCGGATACCGGCGTGTTCCCGGTGTTCGCGACAAAGTACACATCCGCATCTGGCAGCGCGCGGTGGAGAAAACCAACACCCGCGAGGTGACCGCCGAAGGCGATATCAGGCGTCCATGCCTCGTGCAGTGCCCGCGGTAGATCGTCGGTTCCTTCCACTGCAACGGCTCTGTGTCCGGGCACATGGAATAGCCGCTCCGTGAGCGCGGCAATCTTTGGTGTCGAAGGCTGGTCGAGCAGTCCCGGAGCCAACGAGGGCAGTTCTCCCACCGCAATCAGTTTCCCTCCCTTGTTCACATATTGCTCAAGCTCCGCATACGTCTTCAGCGGAATTCGCGTGGTGGGCGGAAGAACCAGAACCGGATAGGGAATCGAGCCGAGCGTGTCGATGGTCTTTGCATCGATGTAGTCCACGTTGTAGCCCGCATCCAGAATGGCGGACATGAGCGCGGGCGAGATGCGCTTCTTCATCTCATCCGTCACGGAAACAAAGCCGGGCGAAAACGCCGCCTGCGCGTCATCCTCAGGCAAAAGGATGGCCACATCGTTGGCCGGCTTTCCCTGGCGCAGCAGCCAGCTCACTCGCTGCAGGTAGCGCATCACATCCGGCATCACCGGGAACCATGGATTGTGGCTGTTGAACGCTCCGGCAGCATAGAAGACCCAGCCCGGCTCGCCCGCTGCGGGGGGCGAATAGGGATAGCCGTGACCGACGAACTGATTCACGCCCAGCAGAAACATGCGGTCGGCTTCGGCCTTCATATCCAGGGGCGTCGCGCGAAAGGCAGGCGAGTGCAGCCACGTCCACGTCTCGGCGGATGTCACCTTTCTCCCGTACAGGTGACTCGCCGAGCTTGCCCAGCGTGTGAACGAGAACTCATTCCACTGCGGGCCTTCCCCTTCGGGCAGATTGGGAACGGACTCGTCAGCCAGTGTCACTGCGGGTTCTCCGTAGGTCTGCGAACGAAAGCGCGTGTGATGCGCCTCGGCAAAGGCCGTCAGAGGAGCTAGATAGTTTTCGCGGATTAAATCGGAGAGCGTCTCGCCCCAGTCATGACGCACGGCCTCAGCCTCCGGCGTGCCTCCGCGAAGTAGTTCAGGCAGGTGCGGAATCAAGTCGTAGCCGCGCCGCCGCGCAAACTCCTCTGGCAGATTCGTGGTCCAGTCCGAGCCGTACACTTCAAGCGAATCGGAGAACACCGAGTGTGGCGGAGTGTTGCCAAATGCTTCAACGAGCGGCGTCGCAACATGCGCGATATGATCGTCAATCGCGGCGCGGGAAAAGTGATCCAGAACGTATCCTTCTGCGCCAACCGCGGCGCGCTTGACGGTTTGGAACGTGTGACTGGCAAGGAAGAAGACCACCGTGCTCGGGCCGCTTCTTGCGGACACAGTCCCGGCGGAGAGATCGACGCGAGTGGCTGTTGCGGGATCAAAGTCCCGGCCTGTGCCTGCAACGATGAAGGCGGCAATCACACGATCTCCCTCCTTCAGCTCAGGCAGTGCAAAAGAAGTCCCCGTGACGAGCTCGTAAGCCACTCGAAGCTGGCCTGCCGCGTTCGATAAGCTCGTAAATGGCCCGCCATAGGGCCATCCGCTTCCCAGCGTAATATCCGTCCGCATTCCCAGTGAGTGGGCGGTCGCATTGGCGAAGTGAACATCCTCGAGAAAAGCAGGGGACAGATAGGCATGGTTCACGATGCTGCGCGATGGGTCGTCAAGGCTCAGTGCGTACACGGGCTGAATCTCCACCCCGCCGATGCCTGCGTTGCGCATCGCGTTGAGCTCCTTCGCCAGCTCCGGTTTCTCCACCGACGGGCCAAACCACCACCAGCGCATGATGGGGCGCGCATCCGGCGGCGGGCTCTGGAATCCCTTGTACAAATCCTGCGAGCACGCACGACGCGAGGCGGACATCGCTGCAAATGCAAGAACGCACGCCAGTGCACGTCTCCATCGAAAGGCCTTCGTCCTGCCAGTTGTCTTCATTGAAGTTTCTCTCATCCCCACTGTGCACTCCGTTGGTTCCATCCTTGCGGGTTAAAGTACCTCGTGCGTCGGTCGTGGCGCACTCGGGTTGAGCTAGCTCGCCAGATCCTGCATTATCTGGCAGGGGATGCGCGGCGAGCCGGTGCATTGGCCGGACGCTTCCGATGCGAAGTTTCCGATCGAATGGCTTCCACATGCTGTTACTGCAAATAGAAACTATGTTCTTGATTGAAAACATGCAAGTGCCACATGTGCAAGTGAATACTTAATCAGTCGTCGGCGAAGCACTCGGCGTACCGCATTACGTTAGCTTATTGAATCGATGGGCGAGTCTTCGCGTTGGCGTTGCATTATCCTGCTCGCCCCACAATCATGATTCTGTTTCCATCCGGATCGAGAACGGTGATGGTCTGTCCCGCGGTTTGCGGATGCAAGCCCTTTACCGTGAGGGCGGCCCGCGCGGCCCGAAGATCCGGGGTATCGAGAATCAATTCGAATGCGTCTGCGGGCAACTTCTCCACGAACGCAATCATCTGCCCAGACGGCCCCGGAAGATTGAGCCACTGATGATCTTTTCGCAACGATCGTCGGGGCGCCTTTGCAACGGCAAACGCCATCTTGTCCTCATAGAATGCGCGGGCCGCGCCGGCGTCCTTCATTGGAATCCCTACCGCAAAGATTCGATCCGCAACGCGATCAGCGCTAAGGTGCTTGCCCCTGTCTTCCGTGTGCATTGAGCCGGGCATGTACTGCGTGAATTCGATGTTCTGTTTCTCGGGCCCTTCCATCGTGAAGAGCAGGTTTCCAGCGCCGGCGCGCCGTACCTGAATCGGCTTCAGTCCCTGCCCCGCATAGGTATCGCGCAGGACCTGCAGTGCGTCCGATTCGAAGCAGATGTGCATGAATCCGATTGCTTGTGTTGCGCTGCTTCTGGGATAAAGCTCGATGAACTGGCGATCGTTCACCTTGAAAAAGGACTCGGTTGGCACGCCGCCGCGCTCTCGCGAGAAGGCTTCCTGAAACCCGAGCCTCTCATAGAATTTGCGCGACCGTTCCAAATCGCCAACTCGGATCGCCGTGTGCGCAATCCCTGCCAGTTCGCGGTTGCCCTGCTGCGCATGCAGAGCAACAGAAGCATCAAGTACTGCGATGCTGATCTGCAAAAAAGTTGCCCATTTCTTGATTGAGAAAGTCAGGGTGAGCAATTGGAACACTCCGCGCAGGAATCGTACGCCCCTCTGCACTCAGGCATTCAACGTTTCCAGGCTGTGCCGGCGCCGGCCCAGTGTACCACGCGGAAAGTCGCGAACCGTCTAGTCATGCTGAGGGCATTCCCCTTACAGGGTGTTCCGCTTTCATGACCATCCGTCAGCCTGCGGCAGGGGCGGGATTTAGACACCGGACTTCGCAGAACCTTCTCGAAATGCCACAACCCGGCACATCCCAGAGTTCAAAGAAAATCGAAAGGGCGAAAACTCTGGACACTACCAGGATCGATTTACAATCCAACGTCAGAGGCTGGACGTCCAGAATAGTTGGAGGGAAGTGATGGTAAGTACGCGCCATCTACGCGAAGATCAACACGGGTGGATAGAACGTGATCCGAGAAATTTGTATCTGCTTGATATAGATGGTCGGGGAGAGAGGATTCGAACCTCCGACCCCCTGGTCCCGAACCAGGTGCTCTACCAGGCTGAGCCACTCCCCGAACGCTTATCGTCTGGAGAATACAAGGTCTTGTACTCCACTCCAGATCGAAACTGACTGACACAGTGTATCAGATGTCCCTGGGGTTCGTCCGTGGCGCAGAAGAGAACTGAACGGCGATCGCAATCGTCTAAGAGTGCCTGCCAAAGACTGCAGAATTCAAGGAAGTCTTATGGCTGCGGAGACGAACTGGGTCTCGCTGCGGATAGGTCCCACGGATCTATTCGAATAGCGTTTTGGATTGCTTCTGTGCATCTTCAAGACGATTCAGGAATCGCTCGAGGGTCTTCTTGTCCGCGCAATTTGTCGGCCAGTCGCCATCGCTATCTGGGGTCATAGTCTTCGGTAGGATAAAGGAAAGGCCAAGGCCATCGGTTCCCCAGCGCACCACGCGCGACTGTACTGCGATTGCATCGTCTAGATTGCGGCCCTCCGCATCCGTTCTCTGCAGCGTCATCAGCACGAGAGTTCCTGGATACCAGCGCTCTTCAGTGAGCAGGTAGAGTCCACTCAGGCTAATATCTCCAACCTGATATGCACGCGGAGTGCTTCCGGTCCAGTAATAGACGACGAGGCCTGGTAAGGGAAGCCGTTTTGCACGCCTCCGGTCGGAAGAAAGCAGATTCTGGAGCCACGCCTTGATTCCGCGCTCCCGGACTGGCCTCTCACTATGTACTGCTTCGCGCTCAGCCTCCGCAAGCCCAAGTTCAAGTGTCCCCCTGCTGGCTGCAATGGGAAAATACTTCGTCTGCGTTGCTCCCGCTTGTTGCTCAGGCGGACGATGATTATCGTTCTGATTTGGGCCGGCCGTCGAGAAAGACTCAGCAATCCGCTCGAGACGCCGCTCCATTTCTTCTGCAACGCAGATAAGAAGCTGATCCCCGGGCTGGGTCTGCGATGAATAAATCGTGTGCGCCGGCAATACCAATGCACTTGCCGCCTCATCTCTCAGCGGTTCCACGGAGGATGTCGGGAACGATTCGACCTCTTGCAACACCCGATAATCTTTGTCGAGGTAGAGCAGGTCAATTGGCGATAGACCCCTTGCAGAAGGAATGCCTCTGTAGGGCATCATCCAGAGCCCACTGTCGGATTTAACCGTGAGCCGCTCGATCATCGCTCTGAGCTTTTCAGCGGTGATATCCGCTACAATCACTCCCAGGCTGAGGAAGCTCTCGCGCGTTTGGTTGTATACGCAATACTTCGGGCTTTCCATCAATCCGGGTCCTCCTGGCGGCAGGATGCGAGCAAGGCATCCTCCGCCTGTCCTCAATCTTTGCGTGGTCCTATAGGGCAATAATCTCTTGACGCGGGCTAACAGCCCACGCGTCGTCCTTTCAAGGCAGGACGAGAAAAGAACGCCATTTTTAGTCGGTACCGCAGTTCTGGTATTCGCGTGCGAAGCCAGATTCGGCACATGTTCGATACCGCGCACCCAGAAGAACTCGTTCGAGGAGGAGCGAGATGGAAGCGCAGCCAATCACCGCCGGTTCCATCTGCCCTTCTCGACGAGCTTACTTCGCGCGGGTCCGACGCCGCTGGATCAGAATCACCAGCACGATGACAAACAGCACTCCAGACACAATGCGAATAATCGTTGAACTGTCCATTCCGGTTCTCTCTTTCTGGTAGAAGATGTTTTTTGTGAAGTGTTCGTATCTCTGCCGGGCTAGCGCACCTTTACTTCGCGCGGGTCCGACGCCGTTGAATCAGGATCGCAAGGACAATGACAAAAAGAACGCCACTGACGATGCGAATCAAATTAGCCGAATCCATCCTGCCTCCCCCTTCTTGAGATCAATGAAAAAGTGTCTTGAACGACTCCGCCATGATGATCGCGGCGGGGCCTAACGTAACCAAAAACAGCGGCGGAAAAATGAAGAAGACAAGCGGGAAAATGAGTTTGATGGGAAGCTTTGCTGCTTTCTCTTCAACTTCCTGGACCCGCTTGGTCCGGAGCGTATCCGAGTGAACGCGCAGAGTTTTTGCAATGCTTGTTCCAAACTGTTCCGATTGAATCAATGTCGAAACCAGGTTTCGAACGTTGTCTACTCCCGTTCTATCCGCGAGGTGCTTCCAGGCTTCGGCACGCACACTCCCAGCCCGCTGTTCGAGTGCAACCATGCCTAACTCATCACTTAATTCGGGCTGAGCTTGCCGCAGTTCTTCAGCTGTTCTTGCTGTTGCCTGATCAAGGCTGAGACCTGCCTCCACACAGATAATCAACATGTCGAGCACATCTGGAAGACCCTTTCGGATCTGAGCCTGTCTCTTTTTGATGATTCTACCCAGCCAGAAATCGGGAATGAGATAGCCGACGCCCAGGCACACAATGTAGATAAAAGGAGATGCCTTCGCCAGGCCGCTCAAAAGGGCGATCAGGCAAAGGGTCATTGGGCCAATGACTTTGGATGCGTAGAAGTACTTTACCGCTGTTTCGTCGCGAAGTCCGGCCTGAATCAGACGCTTCTGTACAACTGAGACTTCCGAATCACTTCGGGGAACAATCTTTTCAACACGATTGACCACATCTCCCAGTACGGCGCGAGTATCTTCAATCCGCGTCTTCATGGTGCGCTGGCGCGCAGAGGGATTGATTGCCGCGGCAATTCGCTGCTGGACAGTTTCGCGGTAGAAAATCAGCAGCCCGCCGCTGACGATCAGAATGAAGATTGCGCAGAATGCAAGTATCGCGAAGAGCATAATTCCTCGTTACACGTCCATGTTGACAAGTTTGCGAATAACAAGCCCGCCGATGATAATCATCGCGCCTGCGGCGTAGAGTAATTTGATGCCGATGTCCCGTTTCCAGAGGATGCTCATCATATCTGGATTCACGAAGTACAAGGCGCATCCAAGCACGATGGGAAGCATGGTAAGCACGAGTCCGGTGAGCCGGCCTTGCGCCGTATGCGTCATCACCTGGCGCTTTAGACGGAACCGTTCCCGGATAACCTCAACAACTTTTTCCAGAACTTCGGCAAGATTTCCGCCGCTCTCTTTCTGGATAAGAATGGCTGTGACAACAATGCGCAAATCCTGCAGCGGTGCGCGTTGAATCATGTTATCCAGCGCAGTTTTCAATTCCAGTCCGTAGTTCTGTTCTTCAAACGTGATGCGAAATTCGCTGCCGACTGGATCTGGGCACTCGCGTGTGACCAATCCCAGTGCGGAGTTCAGGCTTTGTCCGACGCGCAGAGCGCTGACGATCAGTTCAAGGGCTTCGGGGAGTCCTTCTTCAAACTTCTTGAGTCGAGTGCTGCGCTTTCGAAAGACGATTCCGATCGGAATTAAGCCGCACGCCACGCCCACAGCTAATGCGAGTAAGCCTGCTCCAGTGCGCGCATACGTCACATACCCGGGGATTGCAAAAGCCGTTACAGACATCAGCACAAGACCGCCAATCGTCCATTTCAGATCTGCCTGATACAGGAGGCGGCGAAGCCTTGGCGTTACCTCCATTTGTCGGAGAACGCGGTCCATCCATGGGATTGTGCTCGTCAATTCGTTCTTGCGAACATCGACTAGCAGATCGTCCATATCTGAGCGAGACTGATTTGTAGCGAGGACTGAGTCCAACCGCGCGAGCATCTGCTTTGATTCCTTTGAAGCACCCGTGCCGGAAGCAGCCATCAGCAAGGCTGCAACCGCAAAGACTCCGAGGAATACCAAAATGATGATCAGGACCATAACAGCTCACTCCTTCCGGAATCAGTTCACTTCCGTCGCGCGTTCGAATAGGCTTGGAGGAAGGAAGATGCCCGATGTACGCAGTTGTTCGAGGAATCGAGGGCGAATCCTGCTTGG
The DNA here is from genome assembly GCA_021781795.1 of Acidobacteriota bacterium. Lineage (GTDB taxonomy): Bacteria > Acidobacteriota > Terriglobia > Terriglobales > Acidobacteriaceae > Telmatobacter. The sequence goes on from JAJXWA010000001.1 coordinate 75,999, forward strand.
CTGGAAGGCTCCAAGCACCTTGCCATTCGGCCCGATACCCTTCTTCTGAAACGTGAAGATCTCCTGCATGCTGATGACGTTCTCTTCCATGCCGGTGATTTCGTGGATGCTGACGCACTTCCTGGTGCCATCGCTGAGGCGCGTGCATTGAATCACGATTGTGATGGCGGACGCGATCTGCTGGCGGACGGTCTTTTCGGGGAGGCTCAGATTGCTCATTGCGACCATCGATTCCAGACGGGTTAGGGCATCGCGCGCGGTATTGGCGTGCACTGTCGTCATCGATCCCTCATGGCCCGTGTTCATAGCCTGTAGCATGTCGAAAGCTTCTTCGCCACGGCACTCGCCGATGATGATGCGATCGGGCCGCATACGAAGGCAGTTAATCAGCAGTTGCCTCTGGCGGATCGCGCCCTGGCCTTCCACGTTCGGCGGCCGCGTCTCAAGCCGCACAATGTTCTCTTGAGAAAGCTGCAGTTCGGCCGCATCTTCGATTGTGATGACACGCTCGTTCTGGGGAATGTACTGCGACAGAATGTTCAGGAACGTCGTTTTGCCGGCGCCGGTGCCCCCCGAGATCAGGATGCTGAGTCGAGCGCGGACGGCAGCCGAAAGCAACTCCATCATCTCCGCAGAGATGCTCTTCAGTTGCACCAGCTGATTGGCCGCCAGTGGGCCGGTGCCGAAACGGCGGATTGAAAGGGAAGGGCCGTCGAGAGCAAGAGGCGGAATGATGGCATTCACACGCGATCCATCAGGGAGGCGCGCATCCACCATCGGGGACGATTCGTCCACTCTTCGGCCTACACGGGAAACAATGCGGTCGATGATCTGGAGCAGGTGGCGATCATCGCGAAATGAAGCATTTGCTCTCGTCAGCACACCACCGCGTTCGATGAAGACGTGATCTTTATCGTTTACCAGAATGTCGGAGATCTTCTGGTCCTTGAGAAGCGGCTCCAATGGGCCAAGTCCAAAGACTTCGTCGAGCAGGTCGGTCTGAATCTTTTCCTGTTCGTCAAAGCTCAACGGCACGCGCCGGTCGCTGATGATCTCGCTGATAATGCTTGACACAGCCTGACGCGCCTGGTTCGAGTTGACGCGTGAGAGCTTCTCGAGGTCGAGCTTCGAGATCAGAGTCCTGTGCACTTCCGATTTAAAGTTCTCTAAGTTCAGATTTTCCACGCGTCACCATTCCAGTCCGAAATTGTCGCTATTGCCCGCATCAGCCAAACAGTCCAAAAGAACGCTTCTTCTTTTTTGCCGGCTCGGCATCCAGCCCGCATGCCATTCGAGCCATCTCCCTGATTGCGCGCGAAATCATCGACTCCTCGAGCGCCAGCGGGGTTGCTTCATTCTGCATGCGGCGCACGGCCACGTAATCGCTGGGGATCTTCCATTGCACCGGACGGCTCAAGGCTTTCGCTATGTGCTCTTCATCCACTCCGCCTGCGCGCGGGATGAAGCGATTGAGCACCAGCTCCAGATTCGATCCCCCCGACTTGAAATATTCTGAAATCACACGATGCGAGTTGCGCAATTCCGGAATCCCTGCCTGCATCACGAGATAGACCGTATCTGCCTGCTCGACAAGAGTGTTATCGCTCAGGTCGAATCGCGATCCTGCATCAATCACCACATAGTCAAAACTGGCTCGAGCCACGGTCACGAGCCGTTCCAACGCCTCGCTTTGAATCTCAACCTGCGGAAACTTTCCAGGCGCTGGAAGAACTGCAAGTCCCGAGCTGTGATTCGTCAAGAGCCTTGAGAGGAAGTTCGTATCCAGTCTCGTGTAGTTTTGCAGGGCATCGACTGCGGAGAACTGCGGTGAGATGCCAAGAGTCAGCGCCGCATCTCCCAGCGGGAGATCAAGATCGATCATCAAGGCGGTCTTCTGGCAATCGTGTACGATCGCAACAGCAAAATTGCATGCCAGAGTGGTTACGCCCGATCCACCCTTGCCACCCAAAAACACAAATACTTTTCCGGCGCCACTGCTTGCGCTGCGTGCCGGTTTGCGCGCTGCTGCCCTGCTTAACGCATCGGCAAGCGTCCCAATCGTGATCGGCTGAGGCAGAAATTCACGCGCTCCTGAACGCATGCAATGCATCAGGACGCTCGGATCGGTCTGAGACGAACTGACCATCACTGTCGTCTCAGTGTTCACTGCCAGTTGCTCTACAAGTGAAAGGGCGGCGTCCCGATCACTGTCTAACTCGATAATGATCACATCCAGATGCAGGTCATGGATTCGAGCAACCTCCGCCGGAGAATCGGGATAGGCTGCAAATTCCTGGACTCCTGTCACGTCGCATCCAGCGAGCGCGTGCGCCAGCCCCTTCCTGCGCTGATCGCTCGGCCCTATCAGCCCGACGGTGAGCGTTCCCAGACCGCCTATGTTGTAATCCTGTGGGTTCGTCGACATACCAGATCTGAGACTCCCAACTCTGAGGTGCAAAAAATTTTCAGCTACATTAGCCCTGTCTGCTCTACAACCTGCAGGGCATCTATTTCAATCGCATCATCCTATGCGTGCCAAAAACGACAGCAGCGTTCCCACCGCGATGGCGGGCGCGTAGGGCATCTTTCGCGCTAGCGGATTCTTTAGCGTCAATTCCGGGTTTCCTCGCATGCCCCTTTTCGCCCAACCAAATAAAACGTCACTGCTCCCCGTCAAAAGCTCTCCTAAAAACCCGCCAACCGCCGCCCACCCTAATGCCATCAATCCGCCTGCCATTCCGGTAAGCACCAGCGCCAGAATCAACTGGTGGGGACCAACCCAGGCGCCAATCGCAGCGCAAAGCTTCACATCCCCCATGCCCATTCCGCCCATCCAGGCCAGAATGCCGAACAGCAGCAGACCCAACCCCAATCCTTCCAGGCTCTTCCCGAGGCCGGTCCAGCCTTGAAGCCACGTCGCAACCGCTACTCCGACCACAAGAAATGGCAAAACAAGCCAATTTGGAATCCGGCGGCTGCGAAGATCTGTGAAGGTCGCAACTGCGAGAACCGTCACCGTGGGCCACCATGCAATCGAATGCAAACTACATTCCTCCGCGTGGGTGACTTTGGGCACAGCACACGATTACTTGCAATTGTCACGCCAAATTGGTGGATGTCAAGTCCTTGAGAATTCAGCAGGATACCTTTTGGCACTAGGGCTGTGTGTACACGCCTGTTTACGGGGTTACATTGGAGTGAATTGAGGCGTATACATGCAACCTACTGAAAAAGCGGGCTTTTCTGTCGGGCAGGACGTACCCGACTGCGCATTTCTCCCGGATCAAACCTGGTCAACGTCGCCCTTGGTTGCCGGATGGGTGCTGGACGAGGCGCCGATACTCCTCGGTCAGCAGTCTCTTCAGCGCGGGCGGGGCATCCGTCGGAGGGCAGAACTCCAGCGACCGGCAGCGGTCAATCGCGCGCTTGAGATCGTCAATGAAGGCCAGGCACGTGGGGCAGGTCTCGATATGGCTGCGCATCCGCTCGCAGCTTTCTATCGGCAACACGTCGTCCATATACTCCGAGAGATTGGCGAAGATCTTCTGGCACTCCAATGGTCTGGACTTCGCGGGCGTGTTCGAGGGGCGCGGCGCGCGTGGGACATTTCCGGCTTTGCTGATTTCCTTCCGGACCAGCAAGCGCGCACGATGCAGACGGACCCTTACGGTTCCCGGCGCGAGTGAGAGGATCTTCGCCACCAGTTCTGTGTCGAGTTCCTCCATATCGTGCAGCACCAGCACGATTCTGTATTGCGGGGGGAGGCGCAGCACTGCGGCATGCAGCCTCTCCTGGTCTTCACGGTGCAGGGACTGGGATTCCGGGTCGGCGGTCCCCTTATCTTCGAGCAGCCCACTCAGTTCGGCTTCGGTCGGCACAAGGTCATCCAGCGCAACCTCTCTGCGGTAGGAGACTTTGCGGCGGTTTTGCCAGCAGCGGTTCATGGCTGAGCGGTACAACCATGCCGAGAGCGCCCTCGCGTCCGCCAGCCTGTCCAGGTGAGGCAGCGACTTGAAGAGGACCTCCTGCGCGGTGTCCTCTGCGTCCTGCTCCTGACCGCAAACCTTCATCGCGAACGAGAAAACCGTCCTGCGCAGCAGCAGGAGGGCTTCGTCCAGGCTGCCCGCCTCATCCTTCGCAAGGATTTCAACTGCTTTTTCCAGTTCTGAGCGCACGCAGCGGCCTTCCCCCACTTTGAGAGCGATGGCATTATTCTAAGCTCCGACCAGACCGGCGGTAGGCGCCTGGCGGCCTTCCAATTGACTGTCGCGATCGGCGCCCAGGGACAGGCTCATCCTGTCGATTTCCTGTAACGAATCGTCCTCTCCCCTCGTTTAGCAAGATGAGCATGCGGCGCTGAGCCGCAATCCGGGAGCTGGAACGATGGGTTCGATTGTGTGGAGGCGGGGAATCTTATGGAACGGTGCGGGGCGTCTGGGGACTCTCGCGCTTGCAATTCTCGTTCTTCTAGCGGTGGGTAGAGCCCAGGAGATCGCTGCACCCGCGCCTCAGCCGGCGAGCATTAGCGGAACAGTGACCGACGCCGACCTCGACGTCATCCCGGGAGTCACCGTCACCCTCAACGGCCCCGGCGCCGGCCTGCCCCGCACGACGGTTGCGAATGAAAGCGGGGCGTTCAGCTTTGCCGGACTACCTCCGGGCGGTCCGTTCTTTGTCACGATTCAGGGAAACGATCTGGTTCCGTGGACCTCTCCCACTCTGACCCTCGCGCCCGGCCAGATGCTCTTTCTCTCCGGCGTCCAGGTTCGCTTTGCAGGCAATGCCACATCGGTGACCGTACTGGGCTCGCCGGAGCAGATTGCGGCGCAGCAAGTCAGCGTGGAAGAGAAGCAGCGCGTGCTGGGCATTGTGCCGAACTTTTATGTGGTGTATGACCAGAATCCCGTGCCGCTAACCACCAGGCTCAAATACCGGCTGGCCTTTCGGGCGGCCACGGACCCGGTGGTGTTTCTGGGCGCGGCGCTTGTCTCTGGCATGGACCAGGCTGGCGACACCCCCGACTACGAGCAGGGCGCCAAGGGCTACGGCCAGCGCCTTGGAGCCAACTACGTCACGGGCTTTGCGGATGTGATGATGGGCGGCGCGGTTCTTCCCTCGCTGCTGCATCAGGACCCAAGGTACTTCTATCAAGGCACGGGGACCACGCGATCGCGGCTCGTTCACGCGCTCTCCAGTCCCTTCATCTGCAAGGGAGACAACGGCCATCTGCAGCCGAACTTCTCCAGCGTGGGCGGAGACCTGGCGGCCGGAGGCATCGCACAGTTGTATTATCCGGCGACGAATCAAGGGGCCGCGCTCGTCTTTCAGAGCACCCTCATCACCGCCGCAGGGCGCATGGCAAACGGCGTGATTCAGGAGTTCGTCCTGCGCAAGCTGACGCCCGGCGCGCGGCAGTAGCGTGAGTGAAATGGATTAGATAATTGATCGCGTGCGGCGTGCATCGCGTGCTTTGTTCATCCCGTCACAGAGGCGCTTGACGGCTTTCTTCGTGCGATATAGCTTGACCTTACACGGGAAAGGAGGTTGATCCAGCCTATGAAATCTGACTGTTCGAGTTGTATCGTACGTGAGGTGACTGAGGCCTAGGGCATCGCGCCCATGACCCCAGAGAAGACCCAGCGGGAGAACCTCGCCGGGCCCCTGGCTCTCGCGGCAGCGCGATGGCCTTAGTCCAAACCCAACAGATCACCGGCAGCGGCCTGAGGAAGGATTTTCTCAGGCCGTTGTTGCATCGGGCCCCTCATCGCCCAGGCAGCACAGCGAACCCTCAAGCCGCCGTCAGCGCGCTCATCCACTTTGCTTCGCCTGTCATCGCGCACAAAATCAGCCGCGCCGTGGCTTCTTCATCGTCGCTGGAGGAGATCATCAGGTTATAGAGGTGCGGGTTGTTCCACGCCTGCCCGAAGTACTCCTGCAGGTACTTGAAGCGTTCCCCATCGACCGTCTGGATGCGCTCTTCCACATTTGCGCCTTTTTCCAGGCGCTTCTGCAGCCGCTTAACGCGCTCCTCAAAAGGCGCGTAGATGAAGACGTGATAGGCGTCGGGCTTGCTCTGCAGGATGCACTGAGCGCCACGACCCACAATCACGCAGTTGCTTTCGGCATAAGCTTCCTCAATCAGCCGCTGCGAGATTTTGGCCATGGTGTCAGCATCGAACACGGCATCCGGACCCAGCTCAAGCCCGGCGGCCAAAGCTGCGCCGCGCATCGCCTGCTGGTTGAGGCGGCCGAGCCAAGTCTCCACGTGTTCGTCGTAGACTCGCGCCACATCGCGCGGCACCCGGCCCGCATACGCAATCGCATCGATCATCTCGCGGTCCAGCAGCTTCCAGCCCAAATGCCGGGCGATCGTTTGTGCAATGCGCCCGCCGCCACTGCCGAACTCCCTGCTCACCGTCAAGACTTTGTATTTCACGGTCGCCCTCCTCCCGCTTCAAGTAATTCCATGCTGTGCTCGTTTTGAATCCTGTTTCAGTGACGCGGACCACAGTGTCCGGGCCGTCCTCGTCTGCGCCTCCGCGTTTTTGTGTTTGAGCCGGAATTTAAGCTGCCGCAAGCAGGCCTGCCGTACACTGTGGGCAGACCCGGCGCGGCCTGCTGCCATCGGGCACATTCTACGGAGGATGCGGGATGAAGAGAATCGGCGTTCTGTTCGGGATGGAAAACAGCTTTCCAGGCGCACTGGTGGAGCACATCAATGCCCGCGACATGGACGGGATCCGGGCGGAGTTTGTGGAAACCGGCGCTGTGCCGCTGGACAAGGCTCCGCGCTACGCCGTCATCCTCGACCGCATCTCGCACGACATCCCGTTCTACCGGGCTTTTCTGAAACATGCCGCCCTCAACGGCACCGTGGTCATCAACAATCCCTTCTGGTGGTCGGCCGACGACAAATTTTTTAACTACTCGCTGGCCGCCAAACTGGGAGTCGCGGTGCCGCCTACGGTGATCCTGCCGCACAAGAAGCACCCCGAGGGCACCACGGATCGCTCCATGCGCAACCTTGAATACCCGCTCGACTGGGACGCCGTCTTTGCCTATGTGGGCGAGCATGGCTTTATGAAGCCGATCGATGGCGGCGGCTGGCGCGACGTCCACCCCATCCACAACCGGGAGGAGTTCTTTCACGCCTACGACCAGTCGCGCGACCTCTGCATGATGTTTCAGAAAGCCGTGGAATTCAAGGAGTATTTCCGCTGCTACGTCGTCGGGCAGAAAAAGGTCCACATCATGCCGTATGATCCGCGCCGGCCCCATGCCGAGCGCTACGTGCAGGACGCGCCCCCGTGCAGCAAAAAGCTGCTGAAGCGCGTGGAACAGGATGCGCTGAAGCTCTGCCGCGCGCTTGGATACGACCTGAACACGGTCGAGTTCGCAGTGGAGGACGGCATCCCCTACGCGATCGATTTTATGAATCCGGCGCCGGATGCGGACCTGCACTCCGTGGGGCAGGCCAACTTTGACTGGGTGGTGAAAGAAGTGGCCGACATGCTGATCGCGAAGGCGAAAACCGCGCCGCACCTGCCGGAGCTTCGGGCTGCGGCATTCCTTGGCGCTGCGCCGCAGCCGGCAAAGAAACGCGCCAGGTCAGGGAAGAAGGCATCAGCGAATAAGAAGTTCGCTGCGAAGAAACCGGCACTGACGCCGCAAAACTCCTGACCGAAACGCCCAGCCGGGAAGCACGGTGGACTATTCCGTGGGCTGCGGAGGTTGGGACGCTTCGTCGAGCAGACGCCGTACATCCTCGTTGGTAGTCTCGCCGAAGTCTGTGTAGAACTGGCTGACGGCAACCATCCATTCCGGCCGGAGCGGGCACACCATGTGGTCCACCTCGGCGGCGAACTCCTCGCACGTGCTGCTCGCGCCCACGGGGACGGCGACAATCACGCGCCGGGCATTGCCCCTGACCGCCCGCACCGCGGCCCGCATGGACGCTCCGGTGGCGAGGCCATCATCCACCAGAATCACGGTGCGCCCGGCAAGCTCTGGCGCGCGGCGCCCGCCGCGGAGCTCTGCTTCCTGGCGCGCCATCTCGCGGCGTTCGTGCTCGATGACCTGCTCCAGTTGCTGCTCTGCAATATGGCCCTGCAGGAGCACGTCCTGGTTGAGCGCGAAGCCGCCGCCGCTTGCAATCGCACCCATGGCCAGCTCGGGCTGCCCCGGCGCGCGCAGCTTGCGGACCGCCATGATGTCGAGGGGCAGATTGCAGGCTCGCGCGACTTCATAGGCCACCGGCACGCCGCCGCGCACCAGTCCCAGAACGATGCCGCCGGTCAGGTCCGGGAGCGCCGCTACGAGTCGGCCAAGAATTCTGCCCGCGTGTTGCCGATTTTCATACAGCATCTCGTGCACGTGTTGCATTCTATGCCTTGCCGGCTGCGCCGCGCGCTTTCGCTGTCGTCTACAATGCGTTCAAGCTCTCACGAGGTCTCCCATGCGCCCGTCGTTCTCTCTCGGCATTGAAGAGGAGTACCAGACCGTTGACCCGGTGACGCGCGACCTGCGCTCGCACATTGAGACGGAGATGCTGGCCGCCGGTAAGCTGCGGCTGCAGGAGCGCGTGAAGGCGGAGATGCACACCTCGGTGGTGGAGGTGGGCACGCGCGTCTGCCGCAACATTCAGGAGGCCCGCGAGGATCTGTACGACCTGCGCCGTCAGATGATCCGGCTCGCCCGGGAGCACAAGCTCGCTCTCGTCGCGGGGGCGACGCATCCCTTCGCGGACTGGCGCACGCAGGAGATTTACCCCGATCCTCGCTATCACCAGGTGGTCAAGGATCTGCAGCTTGTGGCGCGCGCCAACCTCATCTTCGGGCTGCACGTTCATGTGGGAATTGAAGACCCTGAAGCTGCGATACGCATCATGAATTCGATGCGCTACTTTCTGCCGCACATCATGGCGCTGGCGACGAACTCGCCGTTCTGGCTCGGCCTCAACACCGGCTACAAGGGCTATCGCGCCAAGGTCTTTGAAAACTTTCCCCGCACGGGCATTCCCGATGCATTCACCAGCTACTCCGAATTTGAGAGCTACGTGAGCCTGCTGGTGCGCACCAACTGCATCGACAACGCGAAGAAGATCTGGTGGGATATCCGGCCGCATCCCTTCTTCAACACGGTGGAGGTGCGCGCCTGCGATATTCCTCTGCGCGCGGAGGAGTCCATCGCAATTGCGGCGTTGATTCAGGCAACGGCGGCTTATCTCTACAAGCTGCATGAGGCCAACCAGGACATCCGGCACTACACGCGCTCGCTCATCGCGGAGAATAAATTCCGCGCTGTGCGCTATGGGCTAGACGGGAAGCTCATCGACTTTGGCAAGCAGCAGGAGGTGCCTCTGCGCGATCTGATCGAGGAGTATCTGCTGATGATTGACGCAGTCGTGGATGAGCTAGGCAGCAGGGAGGAGATCGATGGTATCCGCAGGATTCTGAGGGATGGCACCGGAGCCGACCGGCAGCTCAAAGTCTTTGAGGAGTCCAAAGGCGATCTCAAGGCCGTGGTGGACTACATGGCGCGGGAGACCGCGGCGGGGCTCTGACTGTTCCCATTGCGTGAATTTTTCGATACCCTCAAAAGGTACCCTGCCGTTGCGCACGGATCTCTCGCGAGGGAGCACAACACAGAACATGAACGAGACTGCGGCGCGCTTGCTGGCCCTGACCTACCCAAGTGAATTTGTTCCCGGCGCGCGCTCGGCCATAGAGACCTGTCTGCGCATCGACCCCGCGGAAAAGGTTACGCTGATTACCGACCGCGCGACGGAGCCGATAGGCGCGGCCCTTGCTGCCCAGCTCGCCGCGCGCGGCTGCCAATGGAATGCCTATGTGCTGGAAGACCTGGCCCCGCGTCCACTTGGCGACATGCCTGCGGCAGTGCTGGAAGACATGGAAACCTCGCAGGTCTCCATCTTCGCCGTGCTGGTGCAGGCCAATGAGCTGCGCTCGCGGATGCAGATGACAGACGCGGTCAATCGCCGGCACATGCGCCACGCGCACATGGTGAACATTACGCCCGAGATTATGTGCCACGGCATGCGCGCGGATTTCAATCTCGTCGACCGGCTCTCGCAGAAGGTGCTGGAGCGCGTGCGCAAGGCAACACGCATCCGCGCCACCACTGCGGCTGGAACCAACATCACGGCGGAGATGAATCCCAACTACAAGTGGTTCAAGACTTCGGGCATCATCTCGCCGGAGAAGTGGGGCAACCTGCCCGGTGGCGAGTGCTTTACCTCGCCCGGTGAAGTGAACGGGACGTTCGTCGTGGACGGCGTGGTGGGCGACTGGCTTTGCGCGCGGTATGGGCTGCTGGCGGATGCGCCGCTCACCATCGAAATTGCCGGCAATCGCATCGTGCGCTGCTCCAGCGCGAACAAGCAGCTTGAACAGGACTTCTGGGCCTACACGCACACGGACGAAAACTCGGATCGCGTGGGCGAGTTCGCCATTGGCACCAACCTCGGCGTGGACCGTGTGATCGGCAACATCCTGCAGGACGAAAAGTTTCCCGGCATCCACATCGCCTTTGGCAATCCCTACGGCGAGCACACCGGCGCACCCTGGCGCTCCGGCACGCACATTGATGTAGTTGGACTGCGCTTTAACATCTGGCTTGAAACGCCGTCCGGCGAAGAGCAGATTATGCGCGACGGGCGGTTCCTGATTGCCGCATAGCATCCGCGGGCAAATTCTTTGGCGACGCTGCGACCTCGCCGCAGGGCGATCATCTAAATTGGTGATATGGCAACCACAGCATCCCTTCCTCTACGCAAGCTTGGAAATTCAGACCTTCAACTGACCCCCATCGGCTTTGGCGCATGGGCAATCGGCGGCGGCAACTGGGAGTTCGCCTGGGGGCCGCAGGACGACAGCGAGTCCATCACCGCGATTCATCGCGCGCTGGACCACGGCATCAACTGGATCGACACGGCGGCGATCTACGGTCTCGGCCACTCCGAAGAAGTGGTCGCGAAGGCGCTCAAGACGACGAGCCACAAGCCGCTGATCTTTACCAAGTGCTCGATGCGCTGGCATGAAGACCGCTCGATTTACCGGTCGCTGAAGGCCGACTCCGTGCGCGAGGAACTGGAAAATTCACTGCGCCGGCTGAACGTGGAGACCATTGATCTCTACCAGATTCACTGGCCCAACCCGGAGGCCGAAATCGAAGAGGGCTGGGAGGCGCTGGCAAAGCTGCGTGAGCAGGGCAAGATTCGCTGGATTGGCGTCTCGAATTTCAACGTGGAGCAGATGAAGCGCGTGCAGAAAATTGCGCCCATCACCAGCCTGCAGCCACCCTATTCCATGCTGCGCCGCGCGATTGAAGAGGAAATTCTTCCCTTCGTGGAAGCGAACAACATCGGAGTCATCAACTACTCGCCCATGGTCTCGGGTCTGCTGACCGGCAAGATGACGGCGGAGCGTGTGGCAGCTTTGCCGGCCGACGACTGGCGCAAGCGCGCAGTCGAGTTCAACGAGCCGCGCCTGAGCCGCAACCTCAAGCTGGTGGAGCTGCTGCGCGAGATTGGCGCGGGCCATGGAGTGCAGCCGGGTGTGGTTGCCGTCGCTTGGACACTGCGGCATCCCGCGATTACGGCCGCGATCGTCGGCGGGCGCAGCGCGCAGCAGTTGGATGGGCTTGCGCCGGCGTTGACCTTCCGGCTGGGCGAAGAGGAGTATGCGCGGATCAATGCGTTTCTGGCCGAGTATGCGGCCTGATGCATCGAACTGAACCCAAATGAAAAGCCCCCGGAAACCGGGGGCTTTGTTTTGTGTAACGCGGAAGTGAAAGCTACATGGCTGCGACGAAATCGGGAAGAATGATGGCTGCATTATCCTGCAGCAGGCGTGTCATGCGGGCGGCCATGCCGGTATACATTGTGGCGGCGCGATGGGCGTTGATGCGGACGCCTTCACTGGCCTGTGTGCAGGCATACTGCGCGAGAGCCATCAGAGCGCAGACTCGAATCTGCAACGCATCGCTGTGCAGAGTAGCAATCAGCTCCGTATCGTTGCAGGCGCCGGTGCGTGCAGCAAAGTCTGCCATCTCGATGATGACGGAGGCGTTCTGATACATGGCCCAGAGGCCGTGCGCGCCCTGGATGCGAGTCCATGTTTCCTCCGGCGTCAAGTTCATATCTGCCTGCCAGAGGAAGTGCTCGCTCAGATCGCGGGCTGACCAGTCCGCGCGAAGGCGAGCAACGAGTGAGTCCCATGTGGCCTCATTGCGCCGACGGACGCTCGCTCTCCACTGACCAAGGAGGATTGCCACACCGGCTAGAGCCGCAATTTGAAACAGTGTCAGAATCATCGGGTGCCCTTTTCTTTCGTCCGAATCTTGTCTGGAGCTTTACAACTCGATTCCCCGTTTTCACTGCACCATCAAGTATTAGCAGACTTTCGCTCAAATGTGCAGGGAATTTCGAGTTCTCCGATCCACCTTTGGTGGTAGGGGGGCGGGTACTTACGTAATGGCGGATTCTGGAAGGATTTCGGCTGGAATTGCCGTCGCAGTGGATAGATCGACCCGGCGAGAGCGTGGCGGCGGTGCGCGGAGGCGGTTAACCCCTGGGCTGGCGGCGTTCTAAAGCCGCCTGAGCGAGGGCCAGGCGCTGCTCGCGGGCCACGCCGGCCACGGCCAAAAGGAAGTCCTGCATCTGGGGGGTGAACTCGCGGCGCTCCGCCTCTTTCTGGGCAAAGCTGTACACCCAATAGAGGAGGGAAGCCAGGAAACTAGCGACGACGATCTCGTTGAGGATGCCGTATTGAGAGACATTCAGGTCGTGAGTATGAACGAGCATTGCCCCGAAGCTCACAAGGGAGTAGAAGCCCCACCCCGTTGCGACCTGGAGCTCACGGCTTTTCCAACTGAGGGATAGGAGATTACTACATGCAGCGAGACCGACGAAAAATAGAATTCGAAGCAGGGAGGACACCTGCTCCACATGAATGACGTAGGCGAAGGTCCGGGCGACACCTCCAACTCCCGTCAGGGGCCACAACAGAACCCCGGCCAGTGCCAAAAATAGCGCAATGAATATGTAGGCCCGACGGTGGAGAAACTTGTGAATTGGGCGAAGTACCGACCAGATTAATTCGGTTAAAACCGCAAAAACAAACACCGCATCTATCACGACAACAGCTAAGTACACCTCTCTGTAGCTGCTCCCTGAAAACTTTGCTAAGGGAAGTACCATGGCGTTACTTGCCAGATCCCAAACGCAGTAGGCTGTAAATATTCTGAGGGAATGCCATAAACCGCGGACTACTAGAAGCAGAACAACAACGAGTTCTGCGAGAATGCCCAGTATCCAGATGACGTCGCTTAAGTGCTCCATACGGCCAAATCCGCAGCACCCTCAAGATTCGATACACATCGACAGTAGCATAGCTTGATCTTGCTGCCTCCCGCATCACGGGCACTAGCCGTGAATCCGGAGACTAAACCGCGGTCTTTGTCGGAAATGGGCTCATCGGGATGGCTGCGGTCTTTGTCGGAAATGGGCTCATCGGGATGGCTGCGGTCTTTGTCGGGAACGGGCTCATCGGGATGGCTGCGGTCTTTGTCGGGAACGGGCTCATCGGGATGGCTGCGGTCTTTGTCGGAAATGGGCTCATCGGGATGGCTGCGGTCTTTGTCGGGAACGGGCTCATCGGGATGGCTGCGGTCTTTGTCGGAAATGGGCTCATCGGGATGGCTGCGGTCTTTGTCGGGAACGGGCTCATCGGAATGACGCTGGCAACTGCAGTCGCAAGTGCTGCCGAAAGAAGTGAAACCTTCACAATGCGCGAGAACATAGTCGTGGGGCCCCCATGGAATTAAATGAGTTACGTTCCACAGCCTACCCCAAAAGGGGCAGCTTGGCTACCACAAAGGTAACTATTTCATAAATTATTTTTGGACCGTGACTTACGTACCCAGACGGTATTCGAGATTTCGACCCTAATTTGCTCAAAGGGCTCAACTTAAAATGTTTACATTTCTGGTTCGCCCTATAGGCTGCCTGGATGATCCCGGAGCGGGCGATGGCTTTCGCGGCCGGGTCTGGCGTATGGTGAGGCCATTGCACGGGTGTATCGAGGGAAAACGAGCATTGATTCAGGCGCTTCGCCAGGAGTTCAACGAACGGTTCACCGCTGAAGCCTACGCGGCTCTTCGCAGGCTTGCGGAAGCCGGCTCGCAGACCGAGATCCAGTTTCGCCTGGCAGAGACTCCCGTCTTTGTGCCGAGCGCTCTGCTGGAGAAGATGGCCACGGCGGGCGCAGAGATGACACTGGCGCTGATGGAGCGCGCCGAGTATCTGCGCGCGGCGCGTGAAGCGATTCCAGCCGGATATTGCGTTGCAGGCGAGACGCGCCATCCTAATTTCCTGACCGCGGATTTTGCGCTGGTGGAGACGGGCGCGGGCGAGCCGGAGCCGCGAGCATTGGAGCCGCGGCTGGTGGAGCTGCAGGCGTTTCCATCGTTGTATGGATTTCAGACAGTTCTCTGCGAGGCCTATCGGCGCGCGTTTCGACTGCCGGAGGATCTGGGCATTTTTCTGAGTGGCCTGACGGAAGACGAGTACTGGCGATTGCTGGAGCGGACGGTGTTGGGTGGCGACGCGCCGGAGAACGTGGTGCTGGCCGAGGTGGACCCGATGCACCAGAAGACGCTGCCGGATTTTCTTGTGACCTCACGACGGCTGGGGATTCCCGTGGTGAATATCGCTGAGATCGAGGCGGAAGGCGACCGGCTGCTCTATCGCGATGGACGAGGGCGCCGCGTGCCGATTCACCGCATCTACAACAGGGCGATTGCCGATGAGCTCATTGCGAAGGGAATTCAGCTTCGCTTTGACTGGACGCAGCCGCTGGATGTGGAGTGGGCCGGGCATCCCAACTGGTACTTCCTGATCAGCAAGTTCTCAGTGCCGTGGCTGGCGCAGGATGGCGGGCGATGGCCGTGGGTTCCGCCGTCGGTCTTTCTTGATGCGTTTCTTGAAGGGGATGGGCGGCGCAGGCTGGAGCAGGCAGGAGTTGCATTGCCGAAGGCTGGCGGCGGCGAGACGGTCTATGGCGAGCTCATTCTGAAGCCGCTGTTCTCGTTTGCGGGCAAGGGCATTGTCTTTGAGCCGACGCAGGCGCTGCTGGAGTCGATTCCAGCGGCGGAGCGCGGGGGCTATCTGCTGCAGCAGCGAATGCGCTTTGTGCCGACGGTGGAGACGCCTTGCGGGCCGACGCAGGCGGAGTTTCGGATTCTGTATCTGTGGCCGGATGGCGGGGAGTTGACTTCGGCGCTTTCTCTGGTGCGGCTGGGGCGGGGCAAGATGATGGGAGTGGATCATAACCGCAACCAGGAATGGGTGGGCGCCTCGGCGGCATTTCATGCGAAACAGCGATGATCGGCGCGGTTGAAGATCCATATCCTCCGTCATTTACTAAGCGAATACCGGTATAAACTTTGGTGCCGTATGTGGTTTGCGAAAAATTATGTAGAGTGAAATGTGCAAGGTTAGGGCGAGACTAAGTGCAGCCATGAAAAAGCACACGCATGCATCGAGTACGGCACGGCACTCCGTCACGGCGGAGCTGCCGCAAAACATCCGTTGCGCTGTCCGTTTCCCGCTGGCTCTGCCTGTCGTGCTCTCGACGCAGACCGGAGAGCAACCGGCGTTGACGCGGAATGTCTCTGCGAGCGGAGTTCTCTTCGATCTGAAGTCCGCATTGAATGTCGGCCAGGATATCCGGTTTGCCATGAAGATGCCGGGCGGGGCGCTGGGTTCGGCGCATGATGTGATGGTGCGGTGCAGCGGCCGCGTGGTGCGCTGCTCATCGAGCCAGGGTGAATATCATGCGGCGGCAACCATCGACGATTATCAATTTGTAGAGGAATAGAAACAGAGAAACGCGAAGCAAGCGTACACGGCCTTCCTATGGAATTTCAGGACGAACCTGCGAACGGCGAATTACAGGATGTACCCGTACGCCCGGGGGCGATTCGCATTATCCTTGCGGATTCCCAGGCAATCTATCGGGTCGGCATCCGCAAGATTTTTGCGCTCGAAGACGATCTTCGCGTGGTGGCGCAGGCGGATTCTCTGGAGAACCTTCGCGCCGCCGTGGTGCGGTATCCCACCGATATTGTGCTGCTGGAAGGCGGGCTGGTGAATGGCACGAGCAATGTGATTCCCGAGCTGCTGCAACTGGCGCCGGATGTGAAGGTGATTGTGCAGGCGCTGTCCACCGATGAGGCGCAGACGGTGGATCTGTACCGTCGCGGCGTGCGGGGCATCATTTCGCGGTCGATTTCGCCGGATCTGCTGGTGCGGTGCGTGCGGCGGATTGCGGCGGGCGAGACGTGGATCGACAACCAGAGTGTGAACTGGGTGATCGAGGCCTACCGCTCGCAGGCTGCCACGCTGGTGAATCCGCGGACGCAGCCGCGGCTCTCTCCCAAAGAGATTGCCATCATCACGTGCATCACGCAGGGCAAGCGGAATAAGGAAATTGCGTTCCAGCTTGGAACGACCGAGCAGGTGATCAAGAACTACCTGCGCAAGGTGTACGACAAGCTGGGTGTGAGCGACCGGCTTGAGCTGGCGCTCTACTGCCTGCATCACAAGATCATCGAGTCGGAAGAGACCGACGAGTCGGTGATGAAGAAGATGGCCGCGCGATAACGGCGTGATCGCCCTCAAACTTTCCTCAAACAAAGACACATAGATCGGCGCCATGCCGGAGGGCGCTGTGTGTCTGTTGTCAGGCGCGCTGAGTGGACGCGGGGTCGGGTGCGTGCAGTTCGCAGGCTACGGGCTGGGCGGAGTCGCCGCAGTGGGCGCGGGCGCGCTCAAGAAAGCCGATGAAGGTGGCGATCTCTTCGGGCGTGAACTGGTCGAGCATTTCGCCGGGCATGGCCTGAATGACGGGGTCCATCTGTCGTAGCAGTTCGAGGCCGGCGTCGGTGATGCGGGTCCAGACGACGCGGCGGTCGCGCGCGTCGCGATGCTGGCGGACGAGCTTGAGGGCTTTCAGCCGTGCGAGGAGGCGGGTGATGTCGGGGACGGCGGTAATGACGCGGTCGCCGATGGCCGAACAGGTGAGTCCCCCGAGATGTGCGCCGCGGAGAATGCGGAGGACGTTGTACTGCGTGCCGGTGATGTTCCACTCGCGAACGCGGCGGTTAAAGGCCCGCTGGAGGCAGTCGGCGGTGCGGAGGATGTTGAGCAGAGCCTCTTCGTGCGGGCTGGAGAAGGGCCGTTCCTGTGCAATTTCGCGCTTGAGACCGGCCATGGAGTTGCTCACTTTCAGGTGAATGGTCCGCGATGCAGGCTGGGATGAGTGTGACCATCTTCATCCGCATCGCGGAGGGTTGCGACTACTGCTTGGCGATGTCGAGGTCGATGTTGAGCTGGACATCGTCGCCGATGATGGCGGCTGGGTACTTGGAGCCGAGGTCGAAGTCGAGGCGGTTGATGGTGGTGGTGGCGGAGAAGCCTTCATGCGGCTTGTGATCCATTCCGGGGACCGGGCCGGTGGGGCCTTCCACCTTAAGGGTGACGGGCTTGGTGACGCCGTGCAGGGTGAGGTTGCCCTGGATGGTGAGGCCGTTGGGCACCGACGCCACACTGGTGCTGACGAAGGTAGCGGTGGGGAACTTGGCGACGTCGAACATGCCTGCGCCCTTGAGGTCGGCATCGCGGCCGCTGACGCCGGTATCGATGGTGGTGACGTCGATGGTGACGTTGACGGTGGACTTGGTGATGTCGGAGTCGTTGATGACGATTTTGCCGCCGATGTTGCCGAAGCTGCCGTGCACCTTGGAGAGGCTCATGTGCAGGATGGAGAAGTTGACGTCACTGTGGGCCGCGTCCGGCACCCAGGTGGAGGTTTGCGCGAGGGCGAGGGGAGCCGCGAGGGCGAGAACGCCGGAGAGAAGAGCCAAACGCTTCATCTATTGATCCTTTCGAGATCGAAACTTGGAGGCCCGAGGGCCGGATGGGCTTGCATGCCGGGTCCGGGCAGAGCCCACTGCAGCCCGCAGCGGACGGAGAAGACCGAATGCCGAACAGCTTGCCTCGTACCTGATGAGACGCGCGGGCGGAGATATTAGTTGCAACAAATAATTTTGAGAGTGCCGGTGCGATGTGGAAGAGCGGAGGGGATGCGGTGGGGAAGAGGACCGCGTAACTGACTGCAGGGTCGATGGTTGCAGGAAAGCTATATTCCGGCTGCGCAGCGAAAAACGAAGATCTTTCGAACCGGGCCATGAGATTTCACGCAAGCAAATTGTGGAAAACTGCAAAAAATTTAGGGGGGATGGGTATTTATTTATGACTCTACGGGGGGACCTGGGCCGCGCCGCTGGCGGAAGGTACTGAGGGCGACCTGGGCGGCGTAGAGGAGCTTGGCGCTTCGCGCGGGGTCGATGGCGCCGAGGAGGACGCCCTGCGCGCAGCAGGCGATGAAGTCGCGGATGTTGTCATAGCCGTCGAGCTGGGGCATGGCCTCGCAGAAGGTGTGCCCGGCGGTGAGCATGGCGGCAGCCTTGGTCTGGTTGATGGAGAGATCGGCGCGGTATGCGCGGTTCCACACGTCGGTGCAGCGGGCGACGGGGGGGTGAGGGTGGATGCGGGCTGATTGAGTTCAGGCATAGCTTTCGCTCCTTCGGGCGGAGAGCACCGGAGATGGCGTGAAGATGTGAGGTGAATTTCCGCTTATTTCTATTGTGGAGAAGTGGGTGAATTAATCTGCAAAATTGGCGAAATTTTTTGCTGAGTGGAATGAGTGAGTTAGAAAAAAGTTTTGGACGTGGGGGCTTGACGGGATACGTCCTCTGGGGATGGGGAGCGGAAGGCGGCTGGGCTTCGCATCCGATCCCCAGAGATCACCGCATTATTGATTCGGCGGCGTGGTTTCATCCGGCTTTGGAATGGTGATGGTTTCAAAGGTTGTTACCGTAGCCATTTCGTCCCGTGCCTGCTTCTCCTGCTTGGTTTCGGGGATGGCCAGGTTGGTTGTGAGCGACGGACCCTGCACTTCTTTCAAGAAGTACTTGTCGCCGTATTTATGGAAGATCAGCTTACCCTGCCCGACGTTCTTCTCATCGCCGGGGTTGGTGATGTGAAATACGGTTACTCCGCTTTTGCAGCTGTGAACCTTAACGACGTGATCCGCGCAAGGAGCGATTCTATAGGTTCCGGAAGTGAGTAGTTGGGAGTTCCCGACATAGAAACTGAAGGGAACCTTGGCCTGGACACCCTCCTGGGCAAACAATGGACCAGCGAGGAACAGGCCCGCGATCGCAAGCGATAATTTCAGGTTCTTCATGAGCTCAGCTCCTTCCTCCGGGAGACAGCGGAGAGCGAATCTCTCCGGCTTCTGACACAATCTGGCCTGCTCGTGAGGAATGGGAACGAGCAGCCCGGTGTGCAGCGACCTTGCGCCGTCACCAGGAATTGCGGCTGTGCCGTGAGCGCGTTGCGAAGGAATCTGGGCCTATTGACCCCGACTTGCGGGAGCACGCCGCAGCGGGTTCGAGGAGCCTCGACACAGCTTGAGTTAAGCGTAGCGCTGTGGCGCTGAAGTGCAGTGACTGGCGTTACGCATGTCAGTGACCTGGGCGGGGGCAATTCCCACCTTGACCGCTGCGCGGACGCGCATCGGCGAAGGCGGGGCACCGGGGATGGGTGGGTCCCCGGGGTTTGTGGCTCGGCGGGATTTGTGCTTTCCCACCCTTGTATCTTGCGGATAGAGGCGTGACGATGTTGTTACGTTTCGGCGGAGAGGCCGTTCCCACCCGGGGCAGCGGGGTGGTTGTTACGCGAGAGCGGGCGCGGGGATTCTGGTGACGGCGATGACGCTGATGTCATCTTCCTGACCGAATGCCTGTGCGGTCTCTGCGATGCGGGCGGCGGAGGGCTGGGTGCGGACGAGCTCGAGCACGCGCTCGAAGCCGAAGAGCTGGCCGTCGGGGTCGGTGGCTTCTGCGACGCCGTCGGAGAGCAGCAGGAGGCGGTCTTTGGGTGCGAGCTGGAAGTGGTGGATGGAGCATTCGAGTTGCTTGACCATGCCCAGGGGCAGTGAGCCTTCCATCTCCATGGGTTTTCCATTGATGTAGGGCGGCAGGTGGCCGGCGTTGGCGAGCGTGGCGGAGCCGTCGCGCTCGATGCGCAGGGCGAGGCAGGTGGCGAGGGCGTCGTGACGGCCGAGCAGGCGCTGATTCAATTCGTCGAGGATGGCGGCGGGGTTGGGAGTGAATCGAACTGCTGTGCGGATGGCCCCGACGAGCAAGGCGACGAGCATGCCTGCTTTGAGGCCTTTGCCGGTGACGTCTCCGGCAACGATGAGCACGCTGCCGTCCTTTTCATCGGGAATGATCTGGAAGAAGTCGCCGCCGACTTCGCGGGCGGGGCGATACTCGCTTTCGATTTCGAAACCGTGGAGGATGACGCGGTCTTCGGGCAGGATGACCTGCTGCACCTCCTGTGCCTGCTTCACATCCAGGGCCATCTGCCGCTGGCGTTCGAGCGAGCGCAGAAGGCGGCGGACGAGCAGAATGCCAATGACGAGAGAGATGAGGAGGTCGGTTACTGCTCTCAGGGAAAATTGCACGCCAAAGGGGAACCACACCTCACGAACCTGCAGCGACGGCTCTATGGTGAGAAGAGTGCTAAAGCCGCTCAACAGGACGACGGGCAGAACCAGCCAGCCCTCCAGACCCTGGCGGCGGATGCCGTTGATGACGATCCAGGCCAGCAGACACATGAGCACAACTGCGAGGACAACGGAGGCATGATTGAAGCGTTCGGCCGCCGAATGCGCAATGAGTCCGACTAAGACCTCGTTTCCGAGCACGGAACAAATTATGTTGAGGGCGGTGAGCACCGCGACCAGTTGCGGGAGCCGGCGAAAGACGCCGCGCCCGAACCAGATCCACAAGACAATCACCCATGCAGCATTATTCAGCGGGACGATGACGCCAAACAGCAGGTTGCTTTCGGGAATGCTCAACCATAGACTCCATTCCGAGATCACCGCAAAAAAGGATTGAGAGGCAGTGAGCAGGAAGAGAAGTCCCATCCACAGGTAGACGGAGTCAAAGCGGTCAAAGAGGATGAGGCTGAAGGCGAGCAGAGCGAGCAATCCAAAGACCAGTATCAGGAGAGCTCTGGCCGAAAAGTCCTTGATGACCGCCAGCCAGTTGGATTGATAGGTGAGACGGACCACGCCCAGTTCACCCAAGACCGGGGGGCTGTGGAAGCCGCCCGTTTCCGGCGCCGCGAGGAGCGTGGACGGCTCCATCCAGAAGCGGAAGGCAATGACCTGGGTGGCTCCGGAATCCGGCACGGGAAACATGGCCGGCTGCGCGTAATAGACCGTGGGGCGGTGCGTGCCGAAGCCGCCGAAGCTGCCGGCCAGCGAACCGTTGGCAAAGAGCTGATAGGCATCGTCGAAGTCAGGCGGTCCGGCGAGTGCCAACTGCTGATGTAGCGGCAGGTTGACTTGGACACGCATGCGATACCAGGCGTAACCCCAGTAGCCTGGGTGTCCCTTTGTCGTCCAGCCGGGAACATAACCGGCGACTCCGGTAGTTGGATCAGTCGAGCCTCCCTTGGGGGTAAGGTCGACGTTCTCCCATGCGGAGTCGTCGAAGTCGGGCTCGGCCCAGAGCGGCTGGCCGGTTTTGGGGTCGAGGGGCGAGTCGCCGATGTGGAACTTCCATGGGCCATAGAGCGGAGCCGCCGACAGGCCGAGGGTGACGGTGACCTCGGCAGGTTGAGCGGGGACCTGGGCGGAGAGAACGGAGGCGGAGCAAAGAGAAGCAACAACGAGCAGCCAGCGGACCATTTGTCTCATGCTTGACCTCGGGGAAGGAAAGAACCGACAGGGCAACTATACAAGCGGCGCGAGACTCTGGAACAGGTCAACTTGCGGCGAAGGAGGGGCACCCGGAGGTTTGTGACTGGGCGGGATTTGTGCCTTCCCACCCTAAACACACAAGACGCGTTTAGGATGGGGCCCCCGCGCGATTCAAAGGCGAAGCGAGCGGGCCGGCGTAGGGTGGACTGCAGAATGTGATGGGGATCACTGAAGGGCGGCGAGGGCGGGCGCAGACTGCGGGGCGACGGAGGTGGGCTATGCTCATGCTGATCTTGCTCGTGCTTGGCGCTGCGGCGGCGCTGGTTTTGCTGCTGCCCCTTTTGCTTCGGCGCTATGAGATTTTGCGGCGGTACTCGGGGAGCCGGCTGGTGGAGTGCCCCGAGAATCATCGGGCGGCGGTCGTGCGCCTGGATGCGCGCCATGCAGCGGAGTCGGGGATCGATGGATCTCCGGATGTGCGGCTGTGCGAGTGCACGCGATGGCCGGAACACGCGGAGTGCGGCCGGGAGTGCATGGTCCAGGCGATTCACGCAGAGCCGTACAAGGCCGGCGAGGCGAAGGCGGACGCGAAACCGATCTACCACCTGCCGGTTCTGGTGGCGGCGTTTGCGGCGTGGTACCTGGGCGCCATCTGGCATTCGCACTATCTGTTCCGCGCGCAGTGGATGGAAGCAGTGGGACTGACCCATGCACAGGTGAAGCACATCGTGTGGTGGCTTTCCCCGCATCTGCTGACGGCGGGGGTGTGTTTGCTGTTTGCGTATGGAGTGGCGTGGCTGCTGGCGGTGTCGCATCGCAAAGGTGTGCTGCCCGGAGTGGTGATGGCGCTGCTGCTTGGCGGAGCCGTAGCCGTGATGAGCTGGTTTGGCATTGCACGCATGCCTCATGAGCTGTTCGTGATTGAAGCGGGTTATGCCGTGCTGGCGACGCTGACGGTGGGGGCGATTGTGGGCGGGCTGCAGGGCAGGCTGGTGCTGCGGGCGCGGTGAAGTGCGGTGGATTCCCACCTTCGCCGCTGCGCACAAGACGCGCATTGGCGAAGGTGGGGCACCTGGTGTGGGAGTTTGAAGCACAGATCCTTCGTTCCGCAACCCCCCACTGCGTGGGGCCGCAAGCGTGCTTTGCTCAGGTTGACACGGTGTTGCGGGAATGGGGCGTGTGCGGGGATGCGGGAGGGCTGTGCGGCAGGCGCACGACTGTGAAAGGAAGGACGGAGGAACGAACGAGATGGGGCGCCGGGTGAGCGACGCCCCAAGGTGGACGGAGGTTATTGATCGAGGTTGACTTTGAAGACCTGGGTGCCGAAGTCGGTGTAGTAGTTGGTGCTGTCGATGTTGCCGGGGATGAACTCGGTGGCGAACCAGAGGGAGCTACCGTCGGCGACGCCCCAGGAGTAATCGCCCCAGCGGGCGACGCCGCTGCCGTGGAACTCGGGATAGCCGGAGAAGTCGTCCTGCGGGGCCTGACCGGGCGCGACGATCTGGACGGAGCCGGCGTGAGATGGGTTGATGTGGGCGTAAGCGGCGCTGGCATACATGCCGGGGCCGGCGACGGTGAAGGCAGCGGCTGCGGAGCCATCCGCGGTGACGCCGATGCCGGGGTAGATTGCGGAGTTGCCGGCGACGGCGATGTAGCCCTGACCCTGGAGTGTGGCGGAGAGCTGGCCGCCTTTCATGGATGGATTGACGACGAAGTAGGCGATGCCGGTGTTGATGTTGGAGCCGTCGGAGACGATGGTGTTGAGTCCGGCCCAGAGGCGGCCGCTGGCGTAGACGGCATTCTGCATGCGGTCATCGCCGGAGTCGATGGATTCTTCGGGTTCGCCGAGGGACTGGCCGAGGGGATAGGGCCCGGGCTTCTGGGTGACGGGGTAGGGCTGGCCGTAGACCTCACTGGTGAGGATCTGGTTGGTGAGGGTGACGGATGGCGTGGCCTCGCTGAGGGAGCCGGTATTGGAAAGCGCCCAGACGGCGATGCGGTTGTCGAGGGTGCCGTTGAAGTCGAGGGCGCTGAGGAAGTATTCAACGCCGGAGTCTCCCTCAGAGCTGAGGTCGGGCGAGCTGGCGGGCTGGATGGAGTAGGCCGGGCCTTCGGCGAGGGGCAGGTTGCCGATGTGGACGACGGTGGGCATGGAGCCGGATTCGAGGCCGGACTTGGAGATGGCGTAGACCTGAGCGCCGTTGAAATAGAAGCCCGCGAGATCAAATTCGTTGGTGGTGATGTAAATGCCGTTGGCATCTGCGCCGAGAGTGGGCTGGTCGCCGAAGCAGGGGTCGCTGGAGGAGCAGCCGGTGTCGGCGGGGGTGCCGTTGAGGCCGTCATCGGTGGTGTCAATCGAGTAGAGATTGTAGGCACCGGTGGGATCGCTGGTCTGGCTGACGGCGAGGACGAGGTTGCTGCGGCCGGTGTTGAAGTTGAGCACGTTGATCATGGAGGCGAACCAGCGCTGGGTGGGGGCGTCGTAGTAGCAGCGGGGGTCACTGAGGATGGGGTTGGCGACTGGGTCGAGGTTGAAGAAGGTGTAGACGGACTCGGGGGTGGTGAGGCGCGCGCCGGAGGATTTGTAGACGGCGAGCGAGGAGTTGATGGCTTCCATGACGTAGCCGTGTCCGGAGCAGAGGCCCTGGTCGGGCGGGGTGACGACGGAGCCCTCGTTGGCGATGGCGGTATCGACCGTGGTGAGGCCGGTGAAGTTGACGCTGGGGCTGGCGGTGGAGATGGCGTCCAGACGCGGCATCGGCACGGAAAGCGTGGTGGGAGTGGTGGTGGAGGATCTGACGGAGTTCTTGCGTGCGCCGACGAGATCGGGCTGGGGCGCATTGTTCTGGATGGTGATCGTGTTGTAGCTGGCGGACGAGGCGCCGAGGATGGAGGTGCCTTTGAAAGTGATGCGGGCGAGTGTGGCCTTGCCGAGCGATTGCGCGGAAGCGGTGGGGAGAACCGAGGCAAGAGCGAGGAGAGCGGCACAACAGAGTTTCAACAGGCGCATGAAGCGACCTCCTTGGGTGGTGGGTGTGTACGCAATGCCGGACCTGTTTGCCGGACCTCCGCGGCGGAGGCGAACAGGGGTCAGACCGCAGGTGCAAGCATTGCGTTTTCCGATACAGATTGGGGGAACGATGACGGCGAATTGCTATGGATCTGCTACGCGGAGCAGATCCGATACGGAAACGTATTTCGGTTCAGGGATGGAGTCAAGAGAAAAGCGATGCAGATGATTGCATCAAAAGAACGAGTGAAAACTTGTGGAGAGACAGGAAAGGGAAGGGCGTGGGTGCGAGGCAGTGCCGGTGAATCTGGAAGGCTGCCCAGGCCACGTGGCGGGATGAGGACACCCCTTTGACCTCTGCGCAGACGACGCGCAGAGGCGAAGGGGGGATGCATGGGCGGAGGGTGGGTTACTTGCAGCCGGTGTGGGGCTTTTTGATGTCGACGGTGGTGGGGAGCCAGTCAGAGAGGCGCTTGTCGTTGATTTCGGCGTCTTCGGCTCCGGGGTTGAGCGAGGAGCGGGCGAGCGCGACGGAGACGTTGACCTTGCCCTTCATGCAATAGGCGCCTGTGAGCCGGGCGAGGCCCTGGTCGGCGATGTCGAGGGTATCGGCGGAGAGCGAGCCGTGGTCGCCGGAGATGTCGAACGGGGCGAGGATGATCTGGTTGACGATGAGCTTGTCGGTCTTGATGCCGGAGGAGTCAAAGCGGACGACGAGGGTGGCGCGGCGCTCGAGTGCGTCGGGGTTGGCGGTGAAGTTGATGCCGGGAAGAGTGATGCCGGCGGGGTTGGGCTTGGGTGCTTTGGTGTCGTAGGCGAGGCGGTAGGGCAGGCCTTTCCACTTGGGTTCTGTGGGGATGCCGGGCGCTTCTTTTGTTTGCGGGCCGCAGCCGGCCAAGAGCAGTACTCCGCCAATCGCCAGTAGGATGGCTTTTTTCACGTGGTCCTCCTGAGGGTAGAAAAATGACGGGCCAGAATATCACCGCGGAGGGACGGTGGGGTGTGATGGGTCATTGGTCGACGGAGAGTTTGAAAGACAAAAGCAGATCCTTCGCTCCGCTTACCCCAGCGCGCGGCGCGCGCAGGGGCCCCAAGCTGCTCCGCTCAGGATGACACGGTGTTGGGAGTATGGGGAGTGCTTGCTCCGCTCAGGGGACACGGTGGCTGTCGATGGGAGTGGAGGATGCTTAGTTGAGGAACATGGTGCGGTAGAGGGTGTCGCGCTGGACGGGTTGGAAGCCGGCGTCGCGGATGATTCTGCGCAGCTCTTCCTCGGTGGTGCAGTTCGAGGTGCCGGCGGCCTTGACGACGTTCTCTTCGAGCATGACGGAGCCTACGTCGTTGCCGCCGAAGTGGAGGCCGAGCTCGAGGACCTTGAGGCCCTGCGTGACCCAACTGGCCTGCACGTTCTCGATGTTGTCGAGATAGAGACGCGAGATGGCGAGGGTCTTGAGGTATTCGACGGAGGTGGCCTCGTCCCAGCCGCGACCGCCGAGGGCGGTGTTGTGGGGCTGGAAGCTCCAGGGGATGAAGGCAGTGAAGCCACCGGTTTCGTCTTGCAGACGGCGGACGACTTCAAAGTGGTTGATGCGCTGGTCGAAGGTTTCGCCGACGCCGAACATCATGGTGGCGGTGGTGCGCATGCCGAGCTGATGCGCGGTGCGATGGACGCTGACCCAGTCTTCCGTGCTGCACTTGAGGCGCGCGATGCGGAAGCGGACGTCGTCGTCGAGGATCTCGGCGCCGCCGCCGGGGATGGAGTCGAGGCCGGCGTCGCGGAGGCGGGCGATGGTGGTGCGGAGATCGAGCGCGGAGTACTCGGCGATGGCGAGGACCTCCGACGCGGAGAGGCAGTGGAGCCAGATCTGCGGGAAGCGCTGCTTGATGCCACGGAAGAGCGACTCGAACCAGTCGATTTTGAGATCGGGGTGGATGCCGCCCTGCATGAGGACGCCGGTGCCGCCCATCTCGAGGGTTTCTGCAATCTTCTCGTAGATGGTCTCGAAGGGGAGGATGTAGCCCTCTTCGGAGCGGGCGCCCTTGAGCGGGCGATAGAAGGCGCAGAAGGTGCAGTACTCGGTGCAGAAATTGGTGTAGTTGATGTTGCGATCGATGATGTAGGTGACGACGCCCTCGGGGTGGAGATGGCGGCGGAGGGCGTCGGCTTCCATGCCGAGGCCGATGAGGTCAGGGGACTGGAAGTAGTCGAGGGCCTGCTGGCGGGAGAGCGACATAGGTTGATTTTACCAAGGGCGCGGGTGATGCGGCGCGGCTAGCGGCTGCGGTGTTGACGGAATAGAAAGAGGCCGCGGTTGACGATGGGCTCGCGGCGGGTGCGGGAGAGATTGGACGCGGTGGAGATGCCGCTGAAGAGGACGAAGAAGTCCCAGAAGGCGTGGAGACGATCGTGGAGGGTGCGGTGCGTCATGGGGAAGTGGCGGCGCTTGCTTGGCGCTGCGCCTATTGTATTGGAGTGGGGGAGAAGGCAGAAGGATGCGGGGATTGTGGAGATTTGCAGGTCTCGATTTCCGGGTTTGGATGGTCCGGGCCTGAAGGCCCGTTTCCTGTGTGAGCTGGAATTTCGGGAGCTGAAGCTCCCGGCTCCTTCCTGTGGTGGATTCCCACCTTAACCGCTGCGCAAAACGCGCGCAGCGGCGAAGGTGGGGCATCCGGAATTGGTAGCTGGGTAAGGTGGGGCACGCGGAGTTTTAGCGCAGGAGGGCGCTGGCGGCCCAGAGGACGGGGGCTTGGCCGTGGAAGTCGCCGGTGCGGCGGTGGCGGGTGAGGTAGTAGGTGAGGTCGTTCTTTTTGCCGGTGCCTTCGCAGACGTTGGTGACGTCGGCGTTCTGGTCGACGTAGCCGACGACGGCGATCCAGGCGCGGCGGGCGGCGGGGCCGTAGGTGGGGGCGTCGAGCCAGCCGTTTTTGACGCCAGTGATGAGGGCGAAGGTGAACATGGCGGAGCCGGAGGTTTCAGGCCAGGCTTCGTCGTGGTCGAGGAGCTGCCGCCAGGAGCCGTCTTTGCCCTGGTACTGGAGCAGGCCGGCCATCATTTTCTGGTATCCGGCGAGGATGCGGGCGCGCTGGGGGTGGTCGGCGGGGAGGGTGCGGAGCATCTCTGCCATGCCGGCGGCGAACCAGCCATCGCCGCGGGCCCAGTAGAAGGGCACGTCGGGTGCGTGGAAGAAGAGGCCGTTGGGCTGCTGGAGCTTGTCGAGGTAGGCGACCATCTCGTTGGCGTCGCGGTCAAGGTATTTGCGGTCGCCGGTGGCGCGGTAGGCCTCAAGCTGCAGCATGGTGAGCATGTACATGTCGTCGACCCAGAAGCGGGTTTCGCCGGAGAGGCCGTCGGGGGTGGGGCTTTCCCACTGGCGGTCGGCCCAGTATTTGCCTTCGGCGAGGTATTTGGGGTCGTGGGTCTGGATGGAGATTTCGAGAGGGACGACGCCGAAGATGGAGTCATCGACGTGATGGCGGATGGGGCGGCGAGCGGCTTCAGGGCGGCCGGGCATGAGTGGCTCAAAGCGATGGATGAGACCGTCGCGGAGTGAGTCGTCGTGGGTGAGTTGGGCGAAGGTCAGCGCGCCGTACCAGGTGGCGACCTCAGCGTAATGGATGGTGGCGGAGTACTGGTGGGGACTGGTGACGAAGTGATCGGCGAGGCGCTTGCCAACCTCCTGCGGGGAGTCGCCGGCGGGCCAGTTGGAGAAGTAATCAGTGGACTGGGCAGGGGCGTGGCCGAGAGCGAAGGCCGCAAGCGCGGCAAAGGCGAGAACAAAGCGGAAGGACTTCATCGAACACTCCGGTGGCGGTGGATGGGCTATTTCTGCGTGGAATTGGGACGAGGCGATGTAGAGGTGGATGGGGCGGGCTTCTTCGCTGGGCTGGAAGCGTCTGGGCTGGAGACGCCGAAGCACATGAGAAAGAAGCGGAAGCCTTTGCGAAGCGCGTCGAGCATGATGTTCTTCCCGGGGTGCGAAGGATGAGGCGCTCACGCCGCGCGGAGAAGCACGGCATGAGCGGTGGAGTTATTTGCCGGCGTGGGCGGCAGCGGGCGCGGCCGGGGCTGGCGCTGCTGCGGCAGGGCGCAGGAGATCAAGCGCGGCGGGCGGGAGCGGCTTGTCTGCATTAGCCAGGAGCAGAGTGACCTGCCACATTTCTGTTTCGGTGAGCTGCTTGTCGTAGGCGGGCATGCCGGTGAGGCGGATGCCGTTCGAGACCTTCCAGTAGGTTTCTCCGGGCGGGTCATCGCTGACGCCGACGACGTTGCCGTTGTGGTGCTTCTGCCAGAGCGGGGGCGCATCGGGGAACATGTTCTTTCCGATGGTGGAAGGCTGCTGGTAGAGGCCGTGGCAGAAGGCGCATTTTTCGACGTAGATGTGTGCGCCGGCGATGAGGTTATCGCCGGTGGGCTCGATGGGAGGATTCTTGATGATGTCGCGATCGATGCGGGCGTTGAGGGCGACGTGGGTGATCTGCCGCTCCATGGGGAAGGGCGTATCGGCTACGGCGACGGGAAGGTTGCCGAAGTGGAAGTACAGCAGGCCTGCGATGGGCACGGCAATCAGGCCGAGCAGGAAGCCGAGGAAAAGACGCGACATGCGATGAAAACCTCCGTGGCCTTCCATCCTAGAGCATGGGCGAGCGCAAGGGCTACGCGGCGCGAGGAAACGAAGGAGAAAAATGCGGCGTGCGCGCGGAGGCGCGGGGAGGCTTGCAGGTGGAAAGATTGGAATGCGGGGAGGCGAAGCGGCGGCCGGCGCGTCCAAGTTGGGAGCGGGCCAACCGCAAGGGTGGTTCCAGATGATTTAATACAGAGTGGGGAGCGCTTCGTAACGGGTGCTTCCGTAACGTTGTGGAGGGTTCCCGAAAGCGATGGTTTTTATCCGCCGTTTTGTGTTTTTGCTGGCACTGCTGATGCCGGCTCTTCAGGCAGTGCATGCGGAGACAAGCGAGTCAAGCAGCACGAGCGCGTCCGTCGATGGGCAGGATCAGGCGCAGGCTGCGAATCAACCGCAAATGAGCGTGCAGGAGCGCATTCGCCTGCGTCACCAGCAGCGCGAGGCGCAGACCATCCGCGATACGTATTCGCCGGAGTGGGAAGCGTTTCTGGGCACGGGGTATCTGCGGTTTATCCCCGGACCGAACAAGGAGCGCGTTGCGTACTACTCGTGGGACACGGAGCTGACGCGGTATCTGAGCGAGCGGCTGGGCGTGACGGCGGATATGCGCGGCTACTATGGCACGGCGTATGTGGGCCTGAACTTCGCCTCGATAACGCGGCCTGCAATCAGCGAATACGGCATGATGGCCGGGCCGACCTACCGCGTCTACATGCGCCCGAAGTACTCGATTGCGGTGCGGGCGATGGGCGGGACGGCGCTGGGGAACTTTTCAAGCGACACGAACGGCTTTGGCAGTACGGCTCTGGGGCTGTATCCGGATGGATGGACGTATGCCTTGAGCCCGAGCCTGATTGGCGAGGCGAACATCAGCCCGAATCTCTCGCTGCGGGTAGCGGGCGATGACATGGTGACGGGCTTTGGCTCGGGAACGCAGAACAGCTTCGGCTACACGGTGGGCTTGTCGTTCCGGTTTGGCAAGAAGCTGAAGTAGGACGGGCGCTCCCGCGGGAGCACGGATAGAAGAACGCCCCGGAAGTGCCATGCAGGCGCGTGAAGCATCTCCGGGGCGTTCGTGTCTGCGCTATTGAAGGATCGGGATGTTGGCGATGCGCTGCTGCCACTCGGCGGGGCCGGTCTGGTGGACGCTGGTGCCTTTGGAGTCGACGGCGACGGTGACGGGCATGTCTTTGACGTCGAACTCGTAGATGCCTTCCATGCCGAGGTCCTGAAAAGCGAGCTGGCGCGCGCCGGTGATGGCTTTGGCGACGAGGTAGGCAGCGCCGCCGACGGCCATGAGATAGACGGCGCGGAACTCCTTGATGGCGTCGATGGCGGCGGGGCCGCGTTCAGCTTTGCCGACCATGCCGAGGAGGCCGGTTTCGGCGAGCATCTGGCGGGTGAACTTGTCCATGCGCGTGGCGGTGGTGGGGCCGGCGGGTCCGATGACCTCTTCGCGGACGGGATCGACGGGACCGACGTAGTAGATGAAGCGGTTGCGGAAGTCGACGGGGAGCTTCTCGCCGCGGTTGAGCATGTCGGTCATGCGCTTGTGGGCGGCGTCGCGGCCGGTGAGGAGCTTGCCGGTGAGGAGGAGGACTTCGCCGGGCTTCCAGGTGGCGGCGTCCTCGCGGGTGACGGTGTCGAGGTTGACGCGGCGCGCGCCGGAGACGTCGTAGGTGAGTTTTGGCCAGTCTTTGAGATCGGGCGGATCGAGATAGACGGGGCCGGATCCGTCGAGGACGAGGTGGGCGTGGCGCGTGGCGGCGCAGTTGGGAATCATGGCGACGGGGAGGTTGGCGGCGTGGGTGGGGTAGTCGCGGACTTTGACGTCAAGGACGGTGGTGAGTCCGCCGAGGCCCTGCGCGCCGATGCCGAGGCGATTGACCTTGTCGTAGAGCTCGATGCGGAGCTCTTCTGCGCGGCTTTTGGGGCCGCGGGCGATGAGGTCCTGGATGTCGATGGGGTCCATCAAGGCTTCTTTGGCGAGGAGCATGGCTTTTTCGGCGGTGCCACCGATGCCGATGCCCAACATGCCGGGCGGGCACCAGCCGGCGCCCATGGTGGGGACTGTCTTGAGAACCCATTCGACGATGGAGTCAGAGGGATTGAGCATGATGAATTTGCTCTTTGCCTCGGAGCCGCCGCCTTTGGCCGCGACGGTGACTTCAACTTTGTCTCCCTTGACGAGCTCGACACTGACGACGGCGGGGGTGTTGTCTTTGGTGTTCTTGCGGGCACCGGCGGGGTCCGCGAGGATGGAGGCGCGGAGCTTGTTGTCGGGATCGAGGTAGGCGCGGCGCACGCCGGCATCGACCATCTCCTGGAGGTCCATGCGGGGCTCGCCGGGGGCGGGCTCGAAGCGGGCGTCCATGCCCATCTTGATGAAGGCGGTGACGATGCCGGTGTCCTGGCAGATGGGACGGTGGCCTTCGGCGCACATGCGGCTGTTGATGAGAATCTGCGCGATGGCGTCTTTGGCGGCGTGGGACTGCTCGCGCTCGTAGGCCTTGGCGAGCGAGGTGATGTAGTCGACGGGATGGTAGTAGCTGATGTACTGCAAGGCGCCGGCGACGCTCGAGATGAAGTCCTGCTGCTGAATGATGGTCATGGATGACTCCCTGAAAATGCGACGCTACTAGGGTAATGGATGCGGGGAGGGGCGCGCAGGGAGGCGGACCCTGGGAGGACTCAGGCGCTGGCTTGGTCGGCGGCGCGCTTGCGACGCCAGAGGAAGCGGTCGAGCGCGACGCGGTCTGCGCCCTTGCCAGGGAGGTACTGGCCGACGCCGAGATCCACGGCGTCTGAGGTAACGAACTGGAAACCGACGCCGTCGTCGCCGGAGCGGACGACTTTGGCAAGGACGGAGATCGCATCTCCGGGGTGGTTGCCGTCGGTGTCGGTCCATTGCAGGTTCATGACGAGAACGGTGTCTGGCAACCAGCGGTCTTTGGTGAGGATATAGAGGCCGGTGACGCTGATATTGGCGACGGTGTGCGGGCGAGGCGTGCCGCCGGTCCAGAAGTAGGCGACGATCTCTGGCGTGCGCATGCGTTTGGCGGCGGTGGGAGGCGCGGTGAGCCAGCGGACAAAGCGCTTGCCGATGGATGGGCCGGAGGGAGCATTTTCGGTAGAACTTTGGAACTTGAACTTTTTCCGCTTGGCATCGCGCCGATCCTTCTCTTTGCGCTGTGCGTGCTTGCGGGCCTTTTTCCACTCCTGCGATTTCTGAGCGACGTGGTCTGCCGATGGAGCCGGCTCTGGCTGAGCGGCTTCGACTGGAGCCGTTTGCGCAGGTGCAGCTGCGGGGGCGAGGACTGGTGCTGGCGGAGGTGGGGCGACGATGGATTCCTGCGTGGCCTGCGCCGGAGCTGCCGCGACGGAATCTGCTGATGGCGCAGCCTGCGGTGGTGCGGGAGGCTTTTCGCGGGACTCTTCGCTGCTTTGGACGACAAAGGCGGTGCCGTTGGGTCCGGGGATGGCGACGAGGCGACGGGCGGCAGCGGGCGCGGCGGCGGATTCGGCTGGGGCCGGCGGCACGATGAACGGCTCGATGGGCGCCGCGGGGACCGGTGAAGGTGGCGGTGCTTCCGTTTGGGGTGCAGGCTGCTGGGGTGCGGCGGCTTCCATGAGTTCCGGCGGCGCGGGAGTTGCCGCGATGGTGTCGGCGGCGATGAGCGTGGCGGGCTCTGTGGGTGGCTCCTGCTGCGCGACTGGCGGTTCGGCGGCGGATGCGCTCTCGGGAATGACTGCGGCTGCCTGGCTTTGTGGTGCGGCAGGAACCGTGTCGAAGACAGGGGTGGGCGGAGCGGAGGCAGCGACGACAGGCTCGGGTTCCTGGACCGCGGAAGGCTCGATGGCAGCAGCCGGTGCAGAGAGTTCGGTCTGCGGCGCAGGCTGTGGTGGCGCGGCCGCGTCAGGCGGGATGCTGGATGCGGCGGCGGGTGCAGGAAGTTCTGGCGCAACGGCCTGGGCTGCAGCAACCTCGACCGCAGGGACGGGCTGTGGAGCAGGGGTGCGGACCGGCTCGGGTGCTGGCGCAGGGATGGAAGCTGCTGCGCTGGGTGGCGGAGCGGCTTCGACGGGAGGTTGAGCGGGGCTGGGCGCAGGAGTTGCCGGGGGCTTGGATGCGAGGGGAATGGGTGAAGCTGCCTGAGGCGGAGCTACCTCATGGCCGGAGCCGGAGGCGAAGAGGGAGACGGGCGCGTCGTCTTTCGCTGCGAGCCTGCCGCGGAACAATCGCTTGAAGAAAGACGGCTGCTGCGAAGTATCGGCGTCCGCATCGGGCGTAGTGTCTGCCGGGGCATGTTGATCCTGCGGTCTCGCTGCCGGGGTGACGGACGAGGACGCGGTCTGCTGGCCACGGGACGCTGACGCGGCGCGGGAGCGACCCACGCGGGAGGTAAGGCCGCCCCGCTGGGGCTGTGGATTGGATTCGGAGAGCGACCAGATAATCAGCTCGTCGCCAGGCTGCGTGATAGTGGCGGTGATGGTCCGCGGCGGGAGCGCGAGGGCGCTGGCGATAGGCTTGTCGGGCTGGCGCGCCGAGGGGTTGGGGAATGATTCGATGGCGAGGACGCGATAGTCCTGATCGAGGTAGACCAGATCGAAGACCAGCCGGGCGTGCCCCTCGGGCAGACTGACAAAGGGAGAGATCCAGAGGCCTGACTGCGAATTATCGGCAAGGCTCTGGAGCTGCTCGTGGGCGGACTGGTGCGAAGCATCAGCGGTGCTAATCCGAAGGCTCAGGAAGCAGCCCTGGGTCCGGTTGTATGCGCAGTAGTTCTTGCTCTCCATCTGCACCCGCTCGAGTTCCGCGACCGCTGTCATAGGTTCGCTTGCAACGCTGTTATCAATAAGGGTAGCAGAGGTGAGTAACTTCCTAAAAAGTACCAAAGTAAGGATGTATCGCCAAAGTCAGGGGTGGCCTCAGCTGCGCTATGCGACCAAGCGGTGCAGGTCGGATTTCGCTCATGCGGTGCAGGATGGCCTAAGCTATGTGCAGGACGGAGGGGAGTGCGGACGGGATGGTGAGTGAAGTGTTTGACTTGCTGGTGGTGGGCGCGGGGCCGACGGGACTTGCGTGCGCGATTGAGGCGCAGAAGGCGGGCTTCAAAGCCGTGCTGGTGGATAAGGGCTGCGTGTGCAACTCGCTGTTTCACTATCCCTCGCACATGACGTTCTTCACGACGTCGGAGCTGCTGGAGATTGGGGATATTCCGTTTCCGAGCCCGAATGCGAAGCCGACGCGGAATGAGGCGCTGCAGTATTACCGGCAGGTGGCGGCGCACTACAAACTGGACGTGCGGCAATATCATCGCGTCGACAAGGTGACGGGCGGGGATGGGGATTTCCACGTGCATACGGTGGATCGCTTTGGGAGGCAAGGCCTAATGCACGCGCGGAAGATGGCGATTGCGACGGGCTACTATGACCTGCCGAACATGATGGGGATTCCGGGCGAGCAACTGAGCAAGGTGCATCACTACTATGACGATCCGCACCCGTACTTCGGGCTGGACGTACTGGTGGTGGGAGGGAAGAACTCGGCGGCGATTGCGGCGCTGGAGCTGTGGCGGCACGGAGCAAGGGTGACCTTGGTCCACCGCGACCCGGAGTTGCACCGACATGTGAAGTACTGGATCAAGCCGGATATTGAAAACCGCATCCAAGCAGGAGAGATCAAGGCCTACTTCAGCACGCAACTGGTGGAGGTGACTCCGGATGCGGTGGCGTTGAAGACTCCGGAGGGGTTGAAGACGCTCAAGAACGACTTTGTGTTTGCGATGACGGGGTATCATCCAGACTTCAGCTTTCTGGAAGAGACGGGCGTGCGGTTTGAAGGGCAGGACCGGCGGCCGGTGTGCGACGCGGAGACGCTGGAGAGCAATGTGAAGGGGATTTATCTGGCGGGCGTGATTGTGGCGGGTTCGCGGACGAATGAGATTTTCATTGAGAACGGGCGGTTCCACGGGAAGCAGATCGCGCGCGGGCTGGAAGCGGCTCTGACGCCGAGCGCGGAACGGGCGTAAAGAGCGGAGGGCAGACGGGTGCGGATACGCTTATGGCCGCGAACGATTCGCTGGCAGATGCTGGCGGGGCTGGTGCTGCTGGAGGCGCTGTCGATTCTGCTGTTTGCGGTGCTGCTGATCAGCCGGCAGGCGAGCGAGGTGCATGAGCGGGCGCGGCTGCGGCTGGGCCACCAGGCGACGTCGATGGCGCTGCAGGCGAGCGAGGCGCTGCGGCAGGAACGGCCGGGGTGGGTGGGCCTGAGTGTGACGATGATGGGCGAGACGCCGGGCGTGCGGGTGGCCAAGGTGACGGACCCGGCGGGCAATGTGCTGTTCGCAAGCGCGGGTGAGCCAGACGAGATGCGACTGGATGCTGCCGAGCGCGCGCAGATTCCGCTGAAGAATCCCAAAGAGCCAACGGTGTTTGACTTTGCCGGCAACCGGATGGAGAGCGTGGACGCGATCTACACGCATGGAGATCTGCGGGGCTACGCGTGGGTGGAGACGGATCGCGCATGGGACTATGAGCAACTGAATACGATTGAGCGGGGAACGGAGATCTTCGGCGTGATCTGGGTTCTGGCGTCGGTGCTGCTGGTGCTGCTGATGGCGCGGGCGATCTCGCGTCCACTGGCGGTGCTGCACAGGGGCACGCGGGCGCTGATGATTTCGCCGGACAGCGAGAGCAGCTTTCCACTGCCGGTGACGGTGCATAACGAGTTTGGCGATCTGATTGAAGCCTTCAACCGGATGGTGGCTTCCATCAAGGAGCAGCGTACGGGACTGAACAACACGCTGTCTCTTCTGGATTCGATGCTGGCGAATGCGCCGATCGGGCTGGCGTTTTTTGACCGCAACTGCCGGTTTGTGCGCGTGAACGACGTGTTTGCCGGG
Source organism: Acidobacteriota bacterium (assembly GCA_021781795.1). Lineage (GTDB taxonomy): Bacteria > Acidobacteriota > Terriglobia > Terriglobales > Acidobacteriaceae > Telmatobacter. Next base: position 112,399 of record JAJXWA010000001.1, read on the forward strand.
ATGACAGGCGTGCCGATGAACAGCCACCTGGGGCGGACGCTGCCGGAGGTGGTTCCCGCGGCGGTGGCTGGAGATCTGGAAGAATCGGTGCAGCGCGTGTTTGCCACCGAGGCGCCGGTGCGCGATGTAGAACTGAACGGCAAGCGGGGCCGGCTGAATCTGCCGTGGACGTGGCTGGTGAGCGCCTATCCTGTGCGGACGCGGCCGGATGAGGTGCGATGGACGGGAGTGATTGTGCTGGACGCAACCGAACGCAAGCGCAGCGAAGAAGCGCTGCGGCGGACGGAGAAGCTGGCGGCGACGGGCAGGCTGGCGGCGTCGATTGCACACGAGATCAATAACCCGCTGGAGGCGGTGACGAATCTGCTCTTCCTGCTGAAGAACTACTGCCAGCTGGAGGGGGCGGCGCTGGAGTATGCGACGCTGGCGGAGCTGGAGGTGAAGCGGATTGCGGAGATTACGCAGCAGACACTGCGGTTCTACCGGCAGTCGACGCTGCCGGCGCGGGCCACGATGGCCGAGCTGCTGGATTCGCTGCTGAGTCTCTACCATGTGCGGCTGAATTCGCTGGGGATTCAACTGACGAAGGAGTTCGATCCGGAGCTGGATCTCTATTGCTTCGCGGGCGAGGTGCGACAGGTGATTGCCAACCTGCTGGTGAACGCGATGGACGCGATGCCGGGCGGGGGCAGGCTGCAGGTGCGCGCGCGGCGCTCGCGGCGGTGGAATGAGCCGGGGGCGGAGGGCGTGCGGATCACTGTCGCGGATACCGGGCAGGGGATGGATGCGGAGGTGCGGGAACGCATCTTCGAGGCGTTCTTCACGACCAAGGATGTGACCGGCACGGGACTGGGGCTTTGGGTGAGCCACGAGATTATCCTGAAGCACCACGGGCTGGTCCACGTGCGCAGCCGGACGGTGGAGAGCGGAAAAAGCGCAGGCACGGTGTTTCAGATCTTTTTCCCGGACAACCAGGATCTGGCGGGACAGGGGGCTCAGGCAGCGGGCGCAAGAACGACTGTCCCGGCTGCGGTTTGAGGCTTTCGCGCGGAACTTTTTCGGGGGGAGCGGGTTTGAACGAGCAACGGGCAAGGCCGGGGTGAATCTAACCCGGTAGGCAGGCCCAACAAGTCTGTATGCAAGGGGAGAGAAAAGATGAATCGGGCAGATTGGCGGCAAGCGGCTCCGCGGATTCTGGCGTGGGCGGCCCTGTTCGTTTTTTGCGCGGGTTTAGCGATTGCCCAGCAGGCTGCGCCGGCGAGCGGCCAGCGCACGGACGGGCAGATCGAGATGGACGTGGTGCACGCGCTGGATGCCTCACAGCCTCTGAAGAATGATTTGATTACAGCGGCGACGATCCAGGGCGAGGTGACGCTGTCGGGCACGGTGGCGCTTGAGTCGTCGAAGACGCTGGCCGAGCAGATTGTGAAGGGCGTGGCGGGTGTGACGGCGGTGCACAACAACCTGAAGGTCGGCAACCCGGCGAGTGACCCCAATGCCCAGAACGGGCCGATGGTGGACTCGAATGATTCGGGGGTTCCGGAGACGAGCACGCAGACCCCGGCACCGTATTCCTCAGCCGAGCCGCAGGTGACGAATCCGGGGTATGAACAGAAGGCTCCGGCGCCGGGATATGGGCCGAATCCTCAGTACGGACAGAAGCCGCAGTATGGGCAGAATCCACAGTATGGGCAGCAGGGGCAGTATCCGCAGTACGGACAGCAGAATCAGAATCCAAACTATAGCTATGGCCAGAACCGGTACCAGAACAACGGCTACGGGCAGAACGGCTACGCGCAGAACTATGGCAATGGTCAATATGGCAATCGGCCGCAGTACAACCGGCCGCAGTACGCGATGCCGAGTGGGCCGGTGACGATTCCGGCGGGCGCGCTGGTGCAGGTGAGAACGGCCGAGGCGGTGAGCAGCAAGTCCGCGGCGGAGGGCACTCCGGTGCAGTTCACGGTGATACGCGACGTGACGGCCGGGGGAGCGCTGGCGATTCCGCGGGGCGCGACGGTGCAAGGGGTTGTGACGGCGGTGCGGCAGGCGGGTCAGCTTGCGGGCAGTCCGGAACTGGCGCTGCGGCTGACCTCACTGGATCTGGGTGGGCGCAGCTATCCGATTGAGTCGGACCTGTTCCGCGTGAAGGGGCCGAGCAAGACGGGCCGCACGGCGGGCAACGTAGTGGGCGGCGCTCTGCTGGGTGCGATTGTGGGCGGCGTGGCAGGTGGCGGCGCGGGCGCGGCGATTGGCGGCGTGGCGGGCGGAACGGTGGGCACGGCGGCGTCTGCGGCCGAGCATGGACCGAACGCATGGATTCCTTCAGAGGCGTTGGTGACCTTCCATCTGGCTGACCCGGTGACGGTGGACCCGGTGAGCCAGGATGAGGCGAATCGGCTGGCGCAGGGGCTGAATCAGGGCGGTCCGCAATTGCATCAGCGCTACTATCAGCCGGCGTATGGCTACGGAGCGTATTCGTATCCTTATGTGTACCCGTATGCGCCGGTGTACTACCGGCCGTATTACTACGCGGGCGGGTTCTACTACTGGCGTTGAGAGACAGCGCAGAGATCGGGCAAAACAAGCGGGCAATCCGTAGACGGGTTGCCTGCTTTGCGCTGGGAGCGCAAAGAAGCGTGAGGCTGGGTTGCGGGCACGCGTCGGTGCGTCGCTCTCTCGTCTATAATTGAAGGGATCGCATCGAGCGAGAACTTCGCATTCGTGGAGAGCGATGGCCCTCTGCCGGGGTGGTATGAGCCGGTGCGGCGGGCGGTCTGCTCCACGCCGCGCACAAGAGAGTTGAAGGCTCAAGTCCATCCATGATTCGCTTCCTGCAAAAAGACAATCGCCTGACGAAGGCACTGTTTGTGATCATCATTGCCGCCGCATCGGTTTCGATGGTGGTGTACCTGATCCCCGGTCTGACGGGGATGGGGGCCAATTCCTCGGACACGTTCGCGGTGGTGTACCCGCACTGGTACAGCCGGCTGCTTTCTTCTGGTGACACGATCAGCCAGCAGAAGGTGGAGCAGCTTGCGATGGAGCGGGTGCAGCAGCAGTATCCGCAGTATGCGAGCAACCCGATGATCCTGGGGCTGATTGAGCCGCAGGTGGGCCAGCAATTGGTGCAGCAGCAGATTCTGCTGGACGAGGCGGAGCGTCTGGGCATCCACGCCGACAGCAACGATGTGCGGAGCTATCTGGAGACGGGACCGCCGGCGCAGGTGCTGTTCCCGGACGGCAAGTTCGTGGGCCAGCAGCAGTACGCGGCGATCATTGCAAACCGCTTCAACATTTCGGTGGACGAGTTTGAGAAGAGCGTGCGCGAGGACATCGTGGTTCGCCGGCTGGAGGCGCTGATTACGGCGGGCGTGACGGTGGGCGACCAGGAAGTGCGCGACGCGTATCGCAAGGCGAACATCAAGATCAAGTTTGACTACGCGGTGCTGTCGCCGGATGATCTGCAAAAGCAGATTAACCCGACCGATGCTGAGCTGCAGGCGTTCTTCACAAAGAACGCGGCGCGGTATGCCCATGCGGTGCCGGAGCAGCGGACGATCACCTATTTTGCGTTTACTGCGGATCAGGCTCCGGGAGGCGTGCCCCAGGTGACGCCGCAGGAGATTCAGCAGTACTACACCGCGCACCAGTCGGAGTACTCGGTGCCGGAGCAGGCGCGTGCGCGCCACATCCTGATCAAGGTGGATCCCGGCGCGGACGCGAAGACCGATGCGGCGGCGAAGGCCAAGGCAGAGAGCATTCTGAAGCAGCTACAGGGCGGCGCGAGCTTCGCGGATCTGGCGAAGAAGAACTCCGATGACCCCGGCAGCAAGGACTCGGGCGGCGAGTTGGGCTTTGCGCAGCGCGGACGCATGGTGCCGGAGTTCGACAAGGCGATCTTCTCGCAGCCTATCGGGCAGTACTCGATTGTGAAGACGCAGTACGGCTATCACATTGTGCAGGTGGAAGAGCGGCAGGCTGCGCACGCGCAGACGCTGGCCGAGGTGACGCCGACGATTCAGGCGACGCTGGCGCGCCAGAAGTCGGCGCAGGCGCAGGAGACCTACGCGCGCGATCTGACGTCGGAAGCGATCAAGAACGGCCTGCAGAAGACCGCCGAGGCGCATCACCTGCAGGTGGTGACGACGGCGCCGGTCAATGAGCAGGGCGTGATTGCGGCGCTGCCGGACAGCTCGCAACTGCTGGCCAAGGCCTTCCAGTCGAAGGTGGGCGACCCGGCGCAGTTTGCGGCGACGGGCGAAGGCTATGCGGTGTTTCAGGTGACGGGCGTGACGCCGGCGCATGCGCCGACGTTTGCAGACTGGAAGAGCCACGTGGAGGACGACTACCGCAGCGAGCAACTGCCGACACTACTGGCGCAGAAGACAGCGGAGCTGGCCGCCAAGGCGAAGGCGAGCGGCGATCTGGCCAAGGCTGCAAAAGAGGTGGGAGCCACGTTGAAGACCAGCGACGACGTGAAGCTGTCGGACCAGGTGCCGGACATCGGCCAGCTTGGGCAGGTGGCTCCGCAGCTGTTTGACCTGCTTCCGGGCGCGATCAGCGGGCCGATCAACGCGGGCCGCACGGGCGTGGTGGCGAAGATTCGCGACAAGCAGGAGCCGTCGGCGGATGAGATTCAGCAGAACCTGGACGCGATGCGCGACCAGATGCTGTCGCAACGGCGCAACGACGCGTTTGAGATCTTTGCGAGCGACGTGATCAACAGCTACAAGAAGCGGCGGCTGGTGCAGATCAACGCCAAAGCGCAGACGCCGACGCTGCCCGGACAATAACACGCCGGCAGCCGGCCAGGTAAACCCAGGAACCAGAGACCCCGCAGCGCAGCCCGCCGCGGGGTTTTTCTTTTTTTGCGCGATGGCTGGCGTAGCGGCGGATTGGCTTGTGCGTCTGGCACAATAGGGCTTGCGGAGACAAAGCTGAGATGGAATTTGCGCGGTCGTCGGGAGTGCTGCTGCATGTGAGTTCGCTGCCGTCTTACGGGGGAATCGGGGACCTGGGTGCGGCGGCATATGCGTTTATCGATTTTCTGGCGGAGGCGAAGCAGCACGTATGGCAGGTGCTGCCGCTCTCGCCCACGGGGTATGGCAATTCGCCGTATGCGTCGTCGTCGGCGTTCGCGGGGAATCCGTATCTGATCAGCCTGGAGATGCTGGCGAGTTGGGGATGGATTGAGCCGGAGCGGATTGCGGGGCTGGCGGGTGCAAGCGGGCCCGTGGACTTTGAGGACGTGGAGCGGCGCAAGCTGCCGCTCCTGATGGAGGCGGCGGGGAACTTCCTGGATCGCGGCGCGAGCGAAGAGCGGCTGAAAGAGCAGTGGGCCGCCTTTGAGCAGTTCTGCCGCGACGAGCACGGCTGGCTCGATGATTACGCTTTCTATGCAGTGCTGCGGCGGAAGTTCAACACCGGCGCGTGGACGGAGTGGCCGGAACGCTTGAGGCGGCGCGAACCGCTGGCGCTGGCGGAGATTGGCGCCGAGTATGGGCGCGAGCTGGCGCAGGAACAGGCACTGCAATTTGCCTTTGCGGTGCAGTGGAGCCTGCTGCGCGGGGCCGCGGCGCTGAAGGGCATTCGCATCCTGGGCGATGTGGCGATCTTTGTGAATATGGACTCGGCGGATGTGTGGGTGCATCCGGCGATCTTTGACCTGGATGAAAATTTGAAGCCGGTGCGTGTGGCGGGCGTGCCGCCGGATTATTTTTCGCCGACTGGTCAGCGGTGGGGGAATCCACTGTACCGGTGGGACGTGCTGGAGATGCGCGATTTTGACTGGTGGGTGGAGCGCATCCGGCGGGCGTGCCGCTTGTATGACATTGTGCGACTGGATCACTTTCGTGGCTTTGAGGCGTACTGGTCGATTCCCGCGGAGGAAGAGACGGCGGTGAAGGGGGAGTGGGTGACGGCACCGGGGCTGAAGCTGTTTCGCGCGCTAGAGGCTGCGCTGGGACCGCTGCCGCTGGTGGCCGAGGACCTGGGCGTGATTACGCCGGAGGTGGACGCGCTGCGGCTGGAGATGGGTATGCCGGGGATGAAGGTGATTCAGTTCGGCTTTGGCAATGCCGAGGCGCACATGCACCTTCCGCATCAGTTTGCGCCGGCGACAGTGGCTTACACGGGCACGCACGACAACGACACGACGCAGGGCTGGTGGCGTGCGACGGGCGATGCCGAGCGCACGGAGGTGGAGGCGTATGTGGGGCCGGTGCAGGAGCGCCCTGTGTGGCCGCTGCTGCGCGCGGTGCAGGCGAGTGCGGCGCAGGTGGCTATGGCCCCCGCGCAGGACCTGCTGGAACTGGGCTCAGAGGCGCGGATGAATACGCCGGCGGTGGCGGCAGGCAACTGGAGCTGGCGCGCGCCGGAAGGCTGCTGGACGGCTGAGTTGGCCACGCGGCTGGCAGCGCTGGCGCAGGTGATGGACCGGGACAACGATCCCTTCAGACTGGCAATGATCAAGCCCGCCGAGACTGCAACGGCTTGAGGCGCTGGGCTCCGCTTTGGCGGAAGGTTGAGCGCGACTGCGGCACAGAGCAAGGCGTGGTTGAGTGCAAGCCAGGTGTGTTCGCAGGAAGGGTGAAAGATTGTGCAGACTGCGTCCTAAAGAGAGGGCGCGTGGCCCAGGGGTTGATCGAAAAGGTGCTCGACGATGGCGCAGAGCGGAGAAAAGTAGAGGGTAGCGATACCGTCGACGGAATTTTGAATGCTTGTAAGCTATTGAATAAAAATAAGATGGATATTCATCCTACGATAAAAGTACTCTGTTGGGGAGGTTACCAGACTCCGTTATGTGAGTTACTCAAAGGTTGATTTTTTGCTGGGTTTGTGCAGTTCAATTCACGTTATACTTCTCAAGTCGGGGGGCGTGGGGTCCTCGAAGACTACCGCAGTGGGGGAATGGTGATGAAGGTAGAACGAGCGAAGAACGATCTCGTAGTGAATGCGTTGCCGGATGGGTCTCGTGTGATTATCGACTCGAAGGGCGATAGGGTATTTGCGTTGAATGCGACCGCGGGGGCCGCGTGGGATGCATGCGGGAGCGGCGCAACTGTTGCAGAGATCGCGGCGAATATGCGCCTGAGCCTGAACCCTGCGGTCACAGAAGAGATGGCCGAAGAAGCGATTGCGCGGTTGCAGGAACAGAATTTGGTGATTGCGTCGAATGTCAAGACGGGAACGTCACGCCGTCAGATGCTTTTTGGTCTGGGCGCCATCGCACTTCCTCTGGTGGTGTCGATGACTCTGACTGAGCAGAAAGCGTACGCGGAAACCTGCGGTTCGGGGAAGAGTGGCGGCAGCGAAACTGGCGGGGGTGGTGGAGACAAGGGTGACAAGGGCGATGATGGCTGGAACAGTGGTGAAGGCGATCACGACCATCACGATCATCACGACCATCTTGATTACGGCGGTGGGTCCAACGGATGGTACCGGGTCGTAACGAAAGTGGATAAGCCAACTTCGTGATCAGTTGGGCGAGACAAAGCTGACTGGCAAGTTGAACATAGAATATTTCGCGGGGCGGCTCTCAATGAGCCGCCTTTTGCATGCGTGAAGATAAGCCCGATCGAAATGAGAGAGCTAGAGTAAAAGGATGGGAATGAACCGCGTCCTGAGGGTCGCCGCATACGGATGCAACGTAGAAGTGGAAGCATCAGAAGCGGGCGTGCTGGAGATTCTGGATCGGCATCTCTTGCCGACGCTGCCTCGCGTTCAGCAGTTTGCGGGCGAACCGCAAGGGATGGCGCGGATTGAGGCGGCAGAGAACGGCTACGTGCTTTCGGCTGCGGGAATCGAGTCGAGGGTTGCGCCTTCCGTGATCGAACTTGTCCCGTTTGTGACCCAGGTGGTAGACGAGATTGTTATGCGACACCTGCGGGGATGGTTTGCGATTCACGCCGGTACGGTCGCGTGGCGAGGCCGGGCGATTCTGGTTCCGGGGACATCTCATGCGGGCAAGTCATCTTTGGTGGCAGCGCTGCTTCGCAGAGGCGCGACCTACTTTTCTGACGAATATGCGTTGATTGACGCGGACGGTCAAGCGCATCCGTATCCGCGCCCCTTGCTGCTGCGCGATGGAAGCGCAGTGCAGAAGCCGGTGCTGGCTTCGGATCTCAATGCAAAGGTCGGTCGCGAGCCCGTGCCCGTGGGCTGGATCTTTGCGGTGAAGTACCGGCCGGGAACTGCCTGGAAGGTGGAAGCGATGCAGCAGAGTGAGGCGGTTCTGAATCTGCTCCAGAACACGCCCCAGATTCTTGCAGAGACGCCGGAGATGTTGAGCCACTTTGGGAGGGCAGTGCAGGGATCGAAGTGCTATCGGGGCGAACGCGGGAGCGCGGAAGACGCCGCGGCGGAGATTCTGCAGATGGCGAGCGAGTGAGAGACTGCGATTCGCACGGCGATTACGCGCCGTCAAAGGGGCTGCGCGGTTTTGCAGGGTTGCGAAGAAATCCGAGCGCGAACTCAGGAACAGGCAGGAACCGTTTGGTTTGGGTTGCAATGTGCTTGAGGCAACGCAACTGAAGCCGCAGTTGCTCGCGCGACTGCCTTGAGCTCCTCGACAATCATCAGCACTGCCGAGCGCATGGCTGCGGCGGCGATGGGCGAGAGGTCCATGGAGATGGGCTGCTTGGGATCGATGGTGATGGCATAGAGGGTGACATTGCCGCCGCCGCCCTGGATGTGAAAGACGTCGAGGAGATCCTTCACGCCGACATCGTGGGCGGTGAGGGTGGGCGGATAATCGCGCGCGAAACGGGGTTCGGTGCGGGTGACGGTGCCGATGGGGTTGCCGTCGTCGGCGGCGTCGATGAGGACGATGCGGGCGGCGGACTGGAGCGGTTCGAGCAGGGTGAAGCCGCCGGTGCCGCCGTCGAGGAGTTCGACGCCGTCGGGCAGGGTGAGTTTTTCAAGGGCGCGAACGGCATGCACGCCGACGCCTTCATCTCCCATGAGGATGTTGCCCAATCCGACGACGAGAGTCATTTCCAATTTACTTGTCACCCTTCACACGCTCAAATTTCCATCCGCCGACGATGGAGGAGATGGTGCCGCGGCCTTCAATGTAGTCGTGATAGAAGGCGAGGTAAATGTGGATGATGACGAAGCAGACGAAGAACCAGAGAAAGATGTGGTGCCAGAAGCGGACGCCGAACTCGCCGCCGAGCAAGGGCACGGCCCACATGAAGAGGCGGGGAATCGACGATGTGCTCATGTTGGAATAGAGGGCGAAGCCGGTAATCATCTGGAGCAGGAAGACGATGAAGGTGATGAAGTAGATGAAAGCTGCCAGAGCGTTGTGGCCGGTGGAGATGGGCCCGTGCATCTTGACCTGGAGCACGTCGGCCTTGACGACTTCCATAATCTCCTGCCGCTGCGATTTTTTGAGCGGGATGAAGTTGATGAGGCGTGCATACTTGTTGCCGACGAAGCCCCAGTAGAGCCTCGCCATGAAGTTCATGATGTAGATCCACGCCGAGGCAAAGTGGATAAAGCGCACCCAGCCGAACCAGTACTGCTGATAAGCCTCTGGCGCATAGAGCAGGTGGAATGGATGACCGATGAGGTAGCCGGTGATGCAGAGAGCGACGAGCGCGGTGGCGTTAATCCAGTGGTAGGCGCGGACAGGGAGCTCCCAGACGTAGACGCGCCGGTACTCGGTTGGGCCGTGGCCATTGGAGCCGAAGATATCGTGAATGGGTTCACCTGAAGTGCTCATGGTCCTCACTCAAAGGAAACCTGGTGAAGGTGCCGGCCCTGCGGGTCGTAGAGATGAACGGCGCAGGCGAGGCACGGGTCAAAAGAATGAATGGTGCGCAGGATCTCAACGGGCTGCTCGAGGTTCTTAACGGGCGTGCCAATGAGGGCCTGTTCAAAGGAAGAGCGCTGCTGCCGGGCGTCGCGGGGCGAGCCGTTCCAGGTGGTGGGCACGACGAGCTGGTAGTTTTCGATGGCGCCGTTGCGAATCTTGATGAAGTGAGCGAGCGCGCCGCGCGGGGCTTCGGTAAGGCCGACGCCTTCGCACTCCGAGGGCCAGGTCTTCGGCTCCCAGCGCTCGCCGTTAAAGGTGGAGACCTCGTTGATGCGGACACGATCGAGGAGGTCGTTGAAGTACTCCTTGAGCCATGTCATGGCGAGCGCTGCGTCGAGGGCGCGCGCGGCGGTGCGGCCCAGGGTGCTGAAGAGCGCCGCGGTAGGCACGTTGAGCTTGCCAAGGGTCTGGCCGACGAGTTCCTTCACGTCGGTGTTGCCGGAAGCGTAGGCAACGAGAAGGCGGGCGAGCGGACCCACTTCCATGGGCTGCTCTTTCCAGCGCGGTGTCTTGAGGAACGAGTATTTGTCGTGGCCTTCGAGGGTTTCAAAGGGCGGCTTCGGGCCGGTGTAGTTGAGATTGGTTTCGCCGCTCAAGGGGTGAAGGCCGGTGGAGTCGCCGCCGTCATAGCTGTACCATGAGTGGGCGATGTACTCCTTGATTTCCTGGGTGTCGCGGGCGTTGACGGGGTGGACCTGACTGAGATCGCGATTGAGGATCACGCCGCGCGGATAGCGGAAGGACTCAACCTGGTTGTAGCCCTTGGTGGGGAACTCGCCGTAGCTGAGGTAGTTGGTGAGGCCGCCGCCCCACTGCGCCCAGTCCTTGTAGAAGCCGGCGACGGTGAGGACGTCAGGAATGTAGACCTGATTGACGAACTCGGTGGCCTGGCTGATGAGGCTGGAGACAAGATTGAGGCGCTCGGTGTTGATGGCCGCGACTTCATTGGCGTTGATGGAGCAGGGCACGCCGCCGACGAGGTAGTTGGGGTGCGGGTTCTTGCCGCCGAAGACGGCGTGAATCTTGACGATTTCCTTCTGCCACTCAAGGGCGTCGAGGTAGTGGGCGACGGCGATGAGGTTCACTTCCGGCGGAAGCTTGTAGGCGGGATGGCCCCAGTAGCCATTGGCGAAGATGCCGAGGCCGCTGGCGGCGAAGGCCTTGATCTTGTCCTGCACGGAGGAGAAATAGGCAGCGGTGTTCTTGTCCCAACTGGAATAGGACGAGGCAATCTCGGCGGCCTTTTTGGGATCAGCCTTGAGAGCGTTGACGATATCGACCCAGTCGAGAGCGTGCAGGTGGTAGAAGTGGATGACGTGATCCTGCACGTACTGGGTGGTCATCATGATGTTGCGAATGATCTCGGCGGTGGGGGGTACGGCGATGCCGAGAGCGCTTTCGACGGCGCGGACGCTGGTGAGGGCGTGGACGGTGGTGCAGACGCCACAGACGCGCTCGGTGATGGCCCAGGCGTCGCGCGGGTCGCGGCCGATGAGAATCTTTTCGAGGCCTCGGACCATGGTGCCGGCGCTGTAGGCGTCGGTGATGACGCCGTTTTCAATGACCGCCTCAATGCGGAGGTGGCCTTCAATGCGGGTAATAGGATCGACGACGACACGTGTCATGGGGCTCTACGACTCCTTCTGTTCCTCTGCGTGGACTTCCGCGATGACCTTCTGCTTGCGCACGTTGGTGACGGCGGCGTGCGCGGCGACTCCGGCGAGGGTGGCGACACCGACGATGGTGCCGATGGTGTCAGCCGTGCTTTCTACACCGAAGCCGGGGAAGGAAGGCAGATGCTGATAGAAGGGACCGTTGTCCCAGAAGCCTTCTTCACTGCAGCCGATGCAGCCGTGGCCTGACTGGATAGGATAGCTGGTGCCCTCATTCCACTTGACGACGGAACAGGCGTTGTATGTGACAGGACCCTTGCAGCCCATCTTGTAGAGACAGTAGCCGCGACGGGCGTTTTCGTCGTCCCAGGACTCGACGAAGAGTCCGGCGTCGTAGTTGGGACGGCGGTAGCAGGTGTCGTGCACGCGGCGGCCGTAGAACTCCTTGGGCCGGTTGAGGCTGTCGAGCGCGGGCACCTGGCCGAGGACGAGCATGTGGGTGACGACGGCCATCATGACGTCTGCGATGGGCGGACATCCGGGCACGTTGATGACGGGCTTGTTGACGAGCTTGTAGATGGGAGTCGCGCCGGTGGGGTTGGGCTTGGCGGCCTGTACGCATCCGTTGGAGGCGCAACTGCCCCAGGCGATGATGGCCGCGGCGTCTTTGGCGACGGTCTGCAGGATGGATTCTGCGGTCTTGCCGCCGATCATGCAGTAGACGCCGCCATCGTGTGTCGGCACGGCGCCTTCGACGAGGACGATGTACTTGCCCTTGTTGTTCTGGATGGTGTCGTTGAGGCTCTTCTCCGCCTGGAAGCCGGAGGCGGCCATGAGGGTCTCGGAGTAGTTGAGCGAGAGCACGTCGAGCAGGGCATCGAGCACGATGGGATGCGACGCGCGGATGAAGGACTCGCTACAACAGGTGCACTCTTGAAAGTGCATCCACACCACGGCAGGCTTTTCTTTCTTTTCAAAGGCCGCCGCGACCTGGGCTACGCCGGACTGTCCGAGTCCCGCTGCGGTGGCTGCCGCGGCGCAGAACTGCAGAAAGTCTCTGCGGCTGTAACCCTTTCTCTCCATGGACTGCCAGATCGATGGACCCATGCTTACCTCGCTTGCCGCGAACAAGCCGCAAGATGCCGCAAAAGGAGAGAACTCCCGTGCGGCCCCGCAGTGTTTCAAACGGACGGGAGCACAGTACGGAATGCAGAGAACGGTCGGCTGTGAGCGCCGTCACACAAGTTGCGGGATACGAAGTGGAAAAGGGGTGAGTCGTGTGACGTGAATCGCCGCCTGAGTCAGGAGCGGGTCAGGGACGGGAGAGATCGACGGTGCCGGTGAGGCGTCGGTGGCGGCGTCGATCTGGTCGGCGGGCTACGCTGCAGGTTTATTCACAGAGTCTGCTGAAAAGCGCGAAAGTTGTATTGATTTGACTATGCGAGAGGGTAAATTTGTAACTATCAGCCTTCGCAGGTACTTGCCAGCGCTTAAGGAATCTTCATCGATGCGTATTTTAAACCATCTTTCGAAATCCTCGAATGTAGTGACAATGAATTGGAAGAGGGCAAAGTGCGATTCAATCCGCGGCCTGAGGGATTTGTTGTGTCCATTCCGGTCGGAGGAAGGGCAGTCCCTCGTCGAATTTGCACTGACAGCGTTGGTGTTCTTTGTCTTGATGTTTGCGGTGTTTGATTTTGGCCACTTGTTCTTCGTGGAAATGTCGGCTCAAAACGCAATTCAAGAGGCGGCCCGATACGGGTCGACCGGCAATCATCTGCCGGATCCGAGTAATCCTGGTAAGTCTCTCTCGAGAGTGATGTCGATCACTAACACCCTCAAGCAGGACGCATTCGGCGTGACAATCTCAAACATTCAGATATCAAGCTTGGGTGGCGGCTCAGGGAGCGCCGGCGGTCCAGGCGATTTGCTGACCGTTTCGACGACCGTGAGCATGCCCTTGATGACTCCGGTGATCGCACAGATGTTCCCAAATGGGCAATTTACGTTTACACCGAGCGTGACGATCAAGAATGAGCCCTTTTCTCCCAGCCAGACGAAATAAATGAGGAGCACAAGGATGAACAGGAAACTGATCCGTTATACAGCCTGTGCGAAGCGAATCGAGGATGAGCGAGGTGGGGCGCTCGTCGAGTTCGCGCTCTGTATATCAATGCTGCTTGTCCTGGTCTATGGACTCATCGATTTTTCGCAGATCATTCTTGACCATCAAGTGATGTCAGGCTTGTCCAGACAAGGCTCCGATCTCGCTTCCCGTGGAACGAAGCTGCAAGACACTGTGTCAGCACTGGATACTCAGGGTGCTTCATTAAACATCGGCGCGAACGGCAGGATCATCGTGACTGCGGTAGCCGAAGATTCCAGTGGCAACTTTCAAATTGTGGACCAGGCGGAATCGCCGCCAGGTATCTCCGTAACAAGCGCAGTTGGATCCGGGGTCGGGAATACAGCCACTATGCCAGCGAGCGCCAAGACTGCGCTGAAAGCCGGTCAGACGCTCTATGTCACTGAGGTGTTCTATTCCTATCGTCCTATGACTCCGATCGGTGCATTTCTTAATACATCTCTGGCTTCCACGTTATATGAATCAGCGTATTTCTGAAAGGAAATGATAGTGCAGGGCATACGAGGCATGAATACAACGAAAGATACGGATGGGCAGATACTCGTATTGTTCGCAATCATGCTGCCGCTCTTACTGCTGTTTGTGGGGTTCGGTATCGACTTTGGATTTGGATTTCTGACAAAAGCCGAACTTGCGAAGGCGTCTGATGCAGTTTCGTTAGCAGTTATGCGAAATCTTGGCCGGGGACAGACTGCTGCAACCTCCATTGGGACAAGCGAGTTTGCCTTAAACTATAATGCTAACTCACCGTTGAATGCTTCGGCTCCGAGCGTGAGCATTACCTATTCGTCCGATTCGTATGGCGAACCCATTGTCAATGTTTCCGCCAAGGCCACAATCAGGACGTTCTTTATTGGACTTGCCGGCTTCAAGACCCTGACTGTGTCCACCTATTCTCAGGCGACGCGGCCGCCCGTGATCCTATCGTTGATTTTAGATAAATCCGGTTCAATGAACTTAAATGGTGGGGCGACGGCCTTGCCTCCCTCGGTCAACGATTTTCTTGGCTACTTCATCGAAGGCATCGATCAACTTGGAGAGGTGAGCTTTTCCTCGGTTGCGACGGCGGATGTGGCACTTTCGAAGACTTTCCAGACGCCGATTAAGAACTCCGTGAATGCCATGGCTTTCGGAGGAGCCACTTATGCACAAGGCGGATTGCTGGATGCGCAGACACAAGTCACTGGCGTATCCAACCCCGCGCCCAACGCAGTGCAGGTCGTGGTGTTTTTCACCGATGGCTGGGCTAACACCAATCAGGACACGCTGGGAAACAAGCTTGTGAACTATGGAGGCTGCTCTCCCGTGGAAGCTGCGGTTGGCTGGTGCAATGCATTTTTCTGCATGGACCCGAAGACAGGAAATACAATCTCGTACACCATGGGAAGTGCCGGTTCATGTCATGGGGTAAGACGTTTCCTTGCGCATGACCCTGGTATTACGAATCCAGCCCAGCTCGACACAACGAATGTCAGCATTGATGCCAAGTATCGCGCGGTCCAGTTGGCCAACACCATGAGAACGCAGGGAATCACGGTTTATTCGATAGGTTTGGGCGACAAGATTGACACGTCGTACCTCCAGGAAGTTGCAAATGATCCGGCGAGTCCACTTTACGACCCGAGCCAGCCATCCGGACTCGCCGAGTTTGCTCCCACGGCGAGTGAATTGGATACTGCTTTCCAAACGATCGCCTCGAAGATTCTCCTTCGCTTGACACAGTGAATCTCTGAAAGCGCAGCCGGCTTGCATCTTTGCCAAGCAAAGAGCGGTCTGCAGTGCGCGCCGACAACAGGGTGCGAGATCCGCGTCGGAACCGGGGCGGGCGCGTGATCTGAATCGCCGATGCGGTGCGGGAGGGATCAGGGACGGGAGAGATCGACGGCGCCGGTGAGGCTGGAGGCCTTCTCGACGTGGTGGCTGCGACACCAGGACTCGAGGCCGTGAGCGATGCGCTCGACGGCGCGGGGGTCGGCGTAGCTGGCGGTTCCGACCTGGATCGCAGTGGCTCCAGCGAGAAGGAATTCGACGGCGTCCTCTGGCGTGACGATGCCGCCCATGCCGAGGATGGGGATGGAGACGGCGCGCGCGGCCTCATAGACCATGCGAAGGGCTATGGGCTTGATGGCCGGGCCGGAGAGCCCGCCGGTGACGTTGGTGAGGCGGGGCTTGCGGGTTTCCACGTCGATGGACATGGCAAGGAAGGTATTGACGAGGCTGAGCGCGTCGGCGCCCATGTTGGCGGCAACTTTGGCCATCTGTACGATGGAGGTGACGTTGGGCGAGAGCTTGACGATGAGCGGGCGCGCTGAGATGGCTTTGGCTTCGCGGACGAGGTATTCGAGCGAGCTGGGGTCGGCGCCAAAGGTCATGCCGCCGGCGTGGACGTTGGGGCAGGAGACGTTGAGCTCGTAGGCGGCGATGCCGGGCGCTTCATTGAGGCGCTGGATGACGGCGAGGTATTCGTTGACCGTGTATCCGAAGACGTTGACGATGACTTTGCAGGCGGGATAGCGGGCGAGCGGTGGTAGCTTTTTGGAGATGAAGTCTTCGACACCGACGTTCTGGAGGCCGATGGCGTTGAGCATTCCCGCCGCGGTGTGGATGAGGCGGGGGGCGGGATGGCCGGGAAGCGGGTTGAGTGATATGCCCTTGGTGACGAAGGCGCCGATTTTCTCGAGGGAGACGATCTCCTCGAACTCGATGCCATAACCGAAGGTGCCGCTTGCGGCGATGACGGGGTTGGTCAGCGTGATGCCGGCCACCTGGACTTGCATTTCGGGCTTCACCGGGGACTGCGACCTCATCGAGGGGCGTTGCGCCTGCCGGGGCTATTGCCCGGCAGGGTGGATGGGCTTGATGGCCTGGGTGAGCACGTGGCCCACGGCGGCTGAAGGCAGATTGGTTCCGGCGAGTGAGGCCAGCGTGACCGCAAGATCGACCGGGGCCACACGTCCATGATACTCGCCGGGGATGAAGGGCTGGCCGTAGAAGGCGAGCGGGACATGGCGGTCATAGGACCAGGGCGTGAAGTGGTTGGTGCCTGCAAAGGCGCTGGAGCCAGCCATCTGGTAGGGGTCGAGGATGGCCATGACGTACCAGTTGCCGTGATTGGCGACGCTGTGGGCGAGAATGCGTCCCCAATCCGAGGGCGGCAGGGGGCCGTTGGCGAGCTGGAGGCGGGTGTAGACATAGCGGAGATGCGGCGTGACGGGCAGACGATGGTCGGCGGGCAGGGCGCCGTCTGGCTTGGGCGTCTGCGCGGCGATGGCATCGGGGAGAAGCTCGGCGAGCTCGTCCTCCGCGGCGGCTTCGCTGATGTTGAGTCTGGCGTAGGTGCGCTTGTCGAGGATGATGTAGGGCAGGTCGGGGCCGGGGAGCAGGTAGGCGAGCTTCTGGCCGGGCGAGTGGCGCTGGTTCAGCGAGGAGTTGAGCGCGGCGTAGACCTTTTGCATGTTGACGGCGGTGGCCTGAATGCCGAGCTTCGCGGCTTCACCGGGGATGGGCGCGATGCCGTGGTCTGCAGTGAGGGCGAGCCAGACGTTGTTGAGTCCGATGGACTGATCGAGCCAGGAGAAGAAGCTGCCGAGGTCCTGGTCGAGGCTGAGGATCATCTGGTTCTCTGAGTCGGAGTCGGGGCCGAACTGATGGCCCTGGATGTCATTGGCGGAGAGGGAGACGACGACAAGGTCGGTAACGCCGCTCTGGCCGAGATGTTCGCCGGTGATAAGGGCTTTGGCGAAGTCGAGCTCGTAGCGATTGGCGGCGGGGGTGCGGCCGACAAGCTCATAGAACTGCGTGGTGCCGGGGGCCTTGGCTTCCTGCTCGGCCTGGGCGATGCGGCCGCTGTGGTTGAAGGCCGTGGCCCACGCGGGCAAGTGCTGCATGTAGTAGGTGGAGGTGGTGAACTGGCCGCTGGACTGGTCAATCCAGAAGGCGCCGTTGGCGGCCTGACCGGCGGGCAGGATGGAGGCGCGGTCTTTGAGCGAGACGCCGTAGACGCGGGCGCGGCCCTGCGTGGCGAGGCGGAGCTCGTCGCCGACGGTGGTGGCGCGGAGATTGAGCGGCGACGCGCCGATGACGAAAGTGGGGGCATTGGCGGGAGCGCCGGGCTGATTGGCGGGGATGGAGGACGGCGGCAGATCAACGAGCTGGTAGCGATCATCTTCGACGGAGGTGACCTGATGATCGTAGCCGCGGGCGGCATCCCACCACTCATTGGATTCGATGCCGTGGCCATCGGTGTAAGCCCCGGTGCCGATGGTAGAGTGGCCGGGCGCGGTCTTGGTGTTGGCGTAGTCGTAGTAGCAGTCGGTGAACCAGGCGCCCTCTTTCATGAAGAGGTTGAAGCCGCGGCCTTTGAAGTCGGCGGAGTGGCGATTGAGGTAGTCGGCGCGGAACTGGTCGATGACGACGATGACGATGAGTTTTGGCTTGCCGATGAAGGCCTGCGCGCGGGCGAGCGCGGGGAGCAGCAGAGCAAGGCACAGCGCGACGATCTTGAAGCGGAGCGAGCGAGGTAAGACCGTGTGGGTAGGCATCTTCCCGATTATAGGAAATGCGGACCGAAGGCATAAGGCAATCTGCGCGGAGGCGGGTTCAGGCGCGCATTTTTTCACACAGCTTTTGCAGGGCAGCCGGATCGGGGCTACGGGCCGGGATAGGCGCTGCCTTTGCACTCGGGGTTGAGGGCGAAGCTCTGCCCGGCGGCGAAGATCTGCATGAGCCAGAGGTAGGTGGTGAGGTGGTGATTGCATCCGATGGTGTCGCAGACGGCGTTCATCGGCGGAACGAGCTCAACGCCGGTGTTGACGTGTTCGTAGGGCAGGGGCAGAAATGGCGGCAGGTTGGGGACGAGGTCGGAGCGGTTGTAGATGCGCCAGGATTGCGCGACGGTAGTGTTGAAGGAGCCGGCGAAGAAATGGTCCCCGGTGCGCGGGCTGGCGTAGGTGTAGGCGACGGGCTGGCTGCAGTCGGTATTGAGAGCGATGTCGAGGGTGAGCAGCGTGGCGAGTGCGCCGCCGAGGCTGTGGCCGGCGACGGTGACAGCCGATGCCTGACCGGTGTGGACGTAGGAACCGACGGAGGCCACGGCCGTGGTAGAGCCGGGATCGCGGGCGGTGCGGAGGGACTTGTAGATGGCGGTGAAGCCGTCCTCGGTCATGCCGGCGCCGCTGTGGATGGGGTTGGGCACCATGAGGAACGCGCCGTCGTGAATCCACTCAAGGATGGTGTCTGTGCCGCGCACGATGGCGACGAGTTCCTTGTCGTTGCCGGGCGAGACGGCGAGGAAGCCATAGGTGACGGTCTGGCCTGCGTGGGGATCGACATCGGTGGCGAGCTCATTGCCGTAGAGGGTTTGCAGGAAGGAGTAGCCGAGGGCCTGGATGTCTGCTTTGTTCTGCGCGGAGTATTCGGCGGCAGGCTGCACGTCTTCGGCGATTTTGACGAGACGAGCGTACTTGATGGCTAGTTGCCAGTCGATGGTGGGCATAATGGGACCTCACACGGTGGGGAACCTGGAGAAGAAATGAGCGTAGGAGAGTCCCGGCGGGGAGTCAAGGAGGAAATTATGCAGAAGAAGAGGGCATTCCCTTGACGGGAATGCCCTGTGAGAGGCCCGCGCTGTTTGCGGAATCAGGCGCTGACGGCTTCCTTTGCCGAGACCTTGACGGGGGTGAGCCAGCCGAAGCGGTCGGGCTTGAGGCCATTGGCGATACCGAAGAACTCGTCGGCGATCTTCTTTGTGATCTCGCCGGTTTCTCCGTTTCCGATGACGATGCGGTCGATCGAGCGGATGGGCGAGACCTCGGCGGCGGTGCCGGTGAAGAAGACTTCGTCGGCGATGTAGAGCAGTTCGCGCGGGATGGCCTGCTCGATGACCGTGTAGCCGAGGTGACGCGCGAGGGTGAGTACGGAGTCGCGCGTGATGCCGCTGAGGGCGGAGTTGGCGAGCGGTGGCGTGTAGAGCACCCCGTTGCGCACGATAAAGATGTTCTCGCCGGAGCCCTCGCTGACGTAACCATTGACGTCGAGGCCGATGCCTTCGGCGTAGCCGTTGGTGTCGGCTTCCATGCGGATGAGCTGGGAGTTCATGTAGTTTGCGCCGGCCTTGGCGAGCGCGGGCATGGTGTTAGGGGCGAGCCGGTTCCAACTGGAGATGCAGACATCCGCTCCGCCGTGTCCGGGCATGTATTTGCCCCACGGGAAGTTGGCGATGTAGACCTCGATGGGCGAACCCTTGGGGCTGACGCCGATTTCGCCGTAGCCGCGCAGGACGATGGGGCGGATGTAGCAGGGTGCGACGCCGTTGGCCTCGATCACATCCACGACGGCAGCGCAGAGCTCGTCGAGCGTGAAGGGAATCTCCATGCGGTAGATCTTGCCGGAGTCGAGGAGGCGCTGCATGTGCTCGGGGAGGCGGAAGACAGCCGAGCCATGCGGCTGGGCGTAGCAACGGATGCCCTCAAAGACGCTGGAGCCGTAGTGGACCACGTGGCTCATGACGTGGATGGTGGCCTGTTCCCAGGGGATGAGGTTGCCGTTGTGCCAGATCTTGGAGGTGGTCTGAATGGGCATAGCCGGTTGAATGCTCCTTCGAGCGCGTGCGGCGCGCGGTACTTCAAGCCTAGCGCGAGTTGGTGGGCTGTGTCACGGATTGCAGGGCCGCCTGGCTAGGCGGGCGGCGGCTGCGGCGGTTTGGAGCCCGGCACATAGGCGGGCCGGCGCGGCTGAAGCTGCGGCGAGGGTGTGGGCTCGGCGGGGGCTTCGTCCACCATTTTGCGGGTGAGATCAAAGCTGCCCATGCGGCCGCCCTCTTCGCTTTCGACGACGACGCGCAGATCCTGCGCCTTGCGCGGGAAGTGAACGCTGATGGACATGGGCGTGATGAGGCTGGCGCGCTCTTCGGCGCTCTGGAGCGGAGTGACTACACGGACATGCAGGATGCGCGAGGCGAGAACCTGGCCATCCTGTTTTCTGCTGACGGCTTCGAGCAACATGCTGGCAGCGCTTTTTCCGTCGCCGGTGGCGAGCCAGGGCAGGTTCTTGTCCTTCAACTGAACGATCATATCCACGGTGTCCGTGTCCGGATGACGTACCACGGAGCGGAGGCCGATATGAAGCGCGGTGAACGGGACCGAGGAGACCGAGGCTTCATCGATGTTGGTCATGGCCTGGAGGCGTGGGTCGGTGTTGATGTGCGGGTCGGGCGCGAAGTAGCCGGCCTTGGTGACGACGCGGTAGTCACGGTTGTTGACGGTGACGCGGATGCGCTGGAATCTTCCGTTGTCGCGGACTTCAGTGGGTTGGTAGGTGAGGGTGTAGTACTCCGAGCCGAGTTGCTCGGAGCGGCCGATGAGGTGATCGAGATCGTTGCGGTTGAAGTAGAGCTTGCCGCCGGTGGCGTTGGCGAATAGGCCGAAGTTGATGTTTCCGCCGAAGGGGTCGTCTTCGCCAAGATCAATAGCCGCATCCATGCTGCTCATGGAAATTGCGGCGCGATTGACCTGCAGACCCGGATAGATGACGTAGAGGCTGATGCGCGAGTCGACCAGCATGTTGGTGGTCTGGTGGGCGTATTCGCGCAGGGCCTGAATGTCCGCTGGAGAGAGCTCAGGGGAGACATAGAGATAGACTCCAGGACCGCCGTGACCGACCCAGATGACGTTCTTGCGGCCTGGAACGCCGCGGTTTTGCAGGGCAATCTGCTGCAGCGCGTCAATGGACTGGGAGAAGCGGTCCCAGACGAACATGGCGTTCATTTCTTCGAAGGGCAGAGCTGCGGGGAGATGATCGAGGGCATTGACGAGGTCGGCGCGATTGCGGGTATAGCCCTGCAGCATTTCCAGCGATGAGTCGCGGATGACGAGCAGCTCGGCGGGGGCGGCCAGCTGTTCGGGCTGCTCCATGAGGAAGCGGCGGGCCTCGTAGCGGATGTAGGCGAAGTCCTGGAAGCGGGTGTTCAGCTGGTCGAGGACGATGATGTTGACGGGAGCCTTACCGTCCGGGTTCTCATCGCTGGCGCCGGGGCCCAGGACGTGGACCTGAGGCGCCTCGAAGGAGAAGATGCGCTGCGGTTTCTTATCCTGCGTGATGTGAAAGTCGTCCTTTGTCAGGCCGGTGAGGACGGGGTTGCCCTTTTTGTCGAGGACGGTGACATCGAGGAAGACCAGCGAAGTGGTGACGCGGAAGGTGGGCACGGGCGGCTGGTTCTGCGACTGACTGAGCTGATTCTGCCCGCCTGCCTGGTTCTGGGCGATGAGGGCGGCGGGAGCGAAGATTGCCAACGAGCAGGCAAAGAGCTTGAAGGGGAGCAGACGGCGCATGATCTTCTCTCTTTGGGTGAGGACGACGGAAGCCTAGAGAGGAGATTCCGGGGTTGGAGGAAAGGTTGTCCTGCGGTTGCACAGAATTGCGTGACGCACATCACATTCTGCCGAATGACTGCGATGGGACGATAGGAGTGTGAGCAGTCGAGTGAGTCATATATCGTTCTTTTTCCATACTGGTCACGGAGATACACAGGTGAAACTGGACTCGTCTGCTTTTGTCGCTGAAAAGGAACTCTTCGATGCGTTGGCCAAGCGGTCCCAGATCGTGGATTGCGCGGAGGATCGCGTGCTGTTTCGGCAAGGTGAACCGCCTCAGGGGCTATACCTTCTGCGCAACGGCTATGCGTTGATGACAATGGAGTCGCCGACGGGCGATGTGGTGTTGTGTTCAACGGCGGGGGCTGGTTCGCTGCTGGGGCTGCCGGGCCTGATTGGCAATGAACCTTACTCGTTGAGCGCCAAGGCTCTCAAAGGGGCCGAGGTGGGATTTCTTACGAAGGAAGAGTTCTCACAACTGATGCTGACCGAGCCTGCGCTCTCGCTGAAGGTGCTGCGCGTGCTGGCGGCTGAGGTGCGCACTGCGCGGCTTGCCGTGACCAACCAGCCGGCGGGATGACGCGCTGCCGGATGCGATAGCATCCATGATGTGCCCGGCCTACCAACCGAAGTGAAATATGTGCGCGGCGTGGGACCGCGCCTGGCGGAGATGCTCGCGGCCAAGGGCATCCTGACCGCCGAAGACCTGCTGTACCATCTTCCTTTTCGCTATGAAGACCGCCAGAATCCGCGCAGCTTGGACGAGCTGAAGCCGGGCGAGATGGCGAGCGTGATTGCCGAGGTGCGCGGCGCTGCGTTGCTGCGGACGCGTCGCATGCCGCTATTTGAGCTGACGCTGGGGCAGGGGCGGCTGGCGCTGAAATGCATCTGGTTTCACGCGACGTACCTGGAAGGGAAGTTCCACGCCGGGCAGACGGTGGCCGTCTTTGGCAAGGTGGAACCCTCGCGCTCAACGAGCAACCTGAAGATGATGCAGCCGCAGTGGGAGCTGCTGCCGGATGCAAGTGACGACGCGGAGACGCGGCTGTTGGAGGTGGGGCGAATCACGCCAGTGTATGAGTCGCTGGGCGGCAGCCGGCTGGCCTCACGCTGGCAGCGGAAGGTGATCTTTAACCTGCTGGAGAGCGCGCGCGGCGCGGTGCCGGAATGCCTGCCGCGGGCGATGCTGGAGCGGCTCGGATTGCCGGATCGCGAGCGGGCGCTGCGCGAGGCGCATTTTCCACCGGAGGGGACTGCGGCAACCGAGCTGCAGGCGTGGTCGACGCCGGCGCACAAACGGCTGATCTTTGAAGAGCTGTTTTTTCTGGAGCTGGGTCTGGAGCTGAAGCGGCGGCGGATGCGGGAACGCACGGGCATCGGCTTTGAGACATCGGACAAGGTGCGCGAGGCGATTCGCGAGGTGCTGCCGTTTCATCCCACGGCGGCGCAGAAGCGCACGCTGGGCGAGATTGTGGGCGACATGCGGCGGCCGAGCCCGATGCGGCGCCTGCTGCAGGGCGATGTGGGATCGGGCAAGACGATTGTGGCGCTGCAGGCGATGCTGGTGGCGATGGAGAACGGCTACCAGGCGGCGCTGATGGCTCCGACGGAGATTCTGGCGACGCAGCATTATTTGGCGGCGCGCAAGCTGCTGGAGCGGTCGTCGCGGCGGTACAGGGTGGTGTTGCTGACGGGGTCGCTGGATGAGGATCGCAAGCGGTTGAACCGGGCGATGATTCATCGCGGCGAGGCGCAACTGATTATCGGAACGCACGCGCTGATTGAAGAGAAGGTGGAGTTTGACCGGCTGGGCCTGATTGTGGTCGACGAGCAGCACCGCTTTGGCGTGATGCAGCGCTTCAAACTGATGAAGAAGCCGCGGCCCGATGGCAGCGCTGCGCAGGAGCCGGATGTGCTGGTGATGACGGCGACGCCGATTCCGCGCACGCTGGCGCTCTCGCTCTACGGAGATCTGGACGTGAGCGTGCTGGATGAGCTGCCGCCTGGCCGGACGCCGATTGTGACGCGGCGTGTGGCCGATGAGCGGGCTGCAGAGGTGTGGGAGTTTGTGCGCAAGCAGGTGGCGCAGGGACGACAGGCGTACATTGTGTATCCCGTGATTGAGGGCGCGGGCGACGACGAGCCGG
Organism: Acidobacteriota bacterium; assembly: GCA_021781795.1. GTDB lineage: Bacteria > Acidobacteriota > Terriglobia > Terriglobales > Acidobacteriaceae > Telmatobacter. The sequence goes on from JAJXWA010000001.1 coordinate 136,497, forward strand.
AGCTGGATTTTCCGCGCGACGAGGAGGCGGAGAAGAAAGCGGAGGCGCCTGCGCCGCGCAAAATGGCAGGGCGCAAGGGCAAGGCCGGCGAGCTGTTTGCGAAAGTTGCGCAGGAGGCCAACCCGGCGGCGAAGTCAGGGTTGAAGTCGGCGGTGGAGATGTATGAGCGGCTGCGCACGGGGCCGCTGGCTGGGCTGCGCGTGGGCCTGCTGCACGGGCGGCTGAGCGCGGATGACAAGGAAGTGATCATGCGGCGCTTTCAGCGTGGTGAGATTGACGTGCTGGTAGCGACGACGGTGATTGAAGTGGGCGTGGACGTGCCGAATGCGACGGTGATGGTGGTGGAACATGCGGAGCGGTTCGGGCTGGCGCAGTTGCACCAGTTGCGCGGGCGCGTGGGGCGCGGCGCGGCGAAGAGCTATTGCATTCTGATGACGGGCAAACGGATTTCCGAGGTGGGCGAGGAGCGGTTGAACGCGATGGTGCGCACGCAGGATGGCTTTGAGCTGGCAGAACTGGACCTTGCGATTCGCGGTCCGGGGGAGTTTTTCGGGACGCGGCAGGCGGGACTGCCGGACTTCAAGGTGGCGAATCTGCTGCGGGACCGGAGGCTGCTGGAGCAGGCGAAGCTGGAGGCGGAACGCTTTGCGAACGCCGATCCGAAGCAGGCGGAGGGCACGGAGGCCGAGCGGGCGCAGGTGTGGCGGCGGCTGAAAGAGGCCTGGCAGCGGCGTTACGGTCTGGTGGAAGCGGGCTGAGCGAGGATGGGCCGGGAGCGGATGGGTTGCAGAGGCCGTGTGCGAACTACCCGCCCCATCCAGATCAGTTGGTTCCCGGTCTGGATGGGGCAAAGGTGGCCCTTGTTTAAGGCGTACTGTATCTAGTTTTAGTTATGTAACTCGGGGCTCAGTCGCCGGTCTGGGGCGAGAGAACCGGAATGCGTCGCAACACGAGAGTTAAGACAAGAGTGAGCAGAGCCACAGCCGGGGCTGCGAAGACGAGCCACGCGCCGAGGGCGTGGGCGGCCAGGCTGCCCGAAGCGAAGACGAGCTTCATGGGCGCTTGCTGAAGCGAAGCGGTGAACGACGGCGCCGCAGACATGCCGAAGATGCGGCCGCCCAGACGGACGAACGGCAGGATCAGGGCTAGCTGAAGCGGCATGGCGGCATAGTTGGCCGCCTGCATGGCCGGAAGATTGAGCCGCAGCGCGAGCGCAAGCAGAAGGCAGAGAGCCGTAGGAATGCCGATCAGTGGCAGGCATCCAATCGCGAATCCAAGCGCAAGGGTCAGGGCGAGCCGTTGAGGGGAGATCCCCTGCATAAGCCAGCCCTTCACGCGATTCTCGAAATTGATGCTCCATCGGTTCATCGTTTCCTTCACCTTACCGGTACGAGTTCTATCGGCAGGTGGATCTCATTTGAAAATCCAGTGAAAGTACCAAATCCAGCAACTGAGGGGAGCATAGTTCCGATTGGGGAGAAAAGCATTCCCACGATGGGCGCAAAAGGACCCCCTGAAAGTGGTATGTTCCCCAGTTCAGAAATGGGCAGGCGGAGCGGAAAGGCGTCGTTAACGGCGGAGCAGACCTCTGGCGCGGAGGGCGGCGAGCACCTGCTCGACCTTCCAGTCGAGGGCTTCGGCTCCGTCCAGGCTGATGTCGGCGTGAGCAACCGAGGGGCGCACGTAGCGCAGGCCGGCGGGGCGCACCGTGGCGTCATACTGCCGGCGAACGGAGTCGGCGGTGCGGCCGCGCTCCTCGGTGTCGCGGCGCAGGCGGCGGTCAAAGCAGAGGGCGTCCGGGGTATCGACGAAGACGCGCAGGTGATAGAGCGGGAGCAGCTCCTGAAAGTAGAGGGCGAAGAGGCCTTCCACGAGCAGGAAAGCGCCGGGCTGGACGGTCTCCGTCGCGCCTTGAATGCGGATGTGATGGGAGAAGTCGTAGAGCGGGCGCTCGATGGCGCGACCGCGGGCGAGTTCGGCGACGTGCTGCGCCAGGAGCGGACTCTCAATCATGGCCGGGTCATCGAAGTTCTGGAGGGGGCGCTGCGATGCGGGGAGGTGGCTCAGGTCGCGGTAGTAGTTGTCGAGCGGGAAGGTCGCGCCGTCGAGGGTACGGGCCAGCTCCGCGGCGAGCGTAGATTTGCCGGAGCCAGAGGCCCCGGCGATGCCCATCACGACGGGAGGAAAAGGCAGACGCACAACAACCGGCTCCATTGAGGGATGGTGCGAGGTCAAAGGTTCGCTTCCAGAAGAGCGGTGATGCCGGGAGCAAGCTGCTCCAAGAGGCGGCGCAGGCGGGAGCGCACAAGCTGGCCGGTCTTGAAGACCTCTTCATGGCTGAGGGGTGTGGAACTGAGGCCGGCGGCCTGGTTGGTGACGCAGGAGATGGCGAGGACCTCCATGCCCATGTGGCGGGCGACGATGGTCTCAGGGACTGTGGACATGCCGACGAGCGTTGCGCCGAGCGTGCGGAAGGCGCGAATCTCGGCGGGGGTTTCGAAGCTGGGTCCGCTGACGGCGACGTAGACGCCCTCGCTCAGGTCAAAGCCTTCGGTGTTGGCGATGTCTTTGGCGAGGCCGCGAATCCATGGCGAGTAGGGCTCGGACATATCGAAGAAGCGGAGACCGGCGCGGGGCCTCACGGCGAAGCGCGGCTCGTTGGGGCCAACGGCTGGGTTCCAGCCCATCATGTTGATGTGATCGGTGAGCAGGACCAGCTCGCCGAGCCGGTAGTCGGGCGAGATGGCGCCGGCGGCGTTGGTGAGCACTACGGCGCCAAGGCCCATGGCTCCGAGCACGCGCAGCGGAAAGGTGACCTGCTGGGGCGTGTAGCCCTCGTAGAAATGAACGCGGCCCTGCATGACGAGCACGGGAGCGCCGCCCATGCTGCCGGCGATGATGCGGCCGGTATGGCCCTCGACGGTGGATTGAGGGAAGTGGGGAATCTCGCTGTAGGGAATCAGAACGGGATCCGCGATGCCCTCGGCCGCGTCGCCAAGCCCGGAGCCGAGAATCATGCCGACGCGCGGGCGAAAGGTGCCCAGCTTGCTGCGCAGGTAGGACGCTGCCTCCTGCACCTGGTCAAAGTAGCTCATGGGTTTGGCCGTATCCATTCTTTCGAGATTTTACAGGGTGGGAAGGCGTGGCATCGTGCCACCTTTGTGCAGGGTGAGAGGATGGAATTAACGACAACGGAATGAAGAGGCAGACGGCGCAATGAAGCAGATTGTAGCGATTATCTTCGGGCTAGGACTGATTGGCAACGCGCTCTTGTTTGTGCCGCAGGCGCTGGCGGTGTGGCGCAAGAAGAGCAGCGAGGGCATCTCACTGGTCACGTTTGGCGGGTTCAACATTTTGCAGGCGCTGGGCGTGGTGCATGGGCTGTATCAGAACGACTGGTCGCTGGTAATCGGGCTGGGAGCGAGTTTTGTCACATGCGGGACGGTGACCGGACTTACGATCCTGTATCGCGGGCGGGAGCGGAAACTCGCGAAGCAGGCTGCCGGCTGAGCAGCAGCATGAGCCCGGCGGAGAGCGCGAGCATGGCCGCGACGGCATAGAGGCCGCCCGCGTAGCTGCCGGCGCGGTCCTTGAACCAACCGATGAGATAGGGGCCGAGGAAGCCGCCGAGGTTGCCGATGGAGTTGATCATCGCAATGCCAGAGGCGGCGCCCGCTCCGGAGAGAAATACAGACGGTATGGCCCAGAGCGGGCCTTTTGCGGCGCTGATGCCGAGATTGGCGACGGTGAGCGCGAGCAGGATGCCCGCAAGCGCATGGGCGTGGGCCGACCAGAGGAATCCGAGACTGCCAAGAACACAGGGAACGATGACGTGCCAGGCGCGTTCCTGGGTGCGGTCGGAGTGGCGTGCCCAGAGGACCATGGGAAGAATCGCGACGAGGGCGGGCGCGCCGGTGGCGAAGCCGATGGCAAGAGGCGTGAGGCCGAAGGGATGCAGGAGCAGCGGCGTCCAGATGCCGAGGGTGTAAAGACCGGCTGATGTGCCGAGGTAGATGCAGGCGAGGATGATTACGCGCCGGTTGGCGAGCGCGGCGAGAGCGCCGGTGGTGGGTTGCGCGCGGCGGCCTGCGGCGGTGCTTTCGGCGTCGAGCGCGGTGATGAGCCATGTGCGCTCCTCGGGCTCAAGCCAGCGGGCATCGGTGGGCTTGTCTATGAGGATGCGCAGGACCAAGAGGCCGAGCACGATGGCGGGTAGGCCTTCAAGGAGATAGAGCCATTGCCAACTGCTGAGGCCGGCGAAGGTATGCAGCTCAAGGATGGCGCCGGAGATGGGCGAGCCGATGGCGGTGGAGAGCGGTGCCGCGGTAAGGAATACGGCGGCGGCAAAGGCGCGATGCCGGGCAGGGAACCAGAGGCTGAGATAGAGGATGACGCCGGGAAAGAAGCCGGCCTCTGCCGCGCCGAGAAGGAAACGCAGCACGTAGAAACTGTGCGGACCCGTGACGAAGGCAGATGCGGCGGAGACCAGTCCCCAGGTAAGCATGAGGCGGGCGATCCAGAGGCGCGCGCCGACGCGGTAGAGGATCAAGTTTGAGGGGACTTCAAAAAGAAAGTAGCTGACGAAGAAGAGGCCGCTGCCGAGGCCGAACATGGCGGATGTGAGGCCGATGGCGCGGTTCATGCCGAGCGCGGCGAAGCCTACGTTGACGCGGTCAAGAAAGCTGACGAAGTAGAGCAGCATCACGAAGGGAAGAATGCGGCGGCGCAGCTTGCCGATGACGCGGGCTTCCAGGGTGGGATCGATGGGGTTCATCAGGGCGCGGGCTAGGCGTGCGCGGTGTGCCGCTTTGCTGCGGCTAGCTGCGCGCAGACGGCCTCGGTGACGGCGGCAGTGGTGGCAGTGCCGCCGAGGTCGCGCGTGTGCAGGCTGGGGTTGGCTGTGACTTGCTCGATGGCGTGCATGAGCTGCTGAGCGGCGTGTGGTTCTCCAAGATGCTCGAGCATGAGGACGATGGACCAGAAGGTGCCGATGGGGTTGGCGAGGCCCTTGCCCATGATGTCGAATGCCGATCCGTGAATGGGCTCAAACATGGAAGGCGTGACGCGCTCGGGGTTGAGGTTGGCGGTGGGCGCGATGCCGAGGCTGCCGGCGAGCGCGGCAGCGAGGTCGCTGAGAATATCGGCGTGGAGATTGGTGGCGACGATGGTGTCGAGCGATGCCGGACGGTTGACCATGCGCGCGGTGGCGGCGTCGACGAGTTCCTTGTCCCAGGTGACGGCGGGAAATTCGGAGGCGACCTGCGCCGCGATTTCGTCCCACATGACCATGGCGTGACGCTGCGCGTTGCTCTTGGTGATGACGGTGAGCAGCTTGCGCGGGCGTGACGCGGCGAGGCGGAAGGCAAAGCGGAGGATGCGCTCGACGCCGGCGCGAGTCATGAGGGAGAGATCGGTGGCGACTTCGAGGGGCTGACCCTGGTGGGCGCGCCCGCCGACGCCGGAGTATTCACCTTCGCTGTTTTCGCGGACGATGACCCAGTCGAGGTCTTCGGTTCTGCAGTGGCGAAGCGGCGATTCTATGCCGGGCAGGATGCGGGTGGGGCGGATGTTGGCGTACTGGTCGAGGCCCTGGCAGATTTTGAGGCGCAGTCCCCAGAGGGTGATGTGGTCGGGAATATCGGGGTCACCCGCGGAGCCGAAGAGGATAGCGTCTTTTTTGCGTAGCGCGTCGAGGCCGTCGGCGGGCATCATGAGGCCATGGCGGCGATAGTAGTCGCCGCCCCAGTCGAAGAGCTCGAAGTCGAAGTGGAGGTCGGGATGCGCGGCGGCGAGAGCTTCGAGGACCGTGCGGCCGGCGGGGATGACTTCCTTGCCGATGCCATCGCCGGGCACGAGTGCGATGCGGTGGGTCTTCATGCGGCGCCTCCTTCGAGTGGCGATGGGGACTGCTTCGATTATCCGAGAAAGATGCCGGCGATGGATGCGGAGATGAGGTTGGCCATGGTGCCGGCGAGCATGGCGCGGACGCCGAGCCGGGCGAGGTCGTTGCGGCGCTCGGGCACCAGCGCACCGATGCCGCCAATTTGCATGCCGATGGAGCCGAGGTTGGCGAAGCCGCACAGAGCAAAAGTGGCGATGGTGAACGAGCGGGGAAGCAGCGCGGCTTTCTGCGTGCCGAGTCCAATGTAGGCGATGACCTCGTTGAGCGCCATGCGCGTGCCGAGCAGGTTGCCGATGATGCCGCAGTCGCGCCAGGGCACGCCGATGAGCCATGCGACGGGCGCGAAGAGGAAGCCGAGAATCTGGCCGAGGCTGCCGGGTACCCAGTGGAAGCCCGCGTGGATGTGGACCCAGCTGAGCAGGCTGTCGAGCAGCGCGACGAGCGCGAGAAAGCTGACGAGCATAATAGCCACGTTCATGGCGAGCTTGCCGCCGTCGATGGTGCCGCGGGCGATGGCGCCGATAAGGTTCTCTTCCTTGTGCTCTTCCTGTTCGGGAATGACGACGCGACCTTCAGTGGCGGGGATGCCGGTCTCGGGCACGAGCATTTTGGAGATGAGGATGGTGCCGGGCGAGGTCATGATGACGGCGGCGAGCAGATGACGCGCGGCAACGCCCTGCGCGATGTACATGGCCATGATGCCGCCGGAGACGTGGGCCATGCCGCTGGTCATGATGGTCATGAGCTCACTGCGCGTGGCTCCGGATAGAAATGGGCGGATGGTGAGCGGGGCTTCTGTCTGGCCCATGAAGATGGAGGCGGCGACGTTCATGCTTTCTGCGCCGGAGATGCGCATGGTCTTGAGCATGATCCAGGCGAGGCCGCGAATGACGATCTGCATGACGCCGATGTGATAGAGCACGGCGAAGAACGCAGAGATGAAGATGATGGTAGGCAGCACCTGAAAGGCGAAGATGGAGCCGAGCGATGTGTTGGGCGTGCCGAGCGCGCCGAAGAGGACTCGGGTGCCTGCCGCGGTGGAGGCGAGCATGCTGTTGACGACATCTCCGGCCCAGGCCATGGCGCGCTGGCCGTAGTCAAAGCGCAGGACAATGAAGGCGAAGATGAGCTGGAGTCCGATGCCCCATGCGACGGTGCGCCAGCGGATGTGTTTGCGATCCGTGGAGCCGAGCCATGCGGCCGCAAGAACGGCCAGGATACCAAGCACACCAGTGAAACGATCCAAAAGGCAACTCCTCCTGAACAGCGCGGGTATTTCCCTACCTTAGCCCATCGCGCAGGCGAGCTTCGGCGTTGGTTTTGGTCCAGACGCGGCTGACGAGATCGACGGGCTTGGGCTGTGTGGGCGCGAGTCGAATCGCGTTGCGCACTAAATCTTCCGGCTCGGGAAACAGGCCGGGGCGAGTGGCGAAGAGCGTTGCAAGCGGCTGCCCTTTTTCTACAAAGTCGCCGCGATGGGCGTGGAACTCGATGCCGGCATGGGGATCGATCGACTCGCTGGCGCGGACTCGGCCTGCGCCCAGCCGTTGCACGGCCCATCCGAGCTGCGTGGTGTCCATGCGCGAGACGTAGCCGGACTCCCACGCCTCGATGATGCGGCGCGCTCCGGGACGGTGGAAGGTGTGCATCTGTTGAAAGACGGAAGCGTCGCCGCCCTGCGCTTCGACCATGCGCAGGAAGATGCGTTCCGCGGTGCCGTCCTCGAGGACGGATTCCGCCTTGGCCAGGCCGTCCTGCGGGGTGTCGGCTTTGCCGCCCAGGTGAATCATCCAGCCGGCGAGGGTGAGCGACAGCTCGCGAAGCTGGCCGCTGCCTTCGGGTCGCTCGCCGCGCAGCAATTGCATGGCCTCGATCAGCTCGATCCAGTTACCGGCCATGCGGCCGAGAGGCTCGCCCATGTCGGTGAGCAGGGCCACGGTGCGCGTGCCGCAGGCCTCGGCGGTGGCCACCAGCAGCGCAGCAAGATACTCGGCGTCTTCCTGACGCCGCATGAAAGCCCCCGAGCCGGTCTTCACGTCGAGTACGAGTGCATTGAGGCCCGCCGCCAGCTTCTTGCTGAGGATGGACGCGCAAATAAGCCCCGGGCTTTCAATGGTGGCGGTGCGGTCGCGCAGAGCGTAGAGCACGCGGTCGGCAGGAACGATATTGGGAGTCTGGCTGATGATGGAGCAGCCGCAGGATTCGAGTACGCGGTCAAACTCCGGCAGTGAAAGCGCGGTGCGAAAGCCGGGAATGGATTCGAGCTTGTCGAGCGTGCCGCCGGTATGGCCCAAAGCGCGCCCGCTGATCATGGGAACGGCGAGCCCGCAGGCCGCGACGATTGGAGCGACGAGGAAGCTCGTCTTGTCACCTACGCCGCCGGTGGAGTGCTTATCGACGGCGATGCGGCCCAGCCTTGCGGGATGAAACTTTTCGCCTGAGTCGCGCATGGCAACTGTGAGGGCGTAGGTCTCGTCGCGGGTGAGTCCGCGCAGCATCGCGGCCATCAGCCAGGCTGCAATCTGCTCGGGCGGAAAGATGCCGCGCGCCGAGCCACGGATGAGGAACTCAATCTCGGCCTGCGTCATCCGCGCGCCGTCGCGCTTCCTGCGGATGATGTCAATCATGTGCAGTGCCGGTGCGTGTGTTTCTTCTGCCTGTGCTCTGCGTTCCGTCATGCGGGTTGAACCTTCACGTGAGCTGGGTGTGAAAAGCCAGTGGCAGCAGGTCGCCGAAGGGGACGACCCTGGGACCTTCTGCCGCAGGAAAGATGACAGGTGTATCGGGGGCGGTGAATTCGGAGAGCATCTGCCTGCATGCGCCGCAGGGAGGGCTGGGCGCGCCGTTGAGGTTGGCGACAGCGACGGCAACGATGCGCAGTCCCGGTCCAAAAGTGGCGACAGCGCGGACCAGCGCGGCTCGCTCGGCGCAGATGGTGAGGCCGTAGCTGGCGTTTTCCACGTTGGCGCCGGTGACCGTGTCGCCGCTGACCAGAAGGAGGGCCGAGCCTACGCGAAAGCCGGAGTAAGGAGCGTAGGCATGGGCGGCGGCCGCGCGCGCCTGGTCCATGAGCGCCGCGAGCGGTGCGCCGGCAGCAGACGACGATTCAGGCGCTTGACTCATGAAGTTTGAGGCTAAAGCATTGCCATGGCTTCTGTATAGGACAGGTTTGATTCCTCCTGCATGCAGCGGAGGACGGCGTCGAGCTCCCTTCATTCAAGTCCTGCTGCGTCGAGTCCGATATGTCCAGAGACAGCGTCCGCAACCGGCTGCCGCATGGGGCGGTTGGCGCGGCGGGAGGCGGGTCTGTGGGGACGGATGGATGGCGCATGCCGATGGATGAACTGACGAGAGAGTTCCTGATTGAGAGCCAGGAGGGTCTCGACCGCATGGAGAGATGCCTGACGGAGCTCGAAGAGAAGCCAGGGGAGATGCCACTGCTGGCTGAGATCTTCCGGGCGGTGCATACGATCAAGGGCACGACGGGCTTTCTCGGCTTCAAGCGTTTGGAGACGCTGGCCCACGCGGGCGAGAACCTGCTGGGACTGCTGCGCGAGGGCGAGCTGGCCGCGACTCCGCAGATCATTACGGTTCTGTTGGAGCTGCTGGATGGACTGCGCGGAATCCTGAGACGGATCGACAGCGACGGCATCGAAGGCGAGGAAAGCGATGCGACCCTGATTGCGCGCCTTGCTGCGCTGCAGAAGCCGGAAGCATGTCGAGCAGCAGAACCACCTGCGCCTCAGCCTGCGCCGCCGGTCGAGGTCGAGCCTGCGCTTGCGAAGCAGTGCGTCTCTGAAGAGCAGAATCTCCAGTCATCGCCAGCCAACGACGCGAGCCCGCACGCAGGCGCAGGGCAGGGGGCGGAGACAGCCCCGGCGCGCGGAGCGGGCAACTCCGCGGCTGAGAGCAGCCTGCGCGTGGATGTGACGTTGCTGAACCGGATGATGAACCTGGTGGGCGAGCTGGTGCTGACGCGGAACCAGGTGTTGCAGGCCGCTGCAGCAGATGCACGGATGACTATGCTGTCCAGGCGGCTGGACATGGTGACAGCGGACCTTCGCGAAGCGGTGATGCAGGCGCGGCTGCAGCCGGTGTCGCATGTCTTCTCGAAGATGCCGCGCATGGTGCGGGACCTCTCACGGCAGCTTGGCAAGCGCGTGCGTCTGGAACTGGATGGGCAGGAGACGGAACTGGACAAGAGCCTGCTCGAAGCCATCAAAGACCCGCTGACGCACGCGGTGCGCAACGCGCTGGACCACGGCATCGAGTGCCCGGAGGAGCGCGCGGCGTGCGGCAAAGATCCGGAGGGAAGGCTGCGTCTGCGTGCAAAACAAGAAGGTTCGCACGTGATTGTCGAGGTGACGGACGATGGCGGCGGGATCGCAGTGGAAAAGGTGCGCGACAAGGCCATCGAGCGCGGGCTGATTACCGTCGAGAGGGCCGCGAATCTGAACGAGCGCGAACTGCTGCAACTGATTTTTCTGCCGGGGTTCTCGACCGCGGCGCAGGTGACGAGCGTGAGCGGGCGCGGCGTGGGCATGGACGTGGTGCGCACCAACGCAGAGAAGATTGGCGGCAAGGTGGAACTCGACTCGCGCGTGGGCCAGGGCACGACCCTGCGGCTGCGGATTCCACTGACGCTGGCGATTATTCCGGCGCTGATTGTGCGCGGGCTGGGCCAGAGCTTCGCGTTGCCGCAGGGGGCGCTTTCGGAGCTGGTTCACATCGCTCCGGAAGAGGCGACGAAGGCGATTGAATGGATCGAAGAGGCGCCGCTGTACCGGCTGCGCGGGCGGTTGCTGCCACTGGTCTTTCTGGAGAGGCTGCTGGCGCCGGGCGAGAGCAGGCCCGGCGGTGGAAGGGATCAATTCATTGCGGTGCTCGATGCGGACGGACGACGCTACGGGCTGGTAGTCGATGGCCTGGCCGACCCGGAGGAGATTGTGGTCAAGCCGCTGTCGGTGGCTCTCAAGGAGATTGGGCTCTACTCCGGCGCGACGGTTCTGGGGAACGGAGAGCTGGCGCTGATTCTGGACCCCGGCGCAATCGCGATCCGCGCCGGGATCGCCATGACTGCCGACGGCGACGCAGCGCGCCAGGAGGCCACCGAGGAATTGGCTGTGCAGCGGGAGGCCGAGTATCTGCTGGTGGAGGCTGCGGGCAATCGGGCGGCGGTGCCTCTGGCCGACGTGTTGCGGATCGAGCAGGTTTCGCTGGAGAGGATCGAGTACTTCGCCGGCCGGCCCGTGCTGCGGTGTGGCGGGCAGCTTCTGCCAATTGAAGATCCGGGCGGCGCGCTGGACGCTGCGCGGCGGACAGCAGGCGCGCGCGTTGTTGTGGTGGTGTGCCGGGAAGGGAAGCGGCAGGTGGGCATCGCGGTCTCGCACGTGCTGGATGTGGCGGCTGGAAGCGAGCTACGCGAAGCGGGAGCCACACTGCCGGCGCCCGGTGTGACGCTGCTGAAGGAGCGCGTGACGGACATTGTCAACCTGAGCGCCGTGGAGCCGCTGCCTGCCCCTGCGTCCGATGCGTTGCAAGAGGCAGTGGAGGCATGGCAATGAGCGCAGCGATTGTGGCGCGGGCGAAGGGACAGAAGCCCGCAAAAGAGCCGGTGGCGGGCGGGGGTACGGAAGCGGAGGTCTGCGTGGTGCGCCTGGGCCATTCTCGATTCGGCTTGCCGATTCACAGCATTCTGGAGATTGTAGGTTCGACCTGCCCGCTGCCGGTGCCGCTGGCGCCCGAGTACGTGGGTGGGCTGGTGCATTATCGCGGCGATGTGTTGACGACGGTGAGTCTGCGCCGGGTGCTGGGGTTGGGTGCGAGTGATGCGCCGCAGGCAATTCTTGTGCTTGAGGGCGCAGGGGGATGTTTTGGCTTGCAGGTGGATGCACTGCAAGAAGTGCTGCAGCCCACTGCGGCCGACTACGAGCCCAACCCGGCCACGCTCGATAGCCGCCGGCGGAGGTTCTTTGCGGGGACCTATAAGCTTCGCGATGGTCTGCTGGTGATGCTGGACCCTGGGCAGCTTGATCCGCTGCGCTTGCGGCCGGCCCAGGGAATGGTCGAAAGCTTGAGCAGGACAACGAGCAGAAGCACAGGCAAGGACTCCGACAAGAGAGGTGAGCGATGAGGGCGCTGATCGTGGACGATTCGAGATTTGTGCGCGGCTTCTTGCGCGGGATGCTGGAGGGGCGGGGAATTCATTGCGAAGAGGCGAGCGACGGAGCAGGAGGGTTGGAGCGGCTGCGCGCGGACCGGCGCTTTGATCTGGCGCTGCTGGACTGGAACATGCCGGTGATGAACGGGCTGGAGATGCTGATCCGGGCGCGGCGCGAAGGGTTTGGCGATCTGAAGATTGTAATGGTCACGACCGAGGCGGAGAACGAGTTCATCCTGCGGGCACTTGAGGCCGGCGCCGATGAGTATCTGATGAAACCCTTTGACGAAGATGCGCTGGACGAGAAGCTGGCGTTGCTGGGACTGGTGGAGGTGTAGTAGATGACGCCAGGCGCACGAACGAGGATCCTGATTGTGGACGACTCAGCGGTGGTGCGCAACCTGCTGCGGCAGGTTCTTGCTCAGGATTCAACGATGGAGGTAGCGGGCACGGCGGCCAGCGGAGAAGCGGTTTCGGCGCTGGTGAGCAGGCTGCGTCCGGACCTGCTGCTGCTGGATGTGGAGATGCCGCGGATGGGCGGACTTGAGGCGTTGAGGGAACTCCGCGCGCGAGGTGATCGGATGCCGGTGGTGATGTGCAGTTCTTTGACGGAGCGCGGCGCGCAGGTAACGATGGAGGCGCTCGCGGCGGGGGCATCGGACTACGTGGCGAAGCCTTCCGGCCAGCAGAATGCGCGCAGCGCGGTGCAGACGCTGGCAGGAGAGTTGTTGCCGAAGATTCGCGCTCTCACGGCGCCGCGTCCAAGGCTGGTTGAGCCGCTTCCGGAGCGATGGACGGCAGCAGAAGAGCTTCAGCCCTGCGATGCAGCGGAGGCTCCGGCTCTGGTTGTGATTGGCGTCTCTACCGGCGGGCCGCATGCGCTCGAAATCGTTTTGTCCGCATTGCCGAGGGAGTTTCCGGTTCCGCTTCTCGTAGTGCAGCACATGCCGGAGTTGTTTACTGGCACGCTTGCGCAGCAGCTGAACGAGCGGAGCCTGATTCCTGTGCGCGAGGCCGCTGAAGGCGATCTTCTGCGTGCGCGCACGGCCTATGTGGCGCGCGGAAACTGGCACATGGAGGTGTTGCCGGCGGCGCGGGCGGGTCTGGCTGCGTCGCTGCATCTCACACAGGCTCCGCCCGAAAACCATTGCCGCCCGTCGGTGGACGTGACGATGCGTTCGGCTACGGCTGCTTTTGGGGCTGGCGTACTCGCGGTGCAGTTGACGGGGATGGGTTCGGATGGTCTGGAGGGCTGCCGCGCGGTGCGGGCGCGTGGTGGCATCGTGGTGGCGCAGGACGAGGCAACCAGCGCGGTGTGGGGTATGCCCGGCGCCGTGGTGCAAGCGGGTCTCGCGCAGCGTGTGCTGCCGATCCAGGAGATCGCTTCTTTCATCGTGCAATTGACTTCTCCGGCGCACAGAGGTTGGCGAGTGGGGAAAGAGGCGGTGTCCTGATGGCGTCGACTGCAACAATGCCCTACGATTTTCTGCGTCAGATTGTGTATGCGCGGTCTTACAACGTGCTGGACCCCACCCATGATTACCTGTTCGAGACGCGGCTGGCGAGGCTGATGCGCGATCGCGGCATGACCCAGGTGGCAGAGCTGGTGGAGCATCTGCAACAGCGCCGCAATCCGGATCTGGAGTGGGCGATCGCCGAGGCGATGACCATCAATGAAACGAGCTTCTTCCGCGATATCCGCCCCTTTGAATTACTGCGCACGGAGTTGCTGCCGAGTCTGATTGAGGCGCGCTGCGGGGTGAAGCGCCTCCGCTTCTGGAGCGCAGCCTGCTCAACAGGCCAGGAGGCATACTCTCTGGCGATGGTGGTGAGGGAGCACTTTTCCCATCTTTCATCATGGGAGATCCGCATCGAGGGTACTGACATCGCGAAGGAGACGGTGGCCCGGGCCAGCAGCGGCCTGTATCACCGCATCGAGATGAATCGCGGTCTGCCCGCCCGCAATTTAGTCCGTTTCTTCGATCGCTATGGGGAAGACTGGGTTGTGAAGGACGAGATTCGCCAGCTTTGCCGGTTTCGGCAGGTGAATCTGTGCAAGTCGCCCATCCCATTTTCAGAGCGGTTCGACGTGATCCTTCTGCGCAATGTGATGCTCTATTTCTGCCGTGAGACACGACATGAGCTCATGCGGCAGGTCCACCGCCTGCTTGCTCCCGATGGAGTGCTCCTTCTGGGCGCAGCAGAGCAGCCAGTGGACATGTCTCTCTGGCAGGCGTGCGTGCGCGGAGGAACCTGCATTTACAGGCCCAAAAGTTCAGAGTAGCCATGTACTTTAGTCACGTGGTCAGGTTGGCGGCCGATCCGAACGCCTCGCTATTCTGCAAAGTTACAATCCCTTTCAAGTTATTGATAATGTATTCACTTACAAAGATGCCCTCGATTTGCGATGGTGCGGTCAAGATTTCATCTTCGCAATCGAGCTGGCGAGCTGGTCGCATGATCTATAGAGCTTTGACTTTCGCGAGCCGGCAGACCACCACATTCCTATAGCGAGCATCTACAACTTAAGTGTAAGATGCTGGTCTGCACAAGATAGAGTGCGGTTTCCGAACGAAAGTCGTCTCGAATGTGCAAGAACGGAGAGCACAGAACCACGCTCGATCCGATGCGACAGGGACGGGAGGGCAGATGCGATCCTCATTGAAGAGCTGGCTAGATCAATCCGTGATTTCCCGTGCGACGCGTGCTGAACGCCGAGAGGTTCCGGGCCTCATCGCCTATCACACGGAGGGTTCCTCCGCACTGCCGGATTCCGTTCGCAACATCAGCGCATCGGGCATGTACCTGCTGACGTCGGCGCGGTGGTCTCTCGGGTCAGCGGTCGACCTGACTTTGCAACGACACGGAAAACCGGAGCAGTACGCGGAGAACCGCGTCCAGATGCGGGCGATGCCCGTACGCCTAGGCCCCGATGGCATCGGCCTCTCCTTCGTACAGATGAAGGGAGCCAGGGTGCGACTCTGGGAGGATAAGTTCCGCGAGACCACGGAGCAGATTGAGCCTGTTGACGTGGTGCGGGAATTTCGCGTGGCGCGCGCTGAAGCCTTCCTGCGGCGCATCTGCCCGGCGGTGGGAGACCGGGCCAGTCAGGCGCTCCGGAGCGGCGTAGGCAGTTTTAGAACCGAGAGCGTAATCGAAATTGCGCTCCGGGCCGAGCAGTCCATTTCATCGAGTGACCCTGCGATTCGGAGAAGGATCCATCCGGATGTGCTCAGGCAGATTCTTGAAAATGGTTCCTGGGCGGAAGTCGATTGGACTCGGGAGCTGTGGTCCAACCTTCTGATCAGTTCCTGTTCTGCAGCGGGCACGGATCGCACCGGCCTTGAATTTACTTTACTGCTGAGCCAGATGACCTTGAATCAGACGCGCTTGCTGAACTGGATCTGCGGTGAGGCAAGCAAACAGCTGGCCGAGAGCGGCGCGGCAGAGCCTGAGACTGTGCCGTGCAGCAAAGACCGGATGAAAGACGTCATCGGAATTGGCGACCTCGTTCGCGTCGAGAGAGAGGTGGAGCGCCTTGCCGAACTCGGGCTGCTGAAGAGCCACCCGAGGCCCACTTATTTCGATGACGAGGATGATCTGATCCTGTGTCCAACGCCATTGGCGATGGAGTTCTATGCTCGCAGCCGGCGACAGAGTGAATCTCTTGCGGAAATGTTCAAGGTTTCACCGGTGATGGGACAAGCCTCACTGTCGGCTGGCGACTGAGCGCGCTCGTCAGGTTTATTTCGGAGTGTCAGCGGGTTTCCAACAGAGCCTGCACCGCAGCCTGAAGGGCAGCGGTGATCTCCGTCTCCGAGGATGCGGCATTCAAGTGGAGCGGCTGGCCGACGCAAATCTCCACTTGGCCTGAACGGAACCAGCTTCGCCCGCTTTGCTTTAACTCACCCAATCCCCGCAGCGCCACGGGCAGCACCGCTGCGCCGGTCTGCTTTGCGAGAATCCCGATCCCGGGGCGGAAGCGCGTCAGTGCACCGTTGGTCGAGCGCGTCCCCTCAGGAAATACCAGGACATGGTAGCCACGGTCGAGTGCTTCGCCGGCGTGAGAGAAGCTGCGCTGGAAGCCTTTGCCGCGTGGCAACGGGAAGACGTTGTAAAGCGCGGTGATGAGCAGCCAAGCGAGCGGGCCGGACCACATGCGCTGGCGATGGCCGGGCATGCGGTCGGGATTGAGATAATGCCGATAATCGAGCAACATCTCGCCGGACATGGCGGCAGCAACGCGGCGGCGAATTGGGCCAGGCAAGCCATAGAGCACGAGCGGGCCGTCGGCATACGTGACGTGATTGGCGATGATGAGCAGGGGTTCGGCAGGAGCTTGCAGCCGGTGGCCAGAGACACGTGGCGCACCGAGGAACCATGTGAGTGGACGCGCGAGGCATTCCTGAAAGACATTGCGGAGCCACGCCACGGGCGGCCACCAGGGCCAGTGCGGATAGATGTGCTCGTCGGGGGGAGCGACGACGGGCGGCTTGCCGGGAGCGGTGGATGCGCTGTCCGCGGACGCGATTCCGGGCTGTGGGGTTGTCGACATCGGAGATGATCCGGTGGCGGGCTGTGGGCCTGAGGCTGCAAAGCCAGCCGGCCTGGGCTCGCCACTGCTGACGAGGACGCGGAGATCGCCCAACGTTCGGAGGCTTTCAATACCGGGTTCAGTTGGCAGAGCGCCGAGCCGCTCTTCGAGTGCGGCACCTAGTTGGACGCGGCCGAGGCTGTCCAGGTGTAGATCTTCACTGAGGCGGAGCGCGTCGTCGCCTGCGGGCGGAGCCTCGCCTGTGATTTCGGCGATGAGCGCGAGGAGCCAGTCGGCGTGCGCGGGCTGGTGGGTGGCGGTTGCGCTTCCGTTTGCGGCTTGTACGCTGGCGAGCCAGGCGGCGACGGCTTTGCGGCGTACTTTGCCGGTGGATGTGCGCGGCAGGTCGGGCTCGGGCCAGAGGAACCAGCGGCGGACGCGCTGGAATTCGGCGAGGCGGGTGTTGGCGCTCTCGATGGCGGCGGCGGCCTGCTCCTGCGTGCCGCGCACGGCGAGTACGGCGCAGGGCTCCGGGCCGTTGGCGGTTTCGACCGGAACTACGGCGCAGGCCGCGACGACGGGTTCCTGCTCGATGGCGGCTTCGAGGTCTTCGGGGTGGATGTTGACGCCGGCGGCGGTGACGATGGTCTCACTCTTGCGGCCGAGAAAGCGCAGCTCGCCGGTTGCCTGCTGCTCGGCCAGGTCCCCGGTGGCGAGCCACTCGTCCTCGCGCTGCTGGAGCTGGCCGCCCTGCCACGTGGCGGTCGAGATCATCGGGCCCCGCACGAGCACCTCGCCGTCAGGGCCGATTTTGACTTCGCGGCCGGGCAGGGGTTTGCCAATGGTGCCCTGGGCCACGCGGAAGGGATGGTTGAGGGTGATCAGGGCAGTTGTTTCCGTCATGCCGTAGCCCTGCACGACGACGAATCCCAGCGAGTTCCAGAAGCTTTCGAGTGGGCCGCCGAGCGCGCCGCCACCGGAGACGAGCGCCCAGAACTTGAGGCCGAAGGCGCGGTGAATGTCGCGAAAGGCCCACCAGCGCTGCCAGGCCTTCATGTCTTTAGAGGCGGCGATGCGTGCGGCGAGGTCAGGGTAGGTGGTCTCAAGATGCGTGCGGAGGAGGGCCATGACGCGGGGCACGGCGGCGAGGACGCTGATGCGTTCGCGGTGGATGGTCTCAATGAGGCGCGGGGCGACGAGGCGCGATTCGAAATGAACCTCGGCGGCGAAGATGGCGGGGACCCAGAGGCCCATGGTCTGGCCGAAGACGTGGCTGAGCGGCAGAGTATGGAGGAAGCGCAGCGGATGGACATATTTCTCGTAGCGCATGTAGGGCTGCGCGCCGCGCTCAATGGGTCCGACGCTGGCGAGGACGTTGCCGTGGGTGTGGACGATGCCCTTGGGTTCGCCCGTGGTGCCAGAGGTGAAGAGAATCTGGAGCGGCGTGTCGTGATTGAGGCCGGTAATGGGAGCGGCTTCTTCGGCGGGCAGCGCGGCGGGCCAGTCCTCGAAGGCGAGGCGGGACCAGGTGTCGGGGAGGCGTTGAATCAGTGGACCGTCACCGACGACGAGCGCGGGGCGGACATCGGCTGCGACGCGGGTGGTGAAGTCGGTTGTGCCGTAGGCGTCGAGGGGGACAGCGAGCGCGCCGCGGAGCAGGATGCCAAAGAAGGCTGCGACCCACTCGGCGGAGTTCTCGGCCCAGAGGACGACGCGGTCGCCGGGGCCGATGTCGCGCGCGGCGAGATAGGCGGCGAAGCGGCCAGCGGTGCGCGCGAGCTCAGCGTAGGTGGTGGCGCGGCGTCGGACTCCCTGCGTGCGGACAATAGCGATCTGGCGCTCGAATCGGCGGAAATCATCCAGCAGGGTCGCGAGATGGGCGCGCATGGCAACCCCATGGTAGCAGCGCGCGCCGGATGAACTGCTGTGTGCTGAAGCGCATGCGGCGGGGCGGTCTGGCCTGGTGCAAAAGGTGGTCACTTCTTCGCTTCCTCTTCGCTTGGTTGCCGCGCTATCCTCAAGGACACGGATGGCCACGCCGCAGCCCAAACCCGAGACAGACCCGTTTGCCTGTTTCCACTTCGTCACGGCGGAGTGGTTCCGGGCCGTCTTTGACGCGCCGACCGCCCCGCAGCGGCAGGGCTGGCCGGTGATTGCGCGGGGTGAGAGCGCGTTGATTCTGGCGCCGACGGGGACGGGCAAGACGCTGACGGCGTTTCTGTGGTGCCTGGACCGGCTCATGTTGCACCCGCCGCCGGGAGGGCAGAGCAAGGGCTGCCGGATTGTGTACGTCTCGCCGTTGAAGGCGCTGGCGGTGGATGTGGAGCGGAACCTGCGGTCGCCTCTTACGGGGATTGCCAATATGGCGCGGCGGCGGGGTGTGCCGTTCCACGAGCCGGAGATCAGCGTGCGGACGGGGGACACGCCGCAAAAAGAGCGGGCGCGGTTTCGGCGGCAGCCGGCGGACATTCTGATCACGACGCCGGAGTCGCTCTACCTGCTGCTGACGTCGCAGGCGGCGGAGGCGCTGCGGTCAGTGGAAACCGTCATCGTGGACGAGATTCACGCGCTGGTGCCGACGAAGCGGGGAGCGCATCTGGCCCTGAGTCTGGAGCGGCTGGAGGCGCTGACGAAACGCCCGTTGCAGCGGATTGGATTGTCGGCCACACAGCGTCCGCTGGAGGAGGTGGCGCATTTCCTCGGGGGTGTGGAAATCTTGCCCGGTGATGCGAGCGAGCAGGAAGATGTGAGTCATGTAAAATTTGGTTTTACACATATTTACAGGCAAATTTCTGATGTGAAAGTTGAAGATTCGCAAGAGGCCTTGTTCGCCCAGGAAGAACGACTTGCCAAGCCTGTTCGCTACCGTCCTGTGACGATTGTGAATACTAGTCAGAAGAAGCAGTTAAAGCTGAGAATTGAAGTTCCTGTTGAAGATATGGCGCGGCTGGGCACGATGGAAGAGATTCCCAGCGGGCCTGCGTCGCAGATGCCCCGGCGCGTATCGATCTGGAATGCGATTCATCCCCGGCTGCTGGAGATTATTCGGGACCGGAACTCGACGATCTTGTTTGTGAACAGCCGTCAGGTGGCGGAGCGTCTGGCGGGGGCGCTGAACGAGCTAGCTGGTGAGCCGATTGCCCGGGCGCATCATGGGTCGCTGGCGGCGGCGCAGCGGTCGGTGATTGAGGAGCAATTGAAGGCCGGGCAGATCAAGGCGCTGTGTGCGACGTCGACGCTGGAGCTCGGTATCGACATGGGAGCGGTGGACCTGGTGATCCAGATTGAGTCGCCGCCCTCGGTGGCCAGCGGGATGCAGCGGATTGGCCGGGCGGGGCACTCGGTGGACGCGGTGAGCGAGGGGGTGCTGTTCCCGAAATTCCGGGCGGACCTGGTGGCCTGCGCCGCCGTGACCCGGGCGATGCACGAGGGGCAGATCGAGTCAACGCGGTTCCCGCGGAACCCCCTGGACGTGCTGGCGCAGCAACTGGTGGCGATGGTGTCGCATCCACCGCAGGCGGCGAAGGCAAATCGGCACGGCAAGCCGGCGCGGGCCGGAAGCGATGCGGGGCTGGACGTCGAGCCCAAGCTGGAGGTCGCGGTCGATTTCCTCTACGACCTGGTGCGGCGGGCGGCGCCGTTTGGAAGCATGACGCGGGCGAGTTTTGAGGGTGTGCTGGACCTGCTGAGCGGACGGTACCCTTCGGACGAGTTTGCCGAGCTGCGGCCGCGGCTTGTCTGGGACCGTGTGCGGAACGTGGTGACGGCGCGGGAGGGAGCGGCGCGGCTGGCGATTTTGAATGCGGGGACAATTCCGGACCGGGGGCTCTACGGGGTCTTTCTGGCGCACACGGAGGGCAAGCCGGTGCGCGTGGGCGAGCTGGACGAGGAAATGGTCTTTGAGTCGCACCCGAACGAGACCTTCATTCTGGGCGCGTCGACGTGGCGGATTGAGGACATTACGCATGACCGAGTGCTGGTGGTTCCGGCGCCGGGCGAGCCGGGCAAAATGCCGTTCTGGAAGGGCGACGGGGCGGGACGGCCGTTGGAGTTTGGGCGGCGCATTGGGGCGATGGTTCGGGAGCTGCGCGCGCTGCCCAAGCCGGCGGCGCTGACGCGGCTGGTGACAGAGCACGATCTGGACCCAGGCGCGGCGGAGAACCTGATGCAGTTTCTCGCCGACCAGGAGGCCGCGACCGGGCAGGTGCCGGACGACCGGACGATTGTGGTGGAGCGGGTGCGCGACGAGCTGGGCGACTGGCGCGTGTGTGTGCTGACGCCATTCGGGAGCCGGATTCATATTCCCTGGGCGATGGCGGTGAGCGCGCGGATTCGCGCGGCAGGCGGGCCGGAGGTGGAGACGCTGTGGGGCGACGACGGCTTTGTGCTCCGCTTTCCGGATACGGACGAGGCGCCGGACCCGGAATGGATTCAGGTGGAGTCTGCCGAGGCGATGCAACTGGTGCTGCGGCAACTGGGAACGACGGCGCTGTTTGCGGGGCGGTTTCGCGAGGCGGCGGGGCGGGCGCTGCTGCTGCCGCGGCGGCGGGCGGATCAGCGATCACCGCTTTGGCAACTGCGGAAGCGGTCGTATGACCTGCTGAGCGTGGCGTCGCGGTATCCGTCGTTTCCGCTGCTGCTGGAGGCGTATCGCGAGTGCCTGCGGGATGTGTTTGACATGCCGGCTCTGGTGGAGACCCTGCGGGCGCTGGAGCAGCGGCAACTGCGCATGCATGTGGTGGAGACGCGGAAGCCCTCGCCGTTTGCGTCGTCGCTGCTGTTCAGCTATGTGGCGAACTTTCTTTATGACGGCGATGCGCCTCTGGCGGAACGCCGGGCGCAGGCGCTGACGATTGATCAGGAGCAATTGCGCGAGCTGCTGGGTGAGGCCGACCTGCGCGAGCTGCTGGATGCGGATGCCATCGCCGATGTAGCGGAGACGGCGCAGTGTTTGAGCGAGTCGCATCGGGCACGCACACCGGACGGGCTGCACGATTTGTGCCTGCGTCTAGGGGATTTGAGCCGGGCAGAACTGGCGCAGCGCGTGGCAGCTGCAGGCGTGCTGGAGTCATTGGACCGGCTAATTCGTTCGCGGCGGCTGCTGGAGCTGCGGGTAGCGGGCGAGCGGCGCGTGATTGCCGTGGAAGACGCGGCGCGGTATCGCGATGGGCTGGGGATTCCGCTGCCGCCGGGGCTGCCTGCGGCGCTGCTGGAGCCGGTGGCACAACCGGTGCTGGAGCTGGTTCGGCGCTATGCGCGGACGCATGGTCCGTTCACGGTGCGCGAGGCTGCGGTGCGCTTTGGGCTGGATGTGGAGGCTGTGGAGAAGGCGCTGCACCTGCTGGCGCACGAGGGGCGCGTGCTGGAGGGCGGATTCCTGCCCGGCGGCATGCAGCTTGAGTGGTGCGACGCGGAGATTCTGCGGCAGATTCGGCAGAAGTCGCTGGCGAAGCTGCGGCGCGAAGTGGAGCCAGTGGAGCAGCACACGCTGGCGCGCTTTGAGACGCACTGGCAGGGCGTGCTGACGCCGCGGCGCAGCGGGCACGCGCATCTGGACGCGCTGCTGGATGCGATTGAAGGGTTGCAGGGCGCGCCGCTGCCTGCGTCTCTTCTGGAGACGACGATTTTGCCGGCGCGGGTGGCGGACTATTCGCCTGCGGGGCTGGACACGCTGATTGCGGCGGGGGAAGTGACCTGGATGGGCGTGGAGCCGCTGGGTGAGCGCGATGGACGTATCGCGCTGTTTCTGGCGGACAAGCAGCCGCTGCTGGCGCTGCCGCGCCCGCAAACGGAGCCGCTGACGGAGCGCGAAGAGAAGCTGCTCGTGCTGCTGGAGCAGAGTGGGGCAAGTTTTTTTGAACCGCTGCACCAGGCCGCGGGAGGCGGGTATCCGGGCGAGTCGATGGATGGGCTGTGGAGCCTAGTGTGGCGCGGGCTGGTGACGAATGACTCGCTGCACGCGCTGCGGGCGTATGCGGCGCGGCCGGAGAGCGCGCGTGCGCCACGGCGATTGCAGACGGGCATGGTGTTCCGGTCGCGCAGGACGACGCCGCCAAATGCGCAGGGACGGTGGTCCGCGCTGCCGCGACGCGGCGAAGGCGGGCCGACGGCGACGGAGGCGAGCCATGCGCTCGCGCTGCAACTGCTGCATCGTTATGGTGTGCTGACGCGCGAGGCGGTGGCGGCGGAGAATGTGCCGGGGGGCTTCAGTGCGGTGTATGACGTGCTGAAGGCGCTCGAAAACAGCGGGCGCGTGCGGCGCGGCTACTTTGTGGCGGGGCTGGGCGCGGCGCAGTTTGCGCTGCCGGCGGCGGTGGACCTGCTGCGGCGGCTGCGCAGGGAGCCGAATGATGAGAAGCCGGAGTTTGTGCAGTTATCGGCGGCGGATCCGGCGAATCCGTATGGCTCAGTACTGCGGTGGCCCGATCTACCCGCGATGGAGGACGACGCGGAGACGGCGCCGCGTGTACTGACGCGGGCTGTATATGCGGAGGTGATTCTGCGCAACGGCGAGCTGGTGGTGTGGATGCGGCGGAACAATCCGAACCTGCTGGTATTTCTGCCTGCGGAGGAGCCTGAGCGCTCGCAGGTGGCGGCGGGGCTGGCGCACTTCTTGTGTGCCCGCGGGCAGCAGCGCATGGCGCGCAGCGGGCACCAGGGCATGCTGATCACGACGATTAACGGGCAAGCCGCGACGGCGCATCCGATGGCTCGCTTTTTGATGGATGCGGGATTTTATGCGGGACCTCTGGGAATGAATCTGCGGCGGATTCCGATGACGCTGACGCAGCAGGAGCCACCCGCGGAGGAGCTGCAGTAATGCCGGAAGGGGATACGATCTTTCGCACGGCGCGGACGCTGCGGCGTGCGCTGGCGGGGAAGAGGATTACGCGGTTTGAGTCGACGTATCCGCTGCTGACGCGGTTCCATGACGACACGCCGCTGACGCAGCAGTGCGTGGAAGGTGTGGAGTCGCGCGGCAAGTGGTTGCTGATTCACTTCTCTGGCGGGGCAACGCTGGCGACCCACATGCTGATGAGCGGCGCGTGGCACATCTATCGCCCCGGAGAACGATGGCAGCAGCCGCGCGCGAACATGCGCATTCTGCTCGAGACGGATGATTTTGTGGCGGTGGGTTTTCGCGTGCCCGTGGCGCAGATGTGTACGGCGCAGTCGCTGGCGCGGGACAGCAGGATTCCGCAGCCTGTGCTGGATGTACTGAGCGCGGAGTTTGATGCGAGAGCCGCGGCGGAGCGGGTGCGGGCCAGCGCGGGCGAGGAGATTGGCGACGTACTGCTGCACCAGGAGGTGCTGGCGGGCGTGGGCAACGTCTTCAAGTCGGAGGTCTGCTTTGTGTGCGGGGTGCATCCTTTTGCGCCTGTTGCGAGGCTGGACATGGAACAGATGGAGGCGCTGATTGCGACGGCACAGAAGCTGGTCGCGGCGAATGTGATGGAGGATTCCGGGGGCACGATCGTGACGTATCGCGGGCTACATCGCAGGACGACGCACGCATCCGATCCGGCAGAGAGCCTGTGGGTCTATGGGCGCGCGGGCGAGCCGTGCCGCCGCTGCGGCGAGCGCATCGAGAGAAAGCTGCAGGGTCCAGACGCGCGCGTGACCTTCTGGTGTCCGGGCTGCCAGCCGCTGCCCGGTGCTCAGTGATTGCTCTTTCCGAGGCCGAAGATCTTCTGGAGGATGTTGCGGTGGTCGGCGGGGTGGTCGCAGGTCTCGATGGGCACAGAGCCGTTGAGAAAAGCGGCTTCATAGTCATCGGGACAGGAGGAGTCGGCCGGCAAGTTTGACGCCTTGTCAATGCTGACCAGCGTGACGCCATCCGGAGGCGTGAAGTCGCGCGTATCAGAGTATTGCGGCAGTGCCACGGCGCGCTTCATGAACTCAGCCCAGACGGGCGCGGCGGCTTGCGCGCCTTGCAGCTTGATGTCGGTATAGTCGTCGTTGCCCACCCAAACAATGCAGAGCAGATTCGTGGTGAAGCCGGCAAACCATGCGTCGTGATCCGTGCCGGTCTTGCCTGCGGCGGGAGCGGTGAAGCCCATGTTGCGCACGCCTGCGCCGGTTCCGCAGTAATCCAGTCCTCCGATCATGCATCCATCGCTGCCATTGCCCTGCAGCACTGCCTCCATCATGTTCGTAGTCAGGAAGGCGACGCGTGGATCGAGCACCTGGCGTGAATCCGGCGTGAAGTCCCGGATGACATCGCCTTGCGGGGTGCGCACGCTGGCCAGCATCCACGGGTCAAGGTGGAGGCCGTTATTCGCAAAGACGGTGTAGGCTCCGGCCATGTCCACGGGTGTTGCGTCGTAGGCGCCAATCGCCATGGACGGAGTGGGTTGCGCGCTTTTGATTCCCGCATCGCGCGCGAGCGCAGCCACGCGGTCGAAGCCGACCATGGAGGCCAGGCTGATGGTGGCGTTGTTGTCCGATCGCATCAGCGCCAGGCGTGCCGGCATCTCGCCGTAGAACTCGCCTTTATAGTTGCGCGGCGTGTACTCCTGCGGCGTGCCGGCGTCGTACGTAGTCTGCTGATCGTTCAGCATGGTGATGGGCGAGAAGAGCCGGTTCTGCCCAGGCAGCATGGTGCCTTCCACCGCGGTCTGAAATGCGGCGGCGTAGACAAAGGGCTTGAAGATGGAGCCCGTAGGCCGCTTGGCGACTGCGTGATTCAGCTGGGAGCTGCCATAGCTGCGCCCACCCACCAGCGCCAGCACCTGGCCGGTATGCGGATTGAGCGCGACTAATGCGACCTGGGGATAGATGTACGGCAGGCCAAGCTTCTTCTGGCGAGCGTGCAGGTGGTCCACCTGGGCATCGATCTGCGGCATGGTGGAATCCACTGCGCTGGTGGCGATACGCTGCAGATCCGGATCGAGCGACGTGTAGATGCGCAGGCCTTCACGGTTGAAATCGCGGTCGCCGAGCTTCTGCGCCAGTTCGTCGCGGACGAGATCGACGAAGTAGGGCGCTTCACTGGCGTCTACGCTGGCGGGCGCAAGATGCAGCGGCTCGGCCTTGGCGCGCTCGGAATCGTCTTTGCTGATGGCGCCGATTTCCACCATGGAGTCGAGGACGAGATTGCGGCGCTCGATGGCGCGATCAGCATGGCGGAAGGGCGAGAAGTAGTTGGGCCTCTGAATCATGCCGGCGAGCAGCGCGCTCTCCGCCAGCGTCAGTTGCCGCACATCCTTGCCAAAGTAGGCCTGCGATGCCTCGCCAAAGCCGTCAATCGAGAAGCTGCCGCGCTGGCCGAGATTGATCTGGTTGGCGTACATCTCGAAGATCTGCTTTTTGCTGAAGCGATGCTCGAGCTGGAAGGTGATGACGATTTCGATGAGTTTGCGCTTCAGGCGCTTTTCTGGCGAGAGGAAAAAGCCGCGCGCCAACTGCATCGTCAGCGTTGAGCCGCCTTGCTGCTTCTGGCCGGTGGCAATGTCTCGTATGCCCGCTTCAATCAGGCGGCCGTAGTTGACGCCGCTGTGCTCAAAGAAGCGGCGGTCTTCAATGGCGAGCACAGCCTGCACCAGGTTCGGCGGAATCTCGTCGTAGGTGATGAGGCGGCGCTTGGTGCGATTGGCGTCTTCGCTCAGGCCGGTGATGAGCAGCGGCTCGAGTTCGTAGCTGGAAAGCGGCTGACCATGATCGTCGGTGATCGAGGCGACCTCGCCGCCGCTGATGCGAATGGTGGCGGCGTCCTCGGAGTGGTAGGACTGCGGACCGGGGTGCACAGTTATGGAGAGCGCGCCCTCGCCATAGCTGCCCATCGGCGAGACGCTGGCGGCGCCATCGGTGGTGTAGCCCGCCTCGCGCAGCTCGCTGGCGATGAGCCGGACGCCGATCTTCTGGCCGGGCCGCACCTCGCGCGGAGCCGCATAGATCTTGGCCGTATTGGCAAAGAGCGGCTCCTTGAGGCGCGCGTCCACCACGCCCTGATACTTGAAGTAGTAGAAGAAGAAGACGCTGAGGCCGATGAGGCCAACCAGAACCACGCAGGCCAGCACGGCCCAGATCAACATGCTCTTGAAAGAGCGCGGCATGGCCTTCTGCGGAAGCTTGATTTTCACTTTCATGCGCGCTCTCCAGAGTTCGGGACGGTTACGTTGTCACTTCCGTGAGCAGTGCATCTTCCTGCACGCGCTCCTTGAGTTGCGCGGCTACCTCGCCGAGCGGGACATCGACGCTGGTGGAGTTGGCGCGGCGCACGAGTTCGACTACGCCGCTTGCGGCCTTCTTGCCCACGTTGATGCGATAGGGGATGCCAACCAGGTCCGCGTCTTTGAATTTGACGCCGGCGCGCTCGTCGCGGTCATCGAGCAGCACGTCGAGGCCTGCAGCTTCGAGCTCTGCGGCGAGCTTTTCGCCGGTCTCGCGCAGCGCGGCGTCTGCCACGTTGGTGACGGTGACGACGACGGTGAAGGGTGCGATGGAGGCGGGGAGCCAGAATCCGTTGACGTCGTTTGACTGCTCGATGGCCGCAGTGAGGATGCGCTCGATGCCGATGCCGTAGCTGCCCATGATGGGCGTCACTTCTTTGCCGTTTTCGTCCAGCACGCGCGCGCCCATGGACTCGGAGTACTTGTAGCCGAGCTTAAAGATGTGGCCGACTTCGACGGCCTTGCCGACAACGAGCTTGCCGCCGCAATGGTACTGCGGGCAGGCTTCGCCTTCATTCACGCTGCGAATGTCGGCGCTGAGTGTCCAGGTGAAGTCGCGGCCGGGCGTGACGTTGCGCAGATGGTAGTCGAGTTTGTTCGCGCCGCAGACCATGTTTTTGCGGCCTTCTAGCGACTTGTCGATGAGGACGGTGAGGCCCTCGCCGAGCGGCTTGGCATCATGCTTGAGCCCAACCGGCCCAAGATAGCCTGCCGGGCCGTTCATGTACTGCGTCAGCTCTTCGGTCTGCATGGGCCGGAGCTCGGCTGCGCCGATGGCGCCGAGCAGCTTGGTTTCGTTGACCTGGTGGTCGCCGCGCAAGAAAGTTGTGACGCCGTGCCAGGAGTCCTTTGCGCCATTTACGCCGCGCTTGAGCGCCATGTAGGCCACGCACTTGATGTCGGAGGCGGGTGAGATTTTGAAGAAGGCGGCGACGTCGGTGATGGCGGCGCAGCCGGGCGTGTGCACCAGCTCCGGCTTGCCGTCGCCGGTTGGCTCCATTTCCGTTACGGGTTCGAGGCGCGAGGTGGCCTTTTCAAGATTGGCTGCGTAGCCGCAGACCGGGCAGCTTGCGATGAGGTCCTCGCCCGCGTCGGTGTAGACCATGAACTCCTGCGACTGCGAGCCGCCCATCGCTCCGGAGTCCGCTTCGACGGCCACAAATTTCAATCCACAACGAGTAAAAATACGGCGGTAAACCGCGTCGTGCAGATCGAAACTTTTGTCGAGACCGGCCGGATTGAGATCGAAGGAGTACGAGTCCTTCATGGTGAACTGGCGCACGCGCAGCAGGCCGGACTTGGGCCGCGGCTCATCGCGGAACTTGGTCTGAATCTGGTACCAGATCTGCGGCAACTGCTTGTAGCTGCGCAGCTCGTTGCGCGCGATGGCGGTCATGATCTCTTCGTGGGTCATGCCGAGGCAGAGGTCGGCGCCCTTGCGGTCCTTGAGGCGAAACATGTTTTCGCCCATGCCGGTCCAGCGGCCGCTCTGCTCCCACAGGTCGCGCGGCAGGATGCCGGGGAGGTAGAACTCCTGCGCGATCTTGTCCATCTCTTCGCGGACGATGCCGATGATTTTGTTCAGCGAGCGTTGGCCGAGGAAGAGGTAATTGTAGATGCCCGCGCCAAGCTGCCGGATGTAACCGGCGCGGAGCAGGAACCTGTGGCTGGCCACTTCGGCGTCTGCCGGGGCCTCGCGAAGAGTGGGCACAAAGAGCTTGGACCAACGATGCATAAAAAGGGTGCGGTTACTTTCCCGTCCGAACGGGCGGACGCAAGGCGGAGTGGTGCAGATTTCATTCTAAATGTTCGGCAGTGATGTGCAGCCGCCGATGTGCGCGCTCTTGTGGCGCCGCTAGATCAGTTCGACGCCCCATAGGTCGTGCAGGTGGACCACGCCTTCCACGTGCTGCTCTGCGTCAACAACGATGAGTGAGGTAATCTTGCGCTCTTCGAGAATGGCAAGAGCTTTGGCCGCGAGCTCGTCCGCGCCAATCGTCCTGGGATGGGGGTTCATCGCTTCGCCGGCGGTCTTGCTGAGGGCCGCGCCGCCTTCGTGTTCTAACAGCCGTCGCAAATCCCCGTCCGAGATGACGCCACGCAAGCGGCCGCCCTCCTGCACGGTTGTCATGCCGAGCTTCTTGGAGGACATCTCGTAAATCACGTCGGTCATGGGCGTGTGCGGTGCGACTACAGGCACGTCTTCGCGGGTGTGCATCAGGTTGCGGACCCTGGCGAGCTGCTTGCCGAGCTTGCCGCCGGGGTGCAGTTCGGCGAAGTCCTCTGCGCGGAAGCCCTTGCGCAGGCTGACGGCGATGGCGAGCGCGTCGCCCAGCGCGAGCATGGCCGTGGTGGAGGCGGTGGGCGCAAGGTTCAGCCCGCAGGCCTCGCGCTCCACACTGCAGTCGAGCGCAACGTCGCTGGCCTGGGCCAGCGTGGATTGCAGGTTGCAGCAGAAACTGATGAGGGCGTCGCCTTTGCGCTTCAGCGTGACGAGCAGGCGCAGGATCTCTTCGGTTTCGCCGCTGGCCGAAAGCGCGATGACCACATCGCCGGGCATGAGTACGCCCAGGTCGCCGTGGACGGCTTCGGCCGGATGCAGAAAGAGCGCGGGCGAGCCGGTGGAACTGAGGGTGGCGGCGACCTTCTGCGCGATGATGCCGCTCTTGCCCATGCCGGTGACGACGACACGGCCGTTGCCGGCGCCGCAGTGGACCACAAGTTCCACGGCGTGGGCAAAGTCTGCGGCCATCGCACCCTCAAGCCGTGCAGCCAGAGCCAGAAGGGCAGCAGCTTCGGTGCGCACCAGGGCGGCCGGCTGCACAGTGCTCGATTCGTTCACAGAGCTCATCGGTTTTTGATGGTATCAGCTTGAGCTGAAGCGGCTACTCGGGAGCGGTTTGGCTTGAAGGAAGCGCGCTCGTACAATGAGGAAGAGAGGTCTTCGTCCCTGTGAAGCGGAATACCGTCGTTCTTTTTGTGGTTCTTTTTCTGTTGGCTGCCTTTGGCTGGGCCGGCTGGGCCAACTGGGAGTCGCGCAAGCAGGCTGCGGCTCGTGCGGCGGCGATGAATGCTCCGGCGGATCTGGTGATGCCCGGCAGCGAAGGCGACCTGCCGCCGACGATTGCGCCTCTGATCAACAAGCCGGCGCCGAACTTCACGCTGGAAGATGTTCATGGCAAGAAGGTTTCGCTCGACGCCTACAAAGGCAAAGCCGTGCTCATCAACTTCTGGGCGACGTGGTGCGGGCCTTGCAAGATTGAGACGCCGTGGCTGGTGGACCTGCGCAACCAGTACGCGGCCAAGGGCTTTGAGATTCTCGCCGTCTCAGAAGACGACCTGGACCCCGGCGACAAGCAGAAGCTGAAGGAAGAGACGCAGCAGATTTCCAGCTTTGCCCAGCAGATGCACATGGACTATCCGGTGCTGCTGGGCGGCGATGCCCTCAGCCAGCCGTACGGCGGACTGGACTCGCTCCCAACCTCGTTCTTTGTGGATCGCAGCGGCAAGGTGGTGGCTGCACAGGTGGGGCTCACGTCCAAAGATGAGATCGAGGGCAACATCCGCAAGGCGCTGGGAGGGCAGTCGTGATGCTGCTCCGTCGCAAGGCATGGTTGGCTGTGCCGGCGCTGCTGGCAGCGGGTCTTGCTTCCGCGCAAACAAAGTTTCCGTGGCAGAGCGATGGTGCATCGCACGCGGCCAAAGCTGCCTCGGTGGTGTATCTCTTTCCCGAGCAGGTTGAAGTGACGGCGGGCAAGCCAAGCACCGTGCAGATGCACTTCCGCGTGGCGCAGGGCCTGCACATCAACTCGCACACGCCCAAGGATTCGTATCTGATTCCGACGGTCTTTTCGATCCCGCCGGGCGCGGTGCAGCTGAAGGGCGCGAGCTATCCCGAGGGCGCCGAGTTCACGCTGCCGGTGGACCCCAGTACGAAGCTGAGCGTCTACACGGGTGAGTTTGTGATTACGGCACAGATTCTGGCACAGCGCGGCAATCACCTCGCGCAGGGTGCGCTGCACTACCAGGCCTGCGACAACAATGCCTGCATGCCGCCGAAGACGATTCCGGTGGTGATGGATGTGGTAGGGAAGTAAGGCCTACGCCCCCGTCTTTTTCTCAATCTTCGCCCACGAATCTTTCAGCGGCAGCGTCCGGTTGAAAATTCTTCTGGTCTCGGACGAGTCTGGATCCAGACAAAAGTAGCCGACGCGCTCGAACTGATAGCGGTCTTCGACCCTGGCGCTGGCGAGCGAGGGCTCGAGCTTTGCGCTCGCGAGGACTTCGAGCGAGTTGGGATTGAGATTGTCGAGGAAGCTACCACCCTCTGGAGCGTCGCCGGGGTTGGCCGTGGCGAAGAGCTTTTCGTACAGGCGCACCTCCGCGGAGAGGGCGTGCGTCGCGCTGACCCAGTGAATGGTCGATTTGACCTTGCGTCCGTCGGGCGAGTCGCCGCCGCGTGTGGCAGGGTCGTAGGTGCAGTGGACTTCTACCACGTTGCCAGCCGCGTCTTTCACCACGCTCTGCGCGGTGACGAAGTAGGCGGCGCGCAGGCGCACCTCTTTGCCCGGCGAAAGGCGGAAATACTTGGGCGGCGGCACCTCGCGGAAGTCGTCCTGCTCGATGTAGATTTCGCGCGAGAAAGGGACCTGGCGCGTGCCTGCGGCCGGGTCCTCGGGATTGTTGACGACCTCGAAGTGTTCCACCTGGCCCTCGGGGTAGTTATCGATGATCAGCTTGAGCGGGCGCAGCACGGCCATGGCGCGGCGGGCGCGGCGATTCAGGTCGTCGCGCTGAAAGTGCTCCAGCAGTTCAATGTCCGTGGTGCCGTTGGTGCGCGTCACGCCGATGGAGGCGGAAAAGGCGCGAATGGCCTCCGGCGTAAAGCCGCGGCGGCGAATGCCGGAGATGGTGGGCATGCGCGGGTCGTCCCAGCCATTCACGCGGCCCTCCTGCACGAGCTGCAGCAGCTTGCGCTTGCTCAGCAGCGTGTAAGTCAGATTGAGCCGGTCGAACTCAATCTGCTGTGAAGGAAAGATGCCGAGCTGCTCGATGTACCAGCGGTAGAGCGGCTGGTGATCTGTGAACTCGAGCGTGCACATGGAGTGAGTGACGCGCTCGATGGAATCGGACTGGCCGTGCGCGTAGTCGTACATGGGATAGATGCACCACTCGTCGCCGGTGCGGTGATGCGTGGCGTGCAGGATGCGATACATCACCGGATCGCGCATGTTCAGGTTGGGCGAGGCCATGTCAATCTTGGCGCGAAGCACGCGGCTGCCGTCAGGGAACTCGCCGGCCTTCATGCGTTGAAAGAGGTTGACGTTTTCTTCGACGCTGCGGCTGCGGTGCGGGCTCTCTTTGCCGGGCTCGGTGAGCGAGCCGCGATACTGGCGGATTTCGTCGGCGGAGAGGTCATCGACGTAGGCCTTGCCGGTGCGGATGAGCTGGAGCGCCCACTCGTAGAGCTGACCGAAGTAGTCGGAAGCGTAGCAGAGCCGTTCCCACTCGTAGCCGAGCCACCGCACATCTTTCTGGATGGAGTCGACATATTCCTGCTCTTCTTTTTCGGGATTGGTGTCGTCGAAGCGCAGATTGGTCTTGCCGCCGAACTCGTCGGCGAGGCCGAAGTCAAGAAAAATGGCCTTCGCATGGCCGATGTGGAGATAGCCGTTGGGCTCGGGTGGAAAGCGCGTCTGCACATGGGCGTCGCCGTATTTTCGCGTGCGCACATCCTCGGCCATCCGGTCGCGCAAGAAGTTGGAGGTGGGGCGAATGTCGGCGTTGCTTGTGTCAGGGCTTTCTGAACCAGGGCTTGTCATCACTGCGATTTTTTACTCCATCGTCCATTCTGTGCTCAAGCGAGCGTGTCAAGTTTGCTTACCGCCTCTTGTATCCGTTCCAAGCACACCTCGCGGCCAAGCACGGCCATCGTTTCAAAGAGCGGCGGCGCGTTTTTGCGTCCGCAGACGGCAACGCGGATGGGCTGGAACATCGGCCCGGCTTTGAGACCGAGTGTAGCGGCTGCTTCGCGCATCGTCGCTTCTAGTGAAGCGTGGTCGAAGGTGGTTGTGGCGAGGACCTGTTCGGCGTGCTGTAGCACTCGCCGGGCCAGCGCGGCATCACCTTTTTGCGGAACTAACTCCTTTGGGTCATATTCCGGCAGCTTCTCAAGAAAGAAAAAGTCGGCGGCGGAGGCGGCCTCGCGCAGCAGGCGGATGCGCTCGCGGATGAGCGGCGTGACGGCGGCGATTTTTTCGGGCGCAGCCTGGAAGCCGGCCTCTACAAGAAATGGCGTGAGCCGCGCGCTGAGTTCGTCGATGGGCAATGCACGCAGATGTTCCGCATTCAGCCAAACAGCCTTGGCGTCGAAGGGATCTTCTTCCGTGAAGTTCACCACAGCGTTGGCGCGGTTCACATTTTCGAGCGTGAAGAGGTCTTTGATTTCGTCCACTGGCAAGAACTCGCGGTCGTTTTTGGGCGACCAGCCGAGCAGGCAGAGGAAGTTGGTGAAGGCCTGCGGGAGGAAGCCTGCATCGCGATAGGTGGTGACGCTGACGACGGGGCCATGTTTGCGCTTGGAGAGCTTGGTGCCGTCGGGTGCGACGAGCAGCGGAAGATGGGCGAACTGTGGGGCAGGCGCTCCGAGGCCCTCAAAGATGAGCAGATGCTTGAAGGTGTTCGTCAGGTGGTCCTGCCCACGAATGATGTGGCTGATGCGCAGGTCGGCATCGTCTACACAGGAGGCGAGGTGATAGGTTGGCATGCCGTCCGAACGCAGCAGAGCGAAATCCTCGACTTCATCGGCGAGTTTTGATTGCTCACCGTAGACGCCGTCCTTGAAGCGGAGCGTACGGTCCGTGCCGCGGGGCACGCGATAGCGCAGCGCAAACGGCTCGCCTGCGGCGGCGCGGCGGTCGGATTCTTCGCGCGACAGCTCGCGCATGCCGGGATTGAAGAGCCACGCTCCCTGCGAGCCGGACTGGTTGTCGTCCCCGGCGTGCGCCGGCGTGAAGTCGCGATACGCGAGGCCCTTGGCAAAGATGGCTTCGGCGGCCTTGCGGTGCAGGTCGAGCCGTTCTGACTGCTTGTACTCTTCGTCCCAGTCGAGGCCCAGCCAGCGCAGCCCCTCAAAGATGGACTGCACGCTGGCGTCGGTATTGCGCTCCACGTCGGTGTCGTCGAGGCGCAGCACCATCGTGCCGTGGTTGTGGCGCGCAAAGAGCCAGTTGAAGATGAAGGTGCGAGCGCTGCCCACGTGCAGAAAGCCGGTGGGTGAAGGCGCAAAGCGGACGCGAGGCTTCTCGCCGTGGGAGAGTGATTCTGCAGGCATTGTTGAGGCGTTGATCCTCTTTGATGCTATCAGTCCGGGGGGCTAGCAACGTGGAGGCGGAGGCGGCGCCTGCGGCCAGCCCTGCTGTGGGAGCGGCATGACCCTCCACTCTGAAAACGCCAGCACATAGAGCAGAACCAGGCCTCCGAGCGGAACGATGTTCAACAGGGACAGCCATGGCGAGAAGCCAGCTTTCTTGCAGATGAACCATACGGGGACGATCACGATGGCGAGGGCGACGAGGATGAAGAGAGGCATGACGGCCAGTATGGCCATGGCCATCTTCTGCACCTGAGCAGGGTCTGGCTGGGCTTGCATCAGATAAAGTGCAAGGTGCATGGGAGCTCTCCAAGGCTGGAATGGATACTCCCGCAAAGGTAGGACGATTCTGAAGAAACGGCAACGAGAATCTTTGGGACAGGGGTGCCCAAAGCACTTTCCTGCGAAGCCCGACTGCCGCTCAGGTAATGTCTTCCGTGTCGAAGACAGGGTGGACCGTGCGCTTCTTCGGCACGCCGTGCACGGTGCTCAGCAGGTCTTCGACAACGTCTTCAAGCTGGCGCTGGCTCTCAATCACGGCGCTCATGCTCTTCAGGTCCTCGGGGCCGGAGATGCGCTCGACCATGGCCACGGCATGGCACTGCGCCACGTGATCCAGGCCAAGGCCTTCAGGCGTCTTGGCCTTCACGCTCACGCGGTCGATGCCGATGCAGAGCAGATCGGCGATGCGGGCGCGCATCTCGCCTGCAATGGGCGAGATCTTCGGCGCCGCCAGCACGAGCGTGGTGTCAATGTTCACGATGCGGTAGCCGGCGTTCTGCAGTTCTTCCATGGCCAGATTCAGAAAGATGGCGGAGTCAGCGTTCTTCCAGCGCGGATCGCCCGGCGGAAAGAAGCTGCCGATGTCGCCCGCCGCTACGGCGCCCAGCAGCGCATCAGTGATGGCGTGGAGCAGTACGTCGCCGTCGGAGTGGCCGGCCAGGCCTTCGGGATGGTCAAGCTTCAGCCCGCCGATGTGCAGCGGCACCCCCGGCTTGAATTCGTGCGAGTCAAAGCCAAAACCAATCCGTGTGTCGCTCATCTTTCAGGGTCTCCGCGGCAATCTCAGGGCGTGCGCTGGCGCAGGTAGAACTCTGCCAGTTCCAGATCGCCCGGCTGGGTAATCTTCAGATTAACCTGAGAGCCCGGCACCACGGCGACCGGCAATCCGGCGCGCTCGACGACGGAGGCTTCATCGGTGCCCACAAAGCCGTCCGCGGTCGCCTCCTCAAAGGCTCTCTGGAGCAGCCCGTAGCGAAAGCCCTGAGGCGTCTGCGCCAGCACGACGAATTCGCGCGGAATTGTAGCCGTAATCAGCGCTCCGTGCGCGGTGCGCTCCACCTGCTTAATGGTGTCGATGGCGGGCAGGCCCACGATGGCCGCGCCGGTCTC
Source organism: Acidobacteriota bacterium (assembly GCA_021781795.1). Taxonomy (GTDB): domain Bacteria; phylum Acidobacteriota; class Terriglobia; order Terriglobales; family Acidobacteriaceae; genus Telmatobacter. Next base: position 172,029 of record JAJXWA010000001.1, read on the forward strand.
TGCGACTGCGTCAATGGTGCGCTCAATCGTGGCGGCATCGATGAGCGGCCGCACCGCGTCATGCACCAGCACAATGTCGCTATCTGCCGCAGGCACGGCGGCCAGCGCGTGCGCCACGGATTCCTGGCGGTTGTCGCCGCCCTCGACCACGTGGACGCGCGGCGCAAAGCCGTACTCAGCCACCTGTGCCTCCACGCGCTCCAGCTCCGACTTGCGCACGGCCACGTAAATCGCCGTCACGCGCGGCACTGAGGCAAAGGCGCGAAGCGAGTGAATCAGAATGGGAACACCGGCCAGCGCCAGAAACTGCTTCGGCTGCGGCCCGGCCATGCGGGTGCCAAGGCCCGCCGCGGGAAGAATTGCAAAGACCTGCATAACTCGTGGAGTATACATCGGCGATGGGCCGGGACACACGCTGTGGCTCCTCGCAACGCAGGCGCTATCATCGCTCATGTGAACGCCGCGCTCGAACTCGATTCGTCGCTTCTTAGACCCGGCATGCGCCTGGCCGTGGGACTCTCCGGCGGCGCGGACTCGGTCGCGCTGCTGCGTGTGCTCGCGGATCAGAGCAGGGAGCGAGGCATCGTGCTACACGCAGCGCACCTGCACCACGGCCTGCGCGGGGACGAGGCGGATGCGGATCGGGCCTTCGCGCGCGAACTGGCGGCATCGCTGGGCGTGCCCTTCCACGAGCACCGCGTCGAGACTGCGGCCGAGTCTCGGCCTGCCGCAGGCAAGCCCGGCGAGACCATCGAAGAAGCCGCCCGCCGGCTGCGCTACGCCTGGTTCCGGCAGCTCATGGTCGAGGTTCCGCTCGATGCAGTCGCCACCGCGCACACGCTCGACGACCAGGCGGAGACCGTGCTGGCGCGGTTGCTGCGCGGCGCATGGACGGAAGGCATCGCGGGCATCCATCCGGTGGTGAAGCACCCCGAGGGGCTGATCCTCAGGCCTTTGCTGGCCACGCGGCGCGAAGCGATCGAGACGTATCTCCGCGCCCTGGGCCAGCCATGGCGCGAGGACTCGACCAACCGCCACCTGACGTACACGCGCAACCGCATCCGCCATGAACTGCTGCCGCTTCTGGAAACCTGGAATCCTCAGCTGCGCGCGCGCCTGACGCAGATGGCGACCCTCGCTCTGGACGAGGAAGCCTGGTGGCAGGCGGAGGTGGAGCGCATCGCGCCGCAGTTCGTGCTGGCGGGCAGGCCGGTGCGGGGCGGCGGGCGCGCTACGGGCGAAGGCGTTGCGCTGGACAGGACGCGCCTCGCATCCCAGGCTGTCCCCATGCAGCGCCGCCTGCTGCGCTATGCGGCTTCTGGCCTGGGCTGTTCGCTTGATTTTGAGGCCACGGAGGCGCTTCGGCGGTTGGCACTGGAAGGCAAGGCCGGGCAGAAGCGCGAGTTGGCCCAGGGCCTGCGCGCCGAACGCACGCCGCGCGAACTGCGCCTGACTCTGGTGGCTCCGAGCAGGGAGGACCAGCCCCTGCCTGAATATGTCTTTGCGATCCCCGGCAAGGTGGATGCTGCCGCCTTCGGCCTGCGTCTGCGGGTGGACGGAGCCCCCGGCGCGGATGGCCCCGCAGAGGCCCGTCTCCGCGTATGGAAGTCCGGCGACCGCGTCCGGCTGCGCTACTCCAGCAGTCCGCGCAAGGTGAAGGAGGTGCTTGAACGCCTGAAGGTGACGGGAACCGCGAGGGCTTCCTGGCCCGTTTTGGAGGTCGCCGGCATGATCGCCTGGATGCGGGGAGCCGACGTGGAACCCCCATCGGGCGTGCGAGTTGAGGCCACCTCTCTTCCCTCGGCAAGGTGAACTTGCGCCGTCGTCCGCACCTCTGTTTCTAGGGGTACCTCCGGGTCCGATTCCCGGAAGTTTTGTTCCGGAATGGGAGTACAATTTGAACAACTGCTCATTGGGTGGCAGAGGTCACGTGTCCCCTCCGGGCGTGCGCATTTTCTGTGACTTCACTCGGGTATGCCGCGTCTATAGGGAGTGAGCAAGGCGGAAAGCAGGCACTGGGCCCGCTCATTCCCGCCGGGAAAGAGGATTGCTGGTGAATTCTACTGTCAAAACGATCATGTTCTGGGGCGTCATCCTCATTTGCCTCATGCTGCTTTGGGGAGTCGTGCAGCGCGGGACGACGATGGGCAAGGACACGGAGGTCGCTTACTCCGACCTGCTGGACAAGATCGACACGGGTCAGGTGCAGGACGTCACGATCCAGGGCACGGAGTTGCATGGCCACCTGAAGGCCACACCCAAGGATCAGTTCCACACCACGATTCCGCAGAGTACCGATACGCTGATCGACAAGCTCCACGCGGCCAAGGTTTCGTTCACCCTCAAGGATCCGCAGAGCAATATCCTGCTGCCTCTTCTGTTCAATATCGGTCCCATCATCCTGCTGATCGGCATCTGGTTCTTCATGCTGCGGCAGATGCAGTCAGGCGGCAATAAAGCGCTATCGTTTGGCAAGAGCCGCGCGCGCCTGCTCTCCATGCAGCAGAAGAAAGTCACATTCAAAGACGTGGCCGGCGTGGATGAAGCCAAGGAAGAGCTGAAGGAGATTATCGAGTACCTGCGCGAGCCGCAGAAGTTCCAGAAGCTGGGCGGGCGCATTCCCAAGGGTGTGCTGCTGGTGGGCCCTCCAGGAACCGGCAAGACGCTTCTGGCCCGTGCCGTAGCAGGCGAGGCCAACGTCCCATTCTTCTCCATCTCCGGGTCGGACTTCGTCGAGATGTTTGTCGGCGTGGGCGCAAGCCGCGTCCGCGACCTCTTTGAGCAGGGCAAGAAGAACGCACCCTGCATTATCTTCATCGATGAAATCGACGCGGTGGGCCGCCATCGCGGGGCCGGCCTCGGCGGCGGCCACGACGAGCGCGAGCAAACACTGAATCAGCTGCTGGTCGAGATGGACGGCTTTGAGTCCAATGACGGCGTGATTCTCGTCGCCGCCACCAACCGCCCCGACGTGCTGGACCCTGCGCTGCTGCGTCCCGGCCGCTTTGACCGCCGCGTGGTGGTGGGCCTGCCGGATGTGCGCGGACGCGAAGAAGTCCTGCGCGTTCACGTAAAGAAGGTCCCTGTGGCCGACGACGTGAACCTCAATGTTCTTGCGCGTGGCACACCGGGATTCTCCGGTGCAGACCTCGCCAATATGGTGAACGAGGCTGCACTGAACGCCGCTCGCGCCAACCGCAAGCAGGTGGTGATGTACGACTTCGAGCTGGCCAAGGACAAGGTGCTGATGGGCGCGGAGCGCAAGTCGATGCTGCTCACCGATGAAGAAAAGCGCGTCACGGCCTATCACGAAGCTGGTCACGCGCTGGTCTCCATCCTGCGCGAGCACTCCGACCCCATCCACAAGGTCACGATTATTCCGCGCGGCATGGCGCTCGGCGTCACGGTCTATCTGCCCGACGATCGGCACAACTACACGCGCGAGTATCTCGAAACGCGCCTGGCTACGGCTTACGGTGGCCGCGTGGCGGAGGAGATCTTCCTCAACCAGATGTCCACCGGCGCGGGCAGCGACATCGAGACCGCGACCGACCTTGCCCGCCGCATGGTCTGCGAGTACGGCATGAGCCGGCTCGGTCCGCTCACTTTTGGCAAGAAGGAGGAGCAGATCTTCCTCGGCCGCGAGATAGCGCAGCATCGTGACTTCAGCGAAGAGACCGCCCGCCAGATTGACCAGGAGGTACGCCGCCTGATTGATGAGGCTTACCAGTCGGCGCGCACCATCCTCGAATCGAACCAGGACGCCATGCATCGCATTGCCGCCGCTCTGCTGGAGCGCGAGACCATCGATGCCGATGAGGTGAAGCTGCTGCTCGAGGGCAAGGAACTGCCTCCGATCCGCTCCGTGCTGGCCTCGCCCAGCGACTCGGGCAGCGGCGGCGGACAGCAGGTGCTCAAGCCGGAAAGCCGCGGCGGATCAGGCACAATGCCCGAGGGTTCCCCTTCGCCGGCTTAGGCAAAGCATCCGAGCTAAGCAACAGAAGAGGCCGCTCTTAAGGAGCGGCCTTTCCTTTGGTACGCCGTTCATGAATGACAGCTTGGAGGTGCGAGTCCTCTTCACATCCTGATGGAGGAGAAGTGATAGCGAAGCGCCAGGGCGTCGTCGCGAGGCGGGGTCTGAAGGAAGCGAGGAGCAAAGACGCGAGCCGATGGACAATTCAGCGGATATGAGGCCTACGGCGTCGGACGAGCGAGCCAATGATCGCGAAGTCCACAACCATCAAGGGCGCTGGTAGTAGATCCGACGGTTGCGTGTTGAAGGCGGACGTTCTTATGGCGGGAGGTCTGTTGCATGTTCTGGAATCAGGACTGAGGGTGGAGCAATCCACCCTGACCGTGCAGCAGAAGTCAGCAGCGGGCATAGTAGCTGCTTCGGCAGCGAAGGCCCAAACGGAAAGAAGCGGCAAGTAGGCGGCGCGACTCGATGGGCGACAAGCGGCAGAAAAACCAGCTTCGGCTGGCCTTTGGCGAGGAGGGGAGGAGTGAAGCTTCAAGGGCTCCTCGTGAAGGGGCCGCAACGCTCGCGGCGGAGCGCAGGAACGAAAGCCTGGCTAAGAACAGCGAACAACTGATGGAAGAGGTCTGCGAGCGGGAGAACTGCTTGCAGGCCTTGAAGCGAGTGAAGTCCAACCAGGGTAGTGCGGGCCTCGACGGAATGACGGTGGGTGCGTTGACTGTTTACTTGAAGGAGCACTGGCCAGCCATCCGCGAACAACTGTTGAGTGGGACTTACAAGCCGCAACCGGTCAGACGGGTAGAGATACCCAAGCCGGACGGAGGGGTGCGACAGCTGGGCATCCCGACGGTGCTGGACCGAATGGAACAGCAGGCGGTGATACAGGTGCTGCAGGGTAGATGGGACGCGGAGTTTTCCGAACACAGTCACGGGTTCCGACCCGGACGCTCGGCACATCAGGCGGTAGCCAAGGCACAGAAGTATGTGACCGAAGGCGCCGCTGGGTGGTGGATCTCGATCTGGAGAAGTTCTTTGATCGGGTCAACCACGACAGACTGGTGGCTGCTGTAGCGCGACGGATCGCGGACAAGAGGATGCTCAAGTTAATCCGGGCGTTCCTCACCGCGGGCGAGATGGAAAACGGGCTGGTGGGTACGGTGGAAGAAGGCACGCCGCAAGGCGAACCCTTATCGCCGCTCTTGTCGAACCTCGTACTCGACGGACTAGACCGGGAACTGGAGCGGCGCAAGCACTGCTTCGTTCGCTATGCGGACGACTGCAACATTTACGTGCGCAGCCGGCGGGTAGCGGAACGGGTGAAGCGGAGCATTACCGGCTTCATCACGCGCAGGCTCAAGCTCAGGGTCAACGAACAGAAGAGCGCAGTGGCGCGACCGGCGGATCGCAAGTTCCTCGGCTTCAGTCTGACGCGGGCGCGGGAGCCGAAGCGGCGTATCGCCGCCAGGTCTTTGGCGCGCTTCAAGCAGAGAGTGCGGGAACTGACGGGGCCGACACGGGGCGTCAGTATCGAGCAAATGACGAAGGAACTCTCCGACTACCTGCGTGGCTGGAGAGGATACTTCGGCTTCGCCGAGACGCCCTTAGTGCTGGAACGGCTGGATCAATGGAAACGGCAACGACTGCGGTCCGTGATCAGCAGACAATGGAAACGCGGCAAGGTGCGGTTCAGAAAGCTATGTGATCGTGGCGTGAGCCGAAATCTGGCGGCCACCACCGCCGGAAATACTCACGGCCCATGGCACATCGCCAACAGCCCCGCCATGAGTCGCGCGTTTCCTATCGCCTACTTCGACTCGCTTGGAGTGCCAAGGTTGTTCGCTGGAACATAGCTCAATCCATCCGAACCGCCGGATGCGGACCCGCATGTCCGGTGGTGTGGCAGGGGAGGAGAGGTGACTCTCCCCCCTATGCCGATTGATCGGCATGTGTGGCGCATTCTTTTGCCGCGTCGAAAGTCTTGCAGAATCATGCCCTCCGGGTGCATCCTTGCCGTGATATGAAAGCCATTCAGATTCAAGCCACAGGTGGGCCAGAGGTTCTGCAACTGGTCGAGTTGCCCATCCCTGAGCCGGGACCGGGGCAGGTCCTGATCCGCGTGGAAGCGGTCGGGGTGAACTTTATTGAGATCTACTTCCGCAAAGGGACCTACAAGGCGACCATGCCTCTCACTCCCGGCAGCGAAGCGGCGGGCACGGTAGAAAAGCTCGGTCCAGGCGTTACTGGTTTTGAAGAAGGCGATCTCGTGGCCTCCGTCAGCGTGCTCGGCAGCTACGCCGAATATGCGCTGGTTCCAGCAGCGCAGCTTGTCAAGGTTCCATCGCGCCTGAGCCCAGAGCAGGCCGCAGCGGCCATGTTGCAGGGCATGACTGCGCATTATCTCGTCTATTCCACTTATCCGCTGAAGGCAGGGGAAACAGCGCTCGTCCACGCAGCGGCCGGCGGCGTGGGTCTGCTGCTCACGCAGATGGCCGCGCGAATCGGCGCGCGCGTTATTGCGACAGTCTCCACCAAAGAGAAGGCCGAGCTGGCTCGCGAAGCTGGAGCAAAGGACGTGATTCTCTACACCGAGCAGGATTTTGAGGCAGAGGTGAAGCGCATCACCGGCGGCAAGGGCGTGGATGTGGTCTACGACTCGGTGGGCAAGACGACCTTTGACAAGAGCCTGAACTGCTTGCGCCCGCGCGGACTGCTTGCGCTGTTTGGGGCTTCCAGCGGACCAGTTCCGGCATTCGACCTGATTCAACTCAGTAGCAAAGGCTCGCTTTACATCACGCGGCCCACGCTCTGGCACTACATCGCCACCCACACAGAGTTGGAGTGGCGCGCAGGCAAGGTGCTGGACTGGGCTGCAACCGGCGAAATCAAGCTGCGGACAGAGCATCTGTATCCGCTCGCCCAAGCTGCGCAGGCGCAGATTGACATGGAAGCGCGCAAGACCACGGGGAAGATTCTGCTGGAGCCGTGAAGAATAGACGATGGGAGCAACTCAACGGTGGCCGGCATAGAGATTGCACCCCATGACCGCGTCTTCGTCCTGACCGGCGCAGGCATCAGCGCGGAGAGCGGCCTGCCCACCTTTCGCGCGGAGGACGGCCTGTGGGCGGGCTACCGCGTGGAAGATGTCTGCACGCCCGATGCATGGCTGTGCAATACCGCCGAGGTGTGGGCGTTCTACGCGGGCCGTCGCGCACAGGACGCCAAGGCACTGCCGAATCCAGCGCATTTCGCGCTGGCTGCATTGGAAGCTCAGCTCGGCGAGCGATTCTTTCTCTGCACACAGAACGTGGATGACCTGCACGAGCGAGCCGGATCCGTGCGCGTGGTGCACATGCACGGCGAACTGGCAAAGTCTCGCTGCGAGCGCGACTGCGGGCGCGACCCGGTTGAGGATCATGCGATCTACGCCAGCCTTGCGGATGTACCGCGCTGCCCCTGCGGAGGCCGCATGCGCCCCCACATCGTCTTCTTCGGCGAGATTCCGCTTGAGATGGATCGGGTTCAGGACGAAATTGCACGCGCTACGTTGATGCTTGTGGTCGGTACTTCGGGGTCTGTGTATCCAGCAGCGAGTTTTGTCCACTGGGCGCGGCAGCACGGCGCGCGCACCGTCTATATAGGTCCGGAGCCACCTCTGAACGCAGCGGCCTTCACGCAAGTAGTGGAAGGCAAAGCCGGAGAGGTGATGCCGGGTCTGTTCGTCGTACGTTCCTGAGAAGGCTTGTCTCTGCCATCCGCCCGCGGCGTCATCAAAAGTGGAAACGATAGCGTAGCTCTGCCATCAGCATGCGCGGATCGTTGTAATGGAATCCGCCCAGCGTCACGGAGTTGTCCATCAGCACGCGATGATTGGTCACGTTCACCACGCTGCCTGAGAATTTCCACCGCTCCCCCAAACTCCGCCCCATCGATACATCAAAGGTGGTGTGCGCAGGCAGATACGCTCCGTTGTAGGGGCCGATGTTCGCGCCCGCGAGGCCATTTGTGAATCCCGATCCGTAGTACACGTTCGTCGCAAACCATGTACTGAATGGCAGACTGGCCGTGAATCCAGTGTTGAGTGTGTTGCGCTGGTCGTGGTCGAGTGGAATGTAATCAGGCCCGAGCGCGCAGGCTGGATCGCCTGGACTGCTGCAGGCGAAGCCTCCGATGACATTGCCGCGCTGCTGCGCGAGCTGGTTGGAGTAAGCGAGATGGAATTGGCCGATGTGCGCCAGTTGCGGCGACCGAATCGCCAGCTCCCATGCCTGGATGAGCGCCCCGTCCACCGCGATCGGGAAGTAGATATTCGACTCACCCACATTGGCGTGGTCGAGGTAGTTATTTGCGCGCGTCTCAAATGTGTCAGCGTCTACGAGCCATCCCTTCCACGGGATCTGCAAGCCGAACTGGTGCTCCTCGTCGCGCTCGGAGGGCAGCGGCACAAAGGCATTCTGGCCGGGCTGGCTCGTGACGTAGTTCAGGAATGCGCTGGACACGGTGACGATGGGGGCCGGTTGAAAGAAGTGGCCATAGAATCCGCGCAGCACCCAGTGCAACCGGGGAATCTCCAGTGCTGCGCCGATGCGCGGATAGGCCGCATTCTCCGTGTAGCCGCCATGGTAGTTCGAGATGCGCATGCCGCCCATCAGCGTGATCCAGCGGTTCACCCGAAGCTGATCGGAAAAGTGCAGCTCAACCAGACCCGCATTCGCAACGGCTTGCGTATCCGGAACCGTTACGGCTGGAACGCCCGCGTTGTTCACACGCAGACCGTACAGATCGTCTTCATGCTGCAGAAAGGAGTAAACGCCGCCGGCAAAGCTGTTGGGACCAGCATCCGCGTGAACGTCTACCTGTGCGCCGGCGTAGTTCGAGCTCTGGTGCCAGGTGGTAGCGACCGGAGTATCGCTCGGTCGCGCATCGTATGCCGCTTGATTGAAGTGATAGAACGGCGCAACCTGCAGTTGCGCTGTTGGAGAAAGAGTGCGTACCCAATTGATGAGCACAAATGAATCGCGCTCCGTTTGCCCATCCCGCAGCCCATAGGAGTTGTAGTAGTTCGAAGCCTGCTCCCAGTCGTTCGGGTTTGCGTCGTAGGGAATCTGAAAGTAGTCCTGACGCATTTGCGCGTCAAGGCGGAGTTGATCTCTGGGCGTCTGATTACGAATAAGGGAAACAAAGCCGCTTTCTGAATTCGTCGCATCGTGAAAAATGCTGGCAATCGGTGTCTCAAGCCCATAGTTGGAGCGCGAGCCGGTTGCGCTGGCATACCACGCAGTGCGCGTGCTGTGATCGCCGAGAGAAAGCTGCGACTCGCCGAAGTAGAGATTCCCGCCGGTCAGCACCAGCTCGCCTTCGCGGTCGCGCTCAAAGCCGTTGCGGGGCAGTACATTGAACGCGCCATAGGTGCGGTCGCCGATATCGGCAGAGTAGCTGCCGCGCTGCGTCTCAAGCTCATCAATGTCTTTGGGGTCGATTTGCGGTCCCACGTTACTGTCGATCTTGGTGTTCGGAATCGACACGCCGTCGATGAGCCAGCTTGTCTGGTGCCCACCGCGCATGTGCAGCATGTTGTGGGTCATGTAGGAACCGGGCACGTAGTCGGTAATCATCTCCATGCCCAGCGTGCGGCTGGCTCCGGGCGTCTGCTCTATCTCCTCACGCGTGATGAGTGTTGTAGGCGTGACCGAATCAGCCGCCACCGTACTGCTGGTCGCTTCTACCAGAACACTCTGCGCTGATACCGGAAGTTCGAGCTGGATATGCAGCACGGGCTTTGTGCCGGACTCGATCGCGACCGCTTGGGCGAGATCCGCAAAACCTTCCGCTGTAAAGGTCATACGGTAGACGCCGATAGGGACCTGAGGGATCTGAAATTCTCCGTTCGAATCGGTGGTTGCATGTAGAGCAAAGTCGGAGTCAGCGGCATGCAGAGAAACGGTGGCGCCTGCAATAGGCCTGTGCTGTGGGTCGTGAATGACACCCTTCAGCGTGGCGAAGACCGTTGACCATGCCGCAAGAGGCACGAAGAGAATAAACAGAGCGAGAAACTTTGAGCGATGCATCGGAACCTGATTCGAAATAAGGCCATGCGGCGCAACCGTCGATCTGCGCGAGGCCGACGGGCATGATGCGGCATGGGGATGTGTGGAACTGCGCCACCGGTCAGTGTGGTGTGCGGATATGCGGACTAGATTGGGTTGCTCTGTGGAGGGCTGCGGCCCGCGCGGTAGCTCAGGGGCTGGCTGCGAGCGACGGCGGTGACACGGTCTATTGGCCGGTGCTGCATACCAGTCTGCGCAGGCGCGCAGGGGCCGGGAACGATGGCAGGCTGAGAGCTTGCTGTCGTGAATATGTGTTGCGGATAGAGCGGGCAGCGTGAAGGCGCGGTCAATGCAGGCTGTGAGTTTCTCGCGCGAGCGGCCATCTGCGCGCCCATTGCAGCGGCCATTGCACAGTGATGCGCCCCATGACGCCGGCAGCACGCGGGCAGACGCACGTCCTCATCGGCCTGCAGGGTTGCCGTAAGCGGACCCAGACCAAAGAACAGAACCAGAATAGCTGCCAGCGCGCGGCGCATCTCTCTTTGATGGTACAGGACCTTGGGCGCGAGAGCGGCTCTCAAGGACGACTGCAGCGGCTTGCGAATATCGCTCAGGTATCATCGTGGTATCGAGAGATTTCTGAATCCGCAAAAGGACCAGATTGTGACAGAGAAGAAAGCTTCCCATGCATCCCCCGCAACAGATGCACATAAAGTGTCTGGCATGCGTCCCCTGCGTGTTGCGCTGTTTGGCTTTGGAACCGTGGGCAGTTCGGTCGCGCGGATTCTTGTGGAATCAAACCCCGAGGGGCTGCAACTGACGCACATCTTCAATCGCGGCATCTCCCGCAAGCGTGTGGACTGGGTTCCACCGACCGTGAAATGGAGCGAAGACGCTGAAGCTGTGCTCGGGTCGGATGCAGACGTCGTGGTGGAATTAGCGGGTGGACTGGACCCGGCGGGTACGTGGGTACGCCGCGCTCTTGAGGCAGGGAAAAGCGTCGTTACGGCCAACAAGAAGTTGATCGCCTACCACGGTGTGGAACTGGAACGACTTGCTGCCGCGAAGGGCGGCCACTTGAAATATGGCGCTGCGGTCGCAGGCGGTATTCCGGTGATTCCTGGCCTTGAACAGGGGCTCGCAGGCGACCGGATCCAGCGCATTGAAGGAATTCTGAACGGCACTTGCAATTTCATCCTCAGCAAGATGGAGGGCGGCGCCGATTACTCCGCTGTGCTGGCGGAGGCGCAGGCGAAGGGTTATGCAGAGGCCGATCCCACAGAGGACGTGGGTGGCTTTGATGCGCGCGCGAAGCTCGCGATTCTTATGCGCCTCGCCATGCGCGTCGTTGTGGACCCGGAAGAGATTGTGCCCAAGCCAATCACTGCGGTTGCGGCCCTGGACTTCAGCTATGCACGGGATCTGAGCTGCACGATTCGCCAGGTGGCGCGCGCCGAACAGACTGGCGGCACAGTTGCGGCGGCGGTTGGCCCGATGCTTGTCGATCAGCATTCGCCGCTCGCCTGGTCGCGGGGTACTGAGAACATGGTGATTCTTACTGGGCACTATGGTGGCGACGTGGTCTTTTCCGGTCATGGCGCGGGAGGGCATCCCACTGCCGTCGCCGTCGTGAGCGATCTGGTGGCGCTTGCGCATGGCTCGCGGCGCGTTGAGATTCCCTCTGTTCCTGCACGCATCGGCGCGGAATTTGAAGTGCCGCACTACATTCGCTTTCTCGTGCGGGACCGCCCCGGCATCGTCGCGGAGATTACCGGCGCGCTGGCGAAAGAGCGCATCAACATCCGCGCAATTGTGCAGAAGCCTGGCTATCCCGCCGATGCGCTGCCGTTCGTGGTCACTGTGGAGCCGTGCAAGTCTTCCGCACTGAAGCGCGCGCTGACGGAAATCGGAAAGATGGATTGCCTGCTGGAGCAGCCGCTCGACCTGCAGATGCTGGAGTAGGCGAATCGAGGGCAGGTTTCAACGAATCTGGAGGTCATTCAGTGATTGATACGGTCTATCGGTGCGAGATTTGCGGCGAAGAGAGTGAAGATCCAGTGCGCTGGATCGTGATTCACTGCAGCAGCACGCAGCTCACAGTCTACAAGTGGACAAAGGAAGCAGCGGATTCTCCCGGCGCGCGCCACTATTGCGGTGAAGCACATGCGCAGGTCTACATCAGCCGCTGGTTCCAGTCCTACTGCGGCTGAGGCGTCGCGCCTACTTTCCGGCTGGGGCGCGACCGCTGGACTCGCGCACCACCAACTCCGGCGCGACCACAATTTCAGAAAGGTGCCCGTTGTCCTGGCGGTTGATGCGCTCCAGCAGCACCTGCGCGCCGCGCTTGCCCATCTCCATCAAGGGCTGGCGCACCGTGGTGAGTGAAGGCGTGGCGTAGGCGGCAGACAGAATATCGTCAAACCCGACAACCGACACATCTCCCGGTACCGACATCCCCATATCCTTAAGCGCGCGAATCGCGCCGATCGCGGCAATATCGTTGAAGCAGAAGATTGCCGTGAAGTCGCGCGCCTTGTCCAGCAGGGCCTGCATGGATTTGTATCCGATCTCCGGGGCCATGGGATGGTGGCCGGTCTTCATGGACCAGCTTGAATCGTCGATGCGTGCCACGTGGGACGGGTCAATCTTGAGGCCCATCTCGCGGCAGACCTTCTGAATGCTCTCCCAGCGGTAATCGGAGTCAGGGATGGCGCGCGGGCCGCGCATGAATGCGATGCGCCGATGACCAAGATCATAGAGATGCTTCAATGCCTGCTCGACTGCCTTGTGGTGATCGAGGACGATATTCGTGACATTTTCAGCGCGGCTGTGCGCCGAGATCGCCACCACGGGAACCGGCACGTCGATGTGATCCGCCGGAGTGTTCAGCAGTAGAAATCCGTCCACGGCGCGCTCCACCAGCATGCGCGGATACTGCTCCATCAATTCGCGCTTCCATTCGTGGCAGGCTGTGAAATAGAAGTAATGCGCGCTGTTCAACTCCTGCACAACGCCGCTCATCACGCTCGTGAAGTAACCTTCGCTCAGGTCCGGCGCCAACACTCCTACGCTCATCGAGCGGCTCTGGCGCAGCGAGCGGGCAAAGTAGTTGGGCCGATAGTTCAACCGCTTGGCCGCTTCAATCACGCGATTGCGCGTCTCCTGCGGGATGGACTTGGCTGACGGCGAGTTATTCAGGACCAGAGAGACGGTAGTCTGTGAAAGCTCGAGATGCTCGGCGAGCATTCTAAGGTTGACATGCCCAGGAGGCGTAGAAGTCTTGCCCTTTGCCATGTTGGAGTTGTAACACGTTTATCACAGTGCGGGAAACAGTGTTTCTCCTGAAATAACTCGATTTGCCGTCCCGGTGGCCCGGCTGGATTCCGGCCACCTCTGAGAAAAGGCAGCGGCCGGAAAGCCGATTCAGCGCGCGGCGATATGATTCACGCCGGAATGCAGGGGCTGCGTTTGCCCGTGCAGCACAAATGTTCCGGTGAGGCCCGCAGGCAGCTTGATAGTCGCGTCCAGCCCGCCATCGCGTTTACGATACTCCACTTCGATGTTGCCCGAGGGATGCGGAAATGTTGCCTTGAGCACCGGGAGCGACCCGAGGTGCGGCGCGATGCGAACCGATGCAAATCCGGGGCTGGCGGGTTCGATGCCCGCTACCAGCGTGAGCAGGTCATAGATGGGATGCGCCGACCAGGCGTGCGAGTCCGACCGTGTCTCTCCGGGCACCTCGGGCCATGTGCTGAAGTGCAGCGGCAGCAGCTTGCGCCATGGGTCGATGGAGGCGAGATACTCGTCGGCCATTCCTGCGTGGTCCAGGGCTCGTGCCAGGTAGAAGCGGAAGTAATAGGATGCGCTCATCACGCCATCCGGCGTGGTGCCGGGATCGATGGCGAGAATCTTCCGCAACACTTCCTGCTGCCGGTCCTCAGGAATGACGTCGTAGAGGACGCCGAGGATGTTGGCCTGCTGGCTGAAGACCTTCTGATCGGCGTTGTCGGCGATCAAACCACGCGCGGGGCTCCAGCATGCCGCGTAGATGCCCTTGCGCACGTGCTCTGCGCGGCTCTTGTCCTGCACAGCGAAGGCCGGGTCGCCGACGCCCTGCTCCAGTGCGGCTGCATCTTCGAGCGCGCCGAGATACTGCAGCGAAGTCATGCAGGACTCGCCTTTCGCGTCATAGGTGGGAATCTCGCCGTGAGAAACCCAGTCGATGAAGCTCCACCAGGGCAACTTCTCGAGCAGCCCATCGGGTCGTTCATGCCCTTCAAACCATGCCAGCACGGCGCGGCTGCCCGGCAGGGATTGCCGCACGAGCTCCGCATCGGGCCGGTACATCCACGCATCGCGCACCATGCCAATCCACAGCAGCGAAAAGGGCGGGATGGTCTGGGGCAGGGAACTCGGGTAGCGGCTGCGCGTCAGCCCATCGGGCGAGCGGGACAGGTCAAAGGCCTCAATCGCCTGTCGTGCGAGCCGGTCGTCATTGGCGACAGTGTAGGAAATCAGCGCCTGAATCCGCGTGTCGCCCACGTACTGGAGCTGCTCGTAGTACGGCGTATCCATGTAGGTTTCATGGGCGTCGAGGCGAGCGGTGCGCCATGAGATCTCCCAGATCTTGTCGAGGTCCGGGTCGCCGGTCTGCAGCTTTGCCCGCTCCTGGAATGGATAGGCGGTGAAGGCCGCGGTCAGCGATTCCAGCGTGAGGGGCGCATCGCCGGTCTGGATGTCGAGGTCGAGATAGCGCCACGTGCGCCACCAGAGCGGTTCGAAGAAGCGATGGCTTCCGCCGTCTGGCAGGAACTCATCTCGCAGGCCGAGAGCAGTGCGGTCGCCCACATCATTGCGGTCGCCCTTGTGACGCTTCTGGTCGTACAGCGCCTCGGAATAGGTAAACCAGACCTGCGCACCCTTGCCGCCGGACACGCTCAGATGCGGGTAGGCCGTCGTAAGGGCGCCGCGGTCCAGCAGGAGATGAACGTGACTGTTGGCGGGAACCGTGACGGATGAGGCGGGAAATGCATTGAGGTCTGGGCTGGAGGCACGAACGGAGTGTCCGGCATCGGTCGGACTCACCTCCATGTGTGGCAGCCGGTCCGGCACAAGGCTCCAGGGGTTGTCGCCGGTCACTCCGAAAGAGTGCGCCGGGTTTGCGGGGAAGATGCTGTCGCGCATGGGCGACGCGGCTGGAACCCATGAGCCGCCGCCGGCCGCTGGGTCATTCCAGTTCCAGTCGTAGTGCGCTGCGTCGATTACCTCACCGGGGCCGGCAGCCATGTAGGTGAGCAGCTTGATGGACGAACGGTCGAGCGGGCGTTGGCCGGTCTCTTCCTCCACCTGCCAGCCCTTCGGCGTGCTGATGGAGGAGTTTCCGGTCGCTTCGCTCTCGAGCAGAAAGGCGGTCCGGTCGCTCATCTGCGCAATGGGCGCAAAGATCCCCCAGTTCCATACCGTGGCGGCAATCACGTTCGTGCCGGTCTTCAGCATCGGGGCGAGGTCAATCTGCTCGTAGCGCCAGTGATTGAGATCGCCTCGTGCTGGGCCATCTCCCGCCCGTTTCCCGTTGACATACAGAATGAAGCGATTGTCGGCGCTGACACGAACGATATAGCTGGGGGGAACCGCGCTAAGGTTCAGCGTCTTTCTGAAGTGGAGCACGAGCGGCTCGCGCAAAGCGGCGGTCGGATGCGTAATCCATCCGGCATGCCAGACGCGCTGCGGCGGGTCCTGGGTTGTCTGGGGGTAGATTGCAACGGGAAAAACGATGACGGCAAGGCAGAGAACAATCAGTGTTTTGCGCATGGCTTCAGGCCGACCTCAACTCCAGCTTTCCAGCTTAACGGATGTAGAATCCAATGGGGAACAAATTTCAATTTTCCACCGGGATGCGTTTCGGGCAGATCTTCGGGGGGTTCTCGGCAGATTCGGCATGCAGGAGAGTCAGACCCCGGGATTTGCCCGATTTTCGCAGTCTATGCTCTTGATTTCCCAGTGTTGTAACCTCGCATTCACATTTGGCAGTTAGCCTGTTAAGGGTGACAATCCAAGTGTCCGAGACGCGTATCGTTCCGCCTCAGCCAAAGGCTGGCTCACTTTCCTCTGAGAATGAGCGGGTTGTCGCTTCCCCGGCCAATGTCTCCGCCGTGCGCCGCTACCTGAGCGAGCGCGGCAACTCGGCCGCAGCGGATCGCTGGTTTCACTACCTGATGCTGCTCTGTGCTCTGAGCATCTTCGGCATCGTTGCCTTGATTGCGACAGAATTGGTCATCGGATCGGAACTGTCGTGGCATCGCCTCGGCTTCCACTTCTTTTTCAGCTCCTACCTCGATCCCTACACGAGCATGCGCCTCTTCTGGGATCCTGTGAACGAGCACTTCAGCGCTCTGCCGTTCGTCTATGGCACGCTGGTCTCTTCCTTTCTGGCGCTTCTCATTGCGGTGCCGTTGGCCGTTGGCGTGGCCGTCTTTCTCACGGAGATGTGCCCCGGCGCTCTGCGCGCCCCGCTGGCCTTCATGACTGAGCTGCTTGCCGCAATTCCGAGCATTATCTATGGCCTGTGGGCCGTATTTGTCCTGGTGCCGCTCCTGCGCGATTACGTCAATCCGCTTCTGATCCGTGCGTTTGGCTGGACGGGGCTTTTCGAGAGCGACAACCCCACTGGGCTGGGATTCGTTGCTGCAGCGGTCATCCTGGCAATCATGATTCTGCCCATTATCTCTTCGCTCACTCGCGAGGTGATGATGGCGGTGCCGCATTCGCAGCGAGAGGCCGTTCTGGCGCTGGGGGCGACGCGCTGGGAGATGATTCGAATGGGTGTGCTGCGCAATGCGCGTATCGGCATCGTCGGCGCAATCATCCTTGGCCTGGGGCGGGCGCTGGGTGAGACCATGGCCGTCACGATGGTGATTGGAAATACCCCGGAGATCCATCGTTCGCTGCTCTCCAATGGCGCCTCGATGGCTGCGGTGATTGCCAATGAATATGCCGAAGCCACCACTGATCTCCATCGCAGTGCGCTCACGGAGATCGGACTGGCGCTGTTTGTGGTGACCATCCTGGTGAATGCGCTGGCACGCCTGCTCGTGTGGGCAGTGACGCGCGGCGCTCCGCAACGGGCACACTAGGATGCGTGTTCAAGAGATTTGGGTGACGAGGGCAAACGCTTGGTGAAGCAGAAGACATCGGCGCAGACACGGATCAGGGCAGTGACAGACCACGCCGTGACGGGGCTTGCGATTGCCGCGACCGTGCTGGTCATCGCGCCGCTGGTGGCCATCTTCGTCTATCTCATTCTTCGCGGCGCCAGTTCGCTGAATCTGGATTTCTTCACCAAGATTCCAAAGCCCGTGGGCGAAAAAGGCGGCGGCATGGCAAATGCCATCGTTGGGTCGGGAATTCTGCTGGCCGTGGCGAGCGCCATCGGTGTCCCGATCGGCATTGGCGGAGGCATCTTCCTCGCTGAGTTTGGCAGGGGAACGCGGCTGGCCAACAGCATTCGTTTCACGGCGGACGTGCTGAATGGCGTGCCCTCGATTGTGATGGGCGTGGCTGCCTATGCGCTCATCGTGAGCCCGCACATCAGCTTCCTTCCGATGCTCGGGCACTTCTCCGCGCTCTCGGGCGGGGTGGCGCTCGGCATCATGATGATCCCCACGGTTTGCCGCACCACGGAAGAGATGCTGCTGATGGTTCCGCACGCAATCAGAGAAGCCGCGCTTGGACTGGGCGTTCCAAACTGGAGATCGGTTCTGTCCATTACGGTGAAAACGGCGTCTCCTGGCATCATCACGGGGTGCATGCTTGCCTTCGCCCGCGTGGCCGGTGAGACCGCACCGCTCATCTTCACGGCGTTGGGGAATTCGTTCTGGAGCACCAGTCTGAATGAGCCGATCGCAGCCTTGCCGCTGCAGATTTACGTGTACGCAATCTCGCCTTACGATGAATGGCACCGGCTCGCGTGGGCAGGCGCGCTGGTGCTGATTGTTCTGATTGTGCTGGCTGTGTCGCTCGTTCGGTATGTCACCAGCCGCGGCGTCTTGAAAGGGGCAAGCTAAGTGGGCGTTGGAATTGAGGTCACCAACCTAAACGCGTGGTACGGGTCCAATCACACGCTGCAGGACATCAATCTGCACATTCCGGCCAACCACGCTACGGCGCTCATCGGCCCCTCCGGCTGCGGCAAGAGCACGTTTGTCCGCTGCCTCAACCGGATGCACGAGACCAATCCCATTGCGCGCGTCACTGGCTCCGTGCGGATTGGCGACCTCGACATCTACGAGGACGCCAAACCGGTGGAGATTCGCCGCCGCGTGGGAATGGTCTTTCAGCGTCCGAATCCCTTCCCAACCATGTCGATCTACGACAATGTAGCCTCAGGCCTGAAGCTCAACGGCTTCCGGAATCGGCGCGTTCTGGATGAGATTGTCGAGAAGTCCCTGAAGAACTCGGCCCTCTGGGACGAGGTCAAGGACGACCTTAAAAAGAAGTCCGGCGCAAGCCTTTCCGGCGGTCAGCAGCAGCGCCTGTGCATCGCTCGCGCCCTTGCCGTGGACCCAGAGGTGCTGCTGATGGATGAGCCTGCCTCTGCGCTTGATCCGGTCTCCACCTCGAAGATCGAAGATCTCATCTTTCAGCTCAAATCGCAGTACACAATTGTGATTGTGACGCATAACATGCAACAGGCGGCGCGCGTCGCAGAGAAGACCGGCTTCTTTCTGAACGGGCGCATGGTCGAGTTCGATTCGACGCATAAGATCTTCACGAATCCCAGTGACAAGCGCACTGAGGATTACATTACGGGCAGGTTTGGATGACGCGCATTCGTTTTCAACAGAGCCTGGACGAGCTGAAAGAGAAGCTGCTTGTAATGGCCGGACTGGCCGAGCAGTCGATTCAGCGCGCGATTGAAGCCTATCGCGTGCGCGATCTATCCATCTGCGATCTGGTCAGCCGCAGCGAAAATGCCATCAACCGGATGGAGCGTGAGATTGATCAGGCGGCGCTGGACATGCTGGCGATGGAGCAGCCCATGGCCATCGACCTTCGCTTCATTCTGAGTGTGATTAAGATCAACGCAGATCTTGAGCGCGTGGGCGATGCCGCTAAGGGCATCAGCGACCGGGTCCGCAATATGGAGCAGATGCCGAGTGCCGAACTTCCGGTGGATATTCCCCGGATGGCAAAGCTGGCAGCGGAGATGGTGCGCAAGAGCCTCCAGTCCTTTATCGAAGGCGACACGGAACTGGCTCACGCCGTTCTGACGATGGACGATGCGGTCGACGGAATGAACCGGGCAGCGTATAAGGCGCTGACCAAGGTGATGGAGGAGCAGTGTCAGATTGCTCCGCAGGCGCTGAATGCGCTGATGATCTGCAGGGCGCTGGAGCGCGTTGCCGATCACGCCACGAACATTGCGGAGGATGTGATCTTCTGGGTGCAGGGAGCCGATGTGCGACATCACAAGAGCCTGCAGGCGCAGAAGGCTGAGAAGAGCGCAGGCGAGTAAGAGTTCTCAGGCGATCTTCCACCAGTCAAACGCGCGCAATCGAGGGTAGTACAGTCCAGCGTGGATGGAGAGATCGGAATAGCCCTGCCCGAGAATTTTTCCATACACCTCAAGTTGCGGAGTGAAGACAGCGCGCAGGCCGGCGAGGCCGCTCGCGGCGAGTGAGCTCGCATCTTGTGTTGTCTTGTAGTCGATAATCCACAGTGTGGATTCGCCCGCGCTGAGCGGTTCTGCGCCAGCTAGAAAGAGCCGATCGATACGCACATTGCGCAGGCTTCCCTCGACCTGCCCGGTCCAGGAGACTTCGTTCTCCGCCCGCGGATGAGGGCCGAGAATCCACTTGCACTCTGCCTGCTGCGCTGCATCGAAAACAATCTGTACTGCCTCCTCTGCGAGTGCATCGGCTATGGAGGGCGCTGCGCCGGCGGCTCTCACCTTTGCAACAAGTCGAGGCCTCTCCAACTCAATCTGAGTAAGGGCGGCTTCCCACGCGCTCGATGTGGCCCGCTTCGCCAGCAGATCGAACAGCGCATGAACGGCATTGCCCAGAGCGCGGACGTACCAGCCGCCTTCGTGTCGTGCAAAGGCCTCTGCTTTCCTGCCTTCCGACAGTGAAGGAAGAGAGATGGGCGCGATGGGACTCGCGGCGGGCGTTGCTTGTGTATCAGGAAGACGGCGCACGATGCCAGGGGACTCTGAATGCGGGATAGAGGTGGTATGGCCAGATTCCGATGCGGCCAGCGCATAGACGACGGATTCATGCATTGGTGCAGCGCCTGACGAACGTGCACTCTTCCACTCCGCAAGTTGTTCCTCAACCTTCTGCTTCACTCCGGGCCAGGCGGTTGCCAACAGCGATCTGGATGGCAGAGAGATGTTGAGTTCGCCATCGCGCTCGGTACAGGCAAGCCTGGCAAACAGATGCAGCTCTTCGCGAGCGCGCGTCGCCGCGACGTAAAAGATGCGGCGCATCTCCTGTTCTTCTCGAAGTTGAATCTCATGATCCACCCATTGCTTCGCAGAATTGCTATCCGCGCCTTTGGTCTGGATGGGCGCCACGAGAAACTCCGTGAGGTCGCCCGATCCGCCCGGCTCGGTAAGGCCGCGCTCGAGCCAGGATAAGAGCGCACGGTCTCGGCGAGAGATCCCTGCCTGCAAGTCGGGCACGATGACAACCTCAAACTCAAGCCCTTTGGACTTATGAATGGTCATCAGCTGCACGCCAAGATCCGGATTGGCCTCTGGATGCGGAAGTGCCGTGAGCTGATGAAGGACGGAATTGAGTTCGCTCCCTAGAAATCCCTCTGCGCCTCCGCGAATTCTGTCGAGGGAGCGCCAGAGCAATTCGAGATTCGCCCATGCAGAGGCATCTACACACCGATGGCCCTCAATCATGAGCCATGCCTGCTTAAGCCACGTGCCAAGTGTGGCATTCGGCAAGTAGCCGCTCAATTGCGGGAGGGTATCCACGAGACGGAGCACCCGGTTTGCCCCGGTTCGCCCCGGCGGGCTCAACAAATCAAACCGTTCACGGAGCAGTGATGGTACATCCGATAAGGGCGCACGAAGGCCGTCTGTGCCCGCTATCGCGAAGAGATCATCGAGTGCAAGGCCGCACCATGGAGCGCGGAGAACTCCTAGCCATGCGACACGGTCATAGGGATTCAGCAGCGCGCGCCCCAAAGCAAGAGCATCCTGAATCTCGGGCTGACTCTGAAGCTTCTCCAGCTCGACTGCGTAAAACGGAATGTCCGATCGTCGCAATTCATCGGCCACTCTGGCGAGGATCGCCCGTGTTCTCCCCAGTACCGCAATCCTATATTTCTGTCCCGATGCACGCGCGCTCTCCAGGCGTTCAGCGTGCTCGCGGATGAGAGTCGCGATCTGGTTGAGTTGCGCCTTCTCCGCGCTGACTGCATCGGAGAGTTGCTCACTCCCGTCCTGTGTGAGGGTGCCTTGCGGAGTGGCGTCGCGGCCGCTGGGTGGAACGAAGTCTGTGTGAACTTGGAAGACTGATGTGGCAGGGGAGCCCGGGCCGCGTGCCGCGACCGCATTTGAAAATGCGATGTCACTGCCATCCGGCACGGCAAAGATGGGGGTGAACGCGCGATTCAATGCGTCGATTAGCGATGGAGCCGTTCGGAAGTTATCCGAGAGAGCGATGCGATGGAGGGAAAGCGCGGAACCGTCGGTTGTCTCCAGGCCAAACCTGGCCACGCGAGGAAAGAGTTCTGCGTCGGCATTGCGAAAGAAGTAGATGGACTGCTTCGGATCGCCAACAACAAACAGAGTCCGGTTCTCGCTCTCTGGCCACGCAACGACAAGACTTGCCAGCAGCCGGTGCTGAAGCCGGCTTGTGTCCTGAAACTCATCAACAAGGATATGGCGAATGCCTCCGGCAATTTCGATGGCTGCATCGCTGGGAGAGCCATCCTCGTGCTGCAGAACATTCTGTGCGATCTGTGCAATCTCTGTGAAGTCTGTAGTGCCGGCCTCCGCAAACACCACGCGCAGCTCCGCGGCCGCATGGCTGAGCAGAGTGAAGCAGGCACGGACAATCTTCCATTCATCTTCCGAGTAGGACGGCGGCGGAAGATGCATCACGCGCGCTAGAGCATCCTCCAGGCCATCCACGACTGAAAGCGATTGTACGAGTTGTTTGAAGCGATTCTTCTCAGCGCGCGCCTCAGGCGGAAACCCATTTCTTTTGTCGAGCGTCTTTCGAAATGTTCCGCCCTGCGTGAGAAGAAGAGTTGCAATTGCCTGCCACGTTGCGAGAGCCTTCGCAACTGACTCGCGATCCTCTGGCAATTGCACGGGGAGATGCGATTCGGATGCAAGAGCCGCATGCTGAGCGCCGCCTGTCTGATCGAAGGCGAAGTGTCCCAGGGAGAAGAGCTCCGCCTCGGCGATCGACACTTGGTTCAGAAGGGTCTGAACACGGCTCAGGTGTGCGCGAATTGCACTCAAGAATGGCTTCTCAAGCTCAGTGCGGAGCGCATGGTCGTCCCGCCCCTTGCGCAGAACGAAGTCATGCATCCACTTGTCCCTTTTGGCGAGCATGCTTACCAGTAGGCTTTCCATCTCTGCCCAGTTGTTATCGCGCCACAAGAGCAGGGTATCGATGGAGCTACTCAGACCGAAGTTTTCGGATTCAATGCTCTCCAGCGCGCGGCGGGCAGCCACACGATAGAGGTCTTCGGGGCTTTCATGGATATCGAGCGCCGCTCCCAGGCCGGAGATGAGGGGCTGCTGCAGTGCGATCTCGCGGCAGAACGCGTCGATTGTCTGAATCCGCAAATATCCCGGAAGATCACGAATCCGCCAGTCACACTCTTCTGCGTGGAGCCACGCCCGCTGAGCGAGCGCAGTCATCGAGGTTGGATCTCGATCGGTCACGGAGCCAGTTGATTCGTGGTTTGCAGCCTTTTCCAGCTCGGAGAGAATCCTGTGGCGCATCTCTGCAGCCGCAGCATTGGTGAAGGTAATCGCGACAACCTCTGCAGGGTCCTTCACCTCGGCCAGAAGTCGCAGGAAGCGGCGTGTCAGCAGATCCGTCTTGCCCGAACCGGCAGGCGCCTCCACCAGGAACGATCCGCGTGGATGGAGAGCGGCCGATCTCTGCTCCTGGTCCGAAGGGATGAATGGCACTACGAGGTCAGGCATCGAGAGACACCCCGCCCTCTTCTTGATCTTCATCGCCCGGGCTTCGGTTCTCATCTATTCTGCAGAGTGCGTGGAAGCCACACCTACGACAGGTCTCAGCACCCTTCCGAGGGTCTACCTCTGCCCGGCCCTCGAGGTAGTCCTGGGCGAGCTGCTCGATGCAATGCCGCCAGTCGTCCAGCATGGCGAGCGTCAATGGATTTTTCACGAGCGGATCCGATGATTTCAAGCCGGGGAAGAGTGTTTCAGTTGGATGGGTGAAGAGACCGGCATACTTCGCTTGGCTTGCACGAACCGTCGCAAACGCAAGCCCTCCAATCGGCTCTGGCTGATCCATGGCGAAGGTGGCATAGAGGGGAACCTGGACATCGCCGGGGCGCGGCGTTCTCCACTCGCTGGGCGAAATGTCGCCGGTCTTGTAATCGATCACAAAGACGCTGCCATCGTTGAGTCGGTCCAAGCGATCGATGCGAAGGTTCAGAGGCAATCCAGCAACGGAGACCGGCCGGGGAACTTCAACGTCTATGACAGTAAACGGCACGCGGATCGTTTCGTAGCGAAGCCATTCGACGATGAGTTCAGTCAGCCTGATCCGCTCTAATTCAAGGTAGCGTGGGGGCATCCAATCCTCCACCTTGCCTTTCAAGACATCTGGTACGAGGCGATGCACGTGCGAGGCGACAAATGTTTCCAACTCCGGAAGGCGCTTCTCCAAATCATCCGAATCGGACAGGCCGTTTGGCGGCCCGCTCCAGATGGAGCGAAGGACCGCGTGAACCAGTTCGCCTCGCTGCATGGGATTCAAAAAGGGTTGGCCGGCGTTCCAATCCTGCGCTCCGAGCCGGTACGTCGCGAAGGCCTTGAATGGGCACTGCGATTGTGTGGTGAGGATGCCGGCACCGCCTGCCGATTCCCGGGCAGTGAAAGGGATACGCGCTGTGTCGCGGAATGAAAGTGTCTGATCTTGGAGCCATCCTGAGTGTCGCTCGCTCAGCATGGTTTGCAGTGGTGCGATCTTGAGCGCGATCCGGGATGGCCTTGCCTCAACAGATTCTTTTCGACGCGCGAAGCTGAACTGGACGATGGGCGCTGATGCCATCAGGCGTGTAGTCATCGCATCCGCGAGGGTCCACTCCTGCAAGGCATCGGCATGTGGCATACCCGTATCCCTCTGCAGTTGCAGCGGCAGCAGGGGATGGGCCCGTCCAGCCGACGGCCAGCTATCCTCATCCACACCGAGAAACCAGACTGCATCCGCATGCAGGCCTGCAGCCTCGGAAGGACCAGTGATCAACGCCGGCGCATCTTCTGACTCTGTCGAGAAGAGCGTCTGCGTCATTGCGCGCGAGAGAGCTGCGAGAAACGCCCGCCAGGAAATCCTTGTCCCGCTGAATCCGAGTGAGGCGCACGTGTCGAGAGCCTCGTCGAATCGGCGCATGGCCTGGAACTCAGCGCTGGTGAAGTCGCGTCCGCCTTGCGGCCTCATGTCGCGCAGAAGTGCAGATATCCATTCGCTCCACTCGGAGGGCGGACGCGACATGTTTGGGAAATCCGCGCTGCATCGCTGTGCTGCCTGCATCCTTTTCGTCCATTCGGACGGCAGCGGAGAATTGCGTGAAGCCATCTGTATCCACTGCGCCAGACTCCAATGCGGACGCTGCAACCCTGCATCTCTGAGGCTGCGCATCGCTGCCTGCAGTGCCAGCCGTTCTTCCCTTGTCTGCGCGGCAAACCCGGTCGCCAGCAGCCAGTCAAGTGCACTTTCTTCCAGCGGTTCAAGGAGCCAGCGCAACATCAGCAGATGCGCTTTTGGGGCAGGTGACTCATCGAGCGGGACACCTAGGGAAAACTCGAATGCGGTCGAAGAGGTGCCCGGCATGTGCTCAAGAAATGCGCGTTCAATCTCTCCGCGTCGCTCGGCAACATCCTGCGAGACGATTAGAACACTTCGCGCTGGGTCGTCGCGCAGAAACTGGCTGCACCAGGATGCGCACACTTCCAGTTCCTGCAACGGGTCGGAGGCGCTCCAATAATGAACCTTACGGGCAGGCTCCCCTGGATCTGCAAATCTCCACGCACCCCAAGCCCGCAGAAATGCTTCCTGCGTCGGCTGCAATCGGTCAAACCCGACCAGCAAGAGCGGTGACCGCCGCGTGATGTCGGCTGTGAGCCTGGGGAGCATTTCCAGCGGCATCCGTCCAGGACTGATTCCGTTGTGTGTGCGGCAGACTATTTCGAACGCAGTCATCCATCCGCTGAAGATGGCCTTGTCAAGCGTCCAGGTCTTGCGTGCGGACGGATCGAGATGACGAGGCGAATAGTTGCATAGAAGCGCGTAGGCCTGCATCGCCTGCTGGGCCAGCCGGTGGCGCGCCTCAGGCAGCAGCGCAGTCAGGCTGGACTGGTCCTCAACAATCCCGGCCCACAGGTGCTCTTCCTGCGCTCGATTCAACACGATCTGATCGTCAAGGCCACATTCGGTCCATGTTCTGGAGATGAGCGCGGTCCAGTCCATGATGTCCGGTGTTGGCCAGGCGCACATGCCCTCGGTGAGGCGTTGCCGACTGAACGCATTCCGCAGGTTCCGCGCCGCGCGGTCGCTCGCCGTGACAATCGTGCCGCCATCGCGGAGCCACGCGTCATATGCCGGACTGAGCGGACAGCTCATTTCTGGGTTATACGATGGGCCCATGCCGCTTCGTCAACCCCGCGCGCAGGCTATTCCTCACAGGTAGTAAACTGAACGGTGATTCGACGTGCCATTCCTGTGTTCGCTCTCGCCTGTGCGCTGCTTGCAGGCTGCCACTCCGCCACGCAGACTCAGCCGCCGGCCGCCGCCTCGAACTACAAGGTCTACAAGCTGCGCGGCAAGGTGGTTTCGGCCAATCCGTCCACCGGCGAAGTCACGATCGCGCATGAGGCGATTCCCGGCTTCATGGATGCGATGACCATGCCCTACAAGCTGAAAGATCCCAGCATTATCGGCGAGCTGCATCCCGGCGACATGATTACAGCGGATTTGCTGGTCTCGCAGGATGCCGATGCGGATGTTCTGCTCGACCATATCGTCATTGTGGCGCAGGGAAAACCGGACTATAAGCCAACGTCGGTCTACCACGTGCCCTCGCCCGGCGACGCCGTGCCCGATTTCAAATTACAAAACCAGGACGAGCACGCAATCCATTTGGGTGAGTTTCGAGGAAAAGCGATCCTCATTACGTTCATTTACACGCGCTGCCCGTTACCGAATTTCTGTCCGTTGGTGACGCATAACTTCGCGGTCATCGAACGGCAGCTTGCGGTGAATCCTGCGCTCCTCGCGAAGACCCAATTGCTGTGCGTGAGCTTTGATCCGGAGCACGATACTCCGGCGCGCTTGCGGGCATATGGGGCGCAGTACATCGGCAGCGAAAAGCCAGAGGCATTTGCGCATTGGAGCTTCGCCATCCCCAGCAAAAAGGATTTGGACTCAATGGCGAAGTACTTCGACGTGGGCATCACAACCGGATCTGATGGTTCGATCACGCATACCCTGTCAACTACGCTTATCGGACGCGATGGGAAAGTCGTGCAATTCTATCCGGGCAATGAGTGGACGACGGACCAGGTGCTCGCGGACGTAAGAAAGGCAGCAGGCGCGTAGCAAGGCCGGTTTGGCTATGCGCCTACGCGATGCAGGAAGGCATGCAATTTCTGCATCGCTCTATCCAAGGGCAACATCCAAGCAACATTGATGTTGAGAAAGAGACGGGAGTTTCATGGCTAAGGTTACACTTATTTTTGCGGTGCTGCTCATTGTGCTTGGCCTGGTCGGCTATCTGGGGACGGGCAGCCAGCATCCCACGGCGCTGATTCCGGCGGGATTCGGCGCGCTGCTTGGCATCTTCGGCTTTCTTGCCATCAGCCCCAGTGAGTCGCGGCGCAAGCTCTTCATGCATGTCAACGTGACGATTGGCCTGGTGGCCTTTCTGGGTGGCGCCGCCGAGGCTGTTCGGGGTTATGTGCACGCGACCGGCGCGGGCCTGCAGCCGGACATGATTGCTTTGGCGTCCAAGCTGACCATGGCGGGACTGATGCTCATATATGTCGTGCTGTGCGTGCGGTCGTTCATCGCGGCGCGCCGCTCGGGAGCGGTATAGCGTATGGGTGGAATGCGCGGCGCCGGAATCGGAATGGGCATGCGCGCCGAGCGCAGCCCGCGTGGGCAGGGCGCCCGCACGGGACAGATTGACACACCCAAACGCAAGATCGACATGAAGAAGCTCTGGCCGCAGGTGTGGGCGCTTGTCGCTCCGCGCAAGAGCCTGCTTGTTGCCGGCATGGGATTGATGGCCATCAATCGGGTGGCCGGGCTGGTGCTGCCGTACACGGCCAAGCCGCTGCTGGACAATGTTCTGTCGCCGCTCCATCCGCGGCCTGACCTGCTGCCAAAGATCATCGCGCTCGTCTTCACGGCGATGTTGGTGCAGGCCGTGACTTCGTTTTCGCTTACGCAGCTTTTGTCGAAAGCGGGCCAGCGACTGATTGCGGAGATGCGCCGCCATGTGCAAAAGCATGTGGGCTTGCTCTCGGTTGCCTACTACGACGAAAACCGCACCGGGACATTGGTCGCGCGGATTATGAGCGACGTTGAGGGCGTGCGCAACCTTGTTGGAACTGGACTGGTCGAGTTTGTTGGCGGAATGCTCACAGCCGTGCTCGCCTTCATCTATCTGCTGCATCGGAGCGTGGTGGTCACGCTTACCGTGTTTTCGGTCGTTGGCGCATTTGTCTTTGTCCTGCAATATGGCTTCAAGGTGATTCGACCCATCTTTCGCGAGCGGTCGAAAATTAACGCCGAGGTGACCGGCAGACTCACTGAATCGCTGGGCGGCGTGCGCGTCATTAAGGGTTATCACGCGGAAGATCGCGAACACGATGTATTTTCTGCGGGCGTCGAGCGGCTGCTGCAGAACGTCATGAAGTCGCTCACGATGACCAGCGTATTGAGCTCCGCTTCGACCACCGTGCTGGGTCTGGTCTCTGCACTGGTGATGTGGCTCGGCGGGCACAGCGTACTGCGGCATACCTGGACGGTTGGCGATTACTTCAGCTACAACATGTTTCTCGCCTTCATGATCGCGCCGGTCTTCCAGATTGTGAACATCGGCACGCAGTTGACGGAGGCATTTGCCGGACTCGATCGCACCTCTGAGATTATGGCGGAGCTTGAAGAGAACCAGGTTCCCGGCCGAACCGTGCAGGTGCCGCCGATTCAGGGGTTGGTCGAGTTTAGAGATGTGGAGTTTGCCTATGAGACCGACAAGCCCGTGCTGCACGGCGTGAGCTTCAGTGCTGAGCCGGGGTCCGTCACGGCGCTGGTCGGATCCTCAGGCTCGGGAAAATCCACCATCATCAGCCTGCTCTGCGCCTTTCACACGCCATCCAGCGGGCAGGTGCTTGTCGATGGCTTAGACCTGGCGAAGATCGATCTCCACAGCTTCCGCTCCCAGCTCGGCGTAGTATTGCAGGATTCGTTTCTCTTCGATGGCTCAATCCGTGAGAATGTCATGTTTTCACGGCCCGGCGCGACCGAAGAGCAATTCCTTTTTGCCTGCCGCACTGCGCGCGTCGACGAATTTGCCGAGCGGTTTCCCGAGGCCTATGACACCATCGTAGGCGAGCGCGGCGTCAAGCTTTCCGGTGGACAGCGCCAGCGTCTGTCCATCGCTCGGGCGCTGCTGGCGGAGCCCCGCATTCTGATTCTGGATGAGGCGACAAGCTCCCTCGACTCCGAGTCGGAAGCGATGATTCAGGCCGGACTAGCGCAGCTCATGCAGGGGCGAACTACATTCGTGATCGCACACCGGCTTTCGACCATTCGCCGCGCCGATCAGATTCTCGTCGTCGAGGCAGGGCGCATAGTAGAGCGCGGCAACCACGCGGAACTCTATGCGCTGGGCGGGCGCTACTACGACCTCTACACACGCCAGCACGGGCTGGAAGCGAACCTCTTCCTTGCTCCGGGCGAGGGTGACGTAGTTCCGGCCTGACGCTGCGGTTTTCTCTGTTCGAACCGCATCCGCACCATCCACAGTTAGGAATGCAACGAGGAATTCTCAAGCCTCGGAAAGCCATGCAGCGACTTTATTATTCTTATGCATACCAAAATGTAGGACTTCATATCAATTCTTGACTCCCATCTCGTAATTTGAGAGACTGTCTTTGTTCTTGGAAACAATACAGGGAGCCACAATGCGAGACGCTTCGCCGCAAGGCATCTACAAAGTTCAGGCCCTTGATCGTGCATTTGCAGTCCTTGATTTGCTGGGCGAGAGTGAGACGCCGCTCGGCCTTGCCCAGGTAGCCTCGTCGTTGCAGTTGCACAAAAGCACGGCGCACCGCTTCCTGATGGTTCTCGAGCGGCATCACATGGTGGAGCGTACGGGCAACGGCAAGTTCCGGCTTGGCCTGCGCCTCTTCGATTTCGGCAACCGCGCCATTGAGCAATATGACCTGCGAGAACGCGCACAGCCGCATCTGCGCCGCCTTGTGGCAGAGACGGAAGAGACCGCGCACTTGTGCATTCTGGAGCAGGCGCGTGTCATCTACATCGACAAGATTGAGCCGGCGCGCTCGGTGCGCATGATTACGCGAATCGGGTCGAGCAATCCCGTGCATTGCACCTCGGTCGGCAAGGCAATGCTGGCATTTCTTCCAGAGGATCGGATCGAGGACATCATCCGCCGCACGCGCTTCGAGCGCTTTACCCATCGCACGATTGCAACGCCGGAGGCTCTGCGCGCCGAGATTGAGAAGACGCACCGGCGCGGCTATGCGGTCGATGACGAGGAACTGGAAGAAGGGCTGCGCTGCATTGCCGTGCCACTGCTGGATGCGCAGCGCCAGCCTGTGGCCGCTGTGAGCGTATCCGGTCCGTCATTCCGCGTGACCGCTCAGAAATTGCCTTCAATCGCCAACCATCTGCTGCATTGCGTTCGCGGCATCGCGCACGACATGGGGTACTCCTCCGCAGGGCGCGGAAGTAGAGCCGCCTGGAGCGCATAAGAGGTTTCCGGCGGCGCACGGAAAGTAAGGTTGCAAGCGGCGAAATGAACTCGCGCCACGGGGACGCAAGCGGCTTTCCCACATGGCATGGCTTTCTGTTACACTCGAATTCGGTGAGTTTGAGATCTGCATGCATAAGCTTTCTCCTGCATGCGCTCCTCACAACCAGGTTCACCCTGGGGACGTAGCTCAGTTGGTTAGAGCGCTGCCCTGTCACGGCAGAGGTCGCGGGTTCGAGCCCCGTCGTCCCCGCCATTGAATCTAGAAGATCCAGATTCAATCGGCATTGACAGTAACAATCTACAATTTGATCTACGATATTCTGCAACCGACGACTTCCAAGCCCTACCGCGCTTCGGAATCCGCCTAGTGCTGCCCGCTTCTCATCGCAGTCATCTTGCATGGAGCCACCCCGGCTAGCGCCCTATCGATCAGGGATGGAGTGGAGCGTGCACTCCGGGTTGAGGCGGACGCCGAAGCCGGGTGTGTCGTTCAGCCGGAGTCGGCCGCCGTGCGGGACGGGCTCATCGAGCAGGAGCGGCGAGAACATAGGGATCACTTTGTCAGCCTGCGGAGCCATCATGAGGAATTCGGCGAAGGGGCTATTATGGCGGGCGATGGAGAAGTGGTAGCTGTAGACGCTTGAGCCGTGCGGGACGACGAGCACGCCGCGCGCATCGGCCATGGCGGAGATCTTCAGCAGCTCGGTGAGGCCGCCGCACCAGCCCACGTCGGGCTGCAGGATGTCGGCGCACTCCATCTCGAGCAACATGCGAAAGCCCCAGCGGCCGGCCTCGTGTTCGCCGGTGGTGACGAGCATGCCGGGCGGAACCCGCTTCTTGAGCTCTGCATAGCCCCAGTAGTCGTCGGGAAGAAGCGCCTCTTCCATCCACTTGAGGTTGTACGCGGCGGCGGCGTGGGCCAGGCGCTCTGCGTAGTTGAGGTCGAGGCTCATCCAGCAGTCGACCATGAGCCAGAAGTCAGGGCCGACGCGCGAGCGCATCTCTGCGAGTCGCTCGAGATTCTTGTGCAGGCCTTCTTCGCCTTCCGCAGGGCCGTGATGCAGAGGCAGCTTGCCGCCGATGAAGCCGAGTTGCTGCGCGAGGTCGGGGCGCGCGCCGGTGGCGTAGAAGCGAATTTCGTCGCGAACAGCGCCGCCGATCATGCGATAGACGGGCAGGTCGCGCAGCTTGCCAAGAAGGTCCCAGAGGGCCAGATCGACACAACTGATGGCGTTGAGCACGAGGCCCTTGCGCCCGTAGAAGATGGTGGAGAGATACATCTGGTCCCAGATGCGCTCGATGTCGGATGGGTCCGCGCCGATGAGAAAGCGCGAGAGATGGTGCTGGACGATCCACGCCGCGGGCTCGCCGCCAGTGGAAACAGCGAAGCCGGTGACGCCGTTGTCGGCTTCGATTTCAACGACGAGTGTGCCGAGCACATTCAGGCCGAAGGACTGGCGGCTGGCGCGATAGGCAGGGTAGCGGGCCATGGGCGTGGCGATGTGGTCGTCAATCCAGTGGCCGCTGCTCTGGTCGTGGTAGTCGGCTCCGCCGCCCTGCACGAATGAGGCGCGCACTGCGCGAATTTTTGCTCTAGCCATGGCCGCTTTTACTCCTTGTGAATCTGCTGCGCGTCAGTGTCCGCGTGTTGCGTGCCGGGCAGACGGCTGTTTTGTTGATGCAATCAGCGCTGCATTGAGCAGCGTGAAGGCCGCGAGCACGTAGAGGCCCGCGCGCGAGGAGTGAAAGAGTGTGTCGGCCCAGACCTTGACGTTGGGCGCGACTAATCCGCCGAGGTTGCCCATGCCGATGAGAGCGATGCCGCCGGCCGCGGCGCGATCGGCGAGGTAGGCGGTGGGCAGCGTCCAGAAGAGCGGTTGAACCGTGATGAAGCCAGAGACGGCGAGCGAGAGTGCGACGAGTCCAAGGACGGGGCCGGTGGATGGGAATGCGAAGCTGGCGCATCCGGCGACGAGGAGGGTGAGAGCCGCGACGTTGCGATGCGACCCATTGCGGTCCGCAGCTAGCGGCAGGACGTAGACGGCGACGAGCGCGCAGAGCCACGGGATGGCCGAGACGAGGCCCACTTCAAAGCCTGCGGGCTTGTGAAGGAGCGCAGAGATTTCAGCGGGCAGATAGAAGATGGCGCCGTAGGTGCTCATCTGGATGAGGAAGTAGATGAGCACGAAGCGCAGGACGTGGAGATCGCGCAGCATGGGCAGCAGGTCTGTGGGTCCGGTGGCGCGGCGCTCCTGCTCTTCCTGCGCGAGGGCATGAACGAGTGCGTGCTTTTCTTCCGCAGGAAGCCAGGCGGCGTTGGCGGGCTTGTTGTCGAGGAACCAGAAGGCTGCAAGGCCTAGGATGACTGCCATGGAGCCCTCGACGAGGAACATCCATTGCCAGTTCTGCAGCCCGCCGACGGGATGCATGTCGAGCAGATAGCCGGAGAGCGGACCGCCGAAGATGAGCGAGATGGGAACGGCAAGGTAAAAGAGGCCAAGAATCTGCCCGCGAACGCGCGCCGGGAACCAGTAAGTGAGATAGAGTATGGCGCCGGGAAAGAAGCCTGCCTCCATGACGCCGAGGACCAGGCGGAGCGCGTAGAAGGAAAGGCTGCCGCGGACGAACATGGTGGACATGGAGGCGAGTCCCCATGCCACGAGGAGAAACGCCATCCAGAGTTTTGCGCCAATTTTGTGCAGGATGAGGTTACTGGGAAATCCGCAGAGCGAGTAGCTGAGGAAGAAGAGGCCGGCTCCAAGCGCATAAATTTGTTCCGTGATACCGACGGAGCCTTGCAGGGCCTGCTTGGCGAAGCTGATGTTGGCGCGGTCGAGAAAAGAGACAACGTACATCAGCATGAGGAAGGGTGCGAGACGGCGGATTGCGCGGGCAACAGCCCGGTCGCGCGCGGCAGCGCGGCTCGCAGGAGCCATCGAGTCTTCGACTGCGTTGAATGCGGCTGGCGCTGGATCGGGGGAGTGCAAGGCTTCTTCCTCACGGAATGATGCAGTGGAGTCCTGGATGCATTGCTAGAGCGCGGCCTGCGCGGGTGTCCGTGCGCGCCATTTGTAGGCCGCGATGGAGTTTTTGGCGTAGTACTTTGCCGCGGCCAGTGGCGGCTTTAGCGCGATGTACTGCTCGACGATGCGAAGCGTGTTGTCAAACGACGTGATGTGGTCGCTGTTGGGCCAGTCGCTGCCGAAGAGAACTCGATCTTCACCGAAGAGATTCCAGAGAGCGTCGACGCGGTCGCGATAGAAGGCGGCGTCGGTGATGAGCTTGCCATTCTGCGCGACGGGAATCTCAGAGATCTTGACGAAGATGCGCGAGCTTTCGGCGAGGCGGTTCAGGTCTGCCCAGTAGGCCTGCTTTGCGCCGGACTCAGTGGGGACCTGCGCGTTGGGAAGGTGATCGACGACGATGCGGAGGCCGGGGACGCGCTCGGAGACCTCGACGATGGCATGGATCAGGCGTGCATCGGGATTCGCGGTTTCAAAGACAAGATCAGCCTGTGCGAGTTCCTTGAGCCCTGCGACAAAGCCCGGTTTGTCGAGGTCGGCAGCGAGATCGCGATTCCAGAGATTGCCATAACGAAAGCCGCGGAAGAGAGGATTCTCGTGCAGATGCTCCAGTTGGTAGCGATAGGTTTCTGTGCCGGGAATGAGATCGCCGATGACGCCCGCGATGACAGGGTGCCTCTCTGCGACGCCGAGGAGCCAATCGTTGTCTGCGGCGAGAGGACTCGCTTCGACAGCGATGGCGCCGACTATACCGAAGGGCGCGCTGAGGGCTGCGTAGCGATCCGGAAGCGCGGGCTTATAGAGCGCGGTGTCGGTCTTTTCTGGCCACGGGACTCCGCCGGGACGCGAAGTGTCAAAGAGGTGAATGTGCGCGTCGAGCTTGGGCGGGATCGCCTGCGACGGAGCGGATTCACCGGAGAGCGGGGATGCCTGGGACCGAGCACTTGCCAGCGCTCCTGCACTGAACGCTGCGAGCTTGAGCACATCACGACGGCGCATGGGTTCCTCTGAGATTGAAAGTTCAAATGGGAAAGAATTTCAAACACACTCACTATACAGGTCTGCGCGGACAATTGTCGGGTGGGCTAGCTGTCGCTTTCGGAGCGAGAGCGGTCACTCCCATGTGAGCCGAAGCAGAGAGACCGACTCATGAGGAAGATCGGAGGTCAGCGTGATGGAGCCGTCGTGGACATCGATCCACTGAGGCGATGTGAGCAATTGGAGCTGCCCGGCGGTCTGAAGGTGTGCAATCTGCGCTGCGTCAGGATGCTGTGGCGAACCCATGGCGAGCCATGCGGTGTAGGCGTTGCTGTGGGTGTCGTCGATGCGGTAAAGCGTGAGCAGCACGCGATGGATTCCGGAGGGGAGTCCGTAGATCGAGACGCTGACTGGCGCGGACGGCATGGGCGTGTTGACGTCGTGGTAGTTCCAGAGGAGCACGGCGGCGGATTGCGCGTCGTGCGTGGCGAGAGCATCGATGTCCGGTGTCTGGCGCACACCGGTGGCCATGAGTGTGTCGAGCGGGACGGCGCCAGTGCTGCTGGCCTGGACGCGGTCGCCGGACATGAGGCCGAGCATGCGGAAGAGATTGAGGATGGGCTTGTCGATGCCGTTGGTTGCAAGCGAACGGAAGCCCTCGAAGTAGTCTGTGTCTTCAAACTCGAAGGACCAACTGAGCATGGAGATGAGATGGACGGTGTGGCGGTCCTGAAGATCGAAGAGGGCTTTGAGCGCTGCGGCGGTGTAAGCGGGATAGAGCGTGCCGTTGCGGTAGTTGTTGGCTGGATTGTTGCGCGAGGAGCAGGCGGCACAGCCTTCCGGGTCGGCCTCACTCAGAATGATGGGCAGATGTCGAAACTGCGGGATGGATGCGATGAGAGCGAAGCCGCGGTCCACATCGGTGAGTTCGCGATGGAGGCCCATGGTGACGGTTGAGCCCTGAATTGTGGGTGAGCCTTTGGCGTGGAAGGAAATGAAGTCGAGCGGGATTGCGCCCCCGGTGGCGGCGCTGTGGCCTGACTGCACATGCGTGAGGAAACTGCGCAGGAAGGCGCGGGCTTTGTCGCTGCGCGGGCTGGTGGTGGCGGGTCCGCCGACCTGCGCGCCGGGCAGCGCGGCACGGACGCCGGCAACGGCGTAGTCGTAGAGGCGGAAGTAGTCTTCCGGCGTGGAGTGCCAGTAGTCGATGTCGGGCTCGTTCCAGACTTCGAAGTACCAGTGAAGGACTTCGTCGCGGCCGTAGCGCTCGACGAGATGCGCGGTGAGCACGCGGCAAAGTTCCTGCCAGCGGGCGTAGTCTTTGGGTGGATTGTTGGAGGCTCCGGAGATGGTGGAAGCGGGGAAGTGGACCTGGTAGGGCTCGTGGCGGTTGGGAAGCGATGCGGCGAGATCGCGGGGCATGAAGCCAAGTTCCACCATGGGGCGGACGCCGGCGGCCTTCCACGCATCGAAGATGCCGTCGAGGAGGGTAAAGTCATAGACTGGATCGCCGTGCGCGTCTTCAGAGTAGATATTGGTGGAGCTGAATTTGAGTTCTGCCTTGCCGTCACCTGACGTGAGCAGGTGATGGACGCGGATGTAGACGGGAACCGGCGCGAGATCGTGCAGCTCGCGGAGAAGCTGGCGGCCGTGAGGCATGGTGGTGTAGTTGGCTTCGTCATAGCCGAACCATGCATAGATGGGTTTGAAGGGGCGGGTGGGGCGATTGAGATCGACCTGAATCTGGACGGGCTGCGCGGCAGGCTTCGCAGTCGCGAATGGAGCCAGGACGGAGATCGCGGCCAGCGCTGCTGCAGCGAGGATGAAGCGGAATTGCATGACCGATGCGAGATGTTGCGCGGCGCGATGGGCGGGATTGGGTCGGGCGCTATTGAAAGGCATGGCGGTGTGGTCGGCGGTGGAGAAAATGGCCGATGCGCTTTATGCTACGCGCTGGATGCGGTTAGGATGAAGGGCTGCGAGGAATGGAGGCTGGGCGATGGCGGAGTGGGTGAAGATTTGCGCGGAGACGGAGCTGCCGCCGGAGGACGAAGTTGCTGAGGTGGAGGCGGCGGGACGGGTCTTCTGCGTGGCGCGGCTGGGCGGAGCGGTGTGCGTGGTGGATGGGACGTGTCCGCATGAGGGCGGGCCGCTGGGGCAGGGCGTGCTGGAGGATGGGCGCGTGGTGTGCCCGTGGCACGCGTTTGCGTATGACCTGCGGACGGGCGTGGCCGAGCACGATGCGAGCTTCAAGGTGCATGTGTTCGAAGCTGAAGTGAGGGATGGGGAAGTTCGCGCGAAGGTTTGAGGAGGGCGCAGCCGGCTGGGTGGACCGGCGCGGCTGCGCGGGCTTGCCTAGTACTTGACGATGGCGGTGAAGGAGTCGGGCTTGAGGCTGGCTCCGCCGACGAGAGCGCCGTCGATTTCTTCCTGGCCGCAGAGGGCGGTGGCGTTGTCGGGCTTGACGCTGCCGCCGTAGAGGATGCGCATTTTGGCGGCGACCTGGGCGCCGAGCAGGCGGGCGACCTCCACGCGAACGATCTTGTGCGCTTCGACAGCCATCTCTGGCGTGGCGGTTTTGCCGGTGCCGATGGCCCAGACGGGCTCATAGGCGATGACGATGGGCGCGGCCATCTCCGCGGTGATGCCGGCGAAGGCTCCGGTGACCTGGGTCTTGAGGACCTCGGCGGTCTTGCCGGCTTCGCGCTCGGCGAGGACTTCACCGATGCAGACAACGGGGACGATGCCGTGCTTCAGCGCGGTGTGGAGCTTCTTGTTCACGATCTCGTCGGTCTCTGCGAAGTACTGGCGGCGCTCGGAGTGGCCGATGAGGGTGTGGGTGCCGCCGATGGCCTTGAGTTGGCCGATGGAGGTTTCACCGGTGTAGGCGCCTTCTTCAGCGAAGTGGATGTTCTGGCAGCCGACGGCGACCGCGGAGCCCTTGGCTGCGGCGACGACTGTGGGCAGCAGGACAGGCGAGGGAAAGAGGGCAATCTCATCGCGGGTGTGCCCGGCGACGAGGGGCAGGAATGCATCGACAAAGGCCTTGGCCTCAGAGGGCGTCTTGTACATCTTCCAATTGGCAGCAATCAGTTTTTTACGGGACATGTCTTCTGGGTTCCTCGATTTGATTTTATCGAACGGGTTGGAGCCACAGAGTGACGGTGGGCACTGTGGCGAACCGGACTGATTCGGTCGGAGTTCGAGGAGCGGTTTTCAGACGTGCGGTCTGTGAAAAAGAAAAATATTCCAAGGGGGGTGGGGTATTTCCCGGCGGGGGCAGGCGGACAGAGTTCGCCTGATTGAGACGCGGAGTGCGACGGGTTGGAGGGCGCTGATTTTCATGACTATCACTATTTTGCGCGTTTGCGGGAATTAACCTGCAAAACGGGGCGAGGAGAATTGTTTTTGGAATGAGTGAGTTAGAAAATAATTTGCACGGAAGGGCTGGATGGGAGAGGCAGCTTCTAGCTTCTAGCTCCTAGCTTTTAGCTCGGCGGTGGCGGGGGTGGGGGTGTGGCTTTCCCACTCAAGACGCCTGCTGCGCAGACGTCTTGAATGGGGCACCCGGAGAGGTGTGGCTGGGCCTGGTGGTTAGAAGCCAGCGCCGGGGATGTAGTGGTACTCGATCTTGCCGGGGTGTTGGACGGGGTCGCCGGTGAGATCGTGGGCGTGCCAGACGACGCTTTCGGCAGCGACCTCAGAGTGCTTGCCGAGGAACTCGAGGGCGTAGACGCTGGCGGTTGGGTCGTCTTTCTGGTCAGCGAACTTGGCGGACTCGATGGCGGATTTCTGCCGTTCGCCGAGGCGGCGGTAGACGATGGCGAGTGAGTAGTGCGCGGCGAGGTCGTCGGGGTCGATGGCCTGCAGCTTCTCGTAGGCGTCGCGGGCGTGGGCGTAATCGTGGGCCTGGAAGTAGCTGAAGCCGAGCTCGCGGAGGCCGTCTTTGGAGCGGGGATATTTAGTGAGCATGGCCTGGAAGTCGGTGATGGCCTCTTTGACGTGGCCCGCGTTGCGCTCGACGAGGGCCTGGTAGTAGAGAGCGCGAGGGTCGCCGGGGAGCAGGGTGAGAGCTTTGGCGAGATTCGCGCCGGCGTCGGTGTAGCGCTCCCATGAGATTTCAACGACGGCCATATTGGTGTAGGCGTCAGCGTAGTCGGGGCGAAGGGTGGCGACGCGCTCGAAGGCGTGGACGGAGTCCTGATACTGCTGTGCGTCGAGGAGGGCGATGCCGTAGTTGTTCCAGCGCATCCACTCGGGGTTTTCTTCCGCGGCGGGAGGGACGGGGGCGTTGAGGCCGATGTGGAAGGTGCGGGTTTGCGAGGCGATGTCGATGACGGGCTGCGGGTAGTGCTTCTGGTCAAAGACGTAGTCGATGAAGTGCTGGTTGAAGCGGCGGTACTTGACCGTGGCGGTGATGGAAATCTGGCCGGAGATGTCTTTGGGCAGGCGGAAGCGATAGCGCACGACCTGCGAGCGTCCGGACTGGATGGTGTTGTTGTAAGCGAGGACGCGGTTGTGCCAGATCTGATGGATGTCGTTCAGCTCGCCCTGCTTGTTAATGAGGCGGTTGGTGAAGGAGTGAGCGGCGGGGTCGAGGTTGCCGTCGGGCTGGAGGAAGCCGCTCTCGGCGAGGGTTTTGCCGGTCATGTCCTTGACGGCGAAGTCGACCCAGGCCTCGTAGAAGTCGCGCTGCTCGGGGATGAGCGAGTGGCCGATGCCTTTGTTCTGAATGACGACGTCGGCGATGAGGGTGGCGCCGGGTATGAGCGAGAAGCTGGTGAGGCCGAGAGGCGCGATGAGGACCTGATCTTTGGGTGTGGCCTCAGCGGATTCGTTTTCGAGGGCGAAGATGTCGACGTTGAGGACGCCCTTGCCGTCGAAGCCGTGCTGGAGGAAGTCGACGAGTTTCTGGGCCTGTTCGTCGTAGTGGTAGTAGGCGGGCATGAGGGAGTTGCCACCGACCCAGCGGTGGTTGCGGAACTGACCGTCTTTCGCGCCAGGCTCGGAGACGCCTTCGACGACGGGCGCGGCCTTCATGTGGCAGGTCTGGCAGGTGGAGACAACATCTTTGCGATAGAAGGGCAGGGGCGACTCCTTTGAGAAGCTGGAGCCCTGCCACTCGTCGTAGACGGTGAAGGCGCGGAGCCATTTGTAGTCGTCCATGCTGCGGGGGATGGCGGCTTTGTGGCAGGAGGCGCAGTACTCGGGAGTCTTGTAGATGGGGCGCATGACGGCTTTGGAGTGGCGGTCAAGATGCGCGAGGATTTCGGAGTCGGGGACGGGGCCGGGGATGGGCGCGCCGTTGGCGTCAACGAGGACGGCCGGAATGCCCATGATGTAGCTGCCGGTGCCGGTGGTATCGACGGACTGGATGGAGTGGCAGGTGGAGCAGGTGACGCCTTCGTTCTCAAAGGGGCGCTTTTTTGGCATGCCCTGGGAGAGATCACCGGAGAGCAGCGCGACGGGATTGTGGCAGCCCTCGCAGTGGCGCGAGTACTGGACGCCCTTTTCGTCGATGAGCATGTTGACGTTTTTGAGGTACCAGGGGTTGCGGAAGGCGTTGGCGTGGACGGACTGACGCCACTCGTTGTAGGCCTGCTGGTGGCAGTGGCCGCAGTACTCAGCGGTGTAAAAGCTCTTGGGGCTGAGGAACTGGCCGTTGGCGGAGGTGGCGTTCGAGGGCAGGAACGGGGCGTCTTTGCCGAAGGCGTAGTTGTAGCGGGAGGCGACGGAGTCATGGAACGGCGTAGTGGGGCCGGTAATGGGGAGGTGGGTGGCGTAGTCGGCGAGGGGCTGGTTGGATGGGGTGGTTGCGGTGTTTGGAGCTGGAGATGCGGGCGCGGCTGGGCCGGAGGCCGTGGCGTGAGGGGCGAGCGCGAGGGACAGTGCGATGGGGAGGGCGATAAACAGGTCGCGGTGTGCGCCTTTCAACATGGTGCGGCGATCTCCGGGGAACTTGGCTCAGCCGGCGCGGTGGTACGCAGAGAAAGCGCGGCGATGTACTGACAGTAGCAGGGCGAAGGGGTTCTCTGTCCACCATCCAAAGATGGAGTGGGGCGGCGGATACGCAGACGCGGTGGGGCGTGCCGCACTGGATGGGTGGGGAATTTCAGCCAACGGTTCATAACGTGGGATGAATGGGGAGAAATGG
Source organism: Acidobacteriota bacterium (assembly GCA_021781795.1). Lineage (GTDB taxonomy): Bacteria > Acidobacteriota > Terriglobia > Terriglobales > Acidobacteriaceae > Telmatobacter. The sequence goes on from JAJXWA010000001.1 coordinate 212,433, forward strand.
CCTGTGTGATGTGTGCTGTAGCTCACATCCACTTCGCCAAACGACCCCCGAAACTGTTACGGTGATTTCGAGGGGTTTTGATTTCAGCAGATGACCTCCAATCCTTATTTCTCTCTAGCGGTTCTGTTTGTGATTGCGCTGGGCTTTGGCCTGACGCCTCTGGGGCTGGCGTGGCTCTGGCGGGCGGTGTATTCGCCGTCGAAGCCGAATGCGATCAAGAACGCGATTTACGAGTGCGGCCTTGAATCCAAGGGCGATGCGTGGGTGCAGTTCCGCTCGTCGTACTATCTGTACGCGATCATCTTTCTCATCTTTGATGTGGAAGCGGTGTTCCTGCTGCCTTTTGCGGTGGCGTTTATGGGGCTGGGCATAGCGGCATGCGTGTCCATGCTGGTGTTTGTGCTGTTGCTGCTGGAGGGTCTGGCGTGGGCGTGGGCGAAGGGCGTGCTGACCTGGGCGTGAGCTGCGGCGGAGACTGAGGATTCTGGCTTATGGCTGTAGATGAGCAACTGAAGATTGAGATGGGCCGGCAGGGTGTGTTTGTGACCACCCTGGAGGAGCTCTACAACTGGGGACGCCGGAGCTCGATCTGGCCGATGAACTTTGGGCTGGCGTGCTGCGCAATCGAGATGATCGCCACGACGATGGCGCGGTACGACCTGGCGCGCTTCGGGGCGGAGGTCTTTCGGCCGTCGCCGCGGCAGGCGGACATGATGATCATCTCCGGGACGGTGACCAAGAAGATGGCTCCCCAGGTGGTGCGGCTCTATAACCAGATGGCCGAGCCACGCTACGTGATTGCGATGGGTGCCTGCGCCATTTCTGGCGGGCCGTTCAAGCAGGGCTATAACGTGCTGAAGGGGATTGACCGCTATATTCCGGTGGACGTGCATATTCCGGGATGCCCGCCGAGGCCGGAGGCGCTGCTGGAAGCGTTTATCGCCTTGCAGAAGAAGATTGACGCGCAGCCTTTGACGGGCGAGGCGCGGCCGCGGCATCTGGATGCCGAAGCGCCGGGCGAGTTTCCGGTGCCGGAGCCGGGAGAGCACGATCTGGAGCCGGCCGCGAACACAAGCGTATGGACTGTGCCGGTGGTGATTCGCTGATGAAGACGGTGGAAGAGATCAAGGCGGCGATTGAGGCGGCGGTTCCGGGCGCCGGGGTGGAGATTGTGCAGAATCCCGGACCTGCGGCGCAGCACTCGCTTCTGCTGCAGCCGGAACATGCGGTGGATGTGGCGAAGTTTCTGCGGGACGACGCGGAGCTTGCGCTGACGTTTCTGTCGAATGTGACCGGGGTGGACTGGCCGGACAAGGAGATCACCGAGAAGGTGAAGGTGACGAAGATGGTCACCAAGACCGTGGATGGCGTGGAGCAGCAGGTCGAGGAGACGGTAGAAGAGCCACGCAAGCGCGTGGAGCCGGGCTATCTCGAGGTGGTGTATCACCTGTACTCGATGACGAAGAAGCACGGACCGGTGGTGCTGCGGATGCGCACGAAGAACCGGACGGACGCGGTGGAGCTGCCGTCGATGACGCCGGTGTGGCGTTCGGCGGAGTTTCAGGAGCGCGAGATTTTTGATCTGTTCGGAGTAGTGTTTACCGGGCATCCCGATCTGCGGCGGATTCTGATGTGGGAAGGGTTCAAGGATCATCCGATGCGGCGCGACTATGTGGAGCCGGATGACTACGACTACGAGCCCACCGCACATGACGCGGTCCTGGCAAAAGCAACGGCGCACCAGGCGAGGATTGCGGAGCAGAAAGGGGCGGGTCAATGAGCGCGTCCGCAACTCGACAGGAAGGTTGGAGCAAGGCGCCGGCGATTGTGGACTACGGCGAGGGCGAGCTCCTGGAAGTCTCCATGGGGCCCCATCACCCGTCCACGCATGGCGTGTTCCGCATGGACGTGACGCTGCAGGGTGAGCAGATTACGAAACTCAAGCCGGTCTTCGGTTATCTGCACCGGAATCACGAAAAGCTGGGCGAGGGGCAGAGTTATCTGGCTTCGATGCCCTACACGGACCGGCTGGACTATATCTGTTCGCTGACCAACAACTGGGCCTATGCGCTGGCGGTGGAGAAGCTGGTGGGGCAGGAGGTGCCGGAGCGCGCCGAATACCTGCGGGTGATTGTGGGCGAGCTGACGCGCGTGCAGAACCACGCGCTCTCTGTGGGCTTTCTGATTCAGGATATGGGCGCGAGCGGTACGCCACTGATGTATGCCTTCAAGGAGCGCGAAAAGATACTGGACCTGTTTGAGTCGCTGACGGGTTCGCGCATGATGTGCAACTACATGCGCTTTGGCGGCTGCCGGGTGGACGCTACTCCGGCATGGCTGGATGAAGTACGGCGCGTGGTGGCGGGCCTGCCGAAGTTCGCGGATGAGTTTGAGCGGCTGCTGTGCACGAACGAGATTCTGATGGCGCGGACGCAGGGCGTGGGCGTGCTGCCGGCGGAGCTGGCGATGAGCGCGGGCGTGACGGGCCCGATGTTGCGCGCCTCCGGCGTGAACTACGACATTCGCAAGGTGGACCACTACGGGATCTACGACCGGTTCGACTTCAAGGTGCCGCTGGGCAGCCATGGCGATGTCTACGACCGGTTCATGATCCGGCTGCTGGAGCTGCGCGAGTCGATCAAGATTCTGGAGCAGGCGCTCAGGGATATTCCCGACGGCCCGGTGATGGACCCGAAGGCGAAGATTCGCAACTTCCGGCCGAAGCCGGGCGAGGCGTATGGGCGCATCGAGGCGCCGAAGGGCGAGCTGGGCTTCTATCTGATTAGCGATGGATCTGGAAATCCGTATCGTTACCGCGTGAGGCCGCCGAGCTTTGTGAACCTGACGGTGCTGGAGGATATGTGCCTTGGGCATAACGTGGCCGATGTGGTGCTGATTCTGGGATCAGTGGATATTGTGCTGGGAGAAGTGGATCGGTAGCGTCTTTTAGGGACCAGGCGCGAAGGCGGAGGCAGAAGTGCTGGGTGAGGGAATTCTGAAGGGGCTGGCGGAGACGGCGAAGAATTTTGCCGGCAGCTATGTCTCCAAAGAACGATTGACGACGGTGCAGTATCCCGAGGAGCGGGTTGCGCCGATCGAAGCGACGCGCAACTTTCCTTTTCTGGTGTATGACGGCGAGGACGCGTTTGCGGGGCTGCGCTGCGTGTCGTGCCAGATCTGCGAGAAAGAATGCCCGCCGAAGTGCATCTACATCGAGAAGTCAAAGGACAAGAAGCCGGATTATGTAGGCAAGCCGCAGAACTATCCGGTGCGATTCGATATTGATATTTCGGTATGCATGAGCTGCCAGATCTGCGTGGAGGTCTGCCCGTTCGAAGCGATCAAGATGGATACGGTGTTTGAGCTGGCGACGGATGATCGCTTTGGCGGATTGCTGCTGGATCGGGAAAAGCTCTCCAAGTCGAACGAGTACTATCACACGATTCATCCCACCGAGGCGACGGAAGTGGATGCGCGCCTGGCGGAAGAGAAGGCCAAGGTAGAGGCCAAGGCGAAGGCCGCGGCGGAAGCGGCGGCAGCCAAGGCCGCGGCAGCGCCGCCCGCGCCTCCGGCAGCGAAACCGGAAGCGCCGAAACCGACAGGAGGCGCAGAGTAAGCCATGATCGAGAAAGCCGATCAGATTTTTGTTCTGCTGCTGCACTGGCTGGTGGGATTTCTGCCGGAGGCGTGGCAGCACGTGGCCAGCGTGGTGGTGTGCGTCGCGGTGATTGTGGCGGTGTATCCGGCTCTGTTTGCGGTGGCGGTACTGATGGAACGCAAGGGGCTGGGGCGCATGCAGAACCGTTACGGTCCGAATCGTGTGGGTCCGTTCGGGGTGCTGCAGCCGGTGGCCGACGGCATCAAGTCGCTGACGAAGGAAGACATTGTGCCGCGGAATGCCGACGCGGCGGTGCATTTTATTGCGCCGCTGGTCCTGGTGGTGGCGGTGTTCATGGGACTCGCCGTGCTGCCGATGGGGCGGAACATGGTGCTCGTCGAGATGGACGCGAGCCTGCTGTTCTTTTTCGCGATGGGCGCATCGACGGAGCTGTCGGTCTTCATGGCGGGGTGGTCGAGCCGCAACAAGTATTCGCTGCTGGGCGCGATGCGCGCGGTGGCGCAGATGATCAGCTACGAGGTGCCGCTGCTGCTTTCGACGGTGGGCGTGGTGATGATTACCGGATCGCTGTCGCTGGTGGATATCGTGGACGCACAGACGCGATACTCGTGGGGACTGGCGCACTGGAACGTTTTCAAGCCGTGGGGGCTGGCAGGGTTTGTGATGTTCGTGATCGCCTCGATGGCTGAGACGAACCGCTCGCCGTTTGATTTGCCCGAAGGCGAGTCGGAGATTATCGCGGGGTACTTCACGGAGTACTCGGGCTTTAAGTTTGCGCTGTTCTTTCTGGGCGAGTACGTGGGGATGTTCAGCATCGCGGGCCTGGGAACGACGCTGTTTCTGGGCGGTTGGTCGTCGCCCCTGGCGGCGCTGAGCTGGATTCCTTCGTGGATCTGGTTCTTCGCCAAGGTGGAGCTGTGGATCTGCTTCTTCATCTGGGTGCGCGGAACGCTGCCGCGGCTGCGTCAGGATCAACTGATGAATTTTGCATGGAAGTTTCTGCTGCCGATGACGCTGGTGAATCTGCTGGTGGCGGCGGAGTGGCGGTTTGTGGAAGGCGTATGGCTGCGCTGGATTGTGGGCATGGCGATTGTGGCGGGCGCGTATGTGCTGATGGGCCGCGTGGGCATGCGCCGCGAGCGGCTGGGGCCGAGGAGTTACCGCTATGCGGAGTAGGGAAGCGGAGTTGCGGCGGAGCGGGCGCATGAGCCTGCGCACGGAAGGGAGCGGCCGCGCATGAGTATCGCGTTTGTGGTGCTGGCGCTGTTGACGCTTGCGGGAGCCATGGCTGCGGTGACGCTGCGCAACTTGGTGCATTGCGCGCTGGCGCTGGCGGTTGCGTTTGCGGGATTGGCGCTGCTGTTTCTGCAACTGGATGCGCAGTTTGTCGGCTTCACGCAGATTCTGGTGTATGTGGGCGCGGTGGCGATTCTGGTGGTCTTTGCGATTCTGCTGACGCGCGGCGCGGACGATGGCAAGGCGGGGACGGTCTTCAGCAGGACATGGCTGGCTGGACTGGGCATTGCGGCTGCGGTGTTTGCGTTGCTGGGATGGGCCGTGCTGCGCTCGGTGAGAGGACTGGCGCAGGCTGCAGGAACGCCGGCGGTCACGGTGGAGAATATCGGGCAGGCGCTGATGAGCCGGTACGTGCTGCCGCTGGAGATTGTGGCGCTGCTGCTGACGGCGGCGCTGGTGGGCGCGGTGATTGTGGCCATGTATGAGAAGGAGGGCGCGCGATGACGTGTTTCTCCACGCCGCTTGCGGGGTATCTGCTGGTGGCGGCGCTCTTGTTTGCGATAGGACTGGCGGGGGCGCTGACGCGGCGAAACGCCATCCTGGTGCTGATTGGGATTGAGCTGATGCTGAATGCGGCGAATCTGAACCTGATTGCCTTCTGGCGGTTTGGGCCGCATCCGGAGATGCTGACGGGACTGATGTTTGCGTTGTTTTCGATTGCGGTGGCAGCAGCCGAGGCCGCCGTGGGTCTGGGCCTTGTGATTCAGATTCACCGGCATCTGAAGACGACGGATCTGGACCAGATCAGCAGGATGAAAGGGTAAGGGGAATGCTGATACAGGAAGAACTGACGGCTGCCTTTCATCCGGGGATGCAGGCCTGCGCGTCGACGGTGACGCAGTATCTGTGGCTGATTCCCGCGATGCCGATGGTGGCCTCGGGGGTGATTGCGCTGATGAAGCAGCCGCGGCGCAAGCCGGCAGCGGCGCTGGCGATCGGGTCTCTGGGACTGTCGTTGCTGGTGGCGCTGGCGGCCTTTGCGCATGTGGTGTCGGACTGGACGCAGCATATCGCGGTGCGGGAGACGGTGAACTTCACCTGGATGCAGGTGGGCGCGTCGCATGTGGAACTGGGGTGGGTGCTGGACCCGCTGTCGGCCGCGATGATGGTGATGGTCTGCTTTGTCGGTCTGCTGATCTTCATCTACTCGGTCGGCTACATGGAGCACGACGAGAACTTCACGCGCTTCTTCTGCTTCCTGGCGCTGTTTGCCGGGGCGATGCTGGGCGTGGTGATTGCGAACTCTCTGCTGCTGCTCTTCATGTGCTGGGAGCTGGTGGGCCTGACGTCCTATCTGCTGATCGGGTTCTGGTATCAGAAGCCCTCGGCTGCAGCGGCGGCAAAGAAGGCGTTTCTGACGACGCGCGTGGGCGACATCTTCTTCCTGCTGGGAATGGTGTGGCTGTTTGCGCAGACGGGGACGCTGCTCTTCTACAACAGCGGCGCGGGCTCGATGGAGCCGCTGGCGCTGGGCGGGATGCTGGCGACACCTTCCGCGCTGGGACTGACGGCGGCAGGCGCGATTGGATTGCTGATCTTTGCGGGTGCGGCGGGCAAGAGCGGCCAGCTTCCGCTGCATGTGTGGCTGCCGGACGCGATGGAAGGCCCGACGCCGGTGTCAGCGCTGATTCACGCGGCGACGATGGTGGCCGCGGGCGTGTATCTGGTGGCGCGCGTGTATCCGCTGATGTCGGCGGGGATTGTGCCGGGCGGGACGACGGCGGCGCTGAGCGTGGTGACCTGGGTGGGCGCGTCAACAGCGCTGTTTGCCGCGCTGATTGCGGTGGCGCAGAACGACATCAAGCGCATTCTTGCTTACTCGACCGTGTCACAGCTTGGCTACATGATGGCGGGCCTGGGGATGGGCGGCGTGGCGGTGGGCATGTTCCACCTGATTACGCATGCGTTCTTCAAGGCGCTGCTCTTCATGGGCGCGGGTTCGGTGATTCACGGCTGCCACGAGGAGCAGGACGTGCGCAAGATGGGCGGCCTGCGAAGCGCGATGCCTTTGACCTTTCTGACGTATGCCGCGGGCATGCTGGCGCTGTGCGGCGTGCCAATCTTCTTCTCCGGGTTCTGGAGCAAGGACGCGATTCTGGAGTCGGCGCATGGCTGGACGTTCTCGCATGGCCCTTATTTCATGCTGGTGCTGGGCGCGGTGCTGACGGCGTTCTACATGACGCGGCAGGTGAGCTATGTGTTCTTCGGAACCTGGCGCGGGCATGGGCATGCGCATGAGAGCCCGGCGGTGATGACGATGCCGCTGGCGATTCTGGCCTTCTTTGCGATGGCGCTGGGATTGATCGGCACCCCGGCGTGGCCGTGGTTCCGGGCCTTTCTCGACAGCCGCGCAGCGGAGCTGGACATGCATGCCTTCGCCGAGCCGGGGTGGCTGATGCTGCTGGCGACCTCGACGGTGATTGTGGTCGTTGGCATTGGATCCGGGTGGCTCCTGTATGGCAACAAGTCTCCCGATGCCGAGGAGCCGGATGCGCTGGAGCGCGCGCTGCCGCCGGTATGGGCCGTGCTGCGCGACCGGATTTATGTGGATGAGCTGTACGGTGTGACGGTGATTGCTTTTTATGGGTGGTGGGCCCGCGTGGCTGATTGGCTCGACCGCTTTGTGTGGGGTGGCGTGGTGACGGCAGTGGCATGGCTGTTCCGCGGCTGGGCGCAGGTGAACCGGCTGCTTGATGTGCATGGCGTGGATGGCGGCTTTGACAAGGGCTGCGATGAGATTGCGGCTGGTGGCGGGCTGATTTCGCGGGTGCAGTCGGGCCGCGTGCAGAGCTACCTGCGGCTGCTGGCGCTGGGCGTGGTTCTGCTGGCGGCGATCCTCTTTTGGAGCAGCCGAGGATGAACGGACTTCCTGTGTTGACGCTGCTGACGGTGCTGCCCATGGTGGGGGCAGCGATTGCGTTGTTCGCCGGGAGACATGCGCGCGGCGTGGCGCTGCTGACGACGCTGATTGGGCTGGCCATCTCGCTGGTGGTGTGGACGCATCTGCCCGCCGATGGCTCGATGGGGCTGGTGGAGCGGATGCCGTGGGCGCCCTCGCTGGGGATTGAGTATCACTTGGGCGTGGACGGGCTGGGCGCGCTGATGCTGGTCCTGTCCGCACTGGTGACGCTGATGAGCGTGGATGCGGCGCATCACGTGCACCGGCAGCCGGGGCTGTATTTCGCATTGGTGCTGTTGCTGGAAGCGGGATTGTTTGGGTCTTTCACGGCACTGAATTTTTTCCACTGGTTCCTGTTCTGGGAGCTGAGCCTGATTCCTGCGTTCTTCCTGATCAAGCTGTGGGGCGGTGCGAAGCGCGGGCCGGCGGCGACGCAGTTCTTTGTGTACACGATGGCGGGCAGCGTCGCGCTGCTGCTGTCGTTCCTGGCAGTGTTTCTCTCGACCGGCACGATGGACTTTGAGCAACTGGCGAATATGGCCGCTGCGGGTACGCTGGAGCAGGCAGTGGTGGCGCATCTGGGGCCAGTGATGCTGTGGCTGGCGATGGGCGTGCTGGCGGGGTTTGCGGTGAAGGTGCCGCTGGCGCCGTTCCACACATGGCTGCCGGCGACCTATGCGGAGGCGCCTTCGCCGGTGACGATGTTGCTGACCGGCGCGATGTCGAAGATGGGCGTCTATGGCCTGCTGCGGATTGCGGTGCCGCTTTTTGGACGACAGATTGCACAGATGCGGACGCCGCTGCTGACGCTGGCAGTGATCACGGTGGTGATGGGTGCATGGGCCGCGGCGGCGCAGAAGGATCTGAAGCGCGTCTTCGCGTACTCCTCGGTGAACCACCTGGGCTATTGCCTGCTGGGCATCTTTGCGCTGGCGGTTCCCGCGGCCGGGGTTGCGGCGCAGACGAGCCAGGCGGCGGCGCTGAATGGCGTGATCCTGCAGATGTTCAACCACGGCGTGACGGCAGGGGCGCTGTTCTGGTTTATCGCCATGATGCAGGAGCGGAGCGGCGGTGAGCGGGGTATCGACCACTTTGGCGGGCTGCGCAAGCCTGCGCCTGTGCTGGCCGGGATGATGGGGATTGCGTTGTTCTCGTCCCTGGGCCTGCCGGGTCTGAATGGGTTTGTGGGCGAGTTTCTAATCTTCCGCGGCGTCTTTCCGTTGAGCTGGCAGGCGGCTGCGGTTTCAATTCTTGGGCTGCTGGTGACGGCGGCGGTAATTCTGACGGTGATTCAGAAAGTCTTTACCGGACCGGTTCCAGAGAAGTGGGCGAGCTTCCCGGATATGCACGGGGGCGAGCGGTTGGCGATGGCGCCCGTGATCGGCATCATGCTGCTGTTGGGACTGCTGCCGCAACTGGTGCTGGAACACGTAAACCCAACGGTTGTGAACCTGCTGGCGCACTGGAGATTTTAAGAGCGTTTCTCCGGTGCGGAGTGGCGCTTTTTGGGAATTTGCACGGTGGCTTTCTTTTGAAGTCGAAGGCCGCTTAACGTGATGAGCTTCGTTGTACGGTAACTGGAGAACCGCTGTAGATGTTGGCCTGGACGATTTATCTCTCATTTGCCGGTGCGCTGGTGGAGGCGCTGCTGCCGAAGAACCGGCCCGCGCTGGCGCGATGGTTTGCGCTGGTGGTGGCGGTGGCTGGACTGGCGCTGGCGCTGCTGAGCTTTGCTGCAGGCGCGACAAACCACTTTCAGCGCAGCGTGATTGTGGACGTGCCGTGGGTGTCTGGCATGGGCATTCACTATCTGCTGGCCGCGGATGGCATCAGCCTGGTGGTGGTGCTGCTGACGGGACTGGCTGCAGTGGCGGGCGTACTGTTCAGCTGGAATATCGACCTGCGCACGAATGAGTTCTTCGCGTTCTTTCTGGCGTTGATTGGCGGCGTCTATGGCGTCTTTCTGAGCTATGACTTGTTTCTGCTGTTCGTGTTCTACGAGATTGCGATTGTGCCGAAGTACTTCCTGATCGCGATCTGGGGATCGACGCGGCGGGAGTATGGCGCAATGAAGCTGGCGCTGTATTCATTTGTCGGCTCGGCGATGGTGCTGATCGGATTGCTGGCGGCGTATGCCAGCTCGGGTGGCCACTCGACGGGGCTGGTGGAGCTGGCGCACGCGGGGCTGCCGGCGAGCGAACAGATGTGGCTGTTCCCGTTGGTCTTTACGGGGTTTGCGATTCTGGCGGGCATGTGGCCGTTCCACACATGGGCGCCGACGGGCCATGTGGCGGCGCCGACGGCGGCCTCAATGCTGCTGGCCGGCGTGGTGATGAAGCTGGGCGCGTATGGGTGCCTGCGGGTGGCGATTTCACTGTTTCCGCGCGGACTGGATCCGTGGGGCTGGTCGTTCCTCGGGATTGGGTCGTGGCGCGATGTGTTTGCCGTGCTGGCGGTGATCGGGATTGTGTATGGCGCGCTGGTAGCGCTGGCGCAGACGGACTTCAAGTTTGTGATTGGCTACTCCAGCGTGAGCCACATGGGGTTTGTGCTGCTGGGGCTGGTGACGCTGAACCAGATTGGCATGACGGGCGCGGTGCTGCAGATGTTTTCGCACGGCGTGATTGCGGGTCTGCTGTTCGCGATTGTGGGCCGCATTGTGTATGAGCGCACGCACACACGGCAATTGGCGGAGCTGGAGACGATGCACCTGTCGAAGCGGCTTCCGTTTGCATCGTGGGCGTTTGTGCTGGCGGGCATGGCGTCGATGGGGCTGCCGGGCTTCTCAGGATTTGTGGCGGAGCTACAGGTGCTGGTGGGATCTTGGGTGGCCAAGCCGGCGTGGACAGTGACGGCTGGCGTGGGCATCGTGGTGGGCGTGGCGTACACGTGGCGCGCGCTGCAGAAGGCATTTTTCAGCGATGCGACGCCGAGCGCGCATGTCCACGAGCACGGGCATGAACTGGCGGCGATTACATGGCCGGAGGTGGCCGGAACGGTGCTGCTGTTCGGGGCGACGTTGGCGGTGGGGTTGTATCCGAGGCTGCTGCTGGATGCGATTGAGCCGGCGGTGAAGACGCTGCTTGCGGGAGGGGTGCGATGAACTACGGTGAGCTCTTCCGCGTGACGCTGCCGGAGACGGCGCTGGAAATTGCGGCGCTGCTGGTGCTGGTGGTGGATCTTGGGTTTCTGCGCAAGGCCGCGCTCAACGTGCGCGCGGGCGCGGCGGCGCTGCTGGGCGTGGTTGGATGCGCGGCGGCGCTGTGGGTGATGCCGATGCAGCCTATGGGCGGGTACTTCTATCCCGGAACAGGCGAGGTGCTGCTGGCCACGGGCGGAACGGCCGCGGCGGCACAGATTGGGATTCTGGCGCTGACGGCGCTGACGCTGCTGCTGCTGATCGATTCCACCTTTACGAAACATGTGGGCGAGTATGTGGCCTTGATTCTGATGGCTGCGGCGGGCGGGTTGATTATCGCGGCGGCGCAGGATCTGCTGGTGATCTTCATTGGGCTGGAGCTGCTGAGCCTGGGCCTGTACATCCTGACTGCATTTGCGAAGCGGTCGGGCGCGAGCGCGGAGTCGGCGCTGAAGTACTACCTGTTTGGTGGGATGTCGGCGGCATTTTTGCTGTTCGGATTCAGCTATCTCTACGGCATCACAGGATCGACGGACCTGCATCGCATCATGCTTGGGCTTTATATGCCGAATGCGGCAACAGCTTCACCGCTGCTCTATGTGGCGCTGGTGATGATCGCGGCAGGGCTTGGTTTCAAGGTGGCTGCGGCGCCGTTCCACCTGTGGGTGGCGGATACCTATGAGGGCGCACCCGCTCCGGCGGCGGCGTTTATCGCATCGGTGTCGAAAGTGGCGAGCTTTGCGCTGCTGATCTCGATTGGCGCGGCGGCATGGCATATCTTCGACGGAATGAACGGACACGCGGCGTTGATGCTGGGCTTCGTGCCAGAGCCACAAAACACATGGCTTGGATTCCATGCCTCGTGGACGCGCGTGCTGATGGTGCTTGCGGCGGTTTCCATGCTGGTGGGCAACCTGACGGCGCTGGCGCAGATCAGCGTGCGGCGGCTGGTGGCCTACTCGGCGGTGGCCCATGCAGGATACATTCTGCTGGGGCTGGCGTTCTTCTCGTACGGACCGCGCAGCGCGGAGGCGATTCTCTACTACGTGCTGACGTATGGGCTGACGACGGTGGGCGCGTTCGCGGTGATCTCCGTGGTGGAGCGGGCGACGGGCAGTGACCGGCTGGAGGCATTTTCGGGCCTGCACAAGCGGAGTCCGCTGCTGGCCGCGGTGCTGCTGGTGCTGTTTCTTTCGCTGGCTGGGATTCCGCCGTTGGTGGGATTCTGGGCGAAGTTCAACCTGTTTGCGGCGGTGCTGAACGTGCAGCCGGGCGGGGCTGCGCTGGGGCTGGTGGCGCTGGCGATCGCGATGAGCGCGGTGAGCCTCTTCTACTACCTGCAGGTGATGAAGCGAGCGTATGTGCTGGCGCCAGCGGACGAGACGCCGATTGCGCTGCCGCCGGTGACGCTGGTGCTGCTGGCCTTCATCGGGATTGCGGTGGTGGTGCTGGGATGCTTCCCGTCGCTGCTGCAGGGATGGATTGCGGGCTTCTACGGGGGGATGTAGAGCAGAGGGCGAGGCAAGCGGGTGCCGGACAGGTCCAGATACAAGGAAAAGGCTCAGGTCGAGAGATTCGGCCTGAGCCTTTGGTGTTTCTGCGCTGGAGATGAACAGCGCGGTGAATGAGATTATCCGCGGAGGAAGTCTTTGGCCTTTTGGATGAGGACATCGCGGCTGACGTCGGAGATGGCGTTGGTGAGCGGGAGCTGCTTGGGGCAGACCTCGACGCAGTTCTGCGCGTAGCCGCACTCCTGGATGCCGCCATCGCCGGCGAGGGCGCGGAGGCGCTCCTCCTTGAAGACCTTGCCGGTGGGGTGATTGTTGAAGAGCTTGACCTGGGCGATGGTAGCTGCGCCGACGAAGCCGGTCTCCTCATTGAACTGCGGGCAGACCTCCATGCAGCAGGTGCAGGAGATGCAGTTGGAGAGGGGGTAGCTGACTTCCTGCTGCTGCGGGAAGACGCGCGGGCCGGGGCCGAGGTCGTAGGTGCCGTCGACGGGAACCCAGGCACGAACGGCTTTGAGGTTCTCAAAGAGCACGGAGCGATCGACCTGAAGGTCGCGGACGAGCGGGAACTTGGAGAGCGGCTCGATTCGGACGGGCTGCTCGATGTTCTCGATGAGCGTGGAGCAGGCCATGCGGGCCTTGCCGTTGATGCGCATGGCGCAGGAGCCGCAGATCTCCTCGAGGCAGTTGGAGTCGTAGGTGATGGGAGTGGTGGCGTGGCCGTCGGCGGTGACTGGGTTGAGCGCAATGTCCATGAGCGCGCTGGTCACGTTGAGGCCGGGACGCCACTCGACTTCAAACTTCTCCCAAGCGGCGGGTGCGTCGGGGCTGGCCTGACGCTTGATTTCAAGTTGCACGGTCTTGGTTGCCATGTCTCTCCCCTAGGCTATTTGGCCACGTCGTAACGGCGCGGGCGCGGCTTGATGTATTGGATGTCAACGTCTTCGAGCTCAAGGCGCGGACCGGCAACGTCGCCGGTGAAGCCGGCCTTGGTGGTTTTGAGGAACTTCTCGTCGTTGCGATCGGGGAAGTCGGGCTTGTAGTGCGCGCCGCGGGATTCATCGCGCAGTTTGGCGCCGAGGACGACGGTGCGGGAGAGCTCGAGCATGTTCTTGAGCTGGCGCGCGAAGGCGAAGCTGGTGTTGGCCCACTGGCTGCGATCGCTGAGGTTGATGCGCTTGTAGCGGTCGAGGAGAGAGACGATCTTTTCGTCTGCTTTCTGCAGGCCGGCGTTGTAGCGGATGACGGTGGCGTGCTCGGTCATGGTGTTGCCGAGTTCGCGCCAGAGCTTGAAGGGATTCTCGCCGCCTTCGTTCTTGATGAGCCTGGCGTTGATCTCGGCCTGGCGGGCGAGCTCTACTGCTGCGCCACCGTCACCCTCGGGCGCGGAGGCGGACTTTGCGAAGTCGAGCGCGATGGGGCCGGAGCGGAAGCCACCGAAGATGCAACTGACGAGGGAGTTCGCGCCGAGGCGATTGGCGCCGTGGTACTGGTACTCGCACTCGCCAGCGGCGAATAGGCCGGGAATGTTGGTCATCTGATTGAAGTCCACCCAGAGGCCGCCCATGGTGTAGTGCATGCCGGGGAAGATCTTCATGGGCTCGACGTGGGGATCGACGCCGACGAACTTCTCGTAGATTTCGAGGATGCCGCCGAGCTTGCGGTCGAGTGTGGCGCGGTCGATGTGGGTGAGGTCGAGGTAGACCATGGGCTGGCCGTCGATGCCGAGGCCGTTCTCGTAGACAACCTTGTGGATGGCGCGGGTGGCGATGTCGCGCGGGACGAGGTTGCCGTATTTGGGATACCACTCCTCGAGGAAGTAGAGACGCTCGGCCTCAGGAATCTGACGCGGAGCGCGGTTGTCGCCGGGCTTGCGCGGAACCCAGACGCGGCCGCCTTCGCCGCGGGCCGACTCGGACATGAGGCGGAGCTTGTCTTCACCGGGAATGGCGGTGGGATGGACCTGGATGAATTCGCCGTTGGCGTAGTAGGCGCCCTGCTGGAAGACGGCAGCCTGTGCGGAGCCGGTGCAGACGACGGAGTTGGTGGACTTGCCGAAGATGGCGCCGATGCCGCCGGTGGCGAGGATGACTGCGCCGGCCGGGAAGGCGCGCAGTTCCATCGTGCGGAGGTCCATGGCGGTGATGCCGCGGGCCTGGCCTTTGGAGTCCACGATGGCGGAGAGGAACTCCCAGCCTTCGTACTTTTTGACCTTGCCTTCGGCCTCATAGCGGCGGACCTGCTCGTCGAGCGCGTAGAGGAGTTGCTGGCCGGTGGTGGCGCCGGCGAAGGCGGTGCGGTGATAGAGCGTGCCGCCGAAGCGGCGGAAGTCGAGCAGACCCTCTGGAGTGCGGTTGAAGGGCACACCCATGCGGTCGAGGAGGTCGATGATGGCGGGCGCGGCCTCGCACATGGCCTTGACGGGGGTCTGGTTGGCGAGGAAGTCGCCGCCGTAGATGGTGTCGTCGAAGTGCTTGTCGGTGGTGTCGCCTTCGCCCTTGAGGTTCTTTGCGGCGTTGATGCCACCCTGCGCGCAGACGGAGTGCGAGCGCTTCACGGGCACGATCGAGAAGAGATCAACAGAGCCGCCAGCCTCGGCGATCTTGATGACCGCCGCCAGTCCTGCGAGTCCTCCGCCGACCACGATGATTTTGGGTGCTGCCATGGATTGCTTTCCCTTTCAGTAAATCAGGGGCCAGGGATCGACGATCGGTGACCCGTTCAAGGCAAATGAGCCGAAGTCAGGCGGAATGCGCCCCAGGCTGCACGGGAGCGACGAGATGCGAGACGGGCGCAATGTCGGGCGCGTTCTGATAGCGCGGACCGACGAAGGCCCAGATGCTGGCGAGGCCCATGATGGCGAGGCCGAGGCCGAAGACGGCGCATACGTAACCGAAGCGCTTGCGGGCTTTTTCGCCGGGGGTGATGCCCCACTTGGCGGCGAAGAGCCAGATGCCATAGGCGAAGTGCCAGCAGATGGCGATCATGGCTATGATGTAGACGGCAAGCATCCAGGGGTTGGCAAGCTCATGCTGCACCTTGGCGAAGGCGGCGCCGGGGTTTTCCGGGAGGCTGATGCCCATAAAGCGCTGGCGCAGGACGTGCTGACCGATATAGAGGATGGCGATGAGGCCGGTATAACGCTGGGCTGTATACATCCAGTTGCCGGACCATGGGTAATAGACGAGATTGGATTTGCCACGGAACCAGATGTAGAGACCGTAGAGGCCGTGGTAGAGGATGGGCAGGAAGATGAAGACCCACTCAAGGATGCGGACCATCGGAAGGCTGTTAAGGAACTTGACCTGCTGGCCATAGGCGATGGGGCCTTTGAGTGCCTCGAAGTTGGAGAGCAGGTGCTCGAGCAGAAAGGCTCCGATGGGAATAATCCCAAGGAGCGAATGCAGTTTGCGCCAGAGGAAGCTTGTGCCCTGACCGGCGCGGAGCGGCTGAACGCCCTTCTTAACAGTGGGCGCGGAAGGAATTTGAGCGGTTGCCATGATAGTCGCAGCTCCTGAAGGCTATGAAGCGAGGCTGTCTATGCGTGCTTCGCGAGGTGGAAGACGCTCTGTGCCTATTGCATTATTTGATTTTGGGGGAGCAAGCGTCAAGGCGAGCGGACTGCATCGTGTGATGGAATGAATAAAAACAGCCGATCAAACGTGGAGTTGCGCGAGCAGGTCCACGAAGGCGCGACCGCGATGACTGAGGGTGTGCTTGGTCTCGAGGTCAAGCTCGGCCATGGTGCGGTGGAGTTCAGAGAGATAGAAGAGGGGATCGTAGCCGAAGCCGCCGGTGCCGCGAGGCGCGTCGAGGATGAGGCCTTCGACAGAGCCCTCGGCAGAGTAGAGAGGCTGCCCGTCGCGGGCGGCGACAAGAACGCAGTGATAGCGGGCGGTGCGCTGGTCGGGGGGAATTCCGGCGAGGCGCTGGAGCAGGACCATGTTGTTCCAGACATCGGTATTGTCGTTGGCATCGGGCGAGTCGGTGAGTCCGGCGTCGGCGGCGAAGCGGGCAGAGCGGACGCCGGGCGCGCCGTTGAGGGCATCGACTTCGAGGCCGGAGTCGTCGGCGAGGACGAGATGATCGGGTGCGAAGCGGGAATAGTAAACAGCCTTGAGCGTGGCGTTGGCGAGAAAGGTGACGCCGTCTTCTTCAGGGGAGGGAATGGTGGCGAGTCCGGGTAGAGGCTCGATGAGGACGTCGTGGGCGATGGCGGCGGAGGCGAAGTCGCGGAGCTTTCCCTTGCTGCTGGTGGCGGCGTAGAGGTGAAGGGCCATGGTGTGAGTGTAATGGCGGGCGACGGGCGCGTGCGTGTGATGGTCAACTAGACTGAGGGTGGAAGCACCTGTGGCTTCCGCTTGCTCCGGGAGATTGCCTTGGCCCCGCACATGCACGACACTGCGTTTGTCTTCATTGAGCTGGGCGTGACAACGATCGGGCTTGCCGTGCTGGCGCGTCTTGCGAGCCGCTGGGGTATTTCCGCCATTCCGTTGTATTTGCTGGCGGGACTGGTGTTTGGCAAAGGCGGCCTATCGCCGCTGAGCTTTTCCAAGGGATTCATCGGGGTTGGCGCTGAGATTGGCGTTCTGCTGCTTCTCTTCATGCTGGGCCTCGAATACTCCGGCGAGGAGCTGAAGCAAAACCTGCGCGGGGGACTGGATGGCGCGCTGATTGACCTGGCGCTCAACTTCCCGCCGGGCTTTGCGGCGGCGCTACTGCTGGGGTGGAAGCCACTGCCCGCGGCGCTGCTGGGGGGCGTGACGTATATCTCGTCATCCGGGATCATTGCGCGCGTGCTCTCCGAAGCGGGCCGGCTGAATGACGGGGAGACTCGCACGGTACTTTCCATTCTGGTGCTGGAAGACCTGGTGATGGCGGTGTATCTGCCGCTGGTTGCCGTCCTGATTGTGGGCGGTGGCCCGGAGCGCATCGTTATTTCCGTTGCAGTCGCGCTCGCTTCCGTGCTCGCAGTCCTGTACGTGGCGATTCGCTACGGCCACCGGTTCAGCGGACTAGTTGCGCACCACTCGGATGAGGTTCTGCTTCTCAGCACGTTTGGCGCTGTGTTGCTGGTGGCGGGCATTGCGCAGCGCCTGCAGGTGTCGTCTGCGATTGGCGCATTTCTTGTTGGGATAGCGGTTTCGGGGCAGATTGCGAAGCAGACGCATCGGCTGCTTTCTCCGCTGCGCGATCTCTTTGCGGCCATTTTCTTCTTCTTCTTCGGTCTGGAGGTCGATCCGAGGAGTCTGGGTCCAGTGCTGTGGGTGGCGCTGGGACTGGCCGCCGTGACGACTCTGACGAAGGCGCTGACGGGGTACTGGGCCACGCGGCAATCCGGCATGAGCAAGAAGGTGCGATGGCGCGCGGGCCTTACGCTGGTGGCGCGGGGCGAGTTCTCGATTGTGATTGCGGGTCTTGGCGTTGCGGTGGAGCCGCGCCTCGGGTCTCTGGCTGCTGCCTACATCCTGCTGATGGCGATTCTGGGGCCGATTACGGCGCGCGTCCTGCGGTGAGACCAAGTTTGAGGCTATGCAGAAGGCTTTTCGGATGAAGCTATTTCGCGGGAAGCAGGGGTCCGAGGCTGAAGGTCATCTTTGAGAAATCAAGGGTAAAGCTCTCATAGCCACCGACAAAATCCTGGCCAAGGTTGCCGTAGAGTTCATCCAGGTAGGAACTCGTTGGGGTGCTGAGGATGGGCACGTTGTGGAGGACAACGGATGCGCTACCGACTTGCAGGCTGAGTGTTGGCTGGAGGAAGATCTTGCGTTTGATGTTGCCGCCAGCACCACCCGCATTGCTTTCGGCTTGCTTCCAAGTCGCTTCTTCTTCATGAAAGCGCTGCTTGTAACGCATGGAGAGCATGGTTCCATCCGCGCCTGTATCGAAGGAAAAGGGCAGTATCTGTCCCTCGACCCCGCACTGGATCACAGGTGTGAGGTACCAGAGGTCCATGCGGGTGGATGAGCCGCTGGCCGAAACAGGGATGCCGGCCTCAAAGAAGCCGTCGTGGCGAAAGGTGATGGAGCCCATGGCGCGGAGGGCGGGATAGCCAAGGATCGCTTGAATCTGGTAGGCGCGTCCGGGTACGGCAATGCGAAGATTGGCGTCGTTCAAGACGAGGAGGACGACATTCCGAAGTGTGGCTCCGCCCACCTTCAGCAAAGGCAAGATTGCGACCTGCAGGGGGTTTTCAATCCCGGTGGCTCCAGCCATGGTCTGCGCGTGGCCAGGGAGGGGCGTGATGCCCAGTCTACGGGCAAAGCTGCGGCTTACGACAGAAAGGTTTGCGCCGGTATCTAGCAGCCAATCCTGACGGACGCCGTTCACCGTCAATTCCGTGACGATCGAGTCAATTTCATTGCGCCGAGTGGGAAGACGAGTTGGGCCGCTCCAGGCGATGGTTTGGGGCGGCGCGTTGCCGAGGATACGGAAGACACCGGCATCGTCTTTTGAACCTTGGAGGTCGACTGACCTGAGCTGGTGGGGGAAATGGGCGATGAGGTCGTCAAGAGATCGGGCAGCGTCGGCGTAACGGAAGGTTTCGGCGTAGTTGTCGGCGAGCGTTTTCAGGGCGATTGCGGCCCGGTGCGGATGCGAGGTGCGAATGGCGGGCAGGGCGCTATTGAGGAGGCGTATGGATTCCTCGAAGTGCCCGGTGCGATTGGCGAGGATGCCTGCGAAGTAGTCGCGGTTGGGGCCGGTCGGCATGCATGACAGGCTGGCGGCTAGTGCGTCGAGCTGGAAGTGTTCGACCTGAAGGTCGGGATCCTGTGGCTGCGGCGGAGCGGTCTGAGTGGGGCTGAGAGCGGGAATCAGAAAGAGAGCGAGCGCGAGTCCATGCAAGATGTTGGAGGTATTCGGGAGGCGTAACATGCGAAGTCACTGTATCATCCGACGGCACAGGACATGGCCAAGGAATTGCTTTGACAGGGATGGGTTGGGTTGGATAGGTTTCTTCCGTCAGGAAATTATTTCATTTGGTAAATCCTAATGGTTCGGGCGAGGCAGGCGCGGGCAAGGTTTGCGCGCGGTGTGCGCGACCGGCAGGATGGGCGGAGTTGTTCTTCGCAATGGACAGGGGATGAAGACGATGGGGATGATGCGGTGGATGGCATTGGGGTGCGGAGTGGCGCTAGCGGTCTGCGGCGGGACGGGCTGGGCGCAGGGCGCGGCGACGGGGCCGGTGGAACTACGCGTGGACAACCTGACGACTCCGCTGGGTCTGGACGATGTGACGCCGCATTTTTCGTGGCAACTGAAGGACATGACTCGCGGGGCGCGGCAGACGGCGTATGAGGTCGAGGTGGCGAGCTCGGAGACGCTGCTGCGCGAGGGCAAGGCTGATGTGTGGGAGAGCGGGCACGTGGCGGGAGGGCAGTCGCTGAATGTGGCGTATGCGGGGGCGGCGCTGAAGGCGAGCACGCGCTATTTCTGGCGCGTGAAGGTGTGGGGCGCGGACGGAAAGGCGTATGCGGCGAGCGAAGGAAGCTGGTGGGAGACGGGCTTGATGCAACAGACTGCGTGGCGCGCAGAGTGGGTTGGGTTCGAGACGAAGGAAGAGAACGCGGTGCGCCATGCGGCGGCTGATTGGATTGCGAGTCCGGATGCGAAGGCGCTGGCGGCGGAGAAGGGCAAAGAGGAGCGGTTTGCGTATCGCGGAACGGCTCAGCTGACGAAAGCCGTGCGGCGGGCGACGCTGTATGCAACGGCGCAGGATACGGTGTCGGCTTGGGTGAATGGGAAGCAGGTGCTGACGGCCGATCCGTTGCCGGGTTGGAGCCAGATGCCGTGGAAGAAGTTTGTGAAGGCCGACGTGACGAAGCTGATGAGGACGGGCGCGAACGTGGTGGCGATCGAGGGCCTGCACTACGTCACGAATCCGAATGGGATGGCGACCGAAGATGCTCCGCCGATAATCGCGACGCTGGTGGTGGAGTATGCCGATGGGGCGATGGCGACCTTTGGCAGCGACGCGGGATGGAAGACGGCGATCCATCCGGTAGCGGGATGGCGGAGGCCTGGCTTTGAGGATGCGGGGTGGAAGGCGGCGGTGGCATGGAAGCCGTCGCCGGGACCGTTCACCCAGCCGGCGGGGCATCCGTGGATTCCGGACTCGGTGAAGACGCTGCGGCATGAGTTTGCGGTGACGAGCGCGGTGAAGTCGGCGCGGCTGTATGCGACGGCGCTGGGAGAGTACGAGCTTTTCCTGAATGGGAAGCGCGTGAGCGAAGATCGGATGGCGCCGGGGTGGACGGACTATCGCGAGCGTGTGGTCTACCAGACCTATGACGTGACGGCGCTGGTGCGGCAGGGCGCGAATGCGATGGGTGCGTTGCTTGCTCCGGGATGGTATTCGACCTCCATTGAGTGGTATCAGGAGCCGAATAATTATGGGGTGACGCCGCCGGTGCTGCGTGCGCAGTTGCGCATCGAGCATGAGGACGGCAGCGTGGAGTGGGTGACGACGGGGCCGGATTGGAAGGCGAGCAGGTCGTACATTCTGCACGCGGAGCTGTATGACGGCGAGAGCCAGGATGCGCGGCGGATGCAGGCGGGATGGGATGAGCCGGGCTTCAAGGCGGAGGGTTGGAAGGCAGTGGAACGGATTGATCCGGCGCCGGTGAAGATTGAGGCGCAGGATTTTCAGCCGATTCGCGTGGAGCGCGCGGTGGAAGCGGTGAAGAGGTCGGAGCCGAAGCCGGGCGTGTATGTGTTTGACTTTGGCCAGAACCTCGCGGGCGTGGAGCAGGTGCGCATACAGGGGCCGGCGGGGACGAAGATTCGGCTGCGCTTTGCGGAGATTCTGAATGAGGACGGGACGCTGTACGTGGAGAATCTGCGCACGGCGAAGGCGACGGACACCTTTACGCTGGCGGGCAAAGGCGTGGAAGAGTTCACACCGCAGTTTACGTTTCACGGCTTTCGGTATGCGGAGCTGACGGGGCTGCATACAGCACCCGACAAGGATGCCGTGGCTGCACTTGTGCTGCATACGGAGGCACCTTTTGCCGCGGGGCTAAAGACGGGCAACGCGATGATCAACCAGCTGTGGAGCAATATCGTGTGGGGGCAGCGGTCGAACTTTGTAGGCGTGCCGACGGATTGTCCGCAGCGCGATGAGCGGCTGGGATGGACGGCGGATGCGCAGGTCTTCTGGCGGACGGCGAGCTACAACATGGACCTGGCGGCATTCACGCGGAAGTTTGGCCGGGACCTGCGCGGGACGCAGGCGGGAACGGCATTCTACGGCATCTATGCGCCCGGGACGTGGAGCGAGAACACGGGCTACGGCGCGGGCTGGAGCGACGCGGGCGTGATTATTCCGTGGACCTCGTGGCTGCAAACGGGCGACACGAGCGTGATTGAGCAGAACTGGGCGGGGATGGAGAAGTATCTCGACGAGATTGAGAAGACGAACCCGGATAGATTGTGGAAGAACTCGGGAACTCCGTTTGGGGACTGGCTCTCGCCGGAGGGACGCACGGACCAGGTGCTGATTGCGACGGCGTACTGGGCGTACGACGCGACGCTGATGCGCGAGATGGCGCGGGCGACGGGACGCACTGCGGATGAGCAGAAGTATGCGGCGCTGTTTGAGAAGATTCGAGCGGCATTTCAAAAACATTTTGTCCATTCGGATGGATTTGTGGCGGGTGCGGATAATAGCCCGTCGCCGTTCGGGGTGATCAATAATCCGAATGCGAAGAGCCATGGCGGCGATACGCAGACAGGGTATGTGCTGGCGCTGCACATGAATCTGCTGCCTGAGAATCTGCGCGCGGCGGCTGCGCAGAAGCTGGTGGACAAGATTGAGGCGAATGGCGGGCTGCTGAGTACGGGCTTTCTGGGCACGCCGTATCTGCTGGAGGAGTTGACGAAGACGGGCCATGGAGATCTGGCCTATCACCTGCTGATGAATACACAGTATCCGTCGTGGGGCTATCTGGTGGTGCACGGGGCGACGACGACGTGGGAGCGGTGGAATGGCGACCAGATGAAGAGCGACCCGAGCATGAACTCGTACAACCACTATGCGTATGGCGCGGTGGCGGACTGGATCTACCGCTACGCGGCGGGCGTGGATGCGACGCCGCTGGATGCGGGCTTCCACACGGTGGTGCTGCATCCGGTGTTTGACGCACGGCTGGGCAGCGTGGAGTTTCGTTATCCTTCGCAGTATGGCGTGGTCGTGTCGCAGTGGACGCTGGCGGGCAAAAAGGCGCATTGGTCGGTGACGATTCCGGCGAATGCGACGGGGCTGGTGGACGTGGATGCTGCACAGGCGGCACATTACATTTTGGACGGGACGCCGCTGACGCAGAGCAGGCTGGCGACGGCGACGGATGGCGGCTATCGTCTGGCTGCTGGGAACTACAGCTTTGATGTGGATGTGCAGTAGGCGCGGGGAGCGATGGAGGTCGTGAGACAGGCATGACGTCAGTGATTGCAGGGATTGGATGGCACGTGCTGGGCGCGAGCATGGCGGCGTCATTTTACGCGCCGATTGAGAAGGTGCGGAAGTGGTCATGGGAGACAACGTGGGCGCTGGCGGGCGTGTTCTCGTGGATTCTGCTGCCGATTGGCGTGAGCCTTGTGCTGCTGCCGGATTTTCATGGCTTCTATGCGTCGATGGGGACGGCGCTGCTGTTGCGGGTGGCGCTGTTTGGCGCGATGTGGGGCGTGGGGAATGTGAGCTACGGGCTGACGATGCGGCACCTGGGGATGTCGCTGGGGATTGGCGTGGCGATTGGGGTGACGCTGATTGTGGGTACGCTGGCGCCGCCGCTGATGCACGGGCAGGGCGCGATGCTCGTCACGACGCGAGGCGGACTGTTGACGATGGCGGGTGTGCTGGTGGCGCTGCTGGGCGTGGCGATTGTGTCGTATGCGGGGCACCAGAAGGAGCGGCAACTGCGGGGGGAGATTCAGGAGTTCAACCTGGGGCTCGGGTTGTTCCTGGCGACGATGTGCGGGATTTTTTCGTCGGGGATGTCATTCGCGATTGACGCGGCAAAGCCGATGGAGGCTGCGGCGCTGCACCTGGGCGTGAATCCGCTGTATGCGGCGCTGCCGAGTTACGTCTGCATCATGGGCGGCGGGGCGCTGGTGAATTTGAGTTATTGCTTTATCCGGCTTGGAGCGGTGAAGAAGCTTTCACTGCGGGCTGATCTGGGGCAGCCGAGCGCGATGCTGGCTAGGAATGCGGCGCTGGCGGCGACGGGCGGGATCATGTGGTATTTGCAGTTCTTCTTCTATGCGTGGGGCGCGGCGAATATTCCGCAGCGGATGTCGTATGTGAACTGGATGCTGCATATGAGTATTTACGTGCTGTGCGGCGGGCTGGTGGGGCTTGCGCTGGGCGAGTGGAAGGAAGCTGAAGGCCGGCCGGTGCGGCTGCTGTGGGCGGGGATGCTGGTGATTATCGCCGCGGCCAACCTGGTGGGGCTGGGAATGGCCGCTTCGTGATGATGGGTCAGTGCGCGAGGAAGTAGACGCCGATGCAGACGAAGACGGCGGCGGTCCAGCGGCGGCGGTCGACGTTCTCGTGGAGAAAGAGCTTGGCGGCGATGGCGTTGGTGACGAGCGTGAGGGATGCCGAGGCGGGCGCAACGAGGCTCAGGTCCATGTGATTGAGCGCGAAGAGCAACGCGAAGAAGGCTGTTGCGAGGAAGAAGACTCCGGCAAAAAAGAGCGGGCAGGTTAGAACGGCGCGGATGGCGCCTTTGAGGCCGGAGTGCGCGCGGATGATGTCGAGGTCGCCGATGGATTTCATGGCGGCGGCGGTGAGGACTTCGCCTGTGGTGGAGCTGAGAATGATGGCGGCGATCATGCCGGCGGCGGTCCAGAAGCCAGGGTGAGGAGCGGTGACGGGGAGCAGAGTCATTGGAGTTGCTCCTCGCGTATGGAATCACCCGCGGGTTGTGGACGCTCGGTGAGCGAGGGCCCATTGGCGACGAAGCCGACGCCGATGGTGATGAGGGCGATGCCGAGCCAGCGTTGGATGGAGATGGTCTCGTGGAGCCAGAAGCGCGAGAGCAGGGCGACGATGACGTTGCCAAAGGCGGTGGCGGGAAGCACGAAGGTGAGGTCGGCCCAGGAGAGCGCGGTGAGGTAGCTGGCGAAGAAGCCAATGAGCAGCGCGATGCCGACGGCGATCCACGGCGTGAAGACGGCGGCGACGAGCGAGCCGGGTTGCGCGAGGGAGATGGGCGAGAGATGCGTCATGCCGCGGGAGAGGCAGGTATCGCCGAGCGGAGCGCAGAGGGCGACGAGCGCGAGGATGAGATATTGCCGCGGTGAGAGTGTGTGATGCGCCATGCGAGTGCTGCAAGTCCTTTTGGTGGGCGGCTGGCCCGCAAGAAAAGGAGGGCGGACTCGCGGGGAGCCGCCCTCGGGATGTGATGCGCTAAATGCGTTACGCCCCGGCGCTTACGGCTGCGGAGGTATCGCCTCGGCGGTTGCGCGCTTCCTTGACCATCTTGTTTCGCTGCGAGCGCAACTTGAGGAAGGCCTTGGCCTCGACGTAGAGGCGCGGAACGTCGCGGTTGACGATGGCTTTCCAAACGACGCGGAATGCAGCTTTGGGACGGAAGTAGTACTCGTCGTAGAAGCGGTGCACCATCTCCATGACGTAGTCGACGGGCAGGCCGGGATACTCGATGTGCGCCATCTGGTGGCCGCCGCCGTCTTCCATCTTCTCATTGGTGATGAAGCCGTTGGCCTTGGCGAACTCGTGGAACTCGGTGCCGGGGTAGGCGTGGGCGATGGAGACCTGGATGGTCTCCACGTCGAGCGACTTGGCGAAGTTGATGGTGTTGCGGATGGATTCTTTGGTTTCGCCGGGCAGGCCGAGGATGAAGTCGCCGTGGATGACGAGGCCGAGGTCGTGGCAGTCCTTAGCGAAGGCGCGAGCACGCTCGACGGTGGCGCCCTTCTTGATGTTCTTGAGAATCTGCGGGTCGCCGGACTCGAAGCCGACGATCAGCAGGCGGCAGCCGGCATCCTTCATGGCCTTAAGGGTCTCGCGGTCGGTGGTGACGCGCGAGGTGCAGGACCAGGTGATGCCGAGAGGCCTCAATTTTTCGCAGAGCTCGATGGTGCGCTGCTTCTGGATGTTGAAGGTGTCGTCGTCGAAGAAGAACTCCTTCACATCGGGGAAGTTTTCCTTGGCCCAAGCGAGTTCGGCGGCGACGTCGTCCGTAGAACGCTTGCGCCATGCATGGCCGCTGAGGGTCTGCGGCCAGAGGCAGAAGGTGCACTGGGCCGGGCAGCCGCGCGTGGAGTAGAGCGCGATGTAGGGATGGAGCAGGAAGGGCACGTTGTAGCGCGTGACGTCGATGTCGCGCTTGTAGATCTTGGTGGCCCAGGGCATCGCGTCGAGGTCTTCGACCTGCGGACGGTCGGGATTGTGGACGATCTTGCCGTCCTTTTTGTAGCTGATGCCGAGAATCTCGTTGAGCGGCTTGCCCTGCGCGAACTCGACGACGGAGAAGTCAAACTCGCGGCGGCAGATGAAGTCGAGTACCGAGCACTCATTCAGCGCGCGGTCGGGGTCGGTGGTGACCGGAGGACCGACGAAGGCGATGCGGATGGAGGGATTGGCAGCCTTGATGGCCTCGGCGAGTCGCTGATCGCCCTCCCATCCCACGGTGGAGGTGAAGAGGACGAGAAACTCGTAGTCCTTGCAGATCTCGATGGTCTGCTGCGCCGTGACGTGATGGGGCGGAGCGTCGAGCAGGCGGGAGCCCTCCAACATGCCAGCGGGATAGGTGAGCCATACGGGATACCAGTAGGACTCGATTTCGCGGGTTGCGGGCCAGCGGGAGCTTGCGCCACCGTCGAAGTTCTCAAAGGACGGGGGATTGAGGAAGAGGGTCTTCAAAGGCTTTGACATCACTCTCAATTCTACCATTTTGCAGATTTTCAAGGGCCCAAACTGCGGCGCGGGCGTTACTTGCCGTGTAACTCGTTGAGCCAGTCCTGCATATGGCCGAGGGCGCGCAGCAGGCCGAGGCGAGTCTTTGCGAGGTCGAGGCCGGCGTCGAGGGAGTCCTGGTATTTCTGGCGCTCGTCGATGCGGGCAAGTTCTTCGGACTTGGGATTGAGCTGCGGGGCGTTGGGCTGGGAACTGCTCTCGCCGCTGCCTAACTCCAGTTGGGACAACACGGAGTGAAGCTGTTCGGCTGCGATCTGCTGTTTGAGGCTTGCGATTTCGGAGAGGGTGGCAAGCTCGGTGAGGCTGCCTGTGAGAGTGGCAATCTGAATGTCGGACTGATGACGGGCCTGTTCGGCTTCTACGGTGGAGCGGAGGGCATCGGCTGCGGATTCATGGGCCTTGGCGCGGTGGCCCATGTCGAATAGAGGGATTTCGATCTGGACGCCCGAGGCGAAGTTGTTGGCCGGCAGGGGGTGCGCGAAGAAGGAGTTCACATCGTTGAGCAGGGTGGTGTTGCGGTTGTACTGGGCTGCGAACGTCAACTGTGGCAGGTAATTGATTTCTTCATCGCCGCGGGCCACCAACTGCTTGGAGCGGGCGAGGAGCTGGGCCGCGTTGAGAGCGGTGTGCGCGGCGCGAGTTGTGCCAGCGGTAATTTCGGGGACCTCGGGGATGGAGCTGTGGTCGGTGGCGATGGACTCGACGGGGAGGCCGGTGAGGCTGGCAAGCTGGGTGCGGAGAGTGGCGGCGCGAGCTTCGAGCTGCTGGCGGCGCAGTTTGACCTGTGCGGCGGTGAGCCGGGCCTGAAGAAGCTCACTGAGGGGATCGACGCCGGCCTCGGTGCGCTGCTGCTCGATTTCAACGAGACGGGCAGCGAACTGCTCCTGCTGGCTGGCTGCCTGCAGGTCCTGCTGCACAGTATCGAGTTCAATGTAGTTGCTTGACGCGTCGAGCGCCACCTGCTCCTTTGCATCTTTGAGACCGGCGAATGCAGCCTGAAGGCCGAGGCGCGCGGCGTCGAGGTATCGCTTTTGAGAGACGCTGAAGACGAGCGATTGCACGGTGGCGCCCCAGATGGAGGGAGGCGTGCCGGTGAAGCCCGTTTCCGGAAAGGCAGGCAGTCCGGTGCTGAAGGTGAGTGAGGGGATGATGACGTCCTTGTTCTCGGAGAGGAGCGCCTGCGCCTTGTCCACGTCGGCCTGGGCGATGTGGACGGCGGTGCTGTTGCGCTGGGCAAGATCGACGACCGTGACGAGGGAGACCTGTGCCGCAGTCTGCGCGGGCAGAGCGGGGCCGAGAAGGAGCAATCCCAGGAGAACGGCGCGAGATGGGAGATGGCGAGTCAAAGTCACTGGCTCCGTTCAAAAGGACGCATCGAGCGCTGGCTTATAGGTGGGTGCGAGGCTGAGGGCCTGAGCACGGCTGGCGCGGGCGGCGGCGAGGTCGCCTGACTGAGCCTGCAGACGGGCGAGGCGGAGCCATGCGGTGAAGGCCGGGGCTTCTTCCGACTTGATGGGCATTCCGAGATAGAGCTGCAGCATATGCACGGCGAGTGATGGATTGCGGCGAGCTGCGATGAGTGTGGATGCGCCGTCATAGAGTGCGACTCCCGCGTGGGGGTCGCGCTGGGCGAGGCGGACCACGTCGTTGAGGGCCGAGTCCATGTCGGACCAACGGGAACGGCGGCGATAGAACGACGCGATGACGGTCCACTGAAAGGCTGGATGGGGATCGAGAGCGATGGCCTTTTTGAATTCGTCTTCGGCGGTGGAAAAGTCTTTGCGACTTTCGGCGATGCGTCCGCGCAGCTCGTGGGCGCGGGCCGGAGCGATGCGGGCGAGATCGTCGGCTACCTTGTAGGCCTTCTGGTCGCCGCCTCCGACGATGGAGGGCGCGTCGTAGTAGAACTCGCCGAGATCGGAGAGAGCCTCGGGGCTCTGCGGGTTGAGGCGGGCGGCGGCCTCGAACTCGTCGCGGACGCGCTTGCCGAGCGAGTAGGCGCTGAGAAAGGAGGCGCGATCGGCTTTCTCGCCGAGGGCGCGGCCGAGCCAGAGGTGGTAAAGCGCGTTGGAGGAGTCCATGCGGACCGCTTGCTCGCATTCCGCTGCGGCGGCGTCCCACTGTTCAAGAGCATAGAGAACGCGGCAGCGGAGGTTGTGGCTTTCGGCGGATGCGGGCAGCGCATCAAGGAGCGAAAGGGCACGGTCTGCTTCTCCCAGTTGCAGCGCGGCGTTGGCCTGCTGGAGCGTGGGCGGAGCGGCCAGCGTCTGCGATGGGGTCGCAACAAGGACGGAGAGCATCCCGGCCAGTAGCAGGGCGTTCATCGCATGACCTTGATGGGCAGGCCTTCCTGGAGCGGCTGTCCCGAGGTGGTGCCGGTGGCGACGCGGTCCCCTTCGTTGAGTCCGGAAAGGATGGCCACCTGAGTGAGATTCGGCGTGCCGATCTGGACGCTGGTCCTGACCAGTTCGTTATCGACAACTTTGTAGACGTAGGGCTTGCCTCCCTGTGAGAAGAGGGCTTCCCGGGGGATGCTGAGGACGTTGGGCTGGCTGGCGGTGGTGACGGTAACGGTGACGTTAGTGTCGGGCAACAACTCGCCATCGGGGCCATCGATGCCGATTAGGACCTCGCCGACGGTGCGCGTGCCGTAGATGATGACGGTAACGGGAACGCGCTCGATGTGACCGTGCCAGATTTTGCCGGGCTTTGCGTCCCACTTGATGTCGATGGGTTGACCGACGGCAAGGCGGCCGATTTCCGGCTCGTCGAAGTAGGCGCGGATGCGCTCGCTTTTCAGGTCGGCAATCTGAAGAAGGAGCGCGCCCTGCTGGACGAACTCGGTGCGGCCAGCATTGATCGTGTATACGGTGCCGGCGATGGGCGCGATGACGCTGGTCTGACTGAGGACCTGCTGGGCGGCGGCAAGAGCGGATTGGGCGTCATTGACGGCGGCTTGCGCGCGGGCGATGTCGGGAGCGGTGTAACGATTCTTCGCGGTTTGCTGCGCGGCATTGTAGGCGGTCTGCGCGGAGGCGAGGCGCTGGCGGGCGGCATCGACTTCGGCTGCGGATGCGGCGCCGGTGGTCTGAAGATGGGTGAGGGCGTTGAGGCTGCTCTGGGCCTGATCGCGCTCGATGCGGCTGCGTTCGATGTCGGCTGCGGCAGAGTCGCGCTGGGCGGGTGTGCCGTTGTTGCGGGCGGCGTCGAGTTCGGCCTGCGCGGTTTTGAGGGCGCTCTCACCCGATGCGACACGGGCGCGGGCGTCGATGTCGTCGAGCTTCATGAGGAGCTTTCCGGCGGGGACGACGTCGCCGGGCTGCACATAGACGGCCTGCACGGTGGTGGCGATGGGGGAGTGCATCTCGTAGTTGACGCGAGGCTCCACGCGACCGTTGGTGCTGACAGTGCTGAGGAGAGACTGGCGCTCGACGCTGGCGATGCGAACAGGCAGACGCTCGCGGGTGAGAGTGCGAACGGTAAAGAAAACGATCACGAGCAGGATTCCTGCGCCGATCCAGAGCCAGCGCTGGTCAGTTTGCCTTCTTGCTTCAGCCATTCGATTAACCTGAGCCAGTATATAAGACGCACAACAAGCCTCGAAGAATCATGAAAATCCGCAGGGAGATCGGAGACGCGAGGGCGGGACACGGCTCGTACAATGAGAGGCATGGCAAAGCAACCACGCTACACGGACGACCACGCGAAAGCAGGCCTGGATTTTGTATTTCCTGCGATTGAGACGTGGCAGAATCAGTTTCCCGGCTACGAGATTGTGATTGACGACCCGGAGCTGACCTCGGTCTGCCCAAAGACGGGGCTGCCGGACTTCGGACACCTGACCATCCGCTACATGCCGCGGAAGAGATGCCTGGAGCTGAAGTCGCTGAAGGAATATCTGTTCTGCTACCGGAATCTCGGTATCTTCCAGGAGAACATTGTGAACCAGGTGCTGGAGGATGTGGTGAAGGCGTGCGATCCGGTGTGGGCGGTGGTGAAGGGAGACTTCCGGCCGCGGGGCGGGATTGCAACGACGGTGGAAGCTCGGTGGCCGCGGCCGAGGAAGTAGAAGCACAGGGCCGCATTCCGGCGGAATGAACTGGATTTCTCAGGGCTGTCTTTTCTTCGGGCCGTTATCGACATAGTGCAGGAGCCAGCATTGACTAGAACGGCTGAAGCCACGCCCGCGATGGTTGCGCCTGCTGTGGGCACGCTTGCGCTGCTGCTGGCGCTGAACCTGCTGAATTACATCGACCGCTATATTCTGCCGGGGGCGCAACCGCTGATCCAGCGCGAGTTTCACGCGACGGACCACCAGATGGGCGCGCTGACGACGGCGCTGTTTGTGACGTACATGGTGATGGCTCCGCTGACGGGGTGGCTGGGAGACCGGTTCTCGCGCAAGCCGCTGATTATTAGCGGGGCGGTGCTGTGGAGCCTGGCGACGCTGGCGACGGCCTGGGTGCAGAGCTACTGGACGCTCTATGTGCGGCACGCGCTGGTGGGGGTGGGCGAGGCGACGTTTGGGATTTTCGCGCCGGCGGTGCTGGCGGATTTTTATCCCGAGCGGGACAGGAATCGTGTGCTGTCGCTTTTCTACCTTGCGATTCCGGTGGGCGCGGCGCTGGGCTATGTGGCGGGTGGTCAGCTGGGCTCGCTGTGGGGCTGGCGGACGCCGTTCTTTCTATGCGCGATTCCGGGGCTGGTGGTGGCGGCCCTGTACGGCTGGCTGGGACGCGAGCCGGAACGCGGAGCGAACGACCACTTGATGCCGACGATGGACCGGGCAACGGTGGCGGGGATTCTGCGGAATCCTGCGTTTTTGACGGCGACCTTCGGGCTGGCGATGCTGACCTTTGCGATGGGCGGGATCTCGGCGTGGGTGCCGACGTTTCTGCATCGCGTGGCCGGGATGAGCGTGGCGCGCGCGGGCACGGTGGTGGGCGCGATGACGGTGGTGGATGGGATTGCGGGGACGCTGGTGGGCGGATGGCTGGCACAAATCTGGCTGCGCACGAATGATCGCGCGCTGTACCTGTTGTCGTTCTGGAGCGTGGCGCTGACGCTGCCGTGCGGAATCATGGTGTTCTTCGGTCCGGAGAAGTGGGTGGTGCCATCGCTGTTTGCCGCGGAGTTCTTTTTGTTTTTGAACACTGGGCCGCTGAATGCAGCGATTGTGAATTCAGTGTCTGCGCCGGTGCGGGCAACGGCGGTGTCGATCAATCTGTTCTGCATTCACTTTTTCGGCGACACGTTTTCACCGCAGATTATCGGGGCGGTCTCTGATCATTCTTCGTTGCGGTTGGGATTGGGCGTGACATTGATCTCGCTGGTCGTGTCGTGCGTGATTCTGTGGAGCGGTGCGCGGTTTGCGCCTCGGCTGGCAGCGGAGCGAGTTTGACCCGGTTGAAGTGAGAGTGTGGAATATGCCGCGCGCGACGAAGCGACCAGCGATACTGATGCTATGACTGCTGCACATCTGGCTTGGGTGGCGTTGGATGGCTTGTGCTGGCTGCTGGCCGCGGCGTGGCTGGTGCAGGCGTGGCTGGTTGTGCGCGGGATGCCGCTGTTGCCGGATTTGACAAAGATTGCGGGGGGGCTGCCGAAGCTGGAACCGGGCGATGGGCCGGACGTGACGGTGGCGGTTCCGGCGTGCAATGAAGAGGCGACGATTGAGGCGACGCTGCGGTCGCTGCTGGCGTCAGAGGGCGTGCGGCTGCAGGTGATCGCGGTGGATGACCGGTCGACGGATGCGACAGGAACGCGGATGGATAAGCTGGCGGCCGAGTGGCAGGGCGGCATGCACACGCTGGAGGTGATGCACATTCGCGAGTTGCCGCAGGGCTGGCTGGGCAAGCCGCACGCGATGGTGATGGCGGCGGAACGGGCGCAGGCGCCATGGATTCTCTTTACGGATGGGGATGTGCTGTTTGCGCCGCGGGCACTGGAGCTGGCGCTGCGACAGGCGGAGGCAGTGCGGGCGGATCATCTGATTCTGGTGCCGACGCTGATCTTGAAGAGCGTGGGCGAGCGAGCGATGCTGGCGGCGATGCAGGTGCTGTCGCAGTGGACGATCCGGCTGTGGCGGGTTGCGAATCCGAAGACGAGGGATTTTATCGGCGTGGGCGGATTCAACCTGATCCGGCGCGAGGCGTATGAGAAGGTGGGCGGGTTTGCGGCGCTGCGGATGGAGGTGCTGGACGATCTGCGGCTGGGCTGGAAGGTGAAGCGCGCGGGCATGAGGCAGCATGTGGCTCTGGGGCCGGGGCTGGTGCGGATTCGCTGGATTGAGGGTGCGCTGGCGGTAGTGCGGCTGACGGAGAAGAACGGGTTTGCCGTGTATCGCTACAGGGTGGGACTGGCGCTGCTGGCCGCGGCGGGGCTGGCGCTTCATGCGGTGCTGCCGCTGGCGGCGCTGGTTGCGGGCGGATGGACGGCGCTGGCCGGGGTGCTGACGTATGCAGCGATTGCGGCGGTATATGAGGGAAACCGACGTCTGACGCTGGTGAGCGCGTGGCATGCGGCGCTGTTTGCGCCTGCGGTGGCGGTGGTAACCTACGCGTTCCTGCGTTCGACTGCACTGACGCTGGCGCGCGGCGGCGTGAAGTGGCGGGGGACGCTGTATCCGCTGCGTGAGCTGCGACGGGATGCGGGGCGCGGGTGGTAAGACTCAGTGGGATGGCGAGCCGGTGGATGGCACGGGTTCGCGCGCAGCGGGATTCATGAAGGAGCGATGGCTGCCGGAGGCGTGGAGGCTGGGATCGCGCACGGGCGGGACTGTTCGCCGGAGAAGCCGTGGAGGAGCAGAGGATTAGGGCGGAAGCGCGGCGGGCCGCCTTTGAACTGATGCACATGGTTGAGGATGATTCCGGCGCGGCCGTGCATGGGCTCGACAATGCCGCGGATGTGGACGTCGAGATTGCGATACTGGCGAAGCTCGCCGACCTCTTCGCGATCCTGCCAGGGATTGATGATGGTGAAGACGCATTTCTCGTCAGGGGTGTCGGGCGCGCAGACGTCGAGGTATCGGGTGCCGTCTGGCAGCTCGACGACGTCGCAGACGTGCGCGGTGATACAGATGTCTTTGTGAAGAAGATGGCCGGCCTGGTCGGTGGTGACGCAGGGCTTGCCGTGGCTTGCGAAGGCGAGGCTTGAGCCAAGCAGGATGAGGGACGTACACCGGCGCATACAGGACCCGATTCAGAAAAGCGAACGGAAATGATTGAGGCCAGTGTAGAGGCGCCGCGCAAGGTCTGAAAGGTTACGGAAGATGCGCGGCCGGGATGGTGGGCGCCTAGTGCGTGCCAACGAGTTCCTTCCTTTGCGCGCCGTGGCCGTAGTGGGATTGGACGTAGTTGTCGAGGATCTGCTTGAACTCGGCGACGATGGTGTCTCCGCGGAGAGTGGTGTAGAGTTTGCCATCGACGTAGACGGGAGCTTTGGGTTCCTCGAATGTGCCGGGGAGGCTGATGCCTAGGTTGGCGTGCTTGGATTCGCCGGGGCCGTTGACGACGCAGCCCATGACGGCGAGCTTGAGTTCTTCGACGCCGGGGTACTTCTTGCGCCACTCGGGCATGGAGGTGCGGAGGTAGGTTTGAATCTGCTCGGCGAGCTCCTGGAAGTAGGTGCTGGTGGTGCGGCCGCAGCCGGGGCAACTGGTGACCTGGGGCATGAAGCTGCGGATCTGGAGGGACTGGAGGATCTGCTGCGCGGCCTGGACTTCTTCTGTGCGGTCACCGCCGGGCTTGGGAGTGAGGCTGACGCGAATGGTGTCTCCGATGCCGTTAAGCAGGAGCGGCGCGAGACCCGCGGTGGAGGCGATGAGGCCCTTGGCGCCCATGCCGGCTTCGGTAAGACCGAGGTGGAGCGGGTAGTCGCAGCGGGCGGCGAGGCTGGTGTAGACGTCGATGAGGTCGCGGACGCCGGAGACCTTGGCGGAGAGGATGATCTTGTCGTGGCCAAGGCCGTACTGCTCGGCGGCTTTTGCGGAGTCGAGGGCGCTGGTAATCATGGCTTCCATCATGACGTCCCGCGCGGGCAGAGGGTCGGGACGGCGGTTGTTCTCGTCCATCATGCGGGTGAGCAGAGCCTGATCGAGGGAGCCCCAGTTGACGCCGATGCGGACGGGCTTGTCGTTTTCGACGGCGCACTCGACCATGGTGCGGAAGTTGTCGTCGTCTTTGCGGCCGATGGAGACGTTGCCGGGGTTGATGCGGTACTTGGCGAGGGCGCGCGCGGCGGCGGGGTATTTTTTGAGCAGGATATGGCCGTTGTAGTGGAAGTCGCCGACGATGGGAACGCGGATGCCGCGCTTGTCGAGGCCTTCGACGATGTGAGGCACGGCGGCGGCGGCGTCTTCGTTGTTGACTGTGACGCGGACGATTTCAGAGCCGGCAAGGGCGAGGGAAGCGACCTGCTCGATGGTGCCGGGGATGTCCGCGGTGTCGGTGTTGGTCATCGACTGGACGACGACGGGGACCTCCCAGCCGACGCGAACCTGGCCGATCTTTACGGTAACTGTCTTTCTGCGCTGAATATCCGCCATGGGGACCTCTCCGTTAGTGTACCTGTTTCGCAGTTTGAAGGGGGATGAAGGCGGCGATGGAGGGCGGGGCTGACCCGGTGGGGGATTCGCAAGGAGATGGATGGGGGATTACACTAGAGGCATGCAGTTTCGTCGAAATTCCCTGATTGCGTTGTGGATGTTTGTCACCCTTCTGACGGCTTGGAGCACCGGTTTATCTGCCCAGGACACGAGCCATCGCGGCCGCAAGTATAAGGCTCCGCCGCCGACCTCGACGGTGAACGTGACGATTCTGCGGGCGGATGATGGGAAGCCGATTGAGAACGCATCGGTCGTTTTTCAGGTCCTTGGCGACAAGGGCAACATGGAGCTGAAGACGAACGAGGACGGCAAGACGACCATCGACGTGCTGCAGACGGGGTCGAAGGTGCTGCTGCAGGTAATCGCCAAGGGGTTCCAGACCTACGGCAAGCAGTATGACGTGGACAAGGAGACCCTGGCGATCGAGGTGAAGATGAAGCGGCCCTCGAAGCAGTACTCGATCTACGAGAACCACGAAGCGGCGTCGGCGGGGAGCGGCGGCAGTGGCGAGTCAGGCAGCGGACAAAAAGATGCCGCGAAGCCGGATGACAGTTCAGCGCAATCGAAGAAGTAAGGACGCACGCCCAGCCTATGCGAACGGAGACGAGCAGGCTTTTTGAGCACGGCGCGCCTCTTGCGGACAAGTGTGCGGTGGTGACCGGAGGCGCGCGACGGCTGGGGCGCGAGATTGCGCGCACGCTGGCAGAAGCCGGCGCCGATGTGACGATCACCTATCGCACGTCCGAGAGCGAGGCAGCGGAGACTGTGCGCGCCATTGAGGCGCTGGGCCGCCGAGCGCGGGCCGTGCGATGCGACGTTCGGGCAGAGGCGGACGTGCGAGCGGCGGTGGCGGCGGCGGTGGCGTTGCGGGGACGGCTGGACATTCTGGTGAATAACGCAGGGGTCTTCACCTCAGGCGGGCTGGAAGAGCTGACAGTCGCTCAGTGGGACGAGGCGTTCCACGTGAACGCGCGCGGGCCGTTTTTGTTTGCGCGCGAGGCTGCGCCGTATTTGCGGGCTGCGCATGGAAGGATTGTGAATCTGGGATCGCTGGGCGGAGTGCGCGCGTGGGCAGGGCATGGGCACTACTGCGCTTCCAAGGCTGCCGTACACATGCTGACACAGGCGATGGCGAAGAGTCTTGCGCCGGATGTGAGCGTAAACTGCGTGGCGCCGGGTTGGATCGAGATGGAAGACTCCGGCGGCGAAGTAGCGGCGCGATTTGCGGCCAAGACACCGATGCGGCGGAATGGAACGGTTGCGGAAGTGGCGGAGGCTGTGCTTTTTTTTGCGGTGGGACCGGCTTTTGTGACGGGGCAGGTGCTGGGTGTGGATGGCGGGCTGGGGCTGTAGCGCTCTTCGCGACCTAAGGCATTTCAATTAAAAAGGCAGCAGGCGCTTCCAAATGCTTCTTCTTGCGCCATTGGCCAATTCCAGATTGAATGCGGGCAGGCGTTCATCCCATAGGCCGTGGGGCTCGGGCTGTGCGGGCCAGGCGGCGCCCATCACGGCGGCTTCGGGATTGGTTTGAAAGAGCCGATTTGCCGTCTCGAAGCCGGCGCGGTCAGCAACGTAGTCGAAACCTTTGCGCAGATGGAGGGGCCGCATTTTGGGGCGGTGTGCATCGCTGGCGATGAAGTGGATCCAGTTGCGGTCAAGGAGCTGGTTGGCAAAGGATTCAGCGGCTTTTCCGAAGCGGCCGTAGAGAGCGGCTGATGTGACCTGTACCAGACAGCCCCGCCGGAGCCAGTCGCGCAAGATGACGGGATTGCGTTGCAGGACGGGGTTGCGCTCCGGGTGGGTGACGATGAGGGTATAGCCAGCGTGCTGGAGCTGGTGCAAGGCGTCGTCGAGCTGGGGCGGGATGGCGAGTTCAGGGAACTCGATGAGCAGATAGCCTTTGCCGTTGATGGAGTACCGCAGCGGGTGCTCGAGCGCATCGAGGATGTTGGCCGCGTTCATATGGAAGTCGCATCCGAGGCTGAACTCGATGGCGCCGTCAAGCTCGTTGCGCAACTCGGCGAGGCGCTGCACATTCAGCGTGAAATTGTGCGGGTAGAAGTCATTCGCGTGCGGCGTGCAGACGATGTGTGTGACGCCTTGTTCGACTGCGGCCTGCGCCATGGCGACTGAGGAGGCCAGGTCTTCTGCGCCGTCGTCGACTCCGTAGATGAGGTGCGTGTGGATGTCGATCATGGTCAGAGCGCCTGGGTTTTCCTGCAATCAGGTTCAGCGTACGGCGAGGGACTCGATCATGGAGGCGAAGATCTTCCAGCCGTCGGCAGAGCCGAGCAGTTTTTCGCTGGAGCGATCGGGGTGAGGCATCATGCCGAGGACGTTCCGCTTTTCGTTGAGGATGCCTGCGATGTTGTCCAGCGAGCCATTGGGATTCGCCTCGGAGGTGATTTCACCGCCGGGCGTGGAGTAGCGGAAGGCGATGCGGTCTTCTGACTTGAGGCGCTCCAGCTCATCGGGTGTGCAGAAGTAGTTGCCTTCCATGTGGCCGATGGGGATTTGAAGGACGTCGCCTTTGGCGAGCTGATTGGTGAAGGGGCTGCTGGTGGTTTCGGTGCGGATGTGGACCTGCCTGCAGATGTACTTGAGGCCGGCGTTGCGCATGAGGGCGCCGGGGAGCAGGCCGGATTCGGTGAGGATCTGAAAGCCATTGCAGATGCCGAGGACTAGGCCGCCACCGTCGGCAAAGCGCTTGACTGCCTGCATGACGGGCGAGAAGCGGGCGATGGCGCCGGTGCGGAGGTAGTCACCGTAGGCGAAGCCGCCGGGAACGAGAACGGCATCGACGCCCTGCAGGTCTTCCGAATCATGCCAGAGGAAGGCGACGGGCTCGTGAGCGATTTCAGCGATGACGTTGTAAGTGTCGTGGTCGCAGTTGGAGCCGGGAAAGACAAGGACGCCAAATTTCATGCTTCTAGGGTACCAGCCGGGAGGGTGGCTGGCGCGGGAGAATGACTGGTGCTGGGTTGAGAGCAGGTCCACGCCGTGCGGGAGAGGGCAGAGGCGCAGACCTGCGGATGGAGATGCTCAATAGGTAAAGACGACGCGGGCGCCATTGCCGTTGTCGGGTATAACGGCGGAGATGCTGTGGCGCGCGGCATCGTAGTTGGACTTGAGTGGACGCTCCGTGGAGCCGTCGAGGGCGGTGGAGGAGACGGAAGCGGCGGGTTTGGCGACGCCGAAGACCTCGACGGAGAGATCGCCCCACCAGGGCGTGAAGCTGCCTTGACGTGGTTCGACAGTGACGGTGAGGCCGCCGGCGGTTGGCGTGCAGGTGAAGGCAACGCGGCCGTACTGGCCCTTCTGGAAGTTATAGGTGATGCCGTCGTCGAGGTAGACGCTGCCAGAGCAGGGGTCGGCCGAAGTGGCCGGTGGATAGACGCGCAGAGTCAGCGGCCCCTGCGGCTTCTCGTCCGTGCTCTGGACGAGCGGCTGCTCAGGGATGATGGCTCCGGCGCGAACAAAGACGGGAAGGGTTTGCACGCTGGGGTGAATGTGGACCTCAGGCTGTTTGGCCTGCGTGAGGTCAATCTGCGTACGCGAGGTGTCGCCGGCGACGCGCAGGCCGGTCCAGTAGTCGAACCAGCCGCCGAGAGGCAGAGTGATGGAGTAGTCATCGAGCTCGTCGGGGAATGGACTCTGCGCGACGAGCAGGTCAGGTCCGAGGAGGAATGCGCCGCTGTCCGCGAGGTCGAGCGGCTGCTTATCGATTGAGCCGTCAGGGTATTCGAGGAAGAGCGGGCGCATGATGGGCAGGCCGGTGCGGCTCATCTCCTCCGCGGTGGTGTAGATGTAGGGGAGCAGATGGTAGCGCTCTTCGATGTAGCGGCGGCGAAGGGCAACATCTTCCGCCGTGCCGTTTTCCCAAGGCTCCTGCGGGAGGGTGCCGACGGCGGTGTGGTCGCGGTCGATGGGCTGGAAGGCAGCAAGCTCAAGCCAGCGCGTGAGTAGTTCTGGCTGCGGCGAGCCCGCGAAGCCGCCGACGTCGGCGCCGCTCATGGCGAAGCCGCTGAGTCCCAGATTGATGAGCTGCGGGACGGTCTGGCGAAGGTGGTTCCAGGTGCTGGAGTTGTCGCCGGACCAGGTGGCGGCATAGCGATGGCCGCCGGCGTAACTGGCGCGGGTCATGACGAAGGGGCGCGAGTTGGGGTCGAGCCGGAGCAGGCCTTCAAAGGTGCCGCGACTGTTTTGCATGCCAAAGATGTTATGGATCTCGAGGTGATTGGCAACGCGGGTCTTGAAGCCGGGCTCCTCGATGCGGTGCTGGACGTCGTCGGGCATGGTCTTGGAGGCGACCTGGAAGATGGCCGGCTCGTTCATGTCGTTCCAGAAACCTGCAACGCCCTGGTGGACGAAATCGACGTAGAGCGTGCCCCACCAGTCGCGGGAGGACTTCTGGGTGAAGTCAGGGAAGACGGCTTTGCCAGGCCAGACGATGCCGACGTAGGTGGAGCCGTCGGGATTCTTGACGAAGTGATCGCCGGCGACGCCTTCGTCGTAGGGCTTGTAGCCGGAGTTGGGGAGGTCGGCGAGGTGGAGGTCGGTGATGACGACGGTCTTGAAGTGCTCGGCCTTCAGATCCTGAATCATCTGCGTGAAGTGCGGAAAACGTTCGGGGTCAACTGTGAAGGGGCGATTCTTCAACTGATAGTCGATGTCGAGCCAGATCACGTCGGCGGGAATCTTGTCACTGCGGAGCGCGGAGGCGATGCGACGGACCTCGGACTCGGGGTAGTAGCTGTAGCGCGACTGCTGGAAGCCGAAGGACCAGAGCGGCGGGATGGGCGTTTTGCCGGTGAGCCATGCCCAGTCTTCAACGACAGCTTTGGGCGAGGGGCCGTAGAGAACGTAGAGGTCGAGCGGGCCGGCAGGAGCGCCGAAGGAGTAGGCGTCGCGGTATTCCTTGTTGAAGTCGAAGGAGGCGCGCCAGGTGTTGTCGAGGAAGATGCCGGCGGAGACGCCGCGACGGAAGGTGATGAAGTAGGGGATGGATTTGTAGATGGGGTCGGTGGATTCCTGCCAGCCGAAGGCGTCGGTGTTCCAGTCGGTGAAGGCTTCGTTGCGGCGGTCGATGGGACCGGGCTTGTCGCCGAGGCCGAAATAGTGCTCGTCTTCAGGCGATTGCAGGACCATGCGGAAGGATGCGCCGTTATATTCGATGGGGCGGCTGGGAAGCTCAGCGAGAATGGTGTGGCCTTCAAGGTCAGTGATGATCAGTGCGAAGGGATCCTTCTGCACGGTGGCGCGAAGCCGGGCGGTGCGGAAGCCGACGGCTGATTCGGACGAGTCTGGCTTCACATGCACGGAGGCGGTGCGTGCGGCGGGCAGGACGGCCCAGGAAGCATCTTCGGGGAGCTGGCCGCTGGGACCGACACGCATGCGGATGACGTCGTCGCGGAGGGCGGTGATCTGCACGATGGCGCTGCCGGAGCGGAGTTCGAGACCGTTGGGGAGCGGCCGGGAAGCGGTGACCCGGTCGAGCCGGACATAACCCTTAGTCTGCGGGGCCTGGCCGGAGTTTTGCGCTTGTGACGTTGCGGCTGAAAACAATACTGCAAGAACTGCAAACAGGAGAATTCCTGTCTTCTGCACTTAGCACCTCTTCGGGAGCCAATGGAATTGTTGAACAGAAGGATACTCGCTTGCGATTGAGGTTGG
Source organism: Acidobacteriota bacterium (assembly GCA_021781795.1). Taxonomy (GTDB): domain Bacteria; phylum Acidobacteriota; class Terriglobia; order Terriglobales; family Acidobacteriaceae; genus Telmatobacter. The sequence continues at coordinate 253,111 of JAJXWA010000001.1, forward strand.
GAAATGCGCGGTGGACTTCAGAGGAAAGATGGCCCGGGCATACTTTGAATGGCGCAGGCGATGCAGCGAGGGTCTTGCACCAAAGAGGGATAGAAAGGCATTGCTATTGGTATCTTTATGGTGGCACATCAACATTGATCTGCGAGGGACGTCGCAGAAGTTCGAGAAGAACTTCGTGGATAGAGGGCTCGGATTCCTGGAGGGGCGCGACAGTCATCGCCGGGGACGGAATGAACCGTCCTTTTAGATTCCTCAGATGGCGGGCTGGCGTGATTTCTTTGACTGGGCGGCTTGTATGCCGCACAGCTTTGTCTGCCTCTGGGGTAGTTCGTGTTGAAGCGATTGTTCGATCTGGCCGGCGCTCTCTTTTTGCTCGTCCTTGCTCTTCCGGTCCTTGTGGTTTGCGGCGTGTTGATACAGCTTGACTCGCGCGGGCCGGTGCTCTTTTTCAATGACGGATGGGACGCGGGTCTCGCCCGTTCCGACTGATCAAGCTGCGGACGATGGAAGATGTGGCGGACCGACAGCCGTATTCCGTTGCGGACGACCCGCGCGTGGCGCGCCTTGGCAGGACTCTGCGCAGGTACAAGCTGGACGAGCTGCCGCAACTGTGGAACGTGCTGCGCGGTGAGATGAGCCTTGTGGAACCGCGGCCTATGGTTCCCGAGATAGCAAACGCACACAGAGAGGCGTATGAGCGGCTGCTTCAGGTTCGTCCAGGGCTGACCGATCCGGCGACGCTGAAGTACAGGCGCGAGGCGGAGATGCTGGCGCTGACGGCAGATCCGGAAGCATCGTTCCGGCGCGAGTTCACGCCGGACAAGCTGCGCATCTCGTCGGCCTATCTGGAACGGGCGACACTCGGAAGCGGCCTGCGGATTCTGCTGCAAACGGCAGTGATGGTTGCCGGGCTGCTGCTGGATGGGCCGCAGGAGGCGATGCAGCCAGTGACGACAGAGGATTCCAGCGCATAGCTCTTCGATGCGGAGCGGGATGTTGGGACCCGCGAGCTAGAGCGGTTCCACAGTCGGTGTAGCCTTTTCCGGGGGTCTATGAGGGTGGCTTTTTTTTTGGGAAAAAGCCACTTGGCAGCGCAACTTCGGGATACAGCAACCGTGGAACCGCTTTAGCCGGGGGCCCGGAGCCGCGCCACGCGCTGTTGGACCTCAGTGACAAAGGCTGCTCCGTCGGATGAATCGGAATGCAGAGAGTCGAGATTGATGGCGACGTTGGCGAGCGCGCCTTGCAGCGCGGCCTCTGCCAATGTAATGGCAGTGACGAGGTCGGAGGCCATGTTGGGGTTGGAGATAGGCTGGAGCGCACGCGCGATGGCGGCGATTTCAGAGGCGCGCTCTGCGACGCCGAGAGGGACGCTGGTGGCCTGCCGCAAAGCAGAAGCGACGAGGTGGGCTGCGCTGGGCTCAGCCTTTGCTGCTTTGAAGGCGCGCATCACGGCGGTGTAAGCGTTGGCGTCCGCATCGATGGCGGACTTGAGCTCTTCGCGCAAGGTGGCCAGGCGGGCGATGGCTGGGGACAACTGCGATTCGAATTGCAAGTAGGCCCTTTTTCCGCGCGACATGGTGGCGACCATGGTGGCGAGCGCCGCGGCCATGGCAGCGGAGGCGGCAGAGGCACTGCCTCCGCCGGGTGCGGCGGTGGGCGCAGCGAGTTGTTCGATGAAGGGTTCGACACCGGCGCGCAGGCCGCCAACGGCCATCTTGCCGCTCATTACGGCGGCGAGGCGGTTTTCGAGGATGAGGGATGAATCAAAGTTTTCGATTTGCAGGAACCACTCGGCTGCCTGCTCGATGGCGAGCTTGGGAATGAGGCCGACGACTTCACTGGAAACGGGGGCGATGCCGTAGCGCGCGGCCTCGCGACGGATGACCTCGAAGACGCGATAGATGGGTGTCTGCTCGAAGTCGGTGAGGTTCATGGAGACCTGGGCCATGCCGCGGACGAGGAAGCCGGCAGCCTTGACGAAGCGGAACCCACCAGAGGAGAAACGGATGGCCTTCGCGATCTTCTTCGCGATTTCGACGTCAGCGGAGTTGAGGAAGATGTTGTAGGCGATGAGGAATTTGCGTGCGCCAACAATGGTGGCGCCGGCGGTGGGATGGATGCGCGGCTCGCCGAAGTCGGGCTTGCGGGCGGGATTGGTGGCGATCTCGTCGCGCAGCCCTTCGAACTGGCCGCGACGGACGTTTTCGAGATTGACGCGCTCGGGCGCGGTGGCGGCGGCTTCGTAGAGATAGACGGGAATCTGGTAACGGCTGGCGACTTCAGCGCCGACGTGGCGGGCCATGGCGACGCAATCTTCGAGGGTGACGCCGTCAATGGGGATGAAGGGGACAACGTCGGCTGCTCCCATGCGCGGATGCGCGCCGTGGTGCTGCGTGAGGTCGATGAGTTCGGAGGCTTTACCGACGCCGCGGATGGCGGCTTCCTGAATAGCGTCGCGGTCGCCAACGAGGGTGATGACGCAGCGGTTGTGGTCGGCGTCCATCTCGCGGTCGAGGAGATAGACACCGGGAATCTTCATGGCCTCGACGATGGCATCGACTTTCGCGGTATCGCGGCCCTCAGAGAAGTTTGGAACGCATTCAACGAGAGTGTTTGGCACGTGAAGAAGGATATATCAGCGCGGACGCGGCTCAGTGTGAGGGAGGCGATGCGGCTTTGGTGAGCTGGTTCAGGGATGCGGTGGGAATGGTGAGAGTGCCGAGTTTGCCGGAGCGCTCGTCGATGGCGATGAGGCGAAGGGTGCCGGTGGCGGGCAGGGAGCCAAGGTGCTGATCGAAGGCCAGCCCCTGCTGCTGGACCTTTTGCCAGGTTTGATCGCGAAGGTGGAGCGCAATGCGCTCGCCCTGCACCTGGGCCTTTCGGTTCACGTCATCGCGGTTGACGATGAAGAAATCGAGGAAATCATTCCAGCGGTTGCCGCCCTGCACGGGGCTCAGTTCGGCAGGGCCGACTACGACCTTGAGCAGCAGACCGTTGGCGTCGACGACGGGCGAGGCCTGGAGCGGGAGATCGGATACATCGGCTGCGGACCAGAGCGCCTGGCGGAACTGGTCGCGGATGGTGTCTGGCTGCTTGCGGTAGAGATAGCCGGTGCGGTACTGGAGGCGGATGCCCTTACGATTCGGGACCGTGAGCGAGATGGTGTGGTAGTGGTCGTCGGGCTGAGTGTCCGGCGTGAAGCTGAGTAGGTAGGCGGCATCGCCGGAGCGGACGATATCATCGAGCTCGCCGGCGATGTCGCCGGCGCGACGCAGGGCGCGGCCGCCGGTGGCGGATGCGAGATCGCGAAAGACGCCCTGAATGGGCTTCACATCCTGCTGCATGCGGGCAATATCGCGACCCGGCGCCTGGCCACCTGCGGCGTCACCGAGGGCGCTGGTGCGGGCATCGCGGTCTGTGTATCCGACGGCAAGGACGTTGCGGGTGCCTATGTCGGCTCCGATGGCGGCTGTTTCAAGCTGGGATGCGTCGAGGGGGTAGAGGCTGACGTGCGCGTCGTTGAGCGGCTCCTGCACGCGGGCGGCGAGGGAGTCAATGTGTTCGGAGCCTTGCTCCTGGCGCGCGGCGGCCTGAGAGAGGTTGTCGGCGAGCACGTTGTTGCTGGTGACCCAGACGAGATTTTTGTGGCCGGGAAGTGCGGCGAGGTGACGCGCGATGAGTTCGAGGAAGAGCAGGGAGTCGCGACCGGGGCCACTGCCGAGGCTCATAAGCTGCGGGTCAGTAGGAGACGAGAAGAGACCGGCGTCAGCTGAGCCGGAGGTGTAGGATTCCGCGGGGCGGTTTGCGTTGCCATTGACGGCAGTGAGGTCGTAGATGCTGTGGACGTAGTCGAACTGCTGAAGGTTGCGGCGTTCGGCGTCCTGGGCCTGCGCGAGCGAGGCGGCGTCTGGAATCCATGTGGCGAGCGTCTGTTCGATGCGCGCGTGGTCTGGGGTTGGCTCATTGAGAATCTTGAAGCCGTGGCTGTCGAGGACGTAGATGCCGACGGGTTCAGCAGAGGGGAGCGTTTTGAGGAAGGTGAGCATCTGACGGCGGACGTTGGAGAAGTCGGCCCAGGCGAGGTTGCTGGAGTCGATGAGCAGGATGGTGGAGTCCGGCGCGGCGTGATTTGACGTTGGCGCTTCCGGCTGATTAGAGAAGCTGTCCGGGTTGGGCTGTCCGGCGGTGGAAGCTGGATTGGCCGATGCTGGCGCAGTCGCAAGCGAGGGCGCGGAGAAGAAGCGAACGGTCTGCGGGCGGCCATTATCCTGCAGCGCAAAATCGGATGCAGCGAGGCCGGTGACAGGCTTGCCTTTCTTGTCGAGAGCGATGACCTCGACATTGACGAGACGGGCGGAGGTCTTGAGGGTGAAGTTGGATGAGGTGGCGGTGCCTGCGCGGAGAGAGCCAGGCAGGTTGTCGGCGGGGGTGGCCTGCATCTCGGGCGCGTCTTCGCTGGCGGGGGGCGCGGCGGGGGCGGGAATTGCGGCTGGGGTTGCTGGAGCTGAAGCTCTCGCAGTCGCCGATTCAGGAGCGGGGCTGGCAGCGGGCGTGGCCGGGGCGTTCGCTGTGTCTGAAGGGGACGCGGCACCACTCTGCGGCGCGGCGGGCGGAGTGGCGGCTGCTTCCTCAGGTGTGAGGATGCGCGCCTCGGAGCGGAAGACGTGATACCCCGAGAAGATGGTGTCGCTGAGTGCGGTCTTGAGGGGTTGCTGCTGGAGAGACAGCGGTGTGTGATAGATGGGATCAATCTGCACGGACTGTGCGCGGGTGATGGAGATGCTGCGGGTGGGGCAGATGTAGGGCTTGCCGCCGATATCCACGGTTCCATAGCGGACGATGATTCCGGCAAGGACGACGGGATCGTTTGGGGCGAGCTCTGCCTGAATCTGGATGCGAAGGATTGCGCCAGTGGCGGGATCGATGGCGAACTCGCCGTGATAGCCGGCGATGCGGTGAAACGGCAAGCTTGATGCGATGGGGGTTTGATACCCATTTCTGCCGCCCGCACCTCCCGATACTTGAGAGCCGTACCTGTTGGCGACAGCCGCAGTGGAAGGATTGGCGATGCAGCAGTAATCGACTTCGTAGTGGGACTTCTCTTTGGGCACGGCAAAGCGGAAGACGGCTTCATTTCCGGAGGGGCCGTGCTCCCAATGGCTCCAGGCGAGGCTGCTTTGCGCGGCGTCGAGCAGGACGAGGCCGAGGATGGGTCCAAAGACACCTTTGGTGATGAGCGCGGAAGTGGTGAACTGGGAGGCGCTTGCTTTGGCGGCGCCGTGCTGCACGACCTCGTGGCCGTCGCGATAGAGAATGGTTTCAGTGGATGTGGCGACGAAGTGCACAGGCTGATAGGGAATGACTCCCTCGGCAAGCAGAATCTGAGGGGTTTCCTCAAACTGGGTGGTGCTGCGCGTGGCGAAGAAATTGGGGAGCTGTGGGATGGTCTTGCTGACGTAGGTGACAACGGAGCTCATGATGCTGCGTTGCTGATTGGGGGTTGGCGGGAGTTGAGCGGGAATTTCCGAGGCCGGGAGCGGCTCGAACTGGGAAGTATCGGCGAGAATCTGCAGGGCTTGCCGACTGGCCGGACCGGGCGCGCGGGCCTGGAGGGATGAGAGTTCATCGGACGTGAGACGCTCGGTGGGCTGGAGGGTAAGGAGTTCGCCAGCGAGACTGGCGTCGGAAGTGGGGCTGGACGAGGAGACCAGCTGCTTCAGCTGATCGATTGTGACGGACCTAGCGGCGAGCGCCGTGACGGTGCTCAACAGGCAGATACCCAAGATGCCCTGACGCAGCATACGAACCCCCGGCGAAGTTGACGGCGGCCTGGAGCAGGCAGAGGGGAAGTGCCAGCGATGCCACCGGACAACCATACGCCGCCTTCGTGCCTGTACGGCGGCGCTCTTCTCGCGCCAATGATTATACCTGCGAGTGATGCGAAGATGGAGCCTGTAAAACGACCCCGCGCGCCTGCTTCATAGGTGGGATAAAGCCATCCAAGCGGGAAGATATATGCTCAGGGAGAGGCTGCACTGGACCAGTGCAGCGAATGGATGAACGAGGAGGGAATTGCTTTGGGCCAGTATCTTGTGACGGGGGCGGCAGGGTTTATAGGGCGGTCGATTGCAGCGGCGCTGCTGGCGCGCGGCGAGCGAGTACGTGGGGTCGACAACTTCATCACAGGGAAGCGGGAGAACCTGGTTGGTCTCGATGGAATGGAGTTTATCGAAGGCGACCTGACCCGAACGGAGGATTGCGCGAAGGCGTGCCGGGGCGTGGAGGTTGTCTTCCATGAGGCGGCGCTGGCCTCGGTGCCGCGGTCGGTTGCCGACCCGGCAGGAACGAATCTGCATTGCGTGACAGCAACGTTGAACCTGCTGGTGGCGGCTCGGGAGGCTGGCGTGAGGCGCGTGGTGTATGCAGGCTCGTCGTCGGCCTACGGCGATACGCCGACTCTGCCGAAGCACGAACAGATGCTGCCGAATCCGATCTCGCCGTATGCCGTGGCCAAGCTGGCCGGCGAGCACTACATGAAGGTGTTTGCGCGCGTGTACGGAATGGAAACGGTGGTTCTGCGGTACTTCAATGTTTTTGGACCGCACCAGGATCCGACCTCGCAGTATTCCGGCGTGCTTGCGAAGTTCTGCCTCGCGATGCTGACCGGGAAGCGGCCTGTTATTTACGGCGATGGAGCGCAAAGCCGCGATTTTACCTTCATCGAGAATGTGGTGCGGGCGAATCTGCTGGCCGCGGAGGCTCCGGCGTCGAAGGCCTCAGGGATGGTGATGAATGCGGCGACGGGTGAGCGCATCACGCTGAACGAGACGTTCGGGATTCTGCGCGAGCTGACGGGATTCGATGGCGAGCCGGTGTATGAGCAGCCGCGCGCCGGTGACATTCGCGATTCGCTGGCCGATATCCGTCTTGCTGGCGAGGTGCTGGGGTACAAGCCGACGGTGAACTTCAAAGAGGGTTTGCGGCGAACGGTTGCATGGTATCGCGACTTGAATGGGGTGCATTGAGCCGCGCTATTACCCTTGTAATAGCGCTTTCGCGTCGAATGAGACCCTTTGCAAGACAGGGCTTGGCTTGACCGGCGATACGTGGTCCAACATCTTCCACAGCAGATCAATGCGATCCGGCGACACGGCTGGAACTGTGGGAGAACCGTGATGGGTAAGGGGCCCAAGTTTTGCCGGGGACGCAGACCGTTCCGAGCGCAGCGCCGATTCCACCTGCGATGAGAGCAGCAGGCGGGACAGGAGCGAATCCTTCTACTTCCATTCGAGACATATGGGTTGCGCTGCGAGCGCAACGACGGTTTGTCTTTGCAGTTTGCGGATCTGCTCTCGGGATTTGCCTTCTCTATTGCCTGATTGCGCCCAATCAGTATGAAGCGACGGCACTCATTGCGCTGCGGGCCACGCCTGCGATGGCGCTGCATGTGGATGGAGGGGATGCGGCTGCGGCGTCGGCGCTGGCGTCGGGCCAGGTGCAACTGGAGACGCTGGCGGGGATTCTATGGGGCGAGCAACTGTGCGGTCGTGCTGAATACGCTGGATTGGTACGCGTGGCCGGCACTGAGCGCGGAGATAACGCAGCTGGGGATCCTGATCTGCGCACCGCTTCTGGCAGCCCGCTATGGCGTGTGGGCGATGGTGGATGGCGCACTGGCAGGAACAGTGCTGCAGACGCTGATGCTGGTGAGATGGATGGAGCGCGGAGGCTACAAACTGCGCCTTTGGTGGCACGGTGCGAGTGCGGCGACGCGCGAGGTGGCGGGGCAGTACGGGCCTGTTCTGCTGAGCAGCGTGGTGGCGTCGGCCGGGTTGCTGGTGGATCAGGCGATGGCGGCGATGCTGCCCGCGGGCAGCGTGGCGACGCTGGCTTACGCACACCGCTTTGCAGGGGCATTTCAGGCGCTGGCAGGCGGAACGCTGAACGCAGCGATGACGCCTTCGTTTTCGCGATTGGTGGCCTATGGAGCGTAGCAGGAATCGAGACGCACGATTCGCGCATGGGCGTGGGGCACCATGGCGGCATCTGTGCCGGTTTCGGTGGCGCTGATCGTGGGTTCGCACAAACTCGTCAGGATAGCATTTCAGCATGGCGTGTTCGGGGCGGAGGACACCGCAGCGGTAGCGCCGGTTCTGGCAATGTTTGCCGCGCAGATTCCGTTCTTTGTGAGCAGCCGCGTGTATTACCGCTTTCTGGTCGCGCTGCGCAGGATGGACCTGATTCTCTGGTGCGGCATGATCAATCTGGCTCTGGATATCGTTCTGAATCTGATTCTGATGCGGTGGCTGGGAGTTGCGGCCATTGCATTGGCAACGACGCTGTGGACGGTGAGCACGCTTTTCTTCCTCTGGTACTGGACGGAGAGGCTTCTCAAGGCGAAGGCAGGTGCGGAGCTGTGACGATTCGAACGGCTCTCTACCTGCTGCGCTTTGACGATCTATGTCCGACGATGGACCGGGGAGGGTGGGAACGTTTTGAGAAATTTCTCGCGGAGTTCCGCATACGGCCTGTCCTGGCGATTATGCCGGAGAATGAGGACCCTGAAGCTGATGCGTGAGGAGTGGGACGGTACCTTCTGGGGGCGCATGCGAGAGTGGCAGGCGCGCGGCGCGGTGATTACACTGCATGGATACCGACATGTGTGTGCTCAAGCGATGGAGGCAGTCTGCTGCCGCTGCATAAGTTCACTGAGTTTGCCGGCGCGGAGGAGGAGACCCACCTGGCCTGGATCGAGAACGGGATGAAGAAGCTGCGCGAGGAAGGCTTGGAGCCGAAGTTATTTGTCGCGCCACGGCATGGATTCGACCACGCAACGCTGCGCGCGTTGAAGCAGGCGAAGCTGCCGGTTATCAGTGATGGCTTCGGTTCGAGGCCCCCAGCCTGTCGCGGCATTCTTTGGTTACCGCAGCAGCTATGGGCGCCGGCGGAAACGCGCAGCGGGGTGTGGACCATTTGCATGCACAGCAACACAGCGACAAAGGCGCAGGTGGAGTCGCTCCGCGAGTTTGTGGAGGAGCACCATGCCCAGTTCATCGACGCAGAGGATGCGAAGGGACTCGCAAAACCATGCTGGGGCGGTCTGAGCGCACAGACGTGGGGGACGGCCCAGTACTGGCGCATGCGAGTCAGGAACTGGCGAAATCGGTGGAAGAAATTCAGGGAATAGCGGTTCTATGCGTGACTCTGCGGGGTGTCGCCGAGGAGTCCAGCGTAGAGCGCGATCCACTGATCCATGACGCGGTCGAGGTGGTAGCGTGCGACGACGGACTCGCGGGCTTCCTTGCCCATGATGGCGCGTTCTTCGGGATGCATCTGCAGCAGACGAGCCATTCCGGCGGCAAGGGCATCTGGGTTCGCTGGTGGCACGAGGATGCCGCTGAGGGAGTGGGAGATGATCTCGTTGTTTCCGGGAACGTCGGAGACGACGCTTGGAAGAGCGCAGGAAGAGGCCTCCAGAAGGGCCATCGGCAAGCCCTCCCAGCGGGAGGCGAGGACGAAGCCGTCGGCAGCCTGAAGCCATGGGCGAGGGTCTTCAAGGAATCCAAGGAAATGCGTTCTGGAGTGGATGCCGAGTTTCTCCGCAGCGCGTTGGACGGGGACGGCGAGAGACCCATCGCCGATCAGAGCGAAGTGAGTCTGGGCCGGTAGCGACACGAAGGCCTTGAGAAGGGTTGCGTGATCCTTGACCGGCTCGAAACGTCCGGTGCTTACCCATAGGAACTCGTCGCCGATGCCAAGCTGCTGACGAATCCGCAAGCGGGTCGATGCGTCCGGTGCCCAGGCGTTGGTATCGATGCCATTGGGGATGACAAAGAGGCGGTCGCTGGGGATGAGTCGCGATGTGGTGTAGGTGTTGGCGACGCTTTGCGTGACCGCGGTGACGCAATCCGGGATGCTGGAAGTTAGGCGGTAGGTCCACTGTTGCAGGGCGCTGCCTGCAGCGGGCGTATGCACGGTGTCGAGTTGGAGTGGGACAGAGGAGAAGATACGCGAGCCGCGGGCCATCCATGAGGCATGTGGAAGGTGGGCATGGAGCACATCGGGCCGGTTTTCACGTAGCCACCTGCGCAACTGGAGCCAGCCACGGGGGTCGAGCACGCCTTTGCGCATGTGCAGGCTGAGGAAGCCGATACCATTCTGCTGGAGTTGAGCGGCAGCTTCACCTCCTGAACCGGTGAGAGCGATGAGGGTGACACGCCAGCCGCGCTGCTTTAACGCGTTTGCGGCGATGAGAGCCTGACGCTCCGCTCCGCCGATGCGATCGATACTGGGGAGAAGAACGACGATATGCCTCATTTTCATTGCCTTAAGAGTACTTCATCCAGCAGCCGCTCGTATGCGGCGACAGCATTTTGAAGAAGGAAGGGCTGTAACCACGGATGCGAGAATTGCTGGCCGGGCCCGAGGGCGGCGAGGGGGGCGCGCAAGGCGCGGACTAGAGCGCTGGGCGAGGAGTCGGAAGCCAGCCAGACGCCCGGAGCGTGCTGGAGCAACTCAACGAGCCCCGGAGAAGCTGGCGTGGAAACGATGGGAAGGCCTGCGGCGGCCGCTTCGAGGAGCGCATTCGGTATGCCTTCATGACGGGACGAGAGCGCAAAGAGTGATGCTCCGGCGAAGTATTGGGCTGGGTCATCCACGGAGCCGGTGAAGCGAACTTTGTCCTTGAGGCCCAGCCGTGCCGACTGATTCCGCAGGGCCAGCAGCAGCGGCCCCTTGCCGAGGATGGCGAGACTGGCGGAAGGGAAGCTGGGCAGGATTTGCGAGAAGGTATCGAGCAGGATGTCGAAGCCTTTTTCGTGAGCGAGTCTGCCGAGGGCGAGGATTTGAGGGCCGGATTCAGGTGGGCCGGACTGAGCGATGGAGTGACGAATCGAGGCTCGCCGATGGGTGCTGGAGTATTTTCCGGACAAGCACGTGTTGCAGGCGACGTGCGAATTTTACAGCCGCCTTGTGGGTAGGAATGAGGTTGAGGCCTGCGTTACGGAACCTGTTGCGTCGCTGCGCTGACTGCTGCTGGAGCCGGTTCGGCGGACGGGACCTGCAGCGTGTGCGCGCCGGTTTCGACCGCCTGCAACGCCCTTGTGGGAACGACGCCGAGGAGGAAGGTGGCTCCCACAGTGAACAGTAACGCTGCTGCGACCGCAACGCCGACACGCGGCAGGGCGAGGCGCTGGCGTGTCTCCTCTGGGGGAGCCTGTACGGAGACGAATGCAAGGCGGAGATAGTAGGCGGCAGCCAGGCCGGAGTTGAGAAGTCCGATGAGCGCCAGCCAGTTGGCGTTTCCTCCCATGGCTGCGGCAAAAGCGTAAAACTTGCCGAAGAAGCCGGCGGTAAAAGGAATGCCGACGAGCGAGGTAAGGAAGAAGATCAGAAGGATGCCAAGGACTGGAGCGCGGTAGATGAGGCCACGATAGTCTGCGATCAGCGTGCGCTCGTCATCATATCCACTGACCAGTGTGATGACGGCGAAGATGCCGACGTTCATGGCCGCATACGCGGCGGTGTAGAAGCTTGCGGCAGCGATGCCGCTGGCGCCTAGCCCGGCGAGCGCGGCGAGTAGATATCCGGCATGGGCAATGGATGAGTAGCCAAGCATGCGCTTGACGTTCTGCTGGCGAAGGGCGGCGAGGTTGCCTACTGTCATGGAGAGCACTGCGACGCACCAGAGGAGTGGCGCCCACTCCTGACGTAGGGTGGGGAAGACCTCATAGATGATGCGGAGGAGCAGCGCGAATGCGGCTGCTTTGGGCGCGGTGGACATCAGCGCCACGACCGGCGATGGGGCGCCTTCGTAGACATCAGGTGTCCAGACGTGAAACGGAGCAGCCGAAACCTTGAAGAGAATGCCGACCAGCATGAGCGCCATGGCGGCAGTGACGAGCAGATGATTTGGCGAGGCCGGAAGAAGCTGGGCGAGCTCGTAGATCTGCGTGGTTCCCGAGGCGCCGAAGGCCATCGCAATGCCGTAGAGGAGAAATCCGGTGGCGAAGGAGCCGAGCAGGAAGTACTTGAGCGCGGCTTCAGGACCACGGCCCGATCCTTTGCGGTAGCCGGCGAGGATATAGGTCGAGATGGAGGAGATCTCCAGCGCGATGAAGATGACAAGCAGCTCGATCGCGGAGGTGAGCAGGCACATGCCGACTGCGCCGAAGACGATCAGCGCGTAATACTCGCCCTGATGGTGGCTGTCTTCTGGGAGCGTATCCAGAGAAAGCAGAAGGACGACGAGGACGATGCCGCATATGAGGACGTGAAAGAATACGGTGAAGGGACTGGTTTCAACCGTGGAGTAGAAGGCCGTGCCGACGGGCAAAGAGAGCTGCCACAGACTCGCCCACAAGGAAAGCGTGACACCCAATGCGGCGACCCAGCCGAGCGTACGGCGCGGCGCACGAGGTGGGAGGGAAGCGTCCACCAGCATGATGAGGACGCCGGTGAGCGTGAGGACGATTTCCGGAAGGATGCGGAGGCTATCGCCGGGATTCATTTGCGGCCTCCTTCAACACGGCAACGGTTAGAGCGGGTGACGACAATGCGGCAGTCCCTTTCACTGTAGGTGGTCCGGTGCGATTTTCGATGGCGGGGATCCAGATGGATGGCGCCAGACCCATGACGAGCATAAGAACGGCAAGAGGCCAGAGGACAGCAAGCTCCGCAGCGTGCAGGTCGCGCGCTGGGCGGGAAGTAGCGAGGTCGCTCTGTGGTCCGTAGAAGATCCGCTGCACGAGCCAGAGCATGTACGCCGCGCCGAGGATGACGCCAATCGTGGCTGTGGCGGCCCAGCCGCGGCTTACGCCTGTGAAAGTGCTGGAGAGAATCAGGAACTCGCCCACAAAGCCATTGAGCATGGGCAGGCCAATCATCGCGAGAGAGGTGATAACAAAGAGTGTTGCGGTCTGCGGCAGCCGGGCGGCAAGTCCGCCATAGGATGCAATCTGGCTGGTGGCGTAGCGAACCTCGAGGATGCCCAGGAGCAGGAAGAGCGCGCCGTCGACCACTCCGTGATTGAGGATCTGATAGATTGCTCCATCCCAGCCAGTAAAGGTGAGGCCATAGATGCCAAGAACGATGAGGCTGAGGTGGCTGAGGGATGCAAAGGCGAGCAGACGCCAGAAGTCGCGCTGCACAAGGGCGAGACAGGCTCCGTAGAGCAGGCCGATGACCGCGAGGGCAATGAGCCACGGCGCGAGGGCGCGTGCCTGGACGGGGAAGAGTCCGATGTGAAAGCGCAGCATGGAGTAGAGGCCGAGCTTGCCTGCGACGACCATGGCGAGAGCAACAGGTGCTTCGCTGTAAGTGTCTGCCAGCCAGCCGTGCAGAGGAAAGACTGGGACTTTGACGGCGAAAGCAAAGAGAAATGCAACGGCTACCCAGCAAAGCGGTCCCGCGGGCAGACCACCGCTTGCGATGAGCATCTGGAGTTCGCTGAAGTCAAAGGTGCCTGTGCGGGCATAGAGCCAGAGGATGGCGACCAGCAAGGGCGCAGATGGAATGAAGGTGAAGAGGAAAAATTTGAGCGCTGCGCGGGCGCCATCTTTGCGGCCGAACATGGCGATGAGCACAGCCATCGGAACGAGGGAAAGTTCCCAGAAGCCGTAGTAGAGAATGAGGTCCAGCGAGAGAAAGACGCCAAGCATGGCGGTTTGCTGAACGAGAAAGAGCGAATAGAAGATTTTGCGACGCCGCTCAATTGCGTTCCAACTGGCGACGATGCCGATGGGAGCGAGAAGGCCGACGAGGACAACAAGCCAGAGGCTGAGGCCATCGACGCCGACGTGATAGTAGATGGCGGGATTCTCAATCCAGAGAGTGTTGATCTCAAACTGGAAGCCGTGCTGCGCCAGAACAAAGTGGGCGGGCAGATGGAGCGTGAGGACAAAGGTGACCAGCGTGGTCAGCAGCGCGACCCATGCGGGCAGCTTGCCGCGGTCCGGGAGCAGCGCCACGAGGACAGCGCCGGCCAGCGGAGCCAGCAGGATGAGCGTGAGGATCGATTCGTTCAGGAAGCTCATAGGTCAGCGCCCCATCCCGCTTGCATGCAGGCCAAGCGTTGCCGGAAGTAACAAGAAGAGGAGAACAGCCGCCGCGCCAAGCGCGAGCCAAGCAGCATAGGAGCGTAGATTGCCGGACTGCCAGCGCTGTAAGATGGCCGCGGCGAATTGTGCGATGCCGCCCAGAAGCCATGCGGCGCCGCCGAGGATGGCGACATCGACGACCCAACCGAGAAGGAACTTGGAAAAGGCCAGCAGCGGCTTGACGATGGTAAACCCGTAGATTTCGTCCACGAAGTATTTGTTGAGAAGCAGCTTGTAGCCGTGCGGCATGGCTGCGGCCCACTGGGCGGGCGTCTCGGGCTGCTTGCGATAGAGGCGGTCGGCAATCCACCAGCCTGCCAGCGCCACCAGCACGGCGAGGGCGCTGAGACCGATTTCGAGGGATGCGCTGCCGCCTGCTGTTGGAATCTCGCCGGTGGAGGGCGCCAGGAACGCGGCGAAACGCTCGATGCCAATCCAGCCGCCACCGACGGACAGGATGGCGAGAATCACGAGTGGTCCGAGCATGGACCAGGGGCTTTCGTGCGGATGAGCTTCATGGTTGCGTGATTCGCCGAGGAAGGTGAGATACCAGAGGCGGAACATGTAAAACGAGGTGAGCAGCGCTGTGACCAGGCCGACGAACCAGAAGACTTTGCCGCCTGCGCCCTGCAGGAACGCGGCGTAGAGGATTGCGTCCTTTGAGAAGAAGCCTGCGAAGGGGAAGAAGCCTGCGATGGCGAATACGGCAGCGGTCATCGTCCAGAACGTGACGGGAATCTTCTTGCGGAGGCCGCCCATCCTGCGGAGATCCTGTTCGCCGCCAAGCGCATGGATGACAGAGCCTGCAGCGAGGAAGAGCAGAGCCTTGAAGAAGGCATGGGTCATGAGGTGGAAGATAGCTGCGGAGTAAGCCGCGACGCCGCAGCCAAGAAACATGTAGCCGAGCTGCGAGATGGTGGAGTAAGCGAGGACGCGCTTGATGTCGTTCTGCACCAGGCCGATGGTGGCGGCGAAGAGCGCGGTTGCGGCTCCGACAATTGCGACAACGCCGAGAGCGAAGGGCGAGCGGTCAAAAAGAACGTGGGTGCGGGCAATCATGTAGACGCCCGCGGTGACCATCGTGGCCGCGTGGATGAGAGCCGAGACGGGCGTCGGGCCTTCCATTGCGTCGGGGAGCCAGACATAGAGCGGGAGTTGCGCGCTTTTGCCGGTGGCGCCGAGCAGGAGGCAAAGCGCAATCACGGTGAGGATGCCACCCTGCCAGGCGGGCGCCGCGAGAAGCTTTGCGGAGATTTCGCTGAAGGTGAGGGTGCCAAAGGTGGCGAGCAGCAGAAAGATTCCGATGAGGAAGCCGAAGTCGCCGATGCGGTTGACGATGAAGGCCTTTTTACCGGCGTCGGCTGCGGAGTTCTTCTGGAAGTAGAAGCCGATGAGCAGATACGATGCGAGGCCGACGCCCTCCCAGCCGACGAACATGAGCAGCGCGTTGCCGGCGAGGACCAGGACTGTCATGAAGAAGAGAAAGAGGTTCAGGTAGGCGAAGAAGCGCCAGTAACCGTCTTCATGGGCCATGTAGCCGACGGAGTAGATATGAATGAGAAAACCCACGCCGGTGACGACGAGGAGCATGACGAGTGATAACTGGTCAAAGACAAAGCTGAAGTCGATGTTGAGCGTGCCAGCGTGAATCCAGCCGATGGGGCAGGACTCCGTGTAGGGCAGCGCGAGGCCAGAAGAACTGGCGAGAACGGCGCTGAGGACAACCGCAAACGACGCAAGCGGCGCAAGGAGAGCGATAGCGCTCACGAGGGCCTTGGGAAGCCTGCGACCAAGGATGCCGTTCAATAGAAATCCGGCAAACGGCAAAAGCGGAATAAGCCAAAGATGGAGCGATGCGTTCATAGTTTCATCAGGTCAATGCGGTCAACGGCCAGCGTAGCGCGGGCGCGAAAGATGGCGATGATGATCGCGAGTCCCACGGCGGCCTCTGCCGCGGCAACCATCATGACGAAGAAGACAAAGATCTGACCCTTGACGGCATGCCATTGATGGGCAAAGGTCACGAAGGTCAGGTTGACAGCGTTCAGCATCAGCTCAATCGACATGAAGACGGTGATGACGTTGCGCTTGATGAGAAATCCGATGACTCCCAGCGAAAAGAGCGCGGCGCTGAGGAGGAGATACCAGGCGAGCGGAATGCCGTGTGCTGCGAGTTGGAGGGGAGCAGGATTCATTTGCCGGCCAGCCTTTCCGTGTCGCCGTCGCCACGGCGCGCCAGAGCCACCGCTCCGAGAATGGCGATCAGGATAAGAACCGAAGTGACTTCGAAAGGAAGAAGAAGTTTGGTGAAGAGGATGGTGCTGAGGTCTTCAGTGGATGTGATGCCGTCCTGCATGGTGGCGGCGCCGAGACCCTGGATGTGCAGAATGACTGTGGCAAGAATCGCAAGGATTACCACTACTGCGGGGAATCCGACGGTGCGGGCGGCGCGGCTGCCGAGGGTTCGCTCCTCACGGCCGGCGTTGAGCAGCATGATGACGAAAGTGAAGAGCACCATGACGGCGCCGGCGTAGACGATGACCTGAGCGGCGGCGAGGAACTCCGCGCCAAGCAGCAGGTAGAGCACGGCGAGCGAGGTCATCACCACAATCAGCGAGAGGGCGCTGTTGATGGGGTGGCTTTGCAGGAGGAGGTTGATTGCGCCTGCAAGGCAGAGTCCGGCAAACAGGAGAAAGAGAATCAGGTGCATCGTACCGTCACTTATACGCAAGCCAGAGGCTTGTGCCCACAATGTTGAGGATGGCGAGCGGAAGCAGGTAGCGCCATCCGAAGTTCATCAACTGGTCATAGCGGAAGCGAGGCAGCGTGCCACGCACCCACACATAAAGAAAGAGGAAGCTGAAAACCTTGAGGACGAACCAGAAGATCGGCAGCAGGGAGCGGAGAACGATGTTCTGCGGAGTGGGCAGAATATTGCCGAGCGGGCTGGTCCATCCGCCGAGAAACAGCATGGTCGCGACGCAGCCAACGGTGATCATGTTGGCGTACTCGGCCATGAAGAACATGGCGAACTTCATGGAGCTATATTCGGTGTGGTAGCCGGCTGTGAGCTCGCTTTCGGCTTCAGGCAGGTCGAAGGGAGAGCGGTTGGTCTCAGCATATGCGGCCATCAGGTAGATGAAGAAGGCGAAGATCTGCAGGCCGCCGAAGATGTTCCAGGTCAGAAGTCCCTTGCTGGCCTGGCTCTCGACGATGACGCGGAGATTGAGCGAACCGGCGCGCAAGACGACGCCGACGAGCGAGAGTCCAAGCGCCAACTCGTAGCTGACCAGTTGCGCGGAAGAGCGAAGCGAACCGAGGAGGGAGTATTTATTGTTGGAGGACCAGCCAGCGAGCGCCACTCCGTAGACGCCGATGGAGGTGATCCCGAGGATGACGAGGAGGCCGATATTCACATCGGAGATCTGAAAGAGGCGAAAGCCCGAGACGGCAATGCCAGGATCGCCGAATGGGACAACCGCGATGGAGATGAGCGCGCACCCGAGGGCGATCATCGGGGCGAGCAGGTAGAGAGGTTTGTAGACCGCAGTTGGGATTATGTCTTCCTTGAGGAAGGACTTTGCCCCATCGACGAGCGGCTGGAGCAAGCCGAAGGGGCCGACGCGGCTGGGTCCCCAGCGGTTCTGAATGCGGCCTACGAGCTTGCGTTCAAGAAGAACCGTGTAGGCGACGCCGAGGAGCATCACGACCGTCACGACGATTACCTTGAGCAGGCTCCAGATAAAAAAGTACAGAAGGTTCACAAGTCTTCAGCCTCTCTTGCCAAGCACGTTTTCAGTCTGCGGCAGTTTCAGCGACGGCCGGCGACTGATGCCGCAGCAGGTCTTTCAAGGATTCGCTGTAGCGGCCCAGCGATCCCGAAGTAAAGAGTCCGTCATGGGCTGGCTGGATGACGTCCGGCCCGGTAAGCGAGGAGACCGGAACGAATCCGGGCTCGGTGGGTGCATCGTTGCCGCCGAAGAGATTCAGGCGGTCGAGCTTGTATGCGGGAACAAGCCGCTCGATCTCATCGAGAGCCGCGAGGGGATCGAAGGGGCTGAGTTTCGGTTCAAGTCCGCGTGCGGCAAGCCAGACTGCGTGGCGATCCGCCTCGCCCGCCTGTGCGCCGCGGGACTGGCCGAGGTCGGCAGTAACGGCGGAGTTGCCAAAGGGAACCAGAGTTTTTACATCGACACCCATCGCGCCCGCGAGACGGACGAGTATCTCAAAGTCAGGCTTCGTTCCGGGACGATCACTGGCTTTCTTGACCAACTGCACGTCACCGTAAGTGCTGGTGACGGTGCCGGACTTCTCATAGAGGCTTGTGGCAGGGAGAACGACATCGGCCAGCGCGGCAGTCTCGGTGAGGAAGATGTCCTGCACGATGAGGAAGGTGTTGCGCAGTTCGGTGGGATTCGCGTGGTTGGCGGCAGGGTTTGCGCCGACGACGAGCAGTGCGGCGAGATCACCGCGCGCTGCGGATTCCAGTATCTCGGGGAGCGATTGGCCTGGGGCGGCGGGCATGCCGGGATATTCCGCAGCGAATGCGCCGGGCTGCGAGACGGGGACGTGGCCGGGCAGCCGGTGGGGAAGCACGCCCATGTCGGCGGCTCCGCGTGAGTTGGCGTGGGCGCCGATGCAGGCGAAGCGAACCGCAGGACGCGCAAGACCCCACTGGACGAGAGCGTTGAGTTGTTCACCGCGGTATTCAGGTCCAAACAGGACGACCAGAGACTCTTCAGCGAGGAGGGCATCGCGGAATGCGGTGTCCGCAATCGACGTGGTTTGACCGCCAAGATACGCGGGCAGCGACGCGTAGCTTCCGGACGGAAGTCGCAGGACAGCTTTGGCCTGACGCTCGAGCTTAATCTGGGCTGTGTTCGCGAGGTAGAGGCGAGCGCGGTTGATGCGGACTGCGGTACGCAGCTCCCACGCGAGGAGCGGATGCTCGTTCGTGGGATCGCCGCCGATCAGCAGGATTGCTGATGCCGATGCAATGTCGCGGAGGCTGGCGGCGCGACCAGGGTGGCCTGCAAGAGCATGTGCGAATGCTGCGAAGTCCGCGGTGCGCTCGTGATCGATGTTGTTGGTCTGGAGGACCGAGCGCGCGAACTTCTGCAGCAGGTAATTTTCCTCGTTGGTCGTGGAGTTGGAGCCGATGACGCCGATGGAAGATCCTCCACGCGCATCACGCACTTCCTTGAGTTTTGCCGCGGCAGTGCGAAGGGCGTGCTCCCATGTGGCCGGTTCAAGCTTGCCGGCGGCATTGCGAACGAGCGGCTTGGACAGGCGCTCAGCGCTTTCGACGAAGTCAAAGCCGAAGCGGCCCTTGGCGCAGAGGAAGTCGCCGTTGATGCCGCTCTTGTCGCGGTTATCGGCGCGGATAATCTCTGCTCCGTCGCTCGATTGACGCACGCCGAGGGTTACCTTGCAGCCATCCGAGCAGTGCGTGCAGACGGTGGCGACGTGGGTCATCTCCCATGGACGAGTCTTGTAGCGATAGGAGCCGCTGGTGAGCGCGCCGACGGGGCAGACATCGATGCACATGCCGCACTGCTCGCAGTCGAGGCGGTCACCGCCGTTGGGCGCGATGACGGCGCTGGCGCCGCGATTGTGGACGCCGAGCGCCCAGACATCCATGCCCTCGCCGCACATGCGGATGCAGCGGTAGCAGAGGATGCAGCGGGGCCGGTCGTAGTAGACAGCAGGCGACCACTGCTGCTCGTCGCGATGGCGCTTGACATCCACCATGCGGCTCTCGCCGGCGCCGTACTTGAAGGTCATGTCCTGCAGTTCGCACTCGCCGCCCGCATCGCAGACCGGGCAGTCAAGCGGGTGATTTCCGAGCAGCAACTCGATGGTGGCTTTGCGCGCCTGGGTAATCTCGGGCGAGTCGGTGATGAAGACCTGGCCTTCGGCGACCTGCGTGGTGCAGGCGGTCTGCAGCTTGGGCACCTTTTCCTGGCGCACGACGCACATGCGGCAGGCGGCCTGCAGGCTGAGGCCGGGGTAGTAGCAAAAGGCAGGAATCTCGATGCCTGCCTTGCGGCACACGTCAATGAGCAACGCGCCAGCAGGCGCCACGAGCTTTTTGCCGTTAACTGTAATCGTTACGTCTGCCATGCCTCTCCAGCGCCCCTAAACGATTGCCATTTCGGTGTGTTTGGCGAACGGACAAGGCTTGCCGTTCAGGTGGTCTTCAAATTCCTTGCGGAACTTCTTGACGAAGCCGAGTGTGGGCATCGCGGCTGCATCGCCCAGCGGGCAGAAGGTGCGGCCCAGCATGTTCTCCGCAAGGTATTGGATATTGTCGATGTCTTTTGCAGTGCCGAAGCCGGCGTGGAAGCGGGTCAGTGATTTCTTCAGCCAGTCGGTGCCTTCGCGGCAGGGAATGCACCAGCCGCAGCTTTCGTGCTGATAGAAGCTGATGGTGCGCAAGGCGAACTCAACGATGCAGGTCTGATCGTCGATGACCACGACGCCTCCCGAGCCAAGCATGGAGCCGGCCTTGCCCACCTGATCAAAGTCCATGCCGAGGTTCTCAATCTCTTCGGGCAGCAGGACGGGGGTCGAGGAGCCGCCGGGGACGACTGCTTTGAGCTTGCGACCGCCGCGCACGCCACCGGCTACGTCGTAAACGATCTTCTTGAGGTTGTAGCCCATGGGCAGCTCATAGACGCCGGGCCGCTCGACGTGGCCGCTAACGCCGAAGAGTCGCGTGCCGCCGTTGCGCGGGGAGCCGACGGCCGCATAGGCCTCGCCGCCCATGGCGATGACGTGGGGGACTGTGGCGATGGTCTCGGCGTTATTGATGACCGTGGGTCCGCCGTACAGGCCGACGACCGCAGGGAAGGGCGGCTTGATGCGCGGGACGCCACGCTTGCCTTCGAGCGATTCCATCAGCGCGGACTCTTCGCCGACTTCGTAGGCGCCTGCTCCGCTCTGCGTGATGATCTGGAATTCCGTGTCAGAGCCGAAGATGTTCTTGCCGAGAAAGCCTTTGGCGTAGGCATCGGCGACGGCCTTCTCCATGATTTCGAGCAGATAACGATACTCACCGCGCAGATAGATGAAGCCGAGCTTGGAGCCGATGGCCAGTCCCGCGATGATCGTGCCTTCGATGACGGCATGTGGATCATGCAGGAAAATGAGGTGGTCTTTGCAGGTGCCGGGTTCGCTCTCGTCGCCGTTGACGAGCACGTATTTCGGCTTTGGGCTCTGTTTGGGAACGAATGACCACTTCATGCCGGTGGGGAATCCCGCGCCGCCGCGGCCACGCAGGTTCGAGGCCTTCATCTCATTGATGATCCAGTCGGGCCCCTGCGCGAGGCACTTCTTCGCGGCTTCATAACCGCCCAGTTCCATGTAGCGGTCGATGTTGGCCGCACCCTGGCCAAAGCGCCGGGTGACGATTTTGACTTCATCGGGATGGGAGACGAGCCTAGGCATGAGCGGCTTTTCCTTCTGACTGGGCTTTGGCGCGGTACTGATCGAGAATGGCGGGAACGTGATCCGGGGTCAGGTCGTCGTGAAAGTCGTAGTTGACCTGAATAGCCGGTGCCCAGCAGCAGGCGCCGATGCACTCAACCTCTTCCAATGAAAAGAGGCCGTCCTGCGTCACGCCCTTGTGACCGATGCCGAGTTCGTCCTGAAAACGGTCGAAGAGATCGTAGCCACCACGCAACATGCAACTGATATTGGTACAGACCTGCACGTTGAACCTTCCGGCAGGCTTGAAGCGGAGCATGGAGTAGTAGGTTGCCACGTTGCGCACGTCGAGTTCGGTGATGCCGATGCGCACGGCCACCTCTGCGATGACTGCGTCGGAGAGATAGCCGACTTCATCCTGCGCGTAGAGGAGCATGGGGACAAGGGCCGAGCGGCGGACCGGATACTTTGCGACCAGCGCATCGAACCGGGCGGCAAGCTGCGGTGAAAAGATGGTCATCGTCTCCGAACTCATCGCATTAACTCCCGCGCCCAAGCTTCTGCGGCCATATCCATCTCTTCCTCGCCTTGACTCGACTTCAATCTTCCTGCTTCGGTCAGCTCCAGCATGCCGGAGTTGCCGTTGTCCCACTTCCAGTTCACCTGCCGGCCCGTGCGCTCCAGGTCCAGCCACCGATCTGCATGACGCGCTGTGATGCGAGCTTCTCCCAACTCCACGGTAGCCTGTCGATCCCCATTCAACCCGTGCGCCGCGGTGTAGCTGCGAAGCAGGGATGCCAGCGAGACCCACAACTCAGCGAATAGCTGGGTCTCGGTGGTCACTAGCGGTCAATCTCCCCCAGCACGATGTCAATGGAACCGATGACCGCGACGACGTCAGCGAGCATTCCGCCCTTGCACATCGTCTCCAGCGCCTGGAGCGTGGCAAAGGAGGGATACCGCATGTGGACGCGCCACGGCTTTGCGGTTCCATCCGATACAACATAGAAACCAATCTGTCCGTGCCCGCACTCGATGCCTTGGTAGACCTCGCCGGCTGGTACGTTGAATCCCTCGGTCACAATCTTGAAGTGATGGATGAGGGCCTCCATCTGGGTCTTCATCTTCTCGCGGTCCGGCAGGACGATCTTCGGGGCATCCGCCTTGACTGCACCTTCGGGCATGCCGTCCAGAGCCTGCTGAATAATCTTGATGCTCTCGCGCATCTCGTCGAGACGGACAAGGTAGCGCGCCCAGGTGTCACCGTCCTTTAGAACGGGAACCTTGAACTGAAACTTCTCGTAGCCGGAATAGGGCATGTCGCGGCGCAGGTCGATGTCTACGCCAGAGGCGCGCAGAGGCGGGCCAGTGACGCCGAAGGCAACCGCATCTTCTGCAGAGAGATAGCCGACACCCTTCAAGCGATTCCTGAAGATTGGATTGCCGGTGAGCAGGTTCGAATACTCATCAATCTTCTCCGGCAGTGTCCTGATGAAGGTCTGCACGCGGGCGAGAAAGTCGATAGGGGGCTCCATCGCGAGGCCGCCCACGCGGATGTAGCTGGTCATCATGCGCTGACCGGCGACGGCTTCCAGCAGGCGGAGAATTTCTTCGCGCTCGCGGAAGGTATAGAGGAAGACGGTGAGCGCGCCAATATCCATGGCGTGCGTGCCCAGCCAGATCAGATGTGAGTTCAGGCGGCTGAGTTCGGCGAGCAGCACACGAAGCCACTGTGCCTTCTCGGGGATTTCGAGGTCGAGCAGTTTTTCGACGGCGAGGCAGTAGGCGAGGTTATTGGAGAGTGGATCGAGGTAATTGACGCGGTCGGTGAGCGGCACAACCTGCTGGTAGAACTTGGCCTCGCAGGTTTTTTCGATGCCGGTGTGGAGGTAGCCAATCTCCGGATAGAGGCGGACGACGATTTCGCCGTCGATTTCGAGCACGAGGCGGAGCACGCCGTGGGTGGCTGGGTGCTGCGGTCCCATATTGAGGACCATGTGCTGGTCTTTTGCGCCTTCGGCGACGGGAGTTTCGAGGATGGGTGTGCCGATGAGGTCGGTCATTTAGCGGTACCCCTCCACCGGGTAGTCCTTGCGCAGGGGATGGCCCTGCCAGTCTTCCGGCATCATGATGCGGCGCAGATTCGGATGCCCGTCGAAGCGAATTCCGAAGAGATCGAAGACTTCGCGCTCGAAGTAATTCGCAGCGGGCCAGATCGCTGTGATGGACTCGACTGCGGGGTCAGTTTCTTCGAGGAGGACGCGCAGGCGGATGCGCTCGAGCAACCTGTGGGAGAGGATGTGATAACTGAGTTGAAATCTCGGCGAGGAAGGGAACCAGTCGACCGCAGTCATATCTTCAAAGAAGTTGTACCCGGCAGCCTGAACGGTTGCGGCGGCTTTGCGGATGGTATCGGGCGCAAAGGTCAGGGTGAGTTCGCCGCGGTCGAAGCGGGCATCGAGCAGCGCATCGGCGCGCCAGGCAAGGATGGCCTGGATGGCCGAATGATCGGGCATGGCGTCGAGAACTTCTGCCTTAGAAGCGAGCGTCTTTTTGATGGCTTCGGTCATCTCAGAGGTCCGCCTTGTCCTGGCTCCAGTTCAGGATGCCTTTGCGCACGATGTAGTAGAGCCCGACGGCGACGAAGCCGAGGTAAACAATCATCTCCCAGAAGCCGAAGAGACGGGAGCCGGTGATGGCAGGCAGCTTGCGGTAGATCACCGCCCAAGGCATCATGAAGACCGCTTCTACGTCGAAGAGGATGAAAAGCATGGCGACCATATAAAAGCGCACGCTGAATCGTCCGCGGGCATCACCGACCGACTCGATGCCGCACTCATAGGCAGCCAGTTTGACCTTCGAATTGCGATGGCGGCCGATGAACCAGGAGGCCGTCACCATGCCGACACCCATGCCAAAGGCAACGAGAATCTGCAGAAAGAGCGGTAAGTATTGCCAGTGGTAGGGAATCATGGAACCCCGGTTCAGAGAGCTTGAGAATTTGTTCTGGCTGCAACCCCGGAAGAAGGAATCCGGCGCATCTGGCCGCTAGTTTGAGATTAGGTTTTCGACCTCATCCCGTCAAGGAGTCTGGTGGTACGGGGCAACTCTTGCTCCTGCGCGAACCGATCCTGGCCAGCAACGAGAAAAAGGATTCCTGATCGAGTGCGAAAGCCGCGATGGAGCAACCTCCCTTTTGAGGTTATATCGAACCGGGGAGAGCCTTCTCAGTGAGCGGGATCACATCGTTCCCGTTTTCCGCACAAGTACACTAATTGGTTTCATTTCAGGATGTGGTGGGTTCCTGGCATTCAGATTTTTTCTCAGGCTGCCGATATGCGGATACAGGATGGTGCCTATGGGATCAACGGCAGAAGATGCGAACACAGGATTGTCCGGCGCCTCGAGTTTTGCGTCGGTGGTGGCGGGCCGGGAACGGCGGAGGCGGATTCCCCCGGAGGCAGGCCGCGGGCTTGAGATTCTTGGACACGCAATTGATTACCTGATGGATGAGTACCTGCATCGCGGCGGGACGTTCCATGCCGGCGACGATGAATTGCAGGCTGTTGAGACCCTGATGGCGCTCAACCGGGAGATTTACTTTTCCTGTCCGGTTGTACCGACTGCGGCAGAGCGGTGGTTGGCGTTCTGGGAGCGCAGCCGGGCTCGGTTGGCGCGCAGCCTTCCGGGTCTGCTTCATCATGGAAGCTGAATGGTGCAGCGATGCCGCGAGGCGGGGCCTCCAGGCCAGCTTGGAGGCATTTGGGTGGGCGCGTTGCGCTGAGGCGATCATTCGTAATCCAGATCGGGCGGGGTACCGCAGACCAGCCAGGACCGTCAAAGTCTGCTACGACTCATGACTTTCAGCCGCAGGCGTTGTGTTCGACGACTATTCCCCTAGCAGCAGAACGGCGAACAGGAAGATCCAGGCGGCTCCCATGGCATGCCAGTACCAGGCAGCGGCGTCGATTGCAATCTGGCGCAGCTCAACGCGCCGTAGGAAGCGCATCGCGAAAAGGCATCCGAGGAGGATGGCGAGGCCGAGCAGGAGGTGGGCCGCGTGCAGGCCGGTAATGAGGTAGAAGAAGTAGCTGGCGGGTGTTGACCAGCGGTCGAAGGCGAAGCCCTGGGCGGTGAGCTGCTTCCATGCGGCCCACTGGCCGGCGAGGAACAGTCCGCCGAGCAGAAGCGTGGCCGCTGCCCAGGGAAGAGCGCGGTGCAGCGCGGGCTTGCCAAGGCCGAGCCACTCCTCAAGAACGTCTATTTCACGGAAGATACTGCGGCGAGCCATCTCCATCGTCAGGCTGCTGAGGAGGAGGACGGCAGTGTTGAGGAAGAGGATGGGCGGGAGAAGCACCGGCCGCCAATCGGCAAGGTGCTCGTGAAGATGGGGTTCGAGATGGGCTCCGGCCTGCCGCGCAAAGAAGAGCACGACGAGCATGACGAAGAAGACCATGTCGCCCGCAAGTCCGAAGAAGACGAAGAAGCGGATTCGGTGCAGGAGGTCGCGCGGGCCTCCGCGTTCGCGCCTCCAGTCGTCGTCGCCACCACCCCCTCCGCCGCCGGTCGGGCGCCGGTCAACTGGGGGTTTCCCGCCGATTCCGGGCTCTTTGCGTTCCGTTTCCGCAGGGGAATGCGTAAAGGTCGCTTGCATAAGAAGCCTCTTCGGCATCTCGATGAAAATGAAGATGGGCTTGGAACGATCACCCCTCCAGGATCACCGGGCTGCTCCTGCACTGAGATTACTCTTCCTTGGACGGGGCTGCACGCGGATTCGGGAGTCGCTTCCACTTGGATGAAAGTGATTGTTGCGTGCGGAGCGCAGGTGCGGGCGCGAGCTAGTCCTTTCGGAAGCGGGCGACCAGATCGACAAAGGCCTGATGAACGCGCCGGTCACTTGATAGCTCGGGGTGAAAGGTGGCCGCCATGACCTTCCCCTGCCGCACCAGGACTGGGTCCTGCTCTCTTCGGGCCAGCACTTCGACGTCTGCGCCAAGGGACAGAAACCGAGGAGCGCGAATGAAGACCATCTCCAGTGCGCCGCCGGGCAGCGTCGTTTCACCGTTCACGATAGAGGAGTCAATCTGACGTCCGTACGCATTGCGCTCGATCCTTGCGTCGAGGACGGCAAGGGAGGGCTGCTGGGGGTTGCGCACCTCGCGGGAGAGAAGGATGGCTCCGGCGCAGGTCCCGAAGACAGGGCGGCTGGAGCAGAACTGACGCAACTCTTCGAGGAAGTTGTGCTTCTCGAGGAAGCGGAGGATTGTGGTGGACTCGCCGCCGGGGAGGATGAGGCCATCCAACTCGCGGAGTTCTTCCGGTTTGCGGACCAGGATAGGGGTGGCTCCAGCTTCGGCGAGCGCATCTGCGTGCGCGGCATAATCCCCTTGAATGGCCAGGACGCCAATGCGGCCCCGCCCGGACGATTCAGTCAATCCTGGTCCTCCCTGATGGGTGCGGCTACCAGCCGCGCGTCTGCAGAAGTTGTGATTCTTCGAGGGCAGCAGCCGCGAGCCCCTTCATGGTGCCCGTGACCTGCTCGGATACTTCGGCGAGAATCTTCGGATCGTTGAAGTGGGTGGTAGCTGTGACGATGGCTTTGGCGCGGGAAACCGCTTCGGCGCGCTCGGTGGGGTTGTTCTCCACGTCGAGGGGAGTGGCGCGCTCCTTCATAAAGATTCCGGAGCCGACGAAGATGGCCTCGGCGCCGAGCTGCATCATGAGGGCTGCATCCGCCGGAGTGGCAATGCCGCCCGCAGAGAAGTTGGGAACCGGCAGCTTTCCGGTATGGGCGACCATGCGGATGAGCTCGTATGGGGCCTGATGCTCTTTGGCCGCGGCATAGAGCTCCTGCTCGCTGAGCACGGTGAGCGCCTTCATCTCCTTTACGATCTGGCGCATGTGCTGGACGGCATGGACCACGTCTCCGGTGCCGGCCTCGCCTTTGGTGCGAATCATCGCAGCGCCTTCCGCGATGCGGCGCAGGGCCTCACCGAGGTTGCGCGCTCCGCAGACGAAGGGCGTGGTGAAGGCGTGCTTGTCAATATGGTGGGTCTCATCGGCCGGCGTGAGCACCTCGCTCTCATCGATGAAGTCGACGCCAAGCTCTTGCAGGATCTGGGCTTCAGCGAAGTGACCGATGCGCGCCTTGGCCATGACGGGAATGGAGACGGCCTGGATAATCTGCTTGATGAGGCCGGGACGGGCCATGCGGGCAACGCCGCCCTCAGCGCGAATCATCGCGGGAACGCGTTCGAGGGCCATTACCGAAACAGCTCCTGCTTCTTCGGCAATGCGGGCCTGTTCGACGTTCATAACGTCCATGATGACGCCGCCCTTGAGCATCTCGGCGAGCCCGACTTTCAGACGAAGCTGGGTACTTGCAAGCTGATGTTTTCCATTCATTTCCGGCATGGTATTTGACCTCGATCCTGAATGGCCGGCTGGCGTTTTAGTGGCTTCTCCATGCGCTCCGGCTCCACAGACCAGTGTAGCAGTGAAACGGAGTGCGGGGACAGGGTGGGCAGAGCGCTGACCGAGGTGCATTTGTGAGTCCACTCTAATCTTTCGCTCTCGATTCTGGCCCTCCTCCTGCACTCCTGCACTGCGTATGACCAGTGCACCGTCATTGCCGGCCGGGATTCCAGCAGGGATGCGGGAACTCGAATCAGTCAGCCGAGGCGAGGCTGCATCGGCGAAGTCGCTGGCCCAGGTGCTGGACCAGCGAGATTGTGGTGTGCGAGAGCCGCTCGGAGTTTTGGGGCAACTGCCCGTGGAATTGGAAGTATCGATTCCAATCCGTCAGTTTCGCGTGCGCAGGCTGCTGGCGCTGGAGCCGGGGCAGGTGATCGAGACGCAGTGGGGGCAGGCGGAAGATCTGCCCGTCGCAGCTGGGGATGTGCAGCTGGCGTGGTGCGAGTTCGAGGTAGTGGACGGCGGGTTAGCAGTCCGGCTGACGAGGCTTGCTTAGGAAGGAAGGGATACGAGAAATGAACAAGACGAGTGCAGTGATGACCGGCGACAAGCATCCGATCCAATCGACTCCGGGGGCGATCGCAAGGACTGCGAACTGGCTGCTGCATCGTCTGGCGCGCAGGGAGCCTTCCGAGGAGCGACTGCGGCTGGTGCAGCGGATTGCTCTGTCGCCAAAACAGTCGCTCACGCTGGTGGAGGTGGAAGGTCGCCGGTTACTTCTGGCGACCGGAAGCGATGGCGCCCCGGCCTTCTATGCGCTGGATGCACTGGATCCATTTGACAGGTTCATCGCGCACGGTCGCAGCCGGGCTGCCGGAAATGCTGATCGGAGGATCTCATGGTAGCGGCACTGGCACGCATGCAGGCGGCTCCGGCTGCCCCCGTCGCCCTGCTGCCCGACCTGAACTCCCATCTGCGCCCGTCGGACTCGACTCCGTGGACAATTCTCTTCGTCCTGACTCTGATAACGCTGCTGCCTGCCATTCTGATGTGCATGACGCCTCTGGTGCGTCTGATGGTGGTCTTTCATTTTCTGCGCCAGGCTCTGGGCACGCAGACTGCGCCGTCCAATCCGACCCTTCTGGGATTGGGCCTGATGATGACCTGGTTTCTGATGACGCCGGTTCTTGCGCAGGTCGATCAGCAGGCGGTCGAGCCTTTTCGCGCGGGCCAGATCTCGGGATGGGATGCGATCGATCGAGGGGCCCAGCCGGTGAAGCGCTACCTGTTGCGCTATGCGCGGGAAAAGGACCTAGCACTTTTCGTGAGTGCCGGTCAACTTCCGCAGCCAAACCGGCCCGACGACTTGCCGATGCGGGTGGTCCTGCCAGCGTACATTCTGTCGGAGCTGAAGGCTGGCTTTGCAATCGGGGCGGTGCTCTTTCTGCCGTTTCTGCTCATCGACCTGGTGACGGCGGCGATCACTACGTCCATCGGCATGTTTCAGCTGCCGCCCGTGGTGGTCTCGACGCCTTTGAAGATTCTGCTGTTTGTGATGGTGGACGGCTGGAACCTGCTGGCGGGTTCTCTGCTGAAGAGCTTCTGAGGAGCGACGCGTGACGCCCGATCTGGTTGCTGAACTGCTGCGCCAGCTGCTGCTGCAGACCATGCTTCTGGCCGCGCCGGTGCTGGCGGCGGCGGTGCTGCTGAGTTTTGTGCTGAGCCTGGTGCAGACCCTGACCAGTCTTCAGGACCAGTCTCTGACGACGGTGCCGAGGCTGCTGGCGGTGGGATTTCTGATGCTGGCTGGAATGCCGTGGTTTCTGGAGCGCATGGCGGCGTACACGCGCCTGCTGATGCACGATCTGCACCGCTTTGTGGGTTGAAAGGACAGGGACGGAGAACGGGAATGAATCAGTGGAGCCTCTATCTGAGCGCGATGGTTCTGGCCCTGGTGCGAGTGAGCGGCATCGTCGCCTTTGCGCCCTTCTTCTCGGCCGATGCGCTCCCCGCGCGCTCCAAAGCTGTCTTCACGCTCGTGGTGGCGTTTCTGCTGGCTCCGGTGATTGCGAGTCTCCCCGGCGCGGATGCGGAGATTACGGTGCGCACGGTCCTCGGCGAGGTCGCCGCAGGACTCGTCTTCGGACTGACCCTGGCGCTCCTGAACGAGATCCTTTTGTTTGCGGGGCAGGTGTTCGGATTGCAACTCAGCTTTTCGCTGGTCAATCTGCTGGACCCGACTTCGAGCATTCAGACGCCGCTGATGGGGGAGCTGCTGCAGTGGATGGGCACTCTGGTGGTGGTGGTTGCAGGACTGGACAGGGTTCTTCTGGCTTCGCTGGTTCGCAGCTTTCACGCGGTGCCGCCGGGCACATATCAAATGCGGCCTTTGACCGCCGCGGCTCTCGTGCAGGCTGCGGGCGGCATCTTTCTGGCGGCGCTCGAACTGGCCGCGCCGGTACTCGCGGCGACTCTTCTGGTGGACGTCGGCGTCGCTCTGATGGGTAAGCTGAGCCCGCAGCTTCCGGTCATGTCGTTGACCGTGCCGCTCAAGACTTTGGCCGGATTCGGGATGCTGATCGGCTCGCTGGCATTGTGGCCGCGTTTTATCGAGGCGCGCTTTGCGGGGCTTCTGGATCTGGCGCAGAGACTGATTGCGTCCGCGCCGGGAAGCGGCGGGGGATAACGCATGGCAGGAGAGCGCACAGAACAGGCGACGCCGCATCGCAGGGAACAGGCTCGTAAAGAAGGCGATATCCTCCACAGCCGCGATCTGACTGCGGCTGCAGGGATGCTTGCGGGGGTGATGGCGCTGGGCGTGCTGTGGGGACGGTGCGTGGAGGCGTGGGGCGCAGGCACGCGAGCGCTTCTTGCACTGGGCGCATCTGCTCGCTGGGAGAGTTCGGCACTGGAGCCGACACTGGCGGCGATGCGGGCTGCGACGATCCAGCTTCTCGAACCCGTGACGCTTCCGATGGCAGCGGTCGTGGCGGCGGCTTTTGGCGCCGCGCTGGCTCAGACCGGCGGCTTGAGCTTTCACCCCGAGGCCATCGGTTTCAAGCTGGAGCGCGTGAATCCGGTCACCAACGTCGCCAATCTCTTTTCACTGCGGGCGTTGACACGATTGCTCAAGTCCCTTGTGCCGGTTGCGTTGCTGAGCGTCTTTGCGGCGCGGCGGCTGGCTCGCGAGGCGACCGTTCCGCCTTTTTCGACGGGACGGCTGACGGTTTTGGGCGAGGATGTGTACGGACTTCTGATGGCGGCGGCGTGGCTGCTTTTCGGCCTGGCGCTTGTGGACTACATCGTGGAGTGGCGGAGCCGGGAGTCGCGCCTGAAGATGAGCCGCGAGGATCTGCGCCAGGAGTACAAGGAGAGCGAAGGCAGTCCGCAGATACGCAGCCGCATCCGCAGCCTGCAGAGGCAGATGCGCCGGCGCAAGGTCAAAGAGGACGTTTCGAAGGCGACCGTGGTGGTGACCAATCCGACGCACTATGCGGTTGCACTTGGGTTTGACTTTGTGGCCATGAATGCTCCGAAGGTGCTAGCGAAAGGGCGTAACCTGCTGGCCGAGGAGATCAAGGCTGAGGCTCGCTGGGCTGGCGTGCCGATTCTTGAAAACCCACCGCTGGCCCGGTCGCTGTATCGGACGGTGGAGGTGGGCCAGTCAATCCCTGTTGCCCTCTACGCCGCGGTCGCATCAATTTTGGCGTATCTCTACCGGCAGCGCATGGAGGAAGAGCGCAGACAGACCCGTATGCGTGACGCCGCGCAGGGGACGCATCCTGCCGAACCTGCCGCTGCGCAGGAAAGACCCGCGCGCGAGCCGAAGCCACGAAAGGAAGAGCGATGAGCTCTGCTGTGCTGCCCGGCGCTGGGCCGGGAACCCCTCCGATTTTATTCAGGCTGCGGGGCTACATCCTGCCCC
Organism: Acidobacteriota bacterium; assembly: GCA_021781795.1. Lineage (GTDB taxonomy): Bacteria > Acidobacteriota > Terriglobia > Terriglobales > Acidobacteriaceae > Telmatobacter. Next base: position 284,977 of record JAJXWA010000001.1, read on the forward strand.
TCGCCTCGATCAGCGTCATCTTCGTGATGCTGGTGCCATTGCCCGCCATGGGCCTCGATTTTCTGCTGGCGCTCTCGATGACAGCGTCGATCCTGGTCTTTCTGGCCGCGATCCAGATCCGCCGCGCGGTCGAGCTGAGCGTTTTTCCCACCCTGCTGCTGCTGCTGACGCTCTTCCGCCTGTCGCTGAATATCGCCTCGAGCCGGCGCATTTTGCTGCACGGCGCCGAGGGGACGGCTGCGGCGGGCAATGTGATCGAGGCCTTCGGGCAGTTTGTGGTGGGTGGCAACTACGTGGTCGGGTTCGTGCTATTCCTGACTTTAATCGCGATTCAATTCTTGGTGGTCTCTCATGGAGCGGTACGCACGGCGGAGGTCACGGCGCGGTTTACGCTCGATGCGCTGCCGGGCAAGCAGATGGCCATCGATGCGGATATGAACGCGGGGCTGATCGATGAGGCGGAGGCGCGGAAGAGGCGGCAGGCGATTGCGCGCGAGGCGGAGTTTTACGGCGCGATGGATGGCGCGGCACGGTTTAATCAGCGGGATGCTCTGGCCACAATCCTGATCACGGCCATCAATATCGTTGCCGGCCTTCTGATAGGAACCCTGCAGCAGGGGATCGACCTGAGCGAGGCGGTGCGGACGTACACCATCCTGACGGTGGGTGACGGGCTGGTGACGATGATTCCGTCGCTTCTGGTTTCAGTGGCCGGAGGCATCACGCTGACGCGCGCCAACTCGGCCGGCATGCTGAGCGAAGAGATCGACCAGCAGTTGCTGGCTCGGCCTGCCGCGCTGTATCTGGCCAGTGTGGTGGTGGGGTCCATGTGTCTGGTGCCAGGCATGCCGAAGATTCCGTTTCTTCTGGTTGCAGGCGGGCTCTTCTGGACGGCGAGGACAAGGAAGGCGGCGCCTACGGCGGTCTCTGTAGCCGAGGCGACTGACACGGCGAAGAAGGGGCAGGAACAGGCCCAGGGTGCAGATTGGATCGGTCAGATGCGCCTGGAGGACCTGACGCTCGAGATCGGATTTCAGCTGATTCCGCTGGTGGACGAGAAGCAGGGCGGGCAACTTCTGCAACGGGTGCGGACGCTGCGGCGGCACCTCTCGACGGAGCTCGGTTTTCTGATTCCTCCGGTTCACATCTCGGATAACCTGCGGTTGAAGCCGCGCGAGTATGTGCTGTCTTTGCGCGGAGCGGAGATCGGCCGCTGGCAGACAGAGAGCGCGCAGCTTCTGGCGGTATCGGGCGACCCGGGACGAAGGCCCTTGCAGGGGCGCGAGACCCGCGAGCCAGCCTTTGGAGTTCCGGCGGTGTGGATTGCGCCGGCGCTCGAGGAACAGGCGATTGCGTCCGGCTACTCGGTCGTCGATCCGGTCACGGTGATTACAACGCACCTTGGAGAGCTGGTGCGGCGTCATGCCGGGGAATTGCTGGGCCGGGCTGAGATGAAGCGGTTGCTGGACGGCCTCAATGAGAGCCATCCCAAGCTGGTCGAGGAATTAATACCCAAGATGCTCTCTCTCGGCGAACTGGGCCGCGTGTTGGAGCAGCTTCTGCGCGAACGGGTGTCGATTCGCGATCTCGGGTGCATCCTGGAAGCGCTGCTCGAGGCGGCTGCTGCAAACAGAAATCTGAGCGCATGGGTTGAGGCTGCGCGCCAGGCTCTGGGGCGGAGACTCATTCAGCCTCTACTCGACGCCGAAGGGCAACTGCCGGTGCTGCTGCTGGAACCGGCCCTTGAAGAAGAGATCCTGGCTACTCTCCAGCCCGACGGCTCAGTGCGCGCACTGCCCACGGCCACGCCGGGCACGCCTGTCGTCCGCCGGCTTCTCGATTCTGTGAAACATCTCATCAGCACTGCCTCCGGAACGGAGATGCCCGTGCTCCTTTGTCCGGGTCAGGCCCGGTATCAGATTCGGCGCTGGCTGGAACCGGTGCTGCCGCGTCTGGCGGTGGTCGCAGCGGCTGAAATTCCACCGGAGATCCGGCTTCGGCCTGTCGGCACGCTGCGCTGACGGCGCACGGGCGGGGCTTGATACGGAGAGCAGGAGAGGGTATGGGATTGGAATCAGCGGCCTTGGGGAGCGGAGAGCAGAGACGAAGCGGGACTGCTGGACTGGATTCGTATCCGGTTGCATCAATGGAGTCCCAGTCCTTGAATGGCGAGCAGGAGCGGCTGCTGCTGGAACATCTGCCGGTCGTGCGGTTTCTTGCGCGGCGCATCCACGAGCGACTGCCGCAACATGTGGACATGGAGGATCTCGTTTCCGCCGGCGTCGTGGGCTTGATGGATGCATTTGCCAAATTCGATCCGAACAAGAAGGTTCAGTTCCGCAGCTATGCCCAGTTTAGGATCCGCGGGGCGATTCTCGACAGCTTGCGGACGCTGGACTGGAGCCCGCGCGATCTGCGCCGCAAGGGCAGGGCGATCGAAGAAGCGATGCACACGTTGACCGTGCGTCTGGGGCGTCCGCCCGCGGAGCCGGAGGTGGCGGCGGAGTTGCAGATGTCTCTGGAGGAGTACCAGCGGCTCCTGGGCGATCTGAAAGGGCTGGAGATTGGGACGCTTCATGCAGAGCGAAATGAGGACTCGGGAGAAGAGGAATTGGCCTATGTGCCCGGGAGGCCTGAAGACGATCCGCTCTTCCGTTGTCTGCGGGGAGAGCTCGCAGAACGTTTATCGGATGCAATTGCGCATCTTCCGGAACGGGAGCGCCTGGTGATGACGCTCTACTACTTTGAGGAGATGACGATGCGCGAGATTGGCCTGGTGATGGGCGTCGTCGAATCGCGCGTTTCGCAGATGCATGCCGCAGCGGTGCTTCATCTCAGGATGGCTCTGCGGGATCTGGCCTCCAGGGGTGTCTTCAAGCCAGCGCGCCCACGCCGGACTCCGTTTGCGGACAGCACCCCTCTGCAGGCAGGTGCGCTGCAGAAGAGCCCTGCCCCGTCACAGCATGGAACTCGGAGAAGCTGAGAGATGGAAAAGTCTCTGAAGCAGGATGAGATTGACGCGCTCTTTGAAGCCGCGCACGCTCGCGCCAGTGAAGCATCCGGCACCGAACAGCGCGCCAGGATCACGCCGTACAATTTTGCCTCTGCCGGCCAGATCTCCAACGATCAGATGCGGGCGATCAGCCTGCTCAACGATCTGTTTGCGCGGAACCTGACGCACAATCTCGCTGCATGGCTGCGCACGCGCTTTCAGGTCAATCTCGTCTCGGCTGAGCAGATTCCGTTTCAGGAGTTTCTTCTGCGGATTCCCGAGATCAACTATGTTGCCTCGGTGCGATTGGAGCCACTGGACGCTCTTTCGGTGCTGCAGCTTGATCTGGCGCTGGCGCCGCCTATTATCGATTTGCTGCTGGGAGGCGAGGGGCAGGATGGGCCGTTGAGGGAGCTGACGGACATTGAAGAGTCCATCCTCGCCTCGGTTGTGGAGGTCGTCTGCCGGGAGATGACAGCCGCCTGGCAGCCGGTCGGCCTGAGTTTCAACTTCGAACGCCGCCAGATGCAGACCCAGGTCGCGCGCACGATGTCGGTGAACGAAAAGACCCTGTGTCTGAGCTTTGAGATTCGCATGCCGCACAGTTCGGGTCTGCTGAACCTTGCGTTCCCGGCTGTCGTCGCCAACACGATTCTAAGGAGGCTGACGTCGGATTGGGGCCGGAGAAGGCGTCATGCTCCCGAGACTCGGGAGCGCATGGAAGCGGCCGCGCGCAGGATTCGCTTCGGTGGAACACTGCAATCGCAGCGGTCCCGGCTGCCTGCAAGCGCGCTCGAAGGCCTGCAGCCGGGCTCGGTGGTCCGTTTGAATCTCCCAGCCGGAGCAGAGGCGCAATGGCGCGTGGGCGGCCACAGTGTGTGGAATGCGCAGCCGGTTCGGCAGGGGGAACGGCGGGCCGCGCGGATGGAAGGTCCGGGACCCGAAGGAGACGTATCGTGAACTATCTGCAGTGCTGGATCCGGGTTGCCAAGTCGCTGTTTTCACAGGCACTGGCGGGTGAACCTGAACTGGTCGAGACGGGGAGGGGGAGGCCTGCGGGCGAGGGAGTCTGCTTTGGGGCACATCTGGATGGCGGGCTCGGTGGACGCTTCCTGGTGACGATCGAGTCCGCGCTCATGACATTGCCCATTCTCGGTGAAGGCATGGACCCGCGACCGGCGTGGGGAGAGCTTCTGCGCGAGGTGGCTGAGTCGGCGATTGGAGAACTGCTGGCAAAGTCGGGCATCGCTGGAACGATCACAGACTTCAGAGAATGCGTTGAAAGTCCGGACGAGGGGATCGCGTTCGAGCTGCGGATGAACGGCCATTCGTATGCGCTGTGGGTCGTTGACGCCGTTCGCACAGGCAGTGAAGCGGCAGCGCAGGCGACCATGGCAGAACCCCGTTCGGATGGGGCAGTGAACGAAGCGGATTGCCGCAAAGCGGGCAATCTGAACCCAGGGCTCGAGCTTCTTCTGGATGTCGAGATAGAGGCTGCGCTGCGCTTTGGCTGCAGGGAGATCCTGCTCGGCGAGTTATTGGATATGGGACCCGGCGATGTAGTCGAACTGGATCGTCATATTGCCGACCCGGTGGATCTGATTGTGGGAGACAAGATCGTGGCGCGGGGTGAGGTGGTTCTGGTGAATGGCAATTTTGGCCTGAGGGTGACGGAGGTTGCGGCGCCGCGTAAGAGACTGGAGACGATTCGATGCCTCTTTTGATCTCTCGGTCCACACCTTCGGGAAAGAAGCGGTTCGGATCATCGGCAATGAAATCGGATCGAGCCGGCGGGCAGGCCGGAATGGAGTCTCCTTTAGCTATGCCTGCCCGGGCGGGTGCTCCTCCAATCAGCGCCGGTCCGCGTCTGGCTGCGCCGGGCCGATGTGCTTATCAGGGTTGCCGGTCAGGCTGGACCCGATTTTGGAAGAGCCGAACAGCACCGATCTTTGAGGGCGGCTGGACTTGCTCGCTGGACTGTTCGGCGGCCCTCATTGAAGCGGCTATCCGGCGGGAGCGGCTGGTTAGAAAGGAGCCTGGAATTCAGCATCGCCATCGCATCCCCCTCGGGCTACTGATGATGGAACAAGGCTGGATTACACAAACCCAGCTCCGTCGCGCGCTTGCTTCGCAGAAGGCCAATGCCCGAGGAAGGATTGGGGAGTGGCTGGTACGGCATGGCGCAATCGCTGAGTCTCATGTGGCGCGAGCTCTGGGGTTGCAATGGAGTTGCCCCGTGCTTTCGACGGAGATGCACGATGCCGGGAGCATGGCCGTGGTGATGCCGCGGCTGTTTGTCGATGCCTTTGGAGCGATTCCACTGTGGCTGGCGGGAGCGAATCTGCTTTACGTCGGATTTGAACAAAGTCAGGATCGTGCGCTCGCGCTCGCGCTGGAGGAGATGCTCGGCTTGCGCGTCGAATGCGGCATTGTGCCGGAGTCTGACTTTCGCGCGGCGCAGGCCGGAATGCTGGACGCGAAATTCTCTCCGGTTGAGATGGTGGAAGCGATGGGCGAAGCGCCGGCCGCGCAAGTGATGGCGCGCTTTCTCGAAAGAGAACGACCTGTGGCTTCGCGTTTAGTCCGCGTTCACGACCTGCTCTGGCTGCGCCTCTGGCTTCGGCCGCAGACGGATTCTTTGCCGGAACAGGGAACGGTCCGGGATCTCGTATGCTCAATCGTCGGATCGTGGTAGAACTGGGCGTTTACCCGTCCACGCAAGCGCACTGAAGAAGCGCAGAGTCGCGCCGATAGATCTTGGAGGAAGGGAGTACAGCCATGAGCGAGATTCAAGCGCTCATCGTCGATGACTCATCGGTGATGCGGAAGATTGTGGAGCGCGCTCTTCGCCAGGCCGGCCTGGAATCTCTTGTTGTCCACGAGGCTGGAAGCGGAGTTGAAGGTCTGGAACTGCTGAAAGGGAGGAAGGTTCATCTGATTCTTTCCGATATCAATATGCCGTCGATGGACGGACTTGAATTTGTGCGTCAAATCCAGATGCAGAATCTGGCTCCAGGAGTCCCCGTTGTAATGATTACAACGGAGTCGAGCGAAGAGCATGTGCGCCAGGCGATTCAGGCAGGCGCTCAGGGCTATATCCGTAAGCCGTTCACAGCGGAGCAGGTCAAGGAACGGGTTGTTTCGCTCCTGAACCCCGGCCGCTGATGGAGGACGCATGTTGTTACGTGGTGTGGGAGCGAGCGCGATTCAGGCGCAACGAGTGCATGGAGAAAGAGCAGATATGGAAGCTGGAATGGCATTTTCTCTGCGTGACTCGCTGCATCTGGTTTCTGAGCCGAGGAACCTGGATGCGAGTGTGGAAGAAGTGTTTCGCATGATGCTGGGAGAGGGGCCGGAGCGTGTGGACGGCGAATCGGTTGTTCCGGTCGGACGGGAGTCTGAGTCGGTGACCGCTGTGGTTGGCTTTGGCGGAGTGCTGAGTGGAGCCTGTGTCTTCCGTTCGAGTGCCGCGCTTGCTGTGAAGATTGCTGCACAGATGACCGGAATGGATATTCGCTGTATGGACGACACAGTGAAGGATGCAATTGGGGAGATCTGCAACATGCTGGCCGGCGCGTGGAAGGGAAAGGTTCCTGGCCTGTCGGCCAACTGCGGTCTCTCGGTACCGGCTGTGATCAGTGGGCGAGACTACAGTCTGCACGTTCAGTCTCCCGAATTTCAGCTTGAGCACATATACCGATACCACGGAGGAAGTTTCGCGGTCACCATCGTCTGCGACAACCTTCTGTGACGAGGAACGCCGGAAGATCCCGCCACGGGAACTCGAAGGCGCGCCCAGACAGGGAGCGCGCGCGTTCTGTCTTCCGGAACCTTTGTAATCGATTCAGCCCAGCGAAGCGCTGCCATGATATTTCTCTAATCTTGTTTGCCGCAGTTTGGTTCCCCGTCTGCAAGAGGTCATGTAGAGGGAACGTCTCATGGACAGTGGATACTATGCGGCGATGACCGGCCTGATAGCCCGCACGCAGGCGCTGGATGCAGCGGCGGCGAATCTGGCCAATACGCAGACGCCAGGGTACCGAGCAGAACGAGAGTTCTTTCGATCGGTGCTTCTGGGGCCGGACGCTGCTGACTCGCAGCTCGGTGAGACGGTAAATCAGTACGGTCTGCTGGGAGGCGATAACCTCAGCCTGGCGCAGGGCGCCTTGCAGAAGACCGGCAATCCCCTAGACCTTGCGATCGTGGGGCAGGGCTTCTTTCAGATTCAAACGCAGAACGGGCCGCGCTTTACACGTGATGGCGGCTTTGTGCGATCGCGCCAGGGGCTTCTAGTGACCCGGGCCGGCGAGCCGGTTCTTTCCTCCACAGGCCAGCCGATTGCGACTCCTCCCGGTGAGATCGAAGTGGGCGCAGATGGCTCCATCTCCGTCGCAGGAGGGCTGGTGGCTACGGTCGGCGTCTTCGAATTTCCCAAAGGCGCATCGCTGAAGGCGGAAGGAACGAATCGCTATGTCGCGCCCGCGGGAGTCAAGCCACAGCTCGCCAATTCGTATGCCATTCAGCAGGGGTCGATCGAAGGCGCGAATGAGGACATCGTGCAGGGAACGATGGACCTCATCATGATGCAGCGACAGGCTGAGATGATGCAGAAGGCGCTTACGGTCTTCCATACCGACTTCAACAAATTTGCCACTGAGGATCTGCCGCGCGTCTAAGCGGCGGCTCCGGCCGGAGGAGCAAGAGGAGAAACGATGATCGAAGCACTGTATACAGCCGCCAGCGGCATGAGCGCCCAGCAGATGAATCTCGACACAATCGCCAACAATCTCGCCAATGCCTCGACGACGGGCTTTCGGCAGTTGCGGCTTCAATTCCAGGACATGATTTATCAGAACTTTGTTACTCCGGGAGCAGCCCAGAGCCAGTCGACGGTCTCTGCGGGACTGCAGATCGGGCTGGGCACAAAACCGGCCGCCACCGAGGTAATCAACACTCAGGGCGCGCTGAATGAGACGAACAATCCGCTCGATGTGGCGATTGAGGGCGCTGGATTCTTTCAGATTCAGCGCCCCGACGGAACCATCGCCTACACGCGCGCCGGGCAGTTTCACCTCAATCAGCAGGGCACCATTGTCACGACGGATGGCGATCCGCTCCTGCCCAACATTACAGTTCCGCCCAATGCCACTTCGATCACGATCACGCAGTACGGCGTGGTGAATGCAACGCTGCCCGGCCAGCAGAATCCATCGCAGCTTGGGCAGATTCAACTGGCGACGTTCCCCAATCCCGGCGGGCTGCAGAGTGTGGGTTCCAATTTGCTGACGGCGACGCTCAGCTCCGGCGATCCGGTGCTGGACAATCCCGGCGGTCCACAGGGACTCGGGACGCTGCAGCAGAACTATCTTGAGAACTCGAATGTGGATGTGGTCACGGAGTTTGTACAGATGGTGCTGGCGCAGCGCGCCTACGAGTCCAACTCGAAGGTCATCAAGGCGGCCGACGATATGTACTCCCAAATTAACAATATGACGCGGTGAGAGGCCGGACGATGAGAGGACGGAAATTGCTGAGGGCCGTGCCCATGAAAGCGGCTGCGGTCGGAGTCCTGCCAGGACTGATTCTCATGGGCATTCCTGCCCCTGCCGCATGTGCAGCCAGCTCGGACGGAACTGCTGGCGCACCGACTGTCCCGGCTCGGGCGCTCCGCGAGATTGTGGATCCGGCAGCGGGAATCCGATGGCGGCTGGTGAGGGACCCCATTCATCCTGCCGGTCCGGGACGTCTTGCTTCAGTTGCTGCGTGGGACGGCGAAGCAACGAATTCCACCGGCGCCCGGCGCCCGGCAGCAGAGGGAGAGATTCCATTGCCGCCGCTCGCGCGCGTGATTCTTGGCGGAGACCGGATTCTGGTCGAAGAGAGCACGCCGGTCGCAAGCGTACGACTTGCCGGCGTCGCCCTTGGCCCGGCGTGCACAGGAGATCTGTTTCTCGCGCGACTTGAGGCCGTAGGAAAGACAGTGCGCGTGGTTGCTCTCGGCCGCGGTCATGCTCGCCTTGCCGCTGTCGGCGAGGTACGCCCATGAGGCCGGCGCAGGTTCTCATTCTGGCGGGAGTAATTTCTGCGGCGGGCGCCTTGCCAGCCCACGGAGGCATACGGATGCTTCATTCCACTCCATCCGCTCCCAAGACGACGCCGCCTGAGGCGTCGCTGGAGCGATACATTGCACGTGTGCGCGAGCACCAGGCGGCGCGCGTGATGACCGACGGATCGCTCTGGAATGCCGAAGGACAGATGGTGCGTCTTGGAACCGATGTGAAGGCGATGCGTCTGCACGATGTCGTTTCTGTGGTTGTGACCGAAAGCCTGGCTGCCTCAACGGATGGACAGGTCAAAAACGCGCGCGCTTCCAATGCTTCGTCGAGCCTGACTGCCCTGTTCGGCGCCTTGAAGCCTGCCAACAATCTGCAGAATCTTCTTGGGCAAAACTCGACATCAGGTCTGACGGCGCAGGGCCAGAGCACAACCAACTCAAGCCTCGTGACCACCTTTGGCGCCGAAGTGGTGGATGTGCTGCCCAACGGCATGCTGGTGGTGCAGGCGACGCGGCAGCTGACCTTCTCGCAGCAGACGCAACTGATTCGTCTTCGCGGCCTGGTCCGCCCGGAGGACGTAAGCGCGCAGAATCAGGTGCTTTCCACTGCGATGACGGACCTGGAACTGGAAGTGACGGGCAAGGGAATTGTGAACGACTCGACGTACCGGCAGAACCCGGTCGTGCGTTTTCTTGAGAAGCTGCTGGTCTTCTGAGGGGCACTGCAACTTCCTTGCAAACTGAAGCAGGATTTGCCGGAACGGAGGAGAAGGAATGCCGCAGAACGTTGCATGGATACAGACGCCGAAGCGCTGGGTTGCCTCATGCGCGGCCGCGTTCCTTCTGTTCTGCCCTGCGGTCCATGCGCAGACCTCTCCTTCGGGGCCGGGCATGCAACTGGCGCGGATTAAGGATGTGGCCAGCATCGAAGGCATCCGCGACAATCAGCTGGTGGGCTATGGCATCGTGGTCGGCCTGCACGGCACAGGGGACAGCCAGCAGACCGTCTTTCCGGCGCAGACGCTGATCTCCGCTCTGGAGCGGATGGGAGTGACCGTGCCGCAGACAGGTGCCAACAGCGCGATGAATATGCAGGTGAAGAACATGGCGGCGGCATTCGTGGTGGCGACCCTTCCGCCGTTCAGTCGCTCCGGATACAAACTCGATGTCACCGTCTCGTCGGCGGGTGATGCGCGTTCGCTCGAGGGGGGAATCCTTCTCATGACGCCGCTGTATGGGCCGGATGGCCAGATCTACGCGCAGGCGCAGGGCGCGCTGGTGCTGGGCGGGTATATGGTGGCGGCGCAGGGGAATGCGCGGCAGGTGAATCATCCCACCACGGCGCGGATTCCGAATGGCGCGCTGGTCGAGCGCGAGGTTCCATTCGAGCTGAAGCAACTGCAGCGGGTCAGCGTGCTTCTGCATGACGCCGACTTCCACACCGCCGAGCGCATGGCTGCAGCGATCGATGCATCGCTCGGAGCTCCTCGCGCGAAGGTGGTGGACAGCCGCAGGGTGGATGTCGCCACGGGGGAGACGGACGATCTGCCGGCCTTGCTGGATAAGGTTGAATCGACGGAGGTGCAGGTATTTCCAAGGGCGCGTGTGGTGGTGAATGAGCGCACCGGGACCGTGGTCATCGGAGGAACGGTGCGCCTGCAGCCGGTATCGATTCTGCACGGCGGTCTTTCAGTCAACGTCATCGCGGAGACGGAGGTTTCGCAGCCGAATGGCTTCTCGCGGGGGACGACGCAGGTGGTGCAGCAGACCACGGTGCAGGCGCAGGATAAGCCGGTGAACCGAATCGATCTGAAACAGGGCGCCACGGTGGAGGACCTGGTGCAGGAGTTGCAGAGGATTGGCGCCGGAGCCCGGGATGTCATCTCGATACTGCAGGCGATGAAGGAAGCCGGCGCGCTCGAAGCTGATCTGGAGGTTCTGTGATGAAGATTCACGAGACGCTGCCTGCGCCCGGTCCCGCGCTCGCGCAGTCACAGAAGGGCATGCGGCTGGAAAAGGCAGCGCAGGAGTTTGAGGCGCAGATGATGAAGGAGCTGCTGCAGCCGCTTCAGGAGTCCAGCGGCTGGAACGATGGGGAAGACGAAGGCTCGTCGGGAGCGCTGGGCAGCTTCTCGCTGGAAGCACTGGGCGCCGCGATCAGCAGGAGCGGGGGAATGGGAATCGCGCGAGAGGTCCTCTCTCATTTTTCCAAAAGCGGAAATGTCGGAGGTTGAGGCCGGACTGGGACAACGAAGCATCGCGAAGCGGTCAAACGCCGTGAAGGATTATTGAAGAGATTGGCAAACCGGCCGATAGTAAGACTAAGGAGAGATACGCATGGAAGTGCGCAACAACCTGGACGGATTGCAGACGCTCCTTGGAGTCGGGGGAGCGAAGCCAACGGCAGGCTCTGCATCGGGAAGCCAGTCTGCGAAGACGGAGACGCCGCTGGCGGGAGATGTCGCGACGCTCAGCAGCGTGGGCGCGCAGATGCAGCAGGCCGGCCTGCAGTCCGACGTTCGCATGGAGACCGTGACTCGGGTGCAGGCCGCGCTAGCCTCCGGCACATATAACGTTTCATCTGCTGCAGTGGCGGGGAAGGTGATGGATTCCATGCTGCAAGGCGGAGTGAAGAGCGGCTCGTGACGTGCGCCGCTCCCGGATGCATCCGCGCCGCAAGGAGAGCGGATGAGGGGGGCGGAGATTGGGTCCACGAGTTCTTGAAAGGGTGAACTGTGCCGCAGTTCAGCGGTGGCGAAGGGCAGAGATGGGGAGACATGCCGATGCGGGAAGAAGCTGGCGATGGACAGAGCGACAGTCTGTGCGATGTGATTCGCGAAGCGACGCATTTGCTTGCGTGCCTGGATGCCGAGCGACTTGAAGAGCTATCAGCCTCCTGCCGCCTGCTGACAAGGCAGAACGAGCAGGAAAGAACCGCCCTTCCGCGGGAGGATGCTGGGCGCGCGCAGGCGGAACTGGCCGTGCTTGACCGGCTGCTTGTAGAGACGCAGCAGAATCTGCGAGTGCTGCGGTCCCACGTCGGCGGCTCACAGGCGAGAGGGGATTACGGCCGGTTCATCCTGCCGGCATGGATACCAATGGAGGCGGGCCGTGGCGACCATTAATTCGGCGTTAAGTTTGATCTCGGGCGCGCTGAATGCGGATCAGGCGGCGCTCAGCATTGTGGCGAACAACGTAGCGAATGCGAACACGACTGGCTACACGCGGCAGACAGCCAATTTTCAGGAAAGCGCGCCGGTTGTGATCAACGGTATCGCCTATGGTTCGGGAGTGACGGAGACAGGTCCAGTCTCTGTGCGCGACAACGTGCTGGAGCAGCGTCTGGCGCAGCAGCAGCAACTCGCTTCCTCGTCCGGGTCCCGACTAACGGCGCTGAACTCGGTGCAGGCCCTGTTTGCGCCTGCCAGCGGGACATCCTCGGCGGGCAACGTGGGCGCGGATCTCGCGAGCTTATTCAGTTCCTTTTCTTCCCTCGAAGCGAGTCCGACGGACAATGCGATGCGTCAGCAGGTTCTTTCCAGCGCCAACACGCTGGCCGGGGACATCTCCAATATCGCCGCCAGCCTTAATTCGCAGCGTTCTGCGCTGGATCAGGAGGCTGTCTCCGCTGCCACCCAGGTGAACACGCTAACCAGTTCGATCGCATCGTTGAATCTCCAGATTCAATCCGTGGGTGCGCAGGGAAATGCAAGCGCGTTGGAGGATCAGCGGCAGCAGGATCTCAGCCAATTGTCCGCGCTGGTTGGAATCAATCAGATTCGCACCGAGAACAACGGCCTTTCTATCACGACCACATCGGGGCAGCTGCTTGTATCGGAGGGTTCGAGTGTTGTTCTCAATACGGGAACTGTGAGCGGAGTGACGCATTTCTATCTTGGTTCCACGGATGTGACGGCAGGGCTGACGAGCGGGGGAGGCTCACTGGGAGGATATCTGACCGCGCGGGACCAGGATATTCCGAGTACGCTGGCATCGCTCGATCAGCTTGCCTACGCTGTTTCCACGCAGGTGAATGCGGCGAATAACTCTGGAACGGCGCTGAATGGGACGCAGGGAACGGGAACGAATGCGGCGGGAGTGACAGGCACAGGAGCGACTCCGCTCTACATCTTCAATGAACCGGCTGGGGTTACGGGCAGCGCAGCGGGCATGCGCGTGATCATGACAGATCCAAGTCAGATTGCCGCTGCGGCGCTGGGCAGCGGCACGGGCGACAACTCAAATGCTGTGCAGATGGCGGGGCTGGCAAATCAGAATCTGGTGAGCGGCCAGACGCCCGCGAACTATTATTCGCAGTTTGTTACGCAACTCGGCTCGCTGGTTTCCGGTGTGCAGACGGACAATACCGCGCAAAATGCGTCGGTGACACAGCTTCAGACGCAGGTGAGTACGTTATCGAGCGTCAATCTGAATGACGAAGCTTCCTCAATGCAGCAGTTCGAGCGCAGCTATCAGGCGGCGTCGGAGGTCTTCACGCTGTTGAATACGGTGATTTCGTCCGCGCTGAATCTGGGCGTGCAGACCGCGGTGGCATAGGTTCTTGAAGTTCGATCTAGTAAGACGGCCGGGCTTCAACGGAGGTCTGCCTTGGGAGTGAGCATGAGAGTTGACCCATTCTTTGTTTCCAATCTGGCGCAGTCGCTCGACCAGACGCAGGCGACACAGCAGCAGTTGTCGAGTGAGTTGTCGAGTGGAGTGCGTGTGACTTCGCTTGGGCAGGACCCTGTCGCCTCAGGAGAAGATGCGCTGCTTTTGAATCAGATGCAGAAGGATGACTCGTTTACTCAGACCTCCAGCCTGGTGCAGGGGCAGTTGCAGGTGGCTGACAGTGCGCTGGGCAGTGTGGTGAACCAGCTGACGCAGGCCATCAGTCTGGCGACCGGTGCAAATGGCGGGACGCTCAATGCCAGTCAGTTGCAGGCGGTGTCCGGTCAGCTTTCCGGAATTCGAGATGAGGTGATGTCGCTCGCGAATACCAGCTACATGGGTCAGTACATCTTCGCGGGTGGGCAGACATCGACCACGCCGTTTAGCCTTTCCAGTACGTCCTCGCCTGCCACAACGACATACAACGGCGACTCCAATGTGAATCTTCTTCAGACGCCGAATGGCCAGACGATTCAGCTCAATGTTCCGGGGGACCAGATCTTCACCGCCGGAGGCACGAACGATGTCTTCGCGGCCTTGAACCAACTGGTCTCGGATTTCGCATCCGGGGCCAGCACCCAGACGACCGTGACAGCAACGGCGGCGCTGAACAGTGCGCTGAACTATGTCTCCCAGAAGCGCGTCACGCTCGATAACTCAATCTCGCGGCTGACGGCCGCAACGGATGCGGTCAGCGCCGAGAAGTTGCAGTTGACCTCTGCCCAGACCAACCTGATGCAGGCTGACCTGTCGCAGATTTCTACTCAGCTCTCGCTGGCTGAGACGCAGCAGACGGCGATTGAGGATGTGATCAGTCAGATTGGTTCCGGCAGCCTCTTTCAGAAGCTCTGAGCACATCTATTTCTGGAGCAGATCCGAGCGATCTGGGCCAGGTGATTTCCTTACAAGATATCGCAATCGCTATACTGACGAAGGAGATGCGTAGTGCTGGTGCCTTTGCGATTTATCTGGAATGCAACCCGCGGACATCGTCTGATGCCATGGCGAAGTGAGTATCTTCGCTGGCGCATCGAAACGTATTCCGGTAAGCGTGCCGAGACGCTGAAAGCAGCGGATGTGATGAGCTTTCTGTGGTCCACGCGCTGGGAGCTGCTGAGTTTTCTGGTCTGGACCGGCTCCATAGATCGGGAGGTAAGGCGGCGTGCGTAAGTCCGTGTTTTTCTCATCCTCAGTTGAGATCCGGCGCTCATGAAGATTGCCGGCGGGTGGCTGATCTCAATTTGTCTGTGGATGTTTCCGGCACTCATGGTGAGCCAGAAACTCCCGCCGATAGAGCCACCGCAGCCGATGCCCGGCGTAAAGAGCGATGTGCCGGTTCTGCATGTGACTACAAACGAAGTGCTGGTACCGACGCTGGTGGAGAAGCGCGGTGGCGGAATTGTGTACGGGCTCAAGGCATCGGACTTTCGATTGGAAGATAATGGCGTGCCTCAAAATATTCACGTACAAGAAGAGATGGACACGGCGCCTGTTTCCCTTGTGGTTGCGGTGCAGGAGGGCGGAGCCAGCGCGCTGGAATTCGACAAGCTCGCCCGCCTCGGGCCGCTTCTTGATGTCTTCCTGAGCGATGCAGGGAGCCACGCGGCGCTGGTTGGTTTCGATTCCAGGCCCTACCTGATACATGACTTCACGCATTCGACAGAAGATTTGGATGCAGCCCTCAAGAATCTGGAGCCGGGAGATGGTGGGGCGGCGATTCTGGACACGGTAAGCTACGGGGTTGATTTGCTTGCTGCCGAACCCGAGAGCGACCGGCGCGTCCTGCTACTCGTGAGTGAACGGCGCGACCATGGAAGTCGGCACACGCGCCCGGAGCAGTTGATTCGAAAGATCGGCCGATCCGATGTTCTGATATTGAGTATTTCCTTCTCGCCGTCTGGCGCAGAACTGATACACGATGTGCAGGACTCGGGCGACGATCGCACGCTGAACATGGTTTCCGCGCTGGTGATGGCGGTAAATGCCTTCAAGAGGAATATCTCAAAGGAGATTGCGCAGGAGAGCGGAGGCGAGTACACGACCTTCATCAGTGACAAGAAGTTTGAACAACGGGTGGTGGATGCAGCCAAGCACATGCGGAATCGTTATCTGATTACGTTCAGCCCAACGGACACCACGCCGGGGCTTCACACCATCCGCGTTCGAACAACGAGCGATATCGGCGCGCGAATTGTTGCTCGCTCCAACTACTGGCTACAGGCGGAGCCTTGAGATGCGTGGCCTTCGCGCGAGACGCTAAGTCTCTGCCAAGCATGGCATTCGGAGACGATTCATGGTAATCTCACACTAGACACTTAAGAGTGGACTGAGAACGCAAGAGGAGTAACACACGCCGTGCTGGCGACCCAAAAGAAAACCGAACTGATTGAACGCTTCCGCACCCACGATTCGGATACAGGTTCCCCTGAGGTCCAGATCGCAATTCTGAGCGAGCGGATTGGCGAGTTGACGGAGCACTTCAAGACTCACAAGAAGGACCACGCTTCGCGGCGCGGTCTTCTGATGCTGGTCAGCAAGCGTCGCCGCCTGCTGGACTACTTGAAGACGCATGACTCCGACCGTTATCGCGACGTGATCGGAAAGCTCGGAATCCGCAAGTAAACAGAAAGCAGCCCTTGATTCGGAAGCGCCCAGACCGGAATTTGGTCATGGCCCCCGTTCAGCCCAGGACCTGGGGCCTATGTGTACGCGGTGGTACTCACCCGCACGCAAGGTCCCTGTTGTCTCCATGCCGCGTCAAGCGAATACCTACCGGGCATCAGTCACATCCATTTCAATTAGAGATTGCAGGCTGCAACGCGCGGGCGCGAGTCCTGTTTGCGTTCAATCCTGTGTTGCAGAATTCCTGCCTACAAGTTTCCCAAGCGAACAATACGAAACGAGGACACTATGTCAACGAAGCATGAAGTAGCCGTCGAGCTTACCGGCGGCAAGCGGTTGGTCTTTGAGACCGGTCGCATGGCGAAGCAGGCATCCGGCGCTGCCCTGGTTAGCGTGGGCGAAACCGTCGTGCTGGCGACCGCAGTCGCATCCCCTGACCCCCGTGAGGGCATCGACTTTTTCCCTCTTACTGTCGATTACCGCGAGTACACCTATGCCGGCGGCCGTATCCCCGGCGGCTTTATCAAGCGCGAGGGGCGTCCCAGCGAGAAGGAAATCCTGACTTCGCGCCAGATTGATCGGCCGATTCGTCCTCTATTCCCAGATGGATTCCGCAACGAGACCCAGGTCATCGCTCTCGTCTTTTCGGCAGACAAGGAAAATGATCCCGACGTTGTGGCCATCAATGCTGCTGCGGCTGCAGTGGCTTTGTCCGACATTCCGTTCAGCGCGACTGTAGCCGCCATCCGAGTGGGGCGCATTGACGGCAAGTTCATCGCGAATCCAACGTATGCGGAGCGTTCGGAGACCACGGTCAACATTATGGTTGTCGGCCACAAAGATGGCATCGTGATGATTGAATCCGGCGCGAAGGAAGAGACTGAAGAGGTCATTCTCGCGGCAATTGAGTTCGCGCACGAAGAGATTAAAAAGATCGTTGCCGCAATTGAGGAACTGGTTGCGAAGGCTGGCAAGCCGAAGCGCGCGTTCACCGCGCCTGAGTTTGATGAAGCCTACTATGCCGAACTCAAGGCGAAAATTGGCCACAAGCTGAAGGATGCCCTGGACACGCAGAAACACGGCAAGACAGAAAGCTACGCGCTGATCAAGGCCATTAAGGATGAACTGAGCGCGGGCCTCTCCGCCGAAGATCCCGCGGCGAAGAAGAAGCTCGGCACGTATTACGAGCACCTTCGCGAGCGTCTCTTCCGCGAGCAGGTGACCAAGGACCGCATTCGGCCTGATCGCCGCGCGTTTGATGAGATTCGCCCTATCACAATCGAAACGGGAGTGCTGCCGCGCACGCACGGTTCGGCGCTCTTCACACGCGGTGAAACTCAGGCGCTGGTCACTGCCACGCTGGGAACGGCAGACGATGGACAGCGGCTGGAAAGCTACGAAGGCGAGCAGAGAAAGAATTTCATGCTTCACTACAACTTTCCGCCGTTCAGTGTGGGCGAGACCGGTCGCATGACCGGCGTAGGCCGCAGAGAAGTAGGGCATGGAGCACTGGCAGAGCGCGCACTCACGGCGGTATTGCCAAGCGCGGAAGAGTCCCTGTATTCCATGCGGGTTGTGTCCGACATTCTGGAGTCGAACGGTTCGTCCTCCATGGCTTCTGTCTGTGGTGCAAGCCTCGCGCTTTTCGATGCGGGCATTGCGCTGAAGGGCGCAGTGGCCGGAGTTGCGATGGGCTTGGTCAAGGAAGGCGACGATTATGCGATTCTGACTGACATCGCCGGCGCCGAAGATCATTATGGCGATATGGACTTCAAGGTAGCCGGCACGCGCAAGGGCATCACCGCGCTGCAGATGGACATCAAGATTGGAGGCCTCACACGGCAGATTCTGCAGGAAGCGATGGAGCAGGCACGTCGCGGGCGTCTCTTCCTCCTGGATAAGATGGATGCGGTGCTTGACGGGCCTCGCCAGGAGCGCTCTGCCTACGCCCCGAGGATTGAGACCATCCAAATCCCCACGGATAAGATTCGCGACCTGATTGGCAAAGGCGGAGCTACGATTCGTGGCATCGTTGAGCAGACGGGCGCAAAGATTGACGTGGATGATACGGGCAAGGTCAGCGTGGCGTCATCGGATGCTGCCGGATTGAAGAAGGCCCTCGAAATTATCGGCAACATTACAGCCGTGCCGGAGATTGGCAAAGTCTACCTCGGTAAAGTTGTGCGACTCGCTGAGTTCGGCGCGTTTGTCGAACTGTTCCCCGGCACAGATGGCCTCCTGCATATCTCTGAGATCGCAGAACACCGCGTTAAGGAAGTGAAGGATGAGTTGCGCGAGGGCGACCAGGTCATGGTGAAGGTTCTGGCCATCGAAGGCAACCGCATCAAGCTGAGCCGTAAAGCTCTGATTAAGGAGCAAAAGGCCAAGATGGCCCAGACGGCACAGCCTGAGCAGACAACCGAGGAACAGTCAGAAGCTCAGGTGCCTCCCCGGCCCTCGCATGAGTTCGATCTTCGTCAGCCACGCTCCAATCAGAGCACAATTCTGATCGAGGGCGGGGAGGACTTCGATGAAAGCGAAGAAGGGGAAGAATTCGACGAAGAGAACGAGCCCAACTTCAATCGTGAGGATGGAGCGCCAGTCGCAGCAGGTCAGCCTTCGGGTCCGCGGCCCGGTGGAAACAATCGCCGCCGTCGTCGTCGTCGCGGAGGCAGGCCAGGGGCGCCAAGCGGATCCCACAACTAGTCGTAAGAGCGAGATATGAGGTGCTGCTCATACCTTGTGAACAGAGATGATGCCGATGATGCTTGATCCAATCATCGGCATATTTCCTTGGTGGACATCCTGCATTGGCCCCTACGGATACCCATCACCGATCTGATGTAACAGCTGGCTTAGTCCATCCCGTATTGGTGGCCCTAACGAGGCTGCGTTGACGATGGAGCATAAGTAGGATTGAACCCATCGCCGCTTTGAAGCCCATCCGGACTCAAGGACCGGCAGCCTGCCTTCCAGATGTACATGCGGCGATCCGCTAAGATGCAGAGAGTTTCAAGATCAGCAGCGTCCCTAGGATAGAGAGCAATTCCGATGCTCGCTCCAATTTGAATTTCTCGATTCGCGATGACAAGAGGTCGTGCGATGAGGGCCTGCAGATCAAGTGCCACACGATGCGCGCTCAAGTGATCCGCCGTTTCCTCAAGGATGATCGAAAATTCATCCCCACCTGTTCGTGCCACTGTATCGCACTTGCGTATCCGGCCCTCCAATGCCAATGCGACTGTTTTCAGGACTTCGTCGCCGGCATGATGGCCAAGTGTATCGTTTACCTCTTTGAAGCGATTCAGGTCCACCACAAGAAGGGCAATGGTTGATCGGAATCGCTCGGCGCGACCTATAGCCACCTTAAGACGGTCAAGGAAGAGCCTTCGATTGGGCAAGCCCGTGAGATCGTCATGCAAGGCAAGGAATCGGTTATGGTCGATCTGTTCCTCCAGCAGCAGGAGAATCATGCCAACAGCAACGAGATACTTGGGAAGATTCCAGACTTCGCTTTCGATTATGAGAGAGGGCTTCCATGTGGAGAGAAGGGGTCCAAGGACGAAGACGAGCGCCCATGCCGCAAATCCAACCGTCGTGATGAGAGACCCGGCCGTTGTTCTGCGGTAGACAAATGCAAAGTGCACGCAGCAACCAAGGTAAACAACACAGAGCAGGCCGTTCAGAGCTAGATCGCCGCCGTTGCCCGGCCTGCGCTGGACTGCCAGAAGAAAGATGGAAAGAGCGAGGTACATGCCTACCAGAATCCACCGCAGTGGATGCCGAAAGCTCGACAGGACAATCAAGGAAAGCGCCAACGGCGCCATCCCAATCAGCACCGAGACGGCAACGAGCCCCCAAGAGTATAACGGATATTCAACGAGGAAGGCGATGTAAACCGTCATTGTTGTAAGGAGCGTGAAAAGCATGATGAGGTTACTGCGCTGCTCGTGATAGGGCACAACCGAGTACATGAATAGCACTCCGGCTGCAGCCAGGGAAGCAAGGCCCACTAGTTGAGCAAGATCCCCCCATTTTCCAGGAGCGGAAAGAAATATGAATGCTGCGAAATGAAGGCTAATAAGAAGCCAACCGGTGAGCCAAAGTCCAGAGACCGGCGTTCTTTCCTGCTTCGCAAGAGAAGCGAAGGCGCAGGACAAGAGGCCTACCGTAGCGAGATCAGGAATCTGACTCCAATCCAAGAGAGTGCACCCCCGCTTCTCAACGTGCAGAAGAATTGATTGGAAAGTGGTCGCCCTTCAAACACTATAGCCCATTTGGAGTACGAGAGACCCGCTGAGAAACTTGAGTAACGTGCGAATCGTATGCGCCCTGTAACTCGACAGGTAACCAGCGCCCGCTTCCCCAGTGATTTCTGGTTCATGGGCTCATAGACTGAATGCTATGAGTGCAAGCTTGTACATCGTAGTTGAAGGTGAAGATCCTGGCTTTGATATCTACGTGCATGGTCATGCGCTCGCGCGCAATGAAGATGTCCTTCAACGTCTCGCGTCGACTCTACGGGTTAAGCCGCTGCTCGATTTCTTCTCTGCTGACCGGAATTCGATGGCACTTCTGCTGGAGCAGGGAACCGGAAATCCTGATTGGGCGCAGCATCTTCCTGAGCCTCAGTGGTACAGTGCCTTAGAAGGACTGGCAACCGTTCGCGCCTTTCTTGAGTTTATTGCCGCGACTCCCGCGGCGCTTGGCTCTGAAACGGCGCCAGTGTTGTCCGAACTGAAAGAGTACGAGCGAGTTCTTCTGAAGACGAGTGATCGAAAACTACGCTGGCACCTGGCGGCGAGTTGGTACTAAATCCTGTTCCGCACAAATGAAGCGAATGAGCAAGCCAGAGATTATTTCGCTCTTGCTTCAGCAGGACGGGGCGCAAAAACATTTCCAAGGCGTTCAATTTCCGCGCCAACGTTTCGAAGCTTTTCTTCGATTCTTTCGTACCCGCGATCCATGTGGTAGACGCGGTCAAGAATCGATTCTCCATCTGCCACCAGCGCGGCTAGAACGAGAGAGGCAGAGGCACGCAAGTCGGAGCACATCACGGCGGCGGCGGAAAGGCGCGACGGTCCTCGAACCGTCGCTGTACGTCCATCGACCCGTATATTCGCTCCCATCCGGACAAGCTCCTGTACATGCATGAAGCGATTCTCAAAAATGTTCTCTTTGATTCCACTCACGCCTTCAGCCTGTGTCGCAAGCGCCATGTATTGAGCCTGCATGTCAGTCGGAAAGCCAGGATATTCCTCTGTTGAAATATCCGCGGCGCGAAGTGGACCATCTGACTGTACGCGAACTGAATGCGCACTCAGTACGTCAATCCTAGCGCCCGCCTCTTCTGCTTTTCCAATCACGGCCCGGATGTGGTCGGGATTGCATTCCGCGATAATTAAGTCCCCACATGTAATTGCGCCTGCAATGAGGAACGTTCCGGCCTCAATGCGATCAGGAATGATGCGATGATGCGCGCCATGTAAGCTCTTTACGCCCTGCACGCGAATTGTTGAGGTCCCTGCGCCCTCAATCTGTGCTCCCATCGCAACAAGTAGTGCAGCGAGGTCAACGACCTCCGGTTCCCGCGCGCAATTCTCCATGACGCTTTCGCCTTCTGCGAGTACGGCTGCCATCAGAAGGTCTTCCGTGCCTGTCACCGTGATCTTGTCGAATACGAGGTGTGTGCCTTTCAGCTTGCTTGCACGGGCTTCGATATACCCATGAGCCTGCTCGATCGTTGCGCCCATCTTTTCAAGGCCTTTGATGTGAAGATCAATGGGCCGGCCACCGATAGCGCACCCTCCCGGAATAGCCACGCGAGCAAGGCCCATGCGCGCGACGAGTGGACCAAGAACGAGCGAGCTCGCGCGCATCGTTTTGACGATTTCATACTGTGCGACGGGATCCGAGAGATTGCGGCAGCAGATTGTTGTGCAGTTGGAAGCTTCGCCGGTACCTATGCGAACCTCTGCTCCCATCGAAGTGAGAAGACGCTTTTCCGTCTCGATATCACGCACGTGTGGAATGTTGTCGAGCGCGATCTCGTGATCAGTGAGGAGCGCTGCTGCCATGCATGGCAGCGCTGAATTCTTTGCTCCGGAGATGCGAACTGTACCGCGCAGCGGATTGCCGCCACGAATTACAAACTTGTCCATGAATCGAACCAACTCCTGAATCTCTAGTGTAAATCGGAGCAGAGGAACAGGAGAGGAGTCGAGACTGTAAGGAAAGTGAGATGAGAGTGCGCCGGAGGGGGCGTGACGGAGTGCAGGAAGCCGGCATTTACCTCATTGGCAGAAATGAGAAATGCCGGCCTGTCGGACAAATCGTCAGAGTGTTCCCCTACGGCGTGGCGCCGATTTCATAATTCAATGTTGCAAGAGCCAGCCTGTATTGATATTGAGCGTTGGTGTTTCCGATGGCGGCATCAGTTTGCTGATATTGTGCCTGGCTTAGCTCAACGATCGAACTCAGCCCCATCTGATACCGAGTCTGCGCGAGCTTGAGGGCGAGGTTTGCTTCATCGAGCAGTTGTGCCGACACGGTCACACGCTGATAGGCCGTGTTTGCTGCAAGCCAGGATGTACGAATATCGCGCACAATTACATCGCGCAACTGGCGGCTCTTTTCCGCGCTCGCCTGCGCACGCAGGTTCGCCTCTTTCGCCTGAGCGGTGTAGAGAAACCCATTGAAGATCGGTATATTGATGTTGACACCCACACCGCCCCACCAGTTACTCGTATAGTACTGGTCCGGCCGCACAGGAACGCTTCCGACAGTGCCCGCTGCGCTGATCGTTGGGAAGAGCTGGTCGCGCTGTGCGCGGCTGAATCTCACCTCGGATTGTTGCGTGAAGTTGAGTGCCTGCAAGTCAGGACGTTGCTGCAGGCCGAGAGTGATGAGTGGTCCCGCATCGTCTGGCGGAGGCTGCAGACTGTCAGAATCATCAACCAGGTCGTAATTAACTAAATGGTCAAGACCAAGTACGGCATCGAGAGCTGCCATGCTTGAATCTGCATTGTTCTGCGCGTCCAGAAGAAGCAACTTCGCCTGCGAGAGGTTGACATCTGCAAAGCTGAGATCGAGGATTGACCGCAGCTTATTCTTTGTCAATTCCTGCACCTGTGTGTCAGTTGTCTGGCGCGTAGTGACGTTTTGCTGAGCTACCTTAAGCAGAGCCTGCGCCTGCAGTGCGTTGTAGAAGGCCTGATCGCAGGCAACAATAATATCTTCCTCGGTCGCAAGTGCGGTCGCGTTTTGCGCCTTCTCCTGCAGCTTGGAAAATGCAATCAGATTGGTTGTACGCCCGAAGTCTGTAATCAGCTGCGTGAGATTTGCTCCTGCGCCTGCGTGCTCAAACAAGCGGGAGGCAGTCAACGAACCGGAAGAGATGCGGCTGCCGGTCTCTGCGTCCATGGCCGTGAGGTTGGCGTTTGCATTCGGAAGATATGCTGAGCGGGTTTCGCGAACTACCTGGTGTTGAGCGAGCGCGACAAGATGGCTTGCGCTGACCCTTGGATTGTTGTGAAGCGCCATCTTTTCTGCAGCGGAGCGAGTCAGGCGCGCTTGGTTTGGATCTGGTGCAGACGATGATTGCACAGGTGCCCCTGCTTGTGCGCCGATTCCAGACATTGCTTGTTGACCTTCAGATGCATTCCAGGCCAATTGCAGGACGGGCGGCGCATCGGGCAGTGTCTTCTGCGGTTTTGTTTGCGCAGATACTCCGCCTTGAATCGAAATGCCCATGGATGCGCAGATCAGGGCAAGAAAGGCTCGTGATGTCCGTCGGTGCATTGTCTATGCCTCCTCCGCATTTTCGATCTGCTTTTCACGGCCGGTATGGACGATGAGGTAGACCGCGGGGACGAGGAAAATGGTGACCACCACAGACGCCGCCAGCCCGCCAATGACCGCGCGCGCCAGAGGTGCATATTGCTCGCTTCCGGCTTCGAGCCCAATTGCCATTGGAATCATGCCAAGGAGTGTTGCCAGCGAGGTCATCAGAATCGGACGCAGGCGAACCTTGCACGATTGCACGACGGCCTCTAACAATGGCAATCCCTGCTTGTGCAGAATGCCTGCAAACTCCACGATGAGAATGCTGTTGGAGACCACAATTCCCGTCATCATAATCACGCCCATAAGCGACATGATGTTGAGCGTGCTCCCTGTCAACAGCAGGATCAAAACGACTCCGGCAAGGCCGGGCGGAATTGCCATGAGAATAATGAACGGGTCAATGAACGATCGGAACTGAGACATGAGAATCAGGTAGACCATGAGCACGGCGACAACAAGACCAAAGCCAAACTCAAGAAACGCACGATTCATATTGACCACAGCACCGCGCACAGTGATGACAGTATTTCTATCAGTCTTTGTGTGCTTGAGAAGCTTCTGGATGTTTGCGCCAACGCCCTGCAGTGCTTCTCCTTTTGTCGATACGAAGATGTCGATCACGCGGCGGATCTGATAGTGGTCCACCTCAGTGGGAGTATTGATTAGCTGAATGTTCGCCACCGAGCTCAACGGTGTATAGCCAGAGACATGGTCGCTTTTCCATGCGGTTGGTGCCAGGTCTTCCGCTCCTTGCGCCTCCTGCATGGGCGAGTATCCCGCAGGATGCACCCCGCGCAGCGGGATGCTTTCAAAGTCCTGCATCGACATGTGTTGGAGCGTATGGTTCTGGTATTGCACTGTGACCATATAGTTGTTTCCGCTCTTGGGATCAATCCAGTAGCTTGGTGCGACCATCCCGTCAGAGGTCATTGCGGTAATCACGTTATCCACGACTTGTTGAGCGGAAAGCCCGATAAGGCTTGCTTTTTCGCGGTCGATATTGAGCGCGATTCCAGGATAGTCCAGGTCCTGCGGAATGTAGACTCCGCTTACATTCGGCATTGTCTTGATCTGAGCAGCCAGGGACTTTGCAAGCGCATAGGCGTTATCCATGTCCATGGAGCTGATCTGGATGTCAATCGGCGCAGGCAGACCCTGATTAATCACGCCATCCACCAGCCCGCCAGCCTGGTAATAGGCTGCCAGATCCGGCATGTCATGAGACAGCTTCTGCTGCACGCGGTGCATGTATTCATAGCTGCCTATACTGTGGTCTTCCTTCAGGCTTGTCTGAACGAACGCAGTATCCATGGACGCATTCGGCGTGAAGATCGAAGAGAGGTCTGGATACACGCCGATATTGGAAACAACCATGTCCATGTCAGATGGTTTTACAACGCTGCGAATCTCCTGCTCGACCTTGGCGATGTATTGATTGCTGACTTCAAGCCGGGTGCCACTGGGCATGCGCACATTGATGATGAACTGACCTGGATCCGTTCTTGGAAAGTATGCCCGCCCAAGAAACGGAAACAGACCAAGAAGGATGACTGCGAGTCCGCCAAGTATAATGGCGGCTGTTGCCGTGGGCCGCTGGAGAACTCTGAACGCGAGTTGCTCGTACCGCGTCAGCATCCTTTGGAACTGTTCGTTGAACTTGCGTTCAAAGCGAGCAAAGAAGTTAGGATCGCCTGCGCCTCCGTGAGAATCATCATGAGAAAGACGGATGAAGTTCGCGCAATAAAGCGGCACTACCGTCATGGCGAAAAAGTACGAGGCAAAGATCGACAACACGACGCCTAAAGCGAGCGGCGTGAAGATGTACTTGCTGATTCCCGTCAGGAAGGCGACCGGAAAGAACACAATGGAGGTGGTGGATGTGGCAGCGAGCACGGCGAGGGACACTTCCATGCCGCCTTTCTCGGCGGCTTCAGAAGGAGGCGATCCCATCTCCATGTAACGGAAGATATTTTCCAGCACAACAACGGAATCGTCAATGAGGCGTGAGAAGGCAAGGGCAAGTCCGCCGAGGATCATGGTGTTGATGGATCCGCCCATCGCGTTGGTCAATAAAAGACAGACAAGCGCAGAGAGTGGTATCGAGAGCAGAACGGCAAAGGTGGCGCGGGGACTCCCCAGAAAGATAAGGATCATCAAGCCCGTGAGCACCAGCCCGATGCTCGCTTCCTTGACCAGATTCTTGATCGCGAGTTTTACAAAGATGGATTGATCGAACACCACCTCAGTTTTGAGAGAGGTTGGCACATCGACGAGGTGCTTGATCGCCTCCTTCATGCCGTTGACGATCGTAATCGTATTGCTGTCGCCGCCCTGCTTGAAGATGGGAACGTAGACGGATCGCTGGCCATCGATGCGCACGATGTTGTATTGCAGTGCCCCGGAGTCTTCCGCCTTTCCAACATCCGCGACGAGAACGGATGAGTTGCCATAGGACTTAAGCGGCATCTCATTCATCGAATTTGCATCGGGAAACTGGCTGTTGGCGTAGATGTTGAAGTCCTTTGACCCGATACGCACATCGCCAGCAGGAAGGATGAGGTTGGATGAATTGACCGCGGATACAACGTCGTTGAGGCTCAGATTGCGAGCCTCCATCTTCACAGGGTCCACATAAATTTGAATCTGGCGATACGTTCCGCCAAAGGGCTGCGGCACGGATGCGCCCTGAATGTTGGAGATCTGATTGCGCACCTGGAATTGTGCGATGTCCTTCAGCGCAGTTTCATTCAGCCCATTCCCTTTCAGTGTGACAAGACAGACCGGCTGCGTGGACGCATCCATGCCGAGCACAACCGGGGGCAGGGTGCCGGGAGGAAGTCGACGCAGGTCAGCCATCGCGAGATTGGCTACATTACTGAGCGCAGCATTTGGGTCTGTGCCGGGCTTGAAGTAGATCTTGATGAGACTGACGCCGGTCAAAGAGCGCGACTCGCTGTGGTCAACATTCGCAGCCAGCGTAAAGAACCGCTCAAACGTATCCGTAATATCTGCTTCGATCTGCTCCGGCGGCATTCCGTTATAGAACGTCGCAACAACGACCACGGGCATATCGATCTTGGGAAAGAGATCGACGGGCATGCGGGCCACATTGACGACGCCTACCAGCGTCACCATGAGACAGAGCATGATGATAAAGAAGGGGAACTTCAGCGCAAACTTCGGCATTACTTGCTTGTACCCCCATCTGCGTTTTGCTCGGCGGTCATATCGATCACGCCGCCGCTTTCGCGCGCAACATCAGAAGTGGGCTCCGCAACCTGTATCGGTGCGACCTGCTCTCCTTCTGCATATTTCTCCTGACCGCCCACAATGACCCGGTCACCCGCCTGCAGGCCGGACTTGATTTCAGCCAACTTAGATCCGCGCAATCCAACCTCGACTGAGCGCATGTGCACATGATTGCTTGAATCGACGACGGCGACGGTGTCTTTGCCGTCATGCAGCAAAAGAGCCTCTACAGGGATCGTAATCACATTCTGGGCTTGCGCGAGGGGCAGGGAAGCATTGGCGTACATGCCAGGCGTGATGGATAAATCTTTATTCTCCACGTCCACTTCGGTTTCCATGGTTCGCGTTTCAAAATTCACCTGTCGTGTGAAGCGGACAATCTTGCCTGTAAAGGATCTGTGAATTGCATCCACGCGTACCTCGATCGGATCGCCCACGTGAACGTACTGCACGTCTGCTTCCGGAACAGGCATGCGCAGCCTCAAAAGACCACTCTGTGCAAGCCGCACGATTGGAATGTCTTGGGCATTGGAGTTGGTGCCGCTCTGAATCAGGGCGCCCGTATCGGCATAGCGCCAGACGATGACGCCATCGATGGGAGCAATCACATTCGTATAATTGCTGATTGCCTGGACGCGCTGATTATCCGATTGCGTCACCTGAACATGCTGTTGCGCGGCCGCAACTGCTGCCTGCGCAGCGTCTACACGCGCTTCAGAGGAGAGGTCCTTGCCCTGCGCATCATCCAGTTCTTGCTGTGCGATGAGGCCTGGCTGCACCTTTGAAGTGTCTAGCAGCCGTTGATAATCCGCATGCAGCGCAGTGTGCATCGCTTCGGCCTGCTTCACTTCATGCTGGGCGCGAATCAAATCGTCCTTGGCCTGCTGCATGGAGAACTTCGTTCCCTGCAACTGCGCGTTCAGTTCCGGAACTTCCAGAACAGCGAGTACCTGTCCCTCACGGACCCGGTCACCGATATCCACGTTAATCTTAACCATGAAGCCGGTAACTTTAGGGTGAACATCGACAATCTGATAGGGCTGAAACTGCCCGGCGAGACTCAGAGCATGTTCGATGTTTCCGGTTGCAGCGACGGCTACCTTCGCGGTGGGCATCATTGCCGCGCTTGCTTCGGAGTTGGCTGAGTCAGAGTGGCAACCGGACACCGCCAAGGACGCTGCCAGAGCTAGTCCGAACACGGTGGGGAAAATCCATTGCTTTCGCATAGCGTGATAACACCTGTTCATCTGATCCTTCAGGATGGTACACAATCAAGTAATTTGATTCGGCTCAACTCATATCCGTGAAAGCCTGTACCTATGGAACGACTGAGCCAGCCGATGGAAACGTGAGGCTAGCAACTAGCTGCGGCCGGGGGGGGCCGGAGGAATGCCTGATACATTAATTCTCCATCGCTTCGCCGGGAATTGCGAAGTGCGCTGCTCGGGCAATGCGATAAGCCCGTTGCGCAACCTTGGAATGATGAACCGCACAAGAGCATGCTGAAGCCCAAACGTGTGTGTCGGATCGCGCTTCCATTCCCATCGCCCTTCTGCTGGGAGCCTGCCCGCGAAGTATTTCGTTCATCTGAAAAAAAGCGCGCTTTCAAAATATGGGCGGCTTGTGTCTGCTTTGAGCGGTAGACCGACAGCTTGTAGGCAAATCCCCAGAGAAAGACCACCAGGCCGAGACCCACAAGCGCTGCGGCGAGGCACGTAGACCCGCTCCGTTTTTGGCTTAAATGAACCATTGTGATGACTAGTTGTTTCGTGCGCCCGAGATGGGCGCATCCTGTCACAGACCACAACCCCATCACCAATTTCGATGCAATTCGCTGAAAAAGGTCGTCTCCGGGAGTCAAGAATCTCGAAAAATCCTGTGCTTATTGACATGACATTCATTGAGGCCCATCCGTGCCCGCCTGAAGCCCGCACATAGACGGAATAGGAAGTCCTTTCCAATCCAGTTGACGCTTCTTCATAGCCAGTAGGTCGCGCATCCTTGCCCTATCTTTTCGAGCATCTACATTTCGAGTACCTACATTGCCGGCGACTCCTTGCTGCTCTCAGCGGTACCAGAGAATCTGGTCGGCCTCCAGCGGTATCGCCGCGGCGGGATGATCTGCCACGATACGCGGGGTGTAGTCGCTCGCGGGCCTGGTCGCTGGAATTCTGGCTGAGTAGCGCCATGTATTTCCCGCAGCCAATGGCTCGCCGGGTCCCAGACGGTGGATCTCAGGCTTTTCATCGGCTTTTCCATCCGCATAGATCTCCACTTGGACCGCATCTGGCGCCAGCTCATCAAGATAGACCTGGATCATGAAGGAATGCTCATTGGCACTGGTTTCGACATGCACGCTGGTAAACCGGATGCGCCCCCAGTGTTCCCGCAGGGCATAGCGCCATCGGACGATCTCTAGTGAGCGGGCAGGACCGTTGACAGTACGAGCCTGATAGCCCGCTGCGAGCGGAACGTAATACTTCTCAGTGTATTCGCGCACACAGCGATTGGCGGAAAAGGCAGGAGTGAGCTGCGCCATGCTCTCGCGGATACGGTGAATCCAACGAACGGGGATTCCGGATTCGTCCCGGTCGTAAAACTCCGGTACCACCTCCTGTTCCAGCAGGGAATAGAGTTGATCCGCTTCGGCTGCATCCCATGCCGGGTCGTCTCCATGCTCCCCTCCATCGCCAAGCGCCCATCCAACTTCGGGGGTATAGGCCTCTGCCCACCAGCCATCCAGCTCCGACAGGTTCAGGCAACCATTCACAAGCACCTTCATGCCGCTGGTTCCACAAGCTTCCCAGGGTCGCCGCGGGGTATTCAACCACACGTCCACACCCTGCACCATTTGCTCGGTGAGCCGCATGTCATAGTCGCTGAGGAAGACAACGTGATTGCGGGCCTCCGTATGCCGAATGAAATGGACCCACTGACGGATCATTTCTTTTCCATGGGCGTCTTGAGGGTGCGCCTTGCCTGCGATGACCAGCTGCACGGGCCGCTCTTTGTTCGTCAGGATCGCCAAAAGACGGTCTGGATTGTGCAGAAGCAGGTTCGGACGCTTATAGGAAGCAAATCTCCTTGCAAACCCAAGAGTCAGGGCATCCGGCTCAAAGACTCGGCCGGTCATCGCGAGCTCTTCGCTCGAAGCGCCATGTCCGGCCATCTGCCGCGCAAGGCGCTTCCGGATGAAGTTCACAAGTCCCTGCCGAGACGCAAAGCGCATCTTCCAGATTCTGGCATCGGGGATACGGCGTAGTCCCTCTGCAATTTCGTGTGCATCGCCATCCCAGCGGCTCAGCCCGCATGCTTCGGTCCAAAGCTCGTCGGCGAGGTGCGAGTCCCAGATGGGTACATGGACGCCGTTCGTGACATGGCCGATGGGCACCTCCGCCTCAGGCCAACGTGCGAAGGTGTTCTGAAATAATGCGCGACTGACTTTCCCATGGAGCCGGCTCACCGCGTTGACGGCTCCGCAGCCGCGCAGAGCCAGCAGTGCCATGCTGAAGGGCTCCGTCTCATCGTGAGGATTTTGACGGCCTAGAGCGAGGAAGTCCGTCATCGGAATGCGAAGCTGGTCCTGCACGTAGTGGCGCAGGTTGCGCTCCACCAGTTCAGGCGAGAATCGATCAAAGCCCGCGGCCACGGGTGTATGCGTCGTGAAGAGTGTCCCCGCGCGCGTCGCGGTCAGCGCCGTCTCAAAGTCCACGTGCTGGTCTTCCATGTAGTCCCTGGCGCGTTCCAGCACGGCAAAAGCGGCATGACCCTCATTGAGGTGGCAGACTTCCGGCTGTATTCCCAGTGCTCGCAACAGTCGCCAGCCGCCGATGCCCAGCACCTGTTCCTGGCTGATACGGAGCTCAGGACCACCACCGTACAGCTCGCCCGTGATGCCGCGGTACTCAGGCAGATTAGCGGGGTCATTTGTATCCAGAAGGTAAAGGATCGATCGGCCCACCTCTACCTGCCATGCGCGAATCCAAAGCCGGAAGCCTGGGATCTCCATGGAGATGCGCAGCCATTCGCCATTGGCCTGACGAACCGGGTGAATGGGCAATTGTCCCGGCTCGTTGAAGGGATACAGAGCTTGCTGATTTCCGTCGACATCAATCCTCTGACGGAAGTATCCAACCTGATAAAGCAGACCAACGCCAATGACCGGAATGCCCAGATCGCTGGCAGACTTCAGTTGATCTCCCGCTACGTTGCCCAGCCCGCCTGAGTAGATGGGCAGGGCATCGCTCAGCATGTACTCCATGCTGAAATAGGCGATCGAGTTGAACGGGGGAGAAGGGAACGTGCGCTGAAACCAGCTCACCTGATGCTCCCGATGCCCACGCCTGCGATGAATCTCTGCAATGAGGCCAGTAAACT
This sequence comes from Acidobacteriota bacterium, assembly GCA_021781795.1. Taxonomy (GTDB): domain Bacteria; phylum Acidobacteriota; class Terriglobia; order Terriglobales; family Acidobacteriaceae; genus Telmatobacter. The sequence goes on from JAJXWA010000001.1 coordinate 316,785, forward strand.
TCGGATTGGCGATCTGACTGTTCAGCTTATCGCGCGAGACGGTTTGGAGCATCACCCAAGGATTGCGTGTCTGCTCCCAGAGTTCCGGATCAAGCTGTGCCCAAAGGTCGTCTGCCGCATGGTTCCAGGACCAGCGCAGGTTCAAAGCAATCTTCGTCAATGCCTCCATCGCGGATGCAAACGCAGGACTTTCAGAATCCATCGCCCCCCCTGAGTCAGTACATAGTCTTCCGTCTTGCCCATCGGTAAGATGCAGCGCCTGGGCAATTCGTCAACAGCCTTGAAAAAAATTGCTTGGGGGTGCTCGCGCTTCCTAAGATTTGGACGCTGGATGGTTGTGTCAAAAAGCGAATGGCGCACCCCAAAGAGTGCGCCATTCGGGGGACGTTCTGTGGTCTTCTTAGCCGCGGCGAGCGGAAGGAATAGGCTCGGATTGTTCTGCGAGGTACTTGTCCACCGCAGCGGCTGCCTTGCGGCCTTCGGAGATCGCCCAGACGACAAGGGATTGGCCGCGACGCATATCACCAGCCGCGAAGACTCCGTCGACGGATGTTTTGTAGTCTGTGGTGGCAACGTTGCCGCGCGCATCCAGCGTTACGCCAAGCTGCTCCAGCATGCCGTTCTTTACTGGCCCGAGAAAGCCCATGGCCAGCAGAACCAGATCCACATCCATCTTGAACTCTGATCCTGGAATCGCATCGAACTTAGGTGGCGGCCCGACGCGAACTGCCTCTAGTTGCTTGAGGTGGCCTTTTTCATCGCCGATGAAGCGGATACTGTTGATGCTCCAGTCGCGAATGCCGCCTTCCTCGTGTGCGCTTTCCGTGCGCAGTTGCAGCGGCCAAAGAGGCCATGGCGTTGAGCCGGCCCGTGTCTCAGGCGGCTTGGGCATGATCTCGAATTGATGCACGCTGAGCGCGCCCTGGCGATGGCTCGTGCCGAGGCAGTCCGCACCGGTATCGCCGCCGCCAATGATGACGACGCGCTTGCCTTTTGCGCTGATTGCGATGGATTCATCGACGACATCGCCTTCGTTGCGGCGATTTTGCTGCGGCAGAAACTCCATGGCAAAGTGAATGCCCTTGAGTTCGCGTCCCGGTATCTTCAGGTCGCGCGGCTGCTCGGAGCCGCCGCAGAGAAGAATCGCATCGTAATGGTCGGTGAGCGCCTCGATTGGAACATTGCCGCCAACGTGCGCATTGGTGAGGAAGGTGATGCCCTCTGCGCGCATCTGCTCCAGACGGCGATCGATGACATGCTTTTCCAGCTTGAAGTTCGGAATGCCGTAGCGGAGCAGGCCCCCGATCCGGTCATTTTTCTCGTAGACGGTGACCGAGTGTCCTCCGCGGCGCAGTTGTTGCGCTGCCGCCAGGCCGGCAGGACCGCTGCCAACCACCGCAACACGCTTGCCGGTGTTGTGCTCCGGCGGCTCGGGATGAATCCAACCCTCTTCCCAGGCCCGCTCCACAATACTGCGCTCAATCAGCTTGATGGAAACCGGTGGCATGTTGATGCCGAGCACGCAGGATGCCTCACAAGGAGCCGGACAGATGCGGCCTGTGAACTCGGGGAAATTATTCGTCGCGTGCAGCCGTCGAATCGCGCTCTCCCATCGACCGTTGTAGACAAGATCGTTCCAGTCGGGAATGAGATTGTTGACCGGGCATCCGGTGTGGCAGAAGGGAACACCGCAATCCATGCAGCGCGAGCCCTGCTCTCGCTGCTTCTCTTCAGGAAACGGCTGGTAAATCTCAAACCAGTCGTGGATGCGTTCTTCCGGCTTGCGCCGCGTCGGCTGCTCGCGATCCAGCTCGAGAAAACCTGTGACCTTACCCATGCTGCACCTCTGCTGCTGCCGCCACCAGAGGTGACGAAGTTATCGGAGCTACGTAGACCGATTCCACACGCGGAATGTTGAGCACGCGCTTGTATTCGTGCGGGAAGACCTTGATGAAGCCTGGCTGGGCATCGGCCCAGTGTTCCAGGATCCAAGCGGCGCGCGGGCTGCCGGTCAGGTCGCGATGCCGTTCCAGTAGGGCTCGCACCTCGGCCACATCGTCGCTCGTCGTCAGTGGTTCAAGGTCAACGCTCGCCTTATTGCAACGGCGAGTGGAGAAATCGCCCTGATCATCGTAGACAAACGCGCGGCCACCGCTCATGCCCGCCGCGAAGTTCCGGCCTGTCGACCCAATTACGAGCACCGTGCCGTTGGTCATATACTCGCATCCGTGATCGCCCACGCCCTCGACCACAGCGGTAGCGCCCGAGTTGCGGACAGCGAAACGTTCACCGGCGATTCCATTCAGAAAGACCTCGCCGCTCGTCGCGCCATACAGCACGACGTTGCCAACCAGGATGCTCTCCTCGGGCAGGAAGCTGGAGGTCTTCGGCGGATAGGCAATGATGCGCCCGCCGGAAAGGCCCTTGCCGAGATAATCATTGCTGTCGCCTTCCAGCTCGAGCGTGACTCCATTCGGCACGAATGCGCCGAAGCTTTGCCCGGCAGATCCCTGGAACTTGTAGTGAATTGTGCCGTCCGGCAGTCCGGCTGAGCCGTAGCGCCGCGCAATCTGGCCGCCCAACATCGCGCCCACAGTGCGATGGACATTGCGAATGGCAAAGCTGCCCTTGACGGACTGCTTGGATTCAAGCGCCGGCGCAGCCTGCGTGATCAGCGCATGATCGAGAGCCTGGTCGAGCCCATGGTCCTGTGCCTGCACCTTTCGACGCGCTACGCGAGAGGGAACCGTCGGCAGGTAGAGAATCGACGAGAGGTCGATGCCCTTGGCCTTCCAGTGCGCATCGGCGATCGCCGCGTCAATCTTGTCCACGCGACCCACCATCTCATCCACTGTGCGGAATCCAAGCTTCGCCATATGCTGGCGCATCTGCTCGGCGATGAAGAAGAAGAAGTTGATCACGTGCTCCGGCTCGCCCTGGAACTTGGCGCGCAGCACCGGGTCCTGCGTTGCGATACCAACCGAACAGGTGTTCAGATGGCACTTGCGCAGCATGATGCAGCCCATCGTGATCAGCGGTGTGGTGGCAAAGCCGAACTCTTCAGCGCCGAGCAGGGCAGCGATCACCACGTCACGCCCCGTCTGCAGCTTGCCGTCGGTCTGCACGCGAATGCGTCCGCGCAGATCGTTCAGCAGGAGCACCTGCTGTGTCTCGGCGAGTCCAAGCTCCCAGGGCAGACCCGCGTGTTTGATAGAGCTCAGTGGAGAAGCGCCGGTGCCGCCGCTGTCACCCGAGATGAGCACAACGTCTGCATGCGCTTTGGAAACGCCTGCTGCAACCGTGCCGACTCCAACCTCGGAGACGAGTTTCACCGCAATGCGCGCTTGCGGATTGACGTTCTTCAGGTCGTAGATCAGCTGCGCCAGATCTTCAATGGAATAGATGTCGTGATGGGGTGGGGGAGAAATCAGGCCGACACCGGGAATCGAATGCCGCGTCTTCGCAATGACTTCATCGACCTTGTGACCAGGCAACTGGCCACCTTCGCCGGGCTTTGCCCCCTGCGCCATCTTGATCTGCAGTTCATCCGCGTTGACGAGGTAGTTCGTCGTCACGCCGAAGCGCCCGCTGGCAACCTGCTTCACGGCGCTGCGCCGCGAGTCCCCATTTGCGTCCGGAGTAAATCTTGCTTCGTCCTCGCCACCTTCCCCGGTGTTGGACATGCCGCCCAGCCGGTTCATCGCAATAGCCAGAGTCTCGTGCGCTTCTTTGCTGATTGAGCCATAGCTCATGGCGCCCGTGGTGAACCTCTTGACGATTTCCTTTGCTGGCTCAACCTCTTCGATCGAAATCGGATTCTCTGCATACTTCAACTGCAGCAGGCCGCGCAGCGTGCAGAGGTTGCGGTTCCGATTGTCGATGAGGTCTGTGTACTCCTGGAAAGTCGTTGGATTATTCTGCCGCACGGCGTGCTGCAGCTTGCTGATCGTCAGTGGATTCAGTAGATGGTACTCGCCGCCTTCGCGATACTGATACTGTCCGCCGACGAGAAGTTCCGTCTCGGATTCCGTGAGCGGCTGGAAGGCATAGGCGTGTTTCATCTGGGCCTCGCGCGCCAACACATCCAGGCCGATGCCTTCCACGCGCGATGCGGTGCCAGGGAAGTAGTCCCGAATGAGCGCCTCGTTCAGGCCCACCGCCTCAAAGACCTGCGCGCCACGATAACTTTGCAGCGTACTGATGCCCATCTTCGAGAAGGTCTTCAGCAGGCCCTTATTGATTGCCTTGATGAAGTTCTTTTCAGCCTGATTGCCGGTGACGTTGTGCGGCAGAAGCCCGCGGCGCTTCAGGTCGTGCAAAGTCTCAATAGCAAGATAGGGATTGATGGCGCTCGCGCCGTAGCCGATGAGCAGGGCGAAGTGCATGACCTCGCGCGGTTCGCCGCTCTCGATGATTAGCGCAACCTGCGTGCGCGTCTTGTCCCGCACCAAACGGTTATGAACTGCGGCCATCGCCAGCAGGCTGGGAATCGGCGCGTAGGTTGAGTCCACGCCACGGTCGGAGAGGATGAGAAGCGTGTAGCCGGAATCCACGGCATGCGCGGCGCGACTGCTCAGGTCGTCAAGGCTCTGGCGCAGGCCGACTTCGCCATCCGCAGCGCGGAAAAGCGCAGGCAGTGTGGTCGCCAGCAAATCGCCGGAAGAGATGCGGCGCAGCTTTTCGAGGTCGCGATTGCTCAGGATGGGATGCGGCAGCTTGAGCGTGTGGCAATTCTCCGGCGTTTCCGCAAGAATGTTCCGTTCCGTTCCGATATAGCTGATGAGCGACATCACCAGCTCTTCACGGATGGGATCAATCGGCGGATTGGTCACCTGCGCGAACAACTGCCGAAAATAATTGAAGAGGGGCTGTGGGTGGTCAGAGAGACAGGCAAGCGGCACATCGGTGCCCATGGAGCCCACCGGCTCTTCACCCTTAGCGCCCATCGGCGCCAGCAGGATGCGCAGATCCTCCTCGCTGTAGCCATAGGCGCGCTGGCGGCGCAGCAGCGTCTCAGGATTGGAAGCGATGACGCGCGCAGGCTCAGGGAGCTGTTCCATCGTCACCTGCTGCTCCTGCAACCACTTGCCATAGGGCTGGCGCGAAGCGAGCTGTTTTTTGATCTCGGCGTCCGAGATGATGCGCTTCTGCACCGTGTCCACGAGGAACATGCGGCCCGGCTGCAGGCGGCCCTTTTTGCGAATATCCTCCGCGGGCACATCGATCACACCTGCTTCGGAAGCGAGCACAACCAGGTCGTCTTTGGTGACGATGTAGCGTCCAGGGCGCAGCCCGTTGCGGTCCAGCGTAGCGCCAATCACGCGACCATCTGTGAAAGCAATCGCCGCCGGACCGTCCCACGGTTCCATCAGCGATGCGTGAAACTCGTAAAACGCCCGCTTGTCCTCATCCATGTCGGGATTCGCCGACCAGGCTTCGGGAATCAGCATGGCCATCACATGAGGCAGGGAACGGCCCGACTGATAGAGAAATTCAACTGCATTATCGAGTGAAGCCGAATCACTGCCGCCCGGCACGACAACAGGGAAGAGCTTGTCAATCTGGTCGCTGTACAACGGGCTCTCAAAGACCGATTGCCGCGCATTCATCCAGCTCACGTTGCCGCGGATTGTATTGATCTCTCCGTTGTGCGCAACGTACCGATACGGGTGGGCAAGCTTCCAGCTTGGGAACGTATTCGTGGAGAAGCGCTGGTGGACGAGGCAGAGCGCGCTCGTCACAAGCGGATTGGCCAGCTCAAAGTAGAACTTCTCAATCTGCGGAGCCAGCATCAGGCCCTTGTAGATGATCGTCCGGCAGGAGAAAGACGGAACGTAGAAATCTTCTTTGCCTTCAATCTCCGATTCGGCGATCTCGTTTTCCGTGCGGCGGCGCACACGGTAGAGAAGTCGCTCGAAGCTCTCCTCGTCCATGCCGGCCGGGCATCCCGCGAAGAACTGCTCGATGTAGGGCTGCGAAGCGCGCGCCTCGCGACCGATCGCGTCTCCGTTCACCGGCGTGTCGCGCCATCCCAATACCGTCAGGCCTTCTTCCTGCGCAATCCGCTCGAAGACGCCCTCACACTGCAGGCGGCTGTGCTTGTCGACCGGGAGGAAGCACATGGCCACGCCGTATGCGCCCGGCTCAGGCAGTTGCATGCCAAGCTCGCCGCACTCGCGCGCAAAGAACACATGAGGAATCTGAATCAGAATGCCGGCGCCATCCCCCGTTTCCGGGTCGCTACCCGCCGCGCCACGGTGCGTCAGGTTGATCAGAACCTCAAGGCCCTTTCGGATAATCTCGTGGCTCTTTTCTCCGCGAATGCTCGCCACAAGGCCCATGCCGCAGGCATCGTGCTCATTGCGAGGTTCATAGAGACCCTGAGGGTCGGGAATACGGAGACGGGAATCCGATGTGTTCATGGCCACCTTCTGGATGGAGCGTTGACTTGCACTGGTCGAACGGTTGCGGGCTGCGGAGATACACAGCTAGCATGGCAATTCCCACCGGGCTTCGCCATTGACTTGTTTGTGCAGACCCGCTGTCGCGAGCCTGGCCGTGTCTGGGAAATTGCTGACAGTTTTAATATAACGGAAAAGAAAACAGCTCACGCAACTCTTTTAGGATCAGTGGGGCATTTCGGCCTGCCATACCAGAAAACGAGATGAAACCTGCAAGGGCCGCCGCAACGCAACACAACCGGCCGAGCGAAGAGACGGGCTCGCTCCAAAGCTGGCTCCCGGCGGGTTTCTTTGCCGTTACCTCCCGCTTATAAGCGACAAATCAGGAGTTCGCGCTCGTAAATCATCTCCGGTGGCAAATGGTCATGAAGCTGGATAAAGAGTTCTTCGTGCGAGATGACTTCTTTCTTCCAGGCCGCGCGGTCGATGCGCAGGAGTTCATCGAAAGTCTCTCGCGGAAAGGATAATCCGGCCCAGTCAATGTCCTCGTAGTGAGGCACCCATCCAATGGGTGTCTCGCGCCCCTGCGTGCGGCCGTGTACCCGGTCTACTATCCAGCGCAGGATGCGCATATTCTCGCCGTAGCCTGGCCAGACAAATCTCCCGTTCTCATCCTTGCGGAACCAATTCACGTGGAAGACGCGCGGCGTGACTGTAAGGGACCTCTGCATTTTGATCCAATGGCGGAAATAGTCGCCCATGTGATAGCCGCAGAAGGGAAGCATCGCCATAGGATCGCGCCGTACCTGGCCGATGACGCCATTCGCCGCGGCGGTCATCTCCGAGCCCATGGTGGCGCCGATGTAGACGCCGCTTGACCAGTTGAATGCCTGATACACCAGCGGCAGAGTGCCGGAGCGCCGGCCGCCAAAAATGATGGCGCTGATAGGCACACCTTCCGGCGATTCCCAGCTCGGGTCGATCGTAGGGCACTGCGAGGCAGGAGCTGTGAATCGCCCATTCGGGTGCGCGGCCGGCCGTCCTGATCGGGCTCCAATCTCCGGTGTCCACCGCTCCCCCCGCCAATCCAGGCACTCGTCCGGCGGCTTTTCGGTCATGCCTTCCCACCACACGCCGCCGTCGGTTGTCAGGGCAACATTCGTGAAGAGGGAGTTGCGCGCCATGGTCGCCATCGCGACGGGATTGGTCTTTTCCCCTGTGCCAGGAGCTACGCCAAAAAATCCCGCTTCCGGATTAATGGCACGCAGCCGCCCTTCGGCATCCGGCCGAATCCAGGCAATGTCATCGCCGACAGTCCATACCTTCCAGCCCTTCATTGCCTTGGGAGGGATCATCATGGCGAAGTTTGTCTTGCCGCAGGCAGACGGGAATGCAGCCGCAACGTAGGTCTTCTCTCCTTCAGGGCTTTCCACGCCCAGAATCAGCATGTGTTCTGCCATCCAGCCTTCGTCGCGGGCGATGTTTGAGGCGATTCGCAAGGCGAAGCATTTCTTACTGAGCAGGGCATTGCCGCCATACCCCGAACCGTAGGACCAGATCTCGCGCGTCTCAGGAAAGTGGACGATGTACTTCGTGTCGTTGCAGGGCCACGGCACGTCCAGCTGCTCCGGTTTCAGCGGCATCCCAACGGAGTGCATGCACGGCACGACGCGCTTCTCGTCCTTGTCGATCTCCGCGAAGACCGCCGCGCCGATCCGAGCCATCGTGCGCATTTGCGCGACCACATAGGCGGAATCTGTTAGTTGGACGCCGATTCCAGACATCGGCGAACCGATCGGACCCATGCTGAATGCCAGCACATACATCGTGCGCCCCTGCATGCAGCCTCTAAAGAGCTGTTTCAGCCGCCGCCGCATCACAAAAGGATCTTCCCAGTTGTTGGTCGGTCCCGCTGCGTCGCGTGAAAGGGAACAGATGAAGGTGCGGTCTTCGACGCGGGCCACATCTCCGGGAACCGAACGTGCGTAGTAGCACCCCGGCCAGTGTTTTTTATTCAGCCGCACAAAAGTTCCCGCAGCGACAAGCCGATCGCAAATCATCTCGTATTCGGCGGGTGATCCATCGACCCAGTGAATGGATTCCGGGCGGCAAAGATCCGCCATCTTCTCGACCCACCGGATTAAGTGCTTATTCGAGGTGAGCGGACGAACATGACTATGCGAGTTGTTCGCTGCATGCGCGGAGACCATAGGCGAGCGTTGCCTCCCGGCTAGACAGACAAAATCCGGCGTAACCGCCAGGCAGGCGGTTTGATAACGCCTGCATCTAAGCCGCCGCAAAGTATATCAGGACAAACAGCGTCATATCATGCGCACGGTTGCACAGATGATTAGACTCCCACAGGCGCCTGCTTGCTGTCTGCGGAGGAGGGCGAGTCTATGGCTCCATACTCGGCGTGGGGGGAACGAAGTAAGAGTCCACCGCCTTCGTCAGCGATGCACGGTCAATCTTGAGCTCGCTTCCTTCATAACGGGCTGCCCATACCATTTGATTGACGAGGTCGCGCGGATAACAGGAACGCAACTCCTGCTTGAGCGTATTCTGAATGAAGTCGATTAAATCTGTGACCAGCTCGTCTTCTACGACGACGTTGTGGTCTGCAGCTACCCGGCGGAAGATCTCTTTGAAGTGCTCCTCCTTGACAGCGCCAATATGAATCTTTGTCTGAATCCGGCGCAGGAAAGCCGGGTCCATTACGCGCATCGGGTCAAGGTTGGAGGCAAAGACAACCAGCATCTCGAAGGGAACTTCAATCTTCCGTCCGCCTGCCAGGGTAAGAAACTCGACGCGACGATCCAATGGTACGACCCACCGGTTTAGCAGTTCTTCGGGCAGAACGCGCTGCCGGCCGAAATCATCGATAATGAGCACGCCGTTGTTCGCCTTCATCTGGGGCGGGCCAACGTAGTAGCGCGTCGACTGGTTGAATTGTAGGTCAAGCATCTCAATGGTCAGTTCGCCGCCAACGATCACCGTAGGTCGATGGCAGAGAACCCAGCGCCCGTCAATTTCTGTGCTGCTTGAGCCTGGCCGCCGACGATGGATGACCGGGTCGTAGACCGCGATGATCTGCCCATCAATCTCAACTGCATGGGGAATCCACACCTCATCCGTCGCAACGACCCTGGACATTGTCTCTGCAGCTGCGGTTTTTCCTACGCCAGGAGGTCCATAGAGGAAGATCGGCGCGCCGGAATTCAATGCAGTACCGAACTGAGCCAGGGTCTTTTCGTCAAAGACCATGTGCGAAAATGCCTTCTCCACATCCTTCGGCCCTACGATGAGATTCCGCACACTCTGCCGCTGAACCATGTCAACGTAGCTGGCAAGGGAAACTGGTGCTGCGCCGGAGTATTGGCTTTGGGACAGGAGCTCCAGCGCCCTGGTGCGTCCCTGGGAGGTAATCGCCAGGTTCGGTACGTTGACGCTCATGCCGGTCACTTCGCAGAGAAGTTTCCCCCGGAGACGATTGAAGAGGTCGTTCGCTACCTCAAACCCGATGCACATCTTCTCGCCGAGTTCGAGCAGGGAAAAGGGGCCACTGAGGTAGAGCGCCTTGAGGGCGATGTCTTCCAGGGTCGCTTCGCGCACACCCATATCGGAGATCCGTCTCGGTCTTGGGTCGGGAATGGCCAGTTGCATCGGTTCCATGGGGGTGTCAGTCAGCACGCTTAGTTCTCCCTCCGGCATCCCGACTGGGCTCCATCGGATGCGGAATGCTGAGTCAATATAGCGCGAGTGGATAGGGAAGTCATTGAAGAACAGGCAGGGGGAGCTTCACGAGGTAATAGGCCGACAACAAACCCTCATTTGCAACGTCTGATAACACATATTCTGTAAAGTTGAGAAGGAGGTATTCTGGAGGCTCTTGGCGCGGCCCTACATCCAAGGGTGAATCATAACCGTTTCTACATCTTATACTTGCCAAGGTCTTCATCATTTAGACCTTCAAGCCAGTCGCGGACCTGCTCCGCGCTGGCCCCTTCCGGGTGCGTGGAGGGATTCAGCTTCGCAGACTCCATCACCTTTTCAGCGACGAAAATCGGACAATCGTTTCGCAGTGCGAGTGCGATCGCATCCGAAGGGCGAACGTCCACCACCACGGGATCCCCGTTTTGTCTCAACCAGAGGCTTGCGAAGAATGTTTCATCGTGGAGGTCTGTGATGACGACCTTCTCCAGTTCAGCGTTGAGATAACGGATCAGATTTCTCATCAGGTCATGGGTTAGAGGCCGCTGAGTTGTCTCTTTGGCAATCTCGATTGCTATGGCATTCGCTTCAAAAATTCCTACCCATATGGGCATCACCGCGTCCGAGTTCACGTCCTTCAACACTACGATGGGCATGTTGGTTGCGGGGTCCATCATCAATCCGCGAATCCTGACTTCGATATCCATGGGGCATCTCCCGGAATTGATTCTTAGATGGCTTCTCCGACCAGACTGTTCGGAAAGGCTCCGGTAATCTTTACCTGCAGATAGCTGCCAGGAGCTGGAGCGATGGGCAGCTTCGTCGTGAAGTTGACTGGTTTGTTCTGGCTGCTGCGGCCTGCAATCTGTCCGCGAGCCGGATTCATGCCCTCAACCATGACTTCAATTTTTTCCCCTATCTGCCTCGAATAATTGACCCTCTGGATCTCTCTTTGGCGATCCAGGAGAACTTGCAAGCGATGAGCCTTTTCCTGCTCCGGAATCGAATCAATCATGACCAAGGCCGGCGTATTGGGCCGCGCCGAGTATTTGAAACCGAAGACGCAATCGTACTGCACTTCGGCCAGTAGGTCCATGGTCTGGATAAAATCCTCTTCCGTCTCCCCCGGAAAACCCACAATGATGTCCGTTGAGAGCGAGATCGAGCGCCGCGCCGCCTTGATCCAACTGATTCTTTCCAGGTACCACTCCCGTGTGTATTCACGCGCCATTCGCTTCAGTACCTGAGTGGAACCGGACTGGACCGGCAAATGGACGTGGTCGCACAGAGTGGGCACGGCATCCATCGCCTCGACGATGTCACGAGTGAAGTCTCTGGGGTGGCTGGTAGTGAAGCGTACTCGTCGGATGCCTTCGATCTGCCCCACGGCGGCCAGAAGTTCGGCGAAGCTCGACTTCCCTTCCGGGTCCCTGTAGCTGTTCACGTTCTGGCCCAGCAACTGGATTTCTGTGTACCCCTGATCTGCAATTCTTCGCGCCTCGGCCAGCACCGACGAGGAACCGCGGCTGCGCTCCTTGCCGCGCGTATACGGCACCACGCAGTAAGAGCAGAACTTATCGCATCCTTCAATAATCGTGATGTAGCCCCGATGCAGGTTCTGGCGCGCCGTGAACTCCGTCTCAAAGGTCTCTTCTGTCTGCCGGTCATTGAGTCCGGTGATGCGGGACTCGCCCGCCTCCAGCCGATCCAGCATCTCGGGAAGCCTTCGGTAGGAGGCCGATCCGGAAACCATGCTGACGTAGGGCGCCTTCTCGAAGATCTTTTCGCCTTCCTGCTGCGCCACGCATCCCAGCACGCCAAAGCGCTTGCCCTGCTTGTGCAGGCGCTTGTAGTCGTTGAGACGGTGAAAGACCTTCTGCTCCGCCTTGTCGCGGATCGAGCAGGTGTTGTATAGGATCAGTCCTGCCTCTTCCTCGGACTCAACCTGCCGGTACCCCTGCTGCTGGAGCGTGCCAATGACCTTTTCCGAGTCATGGGCATTCATCTGGCAGCCGAAGGTCTCAAGATAAAAGGTCTTCTCGGTCGCCATGGCAGGTTCCAGTATACTGTGCCCCTGATTTTGGAGCATGACGGGAAGCGCCGTAAGGCAATGGAACACAGTCTCGGAGGGCGCGGGCGATATCTTGCTCTGAGTGTCGTCTCAGGACCGGTCTGCGCCGCAACGAGGCCGCGGCCTGTACTCTGATGCAGGATGAAGACTCACGAAGAACACCTCACACCGCTCGAACATGCTGCACAAAACCGCTGCTTTGGCTGCGGGATCGCCAATCCGCATGGACTGAAGCTGGAGTTTTTGCGATCCGACGACGGTTCCATTGTCTGCCATACCGTCGTTTCCGATGATTTTTGCGGCCACCCCGGCTACCTGCACGGCGGCGTGATCGCCACGCTGCTGGATGAGACCATGAGCAAGACAGTGCGCTCCACCGGCATTTCCTCCATGACGCGCCATCTGGAGGTTGAGTATCTTCTGCCTGTACCGAGCGGCCAGACGATTCGCATGGAAGGACGCATCACTCGTTCGGAGGGCCGGAAACGCTGGACGGAAGCGCGCATCCTGGATGGAGAACGCAAGACCCTCGCTACTGGCAAGGGTCTCTTTGTCGAAGTCCGTCCACGTCCGAAGCGCTCCTGAAAAGGTGCGCACTCGCACCATTCAGCGCTAGTGAATCATGTTGATCGTTTCCTGAGTCACCGTATCGAAGGTTGTCACTGCTTTCGAGTTCGCCTCAAAGGCGCGCTGCGCGATGATCAGGTTTGAAAACTCCGCCGAGATGTTAACATTCGATTCCTCAAGTGCGCCGTCCTGCATTGTGCCCAGTCCGGCCGTGCCCGAGGTCCCAATCGAGGCTGCGCCGCTGGCCATTGTCGTCGCGTAGTCGCCGTCGCCCAGCATCCTGAGTCCCTGCAGATTGGTTACATTGGCGAGCGCGACCTTGCCGACTGCCATCTGCTGCCCGTTCGAGAAGGTCGCGGAGACGGTTCCGTCCGAGCCGATCGTGAAGCTCTGATACTGCCCGCTGGCATAGCCGTTCTGCGTCGTGGCGCTGACCGCGGACGAGGCGGCGACCTGGCTGATGGTCGGCGTTCCGCCCGTCCCCAGCAGATTCCACTGCATCGTCAGATTCGAGGCGCCATCCGCCAATCCCGTGAAGCTGAGCGGAATCTGCGAAATATTCCCTGCTGCGGTCCCGACGGTCTGCGCGGTTCCACCCGCCGGCGTAACCGTCGCCAGATTGCCGCTGGCGTCGAAGGTCATGGTTCCGGTGACGGGTGTGGACGTGCCGGAGGTAAAGTCTCCGGCCGGCAGAGCGACGGAGTACGACCAGGTGTTCGTGCCGGTTTGCGCATACGTCACCGTGGCCACATGGCTCACGCCAAGCGAATCGTAGACCGTGACCTGCGCGGGAAAGGTTGCTCCGGCGGCGGAGGTCGCGTTCAGATTGACTGTCATATTCATCGTCGAGGTCGCCTTCGGCGGCTCCACCTGGCCAACGGGGATGGTGATTGGCGTCAGCGGCGAGTTGGTGTTCACGACGCCGTTGGCTGCTGGATATCCCATCACGTTTAGCCCATTCTGCGTAATGAGGTTGCCACTGGAGTCAAGGGAGAAGTTCCCGGCCCGGGAATATTCGCTGACGCCGCCGTTGTTCACGACAAAGAAGCCGTTGCCATTCAGCGCGACATCGGTTGCCGATCCGGTTGAATTGATGGATCCCTGCGTGAAATCGGTCGCGATGGAGGCGACCTGAGTGCCTGCGCCAACCTGCACCGGATCGCCTCCCCCGGACGAGCCGATCTGCTGGTAGAACAAATCCGAGAAATTGGTTGACTGACCCTTGAAGGCCGTTGTGTTCATGTTGGACAGATCGTTTGCGATCGTGTTCAGAGCCGTCGAGTCGGCCTCAAGGCCGGTGAGCGGAATAAAAAAACTCGCCATGGTGAGTGCTCCTGTGAGGTTGCAAAATCCTGTGAAGAATCGGTTGTGCGGCCGCCATCAGACTGCCGCTCGGTTTTTCGTCTCCACTGCCGTTGGCGTCCGAAGGAGCCTAGCGCGCTCCCGGCGCTCCACCGAGGGCCTGCGCAACGCGCTGCGCCGCGGCCTGCGTGGGTGGCACGCTCAAGTTCCCGGCCGCCCACGCGCCGGGATGCGCAACGGGCGCGCTTGCGGGTCCTGCGGCCGTCATGAGCGAAGTTGCGGCGGATGGAACTGGACGGCTCGCCGCGCCGGCAGCCATCTGGCTTCCACCCGTCGGTCCGCTGCTGCCGGTGCCGGTTGTGCCTGTCGTGCCGGTGCTGCCCAGGGCTCCACTCAGTGTCTGGTTGATGGAAATCAGCTGCTCCAGGCTGTTCACGTTCACTAACTGGTTCACATATTCGTTGGGATCGGTGTTCGCTGTAGGGTCTTGATTCTGCATCTCAGTCACGAGCAGAGTGAGAAAGTCATTCGCCGAGATGGTCGCCGAAGCGGTACTGGGCGTTCCGGATGCGGTCGAACCCGCTGTTGTGCTGTCTGCAGCCGTGGCCGCAGCTGTCGGTCGCGATCCCGGAAGAAGCTGCGCCTGCCCCGGTCCATGGTGTGCGAATGTTGCCCAAGCTGTCATTGCTTCTCCTTTGCCAATCCTGATTCATCTTGTGTTGACTACCCCGTGTGCTGTCCGGCATCACGGGCTACTCTTTCGCCCTTGTACGCTGCTACGCGATGACCGAAAGACGCCTGCCGGGGGCTCCTGTTCCGTTTGCTTCTGCGTCGTTGTGCAATGCGCCGTGGGCCACGCCCGTTGCAGGCGGCGAAGCGGCCCGAGGCTGGACCGGATCGACCCGAGGGGAGCCACTGGAAGAACTATGATCTCCCGCGGTGTTCTGCCCCTGGCCTCCCTGCTCCAGTCCGCCGCCGCTTCCTGCGCCTGTCCAGCCATTTCCCTGCTGGGTCACATGCAGCGACTGCACTGGCATCTGATGTTCCTGCAGATAGGCGTTCAGCCCTGCCAGATGTCCGCTGAGTGACTGCGCCGCCACGGTGCCAGCACCGACCAGGGCCGCGTGGATGCCGCCCGCAGACGCCTCCGCACGCACGCTCACCCAGCCCAGCGAACTGTCCAGAAACCCGGCCTCGGCATGGTGCGCGCTCGCCCGTACCCAGGCGGGCCCATCGCCGGTCGGCGCCGAGTCCATCGCGATGAACGACGTTTGCACGGTAGGAGGCGAAAGCGGGCTACCATCCGCATGGTAGCCGGACAGCGGTGCTGTTGCGCTGCCGCCAGCTGACGGAGCGACGGCCACTCCCGTAGTTGCCGCGGTGGCATGTGCGATCGGAACCGCCGGGAGAGTCCCAGTCGGTGGTCCGACTGTGGCCGCGTGAATGATATCTTTCGTTCGTGCGTTTGAGCGTACAGTCTGCGATCCGTGCGTGTACGGCGACACTGGCAGGCCCGCCTGTGCCGCTGACGGTGCAACGCTCAATGCTCCTCCAGGCCGCGTTGGGTTGCTCTCCGCTGCTGTGACCTGCACAGACGATCGATCAACTGGAACAGGCGAATACGCCTGCGTGAGGGCATCCGCACCCTTTTGAGTCGCTTGATCTGCGCGCATGTTCGCAGAGTGGAAAGCCACCGCGGTCTGCAACAGTTGCGGCGACTGACCCGGTTCGACTGGAGCCGTAGCGGCATCGACGAGGTTCGTTTCCTGCGCCCCTCTCGGCACCTCAGGGAATTCCCAGCCGGTTACCCTGGCCGCTACGGCAGGTGGATTCGACGGATCGATCGAACCCTCCTGAAGCAGCGGAATAGACCCGTGTGCCAGCGCCGAACTCTGCGGTGGTGCAAGGGCAGAGGCGACAGAATGCGCAGCCTGCTCACCAACGACGCTTGCGGTGGATGGACTGGCTTTGTTCACAAGTGAGCGAGTCGGCGTGAGTAACGGAGATGCTTCCGCCGGAGCTGGCGCTGACATGGCTCCCAAAATAGGAACAAGGGACGGTAGATTCACCGGAAACGCCCCAGCCGCCGGTGCGGACTTCTTCGATTTCCTGTCCTGTCTCGCATGCTTCACGGACGACGGATGGGCTGATCGAAGAGCGACACCGTGCGCAACGCCCGTATCGGGTTGCGCCGCAGTGGGCGAAAGCCTCTGCAGTATACTGACTTGCATTTCCGAATTCGCAGAGATGGCAGTTCCAGAGGCATTCGGGATCGGAACCGCCGTAGTGCTCTGCCCTACGCCTGGCAGCACGACTGGAGTGCGGTTCGCACCTTTTGCATTCCATCCTGATTGTGCGGGGCGTAGAATCGTCCCTTCGCCAAAGGGTGCGCGCGATGCTTCGCCACCTATTCCCGCCGAGGAAAGCATTGCCTTCCACTGCATATCCGACGGTCCACCGGGCGCGGCGGTGGGATTGCCTTCACTCATTTCTGCATGGAACCCAGGCACGATCAGCGCCATCTTTTCCGCGGCGCTACTGCTTGAAGGTACGCCGCGCATGCCGGGTGATCCCGCAACTTCCGTGGATAGGGCGACTGTCATGCGGACCTGATTGCAGGTGACATGCCAATTGGCAGTAACGTGGATTGGAGAAAATTCAGAAGGGACGGTCCGGCTCCGCAACATCGTCTGTTGCCGATCCTCCTCCGGATTTTTTCGCGCCCATGGAGGGCCGGGCAGCCTCTTTTTTTGCAGACGGGCCCTGCATGCGGTGCCAGTCGTCGAGCGCCTTCTGCGCCGATCGCTCCTCTTGCGCAGTTGCCTCTGCCGCGGCGGCCTCCACCATCCGCTCCGTCTGCCTGCGCTCCGTCCGGTCGGCAAGAAACGCCTTGCGCAGACGGGCCGCGGCCAGGTCAGCTTCGAGCTTCCACGCCGCAATCTGCTTTGAGGCTCGTTCCGACTCGAAGCTCTGCATGATCCCGGCGATTCGCTCGACCGCGTCGCCGCTCCGCACGCCCGCAAAGATCGATTCCCTGCTCCGGCGCTCGCTTCGCCTTGACTCTGCCAGCGCAGCGTCCAGCCGCTTCTGTTCGGCCTGTGCCGTTTCCAGAGCTAGCCGGCTCTGCTCCTCTTGAAGAGCGCGAATGCGCAGCAGCCTGCGTAGTGCATGCGAAGACTTCATCGCTCAGATCTCCGCTGCGAGTTCGGCCAGACGACTCCGCGTCTCGGCATAGCTGCCCTGCTCGCGCGCACTCTGTGCCAGGAAGGCGCGAACGGCCTCGCGCGACCGCAGCGCACGGTCTAGCTCCGGATCTGCTCCAGGTTTATACGCCCCGATTCGGACTAGATCTTCGGAGCGCGCATAGATCGCCTGCATTCGACGCACCAGTGCCGCCTGTTCGCGGTGCTCGGCGTCGGCTACAGCCGGCATCAGGCGGCTGATCGAGTCGAGCACTTCGACCGGCGGGTACCAGCCCTCGGCAGCCAGCGCGCGAGAGAGCACCACATGCCCGTCCAGCATCGACCGCACTGCGTCCACCAGCGGGTCCTGCTGATCGTCGCCTTCCATCAGCACGGTGTAGAACGCGGTAATCGATCCGGTCTGGAAATGGCCCGTTCGTTCCACAAGGCGCGCAATCCGCGTGAATACCGACGGCGTGTAGCCCTTGGCCGTAGGCGGCTCGCCGGCCGCCAGTCCGATCTCCCGCGCCGCCATCGCGAAACGGGTCAGGGAGTCGAGCACCAACAGCACATGCCGGCCCTCGGCCGCAAAGGACTCAGCCACTGTGGTCGCGGCCAGCGCAGCGCGCATCCGCAGCAGCGGCGACTGATCGGATGTGGAAACCAGCACCACCGAGCGCGCCCGTCCACCTTGGCCGAGCGATTCCTCGAGAAACTCCGCCACCTCGCGTCCGCGCTCGCCGATCAGGCCCACAACGGTTACGTCCGCTTCCGTGTTGCGCGTCATCATCCCGATCAGCGTGCTCTTGCCTACGCCCGACCCTCCAAAGATGCCCACGCGCTGTCCCCGGCCCACGGTGAGCATACTGTCGATGACGCGGATGCCCGTCGCCAGCGGCTTGCGAATCGGTACCCGATCCATGGGGTTGCGCACCGTGCTCTCCAGCGGCAGCGTCGTCGGCTGGGGCGGGAGCGGTGCACCATCGATTGGATGCGCTTCGGCATCGAGCACCCTTCCCAGCAGGCCGTCTCCCACCTCAATCTCCGGATGAACGCCGAGCGCACGCACGGAGTCGCCAAAGCGAATTCTCTCGTTCTTCTCCACCAGCATGGAGAGCAGATGCGATCCTCGAAATCCGATAACCTCGGCTGAATGAGCGCACCCGTCGCGGTCGAGAATCTCGCAGCACTCACCGACCGAGGCAAGCGGCCCCTCGGACTCAACCGTCTGCCCGACTGACTCGACCACATGGCCGCGCCAGCACCACGGCTGCCTGCGGTTCAACCGCGCAATGTAGCGATCGAGCAGCACAGTCACGGCAGACGCTCCGCGCCGATTTGTTTTACGGCCAGCGGCTCGGCCGAAGCTTCGCCGCGCGGCTGGCCGGTACGGTCGAAAAAGCCGCGCTCAATTTCGGCGAGCTGCGCGCGGAGCCCGAGGTCCACTGAGCCGAGCGAGGTCTCCAGTTCGCACTCGCCGGCGTGCATCTCTGCAACAGGCGTTACTTCGGGTTTCACGGCAAGATTCGGCAGATGCGCCATCGTCTCTGTCCACAGCGAAGCCTCCGCCTCCGGCACCTTCAGCCGGACCCTGGTTGGGGCGGTCAACTGGCCAAGCGCCACCCGCACGGCGCCCGTCAGCAGCAGCGGGTCCATCTGCGCCTCGCGCCGCAGGACGCGCGCTGCGATAGCCAGCGCCAGTTCGACGACCTCGTGTTCGAGGCTGTGCAAGATATGGACGAACTCCTGATCGAACTGCGCAAGGGCGGATGCCAACTGCTTCTGCCGTTCCAGATCTTCTTCCTGCCGCGCCACTTCCAGCGCCGCGTGCTCAATCTGCGCGCCCTCTTCCCGGCCGCGCATCCGGCCGGCGTCATAGCTGCGCTCCTTCTCCTCGGCCAGACGCTGCTCCAGGTCTCTGGGGATCGGCTGCTCTGGAGGCTGAGGGGGGGCCAGCGGCTGACGCAGCGGAGCTCCCACTCCCAGCGCCTCGAGGGACGGCCCATGCGGCGCGGGGAGCTCGGGGTAATGAAATCGCTCAATTGTGGCACCCGCATTCAGCCCCATCACCGGCTCCCTCCGTCTCTTTCTTGCCGCACTGCGCGCCCCTGGTCACGCCAACATCTCGTCGCCGCTCTCAAGCTTCAGGACGACCTTGCCTTCGCTCTCCAGCCTGCGCGCCAGGTTCAGAATCTCCTGCTGCGCCTGCGCCACCTCGCGCGAGCGCACCGGACCGAGGACCTCCATATCTTCCTTGAGCATCTCGACGGCCCGCGAACTCATGGCCTTGAAGATTTGCGCGCGGAGCTCTTCATTCGCTCCGCGCATCGCCATCGCCAGCTGGCGTTTATCCACTCCGGAGACGATCTCGCGGATCGTCGCGGCGGGTACCGTGACCAGGTCCTCGAAGGTGAACATCAGGTTGCGGATACTCAGAGCCAACTCCGGCTGGCCTTCTTCAATCGTCTCCAGAATCTTTTTGGACCCCTCCGCTGGCAGGCGATTCAGAAGGTCGGCAACCGCCTTGAATCCCGAGTAGCTTCTGCGGGCGGTGTCGCCCATGTTCTCGAGCCGGCGATGCAGGCTCTGTGCCACCTTTTGCGCCATCTCCGGAGAAAACTGCCGCATCTCGGCCAGCCGCTGGATGGAGACGACCTTGTGTTCTTCGCTCAGGTTGTCCAGCACTTGGGAGGCGCGCCTGGGGTCGAGATGCGCGAGCACCAGCGCAATCGTCTGCGGATGTTCGGAATCGAGCAACTTGCCGAGTTGCTGCGGATCGGTGCGCTGAAGCTTGGCAAGATTCCCCTGCGCTGCCTCCTGGGAACGCCGCACCAGCGTCAGCAGGTCCGTAGCGCGCTCCTTCCCGAAGGTCTCCACCAGCAGCCGGCTGGCATAATCCAGGCCGCCGTGGACCATGAAGTTCTGCGTCTCCAGCATCTCCCAGAACTCCTCCAGCACCTCGCCGGAAAGCTCCGGGGTTACAGTGCGCAACTCTGCGAGTTCTTCGGTGATGCGCTGGACATCCGCTTCCGGAAGGTCGCGCAGAACTGCCTTGGCGATGTCCTCACCCACGGCCACCAGAAGCACCGCAGCCTTGCGTACTCCGCTCAGCGAAGACGACCGCCGCTTCTGCACTCCATCTTCGCTCAGTCCATCTGCCATAGGTCATCTCCCTTCTTCTGAATGTCTCGGTTGTCGCGGCCTTATTCGGAGTGAATCCAACTCTGCAGAAGGCGCGAACTCTGCGTCGGCTCGCGCTTCAGATGTCCGGTCACCTGATCGAAGATCTCCTGAGAGCGCAGCCTTTCGGGATCAGGCAAAGGCGGCAGGGGCGCATGTGCGCCGCCGGAGTCGAGCGGCTGACCGTGCAGGTCGTGGACTGCGCCGATTTCTCCCGCCGTCGCGCCGGCGTGCAATGCCCTTTGTGCAGTCTGCAGGGCCGGCCGCACGCCGAAGAAGAGCACCAGCACCATGCCGGCCAGCAGGGCCAGATACTTGATCAGCAACGGTTGCCCGGCAACGGCGCCGAGCGCCTTTTGCGGCAGAGATACCGGCTCCGCGGCGCGGTTTTCTTCAAAGGCGAGATCCTGCACCGTGACCACGTCGCCGCGCGCCGCATCGAAGCCTACCGCCGCCTGCGCCAGGGCCGTCAGATTGCGCAGGTCGCCTGGCGTCCAGGGCTGCCACTGGGCCGCTCCCGCCTTGCCGGCCGGCCTCATCAGCTTGTCGTTTACGACGATTGCGGCGGTTAGGCGACGGAGGCGACCGGGATCCTCGACCGTGTGACGCACCGTCTTCGATACGCCGTAGGTTCCCGATTCGGTGCTCTGAGTCTCGCCGGGCGCCGTCTGCTTGGGATAGACCGGCAGATTCTGGCTGTTGGGCGCATTGGAGGCCGCGCCGGGCACGCCGGCGGCGACCGTCTGAGGAACGGTGTTCTGCTGGGTGCGCTGCATCGAGAGCGTCACCGTCTGGGTTGGGTCGTAGATCTCGCGGGTCTCGTCGGTCGCCTCGGCATCGTAATCAAGGGTGACCGAGGCGCGCACATTGCCCGCACCCGTCACCGGCTCAAGGGTTGCAAGCAGCTTCTCTTCGAGTCCCTGTTCGGCGCTCAGGCGGAGCGATTCCGCCGTCTTCGGCCCGAGTGGCAGATGCCCCGCCGCATCTACCAGCACGACCCGGTCCGGCGTGAGGCCATCTACCGCCGAGGCCACCAGATTGCGAATCGAATCGGCTTCGCCATCAGCCAGCCCGGCATGGCGGAGCCGCAGCACTACCGAGGCCTTGGCCGGGCGCTGGTCCTCGCGAAAGAGCGAGTCATGCGGCATCACCAGATGCACCCGTGCCGACTCCACATCGGCCAGCGTGCCAACGGTGTGCTCAAGCTCGCCTTCCATCGCGCGCTGGTAGTTCACCTGCTCGTCAAACTCCGATCCGACCCAGTTCGGCTTGTCGAAGAGTTCGAATCCCATGCGTCCGGAGTGGACGCCGCCCTTGGCTGCGGTCGTCAGCCGCGCCTTGTCCAGTTGCGGCGCCGGAACCAGAATCGCCGTGCCATCCTGGGCCACTTCAAAGGGAATCTGCGCCTGGGTCAGCGTGAGGCCCGTCTGGCGGGCATCGTCCGGCTCCATGCCCGCGTAGAGCGTTCGCCAGTCCGTGCGCAGACCCATCCACGCCAGACCTGAGAGCAGAGCGGCCAGCAGTAGGGCCGCAGCTGCAGTGCCGTTTCTCTGGCCCGCCGACAGCGCGGCCCACTGCACCCGCGCCCGCGTCCACAACGTTGAGAGCCTGCCGATCAGCGTGCCGTCGCGACCCATCCCAGGCGTCTGCTTTGCGATCTGTGTCCCCGTCGTCGCCATCGTCTCTTTGCTCTGCCAGATTTAGCGTGGCCCGGCCTAGAACTGCATCCCCATTACCTGCTGATAGGCCTGCACCGCCTTGTTGCGTACTGACAGCGCCAGTTCAAACGCCATCTCCGCCTTTTGCGTCGCGATCATCGCCTGGTGCACATCCACTCCCGAGCCGGTCATCAGCCCCTCGACGGTGGCGTGCGCTTGGTCCTGCAGCGCGTTGACCTGTCCCACGGCGTCGCGAAAGAGGCCACCGAACGGCGCCGCGTCATTTGCCGTGGAATCGGGCGCGGCATTCGGGCCGATTGTGCTCTGGAGTGTTGCGGCCGCTCCCTGGATTGCACTTGTTGCTCCCAGCATCGATCTCTCCCTTCCTACGCTTTTCAGCTTGAGGCCGAACGCTTCAGCCCTTGGCGATCTCAAGAGCCGAAGTAATCATTCCCTTCTCTGCCTGCACCGCCGACCCGTTCAGCCCGTAGGCGCGGGTGGCGCCCATCAGGTCCACCATCTCAGTCAGCGGATTGATATTCGGATAGGCCACGTACCCGTCCGGCCCGGCATCGGGATGGCCGGGGTCATAGCGCTTGAGCGGTGGCGCAGGGTCTTCGACGACCTGAGCGATATGGACGCCGGTCGAGACCTCCGGCTGCGAAGTTGTTCCGGCGGCCTGCGCCAGCGACCGCGAGAAGGCGCCGTCACCCGGATTGGCGGCGAAGACGACCATCTGCCGGTGGTAGGGAGTTCCTGCGGCCGTGCGCGTCGTCTCCGCATTCGCCATGTTCGCGGCCACCACCTCGGCGCGCATCCGCTCGGCCTGCATCGCCGAGCCTGAGGTCTCCATCAATCCAAACATGTTCATTGCATCCACCTCTCGTGATCGTTGCGTGGACGTTTACTTGTCAGCGTGAATCGCGTCCATCACCTGCTGGTACTGCTGGCGCAGCAGCGCCACTCCGGTTCTGAATCGCAACTGCGCCTCGGCCAGGTTCAGGCTCTCGCGGTCCATCGAGACGTTGTTTCCGTCCGGTCGTGCCACCAGTCCGTCTTCCAACTGCACATGCAGCGCGGCCGGAGCGGTTCCGGCATCGACACCCTTGAGTGCGGCGCGCATCTCGCCCCCAAAGTCCATGCCTTTGGCCAGATAGCCGGGCGTATCCACATTGGCCATGTTGGCCGCCGCCAGCTTGGTCTCGCTCACCGCCAGATCAAGATAGCGACCGACCTGCTCACTTGTTCTGGTCTCCACGATCGACGTCATCGCTGCCCTCCTGTACCTTCACTTGCTCCCGCTTTCATTTCGTTTCACAGTCCCGGCCACCGAGCGGACCGAACTCAATCTCACAGGCGGTCAGCACAGGCGCATCTCCGGCGAGAATCACCGCCCGCTCCAGCACATGCTCCAGTTCGCGCACGTTGCCGGGCCAGTTATGCGCCGCCAGCCGCGCCATTGCTGCCTCGTCGATCCGTTTGACCGGCTCGGTGCGGCCCATCTTTTCGAGAAAGTGCTCGACCAGACTGGGTAGATCTTCGAGATGACTCGCCAGCGCGGGCGTGTGGATCAGAAAGACTGCGAGTCGATAGTAGAGGTCTGCGCGAAAGCTGCCCTGCCGGGTGTGCTCGATCAGCGGACGGTGAGTCGCCGCCACGATGCGCACATCGACTTTGACCGTCTCGTTGTCGCCGACGCGCTGCAGCTCGCCGCATTCGACAAAGCGCAACAGCTTGGATTGCAGAGCCAGGGGCATCTCGCCAATCTCGTCCAGAAACAGGGTGCCGCCATCGGCTGCTTCGATTCTGCCCGTTCTTCCCTGCACCGCCCCCGTAAAGGCGCCGCGCGTGTGGCCGAAGAGCTCCGCCTCAAGCAGCGCTTCAGGAATCGCTGCACAGTTGATGACAACAAATGGTTTGCGGTTTCGAGGGGAGAGCCGATGCAGGGCCTGTGCGACCCGCTCCTTGCCCGAGCCAGTTGGCCCTTCGATCAATACAGGTGTCGAGCGGGGCGCAACCAGCCGGACGCGGCGGCCGATCTCGAGCATGGCCGGCGCATCGCCGATCAGCTCGGGTAAACGCGTCCATTCCAATCCAGCGGGTGCGCCACCGGCCTTTTGCTGGTCTGGAGCCATGGTCAGGCGAGACGGTGCGGATACGTTTTCGGGAGGCGGTGCATCCGAAGCGGAGCGCGAGAAGCGCGTCACGGGCTTGCCGCTTTCCGTCCTCCGGATTGCTGTTAGTCCCGAGAGCGACTCCGGGGCGGCGTTCCAGGCAGCTGTATCCGTCTCCTGTGACGCCCGCAGAGCATGGAGCAGTTCGGCGCGATGGCTGCAGCGGACGCGACCTCCCGCAGGAGTCCCGTCTGGGTGCAGCAGGTCCACCTCGGGAAACGAGGCCGACATTTCTTGGATCAGTTCGCTCGATTCGAGATCGGGAAGCCAGGAATCGACGATAAAGGCTTCAGGCAGCAGAGCGTCCATCTCAGGCCACGCTTCTGCCCCACTGGCCGCTTGACGGACCTGCCAGCGCAGACCGGAGAGGAAGGAGCCGATGCTCTGGCGCAACCCGGCATCGGCGCTGACCACTACGGCACTGCGTTGCCGCACGGCGCGGGAGCGCGGAACCGGGGGCGCCGGGCACGGAAGCGGTGGAACGGGAAGGCTGAGCATCACATCTCTCCTTAAAGGCAATTTGGGTTGAATCTTCGCGTCGTACTACAGAGGCATATGGAACCAGAAACATCAGATTGACGACGCCGCGTCTTGCACGGCTCACTGCACAGTTGGCGGAGAATGGACGACGCTGCCTCCCGGATGCGGCGATCCGAACGGGCCCGTCAGGCGGTCCGCATCGACTTGTGTATCCACTCCCCCATCCAGCCCCGCCACGACCATGTAGCCCTGTCCGCGCACGGTTCGGATCAGTCTTCCCGGAGGAGTGTCGTTCAGCTTGCGGCGAAGATAATTCACATAGACATCCACGATGTTGGTGGTCTGGGCCGGCTCCATGTGCCAGACCGAATGGAGCAGTTCGACACGGGAGACGCAGCGTCCGGGACGCAGCATGAGCGACTCCAGCAGGGCGAACTCCTTGTTGGTCAGCTCCATCGTCTGGCCGTTGCGGCGCGCGGTGTGATCAAGCCGGTTCAGTTCGAGGTCTCCAGTGCGCAGCAGCAGGCGCGCCTCACGCCTGCGCCGCAGGAGCGCCCGGCAGCGCGCGCGAAGCTCATACAGGCTGAAGGGCTTCGCCATCAGGTCGTCGGCGCCGGCATCGAGGCAGCGGATCCGGGTCTCCACATCGGCGCGGGCGGTCAGCACCAGAACCGGGAGATCAGGCTCGCAGGCCCGGATCGCAGAGAGGACCTGTTCTCCGTCCAGAACAGGAAGATTGAGATCGAGGATGATCAGGTCGGGAATCTGACGCCGGAAGCCTTCCACGGCCTGCGCGCCGTCGGGGGCCAGGGCAACCTCATGCCCGTCGGCCTCAAGCCCTCGCACGAGAAAGTTTCCGAGCGCCCGGTCATCCTCTGCAATGAGCAATCTCATTTCTGCGTCTCCACCGGTCTGCGGTCGTCTCTCACCCTGCCGCGGAATCCGGTCTCGGCGTCCGGCTTAGCTTCTGCTAACCTGCGCCACCTCCACCTTGCGTCGGTGTGCGATGAAACTCAAGGCAGATGAGAAGAAAATCAGAGAGGCCATTCCGGGAATGGATTTACGCGAAGTGGTGTCCCGAATAGGAACGGCGGAGAAGGGTGCGAGGGGCACTGGCTAAATGGGGGGCCTGTTGACTGGCTGGTTTCCCGTGTTTTGACTCTCCGTAGAATCTTCTCTTGCGGTTCGCTTTTTATTCGCTATAATGCGCCCATGGCTGTCACACGTAGGCAAAAGGAAGTTCTCGACTTTCTGGAGTCCTTTGTCCGGCGCAACGGGTACTCCCCGTCGTTTGAAGAGATCGCGCGTGGAATGGGACTGAAGAGTCTGGCCACGGTCCACAAGCATGTCACGAATCTTGAGAAGAAGGGTCTGCTGGATCGCGTCCACAACCGCAGCCGGTCGATTGACATTCTGCCGCCGGGAGCGCGCAACCGGTCGAGCGAGCGCCTGCCCCTGGTGGGCAGAATCGCAGCGGGGATGCCGGTGGAGGCCTCGGAGACTGCCGAGAGCATCTCCCTGCACGATGTGGTCGGCAGCCGCGACTGCTTTGCGCTGGAGGTGCGCGGCGACTCGATGCGCGACGAGCACATCATCAGCGGGGACTATGTGCTGGTGGAAAGGACGCGCACGGCGCGGCAGGGGGAGATCGTTGTCGCCCTGGTGCGAGGTGCGGAGACGACGCTGAAGCGCTTCTACTCCGAGGGGCAGATGGTGCGGCTGCAGCCGGCCAACCTGGAGATGGAGCCTATTTATGTGCCCGCGGCGCAGGTGTCCATTCAGGGGCGTGTGCTCGGAGTGCTGCGCAAATATCGTTGAGCTGAACTTAGTGCATCAAGAACAGGCCCGGCGATTGCCGGGCCTGCTTTGCCAAACCTCAAGCGAGGACCATCCTATGCGAGGAGGCGCTGGACCTTTTCCTCGATGACATTCTGCGGAACGTAGCCAACGATCTGATCGGCGACTTTGCCGCCCTTGAAAAATAACAGCGTAGGAATGCCGCGGATACCATAGCGCGAAGGCGTCGCGCCGTTGTCGTCCACATTGACCTTGGCCACCTTCAGCTTGCCGGCGTAGGTTGCGGCCACGCCTTCGACGATGGGCCCGATTGCCTTACAAGGACCGCACCAGACGGCCCAGAAATCGACCAGCACGGGCTGCTCGCTGCGCAGCACCTCCTGCTCAAAAGTTGCATCGCTGACTTCAAGAACTCCCGCTCCTGCCATGTTCCTCCCTTACGGTACGCGTCTCTTTCAAGTGAGTCGCGACCCTCCTCATTAAGGATGCGGCAGCGCACCCCAAAGTCGCAAGTTGCCGGACGCCGTCGTGTTTGAGGCGCAGCGGAAATCAAAAAGCGCCCGGATCCGTATTGGATCGCGGGCGCTAGAGCAGCCCTCCCCCAGAACTGCCCATTCCGAAGAATGTAGGGACTTTCCCAGTGAAAAGCAAGCAAACTTCAGTACTGAGAAAAGTAATCACGAATGGGGGATGCTGGATCGCGCGGGGTCTTACTCGGCCGAGTCGTGGCTTGCCAGACTTTCTGCGCCGTCGGCCTGGAAAGAGCAGAACTTGATCTCCGGCTCGGGAAGCCCTGTGAGGGCGGCCCGGATGGCCTTTGCCGCCGAGACGAGGCTTGGCTCATCTTTGACAATGACGAGAACGGCGGGACCGGCTCCGCTGAGGGCCACGCCCAGGATGCCGGGTTCGCCCGCCAGAGGCAGGAGCGGCGGCAGCAGCGGGCACATAGAGGCGCGATACGGTTGGTGGAATCGGTCGCGCATGGCGATGTGCAGAAGTTCTCCCCTGCCCTGCGCGAAGGCGAGGCCGAGCAGCGAGGCGGACTGAACATTGGCGACGGCGTCGGCGCGCGAGTAAATATCGGGCAGGACGGCGCGTGCCTTGCTGGTGGCCAGAGGATCTGCTGGCAGAACGACGATGGCTCTCCACTGCACCGGCGGAATCACACGCGCAAAGCGGATGGCGCGCCCCTCGGCGGCGGCTGTGATGAATCCGCCGAGCCAGCAGGAAGCGGCGTTGTCGGGATGGCCTTCGAGGGCGCTGGCTTCCTCGAGAACCTGCGCGGAGGTCCAACCTAGATTGCCGAAGTGCACGGCGAGCGCGATGGCTGCGAGGCGGCCCGCTGCCGAAGAGCCGCAACCCATGCCGAGTGGAATCTCATTGTGCATCTGAATCGAGAGCGGTGTGACGGGCTGGCCGTTTTCACGCAGCAGATGCTCATAGATGCCGAGGATCAGGTTGTTTTCGATGCGTCCGCAGCGGTCAGCGTCGCGCCCGGTGGCGGCGATGGAAAACTCCCGCGCAGGCCTGGCTTCGATGTCGAGAAAAAAATCGAGGGCCACGGCGGCGGCGTCGAAGCCGGGGCCGAGATTCGCTGAGGTGGCGGGAAGCCTCAGGCGCAGGGGTGCTGTCATCCCACCTGCCCCTTGAGAGCGGCGAGCACAGCAGCTGGCGTAGCGTCTACGACGACGGCGTTCCGCCGCAGAGCGTTGATCTCTGATGCGTGGCCGGCTTTTTCCTGATCGGTGAGCAGCGTGCCGCGATGGAAGTCGATGGTGTAGTCGGCGTCTTTGAGCGTATGGCCAGTCAGGACGAGCACGACGCTTTCGCTGGCGGCGATACGGCCATCGGCACGAAGTTTTTTGAGTCCGGCAAGAGTGACAGCCGAAGCGGGTTCGCAGCCGAGGCCTTCCGCGCCAATCTCAGCTTTGGCGATGGCGATCTCGGCTTCCGTGACATCGAGGCACCAGCCGCCTGTCTCTTCAATGACGCGGGTGGCTTTGCGCCAGGAGGCAGGGTTCCCGATGCGGATGGCGGTCGCGCGGGTGTGCGCTTCGACCGGCTCGAAGGCGCCGGTGCGCTGGGCGCGGAAGAAGCGCGTGAGGGGATTGGCGCCTTCCGCCTGGATGACTGAGATCCGGGGCATGCGGGCGATGAGGCCGAGCTCGTGCATCTCTTTGAAGCCCTTGCCCAGCGCCGAGCTGTTGCCGAGGTTGCCACCGGGAACGATGACGTGGTCGGGGACCATCCAGTCGAAGGCTTCGGCAATCTCGATGGCGGGCGTTTTCTGACCTTCGAGACGATAGGGATTGACGGAGTTGAGCAGGTAGATGGGAGCCTGACGGACAATTTCCGTGAGCAGGGTGAGACAACCGTCGAAGTCGGTGTTGAGCTGGCAGGTGACGGCGCCGTAGTCCATAGCCTGCGAGAGCTTGCCCCAGGCGATTTTGCCTTCAGGGATGAGAACGAGGCTGCGCAGTCCGGCGCGGGCGGCGTAAGCGGCCATGGCGGCGGAGGTGTTTCCCGTGGAGGCGCAGGCGACCCACTCGAAGCCACGCTCTTTGGCGACGCTGAGGGCCGCGGTCATGCCGGTGTCTTTGAAGGAGCCGGTAGGATTCATGCCTTGATGCTTGGCGAAAAGCTGATCCATGCCAAGGGCTTTTGCAGAGCGGAAGAGCGGATAGAGCGGCGTGTTGCCTTCGCGGAGCGTGACGGCGTTGCCGAAGCTGTCCAGGATGGGCAGCAGTTCGCGAAAGCGCCAGACGCCGGAGTGATCGACTGTCTCAGACGAGCTGCGGCGCTCGCGCCAGAGCCACTTCAAGGCGCCTGCGTTGGGGCGGTCCGGGCCTTTCTTTTGCTCCCAGCCCGGATACTCCACTTCAAAGAGCTCGCCACAGGCAGCGCAGCGAAAGTCCGGCTGTGCCTCTGCCCCGCGGATGCGCGCGCCGCATCCAAAACAGCGTAACTGATGCAGATTGTCGTTCATGCCTGAAGCTAGGGTATCAGCAGGCGGCGATGTTTTGGGACGTGGAAAGGTAGGCAGAATCGTTCAGGTGCCTGCCTGCAGAATCTATGCGTGCTCGAAGCCGACGAGGACTGGTTCCCTCTCGAGCAGAATGCCGAATCTTTCCCGGACAGCCGTTGCGATATGGTTGGCGAGGGCGAGGATGTCGGCAGCGGTGGCGCCGCCGTGATTGACGAGCGCCAGCGTGTGGCGCGACGAGACGGCAGCGGGACCGAGCGCGAAGCCTTTTGAAAATCCGGCCTGCTCGATGAGCCATGCGGCGGGGATCTTGATGAGGCTTGGGTTGCCTTGTCCGCTGCCGGCGGGAAAGCGCGGCGGCTCTTTGCCGCTGGGGGAGACGATGCGCGCGCATTGCTCCGCGGTAACGATGGGGTTCTTGAAGAAGCTGCCTGCGCTGCGGCAATCCGGATCACCGTCCACGATCAGCATGCCTTTGAACTGGCGGATGCGCCGGACCTCAGCAGCGACCTGCGCGAGGCTCGGTGTCGAACCTGCGGGAAATGTGCGGTGCAGATCGGCGTAGCGGAGTGTGGGCGGGCCGTTGGGCGTGAGGCGGTAGCTGACGCGGGTGAGGATGAAGCGGCCGCGGTCGGACGTATTGAAGCGGCTGCGACGATAGGCGAAGGCGCAATCGGCGGCGATGAATTCGGTGAAGGATTTCGTGCGCGTGTCATAGGCGCGCACGCCAGCGATGGATGGCGCAACTTCCTGGCCGTAGGCGCCGACGTTCTGCACGGGCGTTCCGCCGACTGTGCCCGGGATGCCGGCAAGACATTCAATCCCGGCGCAATTCTCGTCCACGGTGCGCTGGACGAATGCGTCCCAGTCTTCGCCCGCAGCGGCATGGTAGATGCGATGATCGGCGTCTTCGCTGACGGTGATGCCGCGCAGGACGATGTGGAGGACGAGGCCTGAAAAGCCTGCATCACTGATGAGCAGGTTGCTGCCGCCACCGAGAACGAAGAGCGGCAGACGCCGCTCCCCTGCCCACTCCACGGCCTCTGCAACTTCGTCTTCGCTTGTGGCCTTCACGTACCAGCTAGCCGGGCCACCGATGCCAAAGGTAGTGAAGGGAGCGAGCGGCTTGTCTTCTTCGAGGTGCATCGGAACTCTTTTCAAGGCTACACTGCGCGGTGAGCCGGATAGAATAGAGGCAGGCAACTTTCCCTGCCGGAGGCAAACATGTATCCAGAACTGATGGTGATTCCGATGCGCGAGGAACTGGTGCGCGCGGGAATTCAGGAGACTCGAACCGCTGACGAGGTGGACGGCGCGGTGACGCAGCCGGGCACAACGCTGGTGGTGGTCAATTCAATTTGCGGCTGCGCGGCGGGCAAGATGCGCCCCGGCGTGCGGCTGGCGCTGGCCAACGCAACCAGCCATCCGGACCGGAAGATTACGGTCTTCGCTGGGCAGGATCGCGAGGCGACGGAGCGTGCGCGCAGCTACTTTGAGGGCAACCCGCCGACTTCTCCGGCTGTGGCGATTCTGCGCGACGGCAAGCTGGTGTACCTGATGCAAAGGTTTGTGATTGAGCAATCTACCGCGCAGGAGATTGCGCAGGAACTGATGCGCGCGTTCGATGAGTTCTGCGCGAAGGCGACGGTATAGCGGCAGCCTTCGGTGATCCGCCAAACAAGAACGGCCTCCGTGAACGGAGGCCGTTTCGTTTTAGGGGACGAAGACTCCCTGCCGTCAGTCCGCTTCCTCAGCCTTTGCCAGCGCCTGCACCTTGCTGTGCTTCACGGAGTAGGTGAAGTAGATGACCAGACCGATGAGGAGCCAGACGATCATCACAATCCAGGTGATGCGCGCGAGGCGCGTCATCAGGTAGACGGCCGAGACAATGCCCAGGATTGGCACGAGCGGAACGAGCGGCGTGCGGAAGGGGCGTTCCATCTCCGGGTGGCGGACGCGCAGCACCCATACGCCTGCGCTGACGATGGTGAAGGCCAGCAGGGTGCCGATGTTGACGAGCTGCGAGAGATTGTCGATGGGCAGGAAGGCCGGCATGATCGCCGCGAAGCTGCCAAAGACGATGGTGGTAATCCAAGGCGTGCGGAATCTGGGATGAATGTCGGACGCCCACTTCCAGAAGAGCCCGTCTTTCGACATCGAGTAGAAGACGCGTGACTGGCCGAGCAGCATGACGAGCATTACAGTGGCGAGGCCGAAGATGGCGCCGATCTTGACGAGCAACGAACCCCAGCTGACGCCGGTGGCATCGATGGCGAGCGCGACGGGAGCGGCGACGTTCAGCGTCTTATAGCTGACGAGGCCGGTGAGCACGAGCGAGACGAGAATATAGAGGATGGTGCAGACGACGAGAGAGCCAAGGATGCCGATGGGCATGTCGCGCTGTGGATTCTTCGCTTCCTGCGCGGCGGTGGAGACGGCGTCGAATCCGATGTAGGCGAAAAAGATGGATGCGGCCGCGGTGGGAATGCCGCCCCATCCGAAGTTTCCGTGTCCGTCTGCGGGCGGAATGAAGGGATGCCAGTTGGTCGCTGCGATATGCGGATGCTGCATGAGAAAGAGGCCGCCGACGACAAGGAAGACGCCGACGATGCCGAGCTTGACGATCACGATGGCGGAGTTGAAGTTGGCCGATTCCTTGATGCCGATGACGAGAATCGTTGTAATCACCAGTACGACACAGAGAGCGATCAGGTTGAAGAGGCCGGTGGCGTGCGGTAAACCGGCTCCGCTGACGCCCGGCGGCAGAGACATGACTGGCAGCCACTGCTGCTGGTAGAAGACGAGTGGCGTGCCGGTGGTGGCTGTGAGCTGCGGCGGAATGTAGATGTGGAGTTGTTGCAGGAAACTGTTGAAGTATCCGGCCCAGCCGGAGGCGACTGTGGCCGCGCCGAAGGCATACTCGAGGCAGAGATCCCAACCGATAATCCATGCGACGAGTTCGCCGAGGGTGGCGTAACCGTAGGTGTAGGCGGAGCCGGCGATGGGAATGATGGAGGCGAACTCTGCATAGCAGAGGCCTGCAAAGGCGCAGGTGAAGCCGGCGAGCACGAAGCTGAGCGCCACAGCCGGCCCGGCGTGCAGCGCGGCGGCCTGGCCAGTGAGGACAAAGATGCCCGCGCCGATGACAGCGCCGATTCCGAGCGTGATGAGGTTCAGCGCGCCGAGGGAACGCTTGAGGGTATGCTCGCCTTCTTCGGCGGCCTCCTTGTTGAGCATCGACATGGGTTTAATGCGAAGCAGTCGGGACATGAATGCGGAGGCTCCTCCTCAAGCAATGTGAGTGAGACGATTTCGACTTTTCGATTGGTGCGACCAGAAGAGATACACAGGGATACCCAGCAGAACGAGCGCCAGTCCGGGCCATGTGTACTGGGGCTTGTACCGCAATAATACGATACAGATCCACGAGGCCAGGACGATATAGAGCGCGGGCAGAACGGGATAGCCGAGGGCTTTATAGGGGCGCGGTGTGTTGGGCTGGCGAACGCGCAAGACGAAGAGGCCTGCGATGGTGAGGATGTAAAAGACGAGCACGGCGAAGATGATGTAGTCGAGAAGCTGGCTGTAGCTGCCGGAGACGCAGAGAAAGCAGGTCCAGATGGCCTGGACGATGAGGCCCGCAACGGGCGTCTTGTAGCGCGGGTGGAGCTTACCAACGGAGTGGAAGAAGAGGCCGTCCCGGCTCATGGCGTAGTAGACGCGCGCGCCCGCGAGGGACATGCCATTGGCGCAGCCGAAAGTAGAGATGAGGATGGCTGCAGCCATGAGATAGGCGCCGCCGGTATGAAAGACCACATCGAGGGCAGCAGTGGCGACACGGTCCTCCGATGCGTGCTGCAAGCCGCGAGCAAGTGCAGTGACGCCGTTGGGGTCGCCATGCATGGGCAGCACGAGCAGATAGCCGAGCGAGACGAAGAAGTAGATGGTGAGGACGAAACCCACGCCAAGGATGAGCGAGAGCGGAATATTGCGACGCGGGTTCTTCACTTCTCCGGCGGTGAAGGTGATGTTGTTCCACGCGTCAGAGGAGAAGAGTGAGCCAACCTGCACGACAGCGACAATCACGAAGAGATTGACGAGAACGATGGGTCCGCCAATGCCGACCTGCACGGGATGCAGCGTGTGCCACCCGGCATTGCGCCAGAAGGCGTGAAAGCCAGGGCCGAAGTTGGCGGTCCACGCGGCGGAGTTGCGCCCAATGACACAGGTGACAACGACAAGGGCGAAGAGCGAGATCGCCTTGGCCGAGGTGAAGATGTTCTGGATGATTGCACCGAGGCTCACGCCGAAGATGTTGACGATGGCGAGAAGGATGACGATGGCGATGCCGGCGAGGTTGGCGGTGTTGACGCCAATCTCCATGTTGCCGAGGACCATGGGGCCGATGCGCAGCGCGGGGACGTGGGCGATGTGCCAGAGCCAATGCGTGGTGGAGACGGTAGGAAAGAAGACTCCGAGGAATTTGCCGAAGGCGACGCAGACGGCGGCGATGGTGCCGGTCTGGATAACGAGGAAGAGCGTCCAGCCGTAGAGGAAGCCCCAGATGGGGCCGAGGGATTCGCGCAGGTAGACGTACTGACCGCCGGCTTTGGGCATCATGGCGGCGAGCTCGCCATAGCTGAGGGCGCCGATCATGGTGAGGATGGCGGTGACGATCCAGGCGGCGAGGTAGAGCGCGGGCGAGTCCGTGCCGCGGGCAATGTCGGCGTCGACAAGGAAGATGCCGGAGCCAATCATGGAGCCGGCGACGATGGCGGTGGAGCTGAAGAGGCCGAGGCTCTGGACCATGTCGCCGGAGTCTGTGGGCGGCTCGGTTGAGTTGGGAAGAGACTGGATCTCCGGTGTGGTCACTGCGTTGTTTTTACTCGATGAGGAATAAGGTTGTCGTGTGCTTTTTTCAGATTGCGTACCGCAGGCGCGTTCTTACAACTGCGCCAGCCAGCGACGGGCTTCGGCGGCGGGGTCGGCTGCGCGGAAGAGAGCGGCGGAGACAGCGACGATACTGGCTCCAGCGGCAAGGACGACGGGGGCAGTGTCGAAGGTGATGCCGGCGGCGGCACTGAGGACCACGCTGGGGCCGGCCTCGGCGCGGAGCTTGCGGACACCTTCGATACCGATGGGCGGCTTGGTGGTGTGCTTGGTGGTGGTGGGAAAGACGGGGCCGATGGCGAGATAGTCGGCGGTGGCGTTGAGGATGCCGGGGAGCAGCGCGTCGCTGCCGCCGAAGGTGCCGAGGATGCGATGGGGGCCGAGGAGCGCGCGGGCTTCGGCGGGCGTGATGTCGCCGGAATCGACGTGGACGCCGTCGAATCCCGCGGTGGCGACGAGGTCGGCCCGGTCATCGAGGATGAGGCGGACCCGGCCTGCGGGCATGGCGGCGCGGAGGGTGGCGCAGTCGGCGAGGATCTCGGCGTCGGAGCCGGACTTGTTGCGGTATTCGAGGAGGCTGACGCCGGCATCGGTCAGGGATGCGCCGAGGCGGGCGAGATATGCGGCACGGTTCGTGGCGGGGAGAATGGCGGAGTCGAGGATGGGATAGAGCTTCGGAAAGATGAAGGCCATGCATCAAGGGTAGATGCATGGCCGGATGGTTGTCAGGCGAGCGAGTTCCCTGCCCAGACTACATTTCGTCGGCGGAAGGGCCGTACATGCCGGGGACCTTGGCGCCGAGCAGACGCAGATAGACGCTGAGCTGGGCGCGGTGATGGACCATGTGGTTGAGCACGTAGTCGCGGAAGACCTGGTGGCGGGGCGAATCGATGAAGGTCTGGCCGCCGAAGATGAACTTCCAGTGCTGGTCCCACTGCGCGGGCGCGGCGGCGGCGACGGCTGCTTTGACGCCGGGCAGGCCCTTATCGAATTTCTCGAGGACGGCGGCCTTGCTGGCGGGGACGTACTGCTCCCATTTGTGGTCGGCGGCGAACTCGAGCTTGTCCTGGGTGAGGGTGTGCATGGCCCAGTCGCCCGCCATATCGGTGAGGTGGCCGGCGAGGCGGCCGAGGGGCATGGATTTGGCGTGGGGCTTGTAGTTTAGGTCAGCGTCGGCCGGGATGGCCTCGAGCATTTTGCGGGTGTGTGCGGTTTCGCGGTCGTATTCGGCGATGAGTTCTTTTTGAAAGTCCATTCAGGCAACCTCCATGTTGCGAATGCCAGCATACCCCATATTTCGCAAAAAGGCGAAGAAAAGGGGAATCTGCCTGGAGAAAAATGTGCGCGATTTCTGTGGAAAAGAAAAAGATTGTAGGGGGTGGGGGGTATCGGTACGGGTGGTACGGACCGGGCGGCCGGTTGACACAGCTTGCCCGATCAAAGCGCGGTGGGCGACGGGTTGTAGAGCGCGATTTCTCATGGATATTTCTATTGTGCGCTTTTGCTGGAATTAGACTGCAAAACGGGTCGGGGAGAATTGTTTTTGGAATGAGGGAGATAGGAAATATTTTGGGCGGCAGGGCTTGACGAAGGCTTCTCGGTGCTCGCTCCTAGCTACTAGCTGATTGGTGGCGGGGTGGTATTGTGCTTTCCCAGGTCTCAGAAGCGGGACCTAGGGCACCCAGATTGATTCTGGAATTTACGTCCCTGGCACCCGGGCCACCTCGCCGCTCCGCACTTAAAGCGCCTTGATAAAACTCGACAAGGCGAGCTTGAATTTCTGGGGTTGTTCGTAGAAGAGGATATGGCCGGCGTCCTCGAAGGGGATGCATGTCCCGCGCGGCGCCTGATCAGCAAGGGCCTTGCCCATCGCAATTCCGGTGGGAAAGACGCCCGAGTCGGCCGCGAAGACGATGAACGGAACTCTCACCGAGGGCAGCGTGCTGGCCAAATCGCTCATCAGAAAATCGGAATAGATGGCCTCCGCAATCCACGGCGGTGTCTTCATCATCTCCGCTACAACCCAACCCCTATCCTCATCCGAGGGCTCTTGCTTGAACATCCTAGTGGTGAAATCGACGGCAAATTTCCTGTGATCCGCAGTGCAAGCGGCAAATGACGCATGCATGCGTTCATAGCCATAGCCCTTCAGGACATGGCTATTCCAGTCCGCCGGGCTGAACGGGAATGGAGAACTGTCAATCAATCCCAACGCTTTGAGACGGCTCTCCCGGCCGTACTGCTTGTTATACGAAAGCACGACGGACCCACCCAATGACCAGCCAACCAGAACCACGTCCTGTAGTTCCAGATGCTCGATTACTTGCCGCACATCGCGGGCATATTGTCGGATGGTGTGGCCTTCCAGGGTCTTGGACGAATTTCCGTGGCCTCGGAGGTCCAAAGTGACTACGCGAAATGCATGAGCCAGTTCGGAAAGATTTCTTTTCCAGAACCTGGATGAGCACAGCCAGCCATGAACAAGCAGGATGGGCTGGCCCTCACCGTGGTCCTCGTAGTAGATCTTGGCGCCGTCGCTTGTCTCCAGATAACCTGCTGCACTCATCGATCCATCGCCTTCCACTCTGTTGCTGGTCCTGCGTTGTCTGCACGGCAAAAGAGCTTGCGTGACGCTCTCCCTCAGCGCATGAAATCGACTGAGGTGGATTGCATGACGCCAACAGCATACCCCTGATTTGGTGGGGCGGATGTGACCATGGTCCGGCGATGCCTACCTTCAACAAGAAGAGGTAATCGAGGTTTGCACGAAAGCGCCTTTTGGTGCCTCGCTCCCGGGCCGCCCACACGGCGGCTTCTTCCAAATGCTGCTACATTCTTAGTCCGAAGGATCGACAAGGATCCGAAGGATTGACACCTTCAAGTCAAGTGGACTTCTGGTCCGTGCAGGAGTCCTCCGCCGAGCATTGAGGCATCGTTGAATCGGATCACTCAATCCTTCGGTGGAATGTATGGATCGAATCGCAAGGAGTGCGCGATGAAGCTTGTCACGGTTTCAATTCTCATTCTAGGAATGGTGTGCAGTTCCACAGATGCGATCGCCGAAGGCCCCATTCCTTTCCATGCATTGATGCAAAACGCGGGTGCAGAGCCTGCGGCACCTCCTGTGCCAGATGCCAAGAGCGATGCTCAGTCGTCAGTACCTCACTCTGCTCAAACCACGCATCGGACCAATGGCGGGAGGGCAATGATGGTTGGGGGCATTGTCCTTCTCGCGGTCGGTGCAGCTGCCATTACGGTGGATGCGATGGCTGGAGCAACCTTCGGAACGAGAGGTGCCGAAGGGAGAACTGCAGCGGCTTATGTTGGTGGGTTCGCAGCCGTTGGGACCGGAATTACCCTGATCGTTCTTGGGAAGCACAGGCGTTCAGCAAAATCAGACACAGCGCGATAGGGAATGGGCTGCGCATGCAGCGCGCTCCTGTCGCAGAAGATGACCGAGGTGCGGCGCGAGCAAAGCTGGCCGTGCGGAGTGGAAGCTGTGCCCTTCTCTGAGTGCTGCTAGCGCGGGAGGGCGAAGGCGATGTAGGCGCCGCCGGTGGGGGATTTGGGGTCGCGGCCGCCACTGGAGGCGATGACGACGTACTGGCGGCCGTTGACCATGTAGGTGGAGGGTGTGGCCATGCCGGCGAAGGGCAAGGTCGTTTGCCAGAGGAGCTGGCCGGTGGAGGCGTCGAAGGCGCGGAACTGGCGGTCATAGACGGTGGCGCCGATGAAGAGGACTCCGCCGGCGGTAACGATGGGACCGCCGTAGTTTTCGCTGCCGGTGTTGGTCATTCCCTGGCTGGCGAGCGCGGGGTATTCGCCGAGGGGAATCTTCCAGAGGTACTTCCCTGTTTTGAGATCGATGGCGTTGAGCGTGCCCCAGGGCGGCGCGATGGCGGGGTAGCCTTCGGGGTCGAGGAATTTGCGATAGCCGGTGAAGGTGTAGGCGTCTGTGCCGGGCGCGGCGG
This sequence comes from Acidobacteriota bacterium, assembly GCA_021781795.1. GTDB lineage: Bacteria > Acidobacteriota > Terriglobia > Terriglobales > Acidobacteriaceae > Telmatobacter. The sequence goes on from JAJXWA010000001.1 coordinate 355,152, forward strand.
CGGGCGGGGTGAGCTTGTCGTGGACGGCGAGCCAGGCGAGGAGACCGGCGAGGTCTTTGCCTGCGATGTCAGGCTGCGGGGGCATGAGCTTGCCGCCATTTTGAATGAGGTGGGTGAGCTGGGCGGAGGTAAGACGGTTGCCTACGCCAAGGATGGCCGGGAAGGACGGGGCGACTCCCTGAAGGTGGTCGCCGTGGCAGAGGGCGCAGCGCTGCTGGTAGGTGGGGTTGATGGGGCCTTTGGGGGCTGAGGCTTCGGGCGCGGCGGCGAGCTCTTTGGCGTCTGCGGTGGAGACGGGCGTGGCGAGGAATTCGAGGAGCGCGGCGAGGCCGGGGGCGTCGATGTTGGGGAAGGAGGGCATGCGGCCTCCGCCGTCACGGATTCTGCCGGTGATCTTCTTTGTGGACATGCGGGCGGTGATGCCGACGAGCGAGGGGAAGGCGGGCGGCGAGCCGGCGCGGTTGATGCCGTGGCACATGGCGCACTGGCTGCGGTAGAGCTGCTCGCCGGGGCTGCCGGTGTGGGAGGCGGGGACAAGGCCGCCGGTCCAGGCCATCTCCGTGGCGTTGACGTAGAGGACGCCGCTGGTGGGATCGATTGCGGGACCGCCCCACTCGGCACCGCCGTCAAAGCCGGGAAAGACGACGGTCTGCTGACCTACGGCGAGGGGGTAGAACTGACCGTTGCTGCGGAAGGTGCGGAAGGTCGAAAGGGCCCAGTCGTGCGCCTGCGGGGTGCGGGTGGTGAGCATGTTCTCGGTGAGCTGCTGGCGGGCGAAGGGCTCGGGAGTGTCGGGAACAGGCTGCGTGGGCGCGGTGACTTCGCCGGGGACGTTGCTGGGTGGGAACGGGTGCTCGTGGATGGGAACGAGCGGCTGGCCGGTGAGGCGATTGAAGAGGTAGAGGTAGCCCTGCTTGGTGGTCTGCGCGAGGGCGGGGATGGATTGGCCGTCGCGGTGGAGGGTGAAGAGCGCGGGCGGCGAGGGGAAATCCCGATCCCAGATGTCGTGGTGGACGCCCTGGAAGTGCCAGAGGCGCTGGCCGGTGTTGGCGTCGAGGGCGAGGAGGGTGTTGGCGAAGAGATTGTCGCCGACGCGGTCGCCACCGTAGAAATCCATGACCGCGGAGCCGGTGGGGGCGTAGACGATGCCGTGTTCGGCGTCGAGGGCCATGCCGGCCCAGTTGTTGGCGGCGCCGGCGGTTTGCCAGGCATTGGGCGGCCAGGTGTTGGACCCGAATTCGCCCGGGCGCGGGATGGTGCGGAAACGCCAGACAAGCTGGCCGGTGCGGACGTTGTAGGCGCGGATGTCGCCGGGCGGGGCGGGATGGGTTTCAGGGTCGCGGCCGCCGACGATGATGAGGTCTTTGTAGATGATGCCGGGCGAGGTGAGGACGGTGGATTGGATTTGATAGTCACCGCGGAGGTCTTTGCGGAGATCGATGCGGCCCTGCTCACCGAAGGTGGGGATGGGGCGGCCGGTGGAGGCGTCGAGGCAGTAGAGGAAGTTCATAATGCCGGCGAGGAGGCGGGGATGGCTGCCGTCGGTCGGGTTGCCGGGCCAGTAGGCCAGGCCGCGGACGGGCTGCGTGCCGGCGATGCCGGAGTCGAATTGCCACTTGAGCTGGCCGGTGGCGGCGTCGAGGGAGATGACTTTTTGTTTGGGCGAATAGGCGTAAAGGGTGCCGTCGATGATGAGGGGGTTGGTCTCCATGTTGCCGGTGTCGCCTGTGTCATAGCGCCAGGCCTGGGTGAGATGGGCGACGTTGGCGCGGTTGATCTGGGTGAGCGCGGAGTAGTGCGCGCCGTCGGAGCCGCCGTTGTAGACGGACCAGTCGTTGCCACTTTGCGCAGCAGCGAAAGAAACAGCAGCAACGAGAGAGCACAGGGACAAGTGGCGAATGCGCACGCGCAGGAACATGAGGGTTGCAGAGTCTCCGGAATTCGAGGGACGGAGCGATTGTTACACCCGGAGGCGAAACGTGGGAAGGGCTTGCGGGCGCGGGCGCGCTGGCTCATTCACAAGTTCGCAAAATTCTCTACAGGCCTGTTATGGAAACCTGCGATCAAAGGGGAGAGGGGGTACAGACCCGGCAGATTCCTGGCAAGTTGGACCGGGTACATACCTGACACTGCGCCCTCCGCCGATTATGCCCTCTTGATTGCCATGAAGACATTGTGTGCCAAGGCGGGGAAATGATCTGCAAAGTAAGGTGTAGTGTTTAGGCACGTGGAATGAGAGGGGTGCGGGACGAGTGCCGGAAAGGAGAGGTGGACACAGCAAAACGGCGCGGGGATGGAGTGGGCGCTTATCCAGGTTTCAGAAGCGAGACATGGGGCACCCATTGTCAGCGGTGGACTCGCATCGCGCGCGCTGCGATTGAGATGTCCTCCGAGGAGGATGCGATCGTGGCTCTTCCCTTGCGCACAAGTTGAATCAACACCAAGGCCAGCAGGGCGATGGCGCACCACCCAAACCAGTCGCCCAGCAACAGGTACACGGTGTGGCTGTGTCCCGCTGGAACGGTGGCGAGTAAGGTTGCGAATGGTGCAGCGTTGCTGGTGATTTCCGCAACGATTCTGCCGCGGTCATCCGCGACGGTGAGCAGTCCGTCACGAGCGGACCGAACGAGGCTGAATCCGTCTTCCACGGCACGCATGACTGCAATGTGCCCGTGCCAGAATCCATCCATGCGAAAGTCCCAGGCAGGTGTGAGCATCAGGCCGACTCCCGCCTGCCCGTAGGCCCGCGCAGGGTTCGTGAAGTCCAAATCTTTGCAGATGGCTGTCGCCCAGATTTGGCCAGGGTTGTTTGCTGGAGCGGCGAAGAGAGTTCTTCGTGATCCCGGGGTGAAGCGGCTGGTTTCGAAGGGCGGCAGCAAGTGCTCTTTCGCGTAACTGCGGGGCGCGACCCCAGGCCCGTAAATGCGCGCTTCGTTGTGCTGACTCGCAGAGCGTCTCCGCGCCATCCCGATGATGAGTACGGAGCCTGTTTGGTCTGCGATGGGTTGAAAGAGTGCATCGACATCCGTCACTGTGGAGTCGAGGGCTACGCCCATGTCTTCTGGCATCACCACCACCTGCGCTCCCTGGGCGATGAGTTCGCGCGCGTGCGTGGCGTAGTTCTCAAAGAGATGTTGTGTGGGCGCGCCAGGATCGTTGATGGAGGAGCCGCCATTGGCGTCTGACGCGATAAGGCCAACTTTGACTACAGGATCACCTTGCGGCGTGGAAAGTCTGATGAAGCCGAAGATGAGCAGAGCGGCCAGCACAGAGCATGTGGCGCCGAGGAGGCGCGCGGCCTGCTGGCGTTTCTGGGGCCAGAGATCGACGGCAAGCGCCAATCCGGTGGGAAAGAGCAAGAGCACGAATCCCATGCCCCAGGGGCCGGCAAGAGAAGCCGTCTGAAGAAATGGCAGGAAATTCAACTGCGAATAGGCGATGCAGGCGGCCGATCCATGGGGCCAGATCCAATAGCGGATGAACTCAAAGGTGGTCCAGGTGGCCGGAAGGGAGAGCCACGCGCTCCACATTGCTCTTCTGTGTGCGAGGGCTCTCATGAGCAAAACGCCGAGACCGAAAGCGAGTGCGGCTGTGCCGCAACTCGCGAACCATGCGATAGGCGGTGCTCCGAGGACATGAAAGTAGTGCCAGAGGTTGAGGTAGCCGGCCAGCCACGAAGCCGGCGCTAGAAGGCCCACCTGCCACGCGGGGATGCGCAGGGCGACGATCAACACCGGCAATGGCGCAAACCACATCAGCAGCCAAAGCGGGCTGAGCCCGTTGCCAAAGTAAAGCAGCAGCGCCGAGGCGGCACATGCCAGCAATGCGAGCGCGTACGAGTTGAATCTATTTGCGGATTCCATTGAGATACCTCCGGAACGCTCTGTGGCATTGGGCGCGAAACTCTTCCTGCGGTAACTGGACGCGCCCACCGACGTACAGCATCACCAGGCCCTGCAGCATTGCGCCGGTTTCGAAGACGATCTCCCAAACGTCGTCTTTGCGAAAGATGCCCTGCTTCATGCCCAGTTTCAAGGCCTCCGCAGAAAACCTCGCCGTCGGCGATTTGTCTGCGCGGAAGTCTGCCGGGAACTGGCGTGCGCCTTTGCGCTGCTCAAGGAACATGAGCTCAAACATGCGCGGCTGTGCGAATGCAAAGTCTAAAAAGACATCCAGAATCTTCATGAGCTGCTCCTTTGGATCCGGGGGGAGCGGCGTGCCGGCAACGCGAGCTGCAAGATCTTCAAAGCCGGCGTCGGCTAGGGTATTGAGCAGATGGTCGCGATCGGTAACGTGCCGGTAGAGCGCCATCGGCGTGATTCCGACTACCTTGGCGACGCTGCGCATCGTGACGGCTTCCGGTCCATCGCGGGAAAGCAACCGCCGGGCTGCGACCTGGATTCGTTGCGATGTCGTCCTTGCTTTCATGTATACGATGTATACCACACCAAGTATACTCTGTATACATTATTCACAGACACACTCATGCTTCCAACGGAGATCGTGTGGGCGGGGATGGGGGTTGTGCTTTCCCACCCATGACGCCTGCTGCGCACGCGCCATGGATGGGGCACCCATTTTCAGTGGCGAATTCGCATCGCTTACTGGCACACGAGCCAGCGGTCAGGTTCGAGAGGATGCGGGAGTCGCAACCGTTACCGGTTGGCGAGGAAACGCTCCATGAACTTGGTGTCGAAGTTGCCGGCCTGGAAGTCTTCGTTCTGGAAGATGGCCTGATGGAGTGGAATCGAAGTTTCAATTCCCTGCACCACGAACTGCGAGAGGGCGCGCTGCATGCGGGCCATGGCTTCGGCGCGGTCTTTGCCGTGGACGATGAGCTTGGCGATGAGCGAGTCGTAGTAGGGCGGGACGACGCCTTCGGCGTACTGGGCGGTGTCCACACGGACGCCGTTGCCGCCGGGGACGTTGAAGGCGGTGATTTTGCCGGCGGACGGGGTGAACTTGACGGGGTGCTCGGCGTTGATGCGGCACTCGATGGCGTGGCCCCGGAGCTCGATGTTGGGCGGCAGGATGTCTGAGAGCTTTTCGCCGGACGCGATGCGAAGCTGGGCCTTGACGAGATCGACGCCGGTGATGGCCTCGGTGACCGGGTGCTCGACCTGGATGCGGGTGTTCATCTCGATGAAGTAGAGCTTGCGGTCCTCGTCCATGAGGAACTCAATGGTGCCGGCGTTCTGATAGCCGATTTCCTTGAGGCAGCGGCAGAGGGTGTCACTGATTTCCTGGCGGAGCGCGGGCGTGACCTGGAGGGATGGCGCCTCTTCGATGAGCTTCTGGTGGCGGCGCTGGATGGAGCACTCGCGCTCAAAGAGGGTGGTGACGTTGCCGTGCTCGTCGGCGAGAATCTGGAACTCGATGTGGCGCGGCTGCTCGATGAACTTCTCCATGTAGAGCTCGCCGTTGCCGAAGGCGTTGGCGGCTTCGGTGTTGGCCGCGTGGTAGAGATTGGGGAGTTCGTCGGGGGTGCGGACGATGCGCATGCCGCGTCCACCGCCGCCGGCCTTGGCCTTGAGGATGACGGGATAGCCGATGGTCTTGGCGACTTCAAGGGCCTCGTCGGAGCTGGCCAGGACGCCGTCTGACCCGGGGAGGATGGGGACTTTGGCCTTCTTCATGGCCTGGCGGGCTTTTTCTTTTTCGCCCATGAGGCGGGTGACCTCAGGCGGCGGGCCGATGAACTTGATGTTGGAGGCGCGGCAGACTTCGGCGAAGTTGGCGTTCTCGCTGAGCAGGCCGTAGCCGGGATGGATGGCGTCAACGTCGGCAATCTCGGCGGCGGAGATGACGGCGGGGACATTGAGATAGCTCTCGGTGGGGCGCGGCGGGCCGATGCAGATGGCTTCGTCGGCGAAGCGGACGTGGAGGGAGTTGCGGTCCGCCTCAGAATAGACGGCCACGGTGCGAACGCCGAGCTCGCGGCAGGCGTTGATGACGCGCAAGGCAATTTCACCGCGATTGGCAATGAGAACTTTACGAAACATAGAGGAAGTCCGGAAAAGCGAGTTAGCGAGTTAGGGGAGCGAGCGGGGTTCGCGGAGTAAGCCGCTCCCGAACGCGAAATTGACTGCCGCGCCGATCGGTTTAGCCCTCGCGGATGGTGAAGAGCGGCTGGCCGAATTCGATGGGCTGACCGTTGGTGACGAGGCACTTGACGATCTCGCCAGAGGCGTCGGCCTCAATCTCGTTCATGAGCTTCATGGCTTCGACGATGCAGATGACCTGGCCCTTCTGAACGCGGTCGCCGGGAGAGACAAAGGGCGATGCGCCGGGCGAGGGCGAGCCGTAGTAGGTGCCGACGATGGGAGATTTGACGGTGTGCAGGCCCGCGTCGGGGTCGGCTGCTGGGGGCGGTGCCACAGGTGCGGATGCGGCGGGCGCGGCATGATGAACCGGAGCAGCATGGACGGGGGCGGCGGCGGTAGCGCGCGCTGCGAATTCGGCAAGGCTGGCCGACGAAACTGGCGGCGGATCGAACTTGAGGCGGATCTTGGTGTCGCCCCGGTCTAGGTCGAATTCTGCGACCTGATACTGCTTGAGGAATTCGATGAGTTCCTTGAGGTCCTTCATGTCCTGAGGTTTCATGCGTTCGGTGCCTCTCCGGTCCAGCGTAGTGTGCGGTTGAATTCTTCAGTTGGTTAAAGTTCGATGAGGGCCTTGGGCGCGGGGGTGAGCACCTGGCCTCCGTTGCGGGTGACGGCCACCATGTCTTCAATGCGGATGCCGAACCGATCTTGCAGGTAGATGCCTGGCTCGATGGTGACGACCATGCCGGGAAGCAGGTGGGTCGTCTGTCCGGCGCCGATCCGCGGCGGCTCGTGAATTTCCAGGCCGACCCCGTGGCCTGTGGAGTGAGTGAACGCATCTGCCAGACCCGCGCGCCGCAGGACGCCGCGTGCGGCCTCGTCCACGTCGCCGCAGGAGACGCCCGCAGAGACTGCGGAAACGGCGGCCATCTGAGCGTCGAGGACGGCCTGATAAGCGCTGCGCTCGTGCGTGGATGGCTTGCCCAGATGGACGGTTCGAGTCATGTCAGAGCAGTAACCCTTGTGGATTATACCGAAGTCGAGGGTCAGGAAACCTTTACGCGGCACGCGGGCGGCGGTGGCACGGCCGTGGGGCAAGGCAGAGCGGCGGCCGGAGGCGACGATGGTGTCAAAGGACATCCCTTCCGCGCCCAGGAGGCGAGCTTGATGCTCGAGTTCCGCGGCGACCTCAAACTCGGCAAGACCGGGGCGAATGTGGCCGAGAATGTGATCGAAGAGCTTGCAGCCAATGAGGGCGGCTTCCACGATGAGGGTGAGCTCATCCTCGTCTTTGACCATGCGGAGCGGTTCGACGAGCGGTGCGGGGAGCGGCTGGAGAAACGCCCGCCTCAGGCTCGTGGGCAGGGCGGCGCGGAGGCGGGCGAGCTCGGAAACGGTGGTGTAAGACGGGTCAAAGCCTGCGAGACTGAGACCGGACTGAGCCGCGAGCCATTGCACCGCGTGGACGGCAGGAGAACTGGAGACGATTTCAACACGGGCGGCGGAGACCTCTTCGGCAGCCTGCGCGGTGTAGCGGCCATCGGTGAAGAGGCGGGCGGCGCGACGGGTAACGGCGAGGGCGGCGCTGGAGCCGGTGAATCCGCAGAGGTAGCGGACGTCAGGAAGATGAGTGGCGAGCAGACCGGGGAAACCGGCGCGAGTCATGCGGCGACGAAGCTGACCGAAACGGCGGAAATGGTCCACCGCATTGGTATATCACGGGCGAGCGAATGCAACGAGTTCGGCGGCTTGCCCGGGCGCTACAGCGCGGCCTTGACGGGCTTCTTCTGGTGGGTGTCGGGCTCGGCCTCGGCGGTGTGCTGGTCGGACTGGCGGTCCATCCACTCATCGAGGCGGGAGCGCTTGAAGCGCCAACGGTTGCCGAGCTTGAAGGCGGGTACGAAGCCTTCGGAGGCGTATTTGTACAAAGTGTCGGGCGAGATGCCGAGGTAGTCGGAGGCCTGGCGGATGTCCATGACTTCTCGGACTTCAGGAACCAGCAGGTTTGAGCGGGCTGTGGAGTGGCGCATGATTCCCCCTCGCGGATTGGCAGAGGGCCAATCGGGACAGGATTCCGGCAGGCAAGCCGGTACACCTGTATATAGCGCGGAATTCCCTGCAGTTTCAAGGATTTTTCGGGAGTTGAGGGAAATTCATGGAGTTTTTCGCGGAAGTGTGTGTGGGGGCCGAAAGGCGCAAGTCGCAATCGTGCAAGCACTTGGGGTGAGCGGCCGCGGGGACGCGAGGGGTTGTGGGGGTAGCGCGGATGGTGCGCAGAGCAAGTCTGAAGGGGCTCAAGTCGAGTTGGCCCTTCCCTGCATCCGCAGCCCGACCGAAGCCGGGCGGCGATGCGAAAGAGTCTCCAAGTCCCTGCTCAGTTCTGGTCGTCGCGGCGATGGAGCGTGGGCCGGTCCGTGGAGGAGGAGTTGCTGCTGTCGGTGGTGGAACTGCCGTTGCCGGAGCTTGAGTCGGTGCTGGCGCGGCGGAGCGAGGGCTTCGGGCCTCCCTTATTGTCGAGGAGACGGCGTTTGTTTTCGATGCGCGCGAGGCGGGCCTTCACATCGTCGAACTCAGAGGTCGTGACGAGGTATTCGTCCTTGGCGGGCAGGATGCGGGCAATCTCCTCCTGCGAGTGGAGGATACGATCGGGCGTCTGCGGGTGATCGGAGAAGGCGCGCGAGACGAGGCCGGGCTTGCGCTTTTCGAGGGCCTGGATCTTTTCAAAGAAGTCGATAAAGGCCTGCGGATCGTAACCGGCCCGGTACATGTACTGAACGCCGAGGTAATCGGCTTGCGCCTCGAAGTCGCGTGAGAACTGGAGGAAGGCGATGGGGATGGCGAGTTGCGAGGCCTCGTAGATGCCGTAGCCGGTCCAGGAGTAGCCGGTCATCATGATGAGCGGGATGGAGCCAATCTGGGCGTAATTCATGCGCGTCATCTCGCGGGCGGCGTGATGCGCACAGACGTGGGCGGTTTCATGGGCCATGACGCCGGCCATCTCGGCTTCCTCGTCGGCATTGAGGATGAGGCCGGAGTTGACGTAGAAGAAGCCGCCGGGGAGGGCCATGGCGTTGATTTCATCGGAATCAATGACCTTGATGGTGAAGGGCACCTTGCAGTCGGAGTTCTTGACGATGTTCTGGCCGATGCGGTTGACGTACTCGGTGACGACGGGATCGGTGATGAAGCGGGTGGTCTTCTCAATCTCGTCGGCGTACTGCTTGCCCATCTTGATCTCGGAGTCCGTCGAGTACCAGTTGCCGAGGCCGCGGCCGCCGATTTCGCGGTTGCCGACGGCGTTGACATCTTCGACGCTGCCGGGCTTGACCTTGATGAGGTCGCTGCCGACGCCGACGACCTTATCGGGATCGACGTTTACGTCGCCTTTGACAGGGGTGGTGCCGGGCTCTACATCGTCGTCTGAGTTCTTGTCGTGCTTGCCATGCTTCTTGTTCGTGCTGGAGGCGCCGGGCGGGGGTGCGGGTACGTCGCCGGCGACGGGCTGGGTGCCGGGAGCGGGCTGCGTCGAGGGCGTTGTGGTGCTGGACTCATCTTTACGATGCAGTACCGGACCGGAGTTGGATGGGGCGGAAGCGGAACTCGTGGAGGACTGAGCCGGTGTGGACGCGGGGGCAGGCTGCTGGGCCGGAGCGGAGGCAGCGGGCGCGGAGGAGGGTGCCTGCGCCGGGGTTTGCTGCGCAGTGGACTGGGCCACCAGAGTCGCGGGGATGGCGAGGATGGCGGCAAACAGTAAGAGCTGCATGAATCGCGCTTGTGCCCTTCGCATGATGACCCTCCAGCGGCAGACTCCCGCCCGGAAGCTGCGCTCCAATACCTTAGACGCTAGTATGGCGCGGACGGATTGAAGGGGCAAAGATTTATTTCGGTGGGAGGGACAGCGGTTGGGGCGGGAACATCTTTGGGATGGCGCGCCGGGTGGATTAGAGTGGTGAACAAAGCGCGCGGAGGACTTTGGTGCGACGGAAGTTATGGAGCGGAGTTGTGGCGGGGTTCGTGTGCCTGGCGGCGGCTGGTGCGGCAGCACAGCGGCATGGAGCCGCTTCCCTTGCGAATACCCTGGTTCCGGAGAAGCACCTTCCGGCCGCGCGGGCCGATGCTCCGGCGGTACCTGCGATTGTGTTTGATGCGACGCACATGGGCGCACCGCTCGTGCTGGATCGCGGATGGCGCGTGGGCGTGACGAGCAACAAAGCCGCGGCGGGAGTGGACTTTGACGATTCCACCTGGCCGGTAAAGAATGCAGGCGACTCGCTGGACGGCCTGCAGGACCTGGATCATCCGGAAGATGCCGGCAGTCTGAAGCCTGGGCAACCACCGCAGCAGCATGGACACGGCAGGCCTTTTGTATGGTTCCGGCTGCATGTGAAATTGCCACCCCAGCATGGGCCGCTGGCCCTGCTGATTGCGCTGCCGGTGGTGCCGAGCACGGGGATGTCAATCGATCCAGGCGGACCGGGCGTGACGGTATATGCCAACGGAAAGGAGATCGACCCGGAGGGTCCGCATGGCTCTGCTCCGGAGATGTTTCAGGAGATCAGCCGGCTCTACAAGCTTCCGCTTTCGGATGCGGATACGGACCTGACGCTGGTGGCGCGGACGATCTACATTCCCTTCGGGGTTGGATCCTTCACGAATTTCTTCACCCTGCGCACACTGGAACTTGGCGTCGAGTCTGATCTGCGGAAGGAACTTGACCTGTGGTCGGCTCACAACCTGTTTGAGCGGCTGCCGAGGCTTGTGAGCGCGATTTTGCTAACGGTACTGACGGTGTTTCTGCTGGCGCTTTACATGACGCAGAAGGGCCACGTGGAGTACCTGTGGCTGGCGTTGCATGAGCTGGCCCAGGCGCCGATTGCGTTTATCGATCTGGCGGGAAGCTCGGCGATGCTGGACCGGGGATTGTATGCCGCGGTGGTACTGCAACTGGTGGTCATCTCAGCGTATCTGTATTTTGAGTTTCTGGTGGCGTTTCTGTCGCTGAAGAGGCGCTGGTTCATTCTGCTGCTGCGCTGGTCTTCGCCCGTGCTGCTGGGGGTGGGGCCGACGCTGGAGCTTTTGTTTGGCTACCATGCGTGGTTCTGGATTTTTGTTACGGGGGCCATCTGGCTAGGCGCGCTTCTGTGGATGATTGGATGGTCAGCGTTCATCTTCTCGACGCTGATTCTGGCGACGCTCAGGAAGAATTTCGAGGCGGGGATGCTGCTGATTCCGCTGCTGCTGACCATTGTGGGGATTGCGGACCCAATTTTAAGCGGGAGCCTGAACTCCTGGAGCGGCCAGGCCTACCACTCGCCGCTGACCTTGCAGGCGGGGCAGATTCCGATTCACTTTGCGTCGGTCGCGGATTTTGCCGGGCTGCTGGCGATTGTGCTGATCATCTTTGTGCGCTTTCTGCGCGTACAGCATGACCAGGAGCGGGCCGCGAGCGAACTGGCGGCAGCGCGCACCGTGCAGGAACTCATGATTCCCAAGGAGCAGCAACGGACTCCGGGGTATGCAGTGGATTCGGTGTATAACCCGGCGGCGGAGGTAGGCGGCGACTTTTTCCACGTGGAGGCGACCGAGGACGGAGCGCTGCTGGTGGTGGTGGGCGATGTGGCGGGCAAGGGCCTGCAGGCGGCGATGCGGGTGTCCATGATCATGGGAGCGCTGCGGCGGACGACGGAACGAAGTCCAGCGAAGATTCTTGCTTCATTGAATCGCGTGCTGGATGGCAGTGCGAGCCTGACGACGTGTCAGGCGGTGCTGCTGCGCGCGGACGGCGAAGTTACTCTTTCGAGCGCGGGGCACCTGCCGCCGTATCTCAACAGCCAGGAAGTGAAGGTACCGGGCGGCCTGCCGCTGGGCGTGGTGCCGGACGGAACCTATGAAGAAGTGCAGCTCTATCTGCACCCAGGCGACAGGCTGCTGCTGCTTTCGGATGGCGTGGTGGAAGCACGGAAGCCTTCGGGGGAGCTGTTTGGATTTGACCGCGTGCAGAACCTTAGCAACCAGTCGGCGTTTTACATTGCGGATGCGGCGAAAGAGTTTGGTCAGGAAGACGACATCACAGTGGTGACGGTGCGAAGACTGGCTGAGGCTGTGGCAGCGTAGGCCAAGCGCACCACGATGCAGAGACAAGAAAAGCCCCATCCATGACGGATGGGGCTTTTGTGTTGACCTGCGGCACAGCGCGTTGCGCGATGTCGCATCAGTCGTAGTATTCGAGTCCGAGGTGGGTGATGAGGTCCGCACCCATGATGTGACGCAGGGTGTTCTTGAGCTTCATCGACTGGATGAAGAGATCGTGCTCGGGGTAGAGGCCTTCGGCGGTCTGAGGTGACTTGAGGTAGAAGCTGAGCCACTCCTGGATGCCGATGGACTGGAGCGAGGGCGTGCGCTTGGCGAGGTCAAGGAAGAGGACCAGGTCGAGCGCGATGGGCGCGGCGAGGATGGAGTCGCGGCAGAGGAAGTCCACCTTGATCTGCATTGGGTAGCCGAGCCAGCCGAAGATGTCGATGTTGTCCCAGGCTTCCTTTTCGTCGCCGCGGGGCGGGTAATAGTTGATGCGGATCTTGTGGTAGATGTCCTTGTAGAGATCGGGGTAGAGCTCGGGCTGGAAGATGTATTCGAGCGAGCCGAGTTTGGACTCTTCCTTGGTCTTGAAGGACTGCGGATCGTCGAGGACTTCGCCGTCGCGATTGCCGAGGATGTTGGTGGAGAACCAGCCGCGGACGCCGAGCATGCGAGCCTTAAAGGCCGGCGCGAGGACGGTCTTCATGAAGGTCTGGCCGGTCTTGAAGTCCTTGCCGCAGATGGGCGCGGCGTTCTTCTTGGAGAGCTCGATGAGTGCGGGCGCGTCGACGGTGAGGTTGGGCGCGCCGTTGGCGAAGGGCACGCCTTCACTGAGCGCGGCGTAGGCGTAGATCTGCGAAGGCGCGATGCCGATGTCGTTGGAGTCGAGGCCCTTCTCAAAGGCTGCGAGCGACTGATGGACGGCGGTGGGCTCGAGGAAGATTTCCGTGGAGCCGGCCCAGATCATGACGACGCGATCGACAGTCTTCTTGAAGTTGCGAATGTCTTCGATGACCTGATTGGCGAGGTCGCGCTTGGTCTTGCCCTTCTTGACGTGGGTGCCGTTGAGGCGCTTGACGTAGTACTGGTCAAAGACAGCCGGCATGGGCTTGATGGTTTCGAGATAGGGCTTGAGCTTGGCCAGCGTCTCCTTGTCGAGAACGGCAGCATGCGCGGCGGCCTCGTAGACGTTGTCTTCAAAGATGTCCCAGCCGGCGAAGACGATGTCGTTGAGGTCGGCGAGTGGGACAAAATCCTTGATAAGAGGCGACTGATTCTCGGTCCGTTTGCCGAGGCGGATGGTTCCCATCTGCGTGAGGGAGCCAATCGGCTTGGCCAGTCCGCGACGGACAGCCTCAACGCCAGCGATCATGGTGGTGGCTACGGCGCCCAGGCCGATGACCATCACACCCAGTTTGCCCTTGGCGGGCGCAATCGGTGCTGCACCAGCGGTCTTTTGGCCGCCTTGCGCTTCAGTTGACATTGCTTCTCCTAACCTTCGATGGAATTGCTGCTGGACTGCGTACGAACGATGAATGCGTTTTGAGCCAGACAAACCAGTTTACCCCCATGCGGGCGGCTCGCGTCTCGAGGCGGGCTAGGCAGACTCCTCTCTGCCGTTGCGATTGATATGGGCCCAGACAAACCAGATGAGGGCTGCGACGAGGGTGATTTCCACGGCGACATGAAAGCGGTGGAAGGCCTGCTCGAAGCGCGGGTCGGTGTGCCACTTCTCGCCGAGCTTCATGCCGACATAGGCGAGGACGAAGCACCACGGCCACGAGCCCACAAAAGTATAGATGTGGAAGCGGAGCTGGTTCATCTTTGCGATGCCGGCGGGAAAGGCGATGAAGGTGCGCACGACGGGCAGCAGGCGCGCCAGCAGAACGGTGATGGAACCGTACTTCTCAAAGAACCAGGTCATGCGGGCGAGGTCATGATGGCTCATCAGGACCCATTTGCCGTAGCGCTCGACGAGTGGGCGGCCGCCTTTGGCGCCAATCCAGTAGGCGACGACAGAGCCTAGATTGCAGCCGATGGCGCCGGCCGTGGCGACCCAGAAAAGGCCCATGTGACCGAGATAGACGACGTAGCCGGCAAAGGGCATGATGACTTCAGACGGCAGCGGGATGCAGGCCGACTCAATGCCCATGAGGAAGGCGATGCCGGCGTAGCCGCCGAGGTCGATGACACGCGTAATGAACTGGACCAGGACGGCGAGAATGTGTTCGGTCATTGGCGTACCCAGTATATAGGCCGGGCGCGCGGCTGAGACAGGCAGGATGCGCTGTTTGCTAGCATGAGGTTGGTGAAAACGAGAAGCAAACGAGGTGAATCGATTGAGTGAATTTCCGCCGGTTCCGTTGACGCTTGAGGGCGCGAGCACACTGCATCAGTTTTTTCGCTTTGACTGGAAGGCGTGGAAGGCGCTGCCCGCCGCGGAGCGTGGGCGCATTGCGGCCGATGCTGCGGCCGCGCTGAAGAAGATGGAACGCGCCAGCGCGGATGGGCCGGTGCAGACGGCGGTGTTCTCGCAGCTGGGGCACAAGGGCGATTTGATTCTGCTGCACTTTCGCGATTCGATGGAGGCGCTCAACCAGGCGGAGCTGGAGCTGGCACAGGGGCCGCTGTTTGACTTCATGGAGCTGCGTCATTCGTATGTGTCGGTGGTGGAGCTGGGACTGTATGAATCGACGCGGAAGACCTATGAGGCTGCGGCGGCGAAGGGATTTGCGCAACATTCCGCTGAGTGGAACGCGGAGGTCGAAGCGAGCCTGCGGCGCGGCGCGGAGGCAATGAAGTCGCGGCTGTGGCCCGCAGTGCCGGAGACGAAGTATCTGTGCTTCTATCCGATGGACCGCAAGCGCGGCGAGGAGAAGAATTGGTATGCGGTGCCCTTTGCCGAACGGCAGCGCATGATGCACGAGCATGGGCTGATTGGGCGACGGTATGGGGATGTGGTGAAGCAGATCATCACAGGCTCGATTGGGATGGACGACTGGGAGTGGGGCGTGGACCTGTTCGCCGAGGACCCGGTGGTGTTCAAGAAGCTGATCTACGAGATGCGGTTTGATGAAGTGAGCGCGGTGTATGCGCTGTTTGGGCAGTTCTTTCTGGGGCTGCGCCTGCCGGTGGAGAAGCTGGGCGGGTGGCTGGAGGGACGGCTCTAGCGCCGGAGGCTTATCCGTATAGTTCGGCCGCGCTTGGAAGGCTTGACCCAATGCCTCGCCACTTGGAGAGGAAGACCCGGGCCTAAAGGCCCGTGATGGTGACATGGCTGGGTATTCAGGGGCCTGAAGGCCCCTGCTCCCTCCGTTATTCTTTGCGAAGTTACTTGAGATTGCCTGATCGTGCTCAATGTGGAGCGGTGGAGGCAAGATAAGACCTGCTCCATTCTGCGGGTTACAGATTTAGACTCCTAACCATGCCTGCAAAGAAGACAAGTTCAGTGAAAGCTCCAAAGAAGCCTGCCCGAGGCGACCTTGCGCCGGAGCGGGTGGCGGCAATTTTGAAGGGGCTGGATGAGGCGTATCCGGAGGCGGAGTGCGCGCTGGATCATCGCTCGCCGTGGGAGCTTCTGGTGGCGACGATTCTCTCTGCGCAGTGCACGGATGTGCGGGTGAACATGGTGACGCCGGAGCTGTTCCGGCGCTTCCCTACCCCGGCGGCGATGGCCAGGGCGAAGCCCGCAGAACTGGAGGCGCTGATTCGCTCGACGGGATTCTTTCGCAACAAGGCGAGGTCGATTCTGGGCGCGGCGCAGAAGATCACGAACGAGTTTGGCGGCAAAGTGCCGCAAACGCTGGCGGAGTTGACGACGGTGCCGGGCGCGGCGCGGAAGACGGCGAATGTGGTGCTTGGCGTGAGCTTCGGCAAGGCCGAGGGCGTGGTGGTGGATACGCATGTGTTGCGGATTGCGCGGCGGCTGGGGCTGGCCAAGGGCGATACCCCGCAGAAGGTGGAGCAGGAACTGATGCAGGTGCTGCCGCAGGAGCGATGGATTCGCTTCAGCCACCAGATCATTCATCATGGGCGTGCGGTGTGCGATGCGCGCAAGCCGAAGTGCAGCCAGTGCAATCTGGAGACGCTGTGCAGGTCGAAAGATAAGACTTGGAGTAGCTAGCGGATCTGGCGGAGTTCGCGGGGTTCGTGCGTCAGCGAGAGAGCCAACTAGCGACAGCGGCGATGAGGCCCGGGATGTCATGCGGAGTGGCTTCGGCGGCGGGGGGCCAGTTGTGCTCGCGCAGGGTCTGACTGGTGATGGGGCCGATGGAGACGGCGGGGACTCCGGCGAAGGGAAAGGCGAGGCCAGCGGCGCGGGCGGCGTCGGCGAGATGGGTGACGCTGGAGGAGCTGGTGAAGGTGGCGGCGTCGATGCCCTGCTCCAATGCGGCGCGGAGCTGCGCGGGGGCAGCGGCGGGCATGGCGTTGCGATAGGCGTCGGCGACGTCCACGGTGGCTCCGGCAGCGCGGAGGGCGTCGGGGATGACGTCGCGGGCGACGGCGGCGCGGGCGAGCAGGACGCGCTTCCCGGCGATGGAGCCCTGGAGCGCGGCGACGAGGCTTTCAGCCACGTAGGCTTCCGGTACAAGAGCGACGGGCAGGCCGGCTTTGCGAGCTTCTTCGGCTGTGGCGAAGCCGACGGCGGCCACCTGCGGTGGGGCGGACTTCTCGAAGGAAATGCCCGTACGATGAGCGCGTTCGGCGAGGGCGCGGACGGCATTCGTGCTGGTGAGGATGAGCCAGTGGTAGCTCGAGAGCTGCCGGAGGGCCTGGTCAAGAGCGTCGAAGCTGGCGGGCGGCTGGATTTCAAGAACGGGAACTTCTACAGGGATAGCGCCGAGTGCGCGGAGACCCTGGCTGAGTTTTCCAGCCTGCGATGCGGCGCGGGTGACGAGGATGCGACGGCCGGCGAGGGACGGCGCGGTCACCGGATGGCTCCGCCGTGGGCCGCGAGCAGCGGGCCAGCACCGGCGGCGATGAGCATTTCTGCGGCAAGGCGGCCGAGCGCGGCGGGGTCGGTGGTGGCCGGAGCGCGGTGATGGATGCGAATGGCGTGGCCGGAGTCGGGCGCGGCAACGACGCCGAAGATTTCGACTTCCTCCGAGGAAGCAGAGCCGTTCCCCGGTCTCAGATTCGAGACCTGGGGCACCCCGTTCGATACCGGGCGGCAGTGGACGCCGATGGGGACCTGGCAGCCACCGCCCAACGCGGCAAGCGCGGCGCGTTCGGCTGTGACGGCGAAGCGCGTGGCAGGGTGATTGAGAAAGGCAACGGCGGCGAGGGTGGCTGCGTCGTCGTCGCGGGTCTCGATGCCGAGTGAGCCCTGACCGGCGGCGGGGGTGAAGTCGGAAGGGTCGAGGCGCTCGCGGATCCACTCAGTTTTTTCAAGTCGGTCGAGGCCGGCGGCGGCGAGCAGGATGGCGTCAACCTGACCCTCGGCGAGCTTGCGGAGACGGGTGTCGACGTTGCCGCGGAACTCGACGGCTTCAATGTCGGGGCGCAGGGCTTTGAGTTGCGCGCGACGGCGCTGGCTGCTGGTGCCGACGCGGGCGCCCTGCGGCAACGCGGCGAGGTTGGGGTAATTCACCGAGACGAAGACATCGCGGGGATCGACGCGCGGCGGCGTAGCGGCGAGAGCGAAAGGCGCGGGCAGCTCGGTGGGCAGGTCTTTGAGCGAGTGCACGGCGAGATGGACGCGGCCCTCGGCGAGCGCTTCTTCAATCTCTTTGGTGAACATGCCTTTGGAACCCACCTGCGCGAAGGTGACTTCCTGCAGGCGGTCGCCGGTGGTCTTGATGATCTCGATCTCGACGATGTGACCCTGCGCGCGGAGAAGCGCGGCGATGTGGTTGCTTTGCCAGAGAGCGAGCTGCGAGCCCCGGCTGCCGATGCGAAGATTCATTTGCCCCCCACAACGCTGGCTTCTTTGGACGCGTGCCGCTGTGGCTTTTCGTGCCTGACTTCGGGCGCAGCGGCGGGTTGGGGTTCGGCAGCGGGTTCAGGCGCAGTGGGCAGCGACCAGGTCTCGCAGAGCGCTTCAAGGCGCGTTGCGTCGTTCTCGCGGGCTGCCTGTTTGAGGGCTTGCATGGGCGGGTGGAGGAACTTGTTGACAAGGCCGCGCGTGAGCGCTTCGACCGCTGCGATCTGCTCGGGCGTGAGGGTATCGAGGCGGGCGTGGATGCGGCGGAGCTCGGCCTGGCGGATTTCCTCGGCCTGGCGCTGGAGCGCGACGATGGCGGGCGCGACGTTGACGGTGCGCTGACGCTGATGGAAGCGTTCGACCTCAGCGGCGACGAGTGCTTCGGCGTCAGTGGCCTGGGTCTTGCGCTCGGCAATGTGGGCCGCGGCAACCTGCTGGAGGTCGTCGATGTCGTAGACGAAGAGGCCGTCGAGCTTGTTGACCTCGGGATCGACGTCGCGAGGGACGGCGATGTCGATGAAGAACATGGGGCGGTTGCGGCGGCGCTGCAGGAAGGCGTGGCCATGTTCGCGGCGGAAGATGGGGTGCGGCGCGCCGGTGGAGGTGATGACGATGTCGGCTTCGCTGGCAGTCTCGTGGAGCTGCTCGAAGGGGATGACGCGGCCGTTGAAGGGCTCGGCGAGGGTGCGCGCACGCTCCAGGGTGCGGTTGGTGACGAGGATGGTGCCGGCGCCCTGCTGGACGAGGTGACGTGCGGCGAGTTCGCTCATTTTACCTGCGCCGACAAGGAAGACGGTGCGGCCTTGAAGCGAGCCGAAGATCTTGCGGGCGAGCTCGACGGCGACGGACGCGATGGAGACGGAATTGGACCCGATTTCGGTCTCGGTGCGGACCTTCTTCGCCGCGGCAAACGCGCTCTGGAGCAGGTGCTCAAGGTGGCCGCCAACTGTGCCGGCGGAACGGGCGATGGCGAAGGCTTCCTTGACCTGGCCGAGAATCTGCGGCTCGCCCACGACCATGGAATCGAGGCTGGAGGCGACGCGGAAGAGATGGCGAACCGCGTGCTGGTCGCGGTGCTGATAGATGTGCGGCGCGAGGAGATTGGGGTCGAGATTGAAGTGGCGATGCAGGAAGGTGGTGAGGTCGGTGTCGGGCGATTCGAGGGCGGCGAGAATCTCGACGCGATTACAGGTGGAGACAATCATGCACTCGGTGACGCCGGGGGTAGCGGCGAGGGCGCGGGTGGTCTCGGGCAGATCGTCGCGGGAGATGGCGATGCGCTCGCGCAGCTCGATGGGCGCGGTCTTGTGGTTGATGCCGATGAGGGTGAGCGTCATTGGGCACCGAACCTGTGGACGTGGCTGAAAGCGTTGGCGGCAAAGACGGCGAGCATCACGATGAAGACAGCGCCGGAGACGTAGGCAGCGCGACGCCCGCGGAGTCCTGCGGCCTGGCGGATGAAGATCAGCAGGACGTAGACAAACCACATCAGGAACGAGGCGATGACCTTGGGGTCCTGAAAGTAGGCTGCGCCGAGGGATGTTTCCTGCACGAGGACCGAGCCGATGACGAGGCCGACGGTCATGCAGGGAAAGCCGAAGAGCAGGGTGGCGTGGGCGATGCGTTCGAGTGTGTCGAGGGGCGGCAGCCAGTCAAAGGCCGTGGTGCCGGAGGCGAGCTGGACTTTGAGCTTGGACTTGAGTCGGCGCTCCTGCACCAGATAGAGAATCGACGCGAGGAGACTGAATCCGAGTGCAGCATAAGCCGCGAATAATGCTGCGATGTGGGCGACGAGCCAACTGGTGCGGACGCCTTCCGATGGGAAGGTGTAGCGGACGAGGCCCAGGGAGGGGACAAAGACGAGGAAGAAGGTGATGGGCAGGGCGAAGATGCCGAGAGAGATGGCGTCATAGAGCCACCAGACGAGGAGAAAGAGCGAAGCAACGACGAAGCCGAGGAGCGATTCCGCTTCGCGGACTCCGACGGGGACCCAGCTGTGGCCCTGGACGAGCATTTCGACCACAGAGACGAAGTGAAAGAAGTAGGCCATGCCGGCCAGATGGACGCAGCTCTTGCGCCAGCGTTCAAGTTTGTAGAGCACGGCGGGGAAGACGGCAATGCTTGCCGTTGCGTAAAGCACTGCCGCGACTCTTAACCAGAGAAGGTGCATCTCGAGTTCAATCTTAAGGCCTTAGACGGTTGGCGGGTGTGACGTAAATCACCAAACGAAGGCTTTTGTTTCAGAAAATTCGGAATGCGGGAGGACTGGGTGGGTCCGGAATCTGGAGTGTGCGGGAAAGGGCTTCGGACGAACGGTTGGGCGGCCCCAAAGATTGTGCTGGCTTCTGCTTGGGCGGGCTCGACTATGCTGGTACGGGCCGGAAACCCGAGCCGGAATGCTTCCCATGGAGGAGAACAGGACAATGGTTGGTCGCTGCCGTAGTGGTGTGTCGTTGCTGGGGCTTTTGCTGGGCATGAGTGGAGTGGGTGTGGCGCAGGGCGCGGCGCATCCGGAGTGGGTGGGCACTTGGGCGACGTCGCCGATGCTAGTGGAGAACACCTTTGCGATGCACGAGTTCAGCGGGATGACGCTGCGCGAGATTGTGCATGTGTCGGCGGGCGGAGAGCAGATTCGGGTGCGGTTTACCAACGAGTTCGGCAAGGACCCGCTGGTGCTGAGCGATGTGCACGTGGCTGTAAGCGCAGGGGGCGACGCAATCAAGGACGGCACGGACCATGTGCTGACCTTTGGCGGGGAGAAGACCGCGCGCGTCACTGCGGGTGCAGTGGCGTATTCCGACCCGGTTACGATGACGTTGGCTCCGATGAGCGACCTGGCGGTGAGCTTCTATGTGCCGCAGCAGGTGATGCGCCAGGAAACCTTCCACGACTTTGCCGACCAGGACAACTATCTGGTGAGCGGCGACGTGGCCGGCTCCGCTGCCCTGACGGACGCAAAGAAGGTTGAGTCGTGGTACTTCCTCGACGGAGTGGACGTAGCGTGGACGAAGGGTGCGCGGGCGATTGTAACTCTGGGCGACTCGATCACGGACGGCGCGCTCTCGACGCGCAATGCGAACCGACGCTGGCCTGATGTGCTGGCGGCTCGCCTGCAGCAAGAACACGGGATGGAGCATGTGGGCGTGCTGAACGAAGGCATCGGCGGCAACCGGGTTCTGAATGATGGCTGGGGCCCAAGCGCGCTGGCGAGGCTGGACCGCGACGTGCTGGCGCAGAACGGCGCGAAATATGTGCTGGTGCTGGAGAGCATCAACGACATTGGGCGTTTTCATCGGATGATGGGCCCGGAAGACGATGTGACGGCCGGGGACCTTGAGCAGGGACTGAAGCAGATAGCGGATGCCGCGCATGAGCACGGGATGAAGGCCTTTGGCGCAACGCTGACGCCGTATGGCGGCGCCGGTTACTCGTCTGAGAAAGGCGAGCAGGTGCGCGAGGCGGTCAATAATTGGATCCGCACGAGCGGAACATTTGACGGTGTGATTGATTTCGACAAGATCACGCAGGATCCTGCGAACCCGACTCACTTCAACCCGGCGTATGACTCAGGCGATCACCTGCACCCGAATGACGCCGGCTACAAGGCGATGGGCGAAGGGATTGATCTGAAGTTGTTTGCCCAGTAAGCAGCGGCAGATTTCAGAGCGCGGGGGCCAGCACGGCAAGGCCCGCGCGCGAGACCTGCAGATCGTCTTCTGACTTGCCTCCACTGAAGGCCACGATGAAGTGGCCGGATTGACTCTGCGCGATTGCACCGCCCTGCCAGCCGAACTCACCCGTCATGGGAGGGCGGGCGGCGGTGCCGCTGTCGCGGAGCGTGTCTGCCATTTCTGCGGATTTGGCATAGGCGATGCCGATGAGGTTGTTGCCCTTGCTGGTGGCGGTGGGGGCGTCTTTCATGCGGCCGACGACGGCCATCTTCGAGAGCCATCCCTGCACGGTGTCGCCGGGCGCGTAGGAGATGACGGCAACGCCGGTGATGTTGAGTTGCGCGGCCCGGGCGCGCATGACGGCCAGGGCGCGGTCAGCGAGCGAGTCAAATCTCTTCGCGTTCAGCGGCTTGTGAGGATGGCCGCCTGTCGTGGACTGAGCGGACGCGACAGGTGACATAACGAGGGTGAGAGCTGCGGCGAACAAGCCAGCGTGAGCGAGTTGAAACTTCATCGAGCATCCTTCCGACGTGGGGGTTGAGGTGATGGTGCTTTGACTGGTTCAGCAGGATTGTAGCGGAGCGAGGCACGGTAATCTAATAGGCAACGTGAACGACGACGCAAACCAACCTGCTGCTTCCCTGCTGGATTCCGCTGCACCCGCGCACGCTGGCGGCAGGACGTACATCGAAGGCACAGGCGCGGAGTTGACGCCCTTCATGCGTCAATGGACGGCCGCGAAGCGGGAGAATCCCGACGCGCTGCTGTTTTTCCGCATGGGCGATTTCTATGAGCTCTTCTATGATGATGCGGCGGTGGCGAGCCGCGAGCTGCAATTGACTCTCACCGCGCGCGATCGCGAAAAGCAGGTACCGATGTGCGGCGTGCCGTATCACTCGGTGGAGCAGTATCTGACACGACTGCTGCGCAAGGGCTTTCGCATCGCCATCTGCGAGCAGATGGAAGATCCAAAGCTCACGAAGAAGATCGTGCGGCGCGAGGTGACGCGCGTGCTCTCGCCGGGAACGGCGCTGGATGCGGGGATTGGGCAGGAGCATAACAATTTTCTCGCAGCGTATTTTGAGCCGGGCGGCAAGGAGCCGGTGTGCGCGGTGGCGCTGCTGGATCTTTCTACCGGCGAATTTCGCACGGCGGAATTTGCCGGTGTGGGCGCACGAGAGAAGGCGATGGACGATCTGCTGCTGGCTGCGCCGAGCGAAGTGCTGCTGAATGCGAGTACAGAGCCGCCTGCTGTGCTGGAGCGGATTGCGACGCGCACGCGCGTGGAGGATTGGGTCTGGACACGCGACTTTGCAGTCCCGCTGGTAGAGCGGCAATTGGGCGTGCAGTCACTCGATGGCTTTGGCCTAACGGGACACGATGCCGCGGCGATTGCGGCCGGAGCTGTTCTGCACTATGTGCGGACGACGCAGAAGAATGAGGCGCTGCATGTGGACTCGCTGCGCTTTCAGGAGCACTCGACGGCGCTGCAACTGGACCAGGTGACGGTGCGGAATCTCGAATTGGTTGAGCCGCTGTTTCAGGGTCAGGACGCGCGAGCGACGCTCTTCCACACGCTGGATGCTTGCCAGACGCCGATGGGCAAGCGGATGCTGCGGGCAACGATTCTGCGACCGCTGATGGAAAGGGCTGCGCTGGAAGCTCGCTATAAAGCAGTGGAAGAGGCGCAGAAAGATCTCCTGAAACGGGAAGAGGTGCGGCGGTCGTTTGGCGGGATCCTGGACCTTGAGCGGCTGCTGGCAAGGATTTCGCTTGATTCGGCGGGGCCACGCGATGTGCGCGCACTGGCGATGAGCCTGGCCAGGCTGCCGGAACTAAAGACTGCGCTGGGTGCGATGACCGCGACCTTGTGGCGCGAGGTTGCAGAAAAGCTGGACCCGCTGACGGATCTGACAGCGCGGGTGCAGACGACGCTGGTTGAAGACCCTCCGCTGACGCTGGCTGACGGCGGCGTCATTACGGCAGGCGTGGATGGGGAGTTGGACGAACTGCGCACGATTTCAACGACCGGGCGGCAGCACATTGCAGCCATAGAAGAACGCGAGAGGCTTAGGACTGGCATCAGCTCGCTGAAGGTACGCTACAACTCAGTCTTTGGCTATTACATCGAGATTACAAAGGCAAACCTGGCGCTGGCACCCGCAGATTATGAACGCAAGCAGACGCTGGTGAACGCGGAGCGGTTTACGACGCCGGAGTTGAAGGAGCATGAGCGCAAGATTCTGACTGCACAGGAGCGCTGCATCGAGATTGAGCGGCGCATCTTTGCGGAACTGCGCGCGAGCGTGCTGCAGGTGGCGGGAAGGATTCGGCGGACTTCCAACGCGGTGGCGGAGGCTGACCTGCTGGCGAACTTCGCCCATCTGGCCGCGACGCGACGCTACGCTCGGCCTGAGTTGACAGATGAGCCCGTGCTCGAAGCCTCTGCGGCGCGGCATCCGGTGATTGAGCAGTGGATGGAGGAGACGCGCGAGGGAAGATTCATCGCGAACGATCTGTATCTGGACGCAGGGGAGGATGGACCGAGTCTGTTGCTGCTTACCGGGCCGAATATGGGTGGCAAGAGCACCTATCTGCGGCAGGCGGCCATGCTGGTGCTGATGGCACAGATGGGAAGCTTTGTGCCTGCGGACCGGATGCGGCTTGGACTAGTGGACCGCATCTACACGCGCATCGGCGCAAGCGATAACGTCGCGCGGGGGCGGTCTACGTTCATGGTGGAGATGACGGAGACGGCGACAATTCTGAACACGGCAACACGACGCTCGCTGATTCTTCTCGACGAGATGGGGCGCGGCACCGCGACGTTTGACGGGCTGAGCCTGGCGTGGGCGACAGTGGAGTATCTTCATGCCGAGACAGGAGCGCGCACGCTGTTTGCGACGCACTATCATGAGCTGACCATGCTGGCGGAGAAGTTGAAGCGCGTGCGCAACCTGCGCGTAAGCGTGAAGGAGACGCCGAAGGGCATTGTGTTTCTGCATGCAATTGAGCCGGGCGCGGCGAGCAAGAGCTACGGCATTGAGGTGGCGAAGCTGGCGGGATTGCCGGCGGCCGTAATTGAGCGGGCGCGGCACGTGCTGCGGCAGCACGAGAAGCAGGAACGGCAGAGCGTGCAGGTGGAGACGCAGCCGGAGCCAATGCAGATGACAATGTTCACGCCGCTCTCACAGCGTATTGTGGACCGCATTGAGGAACTGGACGTGAACGCACTGACGCCGCTGCAGGCGCTGAATCTTCTGGAGGAGTTACAGCAGGAACTGAAGAGCAAGGGATTAGGAACAAGGAACTAGGAACTCGGTGATTGGGAGATGGAATGACGAGTTCATTGCGACAGGCGGCAGGAAGCCTGCTGGTGGTGGGTGTTGGCGGTACGGAGCTGACTGCGCTGGAGTGCGCGTGGCTGAAGCTTGTGCGGCCGGGCGGTGTAATCCTGTTTCGGCGCAACATTGCAGATGCCCGCCAGACACGAGCGCTTCTGGATGCGGCGACCCGGCTCGGAGCTGAGCACAGCTTTCGCTGCGTGGATGTGGAAGGCGGAACGGTGGACCGGCTGCGCGATGCTCTGGCGCCGATGCCGTCTGCGCAGGCGGTGGCGCGAGCGGCAGGGCGGCTTGGTGACTGGGGCCTTGCGCGGCGGCATGGCGAGTTGATTGGACGTGCGCTGCGCGCCTTTGGATTCAACACAACGCTGGCGCCGGTGCTGGATCTGGCGCTGCCTGTATCTTCGCAGGTGATGGGAACACGCTCGGCGGCAGCGGATGCGGAAGGCGTGGTTGCCTACGCAGAAGCGATGCTGGATGGACTACGAACGCAGGGCGTGACTGGATGTGGAAAGCATTTTCCGGGGCTGGGCGCTGGAACGCTGGATTCGCATGCTGCAACTCCACGCATTCTGCGCACATGGAGCACTCTGTGGCGGGAAGATCTGACGCCGTATTGTGCGCTGGGCGACAAGCTGCCGATGGTCATGGTGAGTCATGCAGCGTATCCGCAAACGCGAGGCGGGGACCGGCCGGCAAGTGTGTCGGCCTTCTGGATGACGACTGTGCTGCGCAAGCGGTTGGGGTTTCGGGGGATTGTCTTTTCGGACGATTTGGAGATGGGCGGAATTCTGAACTACATGTCGATCGAAGAGACCGCCGTCGAGGCCATTCGCGCCGGCATGGACACGATGGAGATTTGTCACAGCCCGGAGCTGATTTTGCGTGGATATGAGGCGCTGTTGCGTGAAGCCGAACGTTCTACGGCATTTCAGCGGCTGCTACTGGCGAGAGCACGGGCCATGCGAAGAAAGCGTGCAGCGCTCTTTGCGCGCGGAGTTGGACCGCGCCCAAACGAGAAGCAGCTGGTGGCGGTGCGAGAGAAGATTCTGCGATTCTGTGCGGAAGTGAACCCATCTGCGGAGAGCGGCCGCCGCGAGCCTGCTCAGGCCACCAGACATGTGGAGGCAACGTGAAGCCAAAAGCAATGACAGTGGCCGGCGTAATGAGCGGCACTTCTGCAGACGGCATCGATGTGGCTCTGGTGCGGATCGCTCCGGGACGCATGCGGCCGCGTGTCGTGTTGGTGGCGCATGAGGCATTTCCCTACCCTGCGGTACTGCGCAAGGCAGTCCTGGCCGCGATGAATGCCGCGTCGACGTCGACGGCGGAGTTGGCGCGATTGAACTGGCGGCTCGGCATCGCGTATGCAGAAGCGGTGCGCGCGACTGCAGAACGGCACAGTGTACAGGTAGATCTGGTGGGCTGCCACGGACAGACTTTGTATCACCAGGCGCGGCCAGTGTGGTATGCGGGCAGAAGTTTTGGATGCACATGGCAGGCCGGCGAAGCGGCGCTGATTGCGGCTGCGGTCGGTGTCCCCGTGGTATCAAACTTTCGGCCCGCGGACATCGCTGCGGGCGGGCAGGGCGCACCGCTGGTTCCGCTGCTCGATTGGGCGCTCTTTGCCTACGCGAGGCGCGGACGCGTACTGCAGAACATAGGCGGCATCGCGAATCTTACGGCGATTCCCGCTGGTGGAAGGGCTGAAGACCTAATCGCATTCGATACCGGGCCGGGCAACATGGTAATGGATGCGTTGATGGAGGCGTTGTTGCAGAAGCCGTATGACCGCAATGGCGCGGCGGCGGCACGCGGCGCGGTGATTGAGCCAGTGCTGAAAGCGATGTTAAGGAACAGGTTCTTCGCACGGCAACCTCCGCGCACCGCGGGCCGTGAGCAATTTGGCAGAGAGTATGCGATGCGTCTTCTTGCCGCCTGCCGCAAGCACAGCCGCAGGCCTGAAGACGCACTGGCAACAGCAACGGCGCTCACGGCGAAGAGTATTGCTGCGAGCTATGAGCGGTACGTGCATCGCCGGATGCACCGTGTGCCCGTGGACTTCATTGTCTCCGGTGGCGGCGCTCGCAACGCAACGCTGATGGCGATGCTGGCGCGGCTGCTTGAGCCGATGGGATGCGAACTGGCGACGAGCGACGATTATGGAATGCCAGTCGCGGCCAAAGAGGCTGTCGCCTTTGCGCTGCTTGCCTGGCAGACGTGGCATCAGTTGCCGGGCAATGTTCCAGCGGCGACCGGCGCGCAGCGAGCCGCCATCCTGGGCCAGGTGACGTATGCGTAGCGGCAAAGCGGCAGGCGTCGCACTGGCGCTGATTTGCTTGTTCGCAGCAGGGTGCCGGAGCCAACCGCGCGATGCGAAGACGGTGGTCTTTCTGATCGACAGCAGCCCGACGAGTCTCGATCCTCGCGTGGGTACAGATGTGCAGTCAGAGCGCATTGACGAGCTGCTGTTCGATGGACTCGTCGATCGAGACTCGCAGTTCCGGTTTGTTCCGGGCCTGGCGAGCGCATGGGAGCAGACGGATGCACGGACGTGGGTCTTTCATCTGCGCGATGGAGTGCGCTTTGCCGATGGCAGGATGTTGTCGGCGCGGGATGTGGTGTGGTCCGTGGAGTCGATGCGGAATAGGACGGTCATCTCGCCCAAAGCAGCATCGTATGCGAGCGTCGATGTGGTCACCGCTGCAGATGAGAAGACGGTTGTGTTTCATCTGAAGTACCCGGACAACTTTCTATTACGGAATCTTGCGACGGGCGCGCTGGGCGTGATTCCGGCAGGCAGCGGGAGCGAGTTCTGGCGCAATCCGGTGGGCACAGGGCCATTTCGGTTTGTAAGCCAGAAGACGGATCAGGATGTGGTGATTGAGAGGAATCCGCAAGGCTGGCGGGCGCAACCTGAAATTGAGCGGGTGCGCTTTGCGGTCGTCCCGGACGCGATTACGATGGCGCTCGAACTGGAGAAGGGCACGGGCGACGTGGCGATCAATTCCCTGCCCATGGACTCGCTGCCAGACCTAGCAGCGAGGCCGAATCTGATTGTGAACGATGTGCCGGGCACCGAGGTTCAGTATCTTGCCTTTAACCTGCGCGATCCACTGCTGAGCAAGGTCGAGATACGACAGGCGATTGCCTGTGCGATTGACCGTAGGCTGATCATTTCGACTCTGCTCCGAGGCCATGCGCAGCCCGCGGCGAGCCTGTTGCCGCCGACGCACTGGGCATGGACAGCCGATGTGGAACGATACGACTACGACCCGGCGCGCGCTGAGCGGCTCCTGGACGCAGCGGGCTATAGGCGCGGCGCGGATGGGGTTCGGTTCCATCTAACCATGAAGACGAGTACAACGGAGGATGCGCGGCTTCTGGCGGCTGTGCTGCAGCAGGAGCTGGCGCGCGTGGGCATTGCGCTGCAACTGCGGAGTTATGAGTTTGCAACGTTCTATTCCGATGTGACGCGAGGGGCGTTTCAACTGTACTCACTGCGCTGGATCGGCGGCAACGAGCAGCCTGATATCTTCAGCTACGTCTTTGAGACGAAGCATTTCTCTCCCAGAGGGGCCAACCGCGGACACTACTCGAATGCGCGGCTGGATGCGCTGCTGGAGGATGCGGCGCAGACAACATTGACCGACCGGCGACGTAAGGACTATGTGGAGGCACAGCAGATTCTTGCGAAGGATCTGCCTGCGGTGAACCTGTGGTATCTGGACACCGTGGTGGTCCACAACCGAAGGCTGACGCAGGTGAACCCTTCCGCATCGGGCAGTTACCTTTTTCTTGAGACCGCGCACCTCGTTCCCTGAGCCTCTCTTCAGGCTGTCTTAAGGTTCTGAGGATTTGACCGCAGATTCTCGTCTGAACGGGAGCGCGGGTATCATTCTTCGATACTTTTTCTCAACTTTCCTCGCACATCTTTCGTCTATTGGATTGAAAGCCTGGTGTGGCCAAAACGTTTGGAGCGATGGAGTGAATGAATTGAGAAAGAGAACGTCACACATCGGCATCGCGTTGTGCACCGCGATACTGCTCACATGGATTGCAGGGGCCGTGATGCATGCGCAGCCGCCGATGCGTTTTGTGGGGACAGTCACCGCAGTCAATGGCGCAACGCTTACCGTCAAGACCGACGCAGGCGAGGCGCGAACGGTCGAGGTGCCGGAGTCTGCGGTGCTGAAGCGGGTTGCGCCTGGTCAGCGGGATCTGAGCTCCGCAGTGGACATCAAACTCTCGGATATTGAGACCGGTGACCGGGTACTCGTGAAGCTGGCAGCGGAGGCAGAAGGGGCCACTGCGCAGGCGGCGCAGATCATCACGATTAAGGCCACGGACGTTGCAGAGAAGGAGCGCAAAGAGCGCGAAGACTGGCAGCAGCGCGGCGTGGGCGGCCTGGTGAAGAGCGTGGATGCCGGTGCGGGAACCATCCTGGTAACCAGTGGTGCGGGCGCAACCGCAAAGACAATCGCGGTGCACGTCACCAAGGCAACGGTCCTGAAGCGCTACGCTGCGGACTCCGTCCGCTTCGATCTGGCGCAGCCTGCGCCGATTGACGCGATCCACCCCGGCGATCAACTGCGCGCCAAGGGCGACAAGAATGCTGATGGCACGGAGCTGACAGCCGACGAGGTGGTTTCCGGAAGCTTCCGCAACGTCTCGGGCGTCATTGCGTCAATCGATGCGACGAGTCAATCGATTGTGGTGAAGGATCTGTTGACCAAGAGACCGGTCACGATCCATTTCACGCAGGACACGCAGATGCACGCACTGCCGGAGATGATGGCGCAGATGCTTGCCGCGCGGCTGAAGGGCACCACCCCCGGCACAGGCGCGGCGGGTCACAATGGACGCAACGGCGGAGGGCGTGCGTGGCCGGGTGGGCGCGGGGCAGGCCCAGGACAGGCGCAGTCAGGCAGCACGCAACAGATGCTGAATCGTACGCCGGTGATTCAGTTCAAAGACTTAAAGAAGGGTGATGCGGTGATGCTTGTTTCGACACAAGGCACCACTGAGGTCACCGCAATCACCCTGATGTCGGGCGTAGAGCTGCTTCTGCAGGCTCCCGAAGCGAGCCAGAATCTGCTGGCGAACTGGAGCATGGGCTCCGGCGGCGGAGAAGAAGCGGCGCAATAGGGATAAACAACTGGGGATGAATGAGGAGCACAGGCAAAGTGTACTCAAAACTGCATTGGACGATACATTTTCTGGCTACGCTGATCTTTGGCCTGGCGGCTCTAGCTGCGCACTCGCAGGCGAGCCAGAATGCCACAACGGCGGCCATTCACGGTCATGTGACCGATCCAACTGGAGCGCTGATTCCCGGCGCGGAGGTCTCTGTCACGAAGGCGCTTGGAGCTGAGACGCATACGACCACAGCGAATGCGAGCGGCGTGTATGAAGTGACAGGTTTGGCGCCAGGCGGATACACGGTGAGCGTGATTTCGCCCGGATTTGCCCCTTTTCAATCACAGACTTTGACGTTGGCGGCAGGTCAGCTCAAGCGCGTCGATGTGACGATGGCGATTCAGACCGAGCAGCAAAATGTCGTCGTGACCGACGATACGCCGTCTGTGAACGTAGAGGCAGGTGGAAACAGCAACACGATCGTGTTGAAGGGGAAAGATCTCGATACGCTCTCCGACGATCCGGACGAGTTGTCGAACGAGTTGCAGGCGCTGGCCGGCCCGTCGGCGGGACCGAACGGCGGACAGATTTACATTGATGGATTTACCGGCGGGCAGTTGCCGCCGAAGTCGGCGATTCGCGAGATTCGCATCAATCAGAATCCGTTTTCCGCGGAGTTTGACAAGCTGGGCTATGGACGCATCGAAATTCTGACCAAACCAGGCACAGACAAGTTACACGGCCAGGTTTTCCTTCAGGGCAATTACAGCGGCATGAACACAGGCAATCCGTTTCTTCAGAATGTGCCGCCGTACAATCGCGTGCAGTACAACGGGACGGTGAGCGGCGCTTTGTCAAAGAGCGCCTCATTCTTCTTCAGCATGGAGCAGCGCGATAATCACGACGAAGCGGTGTACGTTTATACGCCACCCGTGCTGGATCCAACAACCAATACCTATACCGCAGGCACAGCGCGCATATCCGGGTCGCTCTCGAACCCGCACAACCATATCAACGTATCGCCTCGCATTGATCTGCAACTGGGCCAGAACAACACACTGACGCTGCGCTATCAGTACTACTACGACTCCGAATCGGGAGACATCGGCTCGCAGGATCTACCCACACAATCGGTCACTTCGACTTCGAAGGAGCACGCGTTCCAACTGAGCGACTCGCAGATTATCAACGATCACATGGTGAACGAGACACACCTCGAGTACCGGCGCTCGCTCGATTCAATCTCCCCAGTCAGCAATACGCCCACAATTATCGTCGGCGGCAACTTCACTGGCGGCGGCGCATCCAGCGGCACATCGTTCAGCCATGGAGATCACTTTGAGCTGCAGAACTTCACCACGATGAGCATTGGGTCGCAGGCAATCAAATTCGGCACATGGCTCCGCGACGATCGCGAAGCCTTGAACGCATTCGGGAACCGTAACGGCACGCTGGTGTTTACGGACAATGGATATGCTGCAACGCTGACTGCACTGGCCAACGGGCAGAATCTGAACTCGATCGGAAGCGACCTGGTGAACCTGAGCATTACCGCCGGACAAACGGCCTACACCGCCAATGTCTTCAACGGATCTCTGTTCGTGCAGGACGACTGGAAGGTGAATCCGCGCCTGACCCTCTCCGGCGGTCTGCGCTGGGAGACGCAGAACCACATTGCAGACCACAGCGACTGGGCTCCGCGTGTGGCGATGGCTTATGCGCTGGATGCGAAGGGGAATAAGCCGGCTAAGACGGTGCTGCGGGCCGGCTATGGGATTTTCTATGACCGGCTCGGCATCAACCATGTGATGGCAGCGACGCAGCAGAGCGAGAACTCGGGGCAGGTGCAGATCATTTCACAGTCGGCGTCGTGTCTGAACGGGACGAGCCTGACGAGCATCGATTTTTCAGGATGCCTGCCTGCTGCGCCTTACACTCCGAACCCACTGTCTACCCTGGTGCAGATTGCGCCGGGCTTCCATGCTCCATACACCTACCAGATGGGTGGAAGCGTTGAACGGCAGGTGACGAAGGCAGTCACTGCGACAGTGACGTATCTGCATTCCTATGGACTGCACCAGATCGCGACGATCAACGCCAACGCATACTTGCCGGGGACGTACCAGTATGGAAGCACGACCCTGACCGGCACCCGGCCGAACGCCTCACTCGGGATCATCAAGCAGTACCTGCCGGAAGCGGTCTTCAAGCAGGATCAAGTTATCACGAACGTGAATGCGAGGATTACGCCGAACTTCAGCGTCTTTGGGTTCTACAATCTTGCATGGGCCAACTCGGACGATGCAGGCGGAACGGCCTCCAACTCCTACAACCTGCAGCAGGATTACGGACCGGCCTCGTTTGTCTCGCGGCACATGGTCTTCATGATGGGGAATTATCTAGGGCCATGGGGACTGCGCTTCAATCCGTTCATCATTGCGCGGTCAGGCAGGCCCTTTAATTTCGTCTCGAGCCGCGACCTGACCGGAGATAACTTTCTGAATAATCGCCCCGCATACGCGCCGAGCGCCGATTGTCAGGGACCATTTACGACGACACCGCGGTATGCGCCTACATTCCTCGGTTGCCTTGATACGCAACCGACAGCGGGAGAGACTCTGATTCCGATGAATCTTGGAGTCGCTCCGCCGTCTGTCGCCGTCAACATGCGCATCAGCAGAACATTTGGAATTGGCCCCAAGGTAGAAGGTAATGCTGGTGGCCCGCCAATGTTTGGAGGGCCTGGTGGTGGCCCGCACGGAGGCGGCCCGAGAGGCGGGGGGCCTGGAGGAGGATTTGGTCCTGGAGGCTTTGGCGGTGGTGGCAGGCCGCCTGGCATGATGGGCCAAGCGCAGGCACACCGCTTCAATCTCACCTTCACTGCGCAGGCACTGAACCTGTTTAACAACGTCAACTATGGAAAGCCGACAGGGACCATCGACGCTACGCCGATTTTGGACGGGAGCAATAACGTCACGGGAGTCAGTCCGGGCTCATTTTTCGACCGCTCCACCAGCCTTGCCGGGCAAATCTTCTCGATGGGGCCGGCATCGCGTCGTATCTTCGCACAGGCCATCTTTTCGTTCTGAAGATGAGAGATTGGCCCTGCGGTGAGAGAGGCTTACCGCAGGGTCGATTTGCGTGATTAGTTTGCAGCCTCGATCGAGGGTGCGCTGGGATCGTGCTTAAAGGCGTCGGTCAGCGAAACAACTTGCATCTTCGCCTTCAGCGCATCCAACGTCGCGTTGGAATTGACGATAATGTCCGTGGATTCTCCTGGAAGCAGATCGAAGTAGTTGTCCGAAACGGTTGCGTCGAGGTTGCCAAACGACAGGTAGACATCGCGCGCCAGCACGGGCGAGTTGACACGCACTGTGTAGCTTCCCTTCTCTGCCGAGACTGCGACTGAGAGGTTGGCTGGCTTGAGATGCACCTCCTTGATGGGCGCGAGGTAAGCGATGTTGCGCGAAAGCAGATTACCGCCTGCGCTCAGCTCCGCCACAATGAAGACGCGCGAAGTATCCGCAGCGCCTGCAGCAGTCAGCTTTTCCAGTGGCCAGTCCAGATAAACCTTGCTGGCGAGGGGATTGACGGTTACTTCATGCTTGTCTTCAAGAAGCACTTTGCCGTCAAAATCCATCAAGCGGACTTTCAGTGTTGCGGGCAGCGCCGTGGTTTTATCTGACACGACATAGATGCGCATGGAGCCGCCTTCTTCGTGCGGCGAGACAAGGACCGGCGCGTAGAAGCGGCGCGCATAATACTGCAGCGCCTTCCAGCGTCCGTCATAGTCGATGCTGGACCACGAGGCGACAGGCCAGCAATCGTTCAGCTGCCAGAAGAGCGAGCCCATCGTCTCCGGCCGGCTGCGGCGGAAATACTCCGCGCCAATCTTGATGCCCTCAGCCTGCAGCACCTGGCTGACGTAGAGAAAGCTCGGGAAATCCTTAGGTTCGGGATAATCACGGAGAAGATAGTCGTGAATGATCGAGTTACCTTCATTGTTCTTCTGATGCGCAAGCATGACGGGCGTGAAGATACTGGTACGATCCTCGGGCAGCGTGAAGGTCTCGATGGTGCGCATCTCAGGGAAAGACTGGAAGCCGTATTCCGTGACGAAGCGCGGGTGATGCGCCTCGTAGGTGGAGAATGGGACGCGGCCGTGCCAGACATCCCAGATGTGCTCATCGCCGCTGTGGAAGTGCTCATTGACTTCTTCGTAGTCTGCGCTGGGCGAACTGGGCCAGTACGGGATCTCGGGTTCAAGCCGCGCCACAACACGCGGAAGAATCCCGCTGAATTCCGTGAGGTAGTCCTGCCACATCTGATAGCGCACGTCGGGCGATAACGAAGGGCGCGGCGCCCAGCCCATAGCTACTTCGGTTTCGTTATTGCCGCACCAGAGCACGATGCTGGGATGGTTACGCAGGCGACGCACCTGGTCTTCGGCTTCGGCTTCAATGTTCTGCTTGAAGGCGTAAGTGCCGGGCTGCCAGTTGTTGCCAAACATGAAGTCCTGCCAGACCATGATGCCGAGTTCGTCGCAAATGGAGTAGAA
Source organism: Acidobacteriota bacterium (assembly GCA_021781795.1). Taxonomy (GTDB): domain Bacteria; phylum Acidobacteriota; class Terriglobia; order Terriglobales; family Acidobacteriaceae; genus Telmatobacter. The sequence goes on from JAJXWA010000001.1 coordinate 389,906, forward strand.
CTCATCAGTCTCGTAGTAACCGCCTCCCCAGTGGCGAATCATATTCATGTTGGCATCGCGCGCCGACTGGAGGATACGGCGGTAGTCCGCTGTGGTGACGCGATTGGGGAAACTGTCGAAGGGGATGACATCCGCGCCCTTGGCGAAGACAGGAATGCCATTGACGATGAATTCAAAGGACCGGCCCCACTGATCAAGCTGGCGGCGCAGAACGATCGAGCGAAGTCCGGTCCTGACGCTGTGCGAATCCGCGATGATGCCGCCCGACTTAATCTGAGCGGTGAACTGATACAGCGGCTGATCGCCATAACCGGCGGGATACCAGAGATGCGGCTGCGCGATCTCAATCGGAAAATCAAAGATATTCTGGCCCGGGTGAAGGACGACGGAACGTGAAATCGATGCAGGCTTGCCGCTGTTGCCGTAGAGCAGAGTGATCTCCGCAGGCCCGTCTGATGAGGATTCCACTGCAACCTCTGCGTCGGCATGCGCCACTGCGCTGCTTACGTCGCGCTGGTGAATCGCGAGGTCATCGATGCGTGCTGCGTCCCACGCTTCGATGTGAACGGGATGCCAGATGCCGCTGGTGACAAAGCGCGGGCCCCAGTCCCAACCGTATTCATAGGCGGCCTTGCGAATGTACGTGCGCGATTCAACCTTGGTGCGGGACTGCCAGGGGTCCGTTGCGGCGACTGCTTCCGCGGCTTTGATGGGCGAGGGGAAGACTACGCGAATCACATTAGAACCGATATGCAGATGCGATTTGATGGGCGCGCGCCAGATGCGAAACATGTTATCCGCGCTCAGCACCTGCGCACCGTTGACGAAGACCTGCGCGGCGGCATCCAATCCGTCGAAGACGAGGTCAATATTCGTGCGGTTCATCAGCGCAGAGGTTACTTCCACCGAGTCTCTATACTCCCAGCTCTCCTGTTCGATCCATTGCAGGCGCGACTCGTTTTCGCGATAAAAGGGATCGGGAATCTTCTTGTTGGCGATGAGGTCAAGATGCACATCGCCCGGGACGGTTGCAGGCAGCCACCCAGAATTGGCATCCTGCGGTGCTTGCTGGACCTGGCGGAACTCCCATCCGCGATTCAAATCGAGAGTCGTATTTGGGGTTTGTCCTACCGCTGCAGCCGAGCCGAGAGCGAAAAAGACGCAGCCGGCCAACTCCGGCAGCATGGAAAGTCTGCGCATTGCAACTCCTTGAATTGAATCGTCGATCCTCGACCGAGAACCGCCCTTGAACATGCCGCCGATAAGGTTATCATGGGCGTTCGGCTGCAATCCTAATGCGCCAGGGCAAGAGCGTCCTCATAAAATGCTTCCCACTCCGTGACACGCGTCTCCATGTCGAAGCCAGCGAGAATACGCTGACGCGCTGCGCGACCACGTGCATCGCGCTCTGCAGCTGCAAGCTGCATGACAGCAAGCATGGCTTGCGCCAGAGCTTCAGGATTGCGCGATGGAACAATCGTTCCCGCATCGCGGACCAGCTCCCGCACGCCGCCGACATCCGTACAGACGACCGGTTTTTCGGCAGCCATCGCTTCGCCAACGACGAGCGGCATGCCTTCCCATGCGGAGCTAAGAACGAAGGCATCCGCTGCGCAGAAGATGGCGGGCATTTCGCGTTGCAGTCCCATGCGGCGAACGCGCTGGATGGTCCCGTGCGGCGCGGTCATCACCGCACTTTGCAACTTCTCTCTGTCCCGCGTGGCCTGGTCCCCAACAATCCAGAGTTGCGTATTGGGTTGCGAGGGCCAGACGTGGGAAAAGGCGCGAACGAGATTCGGAAAATCCTTTGCTGCGGTGGTGCGTCCGGTTGCGAGCCAGATGAAATCTTCTCCGGCGGATAGCTCCGCACGCTTCTGTGCCCCAGATGTGGCATTCGAATCAAATTCGCTGGTGTCGATTGCATTGGGGATCGCGGTGCATTTCCTTTGGGGCACCGCATGGAGGCGAATGTATCGCTCTGCCGCGGCATGACTGACTGCCGTAGTACGAAGACTGAGCGGGTCGGTGAGGCGATAGGCGAACATGCGCAGCCAGTCGCCTTCATAGACGTTGTGGATGGTGGAGATTACGCGAGGCGCTGAGCCGGACAAATGCAGCAGTCGGGCGACGATATTGGCGTGGAAGGTGTGACTGTGAAGAATGTCCGGCGCGAATGTGCGTAGTGCTCTCCGCGCGCGCATCATTCCACGCAAGGCGGCGGCAGGAGTCTTCCGGATGTGGAGATGCTCGACCGGCAGGATCGTCGGCCACTGCTGCGTCTGCGGAGGCAGAAGGACAAGGATGAGGACGCTATGACCGCGCCGTGCCATGCGTTCGGCGATGTCGATGACCTGCTTCTCTGCTCCGCCTATGCCGAGTGAGGTGAGCAGGTAGGCGATGCGCATTTGATCCTTGCTCCAGAGAGAATGCTTGTGGAACAAGGATAGCGCGGCGGGTCATATTTCGTTGTCAATGCAGCAGCGGCGGCGGATCAGCGTGTCGATTGCGACTGTTCCGGCCCCAAGCCCGAGAATCAGCAGTGCAGCGAACCAGTAGTTGTAGGCGTCCGCGGCCTGGAATTTGTCCGGGTTCGAGAGGACGCCGAGGAAGGCATCGCGCTCGGCTGTCCAGAAGGCGACGGTCATATTCACGAAGAGGATCAGAGAAATGAGGCGGGAGGCGATGCCGGCCGCGAAGAAGATGCCGCCCACGAATTCAACCAGGGCGACGACGAGAGCCGTGAAGTGGGGCGCAGGCAGATTGAGCGTGCCAAAGTAGTCTGCGACACGGGCGAGATGGTGGAGCTTGCCCCAGCCGTCCTGCGCGAACTGCCAGCCCCAGTAGAGACGAACGGCAAGCAAGAGCGGGCTTCGAAGGTGATTCAACCATCCGGCGGCGCGCTGGTAGAGACGGAGGACGAATTGCATGGCAGAGGATTCCTTTCGAGCAGACAGAGATCAGGCACCATCGCAAAATATGAACAGTGACCGCAATGGTCTAATGCGTGGGTGAGTCTGGATAGAGCGATTCGAGCGGGGGCGCGCAAATCCAGCCGAGCTCAGCCCAGCGGGCGAACCATTCCTGAACAAATGCGGCGCGGCGCGTGACTGGAATGCGGGAGCCGACGAATCCGGTTTCAAGCGCGTCGACAAGGGACAGTCCCTGGCGGATGGCGCTGAGTGTGAGGAACTCTTCGCGACGGAGGCGCAGGTAGAAGACGGAATTGTCTGCACGATGAGCGGCGACCCAGGTGGGGCGGCGACGCAATTTGGGCAGACGTGCTTTGGGCAACTCCACTTCCTCCTGCTGCACGCCGGCCTCGCTGGTCTGGCGCTTTTCCTGTTTGTGGAGATTGAGGGCGAGATCATCGGCTGCATAGTGTAGCGCAAGCAACTGCACATGGGGTTGAAGGGCGAGGCGCGAGGCAGCGTCAAGTGTGGCGATCTGCTCGACGGTAAGCGGTGGGTAGTCTGCATTGTCGAAGGCCTCGACAAACGCCCACTCGATACGCGCGACATCGACCGCGAGGGCGTGGCGGCGGCCTGCGCATTGTGGGTTGGCGAGGAGCCAATCCGCGAGGCGCACTCCCAGGTTCCGGAGCGTAAAGCTGCGACTCGGGTGCGAGGAAAGATAGGCGACTGAAAGACGATGAAAGGCACGCGAGCCCAGAATCCTGCGCAACGCTACGAAGTCTTCTGCAAGCGAATCCAGAACGCGATACCAGTATTGGCGGTTGTAGATCTCGAGACGTTCAAAAGCGGTGAGCCGGCTGTTGGGCGCAATGAAGGATTCGGCAACTTCGCGCATGGGGCGGCCCTCTGCAGCGACGGTCTGCATAGCGTCGTCTGCTGTGAGCGGTTGCATCACGGCGGCCGCCATGGCCCGTTGAATCTCAGCAAGTGTGGCAGGTTGCGTCGTCATTGCGTCACCTCCGCGGCCTGCGCAGCATGGGCTTGAAGGTAGCGTGCGGCCTTTTTCGCTTCGTTGTGCACCTCATCGAAGGATGGGATGTGGTCGTCCCATTCGAGGAGGGTCGGCGTAGGCCCGCAGCGGTCGATCGCGCGTGCGTAAAGCTGCCAGACAGGATCGATGACAGGGTGGTCGTGCGTATCGAGGATGTACTTCTCGTAGCGCGAGTGGCCGGCGATGTGGATCTGCGCAACGCGATGCGCGGGGACAGCGTTGACGTACTCCATCGGGTCGAACTCGTGGTTCACGGAGGAGACATAGATGTTGTTCACATCGAGGAGGATTCCGCAGTCGGCGCGCTCGACGACCTCTGTGAGAAACTCCCACTCGGTCATTTCCGATGCCGTGAAGGCCGCATAGCTACTGACGTTTTCGACGGCGATAGGAATCTCGAGGAAGTCCTGTACCATCCGCACACGCTCTGCGGTGCGCTCGACGGCTTCCCATGTGTATGGCAACGGAAGCAAATCGTGCGTGTACGTTCCGTCGACCGATCCCCAGCAGAGATGATCGGTGAGCCACGGGGTTCCGGTGCGGCGGACGAGTGTTTTTAGCCGGCGCAGATGTTCGGGATCCGGCGCCGTGACGGAGCCGAAGTACATGGAGACGCCGTGTTGCACGACGCGGTAACGCTCGAGAATCTGATCGAGGACGGCGAGCGGACGGCCACCATCGACCATGAAGTTTTCGCTGATGATCTCAAACCAGTCGACCACGGGCTTGCGCGAAAAGATGTGCGCGTAATGCGGAATCCGGAGGCCGATTCCGATGCCGTGGGTTGAATAGGCGTTGAAGCGATTGCCGGACATGACCTGCCTTCAAGAATGAACGATGGTGTGAGGAAGATGCGGGATCGGGGATGGGAGCCTTACGCGAAGGACTCAGGGAAGCCGATCCCGCGGTTGAACTAGACGACGCTCGGCATCTTGGAGCCGTCGGTGGCGCAGCCGCCCTTGCCCTTGCAACTGTTCTTGCCCTTGCAGCCGTTGTCGCTGGACTTACAGCCGCCCTGGCCTTTGCAGTCATTCTTGCCCTTACAGGAGTGCTTGGTGGTGTCCATGCTGGTGCGCTCGACGCCGGCCTTGAGCGCCTTGACGGATGTGCCGCTGGGCGCAGTGGTGGAGGCATGCGCTGCCACGGTGGCGCCGCCCATCAGACCGGCGAGTGCTGCGCTGAGGAGGAAAGCATTGACTTGATTCTTCATCGTGATGTGACCTCTTGGGATGTGGTTGGGGCGGTGTTGCCGCCGGTTATTTCTTCGCGGGATGACTAGGGTCGTGTCCCGCATTTGCCAGATACGCAAACTAGGAGTGGCGGCCGGCGGAAAAGGTTACGAAGAAAAATTGGTGATGTCGCATTTTTTGCAGGATTCACAATTGCAGTACTTGCAAGGCGCACATTTGCGCCTGAAGAATACAATCCAGATACGCGGCTGCGCCGTTCTCGAAGCGCGTATGCGGGCACTCCCCTGCCCTGCGCATGGAGGTTGAATGGAACAGGCAAAAGGGATGCAGGCCGTCTCAATGGCGAGCCTGACGCTGGCATTATTGCAGAGCATCTGTGCTGCCGTTTTGACTCTGAACGGTATCCGCATCGTGATTGGCGTGGGTGCGCTGGCGGCGGGAAGCATTTACCTGCCCGTGCTGCGCTTTCACCAGGACGCGATTCGTATTCCAATGCTGACCCTGGCGACAGTGGGCGCGCTGGTGAATCTTGGCGTGCTGGCATGGATCTGGCGGCTGCGGAACCAGACCTCCGCGCAGTGGAGACGTAAGGAGACGAGCCCAAGACAGAAGCGCAGCGAAGGGCTGCAGGTGGCCATGGCCGTGTTGACGCTGGTGCTGGTCGGCGTGGAGGTATGGACCCATGCGCTTCTGGTGCGCAGGGCGCAGGCGCATCACCGGGCGACGACGAATCTCAGCCTGTTGGCGCCTGAGGCGGATTCGATGTTATCTCTTCGTCCAGGCGCTGATGCAGTCGCTGGCTGAAGCCTGCCGGTAACTCAAAAACGCGGTCGTCTGCCATGAGGACGACGACATTCCGCGTTGAATCCAGCACAGCGGAACAGATTTCGCAGGTTTCCAGATGTTTGTCGATTTCCGCGCGCAGAGACGGGTCCAGATCGCCGTCGATGTAGGCGGAGATCTGGTCCCATACGTGTTTGCAATCGATCATCATGCGCGCCCCCAGAACCATCTGCGTTTGGGAGCAAATCCTTTCAACTTCGGCGCCAGTTCACGTTGCAGCAGAGCACGGGCACGATGCAGACGGACCTTGACGGCCGCTTCGCTGATGCCGAGCGCAGCCGCCGTTTCACGGATGTCCATCTCTTCGATGTCTCTGAGGACCACAACGTTACGGTAAATCTCCGGCAGCCCTTCCACGGCCTGGCGGAGCATCTCTCCCAACTCTCGGCGCTCCAGGGTTTCGGCAGGAATCTCGCGCCAGCTTGTGAGAACAGCGGGAGTGTAGTCGCCTGTCTGCTCGTCAGTGTCAGCATCCAGTGAATCTTCACGGAGCGAACCGAGCTTGCGCAGACGGGCAAGCCCTTCGTTGCGGGCGATGGAAAGCACCCAGGTCCGAAACTGGGAATCCCCACGGAAGAGGTGGAGATTGCGATAGACCTTGATGGCCGTCTCCTGTGCGGCGTCTTCTGCGTCGGCTTGGCTTTTCAGCATGGAGACGAGAAGGAAGTAGATGGGCTTCTCGCAGGGACGGATCAGCTCGTGGAAGAGCTGCTTCTCCCCGGCCAGAATGCGGCGGATGCAGTCAAGATCGGACTGGGAGGCGGTGGTCAAGCGAAAGAAGGCCTGAAATGCGTTGCGCACCGGATGCAACCTACCAATCCGGTCGGGGAGCAACTCCATCCAGAGAAAGAGGATACCTACCGGACGGCCCTGAGGGCAATTCCTATTGAGAAATTGCCGAGAACAAAGATAAGTTTCTATTTCTGAATGAAATCCTTGCGCAGTAATGGCATAATGGGCCATACCGGAATTCGAAGGAGCACCATGTCGGGAGATCTTCAACTCACTTGCAGCGATTGCGGGCAGGAATTTACCTTCACAGCTGCCGATCAGTCATTTTTTCAGGAACGCGGTTACTCCACTCCGAAGCGCTGCAAATCGTGCCGGATGGCGAAAAAGAACGACCAGGGAGGCGGTTCGGGCTACCGTTCGGCCCCGGCGCAGGGAACTCCGGTTATCTGCTCGGGCTGCGGGCAGCCGACTACCGTGCCCTTCCAGCCACGCGGCGATCGTCCCGTCTTTTGCAGGGACTGCTACCAGGCGCGGAAAGGCAGTGGCGGCGGCGGCGGTCGCGGCCGTTACTGAGCCGCAGAATTCTCAGAGCATTCGGGACTAAGAACTGGCACTGAGCCGGTTAGATGAACTGCACTCTGACAGGCGCATTCCGCCGCAGCAGTCGGTAGGTAAATCGCAGGCGCATCCATGTGGATGCGCCTGCACTGTCTTTGCGTTTTAGGAGACAGGAGCGCCAGGTAGTTTCAGCGGTGTTTCTTGATTGGCTTCGCGACTGGCTTCTTCGCAGCTTTCTTTTGAGGCTTGGCAGCCTTCACGGGTTTGGCCGCGTGCTTCTTCTGCGCCGGTGCGGGCTTCGCAGCGGGACGGGATACCTTTCTGGGCTGGGGCTTGGCCGCGCTTCGCAACGCTTTTGCGCTCACCTTTGAGGCAGGCTTGGAAGAAGGTTTTGCGGCCGCCTTTTTCGCTGCAGGCTCGTGAGCTGGACGCGGAGGCGCAGCCGGCTTGCGCGCTTCCGCGGTCTGCTTCGCAGCTTGCCTGGGTTGACTGGCGGCGCGCTCCGGCGCTTGCTTCTGGGCCGCGACTTTGGCTGGCTTTGGGGCGGGCTCGGCTTTGGCTTTGCCACGCTTGCCTGAGGCGGCTCTGGCGGGAACTTCCTCTTCTTCCGCCTCCTCTTCGTCGCCTGTTTCGCCCTCATTCTCTTCTGCGGAGATCCCGATGTCGATCTCCTCGTCCTCAGCGCCAATATCGTCGAGGTCTTCTTCTGCCTCTTCGCTCTCTTCCTCGTCGTCCTCGAAGGAACGTTCCTTGATCTTAGCCTCTGCTCCTCGGCGCGCACGGCTGCGCTTGATGGTGACCGGGGGCGGCGGCGCGGGCGGCGAATGAGGCTCAAGGAAAGCGCGCGCTTCTTCGGGTGTATTGAGACGGCCATCGATGAGTTCGAGGAAGACCTGCTCGATAAGATCTGCGTAGGCCGGCAATTCGGGAGTAATCCTCATCTCCTGCATCAGGGCGTGAGGAATCCGTTGCCGGGCCTCAGGCCAGGTTCTCAGGAAGTGTTCATAGCGCTGCTTCACCGCGGCATCTTTGGTGGTGAAGCCCAGCCAGAGGACCGCTTCCGGATCGTGCGTCTTGAAGAGCTTGTAGCTGACGGAGGGCGTCTGATTCCCCTTGGCGAGCAGCAACTTCGCAAAGGCACTGGCGATGGCGTCCAGGCTGTTCCACTCGTCGACGAAGCCGGGGCGCAGCATCAGCTTCTTGAGCGCATTGAGATCTTTGGGGGCGAGCTTCGCCGTGAGCAGCTGCATCTGCGCGGCGCTCATGTCTGGGTGCACACCCTGCATGAGGAGTTCGACGGTGAGGTCGTGAAGCGCGCGGAGCTTGTCTTCATCGGCTTTTGCCGCGGTCCATGCCGGGAACAGAACCTTCATCCAGCCATCCGCTTCAAGAGCGCGCAGCACCTTGAGGCCTTCATCTTCATGCCCAATCTGCTCGAGTTCGCGGCTGCGCTCGATGGGCGCAAGATGCTCGATGACGCCCTCTTCAAGGGCGTTGTCGTATCGCTGCTGCGTGCGCGGATCCAGGTCCCATCCCAGGCGGGCGCGGTAGCGCGTGGCGCGGATAAGCAGCGCCGGCTGATCGAGAAAACCATAGTTCGAGACCAGCCGCAAAGTACGCGTCTCAATATCGGCGGCGCCATTGAGGGGGTCCATGAGCAGGCCGAACGAACCCTCGTTCAGCGAGATGGCCATGGCGTTTACAGTGAAATCTCGACGGCGCAGGTCATCCTGAATGGAAGCTGGATGGTAAACGGCCTTGCCCGGCTTGGGATACTCGCGCCGGTGGGCGCTGACGAGGTCAACACGAATCGTGCCGGGAAAACAGAGATAGAGGCTGCGAGACTCGGGGTCTTCGCCCCAGATCCTGGCGCCGAGCTTTTCCAGCGGCTTGCGAAGCTTGAGCGCATTGCCCTGAACAACGACTTCGATGTCGCGAACTGCATGGCCGCTGGTGAGGTCGCGAACCGCATCTCCGGCGAGAAAGAGCAGCACACCAGCTTCACGGGCAACCTCTCGCAGGTAGCGCATCGCGCTCTGCTGATCCGTGGAGAGCCGGTTCTCAAGAAGGTAAATGTAATCGGGCATTCCGCTCCCTGCTTCCATCCCTTTCACCCGAGGCAAATGGCTGATGCAGATACACTTACGCACTACCCAGGTGAGGCTTGCAAACCAACACATTAACACAACTAGAGCGGCTTGACCAGAGCCGGATGGCCGAATTCTGCCGCATTTCGGGTGCATGTGCAGCCCTCGATCGTGCGACAATCCAGAGCGATGGCCTCTTTGCGTAAGCCTGTGATTGTGAGGAAGTTCTCCCGTGACTGGGCGGCGGGATACGCGGGGGCGGGCCTGAGCGAGGACACGCCCGCGCTTGAGATCCTCGACACGGCAGGTAAAGTACTTTCGATTGAATGGGATGCAGTGAAATGGGTCTGCTACGTGCGGGAGTTGAGCATCTCTGAAGGCGCGGCGCCGGAGCGGCTGCTGCAGAAGCGGTTTTCTGTTCGCCCTCGAACCCCGGGGCTGTGGCTGAGGCTTCTACTGGCTGACGGCGATGAGCTGGAAGGGATCGCCGCCAATGACCGCTCGCTAATCGCCGGGCGCGGCCTGCTGCTGACCCCTCCCGACACCCGATCGAATACGCAGAAGATCTTTGTGCCGCGGGAGGCAATCGACAAGCTGGAAGTGGTGGCGCTCATCGGAGCGAGCAGAAGCCGCGGCGCGGCAGTCCGCAGACCTGCCCAGCAGCCGGAGCTGTTCCCCGCCGGACCGGGAGACACGGAACCGGGCGGGGAGCCGGGCCAAGCGGGATAGGTTTGTCCCGATGAACCCGATGGCTTTCTGGTCAGAACCTGCGCGTGTTGCCAGTCCGTTACAATCACCACGATGAAACTGATTGATCTGGCAACGCACCTTGGGGCGGAACTTCGCGGCGATCCGACGCGGGAGGTAACCGGCGTTCTGGGGATTGAGGAAGCGGGCCCGAGCGAGGTCACGTTTGTGGCGAACCCGCGTTATGCAGGGCTGGCGCGCACCACTAAAGCCGCCGCTGTGCTGGTGGAGCCCGAATTTCCCGAGATTCCCACGGCCACGCTGCGCGTTCGAAATCCCTATCACGCCTTTTCGCGCGCGCTGGCGCTGTTTTATCAGCCGCCGGCTTACCCGCCGGGTGTGCACTCGACCGCGGTGATTGACCCGACAGCGACGATTGGCGACGGAGCGCACGTCGGAGCGTATGTCGTGGTTGGACCGGGCGTGAGGCTGGGGCCGCATGCGACCCTTCTGCCGCACGTTGTTCTCTACTCCGGAGTGCAGACCGGAAGCCATTTCTTTGCTCACGCGCATGCGGTGGTGCGCGAGGGGTGCGTGCTGGGCGACCATGTGACCCTCGAAAACGGCGTGGTCATCGGTGCCGATGGGTTTGGGTTCTCAAAGAATGAGGCCGGCCAGTGGGAGAAGATTCCGCAGTCGGGGCCGGTGCGACTCGGCAACCGTGTCGATGTGCAGGCCAATGCCTGCGTGGACCGGGCCACGGTGGGCTGCACCGAGATTGGCGACGGAACCAAGATTGACAACCTGGTGCAGGTGGGGCACGGATCGCGCGTGGGCGCAGACACGCTGCTGTGCGCGCAGGCAGGGCTGGCCGGGTCGTCGGTGGTGGGCAGCCGCGCCATTCTTGCAGGACAGGCCGGCGTGGCGGGACACTGCACGCTGGGTGACGGCGTGATTTTGACGGCCCAGTCCGGCGTCTCGCACGATGTGCCCGCAGGCAAGATGATCTCCGGCTCACCCGCCTTCGATAACCGGCTCTGGCTGCGCGCGGTTGCGCTCTTTCAGCGATTGCCGGAACTGGCGAAGCGGCTGGACCGGCTGGAGAAGAAGATCGACCGCAACGACGCGGTCGAAAAGGAGCAGGCATGACGCGGCGCGGAGTTGCCATTGCAGGCTTGGCTGCAGCAGCGTGGATGCTCGGGGGTTGCCACTCGAACCGCATCGTCGCCACCGTGGAGAACCGGACCGGCGGGGCGATTACGCTGCTGGAAGTGGACTACCCGAGCGCAAGCTTTGGCGTGGATGCGCTGCCGGACGGCGCCAACTATCCGTATCGCTTCAAGGTGCAGAACAGCGGCATCGTCAAGGTGCAGTACACCGCGGCTGACGGGCGCACAATCCGTCAGATTACCGGACCTGAGCTGCGCGAAGGACAGCAAGGCACGCTGACCATCATCTTGCGCCCGGACGGGACCGCGGCGTTTCAACCGGATCTGTCTCCGGGTAATTGACGCTCCGCTGCCGTGCGCGCGGCAGGGCGATCCTTCAGAAATTACAATTCATATCCTTTGCCTTCTTACCGATAGAGAGAGTGGGAGGCAGAGCGTGTTCCGCTGGCATGCAGGCCGGAAGGTTGCCGGCATCCCACTTTGGGGAAAGAGACACCGGACGCTGGTCAACGCCCTGGCCTGCGCACTAACGGTGGGCTTTTCCGCCGGATTTGTGGTGTGGGAAGAGCCTCCCACTCCGGCGACTGACCTGCTCTGGATGGCCAACGGCGTGCTGCTGGCGTATTTGCTTCTTGCGCCGCGACGGCGCTGGGCGATGTATCTGGCGGCGGGGTTGACGGGGCAGTGGATCTGCGCTTCGCTGGTGAACCACGGGTGGGTGGTCAATCTGCCCGAGGTGCTGCTGAACATTGCTGAGGTTCTTGTCAGTGCGCTGCTTCTGAAAGCGCGCAGCCGCGATCTGCCGGACTTCACACGGCTCCAATACCAGCTTCGATTTCTGGGTATGGCGGTGCTGGCCGGGCCTGCCGTAGCGGGACTTTTCTTCGGCCTCTACTCACAGTTATTTCTCGGCGGCCGGCTCCCCTCGGACTGGATGCGTTGGATTGCGGCGGATGGGCTGGGCACAGCGGTCATGACGCCTGCCTGCGTGGCGCTTTTCCGCAGTGGTCTGAAGCTGCCAAACCCCGCGCACCGTGCGTGGATTTACTGGCTGCTGCTGGTGGCGGGAACCGTGATTGCCTTCCAGCAGTCGGCGTGGCCGCCCAGCGCGCTCATCTATCCTCTGCTGGTGCTGATGCTGCTGGCCATGGGCATGGCGTGGGCGGCTCTTGGAGCGCTCTTTGTCACGATCGCGGGGAGCTACCTGACCACAAGTAACCGGCATCTTTTCGGTGGCGTCGCGGCGTACGCGGATCATCCTGCGGTGAGGTTACAGATCCTGGTGGTATCGGCGATCTTTACGCTTTACTGCATCTCCATCGTGCTCGAAAGACAGGCGGCGGCTGAAAGAACGCTGAGCGAGATTGCAGCGCTGCATGGGCTGGTCACCGAGAATTCGCGCGATTTGATCATTCTGGCGGGGATGGATGGCCAGCGCAGCTATGTGTCCGGGGCCGCACAAAGCGTTGCCGGTTGGTTGCCGGAGGAACTGGTGCGCTACAACAGCGTCGAACTGGTGCATCCCGATGACCGGATGCGCGTGGGCGAGGCCCTGGGACGGTTGAAGGCTGGCAAGGAAGGCGAGCTGGTGGAGTATCGCATGCTGCGCCGCGAAGGGACGTATTTCTGGGTCGAGGCCAGCCTCAGGCTGATACGGGACTCGATGACCGGCAAGCCGAAGGGCGTGCTGAATCTGGCGCGCGACATCTCTCGGCGCAAGCAGGCCGAGCAGGAGCTGCGCGAAGCGTATGCCGCGATTGAAGCACTAGCGGTCACCGATCCGCTGACGCGGCTGGCAAATCGCCGACGCTTCGACCAGTATCTCTCGACGGAGTGGCGGCGGGCGCTGCGGGAAGTCCAGCCCCTCTCGCTGTTGCTGGTGGATGTGGATCACTTCAAGTCGTACAACGACACCTACGGGCATTTGCGCGGCGACAGTTGCCTGAAGCAGATCGCCGAGGCTGCGCTGGACGTCGTAACAAGGCCCGGTGATCTAGTCGCCCGCTTCGGGGGCGAGGAATTCGCGGTCATCCTGCCGAACACAAACTCAGATGGAGCGGAGGAGATTGCGCACCAGCTTTGCGAAGAGGTGAAGCGGCGCAAATTGACGCACGCATCGAGCGCAACGGGATGGGTCACGGTCTCAGTAGGGTGCGCGACGATGGTCCCGATACAGGGTCAGCCCGCGCATCAGTTGGTTCAGCGCGCGGATGAAGCTCTTTACGAGGCGAAAGGACAGGGGCGCGATCGGGTCGTTGCGGCCGGATCTCAGGCTCCCGAGTTGATCGTTCAGCAGGCCAGTTGAGTGAGCTCGACTGCGAATCTGAAGTGCCTGCGGACGCAAGTAGACGCCGCAGGCAGGCGAATCAGTGCACCATGCTTTGGAAAAGCTGTGAGTTCAGGAGCGTGTGGAAGGTCGAATCCGAGGTCGCAAAGTGAATGTTGAGTTGTCCCGAGTTCGAGGAGACGTCGGTCGCGGCCATGGCGGCCTTCTCGTCGTCAGTTCCGCTCACCTTCTTGTAGGCTACGGCGGCGTTGAGCAGCGAGGAAACGGTTGCAGCGGCAAAGAGGTCGCCGGTTGAAACCGTGAGATCGAAGACCACCCCATGCTGGAAATTCATCGAGTACCAGGATGCGATCAGGCGCTTGCGAACGGAGTCGTAATCGGTCATGGAACCAGCCTGACCCAGCAACTGCTTCATCATCGTCTGCGTGCCCTTCTGGTCGAGGATGCTCCACAGCGGCTCGGAATCGACGGAACGCATAGAGTCCATCATCGACCCGTTGGTCAGCATGCTGGGCGCGATTCCGTCGCGGGCATCGAGGCTCTGCTTCACGGCTTCGTTATTGCCGAAGACCATCGTGGAGGGATCGACGAAGCAGAGCACCATGCCGGTCTTGCCCATCGGGAAGATCTGGTTTGTGCGCACGAGCTTGGGCTTCACGCGCTGCTTGCGGAAGTTCGCCATGATGTCATCCACGGCGAACTGCCCCTGCGCGATGCCCACGGTCTCCACCTGATCGGTGGCGCCGGCGGCTCGGAAGATCGCGAAGGCGAGCGAGTCCACATCGTGGTTTTCGTTGAGCCCGGACTTGGAGAGAGCCTCATCAAATTGTTTGAGGTCGGGGGGCATCACCTTGTCGCGCAGCGCCATGGCGGTATCGGAGTTCTGCATGGCGCGGTAATCAATCGCGACAAGCTGCTGCACGTCATGCGGAACCGCGCCGCGGGCGTCTCCGGATAACTGCGCAGCCATAGCCGGTAAAGTGACGGCCAAAAAGAATGCGAACATGGAAAGACGGACTGGATTCACGAACAAGGGACTCCTCCGGAGGATGATTCGGCGCCGGGGCCTGGCGCCCCAGATGCAAAGCGGAATGAGGTCCACAGGAGCTGTGCTTGCTATTCCGCGACAAGCAGGATCAAGGCTGCCAGCGGCCTGCGTAGTTCCTCCGACTTCTCTCATCTTACCGAACATCCGATTTTTCAGCGGGATCGAAGCCTGTGAACGGGGTCACTCGGCTCCCGGCCAGTTGAGGGGTGCTTCAAGGCGCCGCTCAAGGACCTTGGTTTCAGGATCGAACCCAACTAATTGACGCATCCACTCGCTTTCCCGCTCACAGGCTGCCTCTGGCAAGAGTCCGACAATCTCGCTTTCGACCAGGGCCACCTTGTGGCGAGTGGCAAGCTGTGAGACGGTGCTGTAGACCTTGGAGATAGGAGTGGCCTCGAAATCGGGAATACTGAGGGCCAGTTGGATGCGGCCCTGCCCGAGTGTCCCGAGCGCCTTGACGGCCTTCAGCCCACCTGCGGTGGCGCGAATCTCGCGGGCCATGGCGCGCACGATGGCCACATCGCTGGAGTCGAAGTAGAGGTTGTAGGAAACAAGGGCTTTGCGAGCGCCCACGGCGCAGGCGCCGGCGGTTGGATGCAGGCCGGGTCCGCCGAGGTCAGGACGTCGCGAAGCCTCCTTCCGGACGGTGTCTCGTAACTCCTCAAACTGGCCGTGCCGGATGTCTTCAAGATTGACTCGATCCGGACGGGAGGCTGCGGCCTCGTAGAAGTAGACTGGAATGCCGAATCGCTGCCAGATCTCCGCGCCGGCCTGGCGAGCCAGCAGGACGCACTGTTCGAGCCGGATGCCGGAGACTGGGACAAATGGAATCACGTCGGCGGAGCCGATTCGCGGGTGCAGCCCTTCCTGGCGCGTGAGGTCGATGAGTTCGGCGGCCTTGCCTGCTCCGCGCACGGCCGATTCCACAACGGCGGCAGGAGGGCCAACGATGGTCACAACGGAGCGGTTGTAGTCCGCATCCATGGACCAATCGAGAAGGCGCACCCCATCAACGCACATCGCGGCAACGATGGCTTCGACGCGGCGGCGATCCCGGCCTTCAGAAAAGTTCGGGACGCATTCTACGGTGGGGCTGCTCATCCTGGTCTCTCCAGGCTCTATCTTGCCCGGCAATCTCTCCTCCGGCTATCGCCAGAAGGTGTACCCAGCCTGGATCTGGATGCTGGCGTTCACGCCGGGGTTGCGATCGCCGAGCGAGGCCGAAGAAATATGGACGCCGTTCACACCAAGGTCGATGGAACGGCCGGACCGAAGAAAGTAATGGATTCCTCCGCCGCCCTGAGGGGAAAAGTTGAAGACCGAAGTTCCGCCGGGCGTGCCGTGGGGAACCAACTCGTCCGGTGGAAACTTGTGAGTGGTATAGATGAGCCCGCCTGCGGCCTGGAACCACGGCTGAATACGCCGCGAATGGGTGAGGAAGTTCCAGCGGAAGATCACCGGCGTGATGCTGACGCCAGTGAATGTGCCACCGCCCACCGGCGCCTGAAAGGGCTCGCCCTTATAGGTGAAGGTCTGGATATGCGGCGGCGGGGTATAGGCCTGCCAAAAGGGGATGATGTTGCCGGCGAGCTCGAATTGACCGCTGAAGATTCCGGCATGCAGAACGGGCGTGAGGATTTTGCCCGCTTCAACGCCCGCAAAGAAGAACTTAAAATTATCGCGATTGCCGAGGCCAGTGCCCCAGTTTGCAAACGGGCCAACCTCCCAATTGCGTTGATTCCGGACCTGGGCGACGGGGTCGATGGCGCTGGAAGCAGGGGTTTGCGCGTGTGCAACCGCGCTGCTGGTGAGGAAGGCCATGGCAAGAAGAAGCAGCGTGTTTCGAATCAAGAAAGTTCCCTTCTGCACGAGGAGCACATAGATTCCATAAAAAGGCCGCCACAAACGGGCGGCCCTTGCGAATGCCCGTTGCCGCTGGCCTCAGCCGGCGACCTGTTCCATCTGCGCGGCATCCATGTCGAAGTTGGAGTAAACGTTCTGGGTATCGTCGAAGTCTTCGAGCGCTTCGAGCAGCCGGACCATCTGGGCGGCCGCGGGGCCTTCCAGTTTGGTGTAGGTCGAGGCGATCATAGTGACCTCGCTCATGACGGTGGGAATGTTGGCTGCCTTGACCGCATGGAGAACAGCTTCAAAGGCAGAGGGATCGGTGAGGATCTCCCAGGTATCGCCCTCGTCGTTGAGGTCCTCGCCGCCGTGCTCAAGCACGATATTCATCAACTGCTCTTCGGTGGCAGCGGACTTCTCCACGGCGATGATGCCCTTTTTCGAAAACATGAAGCGAACCGAGCCGGATTCGCCAAGATTGCCGCCGTTCTTTGAGAAGCAGTGGCGAATTTCGCTGACAGTGCGATTGCGGTTGTCCGTAGTGACCTCGACGATGATGGCCACGCCGCCGGGGCCGTAGCCCTCGAAGGTGATCTCCTCGTAGATCGCGCCTTCCAGCTCGCCGGTTCCGCGCTGAATGGCGCGCTTGATGTTGTCGGCGGGCATGTTCTCGGCCTTGGCAGCGAGCACTGCGGTACGCAGACGCGGGTTGCCATCCGGGTCGCCGCCGGCGCGCGCGGCGATGGTGATTTCCTTAATCAACCGGGTAAAGATCTTGCCGCGCTTGGCATCGAGCGCGCCCTTCTTATGCTTGATGGTGGCCCATTTGGAATGGCCGGACATGAGAACCTCAATCGTGGTGAAAATGCTGGCGCTTGAGACGCGCCCAACCACTGGATTATAGCACCGTGCGTATGCCTGCGGGACGCCTGAAGGCTGGAGCGGACGATGACATGCCACATCTCCTCCGCGCCATCTGCAACGGCTTCCCAATCGCGGGAAGCTGCATCTAAATTGGTGGAGTAGCGTCTCTTTCCACCCGCTTCGAGATTTCCCCAAACTGCCTAGGAGCCAGCTTGAAGACGATCCTTTCCGTCCTGCTGCTGACGGGTGTGGCGCTGAGTGCGGCCCGCGCCCAGGACAACTATGAGATTCAGGTTTACCCGTCCGAGACCATGGATCCCGGCGTACTGCTTGTGGAGCTGCACAGCAACTACACCGTGGAGGGCAGCACGACGAGCCAATTTGGCCAGTTGCCGACTCAAGGCCAGGAGCATGAAACCGTAGAGCTCACACAGGGCCTGAACGACTGGTCAGAAGTGGGGTTCTATGTGTTCACAGAGGAGAAGAATGGGACCGGAGTGCAGTGGGTGGGCGACCATATCCGCCCGCGTGTGCGCGTGCCTCCTTCATGGCATTGGCCGGTGGGCGTGAGCGTCTCAAATGAATTCGGCTATGCCCGCGCAGCCTACTCTAACCCGACATGGTCGTGGCAGATGATGCCGATCGTGGATCAGACACTCGGGAAATGGTACTGGTCAGTCAATACAACAATGGATTGGGGCATTCATCCGACTGGTCTTCCGCCGGGGACCTCCGCGGCGCAGAGGCAGTACTACTACCGCGTGGTGTCACCACGTGGAATCACCTTTGGTCCGGCGGCGACGGTGACCTACCAGCCCAACAAGCTCTTCAACTTTGGCGTGGAATATTACGGCTACTGGGGTGAATTCGGTCACTTCCTCAGTCTGCACAATCAGCAACAGCAGTTCTTCCCCGTGGTGAACCTGTTTGTTTCACCCAAATGGGAGATCAACTTTGGCGCGGGCTGGGGTGCGACGGCGGCAACCGACCACCTGATCGTCAAAGGCATTGTAGGCCATTACTTTGACTGGCACCGTCCTCACATGCATCTTCATGCGCCGGGATCGTAGCGGATTCCTGAACGAAGCGAATACAGCCCACAAAAGCCGCTCGTCTTTCGCTCATCGCTCACGGAAGATCGCTAGACAAGGGCCATCGCACTCACGGTTTCCTTGCGCACGGTCAGGCGCTCAATCAGGTCATAGCGCACATCGTAGCCGCGGCCCGGCGTATCGGGCACCTCAATCTCACCTTGCGGCGTCACAGTAACCTCGGGTTCGATGATGTCTTCTTTCCAGTAGCGCGCGGAGGCGGAGACATCGCCGGGTAACGAGAAGTTGGGCAGCGTGGAGATCGCGATGTTGTGAGCGCGTCCGATTCCGGTCTCAAGCATGCCGCCGCACCAGACCGCAATGCCGCGTTCCTGCGCTGCATTATGGACGGCGATGGCCTCAGAGAACCCGCCGACGCGACCGAGCTTGATGTTGATAATCTTGCAGGACTCCATCTCCGCCGCGGCCAGCGCATCGCGCCGGTTCCGGATCGATTCATCAAGGCAAATTGGGGTTTCGATGCGCTTCTGCAGCATGGAGTGGAAGTAGAAATCGTCGTGCCACAGAGGCTGCTCGATCATGAGCAGGTCGAAGCCGTCGAAGCTCACCAGATGGTCGACGTCGCGCAGGCGATAGGCAGAGTTGGCGTCGCAGCTGAGCGTGATGCCGGGCCAGCGATGGCGCACCTTCTCAAAGACCTCAACATCCCAGCCGGGCTTGCACTTGAGCTTGATGCGCTGATAGCCGGCGCCCAGCTCTTTTTCAATGATGTCGAGCAGTTCAGGGATCGAGGACTGGATGCCGATGGAGACGCCGCAGGGGATGCGCTCGCGCACACCGCCGAGAAGGCTGGACAGCGACAGGCCTTCGCGCTGCGCTTCCAGATCCCAGATGGCATTTTCGAGCGTGGCCTTGGCCATGCGGTTGCCGCGCACTTTGCGGAAGAGGCGCGGGCAGTCGCCGCCGTGCTCCGGGCTTTCCGCGGCAAGCATCGGTCCCAGCTCATGGAGCAGCACCTGCCAGGCCGAGTCTGTGGATTCGCCGGAGAAATAGGGATGCTCGCCCGCCGTGCACTCGCCCCAGCCGGTGAGCCCTTCGGAGTGAATCTCAGCGAGCAGGACTCTGCGCTCGCGCGTCACGCCGAAGCTGGTCTCAAAGGGCCGGACAAGCGGAAGATGAAGTTCGCGAAGAATGATTCCGTCAATTTTCATAAGGCTTACGTTCCTTTGTGCGGAAAGCCCAGTTCATAGACACCATTGCCTTCCTCATCTCGCGTGTAACCCAGCACGGCAAGGCCTGCTGCGAAGGCTTTCTGAAAGCGGTTACGATTCTGCTGCTGTACTTCCCTGGCCCGGTGGCGATGTGTGCCGGATGCCTTCCAATCGCCGACGGCCGCCGGCACCTGAATGCGTTCGATGACCTCAAACTTCTCGTGGGGACCACCCGCCAGGATGGCCTGCACACGGGGCGAATCCAGTTTCCATTCGGCTACAAGCCGGTCGGTCGGCAAGCCCCCCTGCAGACGAGATGAGGATACACCATAAAAATCGATGTAGTACCTGCGAACCTCTGCGCCGAGCTTGTGGATATTGAGATAGGCGTTGCGAATCTCAAGCGGATCGAAGGTCCACTCTATGAGTCGAATGCCCCGCTCCAGCGCTTCATGGCGTTGCTGCAGCTTGAGTTCCGTGCCTAGCCCGCGGTTGCGCCACGGCTCGCGCACCGCCAGCATGTGCGAGTGCAGGTAAGGCTGCGGGCCGGCGCCGGAAGACGAGTCGGAGGGCTTGATTCCCGGCAAAGAAAATACGAATCCAACCAGCGATTCCGGGCCGCCTCGAGGCTGCGCATTCGGCAGGCCGGTATCGAAGGCGCCGATAATCTGGCCGCCAATCTTTCTGGCAACGATGAAGACCTTGCGCGGGATCACATCGCTTGCGTCGTAGCCCCATGTCTCCACCTGCAACTGCACACAGGCCTCGTACTCGTCATGGCCTTCGCATGCGCGCACGAGAATCACAGGGCCTGCTCCTGCGCGGCGAGCGTGCGCTTGGCGCGGGACCACAGCGCTTCCAGCTCGTCGGGGCTGTGCGCCTCCAGCGGCCGGTCTGCATCGAGTTCCATCTGTGCGAAGCGCCGCCGGAAGCGCAGATTGCAGCCGCGGAGCGCCATTTCGGCATCCACGCCGAGATGGCGCCCAAGGTTGACGACGGTAAACAGGAGATCCCCGAGTTCCGCTTCCACCGCACGCTTGCGCGCCGGGTCGTGCTCGGCGGCGGCAGCCTCGGCTTCGAGTTCCGCAGTCTCTTCGGCGAGCTTGGGTAGGAGGTCCTGCCAGCGCGGCCAGTCAAAGCCGGACTTTGCTGCTTTAGAACCGAGCTTGGCCGCCTCCGCCAGCGCGGGCATGGAACGATGAACCGCGTCCAGCCGCGACTCCGCCCGATTCGCGCTGCGCGAGTTTCGCTTCTCCGCCGCCTTAATCTCTTCCCAGTTGCGCAGAACGGCTGAAGATGAACCTGCAACGTCAGCATCTACGTCTGCCTGGTTCCCTGCCGCGCGTGAAGCCTCCTCGCCAAAGACGTGCGGGTGACGGCGGATGAGCTTGCGATTCAGGTGGTCCAGCACATCGGCGATGGTAAATCGGCCTTCGTTGGCCGCCATCTCGGCATAGAAAAGCACCTGCAGCAGCAAGTCGCCAAGTTCCTCGGCAAGATGCGGAAAGTCGCGCCGTTCAATGGCGTCAAAGACCTCGTAAGCCTCCTCGAGTGTGTATCTGCGGATGGTGTCGAAGGTCTGTTCGCGATCCCACGGGCAGCCGTCCGGTGCGCGCAGACGAGCCATGATTGCCGCCGACTCCTGAAAGAGCGCCGCGGCCCTGGCGGGATTGGTCGGGATTGCGGGGCCGGACGCTGTGGACTCAGGCTGAGGCTGCTGGTGCTGGCGCGTGTCGTCCATCGACCTCAGTGTAATCCTGCCTGCATCCACACCGGACCGCATCCTGCAGCCCAGCGCAACATCGGGCACCCTTATGGGTTTATAACGGAAAACGCCTTATACTCGTTCTCTCATGATACGACTCCTGGGGACCGCATTCGTCGCGCTGATCGGACTGGCCTTTGGCAGCTTCCTCAACGTGTGCGTGACCCGCTGGCCGGTGAAGGAAAGCATCGTCGCGCCGCGTTCGCACTGTAGACATTGCGGTCACATGCTGGCCTGGTGGGAAAACATTCCCGTGCTGAGCTGGACTCTGCTGGTGGGACGGTGCCGGGCCTGCAAAGCACGGATTGGATGGCGTTATCCATTGGTTGAGCTAGCTGTTGCCGGCACCTGGGCCGCCGCTGCCTGGCACGCACTTCCCGCACTTTACCTGCCCGGCTGGACGACGCTGAGCATGTACGACGCGGTCGCTTTTGCCTTGGTGAAGATGGCGCTCTGCTGGCTGCTCATCTGCCTGGCCGCCCTGGATGCCGAGCACCTGTGGCTGCCGGACCGGCTCACTCTGGGCGGAGCGGCGCTTGGCCTTCTGGTCAGCGCGGCACGCTTCTCTGTGCACTGGATCTGGTCCTCGCTGCCGCTGCACTGGAGTATGGGCAGTGGACTGGAGGGTCACGGCGCCATCGTGTTTGAAGCCGTGGTGCGCTGGGTCGTCGCCATCGTGGTCGCCCCAACGATGATCCTGCTGATTCGCTGGACCTACCGTTGGCTACGCGGGCATGAGGGTGTGGGACTGGGCGACGCAAAATTGATGCTACTGCTGGCCGCGTGGCTGGGACTGTCGCACACGGTCCTCGCCTTTGTGCTCGGCGTGACGCTGGGAGCCATCGCAGCGCTGATGGTGCTCGCGGTTCCCTCGCTGCGACGCAGCGTTGAAGTCTGGCGCATGACCAAACTGCCGCTCGGGACCTTTCTTGCTATCGGCGGCATCGTCAGCGCGCTCTGGGGTCGGCCCATTATCGATGCCTACATAGAATGGTGCGGGTTCTGATGAATTCAACTCAGGGCGTCTTGCCGGACGGAGCGGTCTCTGCAGGAGCATTGGCAATGTCCGGCTCTTTGAGCAGCTTGCGCGCGTCTTTGCCGTGCCGGCTGTCGGGGTCGTACTCGGCAACCCTGGCGTAGTTGGCCCTGGCCTGCGCGAAGAGTCCCATGTGCCGCTGCGCTTCGGCCAGTCCCCAGTACACGTCCGGATTCTCCGGGTCCTCGACCATCGCCGACTCGAAGCGCGAGAGTGCGCCCTGCCAATCGCCCGTGTCGAGGTAGTAGTTCCCGATGTCCACATTCTTTTTCGGGCCGTCGTGCGGGAACGGAGCGTCTATTCCGGCGTCCTCGCCCTTTTTGTGAGAACGGCTCGTATCCGGTGGCATCTCCTGCAACTGGTCGAGACCGGAGGAACTGTCGCTCGTACCGGACTCCTGGCCCGTTGCTTCCGCGATACCCGGGTCGTCGGGGCTGCGCACAGGGTCCGCGTTATCGCTCGGCAGGGCAATGTTGCCTGCGTTATCTGCACCGGCGTCGGAAGGAAACGAGCCCGGCGAGTCAGCCGACGGCATCACAGGAACGTTGGCGGTATCGGTTGGAAATGGGTTGGATTCCTGCGGCGCGGGCGTCGCGCCGGGAGCGCCGCTCTGGGCCGCCGCAGCCGGCTTCTGTTGCGAAGACGAAGAAGCGCCGCCCTGCTGGGCCTGCACCCGGAGTCCGCAGCCGACGAAAACAAGCGCCACAGCAACCATGCGCATCATTGCGCCGGACCATCCTTTGGCCATCGATTTCAACACCCTCTTCAATGGTAGGATGCGGTGGACACCTCCTTCAAGTTTGGAGCAACAAAAAGGCGATCCGGCACCTATGGGACTAATTATCCGTTCTTCCTCCATTCACGCAGCAGGCTGCTACGCGACCAAGCCCATCCGCAAGGGCGCTCGCGTGGCGGAGTACGATGGGCCGCGCCTGACCAAGCGCCAGGCCGACCGCCTCTATAAAGAGTCCCCTGTCACGTATTTGTTCGGCATCGGAGACGGATCGGTGGTCATTGACGGTCACTCCATGGCGATGTTCATCAACCATAGCTGCGACCCCAACTGCGAGACAGAAGAGATTCGCGGGCGCGTCTGGATCCGCGCCATTCGCAACATCGCCGCGGGCGAGGAAATCACCTACGACTACTGCCTCTATGACGGCGGCGACGACGACGCCACTTGCAACTGCGGCGCCGTGCAATGCCGCGGAACGATGTACTCGCCGCAGGAGTCAAAGAAGCGCAAGCGCGCGCCCCGGCAGGCAAGGGAGAAGAAGGCCTTCGCAGCGCCGCGCGGCGAGCAAACCGCGCGCTAACCACAGCCCCGGGGGCAGGCTGCGGCGCTTCGCGCCCGGTGGGTTTTCCACGACCGCGCCCCCAGCCCGCGGACGATACAATCCCCTCTAGGCTATTCACGGAAACAGGAAGCAAAAGGAGCGGGTCCGCATGGGGTATCAGGTACTGGCCAGGAAGTATCGCCCGCAGCGCTTTGCCGATGTGGCGGGCCAGGACCACGTGACGCGAACGCTGCTGAATGCGCTGAGCCAGAACCGGATTGCGCACGGCTACATCTTCTCCGGTCATCGCGGCATCGGCAAGACGACGATTGCGCGCATCCTGGCGCAGGCGCTGAACTGCCGCACTGAATTGGGCTCGACGGAGCGGCCCACGCCCGAGCCCTGCGGCACCTGCGACTCCTGCACGGAGATTCGGCAAGGTTCGGCAGTGGACGTGATCGAAATCGACGCTGCCACGAATCGCGGCATCGATGAAATTCGCGAATTGCGCGACGCGGCCCGCTATGCTCCCGCGCGCGACCGCTACAAGATTTACATCCTCGACGAAGCGCACCAGATTACCGAAGCCGCTTTTAATGCCCTGCTCAAGACGCTGGAGGAACCACCGGCGCACGTCATCTTCATGATGGCGACGACGGAGCCGGAGAACATTCCGCAGACCATCCGCTCGCGCTGCCAGCACTTCAGCTTTCATGCTGTGCGCTTCGACGACATTCTGGAGCAGTTGCGGAAGATCGCGGCAGAGGAGCAGGTCGAGGCCGAAGACGCGGCGCTGGCACTGTTGGCTGAGGCGGGCGACGGCTCGATGCGCGATGCGCTCTCCATCATGGACCAGGCGATTTCTTCAGCTCCGGTTCATGAAGGCAGGCCGGCGCTGGCGGCGGGCCAGATTCGCGAACTAATGGGATCCGTGCCCAACACGGTCTTTGAACGGCTGATGGAGGCGGTGGCGCAGGGCGAGGCGGCAGCGCTCATGGAGCAGATCAACGTGCTGCTCAACGCCGGGCACAGTCCATCTTCCCTTGCGCGGCAGATGGTGCGCTACCTGCGCAATGCGCTGATGGCGAAGCTGGGTGGGGAGCAGACGGAGTTGCTGCAGATCAGCGGCGACGAGCGGTCGAGAGCGACGCGCACGGCCATGCTCTTCACTGAAGAGGATCTGACGCGCAACCTGCAAATCATGCTGCGCACCTTTGACGATTTGAACTTCCGACAGGAGCAGCGATTCCATCTGGAACTGGGGCTGATGAAGCTGGTGCACGCGCAGCGCCTGCTGCCGCTGGAAGAACTGCTCAGCACGCTCGGCGGCAGAAGCGCAGCAGGCACGCAGTCTGCTCCCGCGCCGCGCCCGCCTGCAGGCTCGGCGCGCAGCGCCGGGACGCCTCTGCCGTCCGCGCCAAAGGCAAGCGAGCCCAGCCTGTCTCCGTTTGGCTCTGGCGGCGGCGGATGGACTCCCACTCCCCGAATGGAGAGCAGTCCGAAGCCCGTCGCCGCGGGCTCCAATGTGACGGAGATGCCGCGGCCTGCGGCCTCGCCGCTAAGCGACCCGCCTGCTGCAGAACCAACGAACGCACTACCAGTCGCAACCGCAAATGCGAGTGGATTTTCCGCTGCGCTGACGGAAGGTGCGCTGGCAAAGGCTCCGGAGGCGGTCACAGCCGAGTCGCGCGTGGACGCAGAAGCCCTGCGGCAGGCGGTGATCCTCGCGCTGGGACGAGGCGCCCATGCCTCTGCCGCGCAACTGCTGGGAGAGGCTACGTGGAGCGTGGACGGCGCAAGCGTTCGCATCGAGACGGCCGCGATGGGCAAGAAGATGCTGAGTCTCACGGTGAACGCCGCCGCCGAAAAGATCATTCGGCAGGAGTTGCAGCGGCTTGGAGCGCCAGCGCGCTTTCTTGTCGTACCCGGTAGCAGTCAGACGACAGCGCGGAGCGCAGAGGCTGCTCCAATGGCTGGCAGCGTGCAGGAAGCTGCCCTGGCGCATCCGATGGTGCAGAAGGCCAGGGAAATCTTCAAGGCTGAGATACGCAGCGTGGTTGATCTGCGCACGAAGTAGTAGAGAGGGAAAGGAATTTCCATGATCAATCCACTGAAGCTGGGAGAGATGCTTTCGCAGGCCAACCAGATGCAGGAGGAGATGAAGAAGAAGCTGGAACAGACCGTCGTCGAGGGATCGAGCGGCGGCGGCGCCGTGATGGCCACCATGAACGGCAAAAAGCAGCTTCTGAAATTGCACATCGACGCTGCGGCAGTATCGAGCCTGAGTGGCAATCAAGCCGATGTGGAGATGCTGGAGGACCTGATTGAGGCGGCGGTGAATGAAGCTGGCCGCAAGGCAGATGACGCGATCCAGTCAAGCGTGCAGGGTATGCTGGGCGGGCTCAACCTGCCGGGATTGGGATGACGATCAGGAGAAAGGAATGACGATGACATTCGCAAGCCGCAGGAGCTTTCTGCAACTCGGGTTCAGCGCCGCTGGAGCCGCACTCGTGCCGCGCTGGACTTGGGCGCAGGCTACCGCTGGACAGCAGAATGCTGCGGCGCAGGATGATCCGGGCAAGGTGCAGGTCAAGTCCACCAGGCTTGGCGATCATGTGTTTCTGCTGCAGGGCGTGGGCGGCAACATGGCGCTGCAGACAGGCTCTGATGGCCTGCTACTGATTGACGCCAGCTATGCTCCTGCGGTGCCGCGCATTCGCGAGGCCATTGCGTCGCTTGTGCCCACACCGCCTTCCGCGCCGAGCCAGCTCATCAACACCCACTGGCACCTGGACCACACCGGCGGCAACGAGGGCCTGCACGACGCGGGCTTCGCGATCCTGGCGCATCGCCAGACGCGCGACCGGCTCAGCCACGCACAGGAGATGAAGCTCTTCCATCGCACCGTCGGGCCATCGCCTGCGGGCGCACTACCCACGCAGATCTTCGACAGCACCATGACCGTCTTCCGCAACGGCGACACGCTTGACATGGTGCACTTCGCACCCGCCCATACCGACAGTGACATCTACATCCACTTCAAGAACGCAAACGTGCTGCACCTCGGCGATATCTGGTTCAACGGCATGTATCCGTTCATTGACGAGGGCACTGGCGGCAACATCGACGGCATGATCGCCGGCAGCAAGCTGGCGCTTGAACTCGCAGATGGCTCGACGAAGATTATTCCCGGTCACGGGCCGCTTGGCACAAAGCAGGAACTCGCGGCGTACCATGAGATGCTCTCCGCCGTGCGGGAAAAGGTTGCGTTGCTCAAGAAGCAGGGCCTGAGCGAGCAGGAGGCGCTGGCGAAGAAGCCCACAGCGGAGTTCGACGCGAAGTGGGGCAAGGGATTCATGGCGCCGGATGTCTTCGTTGGCATTGTCTACCGGACCGTCTAAGCAAGCCGGCAATTAAGGGAGAGTCCATCCGTGTCACGCTATGCCGAGCCGATGGCGCGGCTCATTGAAGAACTAAAGAAGCTGCCCGGCGTAGGCACCAAGACGGCGCAACGCTACGCCTTTCATATTCTGCGCGGCAGCGACGAAGACGCCACAGCCCTGGCCGAAGCTGTACAAAGCCTCAAGGCGAATCTGCGACTCTGCTCCATCTGCAACAACGTGACGGACGTCGATCCGTGCGCCTATTGCGCCAACCCCGCGCGCAATCACAGGCTGGTCTGCGTCGTCGAGGAGCCGACAAATATTGCCGCCATCGAGCGGACGCAGGGCTACAACGGCGTCTATCACGTGCTGCACGGCACGCTTTCGCCACTCCACGGCGTGGGGCCTGACCAACTGCGCACGAAGACGCTGGTGGCGCGCGTGGAACAGGGAGAAGTGGACGAAGTGATTCTGGCCACTAGCCCAACGCTGGAAGGAGAAGCGACGGCAAGCTGGCTGGCGGGCGCGCTGCGCAAACAGACTGTGCGAGTGACGCGGATTGCCACGGGAGTGCCCGCGGGCAGCGACATTGAATATGCCGATGAAGTGACAATGGCGCGCGCGCTGGAGGGCCGCCGCGAGCTGAAGTCCTGAACGCGGTCTGTTCAGGCGGTGGCTATCCGCGGAGCTTCGTCAGCAGGTCCTGCGGATGCACCGGCTTGGCCAGAATTTCAAACTCGTAGCCCTGCTCCCGTGCCTTCTCGAGCAGATCGGCTGTGGCGGCCTGGCCGGAAAAGAGAAGAATCTTAATCTTTGGCAGCAGTGCGCGAATGCGAATCGCCGCGTCGATGCCGTTCAGATCGGCCATGATCACGTCGGTGATGAGCATGTCCGGCTGGTAGGTCGATGCTAGCTCGACTGCCTTCTCTCCGGAGTAGACCGCCTGCGCCTCAAAGCCGCTTTGATTGAGGATCATCGCAAGGGTGTTCGCAATCACCTTTTCATCGTCTACGACAAGTACCCTGGGCCTGACCTGATTCTCGGGCATATTCTCCTGACATGGCCGCCTGAGGCGGTTAAACTTGCTCAGAGATCGTTCCGCAATACGAGCGCCAGATTCTTGCAGGCAACTCATTGATTTCCATCACTGCACTAACAGCATGATACGCCCCGAAAGTGGATGCAAGCTTCCCCAGGGTGCAGCTTTGGGTGGTCTGACTTCGGCGCCGGTTTCATAGCCAAGCAACGTCGCAACTCTACACTGCAGGCAAGCTCAGTCACGAACACGCGAGCCATGATGGAGAACAGCGCCATGCCCGACACCACATCCATGATGCCGCAGGCAAATTCCGTGCCGGGACCAATCATCCGCGCCGAGAAGATCGAGAAGTACTATGCGCAGCCCAGCCAGAACCGCATCCAGGTGATCGCGCCCACGGACCTCAGCATCGTGCCGGGTGAGATTGTCGCGCTGCTTGGTCCGTCAGGGTCGGGCAAATCGACGATGCTGCGGATGCTTAGCGGGCTTTCACGGCCATCGGCCGGGCAGGTTTACTGGCATGAGCGGTCCATCGCCGGCGCCGCCGCGAATGTCTCCATCGTCTTCCAGAGCTTTGCGCTTTTCCCCTGGCTCACGGTGCTCGAAAATGTTGAAGCTCCGCTGCGGGCGCGCGGCTTGCCTGCCGCAACCCGGCGCGAGCGCAGCCTTAAGATGCTCGACACGGTCGGTCTCGACGGCTTTGAAGCCGCCTATCCGAAGGAGCTTTCGGGCGGCATGCGCCAGCGCGTGGGGTTCGCGCGCGCTCTGGTGGTCGAGCCAGAGGTGTTGTTCATGGACGAACCCTTTTCCGCGCTCGACGTGCTGACGGCTGAGAATCTGCGCAGCGAGCTGCTGGAGCTGTGGACCAAGAAGACAATGCCCACGCAGGCGGTTTTTCTTGTCACGCACAACATCGAAGAAGCGGTCCTGCTTGCGGACCGCATCATCGTGCTGGGGCGCAACCCCGGCCACATCCGCACAGACTTCAAAGTGCAACTGGCGCAGCCCCGCGACCGCAAGTCGGAACCGTTTACGCAGCTCGTCGATTACATCTACAAGGTACTGACGCGGCCGGATGTGGCTCCCGCAGAAGCGCCCGAGCAATCGGGGCGGCCGGCAGTCCGTGACCAACGGCAGATGCGGTACCAGATGCTGCCGCATGCGCGGCCGGGCGGCGTCGCCGGCCTGCTGGAGTTGCTGGTCGACAAGGGTGGCCGTGAGGACATCTACCGGCTTGCCGACGATCTGACCTTCGAGATCGACGACCTGCTGCCCATCGTGGACGCGGCGCAACTGCTCGGCTTCCTGAAGGTCGAAGAAGGCGACGCAGCCATCACAGAGCGCGGCGCCGAGTTTGCCAACTCGGAGATTCTGCGGCAAAAGGAACTCTTCCGCGAGGCGGCTGAAGCGAGTGTTCTGCTGCTGCGGCAGATTCGACGCACGCTCGTCTCCAAGAGCGATCACACGGTGCCAGAAGACTTCTTCCTCGACATGCTCGATGAGCAGTTCAGCGAGGACGAGTGTCAGCGCCAGATGGAGACCGCGGTGACATGGGGCCGCTATGCGGAGCTGTTCGACTTCGATGCGGGGCGGCGCAGATTCGTGCTTCCGGATGCGGTGGAGGAAGAGGCTGGAACCCGCGACGAGGCGGGCCAGTGAGATTGCAGAACACATTTGGCCGCTCGCTGGTGGCCGTGCGCAACTGGCCTGTCTTTACCGATGTGGTGATTGGCGCCTGCGGCCTGGCCATCTTCCTCGGTATGATTCGCATGGGCACCTACTGGCTGGCGAGCCCCATGCCGGCGGCGACCATCTCGCATTCGGTCCGGGCGCTGCCGCTCTACGCGTTCTATTCCATCGTGCGCATCGGGATTGCCTATCTCTTCAGCCTCGTCTTTGCCGTGGCGTACGGATACATTGCGGCGTACAACCCGCGCGTGGAAGCGTGGATGATTGCAGTCCTCGATATTCTGCAATCCATTCCCGTGCTGAGTTTTCTTCCCGGCGTGATGCTGGCGATGATGGCTCTGGTGCCCGGTCATCAACTCGGCATTGAGCTTGGCTCCATCCTGCTGATCTTTACCGGCCAGGTGTGGAACATGGCGTTCAGCTTCTACTCCTCGCTCAAGAGCATTCCGCGCGAGATGATTGAGGCCGCGCGCATCTATCGTTACTCGGCGTGGCAGCGCTTCTGGCAGCTTGAGATGCCGTTCGCCGCCATCGGGCTCATCTGGAACTCGATTGTCTCAGTGGCAGGCGGATGGTTCTTCCTGATTGCCTGCGAGATGTTTCCGCTCGGCAACCGCTTCTTCCGCCTTCCCGGCCTGGGCAGCTACCTGCAGACCGCCGCGTCTGCAGACCCCGTGGACATGCACGCGCTGCTGTGGGGGCTGGCGGTGCTCGTTTTGATCATCGTGGCGACCGATCAGCTCCTTTGGCGGCCGCTGATTGCGTGGAGCGACAAATTCAAGTTCGAGCAGGTGGAGTCTGCCACGCGCGTCACTTCCCCGCTGCTTGCGATCTTTCACCGCTCCAGCACGCTGCTGCGCCTGCCCGCGCGGCTCTGGGTTTCACTCGACGAACGCGTGTGCAAGGAACTCTCAGCGCAACAGAGCCACCGGGCGATGCGCCCTCTTGATGACGACAGGGTCTCCAATGGCAGGATGCTGCAGGTTGGGCTGGGTATCTTTGGCGCTCTGCTCGCCATCTGGGGTGGAACAGCAGCTCTGCATCTGCTGCATGGCGTAACGCGTGGCGATCTGCGACTGCTGCTACTTGGAGCGGCAGCCACATTTCTGCGCGTGAATGCGGCGCTGGCACTGGCCGCGGCGTGGACGGTACCCGTGGGCGTGATGATCGGCTTCAATCCGCGGCTGGCGAGGATTCTGCAACCTGTAACGCAGGTGGTGGCGTCGGTGCCGGCCACGGCGCTGTTTCCCGTTTTGCTGGTTGGACTCACCCGCCTCGGCGGCGGCCTCGGCGTGGGATCCATCGCACTGATGCTGCTTGGCACGCAGTGGTACATCCTGTTCAACGTGATTGCCGGGGCCATGGCGATTCCGTCGGACCTGAAGGAAGCTGCCGCGCTCTATCGCTTCACACGATGGCAGCGCTGGCGCACGCTGATTCTGCCCGGCATCTTTCCCTACCTCATCACCGGCCTGGTTACCGCATCGGGTGGCGCGTGGAATGCCTCGATTGTCGCTGAGTATTTCCATATCGGCGACCAGACGCTGCAGACGCTCGGGCTGGGCGCACAGATCAGCGCCGCAACCGACAGCGGCAGATTTGCCATCCTGCTGCTGGCCACCGTGCTGATGGCGCTGATGGTCGTCACGGTCAACCGGCTGGTGTGGCGGCGGCTGTACCGGCTCGCAGAGACGCGATATAAACTCGAAGGTTGAGCGGGCATAGATCGAGCCTGACCACCGCAGTGCAGGAGCAAGCAAACAACATGGTTCGAGTGGGCCTGGTGGCCTTTGGCATGGCGGGACGCGTCTTTCACGCGCCGCTCATCTCTTCTGTCGATGGTCTGGAACTGACTGCCGTCGTCGAACGCAATACTGACAACGCCGCCGCTCGCTACCCCGGCATCCGCACCTATCGCGCGCTCGATGCGTTGCTCGGCGACGCGGCCATCGACCTGGTGGTGGTGGCCACGCCCAGTGGCAGCCACTTTGAGGTGGCGAAGCAGGTGCTCGCAGCAGGCAAGCACGTCGTTGTGGATAAGCCAACAGCTGTGCGTTCCAGCGAGATCGCCGAGCTCATCCGGCTCTCATCCGAGCGGCGTGTCCACCTGATCCCCTTCCATAACCGCCGTTGGGACGGAGACTTCCTGACCATTCAGAAACTGCTGCATGAGGGTTTGCTGGGCCGGTTGGTGTATATGCAATCGACCTTCGACCGCTGGAATCCGGGGCAGACCCGTCGCCCGTGGAAAGACGACCCGGAGCTGGGCGGCGGCATGCTGCTCGATCTTGGCACCCACATCGCCGACCAGGTGTTCGCTTTATTTGGCAGGCCGCAGGCCGTCGGCGGAGACGTTCGCCGTGAGCGCGACGGCGAAGGCGCCAACGATGCCTTTACAGCGCGCCTGTACTATGACGGATTCACCGTGGAGCTTGGAGCAAATTGTTTGTCCTCGCTGGCCCGGCCCCGCTATCACCTGCGGGGAACACACGGAAACTACTGGAAGCATGGCGTGGACCCACAGGAGGCGGCGCTCAATCAGGTCACGCGCATTACGGCGCAGGACTGGGGCCGCCAGCCGGCCTCGGCCTGGGGCACTCTGGCGGTTATGGCCGACGGCTGCCTGGTCACCCAACCCTTCGAAACTGTGCCCGGCAACTACCGTTTGTATTACGAAGGCGTACGCGATGCCGTACTCGGCCACGCACCGGCCCCTGTGCCGGCGCTTGATGCATGGCGGGTTGCCCACATCCTGGAGTCGGTCGCTCAAAGCGCCGAAGAAGGCCGCACCATTCCATGCGATTGGAGCAGCGAACCATCCCTTTGAGATGGCCCGGTTGCCTTGCGCCGCAGGGCGACTCAGCCATGCCA
This sequence comes from Acidobacteriota bacterium, assembly GCA_021781795.1. Classification (GTDB taxonomy): domain Bacteria; phylum Acidobacteriota; class Terriglobia; order Terriglobales; family Acidobacteriaceae; genus Telmatobacter. The sequence continues at coordinate 422,502 of JAJXWA010000001.1, forward strand.
TGCGCCGGAATGCCTCGACCCTGCCTGGATGTAGGACACTGGTGAAGGTGCGTCCAAAGGACGAGGTTTTCGTCCAATCCAAACAGCTATGGTTGGCTCAACTTGACCGCGGTGCAAGAATCTCCTAAATTGCAATAGACAATTCATCTCTCTATCGAATACGATACCGTTTTCGTAATCCTCGATTGCGAGACCGGGCACGAGAAGAAGGTTGTTGCTTGAGCGGATGTTGGTCACAAGACAAGAACTTCGAGCTGAATCGCGAAGGCTCTGCGGCTGAACGCCGAAGCAGCAGGACCTCAATCAATGGCTTTTAACGCAGCAACAGACAAATGGCACGGGCAATGTGAAGGCAGGCTCAGATGACCCAGGCAGATTCCGTACTCTTCGACCAGGCAGTAAAAGCACTCGATAGCTTCCAGATTGAGCTTCCCTCCTGGGGATTCGCCAACACTGGCACGCGCTTTGGCAAGTATGTGCAGGATGCAGCGGCATCTACGCTGGAGGAGAAGTTCAGCGACGCTGCCGAGGTGATGCGTTTGACCGGCGCTACGCCGACGCTGGCTTTGCATGTTTTATGGGATCTGCCGAACGGTGTCCGTGACGTGCCGCATGTGCGTGAGTTGGAGAACCGATACGGAATCCGGGCCGGCTCCATCAACCCCAATCTCTTTCAGGATCAGGTGTACAAGTTCGGCTCGCTTTGCAATCCTTCGCCGGAGGTCCGGGAACATGCCAACCGGCACATGCTCGACTCGATTGAGATTGCGACGCAGCTCGGTTCACGCGATCTGTCTCTCTGGCTTCCGGATGGCTCGAATTATCCGGGCACGCAAAGCATTCGCAAGCGCATTGCCTGGCTCGAAGAGTCCCTTCAAACAGCGCATGCACATCTGGCGCCTTACCAGCGCCTTCTGATTGAGTACAAGCCCTTCGAGCCAGCTTTTTATCACACCGACATCGCTGACTGGGGCATGTCGTCGCACCTTTCCCGCATCGCAGGTCCTCAGGCACGCGTCCTCGTCGACACTGGCCACCACTACTCCGCGCAAAACATCGAACAGATTGTGGCGTGGCTGCAGCATACCGGCCTGCTGGGCGGGTTCCACTTCAACGACCGCCGCTATGCGGATGACGATCTCACCCTCGGCTCCATCGACCCCTACCAGATCTTCCGGATCTTCCACGAGATTCTTGCCGCCGAACAGGACGGTCTCAAGCTGGATATCGCGTTCATGGTGGACCAGAGCCACAACCTGAAAGGCAAGGTGGAAGCTGCCGTGCAGACGGTGGTCACCGCACAGGAGCTGTGGGTGAAGGCCGCGCTGCTGGACCGGCAGAAGCTCGCTCAGTTGCAGCAGTCCTGCGATCTGGTGGCCGCCGAAGAGCTTTTCCGGGGAGCATTCTGGAGCGACGTGCGGCCGCTGACGCAGGCCTGGCGCGTGGCCCGCGGGCTTCCTGCCAATCCCATCCAGGCATTGCGCGAGGGCGGCTATGTGGAGCGCGTGGCGCGCGAGCGTGCGGGCCGGCAGACACGGGTTGGTAGTTATGCGTGAGGACAGAGTATTCTAGGATCAGGGTTTCGCTATTGAAACACCTGAAAGGGGCGCAGGCTTGCCGAAAACGAAGATTAAGCGGCTGTACCTGATTCCGATCCTCTCCAAGTCTCTCGACGTTCTGGAACTGCTCGAGCAGCAGAATGCGCCGGTCACGCTGGAAGACGTCTTTCAGAAGACACATATATCCAAGACCAGCGTCTATCGCATCCTTAAAACGCTGGTGCATCGCGGCTATGTGGCCCAGTCGCAGGATGGCCAGTACCGGCTGGTTTCAAGGCCGCGCCGTCTGCGCTTCGGTTTTGCGATGCAGAGCGGGGAGATGCCCTTCTCGGTTGCCGTAGCGCAAAGCCTGACGGAAGCGGCTGCGGCCGCGGGCGTGGAGCTGATTGTGCTCGACAACCGCCAGGATGCGGATACGGCCATCCAGAATGCGCACGAATTTGTGGAGAAGCGCGTCGATCTGGTTCTCGAGTTTCAGGTAGAAGAACACGTAGCCCCGCATGTGGCGCACATTCTGAAAAAGGCCGGCATTCCTCTGGTCGCCATCGACGTGCCGCACCCCAACGCAACCTATTTCGGCGTGGATAACTTTGAAGCAGGGTTCGAGGCAGGCTCGCTGCTGGGGCACTTTGCTCAGCGCAAATGGAAGAGCAAAGTGGACTGGGTGCTTGGCGTGGGATTCTCTGAGGCCGGCAGCTTTGTGGAGAGCCGCGTGACAGGCGCGTTCGAAGGCATCCGCGAAAAGCTGAAGGACCTTCCCGCAGACCGCTTCGTCCGTCTGGAAGGACGCGGCATGCGCGAGCCGAGCCGCCGCGCTGTCGCGGAGTTCTTGCGCGCGCATGGGAAAGGCCAGCATATCCTCGTCGCCGCGGCAACGGACTCGAGCGCCCTTGGCGTCCTGGATGCAGCCCGGCAAAGCGACCAGGAAGAGGGATTTGCGATTGTGGGTCAGGATTGCATCCCAGAGGTATTGGACGAGATGCGCCTGAACAAGAGCGCGGTGATTGGCTCCGTTTCTCACATGGCAGACACCTACGGCCCGCGTCTGATTCAGTTAGGCATTGCCCTGATGCGCGGCCACACCGTGCCGCCCTACAACTACGTGCGCCACCAGCTGGTGACTCCGCAGACTCTGGCAGACGAAGCCAACGCGAAGACATAAGCTGAAGCTCTCAGACGCCAACCGTAGACGAGAAGAACCTTATAAATTCAAATACGAAATACTGTTTCTATTGGTTATGTTCTGATATGCTGCTTGTGTTCCTTTGAAACTTTTGCATGGTGGTGTCTATGTCGCAGGCAACTCTCGCTTCCCCCTCCCTCAAACTTCTCGACGACCGCTGGGATCCCTCCGTAGCCGCAACACTCGATGAGCCGGAGCTGCTCCGCTACCGCTCCAACCTGCTGGGGTCCGACCTGCGCATCACCAATTTCGCGGGCGGCAACACCAGTTCCAAGATCTTCGAGGTCGACCCGTTGACGGGCGAGAAGGTGGAAGTTCTCTGGGTAAAGGGCTCCGGCGGAGACCTGGGCAGTATGAAGCGCGCGGGCTTTGCCACGCTCTACCAGGACAGGCTGCTGGCGCTGGAGCGCAGTTACAAGGGCGTAGATACGGAAGACGAGATGGTGGCGATGTATCCGCTCTGCACCTTCCGCAACAACCCCGTCGCCGCTTCGATTGACACTCCTCTGCATGGCTTCCTTCCCTTCCCGCACGTGGACCACCTGCATCCCGACTGGGGCATTGCCCTGGCAGCCTCAGCCAATGGCAAGGCGAAGATGGATGAGTTCAATCGCGAATTCAACCACAAGCTGGTGTGGGTTCCGTGGCAGCGTCCCGGTTTTGAGCTGGCCATGATGCTCAAGCGCGCCGTCGCCGAGAATCCCGGCTGCGATGGCATTGTGCTGGGCGGGCACGGCCTCTTTACCTGGGGCCAGACGCAGCGCGAGTGCTATGTAAACACGCTGACGGTCATCGACCAGATTGGCCAGTTCATCGAGCGCCACGGCAAAGCCAAGGGCGCCGTGCGCTTTGGCGGCGAGGCGGTGCCCGCGCGCGCAGAGCGCAACGACCTTGCCGTGCAGATCGCGCCGTATCTCCGTGGTCGCGTGAGCGCGCAGAATCGCTGGATCTCCAGCTTCAGCGATGCGGCGGATGTGCTGCAGTTCATCAACTCCAAGCACGCCAAAGAGCTTGCCTTCCTCGGCACCAGTTGCCCGGATCACTTCATCCGCACCAAGATTCGGCCACTCTTTGTGCCATGGGCTGCGGGCGCTGGCGTGGATGCACTGAAGAAACAGATCGACGTCTCGCTGGCCGAGTATCGTGAGCAATACCGCGCTTACTATCACACCTTTGCCACTTCGGACTCTCCGGCGCTGCGCGACGCCAGCCCGACAGTCGTGCTGGTTCAGGGCCTGGGGATGTTCAGCTTTGGAAAGAACAAAACCGAAGCACGCATTACCAGCGAGTTCTATACCAACGCGATTCACGTGATGGAAGGCGCGAGCCTGCTGGCGGAAGGTGAAGTAAAGGGACCGGTGCCGCAGTGCGGCGAAGGCATGGACCCGGCGAGCTTCAAGGTTCACAGCAATTATGTGGCGCTGCCTGCGCTTGAAGCGTTCAAGATTGAGTACTGGGCACTGGAAGAGGCCAAGCTGCGCCGGCAGCCTCCGGAGAAGGAACTCAGCCGCAGAATCGTGCTCGTTGTCGGTGGCGGCAGCGGCATTGGGCGCGAAGTCGCATTGCTTGCAGCGGCGCGCGGCGCGCATGTGGTGGTGGCGGATCGTGACGAAGCGGGTGCAAAGCGTGTGGCCGACGAGTTGAAGGGCGTCACGTCGAAAGAGTTTGTCGCAGTCACACCTGTGGATATTCGCAAGCGCGAAGCGATCGACCTGGCTCTAAAGACAACCGTCGCTGCTTTCGGCGGCGTGGACATCCTCGTCAATACCGCTGCAATGTTTCCGTCCTCGCCCGATGGCATCATCAGCGACGCAATGTGGGCTACCACTCTCGATATCAATGTGACAGCGAACTACCTGCTTGCCGATGAGGCGGCGAAGGTCTTCAATGAACAGGCGCTCGACAGCTCCATCGTGCTCACCAGCTCAGCCAACGCAGTGGTATCGAAGCGCGGCAGCGAAGCCTACGACGTGAGCAAGGCGGCGCTCTCGCACCTGGTGCGCGAGTTGGCAGTCGGCCTGTCACCGCGCGTGCGCGTGAACGGCATTAGCCCCGCGACGGTTGTGAAGGGCTCGACGATGTTCCCGCGCGATCGCGTGCGTGCCTCGCTCGCCAAGTACAACATCCCGTTTGAGGAATCGATGAGCGATGAGGAGCTGCGTGGATTGCTTGCGGGCTTCTACGCCAAGCGGACGCTGACGCATCAGCCGATTGATCCGGCCGATTGCGCCGAAGCGATTCTCTTCCTCGCCAGCCCGCGCTCGCGCTGCACATCCGGGCACCTGATCCCAGTGGACGGCGGCCTGACCGAGGCCTTCCTGCGGTGAGCGCGCCGGCAGCGAGTCCAGAGCCTGGCGACAAACGGGCGCATATCGCCATCGATCTGGGCGCGGAGAGTTGTCGTGTTTCGCTATTGCGGTGGCGCGATGGCAAGCCGCTGATTGAGCTGGTTCATCGGATGTCGAATGGCCCGGTGCATGAAGGCGATTCCCTGCACTGGCCGCTGAGCCGGATTCTCGATGGGCTTGAAGAAGGTTTGCGCAAGGCGGCAGAGATTGCCACCGAGGGCGTTGCTTCCATTGGTGTGGATGGCTGGGCAGTCGATTATGTGCGGCTCGGCAAGGATGGCGAGCCGTTGGGTGAGCCGTTCTGCTATCGCGATGAGCGCACTCTCAAGACAAAGAAAAGAGCCGATGGACTCGTCACGCCGGAGGCTCTCTTCGCACGGATTGGCGCACAACCGCTGCGGATCAACACACTCTATCAACTCCTCGCAGATGCTGACGCACATGCGCCGTGGGTGTGCCTGCCTGAGTATGTGCTGCACTGGCTGGGCGGACGGCGCGTAGCCGAGTACACAAACGCAACGCACACGGGACTGATCGATCCTGCGACAGGAGACTGGGCGGAAGATCTGTTCCGCACCTTCGGGATTCCGCGCGAAGCGGCACCGCCTGTCGTATCCGCTGGCGCCGTACTGGGCCGTGTGCAAGGGCCGTTGAGCAATCTACCGGCCTACGGGAATTGCGCGTTAATTGCCCCAGCCTGTCACGACACGGCTTCTGCCATTGCCGGAATTCCGATTCCGCTGGACTCGGCTGCCTATATTGCTTCTGGCACCTGGTCGCTCGTCGGCACATTGGTTCCCTGCCCCATCACGCAGCCTGCCGCAATGCAAGCGCGTTACACGAATCAGGGCGCGGCGGGCGGAGGCTACTGCTTCCATACGAATGTGAATGGGATGTGGCTCATCAAGCAGTGCATGGATGGTTGGGCGGCCGCAGGACGACCGTGGAAGATCGAAGAACTCGTGCAGCAGGCAGCGACACAGAAGGCGCCTGCGACGATCAATGTCGATGCAGAGCCTCTGCTGCTCGACGGCGAGATGCCCGAGCGCATCAATGCGGAACTGACACACGCTGGTCATGCGGCGATTCCGGATGTGGCAGGGAATGAGCCGCTGTTTGCGCGCGTGATCTTCGAGAGCCTGGCGGCGCGCTACGCTACCGCGCTGGACCAGCTTCAGCAGATGCTTGGGCGTAAGCTGGACCGGATTCACGTGCTCGGTGGTGGCAGCCGGAACAAGCTACTGCTCGACCTGACCGCACAGCGTACGGGAATGACCGTAGAAGCAGGCGAACCCGAGAGCTCGACCATTGGCAACTTTGCTGTACAACTTGCTTCTGCGCATGCGGCTGATGAGCGGCTGACGACAGAATTGGTAAGGCATTGGGCAGCAGTGCTGTGTTCAGCTAGCTCCGCAAGATTCTGAAAGACCCCTTACGTCAAGAAGCGCATCAAACCGCGCGGTTGAAGATCGGGTACCAGAAATGCTTGTGGCCGACCAGCAGCCTTGCACAGCGCCTCGGCGGCAAGATGGCCTGAGCGCGCTGCGCTTTCCATTGTGGAGGGCCACCCGGTAGCAATCCAGTCGCCAGCGAGAAAGCTGTTGGGCCACGGAGCTTCGTCGGCAGCGGGCCGCGCAGCATCGATGCCGGGCGGCACGCCGAAGGTAGCGCGAACTTCCTTGATTAGCGCGGCCTTTACGAGCGTTGCCGTGTGCGCAGCAGGAAAAAACTCTTTGAGCTCTGCTATGGCCAGCTGAATGGCTTCGTCACGCGGCAGAGCCGCAAAGCGACGCGTAGCGCTCACCACAAGCTCAATGTAATGGCCCGACCGCCCCTGCAATTTGGACTGGTTGTATAACCAATGGATCTCCCGGTCCAGAAGAACGGCGTGATCGAGGTCTGTAATCTCGCGGTCAAACCAGAGATGCACGCTGCAGATAGGCCAGTGCGTGTGGCTTTCGATCTGCGCGGCAAGCTGTTCCGCGCGCGGACTTGCAGGAAGCATGCGCAGCAGCTTTTGCAGACCTTCAAAGGGCACAGCTAGCACAAGAAAGTCTGAGCGCACATCCGCAGTCTGGCCGCGCATTCTGACAACCCACTTCGAATCATTCGCGTCCCACTCTGCGCTCTCGACGTTCGTTTGCAACAAGAGTTTTCCGCCGCGCTGCAAAAGATACTCCGGTACATTTGCGTACAGGTCGCTGAGTGGAAGTTTACTCATGCCCATAGCCCCGGCAAATAAGGAGTTCATGAAGAGCTCGCGAACGACCTTGGTCGCGTAGGGCACTGCGATCTCTTCAATCTCCGCATTGAGCGCGCTGGCAATCACCAGTCTCCAGAACCGGTCGAGCGCCCCCTGCGTCTGCTTGTGCCGCCGCAGCCAGCTACCGAGATTCTCTTGGGGATTGCCGTGATCGCCGCGCATGACTGCGGTAAAGGCGCGCGCAAGCGAGAGCTTGTCAGCCAGTGAAAATGCCTGTGCGGCGAGCAGTCGCGGAAATCCGTGCAGCGGCGCGGGCAGCGGGGATGGGCCGAGCAACGAGCGACGACCTCCCGGCTCGATCATCGTCATTTCCGTGGTCCATAGGACCTGATTCGCAACGCCAACACGACGGTAAAACGCTGGCAGGTTCGTGCAGCACCCGAAGAGGACGTGCTGGCAGTTGTCGATGACTTCGTTGACACCGGGGTGCAAATATGAGGAAGCGCGCCCGCCTAGATAGCCGCGGCGTTCGATGAGTGTGACGCGGAAGCCAGCCTCAGCAAGAGCACAGGCTGCGCTCATGCCTGCGACTCCGCCACCAACGACGGCGACCGATTTGTGAATGTTCTCGGACATGGGTTGAGTGGGTTCGCTCCGCATCATCCAAAAATGCGGGCAGCGGTCATGCGGGCCAATCCAGCACAAAGAATGGCAAGCTTCTGAACGAGCGGCACGCTGGCGCGCGCGGAGAAGACATCGTAGTCTGCGCGGCGAATGCGCACAAGCAGTGCGTGGTAAATCGACACGAGCACCCAAAGTGCGGGGCGGCTTTCGCGGTCAATGAGCGGCAGAAGCTGTTCGGCTGATTGGTAGTAGTGCTCAGCCCGCGCCGCAATTTCAGTGAGCAGCGCTCTTTCAGCGGCACTGGGTGGAGAGCCGGGCTTCCGCGTGAGTAACGTCTCCGCCGTGATGCCGTGCGCGGCGAGATCTTCCAGCGGCAGATAGATGCGCTTGCGCTCGGCGTCTTCGGCCACGTCGCGCAGGATGTTCGTCAACTGGAAGGCGATGCCGGTTTCTTCGGCGAGCTTCTCGGCGCGTGGATCTTTGTACCCGAAGATGCGGATGCAGACGAGGCCGACAACCGAGGCGACGAGATAGCAGTAGCGATAGAGATCGGCGAAGGTGGCATAGGTGTCTGGCACCGCGTCGGCTGAGGCCTTCAGGTCCATCGTCGTTCCAGCCACCAGTTCGTCGAGCAGGTTGAGCGGAATGGCAAAGCGCTCGGTGGCGTCGCGCACAGCGATGAAGACGGGGTCGGATGAGTCGCCGCCATGGCAGACGCCGCGCCAGTCGGCGAGCCATGATTCCAGCCTTCTGCGGCGCTCATCACGAGAGAGGCTTTCGTCGTCGGCAAGGTCGTCCGCTTTGCGCATGAATGCGTAGATTGCGCAAATGGCGTTCTTGCGCGCGGTCGGCAGCGCGATGAAGGCGTAATAGAAGTTCTTCGCCTCACGCTTTGCAATGGCCCGGCAGACGGCGTAGGCCCGATCCAATGTTGCGTCGTGGGTCAAGCCGCCTTCCCTGTAGAGCTGGCCCGCAGGCGGAAAAATGGAAGTAGCTTGCCACTCACAGCGCGAAGCACCAGCGCGAGCTTGGTGGCATTCGAGAGCGAAGGGCGGGCGCGGAGCACGTCGTAGTCCTGTTGCTCGATGGCGCGCAGGATGGCGAGGCCGCCGCGGCTGAAGAGGTCGAGATCGAGCGCGAGCTCGCGGCCCACCATGCCGATGAGCGGAAGTCCCTGCTCAAAGAGGCTGCGGGCGAAGTCGACTTCGTGTTTGAGCAAGGCTCTGAATTCTGGTGTTGCGACAGCGTCGGCGATGGTCTGGTCGCTCACGCCAAAGCGCTGCATATCTTCCTGCGGGAGATAGACGCGATCCTTCTTCCAGTCGACGCGGATGTCTTGCCAGAAGTTGGCGAGTTGCAGCGCGGAGCAGGTGGCGTCAGAGAGCCGGAAGCGCTCTTCATCGGCGTATCCGCAGATGTAAAGCACAAGCCGGCCGACGGGATTGGCCGAATAGCGGCAGTAGCCGAGAACTTCCTGCATGGTGCGATAGCGCGTGATGGTCTGATCCTGGCGGAAGGCTGCGAGCAGATCGGCGAAAGGCTCTTTGGGAATGGAGCAGGCGCGAATCGTCTCGGCCAGCGCGACAAAGACCGGATGGTGAGCGCGGCCTTCATAGCAGGCGTCGAGTTCGCGGCCCCACCAGTCGAGTAAGGCCAGCGACGCGTCGCGGTCACCGACCTCATCCCCGAGATCGTCGGAGACGCGGCAGTACGCATAGACGGCGTGGAAGTGAGGAATCAGCGGCTTGGGCAGGAACCACGTGGCGACGTGGAAGTTTTCATAGTGCGACTCTGCCAACTGCCTGCACCAGGTCTGCGCCTCTGCAAGCGAAGGCATGGTATCCGGCATGCGATACGATGCCGGAAGCGCAGCCCAACCGCGCGCGAGCAGGGTAGCTTGCGTGCTGGCGTCCTGAGTTGCGTGCAACGTCGCGGGAGTCATGGCTTGCCTCAGGGCACAATCGCGGTCTTGATTTCGCTGTTGCGGCTCATCAGCTTTTCGAAGACGCGGTTCAGTTCGTAGAGATGGGCGCGGCCGGTGATGAAGGCGCCGGCCTGGAAACGACCACTGGCGATGAGGTCCAGGGCCTTCTGGCAGATCGCCGGCGTGTGATGGAACGTGGCGCGCAGAGTGATATTGCTGTAGTGGATACGGTTGGTGTCAAGGTTGACGCGGGTGCCGATGGCGCAGCCGCCAAAGAAGTTGACTGTGCCGCCCTTGCGCACCATCTCGACGGCCTCTTCCCATGCCTCGGGAACGCCCACTGCCTCAATCGCAATATCGACACCGCGATCGTTGGGCGTGAAGGCGCGCGTCTCCTGAATGGCCTTGCGAATGGTGCTGGCCTGCACAACATGCGCCGCGCCCAACTGCTTTGCAGCTTCCACCTGGCCATCGTGCTTGACCACCGCGATGACCTCACAGCCGGCGAGGGCTGCGACATGGACCATCATGAGGCCCAGAGGACCACCGCCAATGACTGCGACGGTGTCGCCGGGGTGCGGATTTGTATCTTCAAAGCCGTTGACTGCGCAGGCCAGCGGCTCAGTGAGAGCGGCATGCTCCAGCGGAACATGATCGGGGACGCGCAATGTGTTCTTTGCGACGATGCGCGCCGGTATGCGGATGAACTCCGCGTAAGCGCCATTGTTGAAGAGCAGATCGTCGCAGAGGTTTTCCTGGTTGCGCTGGCAGAAGTAGCACTGACCGCAGGGTGCGGAGTTGAGCGCCACGACGCGTTGGCCGGGAGCGAAGTTGGTGACGCCTGCGCCCGCCTCGACGACCGTTCCTGCGAGTTCATGACCGAAGAGAGCGGGCGGCACGATCATGCGGGCGTGATAGCCACGGCGAAAGACCTTGAGGTCTGTGCCGCAGGTGAGCGCGGCATCCACGCGGACGATCAGCTCGCCAACTTCTGCCCTGGGGACGGGAACGCTCTCGATGCGGATATCTTCACGGCCGTGGAGGACCGCGGCCTGCATGGTGGCGCGGCCGTGATGGATGGCGGTTTCAACCGTGGCGCGGCCGTGATAGACGGCGCTCTCGACTGTCGCGCGGCCATGGTGGAGCACATCTTCCACAGTGGCACGACCGTGCTCGATCGCGGTTTCGACCGTGGCGCGGCCATGCTCGATCACGGTCTCAACCGTGGAGCGGCTGCGCTTGATTGCGTCTTTGACAGAGCGTGGCATGAGCCCCCTACTCTGCTCCTGCGCCGGGAACAGGCTCAATCATAATCTTCATCGAGTCTGCATTGGGGTGCGAAGCCACTTCAATTGCGGGCACCGCGTCCTCGATGGAAAAACGGTGCGAGATGAGCTGCGTGAGATCAAAACCGCTGCGATAGCCGTTGAAGATAAGCGCGGTGACCTCGTCCAGGATGGGGAAGGACGAGGAATACGAGCCGAGCAGCGTCTTCTCGTCGACGCAGACGGCGGCCGGGTCGATTGTCGCTTCACCGTGCTGGGTCTGCGCAAAGAGCATGACCTTGCCTCCGGGGCGGGCGGCGTCCATGGCAGTGCGGATGAGCGCGGTACCGCCGACGGCCAGGATCACCGCATCGGCGCCGCGGCCTTCAGTTTCAGCGAAAACGCGCTCGACGACATTCTCAGTACCCGCGTGAATGGGATGCTTCAAGCCGAAGCGCGCCGCAATGGCGTGGCGCTCGGGATAGAGATCAGAAGTGAGCACCTTTGCGGCGAGGCGGCTGGCGAGCGCAGCGTGCATCAGGCCGATGGGGCCCTGGCCGATGACGAGGACGGTATCGTCGGGGGCGAGATTGAGCAGCTTGACGCCCTTCATCACGGTGTTGAGCGGCTCAATGAAGGCGGCCTGCTCGAAGGGAATGCCGTCGGGTATGCGAACGACTCCGCGATTATTGACGACGAAATCCATGACGCGGATGTACTCGGCAAAGCCGCCGCCGGAGGGCTCAAAGCCCGCGGTGACGCCGACCTTCTTATAGAGCGGGCACTGCGCGGGCGTGCCTTTGCGGCAGTAGTAGCACTCGCCGCAGGGGACGTGGTGAAAGACCATGACGCGCTCGCCGACGCGATAGCTGGTAACGCCTTCGCCGACGGCGACGATGGTTCCGGCCATCTCATGCCCGAAGATGCGCGGGGCGGAGTGGGAGCCGGTGTGAATCTTTTTGAGATCTGTGCCGCAGATGCCGCAGGTTGCGATCTTGACGAGCAGTTCGCCCTTGCCGATGCGCGGAACCGGAACGGTCTCGACGCGCATGTCATTGACGCCGTGATAGACCACAGCGCGCATGGTGGAGGGAATTGCGGATTGAATGCGGCTTTCCACGCCGGAGATTTGCGTCGCCATTCGAATTCTGATTTGACCTCGTCTACTGGAGAAAATCGCGAAGCTCTGCCGCGATGCCCTTGGCGGCCTGTTTACTATTTTCGCCCATATGCTTCAGTGCCTGCCAGTACCAGGGGCGGATAAGAGCATACAAAGTAAAGCTGGCGGTGCGGAAGCGGCCATCGTGCGCGAGAAAGGGATTCATGTCGGGCAGGCGGGCGTCGAGGGCGTCGCTGACGCCTTTGATGGCGTAAAAAGGAATGCCACGCATGGCGGCGAGACGGGCGATGGCAGCGGCCTCCATGTCGACCAAGGCGGCGTTGTAGGCAGAGGCGAGGCGACGTTTCTCTTCGGGGCCGGCGATGACGGGGCTGGTAACGAGCCAGTGATTCCCTGCTCCGGCATCGCATTGGAAGCGTTCGCCGGTGCGGGTATCGATGACGCCGCCGATGTTGTAGGCATGGCCTGCGGCGCATTGCGCGGTAAGGGCACCGGCCCAGCCAACGGAAAAGACGAGGTCGATGGGAGCGTCCTGCTCGATGGCGGCAAAGGCGCGCGATGCGGCGGCCTGGCCTGCACCTGCGCAGGCGGCGACATAGAGGTTGTCATCGCGATGGGCCCAGGTATGGACGCCGTTGCGGCGCTCGTGCTTCCAACCGTGGACGAGCGGCTTGAGCTCGGCGGGCATGGCGGCGATGATGGCGGTACGCGTCATCCCTGGGCCTGCGCGGATGCAGGCGGCGCGTAGCCGTTGGCGCGGAACCAGTCAATGGCGGCACGCATGGCGGGGTAGACGGGCACGATGCGGAAGCCGAGTTCCTGCTGGGCGCGGGCAGAGGAGGCGAACATCTTCTTGCGGCCCATGCGGACCTCTTCCAGCGTGGCGCGGGGCTCGTGGCCGAGGATGTGCCCTGTAATCCACTCTTCAAAGAAGGCGTAGGTGAGCGCGACGGCGAAGGGGACCTTCATGGTGGGCGATGGAATGCCGGTGATGGCAGACATCTTGTCGAGGATCTGCTTGAGGGTGAGGTTTTCTCCGCCGAGGATGTAGCGGCGGCCGGGCGTGCCGAGGGTAAGCGCGGCGACGTGGGCGCGGGCGACCTCCGCGACATCGACTAGGTTGAGGCCGGTGTCCATGTAGGCCGGGAATTTGTGGTTGAGGAAGTCGACGAAGATGCGGCCGGTGGGCGTTGGCTTGGCGTCCCATGCGCCAACGGGCGTGCTGGGGTTGAGGATGATGACCTGCTGGCCGTCCTGAGCGGCAGCGATGGCCTGCTGCTCTGCGAGGAATTTGGAGCGCTTGTAGTGGCCGACCATATCGGCGAGGGAGACGGGCGTGTCTTCGTTGATGATGATGCCGTCGGTGCGGAAGTGCATGGTGGCGACGGACGATGTATAGACAACGCGCGGGACGTGGGCCTCACGGGCGAGGCGAAGCAGGTCGCGTGTGCCATCTACGTTGACGCGGAACATGGAGTCGGGATCGCGAATCCAGAGGCGGTAATCGGCGGCGACGTGGACGACGGCGTCGCACCCCTGCAGTGCCGGCGCATAGCTCTCGGGGCGGGCGAGATCACCGACTACGGTGTCGCCGGGAATGCCTTCGAGGTGCTGAAGATTGCTGCTGCGGCGGACGAGCAGGCGGAGCTCGGCACCCTGGTCGGCCAGGGATCTGGCGACGTGATGGCCGACAAATCCAGTGGCGCCGGTAAGAAAAATGCGCATAACGAACAGATTCTCTGCGTCTTATTCTAAATGGTTTTGGGTTGAGGAGGTTGTGCCGGCGCGTTGTCTCGACGATGCGCTCCCACTCGCGCAAATCCAGAACATCCCGACCTGCAAGAAGGTCCCATCTCCGGTTGGAATATGGGACCTGATTCGTCCGAGTTCATCTCCCCCAAAACACGCAAACAAATTGTGGAAAACCGCAAATAAATTCAGGGGGGTGGGTATTTATTTTGGCGGCCTAGTCCAGAGCCTCCGGGTGGAGCGCGATACCCTTTTCGCCGGCGGCTCTGCGCTCGTTGTAGGCCTTGACCCAGTCTTCCCAGTGCTTGCCGGCAGCGCGATCCTTGCCGCTGAATTCGAGGCGGGCGATCTGGTTGTAGAAGAGCTTCTGCTTGCTATCGACGTTGGGCGCGAAGTATTGCACCCAGGAGTCGTCGAGTGAGGCGCCGGTGTGGCGATTGAAGATGAAGGCCTCAATCTTCTCGCCGGACTTGAGGGTGATGGTGACATCGCCGCGATAGTCGAAGGCTTTCTCGAGGGCATCCTTGAGGTCGTTGTCGCTGGCGAGCTCGGGGACCCAGCCTTCGAGGTTCTCATGCTTGTTGCCGGGGGCGAGCTCGAGGGATTCGACCTGCTCGATGGTGTATTTGGCGACTTCTGCGGTCATGCCTTGCTCTCCTCCAGCGTCTCAGCGGATTTGGCAATCTGTACCAGCGTGGACGGGCCGTGGGGCGCGGGCTCGCTGAGCAGGTTGAGGGCGTGCTGATCCTTGTAGAGGCTGAAGGTGCCCCGAATCATGGCCCAGAAGCCTGAGAGCGAACCGAAGCCGTCCATGACGGCGGAAGGCTCGTAGCCGCAGCTCACCATGCAGTTGGCGCACTTGGGATTGCCGGAGGCAACGCCGTATTCTTCCCACTTCGTGGTCTCGAGCAGCTCTTTGAAAGACTCCGCGTAGCCATCCTGGAGCAGGTAGCAGGGGCGCTGCCAGCCGAAGATGTTGTAGGCGGGCGAGCCCCAGGGCGTGCACTCATATTTACGGTCGCCCATCAGGAACTCAAGGAACAGCGGCGACATATTGAATTTCCAGGTCGGCTTGCGGTTGGACAGGATGGCGCGGAAGAGGCGGCGCACGCGGGCGCGGCCGAGGAAACGATTCTGGTCAGGCGCCATCTCGTAGCTATAGCCGGGCGAGAGGACGACACCTTCGACGCCCATGGCCATGACGTCATCGAAGAAGGCGCGGACGTTGTTGGGGTCGGTGCCATCGAAGAAGGTGGCGTTGGTGGTGACGCGGAAGCCACGCTGGACGGCCTCTTTGATGCCTTCGACGGCGAGATCGTATCCGCCCTCGCGGCAGACGGAGAAGTCGTGATGGTCGCGGTCGCCGTCGAGGTGGACGGAGAACGTCAGGTACTTCGATGGCGTGAACTCATGCAGGCGGCGCTTGAGCTCGAGCGCATTGGTGCAGAGGTAGATGTACTTCTTTCGGGCGATGAGGCCCTGGACGATCTCGACAATCTGCGGGTGCAGGAGCGGTTCGCCGCCGGGGATGGAGACCATGGGCGCGCCGCACTCTTCGACGGCCTTGAAGCACTCCTCGGGCGTGAGCATCCGCTTGAGGACGTGGGGTGGGTACTGCACCTTGCCGCAGCCGGCGCAGGCCAGGTTACAGCGGAAGAGCGGCTCAAGCATGAGCACCAGCGGGTAACGGTTGTTGCCGCTGAAGCGCTTCTTGAGGACGTAGGTGGCCACCGTCCACATCTGTGAGATTGGAACAGCCATAGTGTGAGCAATCCTCCGGCGCGATTTGCACCTATTTCTAGGTTAGCTGAATCGCGGAATTCCCATGCAAAACGCGGCAAAGATTTTTTGCGCCTTCAAGCGGCTGGAATCACGAGGGTTACGTGGTTCCGGCCCGAGCTTTGCCATGCTGCGGGACTTGACAGGTTTTGAGCGGCCCGAGGTTTGGAGGCTCGAAGGCCGGTTGACGTTGGTTCTTTCCCAGGCCTCAAAAGCGAGACCTGAGGTACGCAAGGGTATCCGCCAGGGCGTGCCTCTACGCGGCGCGCTCCATTGCTTTCTTGTAGGTCGTGAGCGCGAGCAGGGGGAAATACAGGCGGTACATGTCGTAGGACAGATAAAAGACACGCGGGAAGCCTGTTCCCGTGATGATGTTCTGGCGCGTTGGCCCGGCGCCCATGGACTCGTCCCAGTTGCCGTCGGGGCGCTGGTGAGTGAGCAGCCAGCGAATGCCCTTGGCGATGGAGTCGGAGCGGTCGTCGCCGGCGGCGAGCAGGGCGAGAAGCGCCCAGGCCGTCTGCGAGGGCGTGCTGACGCCGGAGCCGCGCAGATTGGGATCGTCGTAGCTGCCACAGGTCTCGCCCCATCCGCCGTCGGGGTTCTGGACCATGCGGACCCACTCGGCTGCCTGCTGCACCTGAGGCTCAAGGGGATCAAAGCCGATGGCCTCCAGGCCGCGCAGGACCAGGAAGGTTCCGTAGATGTAGTTGACGCCCCAGCGGCCAAACCAACTGCCGTCCGGCTCCTGCTCGGAGAGGATGAACTGGATGGCCTTCTGCACGCGCTTGTCGCTCTGGTTGTAGCCATAGGCGGCGAGCATCTCGAGCATGCGTCCAGTGATATCCACAGTCGGCGGATCGAGCATGGCGTTGTGATCCGCGAAGGGGATGTACTGGAAGATCATCTTGGTGTTGTCTTTGTCGAAGGAGCCCCAGCCGCCGTTTTTGCATTGCATGGCGAACTCCCAGTCGATGGCGCGCTCGGCGACCTGAATCTGGAGGCGCTCGCGGGGGTTCGTGACCTTGCTGAGGGCCATAAGGACCTGGGCGGTGTCGTCGGTGTCCGGGTAGAACTCGTTGTTGTATTCGAAGTACCAGCCGCCCGGTTCGACGTTGGGAACTTTGACGGCCCAGTCGCCTTTTTGACGGACTTCCTTGGAGAGGAGCCAGTCGGCAGCCTTGACCATGCGCGGGTCGTCTGCGGGCAGGCCCGCCTCACCGAGCGCGTAGACGGCCTGCGCGGTGTCCCATACGGGGCTCATGCAGGGCTGCATGCGGAAGGTTGGCTCGGGCATGTCTTCAGTGGCGGGCTGCTCGATGCCGAGCTTTTCGAATTCGTCGCGGGCACGGATGACCTGGGGATCGTCCTCGGAGTAGCCAAGGCAGCGCAGGGCGATGATGGCGTTCATCATGGCCGGATAGATGGCGCCGAGACCGTCGGTCATTTCGAGACGGTCGAGCATCCACTTCTCTGCGCGCTTGATGGCAAGCTTGCGCAGCGGGCGAAGATGCACAGCTTCAGACCAGTGCATGATGCGGTCAATGACGATGAAGAAGTTGCGCCAGGAGAAGAGCTTCTTGCGATCGCGGCGGAGGCGCAGGATGGAGTTGGCACGGCCACCCACGTAAAGCTCGTCGATTCCCTGCTCCGGCTGAATCTTCTTGAAGGGCTTTTTGGCGTACATGATGGCCAGCGGGACGAGAATCGACCGCGACCACGAGGAGATTTCGTAGATGTTGAAGTAGAACCAGTTGGGAAAGAGAACAATCTCCGGCGGGATGGCGGGCACGGCGTCATAGTCGTACTGGCCGAGGGCGCAGAGATACATCTTGGTGAAGGTGTTGCACTCGATGACGCCGCCGTGGGCGAGGATCCACTCGCGGCACTTTGCCATGCGGGGCTCGTCGGCGGTGAGGCCCATGAGCTTGGCGGAGAAGTAGCACTTGACGGAGAGCGAGATGTTGCCGGGGCCGCCGGGATAGATGCTCCAACTGCCGTCGTCATTCTGGTAGCGCATCATCTCAGTGAATGCGCGCTGGAGGCGGCCGGGGTCGCCGCTCTCAAGGAGCGTGTGAAGGAAGATGTAATCGGCCTCGAGCATGGAGTCGGCTTCAAGTTCGCCGCACCAGTGGCCGTCGGGGTGTTGCAGGGTGAGGAGATGTTCGCGGGCGCGCCCGAGGGCAACGTCCACGTCTCCCATATCTGCATCCAGACGACCGAATTTCGGAGCTGTGGAGGGGCTGACTGTCTTTCCCTGCTCTGCACTCATCTTGATTTGCGATGCCTCGGTTTCGCGGCGCGCTGCCCGGCGGGTGGCCAAGAAGCCGCAACGCGCCTGCCCGCTACTCTACAGGATTCCTGGAGCGCGGAAAGGTTTCTTTTACAGGGCCTGCGCGGGTGCCTGGCGGGATTGCCGACAGACGCTGCGGCCGGTTCCTTATTGGACGGCAACAGACTGCGCGCCGCCGGCGCTTCCGATGGCCTGAACAATCTCAGGAGGCAGGCCGAAGCGAACATTCTCCGGCATGACCTCGACCTCTTCGACGCTGGAAAAACCATTTTGCCGCAAATAATCGATGACGCCCTGCACCAGGATTTCAGGGGCAGAGGCGCCGGCGGTGACGGCGACCGTCGAAATGTCCTTGAGCCAAGCGGGATCGATGGCCTGGTAGTTATCAATCAGATACCCCACCGTGCCAAGGTTGCGCGAGACTTCAACAAGACGGTTGGAGTTGGAACTGTTGGTGGAGCCGACGACGAGGACCAGACCGGCGTTGTGGGCGACGTTGCGGACGGCCACCTGGCGGTTCTCGGTGGCGTAGCAGATGTCCTGCGAGTGGGGGCCGGCAATGTTGGGGTACTTGGTCTTGAGGGCGTGGATGATGTCGCGGGCTTCGTCGAGCGAGAGCGTGGTCTGCGTGAGATAGGCGACGCGATTGGGGTCGGGCACTTGCAGGGCCTCGACGTCGGCGACGTTGGAGACGACCTGCGTGACATTGGGCGCTTCGCCGAGGGTGCCTTCAATCTCGTCGTGGTCGCGGTGGCCGATGAGGACCAGCGAGTAGCCCTGTTGGGCAAACTTGACGGCCTCAATGTGGACCTTGGTGACGAGCGGACAGGTGGCGTCGATGACTTTGAGGTGGCGGGCCTTGCTGGATTCGCGGACCGCCGGGGAGACACCGTGGGCTGAATAGATGACGCGGGCGCCGTCGGGGACCTCTTCGATTTCATGGACGAAGATCGCGCCTTTTTCCGCCAACTCATTGACCACGTAGCGGTTATGAACGATTTCGCGGCGGACGTAGATGGGCGCGCCGAAGGTTTCAAGGGCGATGCGCACGATGTCGATGGCGCGCACGACGCCTGCGCAGAAGCCGCGGGGTTTGAGGAGCAACACGCGCTTTTCTGTGGGGGAAGCGCCAGCCTGACTGCCTGTAGAAGTGGGGTTCAGGGCGGTAGTCGTCACAAACATAAGTATACCTGTTCCTGAATTTTCAGAGCGAAGTTCTTGCCATGGTGCGAGACGGGGTGGGGGCGTGACCTATCGAGGGTCTGCGTCCTATCCCAGGTGCCCAAGGGCGAGGCACCTGGGGCAACCATCATTTTTGGGATGATCCAGGTTGCTACTACGGCACCCGGGCCACCCGCGAACCATCGTCTGTGGGGGAACTCACTTCGCTACGCAGCAAATGGGTCGCCATATCTTCGCCTGGTCTTCGCCAATCGTCTGCTAGAATCCCGGCATGGACTTTCAGCTTGTGACGCAGTATAAGCCGCGTGGGGACCAGCCGCGGGCGATTGAGGAGCTGGTGGCCGGGTTGGCGGCGGGCGAGCAGCACCAGGTGCTGCTGGGCGTGACGGGGTCGGGCAAGACCTTCACGATGGCGAAGGTCATTGAGCAGTCGAACCGGCCGGCGCTGATTCTGGCGCACAACAAGACGCTGGCGGCGCAGCTCTACCACGAGTTCAAGCAGTTCTTTCCGGGGAATGCGGTCGAGTACTTCGTGAGCTACTACGACTACTACCAGCCGGAGGCGTACATTCCGGCGGGTGACCTGTATATCGAAAAGGAAGCGACGATCAACGAGGAGTTGGACAAGCTGCGGCTCTCGGCGACGCGGAGCTTGTTTGAGCGGCGGGACGCGATCATTGTGAGCTCCGTCAGTTGTATTTATGGCCTGGGGTCACCGGAGGCGTACTACGGGATGCTGCTGCTGCTGGAAAAGGGGCAGCAGATCAGCCGCAAGGACATTACGCGGCGGCTGGTGGAGATTCTCTACGAGCGGAATGATACGGACTTCCGGCGCGGGACGTTTCGCGTGCGGGGCGACGTAATTGAGGTCTTCCCTACCTACGACGAGAGCGCCTACCGGATTGAGATGTTCGGGGATGAGATTGAATCGCTGGCGCAGATTGATCCGCTGTTTGGAACGGTGAAGCAGAAGTACGCGCGGCTGCCGATCTATCCCAAGAGCCACTATGTGGTGCAGCCGGAGCGGAAGGCGGAGGCGATTGAGTCGATTCTGGCGGAGCTGCACGAGTGGGTGGGCAAGCTGGAGGCCGAGGGGCGGATGGTGGAGGCCCAGCGCGTGAACCAGCGGACGCGATTTGACCTGGAGATGATCAAGTCGATGGGCTACTGCCACGGGATTGAGAACTACTCGCGGCACTTCAGCGGGCGGCTGCCGGGCGAGCCTCCACCGACGCTGCTGGACTACTTTCCGCGGGACTTTCTGCTGTTTGTGGACGAAAGCCACGCTACGATTCCGCAGGTGCACGGGATGTGGTTTGGGGATCGCAGCCGGAAGCAGAACCTGGTGGATTACGGGTTTCGGCTGCCCTCGGCGATGGACAACCGGCCGCTGAAGTTTGAGGAGTTTGAGAACCGGGTACATCAGACGATTTATGTGTCGGCGACGCCGGGGCCGTATGAGCTGACGCGGGCGGCGGGCGTGGTGGTGGAACAGGTGATCCGGCCGACGGGGCTGATTGACCCGGAGGTGGAGGTGCGGCCGGTGAAGGGGCAGATTGACGACCTGCTGGCGGAGATTCGCGACCGGGCAAAGAAGGGCGAGCGGGTGCTGGTGACGACGCTGACCAAGCGGATGGCCGAGGACCTCGCGGGCTACTACACCGAGGTGGGGGTGAAGTGCCGGTATATGCACTCGGAGATTGAGACGCTGGAGCGGGTGCGGCTGCTGGCGGGGCTGCGCAAGGGCGAGTACGACGTGCTGATTGGGATCAACCTGCTGCGCGAGGGGCTGGATCTGCCGGAGGTGTCGCTGGTGGCGATTCTGGATGCGGATAAGGAGGGCTTTCTGCGCTCGACGGGCTCGCTGATCCAGACGATGGGGCGCGCAGCGCGGCATGTGGAGGGCCGGGCGATTCTGTATGCGGATCGGGTGACGGACTCGATGCGGCAGGCGATGGGCGAAACAGATCGACGGCGGGCGATTCAGCGGGCGTACAACGAGGAGCATGGGATTACGCCGCAGAGCGTGGTAAGCGCGGTGGATATGGGGCTGGCCCAGATCTTGAAGGCCGAGTATGGGGATGTGGCCGAGGAAGAGACGGCCGGGATTCCGGAGTTCAACTCGCAGGCGGAGGTGGATGCCTTCATCGGCAAGCTGGAGACCGAGATGCGCGAGGCGGCGAAGAAGTTCGAGTTTGAGAAGGCGGCGAAGCTGCGGGACAGCATCAAGGAGCTGCGGGACAAAAAATTTCTTTTTGGGTGATGGATGCGCCCACGAAAAACCCGGAGAAAGAACGAAGGCAACCGAAGGATGCGATGCGCCATCGTAGAGGATTAAGTTCGTAAATTCCTGGTCCGGCCACTGCTGGGCTGCACGGGCTTAGGGGATCATGGCGAAAATTTTGCTTGTGGACGACGACCCATTCCAGGCGATCGCACGCAAGTCGCTGCTGGGGAAGCGATTCAAAGACGTAGAACGTGCAGCGGATGCCGCAGAGGCTTTGTGCCTGCTGGAGCAGCCGGAGTTTGCCGACAAACTGGGGCTGGTGATCTCCGGGCTGCACATGCCGGGTATCACAGGTCCTGAGTTTGTAGCGGAGCTGCATGCAAGGCGGCCGAAGGTTCCTGTGATCGTGCTCGGCAACCAGCAGGATGCCGCCGCTGACTACGAGATGGAAGGTGTGTGTTTTTTGCCGCGTTCTGCACCTTCCGAGGAAGTTCTTTCGATGGCAAGCGAGCTGCTGGAACACGCGGCCGGGAAGACACCGAAGCGGCACATCGCCGCGCGATAGGCATCCCTCCATCTCTCCAACCACGGTGTGAGGTAAATCACATCCGACTGCCCTATTCTTATTGAAGAATGAGCTTGCTGGCGGTGCGGTACGGGCTGCCAGTCTGCATGCGAGAATCGTGGTGGAGACGAGATGGCAGCCTTTGGCAGTTTTGTCCTTTTGATTGCGCTGGCCCTGGCCGCGTACAACCTGTTTGCCGGCGCGGTGGCGCTGCGGCTGATTGCGACGGGCCAGCCGGCACGGATTTCACCGGAGCGGCTGGCGGATACGGCGCGGCGAGCGGGCATCGCGGGGTTTGTGGCCGTGACCGGGGCGGCGTTCGCGCTGGTGTGGCTAGTTTTTGCGAACGACTTTTCCATTGCTTACATTGCCGAGCACTCGAACCGGGCGCTGCCCGCGGCGTATAAATTTGCCGCGTTGTGGAGCGGGCAGGAGGGTTCCCTTCTGCTGTGGGCGTGGCTCTTGGGGGCTTACGGTTTTGTGCTGCGGCTGCTGCATAAGACCGACGTGAAGCTCTATGCCTATGCCGGGACGATTCTGGCCGGCGTGCAGGTGTTCTTTCTTACGCTGGTGAACTTTGTGGCGCCGCCGTTTTCGCTGCTGCGGGGTGCGATTCCCGATGACGGCAATGGGTTGAATCCCCTGCTGCAATACCCGGAGATGGTCATCCATCCGCCGATGTTGTACCTGGGCTATGTGGGATTCACGGTTCCCTTTGCCTTTGCATTGGGCGCGCTGATGATGCGGTATCCCGGTGAAAAGTGGATCAAGATTACGCGGAGCTGGACGCTGGTGACGTGGCTCTTCCTGACGATGGGGATCTTTCTTGGGATGCACTGGGCGTATGCGGTGCTGGGTTGGGGCGGCTACTGGGGCTGGGACCCGGTGGAGAATGCGAGCTTCATGCCGTGGTTGACCGGGACGGCGTTTCTGCACTCGGTGATGATGCAGGAGCGAAAGGGGATGATGAAGAGCTGGAATGTGTGGCTCATCTTCTCGACCTTCGCGCTTTCGATCCTGGGTACGCTGCTGACGCGCGGCGGGCTGGTGAGTTCGGTGCATGCCTTCGCACAGTCGTCCATCGGCAACTGGTTTGTGGCCTTTCTGGTGATTGTGCTAGCGGTATGCATCTTCACTTACGTTCTGCAGCGGAGCCACCTGCAAAGCGAGCAGCGGCTGGAGTCGCTGGTGAGCCGCGAGTCGAGCTTCCTCTTTAACAACCTGGTGCTGCTGGCGGCATGCTTTGTGATTCTGTGGGGCACACTGTTCCCCATTCTCTCCGAGTATGTGCAGGGCACGAAGGTGACGGTGGGCGCACCGTTCTATAACCGCGTGGCGGTGCCGATTGGGCTGTTCCTGCTGTTCCTGACCGGCGTGGGACCGCTGCTGCCGTGGCGGTCAACCTCGCTGCGGGCAGTTCGGCGAAACTTTGTGATTCCGTCGATTGCGCTGTGGGGCACGTTGATTGTGTGCCTGGTGGCGGGCGTAAAGCCGTGGCACGACGGAAGCTTTGACGCGGGCAACTTCTACGCGCTGGTCGCCTTTGGATTGTCGGCGGGGGTGTTTACGGCGATTCTTTCGGAGTATCTGCGCGGCGCGAACGTGATTCGCAAGCAGACGCGACGGAATCTTTTCTCGGCGATGTATCTGCTGATCCGGCGCAATACGCGGCGATACGGCGGCTACCTGATCCACATTGGCGTGGTGATTGTGGTGGTGGGGCTGGCGGGTTCGGCCTTCAACCGCAACAGCGAAAGCGAACTGACGCTGAACAGCACCATGTCGGTGGGTCCGTACACGCTGAAGTGCGTGGGCTTCACGCAGGACTCGAACCTGAACTACAACTCCGAATACGCGCTGCTGGATGTGTATCGCGGCGGCAAGAAGCAGTTCCAGATGACGCCGGAGAAGCGCGTCTACCTGGCGAGCCAGCAGCCGCAGACGATGGTGGCGATCCACTCGGTGCCGGGCTGGGACCTGTATGTGGTGTATGAAGGCACGAATCCGGATACGGGCAATCCCATCATCAAGGCGTTTCTGAATCCGCTGGTGAGCTGGATCTGGGCGGGCGTAATCTTTATCGTCCTTGGGACATTTGTGGCGCTGACGCCGAACCTGGCGCCCGCGACTGTGGCGCTGCGGGTAGCGGCTGCGCAGCCCTCTACCGCCGAGGCGGCAGTGCGAGGGGGCGACTGATGCAAAAGAGAATGAGCGGGTCCACCTGGATGAAGGCTGCGCAGGCGCTGCTGTTGGCTGTGGCGGTGTGCTTCTGGACCGGCGCGGCAAGCGATAGCGCACGATTCAACAACCTGAGCCACCGGCTGATGTGCACCTGCGGGTGCGCGCAACTGCTGGGCGAGTGCAACCATGTGGGCTGCACGGAGTCTGGACGGGAGCGCAACGAATTAAGCGCGGCAATCGCCTCGGGCGCGACAGACGATCAGATTCTGGGGAGCTTTGCGGCGAAGTATGGTGTGACAGCGCTGGCTGCTCCGCCGACGAAGGGCTTCAGCCTGGTGGCATGGGTTGCGCCGTTTGCGGTGTTTGCCGCGGCGCTGCTGGGAACGATTCTGCTGGTGCGGCACTGGTCATTGGGCAGGGCTGCAGCATCGGCACAGGCGATGACGCCGGAGATGGTGGCGCTGCGCGAAAAGATTCGCCGCGAGACCGAAGCGGGCGCGGACGGAGGGGTATAAGCGATGACGGAACTGCAGGGCGTGATTGCGGGGGCGATGCTGGCGCTGGCGCTGGGAATCTACACCTTCTGGCCGGAGAACGCGTTTGCGAACCAGCGAGAAAAGACGCGGCTGGACTATCTGCTGGAGCGCAAGGAGCAGTTGTATGAGAACCTGCGCGATCTGAACTTTGAGCACCGCGCGGGCAAGTATCCGGAAGAGGATTTTCTGACGCAGCGGGCGCTGCTGGAAGACGAGACGGCGCAGTTGCTGGCCGAGATTGAGCATCTGCAGCAGGCATGAGGCTGACACGGGTTTTCGAAAAGACAAGGAATCCACGAACAAGATGAAAGCGATGAAGCAAGTTCTGTATGCGGCGGCGATGAGTGTGTGCCTTTGCGGAGCGTTGGCGCAGGCGGCCAGCGTAAGCGGCACGGTGACGAACAAGACGACAGGCAAGCCGGCGGCGGGCGACAAGGTGGCGCTGGTGGACGTGCAGGCTGGGATGGCCGAGGTGGCGCAGGCGACGACGGATGCGCAGGGCCGCTACACGCTGAATGAGCCGGGCAGCGGACCGTATCTGGTTCGCGTGACGCACCAAGGCGCGGGATACTTTATCGCGGCGCCGCAGGGCGGCGGGCCGGGCGACATTCCCGTGTACGATGTGGCCGCGAAGGTGGACGGCGTTTCCATCGAGGCGGATGTGATTGAGCTGGAGACCGACAACGGTGGGCTGCACGTGACGGAGCGGTACTTTGTGCATAACACGAGTTCGCCGCCGAAGACGGAGTGGAGCCCGAAGACGTTTGTGGTTTCGCTCCCCGCAGGGGCGACGATTGTGGGCACGGCGGCGCAGAGGCCGACGGGACTGCCGACGAGCGTGCGACTGGACCCGGCGGGGCCGAAGGACCAGTACGCCTTCAACTTTCCGATTCAGCCGGACGAAGGCGAGAAGGACACGCTTTTCCAGCTTGAATACACGCTGCCGTACAGCGATGGGAAGTTCACCTTTCATCCCAGGCCGTCGCTGCCAACGCAGAATGTGGGCGTGCTGCTGCCGAAGAGCATGACGTTCGCGGCAGGCTCGGGCTCGGTCTTCCAGCAGGTGCAGGAAGACCCGGGCGTGCAGACCTTTGTAGCGCGGAATCTGGCGCCGGGCGCGGCGTTGGAGTTTACGGTGAGCGGCACGGGCAGCATGCCGCGGGGACAACAGGCCGCGGGCCCGCAGGGCGGCGACAACAGCGGCCAGGCTAGCCCCGCGAACGGGCAACCGGGCGGGGGCATTGGCGAACCGATCAACACACCGGATCCGCTGTCGAAGTACAAGTGGTGGATTCTGGGCGGACTGGCGCTGGTGCTGGCGGCGGCTGCGGCCTTCCTGCTGCGCAAGCCTGCGGGCGCGGTGACGACGGGATCTGCAGTGGCTGCGTCTGCTGGGGGTGCGACGGCGGCGTATGTGCCGACGGGCTCACCTGCGGCGAAGAATACGGCGCTGCTGAATGCGCTGAAGGAAGAGCTCTTCTCGCTGGAAAGTGAGAAGCTCTCCGGCAAAGTGAAGCCGGAAGAGTACGCCGAGGTGAAGGCGGCGCTGGAGACGGTGCTGAAGCGGGCGCTGAAGCGGAGTTCGTAAGCGCGGTGGTCGTGGTATTCCGGGCCTCACAACCGAGGCCTGGGAGCATCCAACCCACTTCAGCAAGTTCCCCTGTGGTTAGCGAGCAGTCAGTGCGAAATGCGCCATCGATTGCGGGTCTCTTTCCCCGCTGCCAGATCTTTCGGTCTTGCACGCGATGAAGACGCATTCCCC
This sequence comes from Acidobacteriota bacterium, assembly GCA_021781795.1. GTDB lineage: Bacteria > Acidobacteriota > Terriglobia > Terriglobales > Acidobacteriaceae > Telmatobacter. Next base: position 448,999 of record JAJXWA010000001.1, read on the forward strand.
TCGATTTAGACCGTATTGTGCGCTGCGAGGGCCGTCCGCCTGAAACTCCTCAAGGTCGAATCCGTGGGAACAAATGCGCTCGCGGAAATCGCGCCCGTAAAACCGCACGTGATCAGACTGTGCGAAGTGACGCTCGCGATCTGGCTTTTGCGTAATCTGCGGATCTTCGTAAGTGTGCTCCCATGCCTCAACGATGGGTACCATCGCGATGAGGCGACCACCGGGAGTAAGAATTCTCTTGATTTCCTCCAATGCAGCTTCGTCGTCCACATGCTCGAGCACGTGATTGGCGATGACGACATTGACGGAACTGGACGGAAGAGCGATGTTTTCGATGTTCAAGGGGATGGAGCCGGGCTGGGGTTTGCAATCTGCGGACTGGTAGGATGCGCTCTTGTCACGGATGATGCCCGACAGACAGGGTTCTGGTGCAAAGTGGAGAACCCTGTCGGCCTCGGAGAGCAGCGGGCGCTCGTGCAGCGCGAGGCATAGCAGACGGTGGCGCTCTAAAGAGCCGCATTTCGGACAGACTGCATTGCTGCGCGGAACGAGGCCGAAGGGTTTGAACCTGCCGACGAAGTGGCAGATTGGACACTCAATGGAATAGGGACCTGAGTACAGAATTCGACGAGAAACAAATGAAGCGATTCGATTGAACAGAGATGTCAAAATGCTTCCTCCGATGCCACCATTCATGAATGGGCGGCAGTGGTGTCAACTGGTCAGGTCACGGGGCTCAAGGAAAGCATGTCCGATTACTCCTGCCGGCAGCAGCGTGTGTGCCCTTTCACGGTCAGGAGACTCAATTACACCTCCGGCGCGTCACCCCCAAGTGAAAGTCTCTTGGGGAAGGCGTCGTATTGAGTTTGTGTTTTATCGTTGCCTTTTTGAGACGAGCAGGCAACTCGCGCTATTTCCCAAGTCGATCGATTCGTCAGAACGCCTACAAAAGAACAACCTGGTAAGAGATGCAACAGTGACCGCAGCCACCCGCGTGAGAAGCACCTCGACGCTTTGACGCGGTCCAGTTTGGTCTGTACCCAGATAAATCGCCTCTTGGAACGAGGCAACTTTACGACCACGTTTGAGGTCAGAGTACAAGGATCCGCGGTGGGTCACTAGTGGCCACAAGACTCCGGAGTACAGAGAAATGGAGACTGAGGACAGGGAATATCTTCCCCGTACCTCTTTGACCGAGGGTTGCAGCGTGTTCGGTCTGCGGAGCGCATCTCATTCTTCGCGTGCCATGCGGATCTTGTGGACCTGCAATATGTGACTGCCAGGAATGGCATTACGGACGCTCTTGCGAACACCGCAAGAACGACGCTCCTTCCTGTAGCGAGACAATGCTTCGCCATGCCTTCGATGTCACTCAACCGCGGGCCCAGTTCCCGAACGACCAGTGGCCCATGATCTTGGCATGCTGCTTGTTCCACGAGCACGGGTATCCGGGTCTCAGAGGGTGGGGCCAGGGCGCGTACCGGACGAGAAGCAGATCCTTCGCTCTACTCACCATACGCTCTGCGCTGAGGAAGATGTGGGGTAGAAGGTGGCTGGTCTCCTCCGGGGGTTGAAACCACCACCTTCATCATGTGTGGATTGCATGCGGGCTTAGGGCTGTGCCTACCCAGGTCTCAGAAACGAGACCTGGGACATCCATTTTCATGCTGAGTCTGCGTGAAACCAGGAACACCCGACGCGCTTGTGCATTCCCAGGTCTCAGAAGCGAGACCTGGAACACCCGCGGTTTGTTGTGGGATCAGCGTCGCCAAGACCTAAGCCACACGGCGCTACAGCACGCGGGCGAGCCAGTGGCCGGTGTGGGAGTGGAGGCTGGCGGCGATCTCTTCGGGTGTGCCTTCGGCGACGATGTGGCCACCGGCTTCCCCGCCCTCGGGTCCAAGGTCGATAACCCAGTCGGCGGATTTAATGACGTCGAGATTGTGTTCGATGACGATGAGCGAGCCGCCGCCGTCGATGAGCTTGCGGAAGGCGGTGAGGAGCTTGGAGACGTCGTCGAAGTGGAGGCCGGTGGTGGGCTCGTCGAGGATGTAGAGGACGCGGCTGGCCTGGGAGGGTTTGGCGGCGGCGTTGGCGGAGCGCACCTGGGCGAGGTGGGCTGCGAGCTTGACGCGCTGAGCCTCGCCGCCGGATAGCGTAGTGGCGGACTGGCCGAGACGCAGGTAGCCGAGGCCGATTTCGTCGAGGACAGCAAGCTTTTCCAGCAGGCGCGTCTGGCCGGTGAAGAAGCGCAGGGCTTCCTTGACGGTGAGTTGCAGAACTTCGTGAATGCTTTTGCCCTTGTATTTCACATCGAGGATTTTGGCCTGGTAGCGGGTGCCGTTGCAGTCTTCGCAGGGCAGCTCAACGTCGGCGAGGAACTGCATTTCGACGGTGACGGTGCCGTCGCCCTCGCAGGTGTTGCAGCGGCCGCCGGGGACGTTGAACGAGAAGTGGCCGGGAGTGAGTGAGAGGCGCTTGGCCTCAGGCTGCGCGGCGAAGAGCTCGCGGATGAGGTCGAATGCCTTGATGTAGGTGACAGGGTTGGAGCGCGGGGTGCGGCCGATGGGGGTCTGGTCGACGAGGACCACGTCGTTGAGGCGCTCGACGCCGCTGAGCGAGCGGTAGAGGCCGGTGGGGTCGCCGCCGTCGGTCTGGCCGAGGGCGCGGGCGACGGCGCGGTAGAGCACCTGATGGACGAGGGTGGATTTGCCGGAGCCGGAGACGCCGGTGATGGCGACGAGCAGGCCGAGGGAGATTTCGACATCGAGGCCGCGTAGATTGTTGCAGCGGGCTCCGCGCAGGACGAGCTTCTCGCGGCCGGGGGCACGGCGGCGCGTGGGCACGGGGATGGAGAGCTTGCCGGAGAGATAGCGGCCGGTGAGCGAGTTGGGGTTGGCCTCGATTTCGGCGAGGTTGCCCTCGGCGAGGAGCTTGCCGCCGAATTCGCCTGCGCCGGGGCCGAGGTCGAGGAGGTGGTCGGCGGCGCGGAGAACGTCTGGGTCGTGCTCGACGACGAGGATGGTGTTGCCGAGGTCGCGCAGCTCTTCGAGGATGTGGATGAGCTTGGCAGTGTCGCGCGTGTGCAGGCCGATGGAAGGCTCGTCGAGAACGTAGAGCGCGCCGACGAGCTGGGAGCCGAGCGAGGTGGCGAGCTGGATGCGCTGGGCTTCGCCGCCGGAGAGCGTGCTGGCGAGCCGGTCGAGGGTGAGGTATTCGAGGCCGACGGCGTCCAGGAAGCTGAGGCGCTGGCGGACCTCGTGGAGGATCTGGCCGGCGATCTCCTGCTGCATGGGCGTGAGGGTCAGCGTGTGGAAGAAGTCTTTGGCGCGGGCGATGGTGAGCGCGGCGGACTGGCAGATGTTGAGGCCGTTGAGACGGACGGCGCGGGCCTCGGCGCGGAGACGCTGGCCGCGGCAGTCGGGGCACTCGGCGTAACCGCGGTATTTGCTGAGCATGACGCGGACGTGGAGCTTGTACTTTTTGCGCTCCATCTGTGCGAAGAAGCCGTAGACGCCTTCGAAGCTGCCTTTGCCGCGGAGGACGAGCTCCTGCACGGAATCAGGGAGATCGCGCCAGGGAACGTCGAGCGGGATGCCGAGCGCGGGGGCCTGCTTGCGGAGGTCGCTGTACCAGGGGCGGTACTTGGGGCGGTTCCAGGGGTCGATGGCGCCGTCGGCGAGGGTGAGGCCCTTGTCGGGGATGACGAGGTTGAGGTCGTAGTCGATGGTGTTGCCGAAGCCCTGGCAGCGCGGGCAGGCGCCGAAGGGATTGTTGAAGCTGAAGAGGCGCGGCTCGGGCTCCTTGCCGGGGCGATGGCAGACGGTGCACTCGTATTCGCCGGAGAAGCGGTGCCGCGGGCGCTCGGGGGTGTCTTCGCGCGGAACCTCTTCAAAGTGAACTTCGCCAGCCTCGCGGTAGGCGATTTCAGCGGCATCGACGATGCGCGGGCGGTTGTCGGCGCTGACGACGATGCGGTCGAGGAGGACGAAGACGGGGAGGGTGAAGTCGAGGTCGAGGAGCGACTCGGGCGTGGAGAACTCGAAGATGCGGCCGTGCTGGTAGAGGCGATTGAAGCCGGCAGTGCGGAGGTCGTTGAGGCGGGCCTTGAGCGCATCGGAGATGGGGTCGGCTGCGGCGGTGGCGACGGGTGGCTTGGCGGCGGCTTTCGTGGAGCGGCGTGCGGGCTTGGCGGGCTCGGCGGCGGGCTGCTCGTTGTGGCGGACGGGGAAAAGCGCCTGCAGGCGGGTTCCCTCCCCCAGCGCGAGGATGGCGGCAGCGACCTCGTCGATGGAGTCGCGCTTGACGAGGCCGTCGCAGTGGACGCAATGGACCTGGCCGCAGCGGGCATAGAGCAGCCGCATGTAGTCGTAGATTTCAGTGGCGGTGGCGACGGTGGAGCGGGGATTGCGGGTGGTGTTCTTCTGCTTGATGGCGATGGCGGGGGCGAGGCCATCGATCTCGTCCACGTCGGGCTTCTCGATGCGTTCGAGGAACTGCCGGGCGTAGGCGGAGAGCGACTCGACGTAGCGGCGCTGGCCCTCGGCGTAGATGGTGTCGAAGGCAAGCGAGGATTTCCCGGAGCCCGAAACGCCGCTGACGACGGTCAGCTTGCCGTGGGGAATCTCGCAGGTGAGATTCTTCAGATTGTGGGTCCGCGCATTGCGGATGATGATGGCGTCGTTCAAAGGGAAGGCACCGGATGAAAGTTGGCCAGCCGCGCCTGTGCGCGCTCAGAGCAGTTCAGGACAAGGACGGCCATTCTTGATTATAGGGCGCAGGGGGTTGAGCGTGCGGAGCCGGAGAGACGCGCGGGAAGTAGACTGAAGAAGAGGTAGGGTGTGCGTACTTTTCTGTTGGGTTTGTGGATGGCGATGGTGAGCGTGGGCGTGGCGCAGAATGCGCCGCCGCCGGGAACGACGGTGCCGGGGATGAACGACGGCGCGACGTCGCAGGTGGCCGCGGCAGAAGCGGCGATTGCGAAGTCGGACTGGAAGACGGCGGAGACCAAACTGGATGCGTGGCTGGCAGGGCATCCGACGGATGCGCGGGCGCTGTTTGACGCGGGGTATGTGGCCGACGCGCAGAACCGGCTGGATGACGCCGCGAAGTTCTATCAGCGAGCGGTCGCGGCCAATCCCAAGTCGTTTGAGGCGCGGGTCTCGCTGGGTCTGCTGCTGGCGCGGCAGGGCAAGCTGGCCGAGGCGCGGCCCGAACTGCTGGCGGCTACGGCGCTCGATCCTGGACCGGCGGGACCGGCGCTGAAGGCGCATGCATGGAGGGCACTGGCGGAGATTGACCGGGAGACCGACCCGAAGGCGGCATCGGACGAGCTGCTGCAGGCGCTGAAACTGACGCCGGAGACACCGGATGACACGCTGCTGGCGGCACAACTGGCGGAGTCGTCGGGCCAACTGGATGCGGCGGAGGCGACGTACCGCCGGATGCTGGTGGCGAACCCAAAGTCCGAACGAGCCACGGATGGACTGGCACACGTTTTGATGCTGCAAAAGAAATTCCCGGAAGCGGAAACGGTGTTACGGGGTGCGCTGACGACGTGGCCGGATGACCCGGCACTGACGGCGCAACTGGCCGGAGCTCTGGCGGCGCAGGACAAGGCGGAGGCGCTGCCGCTGCTGCAGAAGCTGCATGCGGCGCATCCGAACGATAAGGCTATCAGCCGGATGCTGGCAGATGTGTTGTACACGGCGGGCGACTCGGTGGGGTCCGATGCGCTGTATACAGAACTGCTCAAGCAGGACCCGTACGACGCGAGCATGTGGGTGGCGCACGGGCAGAACCAGACGCGCCTGACGAAGTATCAAGGGGCCTATGACGCGTTCGCGAAGGCAGTGCAAATCGACCCTGCAAATGGAGATGCGTGGGCGGGACTGGCCTTTGCCGCGCTGAAGCTGGGAAGGCCGGAGGATACGATCCACGCGCTTACCATGCGGTCAAAATATTTGCCGGAGGTCCCGGCAACCTACTTCCTTTGGGCCACGGCTTACGATACGCTTCACGACAAGGAGCAAGCGGCGGCCTATTACCACCACTTTCTGGACGCGGCCGCTGGGAAGTTCCCGGATCAGGAATGGCAAGCGCGGCAGCGACTGGTGCTGCTTGAAAAGAAGGCGCGCTAAGGGCTGAGTGATCCGGATGCCAGAGGAGCGAAACCCGCCGAGCGAGAGCGGGCCGGGCCGGTAGAGAGCACGGGCGGCTGCAAGTTTTCGGTTGCATCGGCTGCCTGAATCTCCTATAGTCACGGCCTGGGGCAAAACGGTTCCCTCACGAGGGAATGGCGGTCCATCCGCAGAAGCGGAGGTTCCTCATGCGAAGCAAGAGTTCGTGGCTGGTCCTCGTTCTTCTCGCCGGCGTCGGCATCCCTGTCCATGCGTTCGCTCCGGATGAGCATGCTACCAATCCCGAAGAGATTGCCGCTCTGGAGGCGCGGATTCAGGACGCTCCCGCCCGCGAGCAATGCTTCCTCTACGCGCAACTTATCCATCAGATGACCGAGCTGACCATCCGCCAGTACAGTTCAGGGAATACGGACAATGCGGAGGCCATGCTGACGCACATCCGGCAGATCGCGCACAAGCTGCACGTGAGCATGAGCGATAACGACAAGCGGCTCAAGAACGCGGAGATTCTGCTGCGGCACACGGCGTTTCGGCTGAGCGAGATGCTGCACGCCAGCAGCTATGAGGATCGGCCCTTGGTGGAGCAGACGCTGGCGCAGGTCAACGAGGTGGATTCGGAAGCGATGATGCAGGTCCTGAAGAAGTGAATCGGAAAACAGGACGGACGAGTTGACCTCTGCGACCAAAGTTCCATGGATGCGTGCGTTTGGCGTTGCGCTGATTTGTTCAGCCGCAGCTCTGCCTGCGCAGAAAAGCGCTCGCGCCACGCTGACTCCCCAACAAGTGGAAGAGATCCGCGAGGCGGGTATCTATCCCGACGCGCGTATCGACCTCTATGTGAAGTATCTGAACGAGCACGTGGATACGATCCGCACGCTGGCGAAGGCGGGGCTGGCGCCAAGCCGTGTGCGCAAGATTGACGATGAACTGCAGACGGTAGCGGCGTTGACGGATGAGCTGGGATCGAACCTGGACCAGTACAGCGAGCGAAAGGCGGATATCCGGAAGGCTCTGAAGAAGGTGAATGAGGATCTGCCCAAGTGGCAGGCGGCGGTGAAGGGATTGCCGGCCAATTCGACCTTCGAGGTTTCGCGTGCAGACGCTCTGGAGAGCTGCCAGGATCTGACAAAGGACGCCGCCGATATGCTGGCTGAGCAGACCGAATACTTCAAGGAGCATAAGGACCAGCGCGGGCAAGAGCGGGCGGAACCGCAATAGGCCCGAGGCTGCGTCGGGCGCTGGGCGCGGCCTCTATGCTAGTCTCCATTCTGGTGGCACCGGATTTTGTCTCCATCTTTGAGGAAGAGTACCGGGCGTTGCGTCCGCGCGCGCAAATCCCTCCGTTCGTGCTGCGGTTTCGGCGCTTCACGTCGCTGAACACAACGATTCGACTGCGTGAAGGGCGTATTCTGGTGAGCCTTTCGGACCTGCTGGAGGGCGCGCCGGAGAGCGTGATTCACGCGATCGCACATATTCTACTGGCCAAGCTGTATCGCAAGCCGGTGGATGCGGCGCAGAATCTGCGCTTCAAGCGGTTTGCTTCTTCGGCGGCTGTGACGCGGCAGACGGAACTGATTCGCCATGCGCGGGGAACCAAGCGCTACTTCGGGCCGGAGGGACGCTACTACCATCTGGAAGAGGTCTTCGAGTCGCTGAACATGCGCTTCTTTGGCGGCTTGATGGGACGGCCGGAGCTGACATGGAGCGAGAGCGCGGCGAAGCGCTCGCTGGGCCACTACGATGCGGCGCACAACACGATTGTGGTGAGCCGCGTCTTTGACCGGCCGTCGAGCCCGCGCTACGCGTTGGAGTATCTGCTTTACCACGAGATGCTGCACCTCAAGCATCCGGTGAAGATGCGCGGCGTGCGGCGCTGCGTACACAGCCGGGAGTTCAAGGCCGAAGAGAGGCTTTTTCCGCAACTGGAAGAGGCAATGGCGTTTATCCGCCGGCTTTAACGCGAAGGAAGGCGCACGTACAGGAACGATGCCGGGCGCACTGCCCGGCTTATTTCTTTTGCGGCTGGGCCGGTGCGGAGGGCGCAGATTTATTCTGAGCCGGAGGGGCGGTCTTGGTTTGTCCTGGAGCTGTTGTGGGTTTCTTTCGGACGACACGGCGCGTCACGAATGCTCCGCAGGGCAGAACCATGGGCACAGGGATGGACTGCGGACGTGCAGCGGCTTGCGTGTTCAGACTGGTGCGGAGGGCGCCAATTTCCTTTTCCTGAGCCGTTGCGGTCTGCTGCATGCGATCTTCAAACGCCCGCCGCGCTTTGCCCAGTTCGGCGAGCGCCTGCTGCAGAGCCGCTACCTGATCTCCCGGCCCCGAAATACGCGACGCCTCCGTCACGCGCAGCACCACATCGTAGAGCGCGTTCACGTGTGCGGAGAGCGGGATGGAGACGCTGACGCTGGAGGGCGAGCCATCCACCTGCTTGAGCAGCGGCGGCATGTTCTCCTGAATGTCTTTGAGGATGGAGTCGGCGTTGGAAGATGCTTCCTCGCGTATGGTTCCGCGACGCCACTTTTCAAAGTTCAGGCCCGAGAGCGTTTGCTGAACGGCGGTGAGTGCCGGCTGGAGCAAGGTGGACGGCGCCGGCCCTTGCGCAACGGAACTGGTGTGTGCGCCCGTATGGGATGCGGTTGGGGCCTGAGCCAGATCGTGTTGCGGATAGGAAACCGCAACAATCGCTATTAGGAGCGAGATGTGACACTTCATTCGCTACCGTCTCCCTGGCCGGCGTTCTATGGAGCAATGCAGAGGAAGCGTTTCAACGGAGTGAGGCCTCCAATCGGAACCATTGCTACACCAGCAGGATAGCTGAATTAGCCCGGTCCACGCAGAAAATCGGGAGGCATGGCGGCGGTGAGGCGCCATGGCAGCGAGCCGGGCACGAAGGGGATGCCAGCATGATTAAGCGGAGTTATGCCTCATTAAAACAACTGACTGTCATGAAAGGAGGATGAACGCATCTGATGTAAAAGGCAGCATGCCACCCTGCGGACTGTGTGGAAAGAGCGCGGAGACCTGCTACGTAGTGAGAGTGGGAACAGCGAGAATCCGGCTGCAGAGGAGCGATGAGCCGCGCTCCGAATGGAGCAGAAGGGGAATACCATGCAGCAAAAGATTCAGCTTGTCGTTGCGATTGGAGCATTGATGGTTGCGGCGAGCCCAGCTCTCGCCGCCACGCAGGCGCATTCAAGAAATATCGTTGTCGTTCTGCCGTCGGCAGCACCGGCGCTGGCGCAACCTGGCGGCGAAGCGATGTATCTGCACAGCACCGGAGATGGAAGGACATTCTTGTACCTGGAAATACAAGGCGGGCGCGCGATGACGATTCTGGACGTCACCGATCCATCGCGGGTGCGCGCGGTGGGGAATCTTCCGGTTTCCGCGAAGGGCGCGTATGACTTTGTGCAGGACGCAGGAGATTCCGGTGCGTTGATTCGCTACCGGGACGCCTCTGGGATTGCCCTGCTCGACCTCACGCATCCTGCCACGCCCGTGCTGGTGGAGGAACCGGTGCTGGAACATGCCGGCGGCGCGGAGACGGTGGGACGGGCAGGCCTCCTGCTGACGAGCGAAAGGATGGCCGCGATCGATTCGCATCGCCCGCAGACCTACTTCGTGATGGATACCGAGGATATCGGACGCCCAAACCTGCTGGCGACGGTGCCGGCGGTGACACAGCGTGTGACGCGGAGCGACACGGGGACCATTTTTCTGCTCAACAGCGACGGGGTGACGATGTTGCGGCGGCCGGCGCTGGAACAGGCGCAGACAGCCATGGACAATCAGCATAACTGATGGGCGGATTCACGGGGAGAGCGCGCAAATCGCTTGACGAGCAGGCGCTGCATGAAGAGAGCGCCTGCTCTGCCGGTCCTTTTGCGATTGCCGACGCGCCCTAGTTGGCGGGATGCGCGGAGCGGCGAGCGTCCTCAGGTCTGGCAGCCTTGCGCGATGCTGCCCAAATCAGGAGCACAATTCCAGCAAGAACGGAACCGGCGCTAGCCAACTGCGCGTTGGAAAGACCCCAGAGGATTTTGGGATTGCGGCGGATGAACTCGACGAGGAATCGCGCAAGGCCGCTCAGGACCAGGTACTCGCCGAGAATCCAGCCCGTAGGATACGGCTTCCCTGCCCGCTTCCAGAGCCACCAGCCGATGGCGAGACCGGCCAGCAGTTCGTAGAGCGGCGTGGGGTGAACCGGAACAAAGACCGGCTCGATGCCGTTGGGAAAGCTCATGCCCCAGGGCAGATTGGTGGGAAGCCCATAGCAGCCGTCGCCGGAGAGGAAACAGCCGATGCGTCCGATGCCGTAGCCGATGGCGGCCGAGGGTGCAGCGAGATCGAGCGTGCGCAGGCTGCCGATGCGCGCCCACCAGCCCTGAAAGACGAGAGCGGCGAGTCCGAAGACCAGACCGCCAAACCAGGCAAAGCCGGCCGAATCCCACAGAACGCGCCAGCCTTCGTCGCGGAACTCCGCGGGAGTGTCAATGACGTGCCAGAGCTTGGCTCCCACGATTCCGGCGATGACGGTAAAGGCGACCATGGTGACGGCGTCGGCCTTGATACCTGCGCGCTTGAATCCGCGATCCATGAGGATGGCCGCAGCCACAGCAGCGCACCAGAGCATGAGGCCGAAGGTCGGAACAGGGAGTCGCCAGAGGTGGAGATAAGGAAGCATACCCTACCGAGTATAGCCGCCGGCGCTGCGCAAACTGCAGGCAGCAAACCTGGCCACGGACTGAGCACGCGGTCTTGAAGGAGGATTTACACAGAGGAAGCTGTGAAAGAGCGGCCCTCTCAGGCGATACTAGGCACATGCTGACAGTCACCAACCGGGACCTTGAGGTTCTCTATACCCGCGAACAGATTGGGACCCGCGTCGCGGAGATGGGCCTGCAGATTACGCAGGACCTGAAGGGCGAAAAGCTGGTGATGGTGGGCGTGCTGAAGGGCGCCGCCATCTTTCTTGCCGATCTGGCGCGCGCGGTGGACGCCGAAGCCACGTTCGATTTTGTAGCGGTGTCGAGCTATGGCAAGGGGCAGCGGTCCTCGGGCGCGGTGAAGCTGATTAAGGATCTCGATCAATCCATCGAGGGAAAGAACGTTCTGATCGTCGAAGACATTCTCGACACGGGATTGACACTTTCCTACCTGCGCAAGCTCTTTCTGCAGCAGCATCCCAGGTCGCTGCGCATCGCGACGCTGCTCGACAAGCCTTCAAGGCGCATCGAAAAGATTGATGCCGATTACGTGGGATTTTCCATTCCGAATCTGTTCGTCATCGGCTATGGGATGGACTACGCAGAGCGATACCGCAATCTGCCGGATATCTGCCTGATGTCGCCCGAACATCCGGAGTAGAAGTCCCATCAGAACGCATTACCACTGCTGATTCCCCGCCGCGGACGGTGTTTGGAGCACCGCGGAGAGACACACTATACTCGACTACCGTGAACTCCCCCTGGCTGGTCGCCCATCCGCGCAACCAAGAGCTACCGTGAGCGCGACAAGGAGTATGCCGATGACACCGACGACTGCCGGTGAGCCCGATCTGGAATTTGACCATGGCACGTTTGACGCCGCGGAGTTTTCGCGCCAAACGATGAAGGACTGGCAATCGCTGGCCGCCGTGATTGATCACACACTGTTGAAACCGGATGCGACACGCGAACAGGTGGAAAGCCTGTGCGACGAAGCCATACGCTACCGGTTTGCGTGCGCGATGGTGAATCCAGTGTGGGTACCAACCGCAGTGGGCGTACTCAACGGCACAGGAATTCCGGTCGGAGTGGTCATCGGCTTTCCGCTGGGCGCATCGCTTGTGTCCACGCTGCGGCAAGAGGCTGCGGCGCTGGTACGGCTGGGCGCACGCGAACTGGACATGGTGATTCCCATCGGCCAGTTGAAGAGCGGCAACAATCAAGCGGTGACACACGCGATTCACACGGCATCCACGGTGGTGCATCACCACGGCGCACTGCTTAAGGTCATTCTGGAGACGAGTCTGCTGACCGTGGAAGAGAAACTGCGCGGCGCGGAGATTGCGATCGCCGCAGGGGCGGACTTTCTGAAGACCTCGACGGGATTTGCCTTAAGTGGAGCGACAGCTGCCGATGTGGCGCTGCTGCGCGGCGTCGCAGGCGGGCGCTGCGGGGTGAAAGCCTCCGGCGGCATTCGCAAACTGTCCGACGCCAAAGCCATGCTGGAAGCGGGCGCCAACCGGATCGGCGCTTCCGCCTCTGTCGCGATTGTGCGGGAGCTCGGGGCGGAGTAGAGTCGAACAGCACGCCATTCGATATGACATCTTCTTCCCCATCCTCGCAGCAGCATGAGTTCGAGGGCGACTATCGCCCTGCGAACCCTGAGAATCCGCACGCACATCTGGATCTCGAGAACACGCGCGTGGAAGCGGCGGACCTGACGTATCTGGTTCAACTGGCTGATGCGCTGAACACGACGCTCGACCTTGAGACCCTGATGCGACGGACATCGGAGCTGGTTCGCGAGGTCATCGATTTCCGCATCTTTGCCATTTTGCTTTTGAACGACCGAACGCACGATCTTCGTATGAGGTTCCAGATCGGCCACTCGCCAGAGGTACAGCGTTCCCGCATTCCCATGGGTAAGGGTGTAGTGGGCCAGGTGGCACTGACACGGCAGCCACTGCTCATTAATGACGTGTCCACTGTGGACAGCTATATTCCTGCGAACCCCGATGTGTGCTCAGAGCTGGCCGTTCCGCTGATTGCGAAGAACAAGCTGATTGGCGTGATGGATCTGGAGAGCGAAAAGCCTGGCTACTTCAGGCCCGACCATCTTCACCTGCTCACGCTGACTGCCTCACGCATCGCACAGGCTATTGAGAATGCGCGTCTTTACGCACGCGTCTCGCGGCAGGCGCAGACGCTGACGGTGCTGAACGAGATCTCCGCCGAACTGACGTCAATTCTGGATCTCGATCCGCTGCTGGCGCGCATCGGGCAGTTGCTGCGGCGGCTGATCGACTACCAGATGTTCAGCATCATGCTGCTCGACAGCAAGGGCGAGACGCTGATTACGCGCTATGCGTGGCGCTTCGGGTATGCCCATGCTCCGATGCGGCGCATCCCCATCACCACCGGCCTCGTAGGCGCAGCGGTGCGCGAGTGGCGGCCCGTGAATGTGCCGGACGTGCGCAAGGACTCGCGCTATCTGCCGATGAATCCCGAGACGCGCTCCGAGCTGATTGTGCCTCTGTTTCATAAGGGCCGCATCATTGGCGTGTTGGATCTGGAGCATACGCGCGCGGGCTTCTTCAATGAAGAGCATGAGCGCACACTGACGACGATGGCTGCGCAGGTGGCGATCGCCATTGAGAATGCGCGGCTGTACCAGGCCGTGCGCCGGCAAGAGCGCCAACTGGAACGCGACATTGCAATGGCCCGCGAGGTGCAACTGCGGCTGCTGCCGCCGGAGGCCCCCAAGCATGAACATGCCGATCTGGCCGTGCGCTTTCTGCCTGCGCGCACCATCGGCGGCGACCTCTATGATTTTGTCGATTATGGGCCGGGACAGACGGCGATTGTGCTCGGCGATGTGAGCGGAAAGGCAGCGCCGGCTGCGCTGTTTGCGGCACTCGTGAGCGGCATAATGCGCGCCGCTGCGACACAGCACCCAGGCCCGGCCCAGATGCTAACCCTGCTGAACGACGCGCTGCAGGAACGCAAGCTCGAATCGCAATATGTCGTCCTGTTGTTTGTGCTGTGGAATGACGAGAACCGCACGCTGCAGATTGCCAACTCCGGCGCTGTGCAGCCCATCTTCTGCCGGGGCGGCCAGTCGATGACGGTGCGCGCAGAAGGCTTTCCGCTTGGCCTGTTTCCGGACGTGACCTACGAGGAGTTCAACCTGTCGACGCAGCCGGGAGATGCTGTGGTGTTTGTCTCGGACGGCATTCTGGATGCGGAGAATGATTCCGGGGAGATGTATGGTGATGAGCGGCTTTCGAGTCTGCTCTGCTCACAACGCGATCGGCCCGCAGCCGAAATTGCGGAAGCGATCCTGGGCGATGTGACTCGCTTTCAAGGCGGACGCGACCGCTTCGACGATGAAACGATCATCGTGCTGCGCGTGAGTTGAAGCCTCAGCCGCGTTACCTCGCCAGCCCGATTGATAGACTTGAAGAGACATCAATTCCCGGAGAGCCTTTGCACACCGTAACGCAAGAACGCATTATCCGTCCGGCACGGAATGTGCTGGGAAGCCTTCGCCTGCCGGGCGACAAATCGATCAGCCACCGGTATGGCATGCTGGCGGCCTTTGCCGAGGGCACCTCGCGCTTTACGAACTTCTCCACCGGCGCGGACTGCGCCTCCACGCTAGCCTGTATGGAGGCGCTGGGCGCCAAAGTTGCACGGCGCGAAGATGGAAGCGTGGAAGTGACGGGCGTGGCCGGGAAGGTGACGCCGGCTGATCATCCGCTCGACTGCGGCAACTCCGGCTCAACGATGCGTATGATCTCCGGCCTGCTCGCAGCGCAGCGGGGACGCTTCACACTGACCGGCGACGCTTCCCTTTCGCGCAGGCCGATGGAGCGGATTCGCAAGCCGCTGGAGCAGATGGGCGCGAAGCTGATGTTGACCGAGGGCCATGCCCCCATCCACATCGAAGGTGCAACGCTGCAGGCGATCGATTACACGACGCCGGTGCCGAGCGCACAGGTGAAGACCTGCGTGCTGCTGGCCGGACTGCAGACAGAAGGAACGACGACCGTGCGCGAGGCTGTGCGCACACGCGACCACAGCGAGCTCGCTCTGCGTGCCTTTGGCGCGACCATTGCGCGCACCGGGGACGCGGTTTCGATTCAGGGGCCGCAGACGCTCCATGCGATTGAAGCTGCCGTTCCGGGCGATATTTCTTCGGCGGCGTTCTTTCTGTGCGCGGCGGCGCTGTTTCCCGGTTCGTCGCTGGTGCTGGATGCGCTTGGCATGAATCCAACCCGCGCGGCGCTTCTGGATGTGATTGCATCTCTGGGCGCGCACATGGCCGTGTTGAATCTGGAAGAGAAACATGCGGAACTGGTGGGCACGGTGCAGATCTCGGCACCAGCAGATGGGCTTGGCACCGCAAAGATCGACGGCGCGCTGGCAGCACAACTGATCGACGAACTGCCGGTGCTGGCGGCGATTGGTCCTTACACGCGAGGCGGCATCCGGATTCGCGATGCGAAGGAACTGCGCGTGAAGGAGTCCGACCGCATTGCGCTGGTGGTGAAGAACCTGCGCGCCATGGGCGCTGAGGTGATGGAGTTTGAGGACGGACTGGATGTGCCCGGCGGACAGAAGCTGCATGGAGCGACCATTGACGCGGGCGGAGATCATCGGATCGCGATGGCCTTCAGCGTAGCGGCGCTGCGGGCCGAGGGCGAGACGCTGATCCAGGGCGCGGAGTCGGCAGCCATCAGCTTTCCGGAGTTCTTCGATCTTCTGGAGCAGGTGGCCGACCGGTAAGCCGGCTGTGAAGTTGCAGCACAAGAAAAGGCCCGGCGCGAAGCCGGGCCTTTGTGATTCTGCCGTGTTCAGCGCGAGGCCGGCGGCGTGGTGGTTGGTTCATTCCCCGTGGGTGCGGGTTGCAGGCCGGGAACGACGGGGCTGTTGGCCACGGTACCGCCGGCAGCGTCCTGCAGGTTGATGCCATAGTGTTGCAGCGTGGTGGCCGTGATCTGGTAGAGCGCGGCGCGCGCATTGGCGTAGGCGGCATGGGCGGCGATCAGGTTGTCTTCTGCCGTGGCCAGGTTGCGCTCCTGTAGAAGCACGTTGGCCGTGGTGGAGGCTCCGAGCTTCAGCTTCTTCTGCTCGGCGTCGAGGCTCTGCTGGTTGTAGGTTACGGCAGCTTCGTCGGCCTGGACCAGGGCGCGGTCGTTGGTGAGCGCGGCCTGCGCGTTGACTACCTGCATACGAATCTGCGTGTAGAGCTGCTCGAGGCGAAGCTCGGCCTGGCGGTATTCCATGAGCGAGCGCGCCTGCGCCGACTGGGCTTCGCGATTGCGGAGCGGAACAGTCAGGTTGAAGCCGACGCCTTTATCCGGAGCTGTACTGTTCACCAGGGCAGAGAGTACGCCGGGAACAGTTGCGGGCACTACCCCGGGAGCAGGAGTACAGCTTTGATTACCGAACTTGCAATTGGGGTTCGGTATGCCGCCGGTGACGTTCGCGCCGTAGTATCCAAAGATGTCGAATGTGGGCAACAGGGCGTTGCGCGCACCCTTCAGCGTAATCTCGTCATTGCGGACCGTGAGCACTGCCTGCTCAAGTTCCGGCCGATTCTTGAAGGCCGTCTGCACCAGGTCTTCGGTCGGCTGATGCTCCTCCGCAATCTCGGTGAGACTGATGCGGTCGGTGGGAATGATCGGGGCGTTCTCCAGCGAGGCATCATTCAGACTGCGGGCGATGGCCTGCTTCATGATGAGTTGCTGATAGCTGAGGACGCTCTGCGAACTAATGAGCGCCTGCTTGTCGGTGGCGACTGTCGAGTCGGCATTGACGACATCAAGCGGAGCCATGGTTCCGATTTCGAGCTGCTTGCGCGTGTCACTATCGAGCTTCGTGCTCTGCTCGAGGGCCTGTTGTTTGGCCTGCACGTCTTCATAGGCCTGTACGAGGCCCCAGTAGATCTGCTCCACCTGATTGACGGTGTACAGAAGCTGCTGGCGGAAGGAGGAATCTGTGATGCGGCGGTCGTTGATGGCCTGATAGATGAAGCGCTTGTTGACCCAGAAACCGGCGCCTTGCAGCAGGTGCTGCGTTAAGGTGGCCTTAAAGATGGAGTTATAATTCGGGAAATAGGCGGAAAATGGGCTGCTTGAGGTGACGCGGTTGTTGTTCCACGCGACGGCGAGCGCTGTTCCAGGAGTGAAGCCCTCGTTATACGTGAAGTTGTACGAGTTCGTGTTTGTGGCAGCCGCTGGGCTGAAGGGGCCAGTAAACTGGGTACGATTTCTATCCCACTGAACCGTACCTGTAATCGAAGGATCAATCAGCGCCGGTAACGGGCCTGCCCCATTGGTGGTGAGCGCGAGGCCGCTGACGCCCGAGCCTGCGCCGCCGGAGCCAACTGTGGTTCCGCCCGGGCCGCCGCCGGTGGCAAGAATCGAGGGTGAGCCGCCGAGAGTTCCGGTCACGAGGCCAGAGGGCGCGCCGAGAATCAGGTTGCCGGTTTTGGCGCGCAGAATGTCGGTATCGGCGATGTCAAGATCGTAGCGCGAGATGGCGATGTCGTAGTTGTTCTCGATGGCCAGCGCGATCGCGTCCGAGAGGCTGAGGTAGATCTTGCCGTCTTTGACGAGATTGGTGAGGCGCACGGAGTTGGCAAAGCTGGCCTCTCCGATGGTGGTGGGGCGGTACCAGTTAATGGGACTGCCGAGTCCGCGCGCAGCGGGCTTGCTGAAGTCGCGCTCCGTCTGGCGCAGATTCAGAGGCTGGGTCAGGACGGGCGCGGGAGCCGCCGGCAGCGCGGATGCGGACCTCTCGGGACGCTTTTCACCGGCGCCGAGAACGTCGCCTGCTTGCTGCTGAGCGAAGCCCGATGGCATACATGCCGAGAGCGTAAGCAGGGCCGCCGCGACCGAGCGCAGTTGCCTTGCGGATTGCCAACTGCTGTGCCGTGCATTTCCGTTCTGCTTCAACACACGAGTACCGAACAAATGCATGATTCATCTCCACGGTTTGCTAGGGCATGTGGGGTGCCATTGTTCAAGACGTTTGACGAGGCCCTCGGGACGCAATTTTGTCGCACCGCCGGGCCTGCCTTTCCGCTGCCTGCTGGAATCCCGTACTCTGAATGCATACGCGCCGCGGATGCGTTTCGTTCCCGCGGGTGGCGCGCCTGAGATGAGCCGGCTGTGAATGCGGGCCAAAAACGCACGCGTCCAAAGCACTGAGTATATCGCAGACCTACTGTTTACCATTTTGCAGAATTGGGTGAACGCCGCTGTTATCGAGATCGATACCTGTGAACACCGGACTCACAATTGAACGGCGTCCGCGGACGTGGAAGCTGACCCTCAGTTACGACGGCACAGATTTTCACGGCTGGCAGGTGCAGCCGAGCGTGCCGACGATCCAGGGCACGCTGCAGGAGGCGCTGCAGCGCATTACCGGCGAAGCGCCCTTGCCGCAGGGGTCGGGACGCACCGATGCAGGGGTTCATGCGCTGGCGCAGGTTGCCAGCTTCGAGTTGCTGGCGTCGATTCCGGAGGAGAATCTGCAGCGCGCGTTGAATCGAACCCTGCCGGATGCGATCCGCGTGCTTTCGGCGGAAGTGGTGCGCGACGGATTTCATGCGCGGCACGATGCGCGCGCGAAGACGTACGAGTATCGCATTCTGCAGGCGCAAAGAAAGATGGGCGTAGTCTGTTCACCGTTCCTGACCCGGTATATGTATGCCTGTCCATGGACGCTGAATGCTGATGCGATGCAGAGGGCGGCTGACTACTTTCTGGGCGAGCACGATTTCGTGAGCTTCGCTGCGACCGATCCGGACCTTGCCACGCGAGAAGAAGCCGCAAGCGCCGGGCGGCTCGGGGGGACGGCGACATCGCTACCGGCGATTCGGACGATTTTCAAGTCGCAGTGGGACCGGCAGAGCTGCGAGGCGGGCGAGCTGCTGGTGTATCGCGTGCGCGGCAACGGATTTGTACATCACATGGTGCGCAACCTGGTGGGCACGATGGTCGAAGTGGGGCGGGGCGCGCAGCAAGCAGACGCGGTGCCGGCGATCCTTGACGCATGCAATCGCGCAGCAGCGGGCCCGACGGCACCGGCACGCGGACTCTTTCTGCACTCGGTGGAGTACGACGCGGGAGAAACAGCAGCGCCTGTCGCGACCGCGTGAGACCCATTCATGCGATCTTCTTCGGCGCCCTGCTAACCTGAAGTCAACCGCATGGCGATCGTTTCCCGCAACTCGGCATTTACGCGCGTGACCACCATTGCCTCGCGCCGCCCTGTGCATGCTGCATTCTCGTGGCTGCACACCCATGCGGAGCGCATCATGCAGTGGCAGCTTGAGCTGTCGGGCATTCCGGCTCCACCGTTTGGCGAGCAGGCGCGGTCGGCATGGATGCGGCAACGATTTGCAGAGATGGCCCTCACGGACGTCACGACCGATGAGGTGGGCAATGTGATGGGCCTTTTGCCCGCTACGCATTTGCCGCCAGAGAGCAGCGGACCGATCGTGGTGCTCTCCGCACACCTCGACACGGTCTTTCCTGCGGAAACCCCACTGAGTCCCTCGCTGGTGTGCGAGCATGGACACCGGCGGCTGAGCACGCCGGGCGCCTGCGACAATGGCGCGGGTGTGGCGGGCCTGCTGGCAGTGGCGCAGTGCATCGTACACGCACAAGTGGAGCTAGCCGTGCCGCTGCTGCTGCTGGCCAACGTAGGGGAAGAGGGCGAGGGCGACCTGAGGGGTGTGCGGCACTTCTATGCGCAGCGCGCTCTCGCAGGACGCGTGGCAGCTCACATTGTGCTCGATGGCGCGGGAGCGGACTCCGCTGTGACGCAGGCACTGGGCAGCCGCCGCTTCGAAGTGCGTATCTCCGGACCGGGCGGACACAGCTTTACGGACGCAGGCACGCCCAACCCGATTGCGGCACTCGCTGCGGCACTGACGACCCTGTCGCGGACGGCGCTGCCCGAGGAGCCGCGCACTACACTCAACATCGGTACCATGCACGGCGGCACCAGCGTGAACTCGATTCCGGAATACGCGACGGCCTCGGTGGATTTCCGTTCGACGAGTGCAGCAGAGCTGGTGCGGCTGGAAGTGGCGCTGCATCGCGCGGTGGAAGACTCCGTTTTGCGGGCCAATGCTGCGGCGCCTCCGCAACGAAGCCGCGGCGTGCTCACGAGCGGCGTGCGCAAGATTGGCGACCGACCCACCGCGGAGCTTCCGGCGGATTCGCCTCTGCTGGACGCGCTGCGCGCGGTGGACCGCCACCTGAATCTGCGCACCGATCTGCGCCTAGGCTCGACAGATGCGAATATCCCGCTGGCACTTGGCGTTCCGGCGCTCTCGATGGGAGCCGGCGGCGAAGGCGGGGGCGCGCACACCCTGGCTGAGTGGTTCACCGACAGGGACCGAGAGCACGGATTGCGCAGGGTCCTGCTGCTGACGCTGGCTATGACAGAGTGGGCGGCGGAATAATCCTCGCTCGAATATCTGCTAGACTCCGCGCATGCGCAATTGTTTACTGGTCACGATTGCTCTGACGGTCGCAGTGACCTTGGCGGCACAGGAGCCGGCGCGTTCGCCCAGAGACGCTGGCCACGGTGCCTTGCCTGCACCCGAAACAATTTTTTATAACGGCGTGATCTACACCGGCGAGGGGTTTGCGGAGGACCACCCACGCACGGTGCAGGCGATGGCGATCGCAGACGGCAAAGTGGTGGCCATCGGGAGCGACAGAGAGATTTTGAGGCTTGCCGGTCCAGCAACAGCGAAAATCAACCTGGACACAGAACACACGAGCACCTACATCTTTCCGGGCTTTAACGATGCGCATACGCATCTGGCCGCCGCCGGACTGACGAGACTGCACCTCGATCTGACTGGCGTTAATTCTCGAGAAGAGATGCTGTCGAGGGTTGCCGCTTACGCCGCGGGCTTGCCGCCCGGCCACTGGATTGTGGGGGGAAACTGGGACCATACCCTCTGGGCGCAGCCTGTGCTGCCCTCGCGGCAGGACCTCGACCGGGTTACAGGCGACCATCCTGCCTTTCTGGGGCGCATTGACGGACATATCTCCATCGCAAATTCGGCTGCATTGAAAGCGGCAGGCATCACCGGCAAGACTGTGCCGCCTCAGGGCGGCGCCATCGACCTGGATGCCAGCGGAGAGCCTACGGGCATAATGCGGGAGTCTGCGCAATCGCTCGTGGACAAGGTGATTCCGCCGCCGACGCAGGAAGAACGGTGCAAGGCTGATTTGCTCGCCATCCACGATGCGCTGACGCACGGTGTGACCAGTGTGCAGGACTTCAGCGAGTGGGCGGACTTTCTCATCTTTGAGCAGTTGGAAGCGACGGGGCAACTGCATCTGCGCATCAGTGAGTGGCTTCCGTTCAAAGCGACGCTGGCGGATCTCATCAAGATGCGCGCGCATCACGATGCGAAGGATCCGATGCTGCATACGGGGATGCTGAAGGGCTTCATGGATGGATCGCTCGGATCGCGCACGGCTGCGTTGAAGACGCCGTATGCAGACGACTCGAAGAATTCCGGCCTTCCGCAGTATGACCAAGCCGAACTGAATGAGATGACGATAGAGCGCGCAAAGGCTGGATTCCAGATTGGCTTTCACGCCATTGGGGATCGCGCGACGGCAATGGCGCTGGAGGCATTCTCGCAGCCGGGGGTCTCACACACGGCGCGCAACCGCATCGAACATGCGCAGGTAGTGGACCCGGCAGATATTCCGCGCTTCAGGAGTCTGGGCGTCATTGCATCGATGCAGCCGAATCATCTGCTCACGGACATGAACTGGGCGGAGGCACGGCTGGGATCGCAGCGCGCGGCCTACTCGTATGCCTGGCGCGCGTTTCTCAAGGCCGGCGTACCACTAGCGTTTGGAACCGACTATCCCGTCGAGCCCATCACGCCGTTCCGTGGCTTGTACGCTGCGATAACGCGCATGAATGTAGAGGGGTCGAAGAGCTACTACCCGGCCAACGCGATTTCACGCGGGCAGGCGCTGGCGGCCTATACGCGGGGCTCGGCCTACGCCGAATTTGCTGAACAGAGCAAGGGCATGCTTGTGCCCGGATATGATGCGGACTTTGTGCTCGTGGATCGGAACCTGATTCGCGTGAGCCCGCCTGCATTGCTGACCACGCAGGTAATCGAAACCTGGGTGAGTGGAAAGACAGCTTTCAGCGGTCAGAAACTGAACTAGCTTCCGGAGGAAGTGAAGTCGGATTGTGCGGGATCGGAAGAAGCTGGGGCAGCGGGATGCACCTCAAAGCGCATCGTGGGCAGTGCTTGAGGATAATGGTTGCGCAGAAACTCCACCATCTTCTCTCGCACCAGGCAGCGCAGATCGAAGTTCTCCGACGAGCCCACGGAACTGACGAGGCAGCGCAGTTCCATGGTGCGCTCTGAGAGGTTAGTCACCTGCAATCCGCAGACGCGGCCATCCCATAGTGAGGATGCGCGCGCGATGCGCTGGAGTTCAGCGCGCAATGGCTCGATTGGCACGGTGTAATCCACATAGAGGAACGCTGTGCCGAGGATGTCGCTGCGTCGGCGAGTCCAGTTTTGAAAGGGCTGCTCGATGAAGTAGCTGAGGGGCACGACGAGGCGGCGCTCATCCCAGATCTTCACCACCACGTAGGTATTGGTAATCTCTTCGATGCGTCCCCACTCGCCCTGAATGACCACAACGTCGTCCATGCGGATAGGTTCGCTGAGCGCGATCTGCATGCCGGCGATGAGGTTGGACACAGTGGACTTGGCTGCGGCGGCGAGCAGCAGCGAAGCGAGACCGGCAGACGCGAGCAAGCCGGTCCCATAGCGCCAGAGCGTAGGATCGTGCAGGCTCCAGAGCAACGCCCCCGCATCGAGCACCAGCACGATGCCGATGAGGATGCGGCGAAAGAATTGCATCTGCGTGTGGACGCGGCGAGCACGCAGATTGTCTGCGACGGTGATGTCAAACCGGTTCAGAGTGAGCGCCTGGAAGACATAGACTGCACCCACGGCAAGCCAGCCTATACACACGACAAGCAGAATCCGCACAGCCAGTTCCAACTGCGTGCGGAGTTGAATTGGTATGCGGGGAACAAGCGGCAGCACAATGAGCAGGCCGATCGTGAGCAGCACGAAGCGAGCCGGCAGCGCCATGTATCTGCCAACGCCGAGAATGCGCCGCTGCGACTCAGTCTGATGGCGACCCACAAAGCGGAAGACGAGGTAGTGGAATCCGTTGCCGAAGACAATCACGGCACAGAGCAGCGAGATTCCAAGCAGCCAATCGTGCTCAGTCAACGTGTTCAATTGCACCATCCTTCACAGGCGGTTCTGACCCGTTGGACGCGCGGAGGGGGGTTTGTGCTGCCTGATGAAGTAACGAATACTGACCGGATGCAACCTGCCATAATCCAGAAAGATGAGAATGCGCGCCTATCTGCTGATGATCTTCGTGGTTGCGGTGTGGGGATCGACCTTTGTGCTGGTGAAGGGCGCGCTCACTGACGCAACGCCGGCAGCGTTTAATCTGGCGCGCATGGCGCTGGCCTTTGTGCTGCTGGCGGTCGCGTACCACCGTGCGTGGCGCGGCATTCGCTGGCAGCATGTGAGCGCAGGCGCGATTGTGGGCTTCTTCCTCGCCGCGGGCTACCAGTTTCAGACGACCGGACTCGCGCGCACCACGCCGTCCAAATCCGCATTCATCACTGGCCTCGTGGTGGTTCTGGTGCCTTTGTTTTCCGCAATTCCGCAACTGCGGCCTCCGGAGGTACACGCGCCGCGATGGAATGCCTACACCGGAGCGGCGCTGGGCTTTGCGGGCATCGTGCTGCTGACCACTCCGGCGCATCCGCACCCGTCCTCGGCATCATCGCTCGCGCAGAGCGCGTTTGCGCTGCTGCCGGATTTTTCATCTATCTGCGCGGGCGACCTGCTCACACTAGGCTGCGCGGTGGGCTTTGCGCTGCACTGCATCGCTCTGAGCCACTGGTCTCCGCGCGTTCCCTTTCAACCGCTCGCGCTGTTGCAGATCGGCTTTTGCACGCTCTACATGGCGATCAGCCTGCCGCTGATCGAGCATCCGCAATTGCACTGGACGATGCGTCTGAGTGTGGCGCTCATGATTGCGGCGGCACTGGCAACCGCTGCGGCGTTCTCGATTCAAAGCTGGGCGCAGTCGGTGCTGCCTTCCACGCATATTGCGTTGCTGCTGACGCTGGAGCCGGTCTTCGCGTGGATCACGTCGTTTCTTTTCACCGGAGAGCGGCTTGGGCTGCGCCCGACGGCAGGTGCGCTGCTCATCCTGTCGGGAATCGCGCTCACCGAACTGGCGCCGCAGCCTCACGTGCCCTCGGCCCATGAGGCTTGACCGTTCCACTATTTATCGTGGAGCCGGTTCCGCCGCATCAGCCAGAGCGTAGGACAGCACGGCCATCACCGCGGCATTTTCACTCAGGTGCTTTGGATTCACCTTGTCAAAAGTATCGGCTGCGGTGTGGTGATAGTTGAAGTAGAAGCGGCTGTCCTGAATGGGCGCAAAGCTTGGCACTCCATCCATCGTGAGATTTGCGATGTCTTCACCGGTCTCTGGAGTGGCGGTGAGTATCCCAGCTCCGATGGGCTCCAGCGCCTGCGCCACGGGCCGCAGCCACGCGGCGAGCGCGGGCTTGCCTGCGTAGTAGATGCCGGTGGGATGGTCGGCCCCGAGGTCGCTCTCCAGCGCGCCGATGTGCTGCGCCAGTTCTGCTTTGTGGTCGGCAAGATAGGCTGCAGCGCCTTCGGAACCTTCTTCTTCGCTCATCCATGCGACAAAGCGCACCGTGCGCCGCGGATGGAGGTTGAGCAGCTTCAGGAGATGGATGGTCTGCATCGAAACGGCGACGCCCGCGCCGTCATCAATCGCGCCGGTGCCGAGGTCCCACGAATCCAGATGACCGGAGACGATGACGACCTGCTCGGGGTGCTCAGTTCCCTTCCAGTCGGCGATGACGTTGTACCCGGTGGCGTCGGGCAGCGTCTGCGGCGTGAGGGTGAGGTGCAAGGAGACCGGACCTTGACTGGAGAGGGTCTTGAGGAGATCGGCATCTTCGGCTGTCACGGCGGCTGCGGGTATCTTTGGCAGCTTGTCGGAGTAGACGGTCATGCCGGTATGCGGAAGGCGAAAGTCGGCGCCACCCACCGAGCGGACGAGGACAGCCACAGCGCCCACGCTCGCGGCCACAACCGGTCCCGCACCGCGATAAATTACGGCATTGCCGTAGGCCTGATCACCGCTTCCCGTGGCGGCCATCTCTTTATCAAACGCGTGGTTGAAGAGCAGAATTTTTCCCTCCGCCGCGTGGGGCGGCAGGGCGCGAAGCTGACCCCAGTTGTCCACCACGACGACGGGCGCCGTAATGCCCTCGGCGGGCGTGGCCGTGCTGCCGCCGAGCGCGGTAAGGACGATCTTCTGGGTGGTGCCGGACGTCTGACCGGGCCAGGAGACCAGCTCGCCCGTCTCTGCGCCACGGATCCAGTGCGGAACAGACGCCTTTTCCAGCGTCACATCCGCACCCAGCGCTCGCATCTCGGCTGCCACGTAATCCACCGCCTGCTGAGCCTGGGGCGAGCCGCTGAGCCGCGGACCGATGTTGTCCGTGAGATGGCGCAACTCGTCCAGTGCGTAGGGATCCTGCATGGCGGCATCGCGGAGGCGGGACATGGCTGCAAGTTGGTCCGGGGTCCACGCGGAGCCTGAGTTCTTGCCCGTCACCTCGGCCATCAGTCGATCCAGATAACCGGAGATTGGATCGGCGGGTTTGGAGGGTGCGCTCTGCGCGCTTGCGGTGCAGGCGATCCCCGCCCATGAAAGAACCGCAAGACGGGCAGCAGAAGAGGACAGCATGAAAAGGCGCATGCTGGATGGTAGCACGGCTGTTTTGCAACTCTTTCATTGCGCAGGCGTCTATAAGGTTGAGTTTGGAGCCGGGCCCCGCCGTGAGGGGGCAAGGCCGCATCGAAATGTCTATACTGTGGTTGTCGCATTCAAACCCGGCCCACGGGCTGGCCTACCAACGAGGTTATTCACTCCATGAATTCGCTGATTGAACGGCTGCGTACACGCCGTCTTGCTTCAGTCTTTGTTTTGCTGGCCACCCTTTCTGTAGCTATCGTGGCCGGCTCTTTTGCCGCGCATGGCGTGCGCGGGCAGGAAAAGCAGAATGACAGCTCGGATGCGACTCCCCTGAAGGTGGTCAACTCGACGGTACCGCCAAATGAGTTTGTGAAGATTGCGAAGGCGGTCGGTCCGGCAGTCGTGAACATCAATACGCAGACTTTTCCCAAGCAATCCAATAACAAGGGCCGCCGAAGCTTTCACGGCCACGTCTTCCAGCAGCCGCAGAGCCCGGATGACAATGGAGACGACCAAGGCCAACAGGGGCAGGATCAGCAGGGCCAGGACAACTTCCAGGACTTCTTTAACCGCTTCTTCGGCGGACAGATGCCGGACCAGGGCGGTGACCAGGGCGGAGGCGTGCAGGAATCGCTCGGCTCGGGTTTTATTGTGGACCCGAAGGGCTACATCATCACCAACAACCATGTGGTCGAGAAGGCCGACAAGATCTACGTGAAGCTCTCGACTGACCCGGATACTCAGGACCTGGGACGCCCGGCGCGTGTCATCGGCACGGACAAGGCGACCGATCTGGCCGTGATCAAGATCGACACGAATACGCCGCTGCCGACAGTGAAGATGGGGAACTCTGACGCGGCGCAGGTGGGCGACTGGGTCGAAGCCATCGGCAGCCCGTTTGCGCTCTCGCAGACGGTGACAGCAGGCATTATCTCCGCGAAGAATCGCACCATTGAGCCAGGAGCAAGCGGCCAGTTTCAGCACTTCATCCAGACCGATGCGGCCATCAATCCGGGCAACTCCGGCGGCCCGCTGCTGAACATGAACGGCGAAGTGATTGGCGTGAACACGGCCATCTTCACGCAGTCCGCCGGATACCAGGGCATCGGCTTTGCGATGCCCTCGAACACGGTGGTCTCTGTTTACAACGACCTCATCAGCCCCAGCCACAAGGTCACACGCGGTTCCATCGGCATCCAGTTCCGCGAGGGGCTGTCCGGCGCCGTGAATCGTGTCTACGGATTCAAGAACGGCGTGCTGGTGCAGGAAGTGCAGCCCGGCGGACCGGCGGATAAGGCCGGACTGAAGGCGGGCGACATCATCACCTCCATTGACGGACGAAACATTAAGGACGGCGATGATCTGGTGAACGAGATTGCCAGCCGCAGGCCCGGCAGTACGGCGCGGCTCGGATATATTCGCGACGGCAAGCCCGTGGATACCACGGTGACGATTGGCGATCGCGACAAGGTCTTCGCCAACCTGACCGGCCCGCAGATGCCTGCTGCCCCTGAGGAACAGGGCGACGCCGGCGAAGCTACGCTGGGCATCGTAGTACACGAGACGCCTCAGGCGATGGCCAGCAAGATTCATGCACAGGGCCTGCTGATTGAGTCGGTGCGGACCGGTTCCTTCGCCGACCTGCAAGGGCTGGTGCCGGGGCTGGTGATTACACACATCAACAAGCAGTCAACGGCCACAAAGGCGGAGTACGACGCGATTGTGAAGAAGCTGAAGACGGGCGACGATGTGGTTTTTGAAGTCATCGATCCGCGCCACCCCGAGGCAGGCATCAACTATATCGGCGGCACGCTGCAGTAAGCCCTGAACCCGTAAGTGGCCCGGAGTGTGAAAGTTGCTCCGGGCCACTTCTTTTTGTGCGCGACTTGCAAGAATCTGCGTCTAACCTAGGTATGACCTTTGGCTCGTCGAGGGCCCGTTAATTTGGCGGACTCGCTGCGGATTCGCTAAGATAATCGAGTACGCTTTGATCTGTATTTTTGAGGTGGTCCAGAATGCTTTCATTTCGAGCAAGTCTGGGAATTGTCATGTCGATGGCGCTGGTGGCGTCGCCGGCTTTTGCGACGCGCTCCCACAAAGCCCCCGGCACGAAGCACCACTCCGCTCACTCTACCCGGAGCCATAAGTCCTCCCGCCGCAGTGCGCGCCGTGTGCACGGTCAGCAGGCGATCCAGCCCGAACGGGTGACGCAGATTCAGCAAGCTCTGATTCACGAGCACTATCTGAGCGGAGAGGCCAGCGGGCAGTGGGATTCCACAACGCAGGCTGCCATGCAGAAGTTCCAGGCCGACAACGGCTGGCAGACGAGGATTATGCCCGACTCGCGCGCGCTGAAGAAGCTGGGTCTTGGGCCGGATTACTCCGATGCGATCAATGCAAAGACCGCATCCTTCAACGATCCGCCGCCCATCAGCTCGATTCCATCCACACAGGCGGAGGGATTCGCCTCTGCGGCCGGAACCGCCGGCAGCAACTGAGGCACCACCTGCGCGGCTGCGCGAAACTGCCAAGCAGATGCGCAGCGGGACGGACCTGCAGACAACCTGAAAGTCTTTGAAGAAATAGAAAGGGCCGCATGATTGCGGCCCTTTTGATTTGCCCGTCTGCTCCACCGGGTTACATGTGCATGGGCGGAATGCCTTGCAGCAGGAACTCATAGCGCGGACGAAGCGTGTCCGGCCCGGACGTGATGGGATTGTTCAGGTGGATCAGCGGGTAGCCGTCATCGTTGTACTTCGGCCACTCGGGCAGGCCCTCGCCGTTGGGATTTCCGGTCTTTGCAAAGTTGGTCCAGTAGCCCATCATCTCGTCGCTCATCTTGCGATCTTCAGGGCGGATGGTCCAGCCGGGGCGCGTGTCGAGGGTGCCAAAGACATACTCGATGTCGTCGGAGTGGAAGACGAAGGTACCGGGGTGGTATTTGCTGGGCAGCGCCGGGAGCTCAAAGTGATAGCGATAGACGGCTGCATCGCCTGTCTTGCGCTGAGCTTCAATCCACTTCCAGGTGCCAAAGGCGATGAACGAATCCCCGCCGAAATCAATCGCGGAGCGCAGCGCCTGCGCGTCTGTGTCGCCCGGATAGAGCTTGAGGAACTCTGCCGCACGATCCTTGAAGAGCCCATCAGCCATTCCCTTCCACTGCTCGACGGTCATGCCGCGCATGCCGAAGAAGCTGCCCTCATCGGCATTCCAACCGGCGAGCAGGGGCACGTGCGCCTGCTTGCCCGCTGCGTAGGTCTCCGGCACCGGCTCAGTGAGGAAGCGGCCGTCGATGACCGGCGAGAAGCGTGGCGCGTCCTTCTTCATTGCCGCTTCCAGAATCTTGTCGGTGGGGATGGCGCGCAGGTCGTCCAGAGAGTGTGCGCCGAGCGATTCCACCCATGGATCGTCTATCTTGACCCGCTCGGCGACCGTTTCGCCGCCAAGGTTCAGCGCGCTGGGAAATGCCCCACCGCTCTCGCCGATGGCCTTCTGGAAAAGCCCCTGCGCCATGGGCGACGCCATCAGCGTGCTCACGGCAAAGGATCCGGCGCTCTCGCCAAAGATGGTCACGTTGCCGGGATTGCCCCCGAAGCTGCGAATATTGTCCTGCACCCAGTGGAGCGCGGAGACCATGTCGAGGAGCCCGTAGTTGCCCGCGTTGCCGTCGGCCTCTTTGGCCAGTGCGCTGGTTGCAAGAAAGCCAAATACGCCGAGGCGATAGTTGATGGTGACGAGCACTACGCCGCGCAGTGGCAGAAAGTCGCCATTGTGCCGCGGCTCAGAGCTGGCGCCGCCCGAGTACCCGCCGCCATGAATCCAGAACATCACCGGGAGGTTGCTCTTGGCCTTTGCATCGGCGGGCGCGTAGACATTCAGATAGAGGCAGTCTTCGCTGGGGCCGGGGTCCTGAAAGACCATGTCGTCGAAGACGTGACCCTGCGCGCAGTGATGTCCAAATTGCGATGCGTCTCGCGTGCCCTTCCATGCTGCGGGTTGCCGCGGCGCGGCCCAGCGCAAGCTGCCCACGGGAGGCGCTGCGTAGGGCAGCCCGAGAAAGGCCTTGACCTTACCTTCATTGATAGTTTTGCCATGCACCTTGCCCTGTGCCGTCTTCACCGTAAGCGGGTCGGCATGCAGGGCTGTCGAAAACAGAATCGTCATGGCCACAAGCAGCAGGGCGGCAAGCCCCGTAGAAAACCGTTTCATTCTCAAAATTCCTCCGCGCACAACCTTACAGGGACGAGCGCCCAAAGACCAGAGTTGCAGCTGATGAAGGAATTTTTCGCGCGTCAGTCCTCGATGACGTGAATCTCAGGAGCAAGCAGGTCCGCAATGGTCTCGCGTCTGCGAATGAGGCGCGCCTTGCGGCCCTCGACCAGAACCTCTGCCGGGCGAGGGCGCGTGTTGTAGTTGGAGCTTTGCGCCATGCCGTAAGCGCCTGCGTCCAGCAGCGCAATCAAATCGCCAGGCGCAAGCGGCGCCAGACTGCGGTCCCGCGCAAAGAAGTCGCCGGACTCGCAAACCGGCCCGACCACGTCCACGACGCGCGGCTTCCCTGCCCGTGGCCGCACGGGCACAATTTCGTGGTGCGCCTGATAGAGCGCCGGACGGATCAGGTCATTCATGGCCGCATCGGTAATCACAAAGGTCTTGCTGCCGTTGCGCTTGACATGCAGCACGCGCGCCAGCAGCGCGCCGGCCTGCGCCACCAGAAAGCGGCCCGGTTCCAGTAGCAGGCGGCCTGTGTAGCCGTCGAGCGCATTCTCCAGCGCCTGCGCGTATTCGCGGACTTTGGCTGCCGCATCGAAGCTGCCCCCGTGATAATCGATGCCAAGGCCGCCTCCGGCATCAATTGAGCACAGCGGGATACCGGCGCGATCCAACTGGCGCACCAGGCGATGCACGCGCTCCAGCGCCGCGCCAAAAGGATCGGCGGAGCGAATCTGCGACCCGATATGGACGCTGATGCCGTGCGCCTCAAGCCAGCGATTGCCCGCGACCGATTTGTAGAGGGCCAGCCCGCGACGAATGTCGATGCCGAACTTGTGCTCGCGCAGACCGGTGGAGATGTAGGGATGCGTCTCCGCAAAGACGTCGGGATTGACGCGGAGTGCGAAGCGCGCCTTCCGCTTGAGGCGGCGGGCGCGGTCCGCGAGGAGCTCGAGCTCGGCTTCGCTCTCCACGTTGAATTCAAGGATGCCGGACTCAAGTGCAAAGTCCATCTCAGCGGGCGTTTTGCCGACTCCGGAAAAAACGACACGGCCGGCGGAGTCCGGCGCAGCCGCGAGCACGCGCTCCAGTTCCCCGCCAGAGACGATGTCGAAGCCCGCGCCGTGCTGGGCTAGCAACGCGAGGATCGCCAGCGCAGAGTTGGCTTTCACCGCATAGCAGACCAGTGTGTCGTGCCCGGCAAAGGCCTGCTGGAAGAGGCGCAGGCGCTCCAGAATCTGATCGGCAGAGTAGACGTAGAGCGGCGTGCCAAACTGGCGTGCGAGTTTCCCGAGCGAGACAGCGCCGCAATAGAGGCCGCTCCCCGGCTGCGGGATGTGAAAGGGGCGAGGCGATGCAGTGGAGGCAGAGGTCAAGAGGGCGATCCAATCGTGAGCGTTACTTTGAGGCTATCGCATCTGCCAGCGAGGCAGGCTTGCATTTTGAATCAGAAGCGAGCGAGCCACGGCGAGAGCAGCGCGGCGACGGCATCGGGCTGTTCGTAGGCAGCAAAGTGCCCTGCATCGGGAAGAAAGTGGAAGCTGCAGCCGCCCGGCGAGGAGTTGAAGACTTCCATTTCGGCCTGCGAGACACCGGGATCTTCTCCGCCGCAGAGCGCAAAGACCGGGACATGGATGGTGGCCACGGTGGGGACCGAATCGGGCCGCGCGGCGAGCCCCGCCTGCACCGCGACGAGAGCCTCGGGCGTAAGCGTCATGCGGGCGCGAAGTTCCTCGACAATGGCAGGGCGTCGTGCGCGGGCGCTCGCACCGATCAACGTCTGCGCGAGCCCATCGAAGACTGCAGAGCTTTCTCCTGCGCGCGCCTGAGCGATTGTGGCCGCGCGGCGGTCGTGGTTGGCCGGGGCATCGGGCTGCGGCTTGGAGCAGATGAAGGCAAGGCCACGCACACGCTCAGGCGCCTGCCGCCAGAGCTCCAGATTGATATAGCCGCCGATGGAGCAGCCGACGAAGACAGCCTGGTTGAGATGGAGATGGTCGAGCAGGGCGAGGATGTCCCTTGCCAGCTGCTGCGCCGTAAGCACGGCCGCATCGGGAACGCGGGCAAACAGGCTGCTGGGCAATGCGGTTCCCAGCTCTGAGGCACCATGGCCACGCAGGTCCGGCACAACAGCGCGCAGACCGGTGAGCCGCTGAAGCAGAGGCATCCAGTAGAAATGGTCGAGCGGCGTGGGGTGCAGAAACACGACCGGCACTCCCGAGCCGGTGTCAACAAATCTCAAACGCGCAGCATCGGAGAGATACGCATTCCTCATAGCTTTGGAGGATACGCTGCGGAGGCGGACAGCGGCTCCTCTGGAATGCCGACCCACGCGGCGAGGTAGGCCACGCCGACCACTCCGCCGGAAAGCAGCGCAGCAGTGACGGCGAGCACGCGCACAAGGTTCAGATCCCAGCCGTAGGTTCTTGCAAGTCCAGCACATACGCCCGCAATCGCCCGGCCTTCCCGCGGGCGCAGCAGGGCGCGGGCCGCCGCCGGCGTGCCGACAACTGCCGTTCCGCAACTGGAGCAGAAACGCGCGCTTGGAGGCAGCTCCGTTCCGCATCGATGACAGTAGAAGGCCATTTCAACCTCACAACAGAGGCTCAACGCCCCTGGCAATTGATGGTACGCGATCCACGGGGTACAGGTTCCCGGCACGAGCCCGAACGGGACTCAGTTTCCCCGGTAGGGGCTGCGCAGGTATTTCCGGGCCTGGTCGGCACGCGTGGTATCCGGACCGGCGTCGATCGCTTCCTGATAATCCTGCAACGCCTTCTGTCGTTGCCCGCTCAGGTCGCGGCACTGCCCCGCCGCCACGAGCGCACGAATTTTCAGCTCCGGACCGACGTCGGGCGTGAGCGCAGTCTTCTCATAGGCGTCGGCGGCCTCGACGAAGTGGCGCTGCCCGCGCAGGGCATCGCCGAGGCCGAAGTAAGTGAGTTGCAGACGCGCTTCGACAAAATAACCTGGCTTTTTGCTGTCGGCCTCAATCTCGCGGTACGCATCGACGGCGCGCATGCCTTCGCCAGCGTCCTTGCGCAAGTTGGCTTCTTCAAGACAGAAGAGATAATCGTGCGGATACTGCGCCTTGAGGCTGCGCACCACCTGAATTGCCTCTGTGTACTTGCCTTCGCGGCGCAGAAAGAGCGCAATCACGGTGCGGGCCTCCACGCTGGTGAGAACGCCGCGAGCGCCGTCGTCGCGCAGCAGGTCGAGCCCTTTCGACTTGGAGCCAGTCATGCCGACAAAACCAATCAGCACCTTGAAGGGGAACGGCAGTGCTCCGACGACATACTGGTACACGCCAACGATCAACTTGGCGTCGATGTAGTCCGGGTCGAGCTCGAGCACGCGCTGGCAGTCGTCCTTGGCGCCGATGGCGAGGCGGAAGGCCGCACCAAAGCGGCGCTCGACCATGGCCAGGTAGGTACATTTGAGGCTGCGCGCCCAGCCGCGTGCAAACAGCGCATCTGTGTCATTCGCATTGCGGCTGAGCCGCCAGTCCGCCTCATGAATTGCCTCGTCGGCAAGGGAAAGAATCCGGTCCCGAATCTTTGGATCCTCTTCTGTCGCGTGGCGGCCAGTGAGAAAGCCATCGGTTGCGTAGAAGGTGGTATCCATCAGGTCCTGACGGTACAGTTCCTGAAACAGCTCTGCGTTCAACAGCAGAGCCGTGCCCTGGGGATCGCCGGGATGCAGGGCGTGGAAGTGCTGAAACCGCTCCACTGCACCCACATAGTCGAGGTTGTAGAAGTGATCGTAGGCCTCGCGCACCTGCGGGTCCCGGTTCAATGGGTTGGTGTGGACGTCCGCCGCTCTGGCGCCTGACGCCGCCAGAATGACCCCAACAATCGATGTTGCCCACAGTCCCGTTCTTGCCGGCCGCAATCCGTTTCCCCTGCCTCATTCTTTCACGGGAAGTTGGTCGCTCCGGACCGGATTGCAGACAATGGGTTGCTGAATTTCCGTCAACCTGTTTGATTTCCACAACTTTGTGCGCAACCGGAGAGGAATTTTCCGGTTTCTGGCGTTTATTACAGAAGGGATTACTCAAAAAGCTCGACGCCTGCCGACGTTCGTTTCGACCGGCGAATCCGTAACTGCTCCGGAACAATTGATCGGAATTGCATCCATGAATCGTCTTGAGTTGCTTGGAATGCTTCTACGGCAGGCCCAGTTGAACGGATTCGAATTCCGTCGCTGGTTTCACACCCACATCCGGCAGGAATGGCCCGGCTACGACGAGGCCCTTGCCGTGGTGGCGACCGAAGGCCGCCATTATGCCCTGCTGTTCTCCCACGACTTCGCCCGCTGCTTCTGGCGTACCGGCAGCGCGATCATCTTCCGAGTGCCCTCCACGACGTATCAACGCATCAACAACAAGGGCGAGGTCGTAGAGGTGAAGCGCAAACCCTTCACGCGGCGCAGCGTAAAGGCTGATGTGTGGAAGTACCATCTGCGGTGCATGGCCGAAGCGGAAAACCCTGTCGCCTACCTTTGCCGCTTTCTGCCTGTCTCCGACCAGGACCGGCTCGACTGTGCTCAGGCGGCGAAACGTGTTGCAGAACTGGGCACGAAGGCCTGGGAGGAACAACCGCTGGGATAGGATGGGGGTATGTCCACCTCACCCTCGCCTGACACTGGTGCAGCTTTTCCCTCCAATCCCCGGATGGCGGCGATACGAGGTGCGCGATCTCGCCTGATCGTCGCGCTGGATACGCCGGATCTAGCGAGTGCTCTCACGCTGGTGGACCGGCTGGAGCAGACCTGCACCTGGTTCAAAGTGGGCCTCGAACTTTTCACAACCGCTGGACCGAGGGCAGTGGAGGCTCTGACCAGCAGGGGCTTCAACGTCTTTCTCGACTTGAAGCTGCATGACATTCCCAACACGGTGGCAGGAGCGGTGCGCTCCGCGGCGAGCCTGGGTGCACGGCTTCTGACCGTCCATGCGGCGGGCGGACCGGCGATGCTTGCCTCGGCGCGGGATGCAGCGGCTGGCCAGCCGAATCCGCCCGAGTTGCTTGCGGTGACGGTACTGACCAGCATGGATGCGGCTCAATTGACTGCGATTGGAATCGCGGAGCCGCCCGCGCAGCAGGTGGAGCGGCTTGCCCGGATGGGGATGGATGCCGGCATCCGCGGCTTTGTCTGCTCCCCGGAAGAGGTGGCCACCCTTCGCAGCCTGACTGGACAGGATGGCACTCTGGTGATTCCGGGAATCAGGCCCGCCGGTGCCACTCTCGGCGATCAGAAGCGGGTCGCCACCCCGGCGGAAGCTCTGCAGCACGGCGCCAGTTACCTGGTAGTGGGGCGACCGATTACGCAGGCTGCCAGCCCGGCCGAAGCAGCCCGGCAGATGCTCGATGAGATGGCTGCTGTGCTGGTAGGCTGAGTCTCCGCGTGCGCGCAAAACCAATGAAAAAGCCCGGCTTCGCGCCGGGCTTTTTTGCCTTCGGAGATCGGCTCCGGAACCTCGAAAAGACCTAAAGCTTTTCGTAGAAGTCGCAGGCAGAGCAGGAGATATAAACACCTCCAGGGATCCCGCGTTCACGGTCCTTCACACGCTTGACGATGCGCGTGGGTTTGCTGCACTTCGGACAGTCGGTCGACTTCGTCGTGTCCATCACTTTTTTGCGGTCGGCTGTTTTGGCAATCTTGGCCATGAGTCGGATGCTTCTCCTTCTTGGGGTTGTCTCTGCTCACACGCGCAGGAGTTGCGCGCGGCTTGAACGGGGCGGCTGCTCGCGCCGCAGGGCGCATCCTTCGAGCAAGCTCGCTCCTTTGAGTTTACATCACTTCAGACAGCAGTTGCGACGCGGGCGGAGGCGGCGGGGCGGACTGGGAACCGGATGGCTGCGGGCTGTTTGTGTTGGGTGTCGGCTGGGCGCCTCCTGAAGTTCCAGTCTGCGGCGGAGATCCTGCCTGGGTTCCCGTTTGGGTTCCTGGCGCATGGGCTACCGGAGCGTCATCGGGCGTCTGCTTTGGAAACTGCACCGGCTTCATCACGCCCACACGCGAGTCTTTGCCATCGTCTGCCGGGAGCTTTTCGCCAGGCTCGCGCAGCGTCGGCGGAGCATCCGCGGACTGCGTGTCTGGATTCCGATGCACATCGCCCATCTCGATGGTATGTGTGTTGGAGGCCGGCGGAGGCACCGCAGGCGTGCCGTCGGTGCGCATCATGCCTTCCACCACGTCCCTGGTAAAGATGACAGGAGGCTTGCCAACGACCGCCAGTTCCACACGAATGACGCGGTTGCCATTAATGCGGACAAACGACACATCCTGCGGGGGCTTGCCATAGATCCACTCTTCAAAGGGCATCTGCCCATCCATCTCGCGCACCTTGCGGTCTGGCTGGCCCTTCGCAATCAGCACCATGTCCGTGGTCATCCCCACGAGGACGTGATGATTGAGAATTGCGTCTTTCAGCATAGGTGGAAGCGTGTCGGTGAAGGCTTGTGCCGGCGACTGGACCTTGAACGAAACCAGCGGTGCGAGCAGGCTCTCCACCTGATCTCCTGTCAGATCCGGAATGCGACCAGGGAAGACGAGCGCGATGCGGGAGCCGGTGGGAACGGAACCGTCGTCCTGAATCACGGGCTGCTGATACACCTCATCGCCGACGTAGATATGCCGCAGGAAGCGATGCTTGATGTCCGGCCCGCCATTGAAATCGAAAATGATCCTGGACCGTTCAAACTTGATGTCGGTAATGACGACCTTGTCTCCGGGCTTGGCGCTTACGCCGAAGGTCGTCACCATGTCCAGATACGCTTCACCGGCTGGTTCCAGCTTGCCGTTGGCAACGAGCGTCAGACCTTTGTGGCCACCGGGGAATGGGCGCATGGCGAAGCCCGGTTCGATTTCAAGCGCGCGAAGAAGCGCCTGGCGGGATCTTGCGGTCAGCTCAGCAGCCGGGAGCGCGACCTTCGTCGGCTCAACCTGGGCGAAGCGCCTGTCCACCGCGGCGCTTTGCGTCACCGAGGTGGGGCGGCCGCTGGTGTCGATGGTGAGCACCTGAGCCGACGTCGCGACGGCAGTGAGCACAATCGCGAGCGCGGCCGCAGACTTTCCCCATGCGCCCAACCGGCCGCACATTGCGCCGACCTCCCGGGATAACCGCCGCATGGGAACCTCCCATGGATGCATTCAGGATTGAGCAAACGATAGAGCGGCGCAAGATGTAAGGTCAAATCAATTTTGAAGATGCGGTAAGGATTCGCGCCGGATGGAAAGCGCGCGGGGCCCGGCGGCAGCGCACTATTGCTGCGAAGTCGTTTCGATAGAACCCGGTGCGCTCGTGGGGTTTGAACCCGCCGGGGCCTGCGCAGGAATAATCTGCACGAGGCTGGGCGCGGCTGGAGCGGCCCGTCCCATGGCGGACTCGTGCTGACGGCGCGCGGCTGCATCCAGATCGACGGGGATCCCGCCCGGCACCAGCACCGGTGCGTTATGCAGAAAGTCCAGGTCGCGCGTGGCTCTATAAAGGACAGGGATCGCCAGCAGAAGCACCAGGAATGCGAACCAGCTGGCGTCCAACCCGAAGCCTCCCCCGGTGACCCAGAACGGACCCATGGGGTCGCCCTCAATCAAGGGCGAATGGGAGTTGACTCCTGCGACAGTCAAGCCAAAGAGCAGCGCCCGCGAGGCCTTCCAGCCAAAGTTCAGGCCCCAGCTCACCCACAGCGCCTGCGTGCGCAGGTAGGCGATGGTGAGGACCAGACCGAAGGCCAGAGATACGGCGATGCTGGCGTGGCTCGCGCCCGGC
This sequence comes from Acidobacteriota bacterium, assembly GCA_021781795.1. GTDB lineage: Bacteria > Acidobacteriota > Terriglobia > Terriglobales > Acidobacteriaceae > Telmatobacter. The sequence continues at coordinate 486,749 of JAJXWA010000001.1, forward strand.
AAGGTGGCCTGCACCGCAGCGTAGAGGGCGGCAAACGACAGCGTGGCCGCGACGGGACCTACACTCTGCGCAAAACGCTGAAAGCCGTAGCCGCGAAAGGCAATCTCTTCGGCGAGAGTCGCAACGGCAAAGAAGGCCACGTCCGCCGCCAGCCATGCAAAGGCTGAAGGGTTCAACGTGAGCGCCACGGCAATGCCGCCGAAGAGGGCCATCACGAGGACGCACGCCGCTGCGATGCCCCAGCCGAGCGCAATGCCCAGGCCGACCTCGCGCTGCCAGCCGTCGCGCGGAGGAAATCCCTGCTCGCGCATGGGCCGCTTCTGCCGGTCAAATGTCATGCCGAAGGCCGCATAGCCGAGGAAAAGGAGGAAGGCCAGCATCGCCTGCTCCAGAAGCGGCTCCAGCGCATCGCTGACGAGGCCGGAGGCGCTATGGCGTGCGACCGAACGCGCCAGAAAGAGATAAACGATGGCGGCGATGAACTCAAAATAGGCACGCAGCCGGCTGGTGACAGGTGCTGCGTTCGTCATGCGGCGCGCTCCATGAAATTCATTTCACTCTGATGCCGCAACAGGCTCGCGGGTTCGCTTCCCGGGACGACTCTGAGGTGGTGACGGTGCAATCCGGCTAACCTTCTGTATAAAACTGAGCGATGTTGCGGAACTTGGCCTGGCGGGCAGCGACCAGCGCGTCAATGGGCATCGCCTTTATTTCGGCAAGGTGCTTCTTCAGTGCGGTCCCCAGCAATCCAGCTCCCGCCTCATGATCCGTGTGGGCGCCGCCTTCCGGTTCGGCGATAATCTCGTCCACGCAGCCAAGCGCCTTGACCTCGGAAGCGGAGATGCGCATGGCCTCTGCCGCTAGCTGCTTCTGGTTCGCGTCGCGCCACATGATCGCCGCACAGGACTCCGGGGTGATGACGAAATAGAGCGCATTCTCAAGAATGAGAACACGGTCACTGACGGCTAGCGCGAGCGCTCCACCGGAGCCGCCCTCGCCGCTGATGACGGAGATCGTGGGTACGCGCAGCCGCGCCATCTCCCGGATGTTGCGCGCAATGGCTTCGGCCTGACCGCGCTCTTCAGCACCAAGGCCAGGATACGCGCCGGGAAGATCGATGAAGCTGAAGATGGGACGGCCGAACTTCTCGGCAATCTTCATGCACCGAAGCGCCTTGCGGTAGCCCTCTGGATTCGGCATGCCAAAGTTGCGGCGCACACGCTCTTTGGTCGTGCCGCCCTTACGGTTGCCGATGACAAGCACTTCCTCGCCATCGAGGCGAGCCATGCCGCAGGCCACCGCTTCATCGTCGCCAAAGGCGCGATCCCCGTGAATCTCACTGAAATCCGTAAAAATCCGCTCGATGAAGTCCATCGGATACGGCCGCTGGGGATGGCGGGCCCTCTCTATTTTGCTCCACGCGGGTGAAACCGCCACCGTGGGATTGGAACCTGCTGCCTGTTCACTCATGTTGGTCTCGCGTAGCGCGTACGGAACACAGGATTCCGTACCCGCTGAACCGCACATCAGTGATTCTACGGGTCCGGGCTCATTGGAACAAATGGATTCAAAATGCGGAGAAGGAATCTTGATACGATCGAACTTCATTTCTGAATGCACCTGCGAGGCAATCTGGCTCGCATTCCTCCGGGTGCTATAGTTTGCTCACCCATCGCGAGATGAATGAGATTTGGAATGAACGAGGAAGCATGAACCCATCACGCAGAGAGTTTGTTGCCCTTGGTTCCATGGGGCTGCTCGGGACAGCGATTGCGGCCGAGACACAGACACCCGTACAGCAGGACCAGACGCCCGGCGCTCCGCCAGCCTTTGGTACATCGCCCGCCGCCGGACCGGAGGTTTCCGCTGGAACCTTCAGGGAAGCCGAAAAGCTGATGCAGGTAGACCTGAAAGAAGCCGACCTCGCCGAGGCCGCGGGCAACTGGCGCGTGCAGATGGCGCCGGTATATGAGCGTCGGGTGGGGCCGCACAAGCTCGCGCTCGAATCCACGCTGTCGCCCGCCACCACGTGGAATCCTGCGCTGCCCGGCGTCGCAACCGGCATGCCCGCGACGGATCGATTTGAACGGAGCGCAGATCGGCATCTTCCCTCGCCCGGCAATGACGAGGAGATTGCCTACGCGGCGGTCACGCAGCTTTCGCGCTGGATCGAAAAGCGCCAGCTTACCTCAGAACGGCTGACACAGATTTACCTCAAGCGCATTGACCGCTTTGATCCCAAACTGCGCTGCGTGATCACGCTGCTGCGCGACCAGGCGCTGCAGCAGGCGCGCAAGGCCGACGCGGAGATTGCCGCAGGACATTATCGCGGCCCGCTGCATGGCATTCCGTGGGGAGCGAAAGACCTGCTCGACACCGCAGGCATCCGCACGACTTTCGGTGCGGAGCCCTATCGTGACCGCGTTCCCGTGGAGGACAGCGCCGTGGTGCAGCGGCTCAACGCCGCCGGCGCCGTGCTGATTGCCAAGCTCAGCATGGGCGCGCTGGCGCTGAACGATATCTGGTTTGGCGGGCAGACGATGAATCCGTGGCTGCTGGAAGAAGGCTCGTCGGGCTCAAGCGCAGGCCCGGGCGCCGCAACCGCGGCGGGGCTGGTCGGCTTCGCCATTGGCAGCGAGACAGGCGGCAGTATTGTGAGTCCTTCGATGCGCTGCGGCGTCACCGGCCTGCGGCCCACCTATGGCCGCGTGCCACGCACCGGCGCCATGACGCTCTGCTGGTCTCTCGACAAGCTCGGCCCCATGACGCGCAGCGTGGAAGACGCGATGCTGGTGCTCAACGCCATCTACGGACCGGACCCAGGCGACATGGAGTGCGTACCTAGCAAACTGGCCTTTGACGCGGAGGCGAGCGTCCGGGGGCTTCGCGTCGGCTACTTCCCTGCCTGGATGAAGGAGAGTCCCGCAACGGACGTGGACCGCGCTGCGCTGGAGACGGTGAAGAAGCTCGGCATGACGCCCGTCGAAGTTTCGCTTCCCGACTGGCCCTATGATTCGCTCAATCTCATTCTCTTTGCCGAAGCCGCCGCCGCGTTTGAAGAGCTGACCCTGAGCGGCAAGCTCAATGAGCTGAAGATGCAGGTGCCCGACGGATGGCCCAACGTTTTCCGGCAGGCGCGCTTTCTCTCCGCCGTGGACTTTGTGCAGACGGACCGCATGCGGCGCAAGGTTGCGTTGGAGATGGCACGGCTCTTCGCGAGCGTGGACCTGCTGCTTGTCCCTTCTCTGCGCGATGAGATTCTGGTCATCACCAACGCCACCGGCCATCCTTCGCTCACATTGCGCGCGGGATTTGTCGAAATCGCCGAGGCACGCAGCGATTGGGCTCCCGATCCACAGCATCCACTGCCAAAGTTCAGCCCGCCGCGCCGCGTGCCCCACGGTGTCACTCTCATCGGCAAGCTCTTTGATGAAGGCACAATCGCGCAGGCCGGACTGGCCATGGAGCGCGCCTTCGGCGTCGCGACAGAGCATCCGCCTGAATTTTAGCGGCCTCTGGATTTTTGGTGTGCGGCTGCCGGCTGCACCGCAAAGGCACGGCAGAAGGCTTCAGCAACGCTGGGGCCAAGATCGGGACGATGGTGCGGGTCGTCCTTCGAGAAGATGTGCACGTAGAGCATGGGTCCAAGCAGAAGCGCGAGCGCGGTATCCATGTCGAGATCGTGCGGCAACCGACCGTGCTCGATGCCCCGCTGCAGCACGCTGCGCAAGGCTGCGCGCGGCGGTTCCGTTACGCGCTGCCGCCAGGCGCGACCGAACTCCGGATGCACGGCGGAGTACGCAATCAGCGTCGGCGTAATGCGCCTGCGCTCCGCATCCAGATCGTTGGGCGGCCTGCGGCTGAGGACCGCAGCCAGATCGCCGCACAGGTCGCCTGTGTCTACGTTCTCCGGCTTTCGGTCCAGTCCGTTGACGAAGACCATCACCTCCATCAATAGTGCTTCCTTGTCTGCCCAGTGGTGGTAGATGGTCGCCTTGCTCACGCCGGAAGATCGCGCAATCGCATCCATGCTGGCGCCATCGATGCCCCGCTCGCCAAACAAGTCGAGAGCTGCGCGGATGACCTTCTCGTGTGCTTCGCTGCTGCGGGTCCGCGCCATGTTCAGATCTCAATTTTCGAGAAGCGATGCGCACCGATGACGAGCAGGATTGCGCCAATCACCGCAAGAACGAGCGCATCGGTTTTCGCGCCGAAGTGCGACAAGCCCAGTAACGAGGCCCTCATGCCGTCAATGCCGTATGTCAAGGGATCAATGTCCGTGGCCGCGGCCAGAGCCTTTGGCAGTCCCGTGAGAGGAAAGAGAGCGCCCGACAGGAAGAAGATCGGCATGACGAGAAAGTTCATGATGAGCTGAAAGCCCTGCATGTCCTGCAGGCTTGAGCCGATTGCCACTCCCAGTGCTGCGAAGACTGTCGCAATCAGAATCATGAAGAGCAGCGCCACTGGAACCATCATCAGATGATGCGGCCGGAAGCCTGCGATGACGCAGACGACCGTCACAAGCAGCCCCTGCACAATTGCCACCGTGGCACCGCCCAGTGTCCTCCCGATCATGATTTGCAGCCGGGGCACCGGCGCCACGAGCGTCTCCTTCAGGAATCCGAACTGCCTGTCCCACAGGAGTCCAAGCCCAGAGAAGATGGAGGAAAACAGCACCGTCATGCCAATCACACCCGGTGCGACAAACTGGAAGTAGCTCCCGTTGCCCGCGCGCTGAAAGACGGGCCCAAGACCGAAGCCGAGCACCAGCAGATACAGCATAGGCTGGCCCAGCGAAGCCACAATTTGAGCACGTGAGCGCACGTAGCGCTTCAATTCGCGCAGCCAGAGAATATAGATTGCTCTCATCGTCTTCCTCCGCTCCACATGCGCGCAAACTGCCGCATCTGGTCTGCTCCGCTCGCGCTCTCGTCGCGAATCGTTGTGCCTGTCAGCGCGAGAAACGCCTCTTCCAGGCTCTGCGTATTGGTCTGGTCCTTAATCTGCTGCGGCGTTCCCTGCGCCACAAGCCTGCCGTGATCGATGACGCCGATGCGGTGCGCCACGCGGTCCGCCTCATCCATGTAATGCGTTGTGAGGAAGACGGTCACCTTCTCGGCTTCATTGACCTTCTTCACATGGTTCCAGAGTTGATTGCGACTCTGCGGATCGAGGCCGAGCGTCGGCTCGTCGAGGAAGAGGATGCGCGGGGTATGCAGAAAGCCACGGGCGATCTCCAGCCGCCGCTTCATGCCGCCGGAGAACTTCTTCACCTGCTCTTTACGGCGTTCCCACAGTTCGAAGAGCTTGAGCAGTTCCTCGATGCGTTCGCGACGATGCCGGTGGGGCACGTGGTAGAGCACGCCATGGACTTCCATGTTCTCCCATGCCGTCAGGTCGCCGTCCAGACTGGGGTCCTGGAAGACGATTCCGAATCGTTTGCGCGCCTCGTTCTGGTGCTTCTGGGGATCGAGCCCATCCAGCTTAATCGCCCCGCTGGTGGGATGCAGCAGGGTCGTCAGCATCTTGATGGTGGTGGTTTTGCCGGCTCCATTGGGGCCGAGAAAGGCAAAGATCTCCCCGCGCTCCACATCGAACGAAACATCGTTCACCGCAGTAAATGCGCCGAAGGACTTGACGAGGTTACGGACACGAATCACGAGTGACCTCCCGACCAAAACAATACTGAACGGTTCAGTTCATTTTGTCAAGAGATCGGACTGAACGCCTGGACGCGGCTCGCGCCTATACGCGCATCTGCTCTTCCTCGATGGCCTGCAACATCTCCTCATTCTTCGAGAACTTGAACGAAGGTACCTTGCGCTCCTGCGCGATGGCGTCTTCCACACGGCCCAGGAGGGACAAGTCTTCCTTGGTCACAGGCTGCAACCCAAGAGACTCCAGCCTGGCAACGATCTCTCTCTCGTTGAGCGTCTGTGTCTCCGGCGCATTCTTCACGTACTCGATCGCCCGTGCCGCGCTCACTTCCCCATCGTGGCGCGCGATACCCGCGAGCCCAGTGCTGGCCTTGCGCGCCCATCCTGCGACAAACCAGCCGGGGATCGCCGTCCCGGTCTTGGGATCGACAACCTGATAGCCGGGTTCGTTCGGGTGCACGGCGTCGGTGTCCGTCGCATAGCCATGCGGTCCCATCGGCAGACCAATCTTCGGGTCGTGCTCATCCCCGATGGCGAAGATGAGCGTGTCCACCTCCAACTCGCTGTGCTGCCCATTTGCGACGGCTGAAGTGCTGCCGTCCGCCTTGAGTACCAGATCGTTCTCGGCAACCTGCAGCCTTGCGATGCGCCCATTTGCATCGGCAAGGATCGCGCTCGGCGAAGAAAGGAAGCGGAACGAAAGACGTGGCGGTACCGCTACGTACTCAGGATTCGCCAACTTGCGGAAGTGCTCCTGAAAGAGTTTCGGTGCCGAGACATCCTGATTGCAGCGGGCACAGCGCTCGCGGACGCGCTCCAGTTCAGCGCTCAGTTCGTCGCGCGAAACGTGCTGCTCGACGTATTCAATTTCTTTCTCATCGAACTTGACTTCGAGAGGCCCCCGGCGAGCAATCACTACGACGCTCTCCGTCACACGATTTGGCGCATCTTCCAGCACCCAGCGGGCAATATCAATGGCAACGTTGCCCACACCGACGATGGCTACGCGTTTGCCGGTTGAAAAATCCATGGAGGCATAGGGCGGTAACTGGTTATAGGCGTAAACAAAGTCTTTCGCCGCATAAACACCTTTTGCATCCGAGCCGGGCAGACCGAGCTTCTTTGCGCCTTGCGCACCGCAGGCGAAGACGATCGCCGCCGGGTGCATGGCCTGCAAGTCCTGAATCTTAAGGGCGCGGTCCTCGCCCATCTGCACATTGCCGAAATAGTGCACGTTGGGCATGGCCAGCACCTGCGCGAACTGCTTGCGCAGACCGGATTTCATTTTTTCTTTTACGGGATAAATGCCATATTCCACCAAGCCGCCGGGCTTGATATCACGATTAAAAATAAAGACGTCATAGCCAGCCAGAGCCATCTGCCGGGCCGCAAACATGCCCGCCGGCCCAGCTCCCACCACGAAGATCCCCTTCACTCGTCACCTCCTGCTAGATTTGATCGCCCCTACCGCTCCTGCGTTGCCTCCTGAGGCATGGACTCCGCACTTTCGTAGGGACTTGCGCGCGAAAGGCCGTTTGATGACTACGGAAATGACTCACTCCTCGTCACGCACACTTCTACGTTGCACAGACGCGCAGCTCCAGTCTGTCCTTCCAAGGGACGACCGACTGGAATGCTCGGCGCGCAAAACAACGATGCGATGTGTTCCAAATCACACTACCATGTGATGTGCCCAGAAGGCTTACAGGTCCTCCACGTCCGGCTGTGCGTCGATCTCGTGGATCTCCGCAGGCTTGTCGAGCGAGGCTTCCTCCTGTTCGGCTTGCTGCTCCCCGGCATCGTCCTCCGTATCAAGCGCAGTACTCGCGAGAAGAACGTCCATGCGGTACCCGGCGGCTTCGGCAGTCTCCAGCGCCTCTGCCACAGTGCGGTTCAGTTGCTCACTCTCTTCGCGAGCAGGCGCAGACTGACCCGCCAGGTGCAGCATGGAGGGCAAGAGCAGCCACCACAGCAATTCCTCATAGAGTTCCCGCACCAGATAATTGTGCCCTTGCGCTTCGTGAATGCCGGTCAGCCAGCGCACGTCCGCGTCGAGCCACAGGGCAGGCGCCAGCAGCACGCGTTCACCACCTGCCGTCGTCTCAGTGGAAGCATCCGACTTCGAGGTTGCAGCCGCGGCAATTGCGTCACCCGATGAGGCATCCGCTTGTGTGGACCCCGCTTCGGCCAGCAGCATCACCCGGATGCGAGCTGCTGCACGCCAGCCGTCTTCGCCTTCAAAGCCAAGCGTCTGGAAGATCTGCGCAAAGGGTTCACGGAGGCGCAACCTGTCATACAGATCCAGCGAGACAAGCCGGGGAGCAGCGCCGTGCACGGCCTCGGCGAGCGTCTCCAGTGCGCACCAGGCAAGAAGAGGTCCCCACATCACGGTCGCAGTCAATTGCGGACTCGGGCTGGGCAGCACGCGCCTCGCGGCTACCGTCCAGGGCCGCGACGACATCGCTTCGATCGCAGGAAGCCGCATGGCTGCCCGCAAACGAGTACGGCAGCCAATGGAGAGCGACTCTGTATCCCGACCTGCAGCGTCCAACGGACGGATACCCGCATCGTGCAGCCGCGCACGGTACACGGGCTCTGCGGTTCGTACGAATCGCTCGCAACGCCGCCAAACCTCGTCGAGGAAGACGCGCCGTTCCTGCGCCAGGGCCTTATCGTTCGCTCCGCCATCGCTGCGCGGATGCTCGGCCAGGTCCGCAAGCGTTCGTACCATGGACGGATCCAGAAGATGGCGCAGCGCATCCTGCACGGGCTGCAACTCAAGCTGCATGAGTGCGTCTTCCAGACTCGGCACGCCGCGGCCGTTCAGAAAGTCGCTGAGCCGGTCCCATGGCTTCTCTGCTGTCGGGCGCAGCTCGATCCAATCGAGAAAGACGTAACACTGGTAGGCGTGCAAATCGAGCGTCAATCCGCGCTCGCACAGGTCGCGCATGCGGCGCAGGTATTGCAAACCGGTCAAGGAATCGCGCCAGGCCACGACGGTCGAGTGATCATTGCCAAAGCCCAGCGCTTCGGCGAGCCGCCTTTGGCGCAGATGACCCGCAGCCTTGTCCGCATAAGCCGCAGAAAAATCAATGGTCCCGTGCGCCGTTCCGTAGCGGTTGTTGTAGACCACGAGCGCGCGCTCGTGGCCGCTCCGGTTTGAGTACGCAAAGACGTTCTCATCGACCGATCCGCCCGGCTGGAAGAAGTCATAGAGAAGGAAATTGTGGCTCTCGGCGAAGAGCCAACGCTTGTGCAAGAGCGGCGCAATCTCCATCTCATGCCGCTCCACGAGCCAGTGATCGGGCGTCTCGTCGTAGCGAGGCCGCTGGTATTCCATGCCGTACTTTTCCGTGAAGCCCTCAATCTGCCCGTGGCCAAACATCGGCAGGCCCGGCAGGGTGGCCATGAGCACCGCAACACCAAAGCACTTGTCGCCCTTACCGAACTGATCAATCGCCGTGCGCTCATCCGGATTGCTCATGAAGTTCACGTAGCGCTTCATGATGTCCGGATCGAACTCCAGGGTGTTCTTGATGACGGAGCGATACTCGGCGTTCTTTTCGTCGCGCATCATATTCATGAAGGCGCTGTTGTAGACGCGATGCATTCCGAGGGTGCGGACGAAGTAACCTTCCATCAGCCAGAATGCCTCGGCCAGCAGCAGCGTACCGGGCACTTCTGCGGCGACGCGATCCACCACTTCGCGCCAGAACTCATGCGGCATGTGCTGGTTGAATTCATGCTGCGTCATGCTGTACTCAGCGCGCGATGGAATGGCTCCGCTCGACCCCGGTCCCGGAAACCAGAGGCGGTGGAAGTGGCGCTTGGCCAGAGTCATGGCCGCATCAAATCGAATAATCGGAAACAGCCGCGCGACATGAAGAATGGTCTGAATGACCTGCTCGCGGACCGCGGGATTCAAATAGTCGAGCTGCGCCGTGTCATTCCACGGAAAGCTCGTTCCATCGTTTCCGTGATAAATAAACCGCGTCTCCCCCGTTGCCTTGTCCCGGCGGCGGAAGACTACGGCGGCGTCCGTCTGTTCGAAGTAGTGGTCCTCGATCTTGATTTCCGCGCGCCCATCGCTCGAAAGATCCGGCCCTTCAAATGAATACGAAGGATAAGGAGGATACTCGCGCGCGATGAACCACTCCGGATGCTCGACAACCCACGGCGAATCGATGCCCATGTGGTTGGGCACCATGTCGCTGGCCAGCCGCACACCATAGCGAAAGGCGCGGTCCCGCAGGTTGACGTAGGCCGACTCGCCACCCAGATCGTCGGCGATGCGATAATCGTAGAGTGAATATGCAGACGCGACCGCATCGTTGTTCCCGCAGAGCAGCTTGATGGTCTTCGATGCGCGGCTGCGCTCCCACACGCCGATCAGCCACAGCGAATTGATGCCGCGCCGCGCCAGCGTCGCCAGTTCCTCGTCGGGAATCTCATCCAGGCGGCGAATGTGCCGCCCGTGCTGCTTGCTCAGTTGCGCCAGCCATACGTAGGTACTCTTCGCGATGAGTACCGTATTCGGCATCCACGCCGTATCCTCGCTGAACTTTTCGTACTCATGGGTCGGATCGCCAAAGGTGGGCACCTGCGACTCGCTCACGATCGAGGGCCACTGCTGCTCGCCGCGTTCGCGTCGCCGCCGCGCGGCTTCCTCCGCGGCAGAGCGCGCTCGGTTTGCATCCGGATTGAACTGCATCCAGATGGCAAGCTCTTCCTCGCGCAGAATCTCGCCGCCAATCATCAGCAGACGGTCCAGGCTGTCGCCCAGCAGCACCTTCCAAAGGTCGCGAATGAGCTTGAGTTGTTCGCTGAGCGAGGTGGGCGAACCGAGCGCCGGTGCGCGAAGCACATCCAGCAGGTTCAGCTTGCGCGCATCAGGCATGGCGATCAGAGGGCGAGTCGCAAAATACTCCGGCAATTCCTGTGTCACCTGCCGGTACACCGTCTTTTCGGCCAGGGTCTTTTCGGCAAACAGCTCCTCGAATGGCTTGAAGGCATCGTTGCGGTTGGCCGTCCACAGCAGCAGAAGTTCTTCGAGCGCGGCTTCGCGGTGGGACATGCTGTCGGTCTGCCCGGCCAGCCACTCCTGCGGAGTCTCGAGTCCGCGCATCACGCTCTGACCTGGGAAATGCTCAACGAATGTCAAAAGCAGCTTGTCGAGTTCGTCTGTGCCCACGCGGGAGCCGAACCAGTCCAGCGCAGCCTTCATCACTTCGGGGTCGTGCTGCTCGCGGTAGCGCGCCATCAGCACGTGGCTGGCCTCGTCAATCAGGCCCATCGCAAACAGCGCGCCAGCATGCACGGCCTGATCCGGAAACTGGTCAGCCTTCCGCACCTGGTTCATGCGGTACGCAAAGGCGCGGCAGGCGCCCAGATCGCCGAAGACCACATTACCGTCATAGGCAAAGAGCGACGCATCCAATTGATAGCGAGCCCGTGCATCCCGCGAGATGTGAAATTCCATCATTTGACGTCCGCTCCCCTGAAGCCTCAACCACCCTAATCGGCGAGCGCCTGCCCGGCCCAATCCGCGTCGCGAACCGGCTTTGCCCAGCCAAAGGGTAAAGTAACACTCCCAAGTCGTCCCGCGCAGCAGGACTCCTTCACGTTCCCTGTTCCCGGCGTTGCGGAGGGTGCTTTTGCTGGTTCCTCGCGCACTCGGACCTAGTCAAGAGATTTGTGGAAGCGCAGGTTGGCGACCGTGAGCAACAGGAAGGCCAGACCCGTCATGGCGGCGACGCGAGCCTGTTGCGATTCGCCGTTCAGATACAGCGCTGCGACCGCCCTCACAATCAGATCCCTTGCATCCTGCTCATCCAGGCGGTCCGCTTCCAATTCGTGATTGCTCGCACGCAGCAGATTCAGTCCTTGCAGATCAATCAGGTTCTGCTGCGCGTAAAGCCGGATATCGTAGTTGGAGAACGGCCCAACGACTTCCGGCATACCCGGCAGTGAAATTCCAAAGGCGCGCAGATCGCGGTTTTGGTAGTTCGCATACGTCTGCGCATTGACCCGCGGAAGAAGAACCGCCGAAAGCCTGCGAAGGCGTGTCCCTTCTGCTGCGTCGGTTCGCGCTCCGGCGAGCAGCCCGCTCAGATCCGCCTGCAATCCCCGGCTGAAAGCCTCAGACAACGTGAGGCGCACCGGTGCCTGCTGCCCTGCTCCCTGCGCAATACCGCATCTCCCGCCGAGGAGCATGACCGCTGCTGCCATTAGACACACTTTCCGAATCATTGCCTCTTCCCCTTGCGCGGAGCTGCGACCGCGCTCCAGAAGTGCCGGAAGCTCTTCTCGATCCAAACCTTGACCTCTGGTTCTCCGTGCAACGACCACAGCAACACCGTGCCCAACAGCGTCTGCTGCAGTTGAAACGCCACCTCCTCGGGGTCCAGACGGGCATCAATCTCACCGCGGCTCTGGCCGCTCGCGATGATCTCGCAGAACATACGCCGCGCAGCCTTCATGCGCTCATCGAGCAGACGCCTTACTCCCTCACTGGCGAGAAACGTCCCAATAAAAGTCCGCGCCAGAAATGGGCTGCGACAAGGCTCTTCCGAGAGCTTCACAAAGAGATGGTGCAGAGTGGATTGAATCCTCTGCCGGCCCGATTGGGCATGGCGCACCGCTTCCTGCACGTGCGCCAGTTGCACCTCAGCCATCACACCCAGCACGTGTTCCTTGCTCTCGAAGTAGTTGAAGAAGGTTCCCTTCCCCACGTCGGCGGCTTCGGTAATCTCCTCGACGGTCACATTGGCAAAGCCGCGCTCGCCAAAGAGTTGCAGCGCGCTGCGAAAGATCCGCAGCTGGGTTTCGGCCGCCTTCCGTTGTCGGCGATCCGGTTGCCGAGTCGCCGCCGCTATCTCCGTCGTAGCTGCTATTGATCTCTGTTCACTCATTCTGCACTGTCAGTCGTTTCTGACTGCTGGTCATATCGTGAGCGGTCTCCTCCTGACTGTCAACACCGGCTGCGCCATCTCTTCCGCAGAGAATCCGGCGCGACGGCATCGATCCGGAGTCTCGTCTAATCTCCATCGCAGCTTTCTTGACGCGATCCTTCACACTCTGCTCTACTTAGCTCATTGCATGCGCATCCCCTGCCCTCATTCCGTTCGCCGCGCGTGGATTGGGATGTGTAGCAACCTGAAACCCCGTCGAATGCCTCGTTTGATCCCCTGCGCTGGGGGCCCGAACTGACAAGATGCCAAGTCGTCGTTGCGCAAGTCAGTGGGCCACCTCCAGCACAGGCAGAGGTGGTCTTCGTGTCTCGCCCTATTCTGCATTGAGGAGAATCCATTGGAAGCTGTAACTCTATCCAGCATTCAGGTGGCGCGGGCCCGCATCGGCGAAGCGATACACGTCTCTCCCTGTCACCTCTCGCACCATCTCTCAGAGCTGACCGGCCTTCCGCTGCATCTGAAGCTGGAAAACCTGCAACGCACCGGCTCCTTCAAGGAGCGCGGCGCGCTGAACAAGCTCCTGACGCTCTCCGAATCAGAGCGCAAGCGCGGCGTCATCGCTGCCAGCGCGGGCAATCACGCGCAGGGTGTTGCCTTCCATGCCGCGGCCCGCGGAATCCGCGCGCAGATTGTGATGCCGCTCGCGACTCCGCTCGTCAAGGTCGCCGCCACTCGCGCCTTCGGCGCTGAAGTGATTCTGCACGGCGCCAGCTATGACGAAGCGTGCGATGAGGCAATTCGTCGTCGCGTTGAAGAGGGCCGTACCTTCATACATCCATTCGACGATCCCGAGGTGATCGCCGGCCAGGGGACGATCGGCCTCGAACTTCTTGACCAGGTCCCCGACATCGAAGCAGTCGTCGTCCCCATCGGCGGCGGAGGACTCATCAGCGGCATAGCCTGCGCGCTCAAAGAGACCAATCCGAAGATCCGCGTGATCGGTGTCGAGCCCGAGAAGCTGCCCTCCATGCTGCGCGCGAGAGAGGCTGGACACCCCGTCACCATCAGCGCTGAGGCGACCATCGCCGACGGCATCGCGGTGCGCCGCGCCGGAGACATCACGCTGCGCATGGTCTCGCGCTACGTCGACGAAATCGTCACCGTGGACGATGAGGAGATTGCCAGTGCCATCCTGATGCTGCTGGAGCAGGAAAAAACTCTTGCCGAAGGAGCCGGAGCTGCGGCCCTTGCCGCCGTTGTGCACGCCAAGACCAAGCTGCGCCATCGCCGCACCGTCGTGCTTGTCTGCGGCGGCAACATCGACGTCACGCTTCTCGCCAAGATCATCGAACGCGGTCTCGTCAAAGACGGCCGGCTTGTGCGTGTGCGTGTTTACCTGCAGGATCGCCCCGGCGCTTTGCTGAACCTGACCGAAATTCTCGCTCGCGAACGAGCCAACATTGTCGAAACGAATCACAATCGCGCGTACTATGGCGTAAGCCTGGGCGAAACGGTGATTGACGTGACACTGGAAACCCGAGGCTCCACGCACATCACCGCGATCAGTCACGCGCTGCGCGAGGCCGGCTACCGATTCGAGCGCATCCAGTAAGGACCTCGATGTACACTCCACGGTTCAACCAGGTCACGGACCGAAGCCTTCTCCTTGAAGCGATGCGAAGCTACTCCTTCGCCGTTCTCTTTGGAGGCGCTTCTGAGGCTGGTCCCGGCACGCCGGTCGCCACACACCTGCCGTTGGTCGTGAAGGACGAAGGCGACCACGGTCTGCTGGAAGGCCACTTCGCCAAGGCCAATCCACACTGGAAGGCGCTCGCAGGTCAGGAGACGTTGGTTGTCTTCCCCGGTCCACACAGCTACGTCTCGCCCACGCTGTACGGCGACGCGCTCTCCGTGCCCACCTGGAACTACATTGCGGTGCATGCTTACGGCGCGGTCCAGCTTGTCGAAGACGATGCAGGAAAGGAAGCACTGCTGCGGGGACTGATCGAAGCCCATGAGCCTGCGTACCTGGCTCATTGGGAAGGCCTGCCGCAGGGTTTTCGCACCACTATGCTCGCGGGTATCGTCGGATTTCGGATCCCCATTTCCCGCATCGACGGCAAATTCAAATTGAGCCAAAACCGGCCTGAAACCGACCAGCGCAACGTCCGCATCGCACACGGAGCGGGAACGCCCGATCAGCGGGAACTGGCTGCCTGGATGGAGCGCCTCGGCGGCTGAAGGCGCGCGGCGAACTCCTATTGCGGCCCATACTCCGCGGCGAACAGCTCCGCATATTCGTTGGGATTGCTGAACCCAGCAAACTGGCCGTAGGTCATGCCAGCCAATGCCACACCCTGACTGCCAAGGTTGAGAAAGATCGGCGTCGATGCGCCGGAAAACATGCGCGGTAACTCCTTGCCCGTGCCCAACTGCTGCGCCCAGATCGCCGATCCGGTTGACGACACCTTCGCCAGAAACACATCGTCTGTGCCAGCCGTGGCGCCCGTGACGAGCGCGCCGTTGGTGATGCCGGCAACGTACAGGTTGTCGCTTGAATCTGCCACAATCCCCTGCCCAGGCAGATTCTGTGTGCCCGCACCGAACTGGTAGCTCCAGGCAATGCTTCCTGAAGAGGCATTCATCTTCATCACCTGAATCTGGGTGCTAGATGGCGATGTGCCGGTCTGACCTTCCAGGAAGAGTTGACCATCTGTCGTGGCAGTGATGGCCGACGGCGTGAAGCCGGCCAAACCCGGATTTGTATTCGACTGCTGAACCCAGATGTTGCCGCCGGTCGAGGCACTGAATTCTCCAACGAATGGAAGCGACGCCATCGAACCTGCGCTGCCGGGGAAGGCGCCACTTGTAAAACCGGTAGCGTAGATATTGCCGCTCTTATCCACTGTGATGCTGCTTAATCCGTCCTGCGCGCCGCTGCCAAACGTCATAAACCATATCTGATTGCCATTAGAGTCGAACTTTGAGAGATATAGATCCTGGCCGCTTGCCCCATCGGCGATTTCGCCGCCCACGATGATGTTCCCGCTGGAGTCGCCCGTTACTGATGCCACCGTAATGTTCTTCGTTGAAGGGTATTGATATATCCAGATCAGGTCTCCAGCCATGTCGAAATTGCCCAGGAAGACCTCGCCGATTCCACTGGGATTGGAAAAACCGGGATAGGCGCCGAAGGTTGTTCCGGCAGCAATTACGTTGCTGCCGACATTCACGAGTCCATCAATCGTGTCGCCCTTGCCGCTCGTCAGTTCCCTGCTCCACACCGGGCTGCCCGTGCCCGTCAGTTCAAAAACTACTCCTTTCAGAACGCCCTCAGGGACGGTGTATCCCGGCAGATTGCCTGCTGTGTAACCTGCCACATACACATTTTTCAGGCTGTCCTGCGCAACGCCGGTGACGGTATCGCCCTGCTGCGTGGTCGCGTCGTAGGTGTTCGTGCCGAACTCCGTTGCGAACAAAAAGGACGAACCGGCAGTAAAGGTCAGCACGGAATTTGAGCCGGTCGAGTTACTGGTCGAGTGCGACGAACTGCTGCAGCCTGTCGCGAAGAGAGCGACGCCTGCGAGAAGGAATATGCCGGTCAGGCTTTTCATGGCAACAACCGCCCTTGCTGAATGGATAAGGCTACATAGTATCCGCTACCCTTATCAGAAGCGCACAGGCTATTTTGGTTGCTCGCACGAGCCTGTCCGACCATTACCTTCGCAGGCTCACGGAGCCCGCCATCGCAGGCCGGGTTCTCTCGCGCACCATCCTCCGCTTTGTTATACTCAGAGAGTTGTCCCTGTGCGGAAGTGGTGAAATTGGCAGACACACCATCTTGAGGGGGTGGCGCCGCAAGGCATGCGGGTTCAAGTCCCGCCTTCCGCACCATCCGATCGCTTGCGCCCGGCGCTTCCGGGCAAAAGTTGGAAAGCAGCCTAAATCATGCAGATTCTCTTCTACTTTGTGATGACGGTGCACGTAATCGTCAGCCTCTTTCTCATCGGCGTAGTTCTCCTGCAGCAGGGGCGGTCAGCCGATCTCGCAGGCGCCTTTGGCGGGCAGGGTTCGCAGACCGCATTTGGTCCCCGCGCCGCGGCGAACGTCATGACCCGCCTCACCACCTGGTCGGCAATCATCTTTATGGTCACCTCACTGACCCTGACGGTCCTGTATGTGCGCGGCGAGCGTAGCCATTCCGTCCTCGACGGCGCGGCGCCCATCTCGGGCCCAGCTAAGTCCGGCAAGTAGCCCGTTCACAACCAATTCTTCCGGCGTTTCCAGACGCACCATCAGGCAAGCCTTTCACGGCTTGCCTTTTGTGTTGTTGCGCCGTCTTGTCCGTCCAGGCCTGCCTGCGCGGAGTGACAAAAGTCCCTTCCCAACCACCACGGCCTGCGCTACCCTCTTCAAGTCTGGCAAAGCATATTCGCTGCATTCATTCCAACCCATCGCATTGAGGCGCCATGTCCTTCCGATCCGTCTTCATCGCAGTTACGGTTGCCTTTGGCCTGATTCTGGGAGCCTTCCTTGTCAATCGAGCCCGTCCTCGGGTTGAGACGCAACAACCTACATCCGACTTTGTGCTGGCCAGCGGCAAGTGCGCCGAGTGCCACGCGCGCCTCCAGTACTCCGTCGTGCACGAGTACGAGATGAGCGCCCACGCCAGGAAGGGTGTCAATTGCCTCGACTGCCATCAGCCTGGCCCCGGCCAGAAGAAGATGGACCATCACGGCTTTGTCATCGCCACGCATCTCACGGCAGGCAACTGCCGCAGTTGCCACGAGGGCATCTATCAGGAATTCCTGCGCAGTCGCCACGCCGCGCCGAGTTGGGCCGCCATCTACGGCGAGAAAGGCCTCAGCCCTGAGCAGGTCGCCTTCAGCGAGCAATATCAGCCCGGGGGCACAAAGCGTCCTCCGCATCCCTTCGTCACTGCAGAAGGCTCATCGGCGATGGCCTCCGGGTGCGAGCAGTGTCACTCCATCGGCAAGCCGAACGATGACGGCACCATCGGCACCTGCACTGAATGCCACGCCCGCCACACAAGCTCGGTCGCGCTTGCACGACTGCCCTCTACATGCGCCCAGTGCCACATGGGCCCGGACCACTCTCAGATTGAGATCTACAACGAGTCCCGGCATGGCGTGATGTTTGCCGCGCAACGTGACCTGCTCAAGCTCGACGCCAATCCCAAAACCCTGACCACCCGAGATATGTTTGTGCCCACCTGCGCCACCTGCCACATGAGCGGCATCAACGGCCTCAAGGTGACGCACGACCCCTCCGAGCGCCTCGGCTGGTATCTGGCGGATGCCATCAGCACACGGCGGCCCAACTCGCTGCAGGCCCAGACCAACATGAAGCAGGTCTGCGAGCAGTGCCATACCTCCGCGCAGATTGACCGCGTCTATGCGCAGGCCGATCAGGTCGTGGCCAGCACCAACGCCAAGGTGCAGGCCGCGAAGAACATCATGGATGGCTTGCATAAAGACGGTATCCTTACTGGTCCGCCCTTCAGCAACCCCATCGACTTTACCTACTTCGACCTCTGGCACTACGACGGACGCACCAGCAAACATGGCGCCTTCATGGGTGGCGCGGACTTCGTGCAGTGGCACGGCAACTATGGGTTGCTGCAAAAAACAGTTGAGCTGCAGCACGACGCCGATGAACTGCGGAGGGCGCATGCAGCTCGCCGATAAGGCCATCCGCGCGCTCGGCCGCATCCTTGCTCTGCCCGCGCTCCAGTGGGTCTTCGATATGGAGCTGCTGCTCGAGCTCTTCGTCGCGGCCAACCTCGCCGTGTTGGCGGGCGACATCGTGCTTGCCCATTCGGTCAACCACTTCCGCAACCCGGCCGAGTACATTCCGCTTTACTTCTCTGCCGCCGCGCCAGTTGTGCTCCTCGTCCTGGACCTGCTGCGCTGGCGCTGGGGCTTTCGCGCTGCCTGGCGCGATGTGGGCCTGCTGGTCGGCGGCCTCTCGGTGCTCGTCGGTCTTGGCGGCGTGCTCTATCACCTCCAAAGCAGCTTCTTTTTGCAGCACACCGTCGCCTCGCTCACGTATGCCGCGCCCTTTGCCGCGCCGCTCGCCTACACCGGCCTCGGCTTCCTGCTGCTCGCCAATCGCATGGTCTCGCCGCGCACCATCGAGTGGGCACGATGGGTCGTCCTCCTCGCCACCGGAGGCTTCTTCGGCAACTTCGTCCTTTGCCTCACAGACCACGCCACCAATGGCTTCTTTCTCAAGACCGAATGGATTCCCGTTCTCTCCAGCGCTCTGGCCACCGGCTTTCTCATTGTGCCGGTCTTGCTCCCGGTCACGCGCCGCTACCTTGACGTCTGCCTCGGCGTCCTCGGCGTGCAGGCCTTGGTCGGCATCCTCGGCTTCTGCTACCACCTGCGCATGAACCTGATGGAACCCGGCGCGAGTCTCTTTGAGAAATCCGTCAACGGTGCCCCGCCCATGGCCCCGCTGCTCTTTCCCAACCTCGTCGGCCTCACCCTCATCGGGCTATGGGAGCTGGCCGCCCACCTGCCCGACGAGTCAGCCGTCGATCTGAGCCTCTTCGGCCGCGCTCTCGCGCTCGCGCCTGCTCCGCTTCCCGACCCGGAAATCTGATCGCCTGTCCGGCCGATAGAATCTCTTTATGATCCTCGAGACCTTTCCCGTCGGCCCGTTGCAATGCAACTGCACCATCCTCGGCGACGAAGCCGCGAGAGAAGCCATCGTCATTGATCCGGGGGACGAGATTGCCCGCATCCACCGGCGCCTCACCGAACATGGACTCAAGCTCCGGCAGATTCTCATCACGCACGCCCACATCGACCACATCGGCGGGGCGCTTCGGCTCAAGCAGCTCACCGGCGCTCCCATTTACCTCAACGAAAATGATCTGCCGCTGCTCCAGATGATGGCGATGCAGGCAGCCTGGCTTGGAGTATCGCCCCCTGAGACGGCTCCTCCTGATGAGTCGCTCACCGACGGCCAGAACCTTGGCCTCGCTGCCTACCCTGCCCAGGTGCTTCACACGCCCGGCCACACCCAGGGCTCCGTTTGCCTCCATTTCGCCCCGCTCAAGATGATCCTGGCCGGTGACACACTCTTCGCAGGAAGCATAGGACGCACCGATCTGCCCGGCGGAAACTACGACCAGATCCTTGCCTCCATCGAGTCCAGGCTCCTGGTACTGCCGGACGAGACGCATGTCATCCCCGGTCACGGGCCGGTTACCTCCATCGGCGCGGAACGCCGCAGCAATCCATTTTTGCAGGGGCATTGAACGAAGGTAATTTACTTAATTAAATACTCTTTAATCATAGATTTAACAAACTATACCTAAGGTTTTTGTTGAAGCATTTCGCCGCTCCCGTTACCACCTTGGTGCGTTCCTAAATAGGCAAATAATCGGGTGACTCCCGTGCGAAATTCCGTACACGGCGCGAGCAGGCTCACTACCAGCCAACCGGACTCCTCCATCCCAAAGAAGTAACCCGGATGCACCCAGACACCCTCGTTCAGCAGATCCAGAACCGTCTGTTCATCCGGCTGCAAAGCTGGAATCCGCAGCACGGCATACCACCCGCCCTCAAACACGAGACGCTGGGTCGCGAACTGCCCGGCCAGATGGAGGTCGAGTTCCGCCAGGTTGGCTGTCACTCGCTCCCGAATCTGCCGCTGGATCTTCTCCCGGCCCTCAAGCCAGGCGACCATCGCCCACTGTACCGGCGCATTCATCGAGAGAAACGTGTCGGCAATTACGTCCAGCCGCGCCAGCGCCTCCTGCTGCCGGGGACCCGTCACGACGATCCATGCCGCCTTCATCTGCGGCAGCCCCGCAATCTTACTCAGCCCGCTGACCACGTACACCGGCACGTCGGTCAACCCGGCCGCAAAGCTTCCTTGACTCGCGCCCGCGCTGTAGTCCAGAAAGACTTCATCCACAATCAGGCTCAGACCATGCTCGCGGCAGAGCACCGCCAACACTTCTGCCTCCCAGGGCTTCGTAAAGTGCCCGGTTGGATTGTTGGGATGGACCAGCATGATCGCCCGCGTCTCTGGCGTGAGAGCGCGCCGCAATCCCTCGGGATCGACCTGCCAGCCGTGGTCGTACACCAGGGCCGTCGCACGGACGCGCACATCGTCCAGTGCCGCCAGATAGTCGAAGAGCGGATACCCAGGCTGCGGCGCCAGAACCTCGCATCCCGGATCGCACAACAGTCGAAACAGAAAGCTGTATGCCTCGCTGGTGCTCGTCGTCAGCACCACCTGCTCAGGATTGACGCTCACT
This sequence comes from Acidobacteriota bacterium, assembly GCA_021781795.1. Taxonomy (GTDB): domain Bacteria; phylum Acidobacteriota; class Terriglobia; order Terriglobales; family Acidobacteriaceae; genus Telmatobacter. Next base: position 507,613 of record JAJXWA010000001.1, read on the forward strand.
CCGTGGTCTGCATAATAGCGACACACCGCCTCTCGCGCCGGCCGAAGGCCCTTGGGTTGCGGGTCATATTCCCGCGCGCGCGAATCCAGCAAAGCCGCCAGCAGCCCCTCGTCATAGGTCAATCCGCACCGCGTCGGATTGGAAGCCGTCAGGTCGGCAACAGGAAGCCCCACCGCAACTCGCGTGCGATGTGCGCGCGCCAGCTCACTCTCTTCCGTATTCCATTCCGTTCTGCGCGAGAACCGCATGCTCATCCCTCGGCGCAGTCCGGCATCGTCCGCTTCATCATGCACAATAGAGAGATGCGCCTCCCTTCAACATACATGGGCGCTCTCAGGAGGCACATTGGTTCTGCGCGCGGTCGTCTTTGACTACGGCATGGTCTTGACCGGCCAGCCTGACCAGGAATCTCACGATGCGTTGCTGCGCATCACCGGCCTGCCTTACGACCGCTTTGAAGAACTCTACTGGACCGACCGCCACGCCTACGACGAAGGTAAGCTCTCCGGTATTACATTCTGGGGCAAGTTCCTTCGCGACGCCGGCCTCGATCTCGGCCCCAACGCCGTGGAAGAACTCAACCGTTGGGACGCCCGCATGTGGACCACAGAGAATCCCGCGATGCTCGCCTGGCAGCAGGCTCTGAAGGAACGCGGAGTGCGGACTGCGATTCTTTCTAACATGGGCGACTCGGTCCTGGAAAACATGAAGCGCGAGTTTGATTGGCTCAACCGCTTCGATGTGCTCGTGTGGAGCTACCAGCTTGGAATGGCAAAGCCCGATCCAGCCATCTACCGCCATACCCTCGCTCAGCTAGGCGTGCAACCGGAAGAGACGCTCTTCATCGACGATAAGCCCGTCAACGTAGAGGCGGCTCGTACACTCGGCATGAACGGTCTGGTCTTCACCGGCGTCGATCAGCTCCGCGCCGATCTGGTTGCCCACGGTCTCGATGCGCAGCTCCCGCTGCCCTGAGCCACAGTACTAAGGCCTGGCAGGGCCGGCAGCGTTCAATGCACCAGTGGCGGATGCCCCAGATGATAGGTAATCCCTAGACTCGCATTCATCACGTCAAGGCCCGGATTCACAGGCACGATGAAATCGTCCGAGAAATGAAAGTCTCCAAAGAGCCCCAGCCGAAGGTCCATGCGCGGCGTCAACTTCACCTGCAGACCAGTGCTGGACTGGAGGCTGAAGTTCTCATACGTTGCCTGCTGGGAAAGCTCCTTCTGCGTAAAGATGACCATTCCACCCTTGGCCAGAAGGTATGGTTTGATGGCTTTGCCATCGCGCCAGAGCAAACGGAAACCAATCGGCGAAAACCCGACGCCCGGCACTAGCTTGTGAACCTTCGTCATAGGATTTCCCCAGATGTCTGTCTGGGCCGGCGCATTCAACAGCACAAAGGGAAGAAACTCCGCCACATAGTCAAAGCGCGCGCCTATCAGCCGTCCCCATGAATTGCGGTCATACTCCACACCACTTGTGTAGAGCTTCGCGTCCTTACCACTCGCAAAGATCTTGTAGTTCCCATACGAAGCGAGGCTGACAAACGTCAGATCCCTCGCCACCGGCAAGCTTGCTGTCGGAGACGACGCCGGCGTTACCAGCGCATCCGGTGAAGCCTCAATGGCTGGGCCGGGCGATGGCTGAGCCGCGGCTTGCACTGCGAGGGCCACACAGAACAGCGCTGCCGACAGCACGCATCGAGCAAGGGGACTAGTGGCGTACAGACACCCAATTCGCCACAGCGTCCATACGGGCTTCATGAGGTGGAGATCTCCTAATGGGAAAAGTTCTTCGTTCGGATATAGGGCTGATCGACTGGACCTGAAGGAGCTCGGCTGTCTCATGCAGTATATCGTCCGGATTCGCTCCCCTACCTTTCGACTGGTCCCTGTCACGTATGCATCCCACCCGTCTCACATGATGCACACATTGGACTGCATACAAATGCATGTCCAGTGCTTTACACTTGCTTGCCGTCGGATAGATGAGTACTCAATCGTTTATCTGAACGCAGAGCTGCATTCCCTTTCTTCCAGGATTGTGCGTCCAGATCGCGCGGCGGACCGTCCACAACCAATGTAGGTGATCCCAGTGAAATTCCACGATCTCTTCAGGCCTTCCTGCGCAGCCCTTCCGGCTGTGTTTGCGGCAGCGACTTTGCTGCTGGGCGCAACGCTTACCTTCGCTCAATCCGTTCCGGTCGTGACCGGTGATCCGCGCGTGGACAAAATCCTCAGCCAGATGACCCTGGACGAGAAGCTCACGCTCATCCACGGCACAAAGGAAGATCCTGCCGTCTATCAGGGCCAGGCCGGCTATCTGGCCGGTGTTCCGCGCCTCGGTATTCCGGGTCTTCGCTTTGCGGATGGACCTCCGGGCGTGCTCACGCGCCATCCTTCGCAGGGCGAGACAGCGACCATGGGCGTTGCCGCAACCTTCAGCCGCCGCGCGGCAGAGGCCAACGGCGTCGTCATCGGCCGCGAGGCCCGATCGCTCGGTATCGATGTCGCCCTGCAGCCCTTCGTCAACATCGACCGCGACCTCGAGTTTGGCCGCGGCTATAACACCTTTGGCGAAGACCCCTACCTCACCGGACAGATGGGAGCGGCCGAGATTCGCGGCATTCAGTCGCAGCACGTCATGGCGCAGGTCAAGCACTACGTCGCCTACGACTCCAACAGCGGCAATATCTTCGTGGATGATCAGACCCTGCACGAGGTCTACGTCGCGCCCTTTGACGAAGCGGTCAAGGCCGGTGTCTCTTCCATCATGTGCTCCTACAACCGCCTCAACGGCACCTTCGCCTGCGGCAACGAGTCCACACTGACCAAAATCCTCCGCGACCAGATCGGCTTCAAGGGCTTTGTCACTTCGGACTGGGGCGCGGTCCACGCGGTCAACTTCATCAACGCGGGCCTCGACATGGAGATGCCCGGCGGCCAGCCCGGCCCCATGGGCTCCTTCATTCCCTCCTTCTTTGATTCCCTGCCCCCACCGCCGCCTATCGATCACAAGGCGGCTGCAACCGTCAACAACCTGATGTTTGGTGGCCATATTCCGGAAGAACCTGCTCGGGTTCGGGAAGGCGGTGGCGACTTCGGCGTGAAGCTCAACCCCGAGAAGATGCCCGAAGCTCTGAAAGACGGCACCGTCAGCGAAGCCACCATCACCCGCGCTGCCGGTCGCGTGCTCTACGAGATCGTCCACTTCGGCTACATGGACGGCGAGCAGAAGCACGACGTCACCGGACAGGCCATCGACGCCAACGCCCGCATCATTGAGAAGACCGGCGAAGATGCCGCCGTCCTGCTCAAGAACGACGGCGGCGTACTGCCCCTTAAGGCAGGCGATCTCAGCGACGTTGTTCTCATCGGGCCCACAGCCGGCCAGATTGACTCCATCGGCATCAACGGTGAGCGCTCCGTCGGCCTGCCGTGGCGTCAGGTCGGCCCGCTCGCCGCCATGAAGCAGATCTCCGGCAACTCCAGCATCAAGTTTGCCGTTGATGATGACATGACCGGCACGACCATTCCCGCCAACCTGCTGAGCCACGACGGCAAGCCCGGCCTCGCCTGCACGGGAGCCGGCGACGCAAAGACGGACGGCGAGTTCAACTTCACCTCCAAGGGCGGCAACGCACTCGCGCCAAACTCAACCATCGACTGCAAGGGCACACTCACCATTTCCGCAGCGGGCAACTACTGGATCTATCTCCAGGCCCTCGGCACCAACGCCAACATCGAAATCGACGGCAAGCCGCTGGCTCGCACCGGAGCCTTCCAGGGCGGCGTCCACGGCGACATTTTGCAGGCCAACCAGGACAATGCCATTCCCACCACCGACGGTCTCGACAACGTGCGTCGTGCCCTCGACCTCACGGCCGGCCCGCATGCAATCGAGATCAAGACCAGCCCCGACAGCTCGGCCGCTCCCGTTCAGGTACGCCTCAACTGGTACACGCCCGAACAGCGCAAGGCTGACCATGAAGCCGCCATCAACGCCGCCAAGAGCGCCAAGGTTGCCGTCGTCTTCGCGTGGACCCGCCTCGAACCTGTCTTCGGCCTGCCCGGCGATCAGAACAAGCTGATCGATGAGGTCGCGGCTGTCAATCCCAACACCATCGTTGTCCTCAACACCAGCCAGCCCGTCGCCCTGCCATGGGTCGACAAGGTCAAGGCCATCCTCGAAATGTGGTGGCCCGGTGACGAGGGCGGCTGGTCCACGGCCAACCTGCTCCTCGGCAAGACAAGCCCCGCAGGCCGCCTGCCTGTCACCTGGGGCAAGAGCCTCGCCGACTACCCCGCCACCGACCCGAAGCACCCCGAGCGTTCCGCCAAAGGCGTCGATGGCAAAACCACCTACTCCGAGGGTGTCAACATTGGCTATCGCTGGTTCGACAAGGAGAACATCGCGCCGTTGTTCCCCTTCGGCCACGGCCTCAGCTACACCACCTTCGACTACTCCAACCTGATGGTCGAGCGCGCGGCCGACGGAGGCCTCTACGTACAGGTCACGGTCAAGAACACCGGCAGCGTAGCCTCTGACGAAGTCCCGCAGGTCTACCTCGGCGCGCCCAGCGAAATTCCCGCCGGCGTGCAGTTCCCTGTCCGGGCTCTCGTCGCCTTCAACCGCATCCACCTCAACGCGGGCGAATCGCGGACCATCACCCTGCACGTCGCGCTACGGCAGATGCAGTATTGGTCCACGGCCAAGACCGCATGGGTCACGGCCAGCGGCAAGCGCGAGGTCAGTGTCGGCGCTTCGTCGCGCGACCTGCGCCTGCATCAGACCATCGAGGAATAACTCAACTCGTTCCACCACCGATGCCGGGGCACTTGCTCCGGCATCGCCATTTTGCGTCGAATCTTCTCAGCCGACAGTTTCGCCCCGGTTTTCCTCATCAGGCCATTGCGGCGCAACCGCATCGCCATTTTTCCCGCTCCATCCGGCGACTAAAATTGACAGTAGCCATGGCCGAGTTCACACACCTCCATCTGCACACGGAATACTCCCTGCTCGACGGCGCCTGCGACGTCACGAAGCTCATTGATCGCGTCGCGGCGCTCGGCCAGAAGTCCGTCGCCATGACCGACCACGGCAATATCTACGGCGCGGTTCACTTCTTCAATGCCGCCAAGGAGAAAGGCATCAAGCCCATCCTTGGCTGCGAGCTCTACGTGTGCAAGGCGGAAGACCACCGCGCAGAATCCCCGAACGACAGCTACAACCATCTGCTCGTGCTCGCCGAAAATGAAGAGGGCTATCGCAACCTCATCCGGATCACATCGGAGGCTTCGCTCCACGGCTTCTATCGCAAGCCGCGCGTCAGCAAGCGCTACCTGGCTGAAAACGCCAAGGGCCTTATCGGATTCTCCGGCTGCCTCAGTGGCGAACTCTGCGAAGAGTTGATGGCCGGGCACTACGACAAGGCCAAGGCCACTGCGCTCCAGTATCAGGACATCTTCGGCCGCGGTAACTTCTATCTCGAAATCCAGGATCAGGGCCTCGAACAGGAACGCAAGATCCAGTCCGACCTCTTCCGGCTTGAAAAAGAGCTCGACATCCCGCTCGTTCTCACCAACGATTCGCACTACCTCTGCGGCGAAGACTCCCATGCACACGACGTAATGCTCTGCGTGCAGACTGGGTCGAAGGTTCACGATGCCGACCGCTTCCGCTTCGACAGCGATCAGTTCTTCGTCAAGAGCGCTGATGAGATGGCGCGTCTCTTTCCCGATTCACCCGGCGTTCTGCAGCGCACCATGGAGGTCGCGGAACGCTGCCAGCTCAAGTTGAAGCCTGTCGAAAGTCCCTTCCCCGAATTTGCCGTTCCGCCCGGCCACACTATCGACAGCTACTTCGAAGAGGTCTGTCGCGAAGGCCTCAAGAAGCGTCTGGATACAGCCGTGCGCCAACTGGAGCTGCGTGGCACACGAAGGTCGACGCCCGAGGAATATCAGGCGCGGCTCAGCTATGAGATCGATGTCATCAAGCAGATGAAGTACTCAGGGTACTTCCTCATCGTCTGGGACTTCATCAAATACGCGCGCGACCACGGCATCCCCGTCGGTCCTGGGCGCGGTTCCGCTACCGGTTCTCTCGTGGCCTATTCCATGGAGATTACCAATATCGATCCGATGCAGAACGTGCTCCTCTTCGAACGATTCCTGAATCCAGAGCGCGTGACGATGCCCGACGTGGACGTGGACTTCTGCATGAATCGCCGCGGCGAGGTCATCGACTACGTCACGCGCAAATACGGCCGCGAGCAGGTCGCCCAGATCATCACCTTCAACACCATGGCCGCCAAGGCATCCATCAAGGACTGCGGTCGCGCCATGGACATGCCCTACGGTGATGTGGATCGTATCGCCAAACTCATTCCACCAACTGTGGGAATGACGCTGGAAGAAGCGCTCAAAGAATCACCTGAATTGCGCAAAGCATATGACAACGACAAGCAGGTTCGCGAACTGATCGATACCGCGAAGACGCTTGAGGGCCTGGTGCGCGGAGCCGGCGTGCACGCATCCGCCGTAGTAATCGCACCGCGACCGCTCACCGAGCTGGTTCCGTTGAATCGCACCAAGAACGACGAAGTCGTGACCGCCTACGATATGAAGTCCGTCGAGAAGATGGGCCTGCTCAAGATGGACTTCCTGGGGCTGGCCACACTGACGGTCATTACGGATGCGGTCAAGCTGATCGAGGAGACCCGAGGAGAAAAGCTTGACATCGAGATGATCCCCGTCGACGACCCGGAGACATTCAAACGTGTCTTTCACACCGCGTTGACCTCGGGCGTCTTCCAGTTTGAATCCTCAGGAATGCGCGACATTCTTCGTCGCTATAAGCCGGACACAGTCGAGGAATTGACGCAGTTGAACGCGCTCTACCGCCCCGGCCCGATGGACATGATCGACGACTTCATCGAGCGCAAGTGGGGCCGCAAAAAAGTGGAGTACCTCCTGCCACCGCTTGAAGGCATCCTGAAGGACTCCCTCGGCGTCATCGTCTATCAGGAACAGGTGATGCGGATTGCGAACGTTCTCGCCAACTATTCGCTTGGAGAAGCAGACCTGCTGCGGCGCGCCATGGGAAAGAAAGACACTGCGGCGATGGCGAAGCAGCGCGACCGCTTCATGGAGGGCGCAGCCAAACTCGGACATCCGAAGGCTGCCGTCGAAGAGATCTTCGACCAAATGGCGAAGTTCTCGGGCTACGGTTTCAACAAGTCCCACTCGGCCGCCTATGCGTGGGTGGCCTATCAGACCGCATACCTGAAGACTCATTACCCGGTCGAGTTCATGGCCGCGCTGCTGACCTCGGAAACCTCAAAGCCGGACAACGTGGTGAAGTACATCAGCGAATGCAAGGAGCTCGGCATTCACGTGTTGCCGCCTGATGTTCAGATTTCAGGGGCGCAATTCACGCCGGTCGTCACGCCAGAGGGCAATGCGATCCGATTCGGTCTCGCCGCGGTCAAGAACGTCGGCGGCAACGCGATTGAGTCGATCCAGAAGGCGCGCACAGAGACCGGCGGCCAGTTCGCCAGTATCTGGCAGTTCTGCGAAAAGGTCGATCTGCGCCTGATGAACAAGCGCGTCATCGAGTCACTCATTAAAGCGGGCGCGCTCGACTCCCTCGGCAACCGCGGGCCGCTCATGGCTGCAGTGGACAAAGCCATCGAGCGCGCACAAAAGGCGCAACGCGACGCCGCCCAGGGCCAGACCGGGCTCTTCGGCCTATTCGACGAAGGGCCCAGGAGCAGTTCGCAGGCCGACGACCTGCCCCGCGTCGCCGATTGGGAAGAGAGCGAGCGCCTCGCCAATGAAAAGGAAGTCCTCGGCTTCTTCGTCTCCGGCCATCCCCTCGACAAGTATGCCGAAAAGCTGCGCAACCTCCCCGCAGTTATCGCTGTCGCCGAAGCGCTGGAGCGCAAGCCGCCCGAGCGCCGCTGGGGACAGCAGTCCGACCCCGCCGATGAGATTCAGGTAGCAGGCATGATTCACGGCCTGCGCGTGCAGAAGAGCAAGCGCGACCAGAAGCTCTACGCCCAGGCCTCGCTTGAAGACGCTACGGGCAAGATCGACCTGATCTGTTTCTCGCGCGATTATGAGCGCCTGGCAGCGCAGCTCAAAATCGAAGCGCCCGTGGTCGTCCGCGGCGTGCTGATGGGCGAAGAGGACTCCGCGCCAAAGATTTCCATCCTCTCCATTCAGGCGCTGGATGATGTACAGATCAAACTGCCGGGGGGCATCCGCATTCGCATCAACCTCGACCAGGCGACAGAGGATTTGTTCGGCTCCCTCAAGAGCGCCGCTGACGCCGCGCCCGGCCCCGGAAAAGTCATGCTGCATCTCGAAAAGAAAGGCGAATACGCCGTCATCCTCGAGCCGGAAGGCATGAGCGTCGCCGCCGATCGCGGCTGGTTCGAGCGCGTCGAAGAACTTCTCGGCAAGGGTTCGGCTCAGGCCATTGGCTGAGCACCGCAGAGGCTTGCATACTTATTCATTGCGCTGTATATTTATACATGCGCGGTCGGAAAACCCGGCCGCGCTTTCGATTTGCCGGATACGCTCCGTGAAATTTCAGCGCCACAATGCGATTCGCGAACTAGTCGCCCACTCTCTCGTCGCCAATCAGGACGAGTTGCGCCGCAAGCTGCGCCGTCGCGGCTTTGAGGTCACTCAGGCCACGCTTTCGCGCGACATTCACGAACTGCGCCTCTCTAAAGGCCCGGCCGGATACGCCTTGCCCGCAGCAGCGTCCGCAGGCGAGACGGCTATTGATGACGGTCCGCCCTCTGTTGCAGAGGTTCTGGAGAGCTTCGGGCTTCGCGTGCGCCAGGCCATGAATCAGGTCATCATCAGCACGGTCATGGGCGGCGCGCAACCTGTGGCTGCCGCGCTCGATCATGAGGAGTGGCCCACCGTCCTCGGCACCATCGCCGGCGACGATACTGTCCTTGTCATCTGCACCGATCCGCGCCGTGCGGCCGAGGTCGAAAGCCGCCTGAGGGCCATGCTCGAATCATGAGATCACATGTACAAACCGCAGTCATCGGCGTCACTGGATATGCAGGCGCAGAGCTCGCTCGGTTACTGCTTAGGCATCCGCGCCTCAAAGTCGCTCCGCCCATCTTTGCCGGGCGGCTCGATGAGAAGGACACTGCCCGCGGCGGCATTCCTCTCACCGAAATTCATCCGCACCTGGCAGACAACAATGGTGCCAGCTCGCTGCGGATGGAAGCCTTCAATTGGGACCTCCTGGTCAACCGCAGCGTCGATGTTCTGTTCCTCGCTACGCCGCACGAGCAGTCGCGCAGTTGGGCGCCTGAGGCTCTCGCTCGCGGCATCCGCGTCATTGACCTCAGCGGGGCATGGCGCCTCACCAACCCGGCCAACCGCGCCATCTACAAATTCGAAGACGCCGATCCTGCGCTGGCAGACGCCACGCAAGCCCAGGCTGTCTATGGAATGCCCGAGCTGCACCGGCAGGAAATCGCAGCCGCGCAACTTGTCGCGAACCCCGGCTGTTACGCGACCTCAGTCATTCTCCCGTTGCGGCCGCTTGTCGCCGCAGGCATTTTGGATCTCGATGCCGGCATCGTCGCCGACGCCAAAAGCGGTGTGAGTGGCGCAGGCAAGGCGCCGACGCCCAAGACGCACTTCATGTATGCCGCAGACAACCTTTCGGCCTATAGCGTCTTTGGCCATCGCCATACAGGCGAACTGATTGAGCAGATTGGTCTCGACGGCAGCAATATTGTCTTCACGCCCCATTTGCTGCCCATTCCGCGCGGTATCCTCTCTACCATTTATGTGCGCTTCCGCCAACCGCAAACGCACGCAGGCGTGATGGATCTCTATCGCAGATTTTTTGCAGAGAGTCCTCTTGTGCGTCTCTACGACAACGGACTGCCGCAAATTCAGTACTCCGTCCGAACCTGCTACGCGGACATCGGCGTCCAGCTTTCGCCGGACGGCAAGCGCGCCGTCATCGTGAGCTGTCTCGACAATTTGCTGAAAGGCGCATCCTCGCAGGCCGTGCAGAATCTCAACCTCATGTGCGGCTGGGGAGAAGCAGAGGGACTCGAATGAAGTTTGTGGTCAAGCTTGGCGGTGCAGGGCTGGAAGATCCGACGCTCCTCGACGGCTGCACGCGCGCCATTGCAGAGCTCGCCCGTGACGGCAATCAGGTCGCAGTCGTCCACGGTGGCGGAGTGCAACTGACAAAGATGCTCAAGGCCCTCGGCAAACAGAGCGAATTCATCAATGGACTCCGCGTCACCGACGCGGAAACCCGCGATGTTGCCTTGATGGTTCTTGCCGGTAAGGTCAACAAAGGCCTTGTCGCTGCCTTCGGCGCGCTCGGCCAGCCCGCCGTTGGTCTTTCCGGCGGAGACGGTCTGCTCTTCCGTGCGCGCAAAAAACGCACGGCTCCCGATCTCGGTTTCGTCGGTGAAATCGCGAGCAGCGATCCTCGCTGGATTGAAGCGATCTGGCAGTTAAACGGAATCCCTGTCCTTTCATCCATGGCGCTCGGCTTTGATGGCCAGTACTACAACATCAACGCCGACGAGATGGCCGCAGCCTGTGCCGCTGCCTGTCGTGCCGACGCGCTCGTCTTCCTGACCGATGTCCCCGGAGTCAAGGGTGCGACCGGCGAGGTACTGCGATGGCTCTCGATCGATCAGATTGCAGAGATGGCAAGCTCCGCCGTCATCACCGGTGGCATGTTGCCTAAGCTCGCAGCATGTCGTGAGGCGCTGCTGAACGGCGTCAAGCGTGTTCGTATTCTTCCTGCGGAAGCAGCCGCCTCGCTTCCTGATCTGTGTAGTTCACGCGTAGCCCATGGCACGGAAGTCATGGTGGCCTGAGGAGAAGTGGCAGTGTCCAGACTCGATGCAATTCGCGCAGCAGAAGCAAAGTTGCTGCTTTCCACCTATGACCGCAATCCGATTCTTTTCGTCGGCGGCGAGGGCGTTCATCTCGTTGACGAAAATGGCGATCGCTACCTCGACCTGCTCAGCGGTATTGGCGTCAATGCTCTCGGCTACCGTCACCCCGCCATTGAAGAGGCGCTCGTGCGCCAGGGCCGCACGCTCATCCACACATCGAACTTGTACTTTCACGAAGGACAGGCCGAGCTCGCACTGCGTCTCACGGAGCGTTCCGGCCTGGCCCGCGCGTTCTTTGCCAACACGGGCACCGAAGCCTGGGAAGGTGCAATGAAGTTCGCGCGCGCCCACGCTGGACTGCTGCGCAGCGAAGGCAAGCAGATTGGCACGAAGTTCCTCGCGTTGGAGCACAGCTTCCACGGCCGCACCTTTGGCTCCGTATCCACTACGCACAAGGCTAAATACCGCGAGCCTTTCGCGCCGGTTGTCTCCGGTGTTGACTTCGTACTCTTCGACGACGTCACCGATCTGCGCGCTAAATTCTCCAATGAGATCTGCGCCATCCTCGTCGAAGCGATCCAGGGCGAAGGCGGCATCCGCCCGCTCTCGCAGGAGTTTCTCGCCGAAGCCCGCAAGCTGGCCGACTCCACCGGCGCGCTGCTCATCATCGACGAAATCCAGGCCGGCCTCGGACGCACCGGCAAGTGGTTCGCCTATCAGTACTACGACATCCAGCCCGACATCACCACCGTGGCCAAGCCGCTCGCAGGCGGCATCCCGCTCGGCGCAGTCCTGTGCACGGAAGAAGTCGCGCGCGCCATCCACCCCGGCATGCACGGCACCACCTTCGGCGGCGGCCCACTCGCCTGTGCCGTGGCCATCGCCGTCATCGACACGATTGAGAAAGACCAGCTGCTGAACAATGCCACGCAAGTCGGCAACTATTTCATGGACGGCCTGCGCACCCTCGCCAAGCGGCATGAGGCCATCACGGAGGTGCGCGGCAAGGGCCTCATGCTCGCTGCCGAGCTCGACTCCGCCGACCTCGCCAAGAAGGTCGTCGCCGAAATGCTTAAGCGTCATATCCTCATTAACTGCACCAGCGATACCGTGCTGCGCTTCCTGCCGCCCTACATCCTCACGCGCGCACATGTGGACACGGCGCTCAAGGCGCTCGATGAGATCCTGACCGAACATGTGGGAACAGCCCACTCCGCCGCAGCCGCAGGAGGTATCAAGCATGGCTAGCAAAACCCTGATTGAATCGAAATGCGCCATTGTTGATGTTCACAAGGACGCTGACATCCTCGCCGCCGCCACGCGCCTTGCCGGTGAAGATCTTTGTTCCATTGCGGATCTTTCAAGCGCCGAGGTGCGCGCGATTCTCAAGCTCGGTCACGACGTCAAGCGCAATCCGCGCGAATATCGCAATGCCCTCGATGCCAGGCAGATGGTGCTGATGTTTGAGAAGGCCAGTCTGCGCACTCGCTTGAGCTTTGAGACCGGCTTCAGCACTCTCGGCGGGAATGCCATCTTTGTCGACCAGACCAATTCGGTTCTCGGAGAGCGCGAATCCATCGCCGATGTCGCGCGCAATGTCGAGCGCTGGGTCGACGTCATTGTCTTGCGCACTTACGCGCACGACACCATCACAGAGATGGCTGCCAATTCACGCGTTCCCGTCATCAATGCGCTCTCTGACTTCGAACATCCCTGTCAGGCGCTCGCCGACTTCATGACGCTGCAGGAACACTTCGGAACCGTCACCGGCCTCAACTTCACCTATGTCGGCGACGGCAACAACGTCTGCCACTCGCTGATGCTCACTGGCGCGCAGCTTGGCGCCAATATCACCGTAGCCACCCCGCGTGGCTATTCGCCGGATATTGAAATCGTTACCCTCGCCCGTGACATCGCCCAGGCCAACGGTTGCGAAGTGCGATTACTGCAGGACCCGCACGCCGCCGCAGAAGGCGCCGACGCCATCTACACCGACGTCTGCGTCAGCATGGGCATGGAGCATGAATCCACCAAGCGCGCGCCAATCTTCCGCCCTTTCCAGGTCAATGAGGCGCTGATGGCCAAGGCCGCTCCCCACGCTGTCTTCATGCACTGCCTGCCCGCGCGCCGCAACGCTGAGGTTACGGATGCAGTGCTCGATGGCCCGCAGTCGATCGTCTTCGACCAGGCAGAGAATCGCATGCACGCGCAGAAGGCGCTCCTGCTCCTGCTGCTTGGCGGCCTTTCCAACACGCCATCGTTCCAGGGCGCTCGGGGAATAGCCTAGAGCGTGGCATTCACCTTGCCTGCGCAACAGGCAGGCTCACACGCAGCGCCTACTGCAACCGTTCCCACTGGCTTCGATTTGTGCGGAGCGAAGGAGAGATTGAAGTGAAGATGTGGTCCGGCCGGTTCCGCGAGCCGCTCGACGAGGAATTCGAACAGTGGCAGCGCTCCATTATCTTTGACTGGCGCCTTCTTGAAGAAGAGATCGCCGCCAGCAAAGCGCACGCCACCGCGCTCGCAGCAGCGCACATCCTCACTCCTTCCGAACTCGCGCAGCTTCTCGGTGCGCTCGGCTCGATTGCCGCCAGTCATCGCTCGGATGAGGGCAAGTCCGCCGTGCGAAATCACGCCACAGCGGAAGACATTCATCACTTCGTTGAGCTGTCACTTGTCGAACGGCTCGGCTCTCTCGGCCTTAAGCTCCATACTGGGCGCAGCCGCAACGAGCAGATCGCGACCGACCTGCGCCTCTATGTCCGCCGGCAGATTCACCTCACCGTGCCGGCGCTCGCCAAGTGGGCGGATGCACTGGTGCAGCAGGCGCGCAACGCGGGCGAAGCGGCTATGCCCAGCTATACGCACCTCCAGCGCGCAGAACCTGTGCTTATTGCCCACTGGCTGCTCGCCTACGTCGAAATGATCCTGCGTGACGCAGATCGCCTCCAGGATTGCGCAAAGCGCCTGAATCTCTGCCCGCTTGGTTCCGGCGCCATCGCCGGCGCAACCCTCGCCCTCGACCGCAACATCGCGGCGCGCGAGTTGCACTTCGATGCGCCCACCGCCAATTCGATGGACGCCACCAGCGACCGCGACTTTGTCCTCGAGTTTCTCCAGGCGCTCACCTTCGTTGGCTTGCACCTCAGCCGCTTTGCCGAGGAGATTACCCTCTTCGCCACGGCCGAATTCAACTTCGTTCAGCTTCCTGAGGCATTCTCCACCGGTTCCAGTGCCATGCCGCAGAAAAAGAACCCCGACCTCACGGAGCTCATCCGCGCCAAGGTGGGCCGCATCAACGCCGCCGCGCAGGCCGTCACATTGCAATTGAAGGGTCTGCCGCTCGCCTACAATAAGGATATGCAGGAGACTCAGGAGCCTGCCTTCCAGGTGGACTTCGTCCCGCAGATGATCGCGCTCGTCGCCCGCTTTACCGCAGCGCTTCGCTTCAACACCGCACAAATGCGCGCCGCTGCGCAGTCTGGCTATCTCAACGCCATGGCCGCAGCCACCTATCTTGTGCACAAAGGCGTTCCCTTCCGCACCGCGCACGAGAAGATCGGCAACGCCGTTCGCTATGCTTTGGAAAAGGGAGTCGAGTTGAACGCGCTCTCACTCGATGAACTGCGTCAGTTCGGCGAAGAGTTCGGTGACGACTTCTTCCCTGCCGTTGCCCTTGAGGCCACCATCGACTGCCATGACGTCCTCGGTGGCACCGCGCGTCATCGCGTGAGTCATGCGCTCGACAAAGCCACAGAACGCATCGCCACCCTCACACAGGAGGCCGCTCATGCAGGTGCGTAAGGCGCGGCTCCAGGATGCCACCAATGTCTACGACCTCGTGAACTCCCTCTCTGGCGACGGCACGCTGCTCAAGCGATCCTTCCCAGAGATCTGTGAAAACATCCGCGACTTCACTGTCGCCGAGTCGGACGCAGGCGTCTTCCTGGGCTGCGGCGCACTGCACTTCTACGGACCGCACCTCTGCGAAGTCCGCTCTATCGTCGTCAAGCCCGAAGCCAAGGGTCAGGGCGCCGGTGGCCGCATCCTCGGCGCGCTCATCGATGAGGCCGAGGAACACGGCATTCAGTCCGTCTGCCTCTTCACGCGCATTCCCGATTTCTTCTTCAAATTCGGCTTTCGCACCGTCGAAGACAAATCCGAGCTGCCCGACAAAATCTTCAAAGACTGCCAGAACTGCCCGCGCCTGCACCGCTGCGACGAGGTGGCCATGGTGCGTGGACGCATTCCACGCATCTCTATCCTCGGCCCACGCCATGAAGCTCAGGAGCTTGTTCGTATTACTGGCTAATCCAGCCCGCGCAGTCGTGCCGCTGCCACCACAGCCTGTCCGTAGCTCAGCCCAGCATCGCCAGGACTGACCTTTTGATGCGTGTACACTCGGAATCCCGCGCGTTCCAGTCCCTCTCGCAAGAGCCGCGCTAACCTGCGGTTGTGCATACATCCACCGCTCAGCACGACCTGTGTGATTCCGCGTGCTTCGCGCGCCTGCACCGCCGCATCGATGAATCCCCTTGCAACTCCCGCATGAAACCGCGCCGCGATCAAAGACCTCTGCACGCCTTGCTGCATATCCTTCACCACTGCACGCCACATTGCATCAACGCGCAGAACCCTTGCATCCGCGGCAGTATCCAATCGCAGCGCATACTCTGCGGGAGGAGGCGCATACGGCTCATCGACAGCCAACCCTTCTAGTTCGATCGCCGCCTGCGCATCATAGTCTACCTGCCTGCGTTGCAGCACCACGGCGGCCACGGCGTCAAATAATCTGCCTAGACTCGAGGTGAGGGGCGCATGCACGCTGCGCTCCATCATGCGCTCTACCACGCGGATCTCCTGCGCAGTAGCTTCTGTATGCACCCGCGCCTCCGCAACGCTGAATCCTGCGCTCCGCAGATGCGCGAACGCCATCCGCCATGGCTGCTTCACCGCGGCATCCCCACCCGCCATTGGCACATACTCAAGATGCACAATGCGCTCAAACTCTGTGGTCCGGCAGATCAGCACCTCCCCGCCCCAGATGCAACCATCTGTACCGTACCCGGTCCCATCGAGCGCCAGCCCAATCACAGGTCCCGCTAGACCATGCTCCGCCATGCACGCCGCAATGTGCGCATGATGATGCTGCACACCCATCAACCTCAGCCCACGCCCACCGGCCCACTCCTTCGCCCACGTTGTGGATAGATAGCCCGGATGCAGATCGTGTGCCACCGCCTTCGGCTCTATCTCAAATGTGCGCATCCAGTGCGCCAGCGATTCTTTAAAGAACTCCAGTCCGGCCAGATTCTCGAGATCGCCCAGATGCTGGCTCTGGTATGCGAACCTCCCGCGCGTCAGCGTGAACACATTCTTAAGGTGGCCTCCCACAGCCAGAAGCTGCGGCGCGTCAAACGGCAACGCGACTCCCAGCGGCACGTATCCGCGCGCGCGCCGAATCACCTGCGGCGCATCATCCACCACCGCCATCACGGAGTCGTCGCAGCGCTGCAGAATCTCACGGTCATGCATCACGAAACCATCCGCAATCGCTCCAAGCCGCCTGCACGCCTCATCGTTGTCAATCGCGATTGGCTCTTCGCTCAGATTCGCCGAAGTCATCACCAGCGCGCACAACCGTTCGTCACTCAGCAGCAGATGATGCAGCGGCGCATAGGCAAGAAACACGCCGAGCCACGGAATCCCCGGCGCAATCGATTCTGCAATGCCATTGCCGCTCCGCGCACGCACCAGCACAATGGGTCTCGCCGCACTGGTTAGGAGCACTTCTTCATCTTCCGTCAGCGCACACAACTCTCTGGCCCGAGCGAGGTCGCGCACCATCACCGCGAGCGGCTTGCCATACCGCCTCTTGCGCGCCCGCAGTGTCTTCACCGCAGATTCATTGCACGCGTCCACGCTGAGATGGAATCCGCCAATTCCCTTGATGGCGAGTACACCGCCGGCAGTGATGCGCTCGACTGCTTCTCTCACCGGGTCCGCGCAGACAAGCTCTTCAGCCTCCGCATTCGCCAGCCACACGCGCGGGCCACATACGGCGCAGGCATTCGGCTGCGCGTGGAAGCGCCGGTTGAGCGGATCGTCGTACTCGGCCTGGCACGCCGCACACATCGTGAAAGCCGCCATCGATGTCTGCGGCCGGTCATAGGGAATCTGCCGCGTGATCGTAAACCGCGGCCCGCAGTTCGTGCAATTCAAAAAGGGATACCGGTAGCGCCGGTCCTTCGCGTCAAACAATTCCCGCAGGCAGTCTTCGCAGGTCGCCGTGTCGGCCGGAATCCCGGTGCTCACCGCACCGTGCACTTCGCTCGCAACAATCCGAAAGCCCGTCTCTCCCGTAGCTTCCATCTCGACCACAGTCACTTCGTCCAGGCGCGCCATCGGTGGCAAATCGCTCCGCAAGCGCGCGAGGAACGCAGCCACACGGCTCGTCTCACCCTCCAGTTCAATCGTTACGCCTTCGGTGTCATTGCTGATCTGTCCCGCCAGCCCTTGCTCTGTGGCGAGACGATACACAAACGGACGAAAGCCTACGCCCTGCACCACTCCTCGCACCCGGGCGCATACGCGTTGCTGCATCTTTGCCGCTTCCATCTCCCAGCTCATGGTACGCTTAAATTCTTGTCACTCATTGCCAACCAGCATAACGTAGGAGTTGCACAGGACAGCACGTGCCATCTCACGCACCTGCTCATTAGGTAAGGAACCAACCACGCTACTTGCCTGCATATTCTCCTGGAGGGCTCCCTACACGATGCGTCCAGCCTGCGCAGCATTTCTTCTTCTCGGCGCATCGCTGCCTCTCTCTGCTCAGGCCGCGGACACTCAAACGATCCTCCGCGGCATCGATCGATCAGTTCAGAATCGCGTAAGCCGGGTCCTCTCCTTCACAGACGTGGAGCATTACGCGGTCTATCGCGGCGCAGATCTCACTCATCCCGCCGCGCAGATGACCGTGAAGGTCACCTACCGCAAGGGCATCGGAAAGAGCTATCAGGTCCTGGAGCAGAGCGGTTCCGCGCTCATCCGCAGGTTCGGCCTCATGCCGCTGCTCGAAAATGAAAAAACCATCAATCTGCCCGGCAACGTTGAGCGCTCCTGGTTCACATCGGCAAACTACGACATGCAGCTCAAGTCCAGCGGCCCACAGCAAGTCCAGGGACGAGCCTGTTATGCGCTCTCCATCACGCCGAGACGCAAGGCTCCCAACACACTCATCGGTACGCTCTGGGTGGATGCAACGACCTTCGCCATCGCACAGGTGGATGGCATCGCCTCGAAAAATCCTTCAGTCTGGTCAGGGGCCACCCACATGATGCGCCAGTACGCCGATATCGAGGGCATCCCAATGTCCACACGCGCCCGCGCAGAATCCAGTAGTAGCCTCCTTGGCCGTACCGTCGTCACAATTGAATATGGGCAATATAACTTGCGGCTTGTGCCCTCTTCCGGCCTGCATTCTGCCCCATAGCGCCCTGCACTCCACCAGGCCTGCTGCACTATACTGGGCGCGTGACTCTTCTTCTCGGCGACTGGAAGCTCGATGCTGCGCTGGGCTCCTGCCTTGTGCTGGGCCTTCGCCACGGCTTTGACTACGACCATCTCGCCGCGATTTCAGACATTACGGCCATGCAGCGCAGTTGGTGGAGCGGCCTGCGCCTCGGCATGGCCTACGCCCTCGGCCACGCCTGCACCGTGGCTGCCCTCGGCATTGCCGTCCTCCAGTTGCACATGGGTCTGCCCGATGGCCTCGATCACTGGACGGAGCGGCTCATCGGCCTCACCCTGATTGTTCTCGGCATCGGCGTCGCAGCAGGGATCCTCCGCAAAGATGCGCACGGCCACACCCACGGACGCATCGAGAGCCGCCTTGCCATCGCCATCAACGGCATTCTCTGGCTGGCATGGAGCACGCGCCGCCTCTGGAACCGTTCTGCGCAGCGTCCCGAGCGTTTTCATTGGATGTACAACGGCAAGTCGGTCTTTCTGATTGGCGTACTGCACGGGATCGGCGCAGAGACCCCAAGCCAGCTTGCGCTCTTCTTCCTCGCCGCCAATCTCGGCGGAACCTCACGCGGACTCCTCGGCCTCCTCGCCTTCTCATTGGGCCTCATTGCCATGAACGCGCTCATGACCGCTTCCCTGGGCGGCGCTTTCCGCTCCGGCGCGCATCGGCCTCGCCTTTACCATGCCATCGCATGGACCGGAGCCATTTACAGTTGCGGCATCGGCATCATCTTTCTCTTCGGTATCTCCAGCCGGCTGCCCGCACTCGGATAGGCGATTCGTCTCGGTATATCCTTCCCAGCAATCAAACCTCTTTTGCTTCTTGATCGGCCACTCTGTGTTTGCGCGTACCTGCCTGCGTGACAGCAGTCACGGCTTGAGTTTCGCGCTGCAGGTACAAAATATCTAGACACAGAGCGCAACATCACAGCACAATCGCTCTAGAGTCAAAGTCACTTACCGGGAGGAACCGTGCCTGCCTACACGCCCCCACCCCTGCCGAGCGACGACAAGCGCTGGAAAATTGTGAACGGCACCATGCGCAAGAGCGGCTTTGCCCGCCATGCCCTCATTGAGACTCTGCACACCGTTCAGTCCTCTTTCGGCTACCTTGATGATGCTGCAATTCGCTTCGTCGCTCTGTCCCTGCGGGTTCCGCTGAGCCAGGCATACGGAGTTGCGACCTTCTACCACTACTTCAGCCTCAAGCCGCCCGGCAAGCACACTCTCACCGTCTGCGCCGGTACGGCCTGCTTCATCAAGGGAGCAGATAAGTTGATTGCTGCAGCGGAAGAGCGTCTTGGTATCGTGCCGGGGCATACGACACCGGATGGTCAGGTGAGCCTGATGACAGCTCGCTGCGTTGGCGCCTGCAGCCGCGCACCCGTAATGCTCGCCGATGGCGAAGTGACCGGCGAAAGAACTCCTGAACAGTTGATTGAACAACTGGAGAGGTGGGCAGTGGAATGACCATCGAGGAACTGGAGCAAATAGCCGAAAGCGTCCGGCGGGAGAACGCAAAGTTCGATTACGAAGTGAGCGTTTGCATGGATCTGGCCTGTGCCAGCCAGGGCTCGGATAAACTGCGCGACGCGCTGGTGCAGATAGCCGAGGCATCCGGGAAGAAGGTGCTGGTGCGCCGCACCGGTTGCATGGGCCCCTGCTCGCACGGCCCGCTCGTTCGAGTCGACCCTTACAAGACGTTTTACGGACACGTCCAGTCCGGCCATGCCGCTGCCATTGTAGACCGTCTGGGCGGCGAACCGGTCCCCGATCTGCAGTGCGACCTGAACGAGCACTTCGATAGCCAGATGCGCGTCGTACTCGAGAATGCCGGATATATTGATCCGGAAAAAATTGACGACTACATCGCGCGCGATGGCTACAAGGCCCTTGTCACTGTGCTGATGGAGATGACTCCAAACGGAGTTGTCCACCGTGTCACAGAAAGCGGCCTGCGTGGCCGCGGCGGCGGCGGGTACCCCACAGGCCTGAAATGGGCCACTGTGGCCAAGGCGGTTGGCGACGTCAAGTACGTGGTCTGCAATGGCGATGAGGGCGATCCGGGTGCATTCATGGATCGCAGCGTAATGGAAGGCGACCCCCACCGTGTCATTGAGGGCATGGCCATTGCTGCCTACGCCGTCGGCGCAAGCAAAGGCTTTTTCTATGTGCGCGCCGAGTATCCCATCGCGGTCTCCCGGCTCACCATGGCACTGCGGGAAGCGCGCCGCCGCGGACTGCTCGGCATCAATATCTGCAATACTCCCTTCAGCTTCGATATCGAGATCCGTCTCGGAGCCGGCGCATTCGTCTGCGGCGAGGAAACGGCGCTCATCGCCTCGATTGAGGGCCGACGCGGCACGCCGAAGCCGCGCCCGCCTTACCCAGCCGTCAGTGGTCTCTGGGGCAAGCCCACCCTCATCAACAATGTGGAAACCTACGCCAACATCGCCCCGATCATGCGCAATGGCGGCAAATGGTTCTTCAGCATAGGCTCCGAGCGCAGCAAAGGGACCAAGGTCTTCGCCCTCAGCGGCAAGATTGCCAATACCGGCCTCGTCGAAGTGCCAATGGGAATCAAACTCCGCGAGATCATCGAGACCATCGGCGGCGGCGTGCCCGCAGGACACAAGCTCAAAGCCATCCAGACCGGTGGCCCGTCGGGGGGTTGCATCCCCGCCGACATGCTCGGCCTCGGAGTCAGTTACGATGCGCTGATGGCAGCCGGCTCCATCATGGGTTCCGGCGGCATGATCGTCATGGACGACACCTCCTGCATGGTCAACGTCGCCCGCTTCTTCATCGATTTCTGCCGGACTGAGTCGTGCGGAAAGTGCATCCCCTGCCGCGCCGGCACCGCACAGATGCACACCCTCCTCACCCGCATCTGCAACGGCTCGGCCACCATGGCGGACCTCCATCTGCTTGAAGATCTCTGCAGCACCGTCAAGGAGACGAGCCTCTGCGGACTCGGGCAGACCGCTCCCAATCCCGTGCTCAGCACCCTCAAGTATTTCCGTGAAGAGTACATCCAGCACATCGAACAGAAACGCTGCCCGGCAGGGGTCTGCAAGTTTGAAGCTGTGGAGGTGACGGCATGAGCGACGCGGGCGACGTCAAAACACTCATCATCGATGACAAAGAGGTAAGTGCGCTGCGCGGCCAGACCATTCTCGAAGTGGCACGGGAAAACGGCATCGATATTCCCACTTTATGCCATGTCGACGGTCTCGGCGACGTGGGAGCGTGTCGGATGTGCCTCGTCGAAATCAAGGGTAGCAACAAGCTCCAGCCTGCCTGCGTCACCACGATCTTTGAGAGCATGGAGGTCAGCACAAATACAGAACGCCTCCAGAAGCATCGCCGCACCATCCTTGAACTGCTCTTCGCCGAGCGCAATCACATCTGCTCAGTCTGCGTTGCCAACGGCCATTGCGAACTGCAATCTCTCGCCCAGGCACAGGGCGTCACCCACGTGCGCCTGCCCTACCGCAATCCAGACCTCCACGTCGATGCCTCCCATGAGCGCTTCACCATCGACCACAACCGCTGCATCCTCTGCACGCGATGCGTCCGTGTCTGTGCGGAGATTGAGGGAGCGCATGTCTGGGATGTCATGGGCCGCGGCATCGATTCCATGATCATCTCCGACCTCAACGATCCCTGGGGAGAATCCAGTTGCACGCGATGCGGCAAATGCGTCCAGGTCTGCCCCACCGGCGCAATCTTCGACAAAAGCAAGATCGGCGATCCTCATCCCAAGTATCCCGACTTCCTTCCCTATCTCAACCTCATGCGGGAGGCGAAATGAGTAAGCTCACTCTGGCTACGGTCTGGCTTGATGGATGCTCGGGTTGCCACATGTCCTTCCTCGATATGGATGAACGTCTGCTTGCACTCGCGGAGGTCGTCGAGGTCGTATACAGCCCCATCGTGGATCGCAAGGACTATCCCAACCACGTCGACATCGCGCTCGTCGAGGGCGCCGTCGCCTCCGTCGACGATGAAAAAAAGATTCGCAAGATCCGCGCGCACACAACCACGCTCGTCGCTATGGGCGACTGCGCCGTTGCCGGCAACGTCCCTTCCATGCGCAACCCCATAGGCCCGCAAGCCATTCTCAACCGCGCCTATATCGAGAACACCTCCGCGCAGCCGCAGATTCCCTGCATCGTTGTCCCGCGGCTGCTTCCCGTCGTGCGGCCCATCCACGAGTTCGTCAAGGTCGATCTCTTTCTCCCCGGCTGTCCCCCCTCCGCAGACACCTTTCATACCGCGCTCACTGCCCTCGTCACCGGCGCACCACTGGATGTTCCAGCCCTCACCCGCTTTGGAGCCTGACTTATGACCCAGACCATCACCATCGATCCCGTCACGCGTCTCGAAGGCCATGGCAAAGTCACCATCCAGCTCGACGAACAGGGCAACGTGACCGATGCGCACTTCCACGTCACGCAGGTGCGCGGCTTCGAGCGCTTCTGTGAGGGCCGGCCTTTCTACGAAATGCCCAGCCTCATGGCGCGGATCTGCGGCATCTGCCCGGTCTCGCACCTCGTCGCCTCAGCAAAGGCATGCGAGGCCATCATGTCCATCCGCATTCCCCACACCGCCGCGCAGTTGCGCCGCATGTTGAATCTCGCGCAGATGGTCCAGTCGCACGCCCTCAGCTTCTTCCATCTCTCCTCGCCCGACCTGCTCCTCGGTCTCGATTCCGATCCTGCCCATCGCCACATCTTCGGCGTCGCAGCCGCCCGGCCTGAGCTCGGCCGCGCCGGCATCGGCCTGCGCCGCTTCGGGCAGCACATCATCGAACTCCTGGGCAACAAGCGCATCCATCCCGGCTGGGTCATCCCCGGCGGCGTTACGGAGCCGCTCGCGCCCGCCAAGCGCGATGAGATTCTCGCTCTGCTTCCCGAGGCCTACTCCAACATCCAGATCGCGCTCAACTGGTACAAGCAGATTGCAGACACCTTCCAGTCCGAGATTGAAGTCTTCGCCAACTTCCCGTCGCTCTTCATGGGCCTCATCAATGAGGATGAATCCGTCGAATTCACTGACGGCGCGCTCCGCGTCATCGATGCCAAAGGCGCCATCATCGAGGATGGCGTCACGGCGACGCGCTTCACAGAGATCATCGGCGAAGCCGTCGAGCCATACAGCTACACCAAGTTCGCGTATTACAAGCCGCTCGGCTACCCACAGGGCAGCTACCGCGTCGGGCCGCTCGCGCGTCTCAACATCGCGCAGTCCATGGGCACACCGCTTGCAGACATCGAGCTCAAGCAGTTCAAACAGCTCGCGCTCGGCCCCTTGCAAAGCAGCTTTCACTACCATCACGCGCGTCTCATCGACATCCTCTACGGCATCGAAAAGATCGAGCAGATTCTCTCCGACCCGCTCATCCTCGACAAGCACGTCCGCGCCACCGCAGGCGTAAATCGTCTCGAGGGCGCAGGCCAGGCTGAAGCGCCGCGCGGAACGCTCATGCACAACTACAAGGTCGACGAAAACGGACTCATCACCTGGGCCAACCTCGTCATCGCCACCGGCCAGAACAACAACGCCATGAATCGCGGCGTTCTGCAGGCCGCGCAACACTACATCCAGAACGGCAAGTTCACTGAGGGCATCCTCAACCGCGTCGAGGCCGTCGTTCGCACCTTTGACCCCTGCCTCAGCTGTTCCTCGCACGCCTTCGGGCAGATGCCGCTCCACATCGAGTTGCTCGCCTCCACAGGCGATCTTCTCGACACGGTCTCCCGCTGAGCCGCATCATGGGCGCCGAGCCGATTCCCTGCCTCATCCTCGCCTGCGGCAACACACTGCGCGAGGATGACGGCATCGGCCCGCGCCTCGCAGAATGGGCAGCCGAACACTGGCGCAGCGACGTACGCATTCGCATCCTGTCCCGTCAGCAGTGGACACCCGATCTGGCATCTGACATCGCCGCCGCCCAGTCTGTCCTCTTTCTCGATTGCTCTATAGAATCCAATCCCGGCTGCGCAGCGGTTCATCCCGTCCATCCCGCCACCGCCCGCTCCGGTCTTAACACCCATCACTTTGGCGCGCCCGAGCTTCTCTCGCTCTCACGCGATCTCTACGGTGCTATGCCGCGCACCGCACTTCTGCTCACGGTCGGCGCAGCCTCGCTCGAATTCCATGAGGGCCTCAGTGCCACCGTACAGGCTGCGCTCCCGCGCGCTATCGACCTTCTCAAATCCGCCGTCTGCGATCTCCTCAGCAACACAGGTGCAACCAGCCAATCTCACTCCGCGTAGCCGCTCAGCTTCAGCACGTATGCATACTTCCCCGGCAGTGTCGCAGGCAGGATGACCTGCAAATTGCCACCTTCCGATTTGCTCTTGAGCTGTGTTGCGTCTCCCAGCAGCATCACAGCGCCCTGCTTCGCAGTAGTGCCTTCGAGAGTCACTGTTTTCGCCCTCGGCGTTCCCAGAATCGTCACAAACAGGTCGCTTCCCTTCCGCGTGAAACGCAGATCGTCTCCCTCCTCGCTCTTGGCCGAAGCGTGCGTCCACGGCGTCGTGTCGTAGATCGCCTCGCCGTTCTGCTTCAGCCAGGCGCCCAGGGCCTTCAGCCGCTCCATCTGCACCGGCGGAATCGTTCCATCCGCCTCTGGCCCCACGTCCAGCAGCAGATTGCCGTTCTTGCTCACAATATCTACCAGCAGCGCAATCAGCTCCGCCGGAGCAATCGTCTCCGCCTCACCCTCCGCGCGGTTGTAGCCAAACGACCGTCCCAGCCCGCGGCACTCCTCCCACTTCTTTGCGCTGATCTCATTCAGTTTTTTGTACTCCGGCGAAGTAAAGTCCGCATGCTTGATCCCAAACCGATCATCAATCACCCCATCCGGTACGGCGTTGTAATAGTCCGCCTCCACCTGCAACGCCCGTCCCGTCTTCGGCCAGTCAATGTCGTTCCACAGCACCGCTGGATGATACTTCTCAATCAACTCATGAATCTGCGCATACGCATAGTCGCCATACGCCTGGGTCTCCGGCTTCACCGTCTGATAGTCCGCAGCCGTCTCAATTGGCCCCGAGTTAAATGTCCAGTCATACCCGCCGGAGTAGTAAAGCCCCATCCGCAATCCCTGCTTCTGCACCGCAGTCGTCAACTCGCCCACAATGTCGCGTTCCGCATGGCGCTCGTTCTGCGGAACCGAAGGGTTCGGATTCACCGTCGTACTCGGCCACAGCGTAAATCCCTCATGATGTTTGCTCGTCAGCACCACATAGCGCGCGCCGGCCTCGCGAAACACCGCCGCCATCGCATCGGGATTCCACTTCTTCGACTCGCGGTTGAATACCGGCGCAAAGTCGTAGTAGCTGAAGTCCGCGCCGTAGTGCTCGCGGTGATACGCTTGCGTCGGCGAGCCCGGAATCCGCATCACATTCAGATACCACTCTGCATACGGGTTGTACTTGATGTAGTCCGCCGACGTGAAGTCATGATCCGGATGCGTGAGCGGCGCCCACCCGGGCACCGAATACAGCCCCCAGTGGATAAAGATGCCCAGCTTCGCGCCGGCATACCATTGCGGCAGCGGATGGCTGTCCAGCGACTCCAGCGTCGGCTCATACTTCGTCTGCGCCTGCACCGCAGTGATCCCACACAATCCGGCAGCAGCAAGCACCGTCGTCACCATCCATGCACAACTTCTCTTCATCGACCTTTGCTCTCCTCTACGCAGCGTTCCACGAAGCTCAGTGATCCACTTCGCATCTCCCTCCGCATCATAATCACGCCATCGCACTGTGCCAACCCGGTTTCTTCCGCAAAGCAAAACGGCGGCAGCAACCCTCTGCCACCGCCGTCCCTTTCCGGATTTCCATACAATCAGAAAGCTGCTACAGTCTGCCGCAGGCTGTAGGAACTCAGCGTCTTGATGTAGTTTCCGCGGTCAAACGGCGAGACATCCGGAACCGAGCGCCGGCTCAGGCCTCCCCGCGTTCCCCACAGCGTGTCGTACTCGTGTCGCTCCAGCCAGTACTGCATATCCGCCAGCACCCGGCCGATGTGGTCAATACCGTGAATGTGCAGCGCCGACGCCATCATCGTCATGCTCGCCCCGGCCATAATGCTCTTCAATACATCTTCCGCCGTGTGTACGCCGCCTGTAATCGCAATGTCGAGATCAACCTGCCCATACAGAATCGCTGCCCAGTGCAACCGCGGCAGCAATTCAGAAGACGTGGAAAAATGCAGAGACGGGCGCACTTCCAGCGCCTCAATATCGAAATCCGGTTGATAGAACCGGTTGAAGAGCGCTACGCCGCGCGCCCCCACCTGCTCCAGCCGGCTGACCAGAGATGCCATGCTCGTGAACGACTGCGAGAGCTTCACCGAAACAGGAACCTTCACCTCCTGGCAAACGCTCTCCACGAGCTCCAGCAGTTGCACCTCAAGCACCACCGAGGTCTGATTCTTGTCCGTCGCCAGCGCATACGTGTTCAGTTCAATCGCATCCGCGCCCGCCTGCTCCATCTCCTTCGCGAAGCGCACCCAGCCCCCCGGCGTCGCACCGTTCAGGCTCGCCAGAATCGGAATCCGGACCGCGTCCTTCGCCTTCCGCAGGTGCTCCAGATACACATCCTGCGTCACGCGATAATCTGCCTGCTTCGGTAAAAAGTCCAGCGACTCGGCAAACGACTCCGTGCCCCGCGCCAGATCCTCGTCCAGCGCCTTCGACTCCAGAATCAGTTGCTCCTCGAACAGCGACGTGAGCACAACCGCCGCAGCCCCCGCGTCCTCCATGCGCCGAATGTTGTCGAGTGACTCCGACAACGGCGTGGAAGACACCACAATCGGCCCCTTTAGATCTAACCCCAGATACTTCGTCGAAAAGTCAATCATTCCGCACCTCCGCCCACTGGCACCGCGACTTTCTCGTCCGGTTTCTCCTTGGGTGCAATATTCGGTGTCTCGCCACGTCCCGGCATCGCCGCCCGCGCGGAATAGACTCGCCACTGCCGCTCCACATCATCCTGCGCCTCTTCCAGCAGCTTTGCCGCCAGCTCCGGGTTGCTCCGCGCCAGCATCGTGTACCGTGCCTCGCGATACGCATACTCCTTCAAGCGGATCGAAGGCGCCTTCGAATCCAACTGGAACGGATTCTTCCCTTCCTCGCGCAACGTCGGGTTGTAGCGCATCAGCGGCCAATAGCCCGACTGCACCGCCAGCTTCTGCTGCTCGAGCCCATGCACCAGGTCATACCCATGCGCAATGCACGAGGCATACGCAAGAATCAGCGACGGCCCTTCGTGAGCCTCTGCCTCCTGGAAGGCTTTCACCACGTGCGTGTCGTTGCCGCCCAGCGCCACCTGCGCCACATACACTGAGCCGTAGCTGACAGCCTCCATCGCCAGGTCCTTTCTGCTCACCCGCTTGCCGCTCGCCGCAAACTTCGCCACCGCCCCGCGCGGCGTCGCCTTCGACGACTGCCCGCCCGTATTGGAGTACACCTCCGTGTCCAGCACCAGCACGTTCACGTTCTTGCCCGAGCCCAGCACGTGGTCCAGCCCGCCGAAGCCAATGTCAAATGCCCAGCCGTCTCCGCCCAGAATCCACACGCTCCTTCGCACCAGCGCATCGGCAATCGCCAGCAAGTTGCGCGCATCGGAGGAATCCACTGCAGCCAGCTTCCCGCGCAGCATCTTCACGCGCTCCCTTTGCGCGTTGATCTCTGCTTCCGTCTTCTGCGGCGCATCCAGCAACGCATGCACCAGATCGCTGCCCACCTGCGGAGCCAGCCGCATCAGCAGCGTCTCGGCAAACTGTTTCTGCTGGTCCAGCGCTGTCCGCATGCCGAAGCCAAACTCCGCATTGTCCTCAAACAGCGAATTGGCCCATGTCGGTCCGCGTCCCTCCGCGTTCTTGCTATAGGGCGTCGTCGGCAGATTGCCGCCATAGATCGACGAGCACCCCGTCGCATTCGCAATATAGAGCCGGTCGCCAAACAACTGCGTCAGCAGCTTGATATACGCCGTCTCGCCGCATCCTGAGCATGCTCCCGAGAACTCAAACAGCGGCTGCAGCAGTTGCAGATCCTTCACCTGCCCATGCGTGAGCTTGCTGCGATCCATCTCCGGCATCGTCAGGAAATACTCCCAGTTCTCGCGCTCGCTCGCGCGCAGTGGAGCCTGCGGCGCCATGTTGATCGCCTTCCGCCCCGCATCGCTCTTGTCCTTCACCGGGCACACATCCACGCACACCGCGCAGCCCGTGCAGTCCTCCGGCGACACCTGCAGTGTGTAGTGGTCGTTCTCCATCCCGCGCCACTTCGGCTTCGCCCACTGGAAGCTCGCCGGCGCTTTCTCCGCGTACTCTGCGCCATACACCTTCGAGCGAATCACCGCATGCGGACACACCATCACGCACTTGCCGCATTGAATGCACAGATCCTTGTCCCATACCGGAATGGACTGCGCAATATTACGCTTCTCCCACTGCGAAGTCGCCGTCGGAAACGCGCCACCCGCAGGAATCGCGCTCACCGGCAGCAGGTCGCCGCGCCCCGCGGCAATCTCGCCCAGCACCGTCCGCACAAACTCCGGAGCCTTGTCCGAAATCGAAGGAATCAGGTCGAACTCTGACGACACGCTCGCCGGCAGGGTCACCTTTTCCAGATGCGCCAGCGCAGCATCCACGGCGGCGTAGTTCTTCTCCACCACCGCCTCGCCACGCTTGCCATAGGTCTTCTTGATTGCCTTCTTAATCTGTGCAATGGCCTCTTCGCGCGGCAGCACGCCGCTGATCGCAAAGAAGCACGTCTGCATAATCGTGTTGATGCGCGAACCCATGCCCGCCTCGCGCGCCACCGTGTAACCGTCAATCACGTAGAACTCAATCTTCTTCTCGATCAGTTCCCGCTGCATCGTCCGTGGCAGCTTCTCCCAGATCTCCGCCGCGCTGTACGGCGCATTCAGCAGGAACACCGCGCCCGGCATCGCCGCTTCCAGCACATTCATCTTTTCCAGAAAGCTGAAGTTGTGGCACGCTACAAAACTCGCCTGCGTAATCAGGTAGGTCGAGTGAATCGGCTTCGGCCCAAAGCGCAGATGCGACGTCGTCATCGACCCGGACTTCTTCGAGTCGTACACGAAGTAACCCTGGGCAAAGTTCGGCGTCTCGCTGCCGATAATCTTGATCGAGTTCTTGTTCGCACCCACCGTGCCATCCGAGCCCAGCCCGTAGAACAGCGCACGCACCGTCTGCGGATCCTCGGTCGAAAACGTCGAATCATACCGCAGGCTCGTATGCGTCACATCGTCGTCGATGCCAATCGTGAAGTGATTCTTAGGTGTGATCTTTGCCAGCTCGTCATAGATGCCCTTCACCATCGCCGGCGTGAACTCCTTCGACGACAACCCGTAGCGCCCGCCCACCACCTTCGGCATCGCCGCAAAAGGCAGCGTCGCAGCATGTTCCGCCAGCACCGTCATCACGTCCTGATAGAGAGGCTCACCCGTCGCTCCTGGCTCCTTGCAGCGGTCCAGCACGGCCATCGACTTCACCGTCGCGGGCAGTGCATTCAGCAGCGCCTTCGCGTCAAATGGGCGATAGAGCCGCACCTTCACCAGTCCCACCTTCGCGTCATTCCGGTTCAGCACATCCACCGCTTCCTCCGCGGCCTCCGCACCCGAACCCATCATCACAATCACGCGCTCCGCGTCCGCCGCGCCCACATAATCAAAGAGGTGATACGCGCGCCCCGTCTGCGCTGCCAGCCGGTTCATCACGCCCTGCACGATGCCCGGCACGGCCGCATAGTACGGACTGCACGCCTCCCGCGCCTGGAAAAACACATCCGGGTTCTGCGCCGAACCACGCAGCCGCGGCCGCTCCGGACTCAGCGCCTGCTCGCGATACGCAAGGATGTACTTGTCATCCAGCAGCGCGCGAATCGTCTCGTCCGCAATCGGCTCAATCTTCGCTACCTCGTGCGAAGTCCGAAAGCCGTCAAAGAAATGAATGAACGGAATCCGCGACTCCAGCGTCGCAATCTGCGCCACCAGCGCCATGTCCGCCACTTCCTGCACGGAGTTCGAGGACAGCATCGCCCAGCCCGTCGAGCGACATGCCATCACATCCGAGTGGTCGCCAAAAATCGACAGCGCATGCGTCGCAATCGTCCGCGCCGTCACATGCATCGTCGCCGGCGTCAGCTCGCCCGCAATCTTGAACATGTTGGGAATCATCAGCAGCAGGCCCTGGCTCGCCGTAAACGTCGTGCCAAACGCACCCGCCTGCAGCGCCCCATGCAGCGCGCCCGCTGCGCCGCCTTCGCTCTGCAGCTCTTCCACAATCGGTAGCGCGCCCCAGATGTTCTTCTTCCCCTCAGCCCGCCACTGGTCGGCCCACTCCGCCATCGGCGACGACGGCGTAATCGGATAAATCGCCACGACTTCAGACAACCGGTAGGCCACTGAAGCCGCAGCTTCGTTCCCATCCAGAATCACCATCTTCTGCTCACTCATTTCGCTTTGCCTCACATGCGCGGTTCGAGGAGAAATCCGCTACCGTGAGTCTCTGCGCCGCCCACTCCACAGGCAGTGATGCGACGCACATGGGTGACACCATTTCTTACATCGTGGAACGCACCTCGCCCCAATCCGCTCCGTCCAATGCACGGCCACCGCACAGAACAGGCAGCTGAGATTGCTTTCCGCCGTCCAGCCCGTTAGCCTGACCCTGTCCCCGCGCCCGGCAGCCGCGCCTGTTCCTCGAACCGCGCCGGGGCCCGTCGCTCACTCACATTGCACCGCACACCCAAGCGAGGCGTCTCATGCATCTCGATTTCTCAGGAAAGGTCGTTCTCGTCTCCGGCGGCACCGGAGGCCTTGGCCGCTCCGTCACTCTCGCCTTCCTTGCTGAAGACGCCGCGGTCCACGTCACCTATCGCAATCCCGACGAGTTCGCCGCGCTCCAGCAATCTGCCGGCTCAGCCGCCGCATCGCTCACCGGCCATCGCGTCGACGTCACCGACGAGTCCGCCGTCGCCGGTGTCGTCGCACAAATCCTCGCCACGCACAACCGCCTCGACGCGCTCGTCCACACCATCGGCGGCTATGCAGGCGGCATTCCTCTCTGGAACCTCGACGCCGCCACGCTCGACCGTATGTTGGCCCTCAATCTCCGCGCCGGATACGTCCTCGCCCGCGCCGCTCTCGCGCCCATGCGCCGCCAGGGTTCCGGCTCCATCGTCAACGTCAACGCCAAGGCCGCGCTCGACCACGCCGCCGGAGCCGCCGCCTATGCTGCCTCCAAGGCCGCATCACTCGCGCTCTTTGATTCCCTCGCCGCCGATCTCCGCGGCTCCGGCATCCGCGTCAACTCCGTCCTGCCCAGCATCATCGACACTCCGGCCAACCGCAGCGCCATGCCCAACGCCGACTTCGCCACCTGGCCCAAGCCCGACGACATCGCCCGCGTCATTCTCTTCCTCTCAGGAGACTCAGCCCGCGTCATCCACGGAGCTGCCATTCCCGTCTACGGCACCACTTGAAACGCACGCGCCACATCAACCCAGCAACCCATCCAACAGCGCCGCCCACTCCGCCTCCAACGTCTCGCGCCGGTAGCGCCGTCCTGCGCGCCCGTACCAGTACTCCGCATTCCACTCCACGCCTTCCTTGCGATGCAGATACGCATGCACGGCCATCCCATCGCGCGTCTCCAGCTCATCCACCAGCCCATGCGCCCGCGCCCACTCGCCCTTCGCATCCCACCACAGCGCCTCCACCGGCGCGCTCAAGCCCTCCGGCGGCAGCGCTCGCTCCAGGCTCTCCTCAAACTCCGCTCGCGTCATGCGCCACCTCCGTCCCATCTTCGAGTCAATCCACTCCTCCATTGTTCCGCACGTCTCCGGAAATTCCCTGCCTCCGGTGATTTAGGTCACATCCTTACTCCCCTCAGACTGCTACACATAAATCGACGTCCGATACTCACCCGTAGAGGCCGTCTCCGGTCCAGGCAGGATGCACCACATTCCCAGTCCTCCCCGCGCCGGCCCCGGAGGAAATGACTCCATGTTCTTCGCTCAAAAGTTTTTCTCTCCTGTGGTTTGCGAATCAGACCAAATTGGTCGTATACTGAAGTCCGACTATTCTGGTCGTAGTTTTAGGGTGCTGCCCTTCAGGCGGCTCTTGGGAGTCCAACGGGTGAGCGTGCTGAGCGAACTCAAGATTGGCGAAACCGGCGTCCTGGTTGCCCTCGATCTCCCCGGCTCCGTCCAGAACCACCTGATGCATATGGGCTTTGTCCCCAACGCGCTCGTCACCGCTGTACGCCGCGCACCAGCTGGCGACCCCACCGTCTATGCCATTGAC
The DNA here is from genome assembly GCA_021781795.1 of Acidobacteriota bacterium. GTDB lineage: Bacteria > Acidobacteriota > Terriglobia > Terriglobales > Acidobacteriaceae > Telmatobacter. The sequence goes on from JAJXWA010000001.1 coordinate 540,406, forward strand.
GGCATGGAGATTGCTCTCCGCGTCGAGACCGCCAAGTCGATCCATGTCCGCACCGCCGAAGCCCATGAGATGACCCGCTCCTTTACCCAGCCCGTCGAGGTCGCGCAATGAACGCCTGCTGCGAGACACCGGCCTTCGAGCCGCCCAAGGCGCCACCCACACCCGGCGCGCTACGCACCGTTGTCCTGATTGGACCCCCCAACTCCGGCAAATCGACGCTCTTTAATCGCCTCACCGGCCTGCGCCAGAAGGTCGCCAACTATCCCGGCGTCACCGTCGAGCAGCGCATGGGCCTCATGGCCGGCATTGGCCGCGACGACCTCACCCTCATCGACCTGCCCGGCGTCTACTCGCTTGATCCGTACTCCGAGGATGCCCGCGTCTCCATCGACGTGCTCCAGGGCAGGATGCCCGGCACACCCAAGCCAGATGCTGTTCTGCTCGTGCTCGATTCGCTCCACCTCACGCGCCAGCTCATGCTCGCCGCGCCTGTGCTCGCCCTCGGCCTGCCCACCCTGGTCCTTCTCAATATGTCGGACCTCATGGAATCCCGCGGCGGCGAAATCGACGCCCTCAAGCTCGCCCGCGAACTCGGCACGCCTGTCGCGCAGATTAGCGCCTTCCGCGGCACCGGCTTGGATGCCGTCTCGCTCTTTCTCAATCAGCAGGCCACGCGCCAGGGCGCGCAGCCGCTCACCTTGCCCGTACTCGGCAATGCCGCCAGCACCCACACCTGGGCCGCGCAGCTCAGCCGCAACACCGGCTACCGCGCGCCGCTCTCCGCCGAACGCAGCCGCAAGCTCGACAACATCCTGCTTCATCGCATCTGGGGACCGCTGCTCTTCCTTGTCGTTGTCATCGGCGTCTTTGAAGTCGTCTTCTCCATCGGCCAACCGCTCTCCGACGGTCTCGGCGACCTGCTCGCCCACGCGGCTGAGCTCGTCCGTCCGTTACTCCCCATGGGGTGGCTGCAATCGCTCCTCATCGACGGCGCATGGAAAGGCATCAGCTCCATCCTCGTCTTCCTCCCCCAGATTCTTCTGCTCTTCCTCTTCATCGGCATTCTGGAAGACTCCGGTTATCTGGCCCGTGCCGCGCTCATCGCCGATCGCGTCATGCGCACCACCGGACTCAACGGCAAGGCCTTCATCCCGCTGCTCTCCGCCTATGCCTGCGCGGTCCCCGCCATCATGGCCACGCGCACCATTGAGAACAAGCGCGACCGCCTCGCTACCATTCTCGTCACGCCTTTCATGACGTGCTCCGCGCGCCTGCCCGTCTACATGCTGCTCATCGCGGCTTTCATCCCGGCCCGCTATTACCTGCATGGCATGATCGGACTGCAGACGCTCGTGATGCTCGGCCTTTATCTCGCCGGCTTCGTCGCCGCCATGACCACCGCCTGGCTGCTCAAAAGCTCCGTCCTTAAATCCAGCGAGACGCCCTTTATCCTCGAGCTGCCGCAGTACCGCATGCCCACGCTGCGTTCCATCGCGCTTCGGCTCATTGATCGCGCCCGCGTCTTTCTCCGCCTCGCCGGAACCATCATCCTCGGTGTCACCCTCGCGCTCTGGCTCCTCGCGCACATCCCGCCCGTGCCCATCGCCGGCGGTCACTACTCCGCGCCCGAGCTTGCTGACAGCATGATTGGCCGCATGGGTCACTTCATCGAGCCCGCTATCGCCCCGCTCGGCTTCAACTGGAAAATCGGCATCGGCCTCATCTCCAGCGTCATCGCCCGTGAGGTGATGGTCAGCACCATGGGAACGCTCTACGGCGCAGACCCCAGCACCCAGACACTTGGCCTTCACGCCGCGCTACGCAGTGACCTCACCCTCGGTGGCGCGCTCGCGCTCATGATCTTCTTCGCCTTCGCCATGCAGTGCACCTCCACCATGGCCGTAGTCCGCCGCGAAACCAATAGCTGGAAGTGGCCCGCGATTCAGTTTGCCTACATGCTGGTCCTCGCCTACGCCGCCGCCTTCGCTGTCAATCACCTCACCCTGTACTTCTTCGGCTCGTAGCGCGCTCATCGCACGCTGCACTCATCTCGGCTCCTCACGCCCACCTGCTATCCTCCTTCTTGCAAATCAAAAGCCGATTGCATTACATGAAAAGAAACAGCAGAGGTCGCACACAACCTTTTCTCGCGCAATGAGGAAGGTGCATCTACCCACAGAGGCTTTCTCTCAGTTGTTGTACTCAAGCCTGGTGAGAGAGGTGGCCATCACAGCCCGCTCCTCCCACCATTCGCCTCACGGAAAGGACCTTCGATGCGCTCTGCCATTCTTGCTGCCGCATCCTGCTGCCTCATTGCCTGGTGTCCCTCACTCAACGCGCAGCAAGCTCCAGCGCCAAACGCCGCCTCCACCCAGCCCCAAACCAGTCAGGCCAGGACCATCCACCTCGATGTGCTCGTGAAAGACAAAGCCGGCATGCCTGTGTCCGGCCTCTCTCAGCAGGCCTTCACCGTGCTCGACAACGGCCAGCCCCAGTCTCTGGTCAGCTTTACTCCGGTTGCCACCCGCAACGATCCCAGTGCAGTCAGTGTCCTCATCGTGATGGACATGATCAATCCAGGCTATGACTCCGTAACCTGGGGCCGCGAGCAGCTGGACGAATATCTCGCGCAAGAAAATGGCGCACTGCGTCATCGCACCTCCATCGCCGCCATGACGCAGGATGGGTTGGAGATGATGTCCGGCTCCACCACCGACGGCAAGCAGTTGCTCGCAGAATTTCAAAAGTTCGCCACCGACCTGCGCCCCGTCACGCAGAGGGCCGGCTGGGAAGGACTCGAGCAGTTGCTGCAACAGTCCCTGCAGCAGTTCACGCAGATTCTCGCCATCGAGCAGTCGCGCCCCGGCCGCAAGCTGGTGATGTTCATCACTCCCGGCTGGCCCATGCTCGGCCTGTGGGGCTCGGAACAAGACCTGCACTCGGTACAGCAGGACTTCAACATCCTTGTCGCCATGACCAACGCCATCCACGATGCCCGCACCGTCATCTACCGCCTCGATCCCTATGAAATCGGCGGCGTCCACGCCGGTCCAAATGACCCTTTTTACTACGAGGAGTTTCTGAAACCGGTCACAGATCCCAAAAAGGCGACCTTCCCATACCTGGGCCTGGGCGTCTTTGCCGTCCACTCCGGCGGACGTGTCCTCGTCACCGGCCATGACATCACAGGAGAGCTCCACAACGCGCTGCAGGACGCGGGCCACTATTACGAGATCACCTATCCAGCGCCGCCCGCCGGCGGGCCGAATCAGTACCACGCCATCGAGGTCCGCGTGAATCAGCCCGGCGCGACCGCGCAAACCATCAGCGGCTATTACGCCGATCCACAACTCGTCGGCCCCCAGGCAGTCGCAAAGAAGCACTGACGGCTGACCTCGCTTCTGCGCTGCTGCTCTCAAGAAATACCGATTCGGGAAATCCATCCACCCTCAAGGTGGATGGATTTCTGGTGGCCAGCCCACCGCCGGAGCACCGGCGATGGGCGCCTCGCCTTGCATGCGCGCGTCAAGCACTGCAAATCCCGCCGCCGGCGCGTGGTGCCGTTTGAAACTCTGGCGAGATTGACAGTGCCACTCGCGACGATGGAGGACTACAATCGTCCCGTCGAGTGCCGAGGAGCCACGTGAAGACACTCCTTTTGCTCACCTTACTGCTCGGTTGGCAAGGTGCTTCTTCTCAAACGAACGCGCAACCTGATACCGCTGCCTTCCCGCTTGCAGGCGACTGGGAGGGCGTTTTCATGTTTCAGGGCAAGGTCAATCATGTTGTGCTTCACATGAACACAACGCCCGAAGGAAAGATGACAGCGCTCCTCGACAATACCGACCAGAAGTTCTCCGGCGATCCTGCGATCGGAGGTTCGTTCGACGGCAGCCATCTGATCCTTCGATTCTTCTATTGGAAGCCGAACGGCGATCGTGACCTGGAAGAGAAGTTTGCCACCTATGACGCGACCGTCAACCCGTCCAACTCAGAGCTGACCGGCGTCTTGACACAGGAAGGCTCGTGGCCGCTGAACTTCAAACGCCTCACCTGGCAGGCCAAGGTCCCTAAGCCCGCCCCGGCCACCAACTTCGACGGCGATTGGAAAGGCGTGGAGTACGAGAAGTACAAGGGAAAAGACCTCCAGATCCATTTCATCCTGCATCTTCATAACACCGAGGACGGCCTGATGGCCCTTATCGATTGCCCGGAAGAGAAATTCAAAGGAGCCTTGGCAAGCAAAGTCTCCTACGACATGAATTCGCGCCAGATCACGATCACGTTCAGCCAGGCAATCTTCGCTGGAAAGATGACCGCGGACGGCAAAGCTCTGGACACTTCCATGACGGAACCCGGTTTCCACTTTCTGATCCACTTCGATCGCATGGCGAACCAATAGGTCGAACCAGGTTGAGATGCTTTCTCTAGGAAGGCCGTGATCGCCGCAAGCATGCGCTCATCTATATGGTTCAGATGAAGGTGGAGCAACCCGGAACCTGAGTCTTACCCTGCCGGTCTTCCCACCGCGCACCACACCGCTTGTGAGAAACTAGAAGTGACAGGTCCTTGGGGCGTCGCACCCGTCTGCGCGCCCATACCGCGACTCAACACCATCTTTCTTACTCCGCCGGTTGCGCGCCGCACTTGCGCCCGCTCGCCGGCCTCCAGGAATGCAACGGCAATGATCAGCGTCAGCAACGTCACCATGCGCTACGGCTCGAAGGTGCTCTTCGAGGACGTGAGTGTCTCCTTCGTCCCCGGCCGCCGCTACGGACTCACAGGCCCCAACGGCTCCGGCAAGTCCACCTTCATGAAGATCCTTACCGGCGAACTCGAGCCGCAGAAAGGCACCGTCGTCCGCCCCCGCAAAATGGGCGTCCTCCGCCAGGATCAGTTCGCCTTTGACGCCTATCGCGTCATCGACACCGTCATCATGGGCAACAAGCCCCTCTGGGCCGCCCTCGAAGAGCGCGACCGCATCTACGAGAAGGCCGAGCTATCCGACGCCGACGGCATGCGCCTCGGCGAGCTCGAAGGCATCATCGGCGACGAGGACGGCTACACCGCCGAGTCCGACGCCGCCGTGCTCCTCGATGGCCTCGATATCCGCGAAGATCTTCACGAGCGCAAGATGTCCGAGCTGCAGGGCGGCCAGAAAGTCCGCATCCTCCTCGCGCAGGCTCTCTTCGGCAAGCCCGAAGCCCTCATGCTCGACGAGCCCACCAACTACCTCGACCTCGACTCCATCCACTGGCTCCAGGACTTCCTGCAGAACTACGACGGCACCCTCATCGTCATCTCCCACGACCGCCACTTCCTCAACAGCGTCACCACCCACACCGCCGACATCGACTATCAAACGATCATCACTTACACCGGCGGCTACGACGACATGGTCATGGCCAAGACGCAAATCCGCTCCACGCTCGAGTCGCAAAACGCCCAGCGCGAAAAGAAGATTGCGCAGCTCAACGAATTCATCGCGCGCTTCGCCGCCGGCACGCGCTCCTCGCAGGTCACCAGCCGCCGCAAAGAGGTCGAGCGCCTCCAGACCAACGAGCTCGCCCGCTCCAACATCCAGCGCCCCTTCATCAAATTCGATCAGGTGCGCCCCAGCGGCAAGCACGTCCTCGAGTTCAAGCACCTCACCAAGGTCTACGGCGACCACACCGTCCTCGACGCCTTCTCCGCCAACGTTCTCCGCGGAGAAAAGGTCTGCCTCATGGGCCGCAACGGCGCCGGCAAAACCACGCTCCTCAAGAGCCTCCTCGCCAACTACCCCGGCCTCGCCGACAAGGACTTCACCCTCGACTCCGGCTCCGTCTTCTGGGGCCACGAAGCGCAAATTGGCTACTTCCCGCAGGATGTCGGCTCCACCATCGAGCACGGCCTCACCGTCGCCGAGTGGCTCCATCGCTGGAACCCGCAGGCCCACGTCGAAGAGATTCGGGGAATCCTTGGCCAGATGCTCTTCAGCGGTGAAGAAGGCGCCAAGCCCACCAAGGCGCTCTCGGGCGGTGAGCAGGCGCGCCTCATCTTCTGCAAGCTCATCCTCACCAAGCCCAACATCCTCATCTTCGACGAGCCCACCAACCACCTCGACCTCGAGTCCATCAACGCGCTCAACATCGCGCTCCAGCGCTACGAGGGCACGGTCCTGCTCGTCACCCACGACCACGACCTCATCGACGAAGTCGCCACCCGTCTATGGAACTTCGACCACGGCAGCATCGAAGACTTCCAGGGCCCCTACGAAGAGTGGAAGGGCAAGCACAACTAACTCCCGCGCATTACGGAAGGAGCCGGGAGCTTCAGCTCCCGGAAAGACAGCTCAACTTAAAATGGCCTTCAGGCCCGGATCCCACCTACGAACCCGACGGTTGATCTGGGCGTTGCACCCGATGCGAAGCGCCCCATTCCTGACGGTTGGAGGTTGCCGGGTGCCCATTCATGCGCGCCTTTTGCGCATGAGTGGGGTTGGCTCACCTCCTCTTCAATGGCGATGGCTATAGCTCTCTAGCCCGTCTCTACGCCGCCCCGTGGCACCTTCGTGTTACTGGCCACCAATTTGTTGTATTGAGCACCTTGGCGAAATCCCTCATCCTAGACCTCAAAATAGTTCCCCGCGGCGCCAGCCATTGGGACTCATCGCGGAGAACATCGAGGAGAAGAAGATGCGAGAAACCATCGAGGCCGGCGATCTGGTAAAAGTCTCATGCAAGACTGGGCTGTGGACGGTTGTCGCGGTCCGCGTACGAAACCTTGAGCCAAAATTCATGGTCCAGCTCGGAGAGGACCCGGCAACGAGTCAGTGGTTTCATAGCGACGCCGTAAGGCTCATGCAGAAAACTGCAAAGCCTCAGGATGATCCAGGCTTTACTTTCATGAGCAGCATCACCGAATGCCAACCGCACTGAAGATCACAGGTACCCCATCCATGGCGCCTGCTCAGCGGGCGCCATGGGTGGGAGAGTACGACTCCATCCCCGCCACCCTGCTGCCCCGCGGATGGCTGTCAAGCCCCGCACTTCAACAAAACTCTGCAACCCTCTCATTCCACTCGCAAAATTCCCCGCGCCCGTTTGCATATTCACTCCCAGCAAACGCGCACAATAAAGATAGTCATGAAAAACCGCGCCCACCAACCCGTCGAACACCGCGTCTCGATCAGGTGGACTCTGTCCGCCTGCGCCCCGCAGGGAAATACACCACCCCCCTGGAATATTTTTCTTTTCCACAGACCGCACGTCTGAAAACTGCTCCTCGAACTCCGACCGAATCAGTCCGGCTCGCCACCGTCCCCGCCGCCGCTCTCGTACCGCTTTCATCACCCGCCCCGTGCGCCTACAATCCAATTAGCGGGCTCTTCCGGCCCACCGCGTCATCAGGACACAATCGGGCCGGCTCACGCGCTGCATCAGATGCGCCCCATAAGGCGTCTGAATCCCACTTTTTATCCAGGAGTCGCAATGGCACTCGCCGCAGGAATCTATGCCGTCTTCCAGACCACCGAAGGCAAAATCACTGTTCGTCTCTTTGAATCCGACGCGCCCATCACCGTCAAGAACTTCATCGAGCTGGCCGAGGGGACTCGCGAGTGGACGCACCCCACCACCCGCACCAAGTCCACTACCAAGCTCTACGACGGCACCATCTTCCACCGCGTCATTCCAGACTTCATGATTCAGGGCGGCGATCCCGCTGGCAACGGCATGGGCGGCCCCGGCTACCGCTTCCAGGACGAGACCAAGGGCTCGCCCCACAAATTCGACAAGCCTGGAAAGCTCGCCATGGCCAACTCCGGCCCCGGCACCAACGGCTCTCAGTTCTTCCTCACCGTCACACCCACGCCCTGGCTCACCGGCAATCACACCATCTTCGGCGAGGTCGTCGAGGGGCAGGAGATCGTCGTAAAAATCTCCAAAGTACCTCGCAACTCGCAGGACAAGCCCCACACCCCCGTCGTCCTCGAGTCCGTCGTCATCGAGCGCGTCGCCTGATCAATAGAACCGCGCCATTCCATCCTTTATGGGATGGCGCAACTCCCCTCACTCCTGCCCGCACAGCTCCAGCAGCGCCGCGCCAAACCGCTCCACCTTAGCCGGCCCCATCCCATCCACGCCCAGCATCTCCCGCGGATTCCTCGGTCGCGCCTGCGCCAGCGCGTACAGCGTCCGGTCGTGCAGCACCACATACGCCGGCACACCGAGCTGCTTGGCCATCCCCGTGCGCCACTCCTTCAGCCTCGCTGCCAGCGCAGCACCGTCCGGCGACAGCTCCTCCGTACCCGCCACGGCCTTCGTGCGGCCCTGTTTCCCGGTCCGCGTCACGCCCCGCTCTGTTTTGGGCCCGAGTCCACCGCCCCCATCCTGCACCATTCCGTCCGCAATCAGCAGCTCCAGCGGCCTTGACCGCCGTATCTCCAAGCCCCGCTCCGTCAGGCGCACCTTGCGGAATCGCCGCACCTCGCCGTCCTTCTCGTACTCGGCATCTTCAATGTCAATCAGCCCGGCGCGAATCATCGCCGCCAGCAGCCCATCGAACTCCTTGCGGCTCATCTGCCCCGCCAGCTCGAGATTCCGCTGCAGCGTCCCAGTCGCCTTGTATTCCACGGCCCGTAGCTCATCGGCAATCGCCTGAGCCGCATCCCGCTCCGCGGCCGTCGCCCGCCGAAAAAGCTTCAGCACCGCGCCCACCGGGTCGCACACATCGCACACGCCGCAGGCTCTCCCCGCATCCTCCTCGTCGCCGAAGTGCCGCACCAGTTGCGCCATCCGGCACGCGCTTGATTCCGTAAACCGCAGTACCTTCTCCAGCTGCTCCGCCCGAAATTGCGCCTGCACCGCATAGGTCTTCTTCCAACCCGTTCTTCCACGCGTCACGTTGCCGATAAAGTCAACCTTGGCGCCACCATGAATCTCCAGCTTTTCCAGTGCCTTAGCAAAGGCTTCTTCACTCAGTTTCGACTTTTTCCGAACGTCTTCCAGCGGCTCCGCATCCTCGCCCAGGAGCCGAAAGACCTGCTCCAGATCCGCCGCAGGCGGGTAGTCGCGGGTCAGAAAAAAATCATGCGTCCTCTGGTCCGCATAGCTGTGCATCAGAATCGTGCGGCTTGCCTCTCCATCCCGCCCCGCTCTCCCAATCTCCTGGTAATAGCCTTCAAGCGTTGCCGGCAGTCCGGCATGGATCACCGTCCGAATATCCGCCTTGTCAATCCCCATCCCAAAGGCAATCGTCGCGACCACCACATGCAACTCGCCCGCCTGAAAAGCCGCCTGCACGCGTTCCCGCCGTTCGGCTTCCAATCCGGCGTGGTATGCCGCCGCCGGAATCCTCACCGCAAGCTCCTCGGCAAGTTGCTCCGCCATCCGGCGCGAAGGCGCATACACAATCGCCGGACGCCGCGCCCGGTCCGCCAGCAGCCGGAAAATGGCCCCAGCCCGCTCCGGCACAGGGGTCTCCACCACCTCAATCGCCAGATTGTCCCGCCGGAATCCATGAATGAAACGGGCCGGATTCGCCAGCCCAAGCTGGGCAACGATGTCTGCCTGCACTGCCGGCGTCGCCGTCGCCGTCAGCGCGAGCACCGGCGCAGGCCGCAGCGTCGGAATGTACTGCCCCAGCATCCGGTAGTCTGGTCGAAAATCATGTCCCCATTGCGAAATGCAGTGCGCCTCGTCAATCGCAATCAAGGACAGCCGCTGCTTCGCCAGCATCTCCGGAAAACCCGGCACCCGCAGCCGCTCCGGGGCGATGAAGAGAAATTGCAGTTGCCCTTTCAAGTAGTCCACGCACGCCTGCCGCGATGCCGCACGGTCCATCGCCGAGTGGATCCGAGCCACGCGCAGCCCAAGCGCCGCCAGCTTCGTCGCCTGGTCCTCCATCAGCGCAATCAACGGCGAAATCACCAGCGCCGTCCCTCCTCGCACAATGGCTGGCAGTTGGTAGCAGAGGCTCTTCCCGGACCCCGTCGGCATCACCAGCAGCAGGTCGCGGCCTTTCACAGCCGATCGGCACACCGCCTCCTGATTCGCTCGAAACTCTGAAAAACCAAAAACTTCGCGCAGAAAGCTAGAAAGATGATTCAGATTGGATGAGGGTGTCAAAAGGCTGCAATCCTTGGCCCTCGGACTCGTCAAAGCATCTCCCATGGACCTTCCCCAATCTACCGCAACCGGGCAGCCTGAAAGGCCTCACCGCAGACACAACCTCGTCGGGCGCTCGCGCGCAGGCTTGTCACATTGATGCGCTCTGTCAATTGTTTCTAAAATAGCGATTAACGGTTCCTATGAAGCAAAACGACAAAATGGGAGAACCCGCCATGAATCTGCAGGACCTGCGCTACCTCGTCGCCGTTGCCGAACACCGCCACTTCCGCCGCGCAGCCGAAGCCTGCAATGTCAGCCAGCCCACCCTCAGCAGCCAGGTCCGCAAGCTCGAAGACGAGCTCGGTGTCACCCTGCTTGAACGCTCGAATAAGCGCGTCGAGCTCACGCCTGTTGGGAGCCGCATTCTTGAGCACGCCCGCCACGCCCTCCACGAGACCGCGCAGATGGAAGAGGTCGCCCGCGCTGCCCGCGATCCCCTCGTCGGCCCGCTCAAGCTTGGCGTCATTCCTACGCTCGCGCCCTATCTCATGCCGCTCATCCTGCGCCCCCTTCGCGCTGCACACCCTGCTCTCGGCATCGACCTGTGGGAGGACCAGACCCATTCCCTCATCGACGGCCTGCGCAACCACCGCCTCGACGCCGCTCTGCTCGCCACCGCCTCGGATACGCCCGAAATCACTGAAATCGCCCTCTTCCACGAGCCACTCCTCGCCGCCCTGCCCTCCACACACTGCCTCGCCGCCCTGCAGACGGTCAGCGAAGACGCCCTCACCAGCGAACTCCTCGTCCTCGCCGACGGCCACTGCCTCGCCAACCAGACCCTCGACGCTTGCGGCGCGCGCCACACCGCGAAGACCGGCCTGCAGCGCTCCATGCAGGCCGCAACGCTGGAAACGCTAGTCAACCTCGTCGCCGCTGGCTACGGCGCCACCCTCATTCCAGCCCTCGCCGCCGGCTCGCTCGGCCAGCGCGGCATCGTCCTCCGTCCCCTAACCGGCCGCACCTTTCGCACCATCCGCCTCGCCAGCCGTCCCGGTTTCCCTCGACCCCAGGCCCTGCGCGCGATCGAGAAAGTCATCCGGGAGGCCGTCGTTCCAGCCCTTGCTGCCGCATAAAAGCGCAGCAGCCAGCCTGTGGAAAAATCAGGCCAAAATCCAGACAAACACCGAAAAATTCCCTAAATTCCCTAAGAACTCGGGATTCTTTGATTTCGGCCCGCCTTATCCACAAAAACCGCCTTCCACGCCGTTGACCCGGCCCCTCCGGCTCCTTACAGTCAGTAATCAAACGGCGACTCAGGCCTCCCGGCTGGGGTTGCCGTGGGCCTATTCGTCCAACGACCCAGAGCCCGCACCACCGGAGTGACAATGCTGAAACTGAAAAAAATCCACATCCTCGGCTTTAAAAGCTTTTGCGACCGCACGGAACTGATGGTCCCCGGCACCGGGATCGCCGTCATCGTCGGTCCAAATGGATGCGGAAAGTCAAACATTCTGGATGGAATGAGCTGGGTCCTCGGCGAGCAGAGCGCCAAAAGTCTGCGCGGCAGCCACATGCAGGATGTGATCTTCGCCGGTACCCGCGAGCGTAAGGCCCTTGGCATGGCCGAGGTCACCATTACCTTAGTCGATCCCGAGGCCTACGAAGGGCCAATCCCCATTGAGCCTGAGGTCGTCGTCGATCACGACGGCCCCGCCGACTGGGACGAAGAGGAACTGCGCCGCCAGAAGGCCGCCGAAGCCGAAGAGATCGCCTCAGCCGAGCAGCCCGGCCAGGTCATTGAAGAAGAAGACGAAGCCCCGGAAGCGCAGGCAACAGGGGAAGGCCCTCAGCCCGTCGTCCTCAAGATTCGCCGCCGCAAGTTCCGCCGCACGCCACAGAAGGGCGAAGTGGTCATCACGCGCCGTCTCTTCCGCACCGGCGAAAGCGAGTACCTGCTCAACGGCAAGCTCTGCCGCCTGCGCGACATTCAGGACATCTTCATGGGTACCGGCCTCGGACCGGACAGCTACGCCATCATTGCGCAGGAGCAGATTGGCCAACTCCTCAGCGCCAAGCCCTATGACCGCCGCGCCATCATTGAAGAGGCCGCCGGCATCACCCGCTTCAAGACCAAGAAGCGCCTCGCCGAGCTGCGCCTCGAGAGCGCCAAGCAGAACCTCGCCCGCGTCGACGACATCTTTGAAGAGGTCACGCGCCAGATGAACAGCCTCAAGCGCCAGGCCGCTAAAGCCGAGCGCTTCGCCGCCGTGCGCGACGAGCTGCGCAGCCGCCTGCGCGTCGTGCTCGCCAGCCGCATGGCGCAGATGGATGCCGACCAGGCGCGGCTCGAAGCGGAGATCGCCAGCCTCTCCGAGCAGATTCAGGCCTCCGCCACCGAGATTGAAGCCTCGGAGGCGAGCCAGCATGCCTTGACCGAGCGGGGATACGAACTCGACCACCAGATTCAGGAGACTCAAAGCCGCGCCAGCTCAGCAGCCGTCGAACTGGAGCGCGCCGCCGCGCGCGAGCGCAGCAATGCCGAGCGCATCGGCGAATTGGAAGCTCGCGCAGCCTCCGCCTCCGCGGAGCTGGACCAGACGCGCATTCAGCTCGCCGGAATCGCCGAAGAGCGCAGCCAGCAGAAGACCTTCCTTGAGACGGCCGCCGGCGAGGCCCGCGCCTTTCATCAGCGCGTTGAAGCCCAGCAGCAGGAGGCGCGCAAGGCCGCCGAAGAGGTCTTTGCCGCCGAACGCAATCTGGAAACCAGCCGCCGTCACGTCATGCACCTGCTTACCCTGGCCGGCAACGCGCGCAACAGCACAGCGCAGGCCGAGGAGAGCCTTTCGGCCCTGGAGCGCGAAGCCGAACGTCTGACCGCTGAGATAAACCAGGCAAAAATTGAGCTTGAGAATCATGGCGTCGAGCGTGGCCAGGCCAGGATGCGCTTTGAGTCCGCGGCCGAAACGCTCAAGCGCCTCGAAGCAGAGATCGCGGCGCTGCGCGAGAGCCTGCAGGCGCGCCGCAATGAAGAGACCGCCCTGCGCACGCGGGCCAACCAGCTTCGCGGCCAGCACGCCGGCACTGAAGGCCGCAAGAATTCCATCGAGGCCCTGATCCGTGACCACAGCTATTCTACGGACACGGTGCGCCGCCTGCTCAAACCCGGTGCGCTCGGCGAGAGCGTCGCCCCCGTCGGCACGCTCGCTGATTTTCTTGAGGTCAGTGGCGCGCACGAGCGCGTTGTAGACGAGTTCCTCCGCGAAGAGCTGAACTACGTCGTCGTCAAGAACTGGGGCGCAGCCGAAGAGGGCGTGCGCGTGCTCAAGTCCGGCGTAGACGGCCGCGCCACCTTCCTCATTCACGATGCCGCGCAGGGCAGCCTCTTCGCGGAAGCAGACGACACCGTCTGCGCGGAAGGCGTCACTCCGCTCAAGGAGACCATCCGCGTGCTCAATGGCTTTGGCCGTTCGCTGGAGACGATTCTTCCCAAGCTTCGTCACGGGTATCTGGTCGAGAATTCCGCCGTTGCGCAGGCTCTCACAGCGAATCACCCACATGCTTACTTCCTCACGCCCGAGGGCGAGTGTTTTCACAATGCGACCGTCACCGGCGGCAAAGCTGCAGCCCAGGGACCGCTGGCGCTCAAGCGCGAACTGCGTGAGATGGACGCGCGTCTCGCCGGGCTGGAAAAGGATCTCGCTGAAGCCGACCTGCACGCAGCCACATTGCAGAAAAACATCGAAGAGCTGACCGGTCAACTGGAGGCCCGCAGCGAGGAGCGCCGCCAGTCCGAGCGCGACTCCGCCAACCAGGGCGCAGCGCTCAAGCAGATGGAGGCCGAAGCGCAGCGCATCGAGCGCCGCCTTCAGGAGTGGGATCTGCAGGCCGCCCGCAACAAGGACGCGCGCGAAGCCAAACACACCATCATCGAGCAGAAGCGCGAAGAAGCCGTTCGGCTGGAAGCGGAACACGCCACCGCCGAAAAGTCGCTGGAAGAGCTTCAGACCAGACTCGCCGAGTTGCGCCAGACGCGCGAAGGCCTGCAACAGGCCGCCGCACAGGTGACGGCAGAACTGGCCGGTCTGGAAGAGCGGCGTCGTGGAGCAGAGGCCGCCTTCCAGCGCATCGACCGGCTTCATGCCGACCTCGAGCGCCGCGCTCTGACCCTCGAGCAGCAAAAGGCCGCCGCCGAAGCCGAACGTGAGCAGCGGACGCGCGAGAGCGCAGAGCTGGTCGAGCGCCAGCATCAGTTGACGGCCGCGCGCGCCGAGGCGCAGGCTCTGGCGCAGACCCTCACCGCCGAGGCGCAGACCCTCCGCCAGCAGCTTGCCACACTAGAGATGCAGCTAAAGACCAGCCGCCTTGCCCTCGACCAGTTGCGTGAAGAGCGCGCCGCCCGCCAGAGCGCGGTCGCCAAGCTGCGCTCCGACCTGGAGCATCTTGAAGGCAGTTGCATGACCGAGCTGAATATCGAGGCGTCTGTGCTCCGCGCCGACGCTGAGATCACTCCCCTTGCCGACGAGGCGCTCGCGCAGGAAGACGAGGCCTGCCGCGCCCTGCGTCAGCGCATGGAGCAGATGGGCCCCGTCAACATGATGGCGCTCGACGAATACAAGGAAACCGCCGAGCGGCACACCTTCCTCGAGTCGCAGCGCAGAGACCTGATTGAGTCCATCGAGAACACCCAGGAGACCATCAAGGAGATCGAGCAGATCTCGCGCACCAAGTTTGAAGAAGCCTTCGCGAGAATCAACGAGAACTTCGGCCAGGTCTTCTCCAAGCTCTTTCAGGGCGGCCAGGCCTTTCTGCGGCTCACGGACGAAGAAAATCAGGCCGAAAGCGGACTGGAAATCGTTGCTTCACCTCCGGGCAAAAAGCTGCAGAACGTCCTGCTCCTCTCCGGCGGAGAGAAGGCGCTCACCGCGCTGTCGCTGCTGGTCGGCATCTTCCAGTACAAGCCAAGCCCCTTCTGCGTGCTCGACGAAGTGGATGCACCGCTCGACGAAACCAACGTGGGCCGGCTCGCCGACCTGCTCCACTCGCTCAGCCGCGAGACGCAGTTCCTCGTCGTCACGCACTCCAAGCGCATGATGCACGCGGCAGACATGATCTACGGCGTCACCATGCAGGAGCCGGGCGTCTCCAAGGTGGTCAGCGTCAAGCTCAGCCACCACGAGCAGCAGAGGGCTACCGCGTAGTTTCGCTACAGTTCGACTCTGGCTGGGACGCGAAGCAGCGCCCGGCCCGCGCATGGGACAACGGCGCCCACCACCAGCCACAGCAGCACGCCATACCCTGCGTACCAGAAGGCCTCCTGCGCTGCCGTGATATGCGTCGGGCTGAAGACGACCAGCGCCCCGGTTGAGCTGATGTGCATCATCTGGGCCAGCAGCAAGCTGCGGGTGTGCACATACAGCCAGCCGATGAGCACCCGCATCGCGGTCATCGCCAGGGCAAAGGCCAGAAAGTACTCCGGCCACCATGCGCCATGCGGCGTCACCGCGCCGAGATAGTTGATCACCGGCAGATGCCAGGCCGACCACAGCAGTCCCAACCCGACGCTCGCCTGGAGCGGGCTCCGCCGCGCCATCATGCTCGGAAAGGCAAAGCCCGTCCATCCCACCTCTTCCACAAGACCCGCAGGAATGCCGAAAAGCAGTCCCGGCAAAAAGAGATTGGGCGTGAAGGCCGGTGATGCCAGCCGGCTCAAGATCCACAGTGCGCAAAGAAGCGCGGCAGGTGGAAGTAGCAATACCCACCACCAACGCGCTGGGATGTGCGCGGGGTTCATCCCGGAAAACAGCGCGCGAATACCAGCACGCCCCTTCAGCCGAGCCGTAAGCCGAATGGAAGCAAGCAGCGGCCCGAGCAGCATCGCCGGAAACATCAGGATTCCTGCCATGGGCGAAACAGGCTGACCCCGAACCAGTGCCGGCGCCGCCACCGCCAGGGCTCCTGCCCACGAGACAGCGCCCGTCGCCAGAAAGAATGCGGTTACTGGATGACGCTCCACGAAGCTCAGTCCAACCCGACCCATGGGAACGAAACGGAACTGGAAGACGTCTAGTTCCCACTCTTTGGCAAGAAAATCGAATCTGTGCCTCGAAAATGCCCCCGCGCCGCCCTTGCGCCGGACTAGCAAACTTTGACGTTAAAAGAAATATGCCTCCGGAGGAGATCGTCTCTCCGGAGGCACTTGTGCATCGCACAAGAAAGCGGGGCCAGTAGCCGGCGCTGGAGGTCGGTAGCGCGCGGCTACTGGTGATCCCTTATGAAACGAAGCTAGCCGCGGCTTCCCCTTTCCACTGCTGCTTCGTGTCGCCCGGCTCAAAGAGAACATTCTTACGCGTCCTCCGAACCATGTTGACAAGCTGAGTCTCAAGCTTTTCGAAGATTCGTTCCGTGATGGCCGTCACACAAGTTGGTTTGGCTCGCTCTCTGGCTGCTCGCTGGCTGTCTGCGGCGTCGGCGCCCTTTCGTCCGGCGTTTGACAAACCGTTGAGCGGGCCAGAAAATCGAAGCTTCAGACATCAGGATGCTGGCCGACACCCAAACAAGCAGGGCAACCGCACCGCTCCGCGCGATGGAAGACTGCAACCCTCAGGCCTGAGCAAGCTTCAAGGATTTAACTACCCACGATGAAAGCACTTCTCAAGTCAGAACTCGGTTCGATTCCCCTCCTGGGACGCGGCAAAGTGCGCGATCTCTACGCGGTCGGCGACGCGCTGCTGCTGGTCGCCACCGACCGAATTTCAGCCTTTGACCACGTCCTCGCGACGGGAATCCCCGGCAAGGGGAAGATTCTCACCCAAATCTCGCTGTTCTGGTTCGAGATGATGCGCGAGATCCTTCCCAACCATCTGATCTCTGCCAGGGTCGAAGAATATCCGGCCAAGCTGCAAGCCTACGCGGACCAGCTGGAGGGCCGCTCGATGCTGGTAAAGCGGGCGAAGATGTTTCCCGTGGAGTGCGTGGCGCGCGGCTACCTCGCCGGCTCCGGATGGAAGGAGTATCAGGCGTCGCAGACCGTATGCGGCATCGCCCTGCCGTCCGGTCTCAAGGATGGATCGCGGTTGCCGGAGCCCATCTTTACCCCTGCGACCAAAAGCCAGGACGGCGCCCATGACGAAAACATCTCCTTCACCGAGACGGAGAAGCTGCTGGGCCGAGAAGACGCCGCGGAGCTGCGCCGGCTGACGCTCGCGATCTATCGCCGCGCCGCGCAGCACGCCGAGAGCTGCGGCTTGATTCTGGCAGACACTAAGTTCGAATACGGCAGGACGGACGAAGGCATCCTTCTCGCCGACGAGGTGCTCACGCCGGACTCGTCCCGCTTCTGGGACGCAGCCAACTGGTCTCCCGGCGGCGCGCAGCCCTCCTTCGACAAGCAATTTGTGCGCGACTATCTTGAGAGCATCCAATGGAACAAGCAGGCGCCGGCGCCCGGCCTTCCTGAGGACGTCGTCGAACGCACGCAGGCCAAATATCTCGAAGCATTTCGTAGGCTCACGGGCCAGACGCTCAACCTGTAATCCAGGAGCTGATTGAAGTGACGGTAGCGGATTGGACCATCGTTGCGCTGCTCGCAGGGTTTGTTTTGACGGGCCTGATGCAGGGATTGGTGCGCTCGATCTTCACAGCGGCGGGCCTCATCGCCGGCCTGATTCTGGCGGCATGGAACTACCAAGCTATCGGACTGCCCCTGACTCGGTTCGTGGACGACTCTCAACTCGCCAATGCAATCGGTTTCCTTATTATTACGATCACTGTTCTCCTGCTCGCCGTACTGCTGGGCAGCTTCATCGCGCACCTGCTTCACAAGATGGGCCTGGGTTGCCTCGACCGGATTGCCGGCGCCATCTTCGGACTCGCACAGGGCGTTCTTGTCGTCACCGTGGCCATCCTCGTCACGCTGGCTTTTTACCCAAAGCAGAAATGGCTCGCCGAGTCCAGGTTACCTCCCTATTTCTTTCGTGTCTGCCATCTGAGCACGCACGTAACACCGAATGGCCTTGCAGGAAAAGTCCAGGGCGAACTTAAAATTCTTGAAGGCGCGTCTCCCGACTGGATGCACCGGCAAACGCCGGTGAAGTGAAATTCGCGCGCGACTTCGGGCCATGATGTGGCAAGCTATTAGAGCGAGGTTTTTTAACGTGAAACGAGAGTTGGAGAGCCTGGTCATCCAGATGCATTCGAGCGGCGTGCACTATGACGAGGCCGTGCGCGAATTCAAGAAGCAATACCTGCGTGAGGTGCTCGTGGCCAACCGGGGAAACCAGTGCAAGGCTGCCGAGGAACTGGGCATGCATCGCAACACGCTGAGCCGCACCATGGCCGAACTGGGACTCAATCTCGCGGAGGTCCGAGCCGGCCTCAAGCGTCCGCCGCGCAGCGAACGTCCTGTATTTGGAGTGATTCGCCAGGGGTATCGCCAGGGCTGATCACGCCTCGGCCATCATGGGAACCAATCCGCACCTCCACATTGCGCGCTTTCATGCAGAGCCCGGATTCGAGTGGGATCAGCAGAACGCGTATCTCTTCGATATTGACGGCACACTCCTGCGCAGCCGTGACCGGGTGCATTTCGACTCGATTCCCGCCGGCGTGCATCTTGTCACCGGCATTGTCGTAACGCTGGATGGAGTGGCGATCCATGGAAGCACGGACACGGCCATTCTGCGCGAAGCCTGCGCCAAGGCAGGAATTCCGGAAGAAGTGATCGAGCCACAGGTCGCCGCAATTCTCGAGGCAGTCAGCAACCACGTTGCAGAACGCCGCGAGGAACTGCAACCCTACCTGATGCCCGGAGTGCGCGAAACACTTCACCACCTCGCGCAGCGCGGCGCCGTGCTCGGTGTTGCCACAGGAAACCTGGAAGCCATCGGCTGGATTAAGGTGGAGAAGGCAGGTCTGCGGGAATGGTTCCGCTTTGGCGGCTTCAGCGATCACTTCCCTGTCCGCTCCGAGTTGATCGGCGCCGCCGCCCACAAGGCGCGCCAACTTGCAGGCGAGAGCGCAACCATCTGCGTCGTGGGCGATACGCCACGCGACATCGAAGCTGCGCGCGCCAATCATCTGCCCGTCATTGCAGTTGCGACTGGAAACTTCAGCTTCGAGGAACTCCTGCGTCATCGACCTACAGTTTGCACCACATCACTGGCTGATCTAATGGCAACTACCGGAGCCGCGCAGTGAGCCGCAGGCTTCCCTTCACGGAGAATCTTGGCGTCCAACTGGCCGCCGCCGTCTTTCTTGCCGGAGCAGGCAACCTTGCCCCTGCACAAAGCGCAACAAGCCCGGCGACCGGGTTCGTCGTAGCGCCTGCCACGAACGCCGACGGCGCGAGCGTGAGTCGCAAAGACCGGCGTAAAGCCGAACGGCTCTACCTTGAAGCAGCGCGCCTCTTTGACAAACAGGACTTTGAAGGGGCACGCATCGACTTTGAGCTCGCTGCCGCACTGGACCCAGGCAATACGAACTACAGGCCGTCTGCGCTGCTGGCGCGCAGCCATGAAGTGACCCAGTTGATCCAGCAGGCGGCGCACGCGCGCATGCAGGGCCAGACTGCCGATGAGCAGGCGGCCCTCCGCAAGGCGCTGGAGCTCGACCCCTCCAATCCGCAACTGGCTGAGCATCTGCAGGACCTGACCGGTGCGGCGGTGGCCGGACAAACGGAGCCGCTCTATGAGCAGACTCTGAGCGGCGAAGGCCAGATCGACCAACTCGATCCGCTCCGCGTCCGGCGCACGCTGCACCTCAAGGCAAACAGCCGCGAACTGATTCAAAGCGTCTTCACCGCCTATGGCGTGCAGGCCAATGTGGATTCGAGCGTCCCCGCCAGCATGACCCATCTCGATCTGGATGACGCCACCTTTCAGGATGCGACGCGCGCGCTGAGCCTCATCACGGACACGTTCTGGGTACCTCTGGACTCGAGGCGCGTTCTCGTTGCCAGAGATACGCCAACCAATCGTGATCAGTTCGAGCCGCGGGAGATGGAGACCATTTCCCTGCAAGGCATGTCGGCCGATGAAATGACTGAGGTCAGCAACCTTGCCAAGAACGTCTTCCAGATGCAGCAGGCACTGCTGGAGCAGAATACGGGCACACTCACCGTTCGTGCACCGGCGCGAACGATCGCCGCCTTCAACGCCACGCTGAGGTCATTGCAGGATGGTCGCTCTCAGGTTGTACTGACCGTGCGCTTGGTGGAGCTCGCGCACAGCTTCGACAGAAATACCGGCGCCATGTTGCCACAGCAGTTCACCGCCTTCAACGTTTACGCAGAAGAGCAGGCCATTTTGAACGCCAATCAGGCGCTGGTGCAGCAGATCATCTCATCCGGCCTGGCTGCCCCGGGAGACACGCTCGCGATCCTCGGCATTCTGCTGGCCTCTGGGCAGGTGACCAGTTCCATCTTTTCCAACGGAATCGCGCTCTTCGGGGGCGGCCTGACGCTCTCAGGTCTCTCCCCGAATCCAGCATCGATTCAACTGAGTCTCAACTCCTCCGCTTCACGCGAACTCGATCAGGTGCAGTTAAGGCTGGGCGACGGACAGGAGGGTACTCTGCTGGACGGCTTGCGCTATCCCATCATGATGTCTTCCTTCTCCGGACTGCCCTTGAGCAATACCAATATCCCGGGCCTTACGGCCGCGGGAAACTCCGGCGGGCTGTCGTCGCTCATTTCATCGCTGAGCACCGCGCAGCAGACGATTCCACAGGTCAGCTATCAGGATCTCGGCCTGACGCTCAAGGCGACGCCGCGGGTGATGCGGAACGGCGATGTCGCACTCTCGATGGACCTGAAGATTACCGCTCTGGCCGGCCCTACGCTCAACGGTCTGCCCGTCCTGAATAGCCGCAACTACACCGGCGTCGTCTCACTGCCAGAGGGCGCGGGCGTGGTGGTCATAAGCGAGTTGAATCAACAGGAGGTCGCCGCATTGAGCGGCGTACCGGGACTGAGCGAAATTCCCGGCATGTCCAATCTGCTTGGCAACCAGAGACAGGTAAATGACGCTTCCCTGCTCATTATCCTCACGCCGCACATCGTCCGAGGATATGCGCGCAGCGGGCACACGCGCATGTTGCGCGTCGATGGAACTCCGCGGCACTGACACAGCCTCCGCGCTCAAATCAACGCATCGCACAAACAGAAAACGGGGACAGCTGCAACACAGTCCGTGTCCTGTGTTTCACCGTCCCCATCGTAGTTATGCGGCGTTGTGTTACTGCGCGGCCACTCCGTCCAGCCCGGCCTGGTACTGCACAATCTGCTTCAGCGTGTCGTAAGGTATGCCGCCCATGGGTACCAGCCGGCCATTGATGAATAGAGTCGGCGTCTCAACAACGTTGAGAGACTGCCCGAGCTTCACCGACGCTGCTACGTCGGCAGCCGTCGCAGGCAAAGCGGCGCACGCACCCACCTTGGCGGGGTCGAGGCCGGCCTTGGTCGCAGCGCTGTTCAAGGTCAGCATCGCGCCATCGCTGGTCGCTAGCCCGGCCTGGCCGTCGTACACGGCCGATGCGAACTGGAAGAACGCCGTGCTTCCGCCAAGCTTGGCCACGCAATTTCCATATTCGGCCGCCTGCATGGCTGCCGGATGGATGCGGACCAGCGGGTAGTTCTGGAAGACGATGCGCGCCTTCGGAAAGTCCACCGCGAGCTTATCCATATTCGCCTGTGCATCCTTGCAATGCGGGCACTGGAAATCGGCGAACTCGACGATCTCAAAATCCTTCGAGGCTGCGCCACGGTACGGGCCGTCCGCCTTTTCCTGCAGCGTCGCGCGACTGTCCGTCCATGGATGCGCGCCAAACGGAAGAACCTCGTCGCCGGCAATGATGTGCTTTCCGTCGGGCAGGGCAAAGAACTGCACGGCTGAGAGCTTCTGCTTTCCAGTCTTATCGCCGATCAGAACGACGACCTTGCTGATGCCCTCCACCTGTGTCTTCAGAATCGCCTGGACCTGCCATACACGGTTTGCGTCGTAACCCCAGGTCGCCTGAAGAAAATCGTTCACCGTCTGTGTGGTGGGCTGTGTAGCGGAGAAGTTCGCTGGATCAACCTTCGGGAAGACCGGAGCGGCAGGCCCAAGGGTCGGCGCCGGAGCTGCGGGCGCCTCCGCGGGCGCTGCCGGAACATTCTGCTGAGCTGTGGCGTGGGAAGATGCTGCAGTACAAAGAGCCAGCGCTGCGGCGCAGGCAAAGGCGGAATACGAACGGATCAATCTAAATCTCCTCCGGAAGCGAAGGCTCGCCCCATCCTCTAGCTTATACCTGAACCTTCACCGCAATGGGAAATCGCCGCCCAAAGCCAAAGGACTTCGATGTCACCTTCAGCACGGGCGCGGCCTGCTGGCGCTTATACTCAGCCCGCTCCACGAGTCGCAAGACTTGCCGTACGAGTTCGATCGAAAAGCCATTCGTCTGCGCAATCTGTTCGGGCGTCTCATACCGCTCAACGTAGGCTTCGAGAATCGGATCGAGAACCTCATAGGGCGGCAGCGAATCCGTGTCCTTCTGGTCGGGGCGCAACTCTGCGGACGGTGGTTTCTCCAGGATCGCATGGGGGATGATCTCACGCTCGCGGTTGATCCAACGGCATACAGCGTAGACCCGCGTCTTCACGAGGTCGCCAATCACAGCCAGCGCTCCCACCATATCGCCGTACAGCGTGCAGTAGCCGACGGCCATCTCGGACTTGTTGCCCGTGGTGAGCACAAGCGAGGAGAATTTGTTCGATAACGCCATCAGCAGATTGCCACGAATCCGCGACTGAATATTTTCTTCCGTCGTGTCCGGCTTGAGCCCCGCGAAGATGGGTTCGAGTGCGCGATTGTAGGCCGCGAAAAGCTCGCTGATCGCGATCACTTCGTAGCGAATTCCAAGATTCGCGGCCAGCTTGCGGCTGTCTTCGATGGACCCCGGGGAAGAGTACGGGCTGGGCATTCCAATCGCCAACACATTCTCCGGCCCCAGCGCCTCGGCAGCAATCGCCGCCACAAGAGCCGAATCGATGCCGCCGCTGAGCGCCACCAGCACCTTCTTAAATCCGCACTTGCGCAC
This sequence comes from Acidobacteriota bacterium, assembly GCA_021781795.1. Classification (GTDB taxonomy): domain Bacteria; phylum Acidobacteriota; class Terriglobia; order Terriglobales; family Acidobacteriaceae; genus Telmatobacter. Next base: position 563,571 of record JAJXWA010000001.1, read on the forward strand.
GTAGTCCCGCGTGCCCAGCACCAGAGCACGATAAGCCAGTTCCGTCTCATCTTCTGGAGAAGGCGCGATGGGCGGCGCGGAAAATGGATCGACGACAATGAGGTCTTCCTGAAAAGAGGCGGCCTGCGCAACGAGCTCGCCGCTGCCATTGATTGCGAGCGAGGAGCCATCGAAGATCAGGCTGTCATTGCCGCCCACCTGATTGCACATCAACACGGGAATTCCATCCCGGCTGGCGATGGCGGCAAGCATCTCCCTGCGAATCTCGCGCTTGCCATGCCAGAAAGGGGAGGACGAGAGATTGATATGGATCGCCGGCTTCTGTCGCATCAACTCTTCCATGGGATCGATGGAATACAGACGCCGTGGCCAGAAGTTCTTGTCGTTCCACGCATCTTCGCAGATGGAGACCGCCAGAGCCACGCCATCCATCTGGACGACTTGCTGCTGGCGAGCCGGAGCAAAGTAGCGCTGCTCGTCAAATACGTCGTAGAAAGGCAACAGGCGCTTGTGCTGCTCCAGCAGCACGGCGCCCTTATCGAGCAGCACCGCTGCATTCACCGCCGGCTTGCCCGATCCAGAAGCCGCGGGCAGGGCAACGCCCACCAGCACAGCCGTGGGCAGATCAGCGGTTGCCGCCGCAAGCTGGTCCACGGCGGACCGGCAGCGCTTGAGGAAATCAGGCTTTTCAAGAAGATCCGCGGGTGGATAGCCGCAGAGGGCCAGTTCGGAAAAAACGGTCAGCCTAGCGCCCCGCTCCGACGCCTGGCGACTGGCTTCAACAATCTTGCCGATATTTCCTGCGAAATCTCCGATTGTAGGGTTGATTTGAGCGAGAGCGATCTTCACGCATCCAGTCTAACGTGTCCCGCGTAGAACTCTACGTACCCGTTCCTTCTAGTACCACGCCAATGGTTCTCACAATGATCTTGAAATCGAGCCAGATACTCCAGTTCTCGATGTAGGCCACATCGAGAGAGACATAGCTGTCAAAGGAGGGGTCGCGTCTGGCCTGGACCTGCCAAAGTCCGGTAATGCCGGGCTTCACGTCAAGACGGCGCAGATGTTTCAGCTTATCTTCCTTCACCTCACTCGCGATTGGCGGCCGTGGCCCCACGACGCTCATTTCGCCAGACTGGACGTTGAAAACCTGCGGCATTTCATCGAGCGAGTACTTCCTTAGCAGGCGGCCCACGCGCGTGATGCGCGGGTCATTGGCAACCTTGAATAGCACGCCATCTCTCTCATTCATGTGCTGCATAGCAGCCCGCTTCTCTTCTGCATCGTGCACCATCGTCCTGAATTTGAAGCAGCGAAAGACCCTCCCCTTCTTCCCAATCCGCTCTGAGAAATAGAAAACTGGCCCGTCGGAATCCAGTTTGATGGCGAGCGATACCACAAGGAAAAAAGGAGACAGGAGCAGAAGAACCATGCCGGAAAAGATGAAGTCGAAGATGCGCTTTAGAAATAGCTCCATCTCAGGAACATATCCATGGTGCAGCGGGATGGTTGGGAATTGCCCTATGTACTCCAGTGGAGCGTTCCAGGCTAATCCGTCATATAGGTGCGGCACGACGCGCAGATCGATGCCATGCTTGCGCGCCTTTTCAAGGACATCCTGCACTTGCCCCTGCTCGCTTGGTCCCGTTAACAGGATTTCATCCACGAAGCGAAGGCGGGTCTGCTGAAACAGAGAGTCGAGCGTGCCGACCACATCACTCGACATTGGCGTCAAGGAAGCGGTACTCGAGGATACTGCGATGAATCCCTTGAAGACGTATCCCAGATGGCGAATGCTGTCGATGTGGTGGCGCAACGCATACGCATCCGGCCCGGTCCCGACAATCAGAATGTTCCGAGTGTCGATGCCCCGCTCAAATCGCCTGTAAAGCAACATGCGATACAGGAAGCGTCGGAGGCTTAGAGCCACCGTCACAATGCCAAGCGTGATGAGCACAATCCGGCGCGGAATATCGCTGGCGTGCAGCAGATAGAGTGTCCCGGTGAGCATGAGGCCCGCAGTAAAACAGGCTCGAACGCTTTGGCGCTGCTCGTGTAGAAAGCCGCTCAGGCGCGCAGGAGAATAGAGCCGAAAGCGCTTGCTGATGACAACCAGAACGATCGAGAATCCGGCCAGAACGGCCAACAGCAGCCCGGATGAATGGTCGTGGAAAAGTGTGCCTCCGATAAGCCTCTCTGCGGCAGTCAATGGCCCGATATGCATTTCGTGTGAAATTGCGATGAGCCCTGCCAGAAGGATGGCCGCGACGTCCAGAAAGATCCACAGGCTGACCTGGCCCGTCGTCGGCCGCCATCTGCTGTGCAGGCCTCCTACTGACGTGTCCGTCGAGGGTAGAACAGAAGAAACCCTCTGCCAAAAATCAGACCTAGCGATAGTTGTTCCGCAGCCCTCAAAGTAAAAGTCAGGAGATCAAGAAATCCGTCCTAATTCGGGAAGCTCTCGGCAACGCAGTGTCGCCTATCGCGGGCGAGGAATCGTGTTGGAGTGCGGGAGCGGACAACAAGATGCACTCTCACGGCAATTCAGGGACGGTCACTCGCGGCCAAGCCACACAACACTCCGCTCGCTTGCCGGACTGCCGAAAAACACTACGAATGCTTTTAGGTGTTATGAACCAAGGAAGGCAAGTAAACATCCGCAGGGGGAGATGCGTTACCCAACCTCTGACAGCTTTGAAACTGTCTCTTTGAAGCTTAGAACGAAACACAACCCCTCAACGATTAGGCCGTGCTTGAGGTTTGCCGGACGTTAACAGCTCGCAAGCTGTATTTCTCGCACAGTATCAGGAAATTATCGTGATCAGGTCAAGGACTTAAAGGCAACTTGTAGGCATCTAATGTTAAAAACATCTTGGTATTTTCGTCCTTCGACCTCACAAATTCTTCCAGCGTGTGGAAAAACAGCGCCCTACCCTCATGCAGGAAGAGGACGGCATCCGCGAGTCGTTCGGCAAAACGCATGTCGTGTGTAACCACGATGCTGGTCAGGCCCATCTGGCGCTTGAGGCGCTGGATAATCGTTCCCAGTCTTTGGGCGACCAGAGGGTCCACCATGGTGGTGGGCTCGTCGTAGAGGACGATTTCGGGTTGAGCGGCCAGGGCGCGCGCGATGGCTACGGCACGCCTGCGCCCGGTCGAAAGGCTCGCAGGCAGCGCGTCCATCACGTCCTCCGCGCCTACCATCTCCACCAGCCGCGCAACAATCGCCAGTACCTGCTCTTCATCCAGCCCGCCACGCTCTCGCAACGGAAAAGCGACATTCTCGCGAACCGTCAGCGAGTCAAACAGTGCCCCATTTTGAAAAACCATCGTGATGCGCTTCCGAACCTCGCGCATTCCCTCCTCCGACAGAGTCGTGATCTCTTCTCCGTTGACCTTTACAGAGCCCGAGTCCGGCTTCAGAAATCCCATGAGAATGCGCAGCGAGACCGACTTCCCCACCCCGCTTCGTCCGAGAATGCATAGTGTTTGCCCGTGGGGAACGTTAAAACTCACATCCTGCAGCACGGGCCTGCCATTGAAGGCGATCGACACGTGATCAAACTCGATCATTGGCGTGTGAGACGAGACGGTAGGACCGGCCGCCTCAGAACGCTGAGCCCCTTCTTTCAGAAAAGGCGACGGCTCGGAAATGGGAATGGCATCCGGCATGATCGTGTTCTCAGATTACGCGAGCCTTTCCGTGCAGCAACTGGCTTGCAGCAAAAATCTCGCCCGGAGTGTTCAAGTTGAGAAACCAGAAAAGCGGATGCAAATACGCCGCATCCCGACATATGTCAGCCTGTGCAAGATGTTCCACCGGCAGAAGGCGCAGTGGCCTGTTCAGTGCCTGCGCCGCCGAACGGGTCGCTCGCAGGCATCCACTGTGCCCTGAACTGAGTTCCGCAACCAGAGCGGGCAGCAGGACCCGATCGATGACGGCAGGAAACGTCTGAATGAAGCCATTCAGGGTGAACAGAACCCCTCCAGGGGCTGCCACGCGCGCGGCTTGCAGCAGGGCAGCGATTGCGCTGGGCGGGACCAGAGGCATATCCACCGAAACAAAGACCGCCAGCGGCGCAGCGCAGACCTCGAGCGCCGCGCAGATTCCATCCAGTGGACCTCGGCCCTCATCTGGAATCACGGGTGAGTACGTATCCAGCGGTCTGCGTGCCCCGGCAATCTTTGCAGTAAGTCCCAGACCTGCAAGTTGAGACAGCGCGTGCTCGATCAGTGGTCGGCCTGCAAAATCAACCAGCGCCTTGTCGGTCCCCATGCGTGCGGATTGCCCGCCGGCCAGCACAAAGCCTTCAGCGTCGAGGGCGGACCCGTTCGCAGTAGCCTTCAACCAGCTGCTTCCTCAAGAAAGCAGATCAGCGACTCAATGCCAAGCTCAAAGTTTTTCAGGTTGAATTTTTCGTTAGGCGCGTGCAGGTTGTCGTCGGGCAGGCCGAAGCCCATCATCACGCTTGGCAGGCCCAGGTAATTTGCGAAGTCGCCGACAATCGGAATGGACCCCCCGGACCGGATAAAGACCGTGTCGCGGCCCCACACCCGGCGCAGTGCGCGCGTGGCAGCGCGAATGTACGGGTTATCCGGGGGCAAAATGCAGGGGTTGCCGGCATGAATGAGCTGCACATCTACTTCCACGCCCGCCGGCGCAATCTGTTTCACAAAGCTCTCGAACTGATGAAAGGACTTCTCAGGAGTCATTCCCGGCACCAGGCGCATGGAGACCTTGGCAGTTGCCTTCGCTGGAATCACGGTCTTGGCACCTGCGCCGATGAATCCGCCCGGCATGCCGTGGACATCCAGCGTGGGACGCGCCCAGGTGCGCTCCAGCACACTGTAGCCCGGCTCTCCAACAAGCTTCGGTGAACCAACTTCCGTGGCACGGTAGTGCTCCTCGTCGAAGGGCAGGCTCTTCCAGGCGGCCAGTTCCTCCGGCGTGGGCGGGATCATGTCGTCATAAAAACCCGGAATAAGGATGTGGCCCTGCTCATCCTTGAGCCGCGCGATGATCTGCGCCAGCGCGATAAACGGATTGGGTGCGGCGCCTCCATACATGCCGGAGTGCAGGTCAGTGCGCGCGCCACGCACGGAAATCTCGGTATAGATCATCCCCCTCAGGCCAACGCACAGCGTAGGCAGGCCGGGCGCAAACAATTCTGTATCGGAGATCAGAGCAAAATCGGCCTTGAGCTGCGCTGGTTTTGAGGAGACATAGCTTTCGATGCCTTCGCCGCCGACCTCTTCCTCGCCCTCCAGAAGAACGCGCACATTAATGGGCAGCGATCCAGTCGAGGCCAGATGCGATTCAAGAGCCTTGATCTGCGCCCACACCTGCCCCTTGTCATCCACAGCGCCGCGCGCATAGATGTTTCCGTTGCGCTCCGTCGGCTCAAACGGCGGAGTCAGCCATTCGTCGAGCGGGTCGGGGGGCTGCACGTCATAGTGGCCGTAGAAGAGCGCGGTTGGCCTACCCTCCTGGTGAAGCCAGTCTGCGTAGACCATGGGATGGCCCTGTGTTTCAATCAGACGCACGTTTTGCATCCCGATGCGACTCAACTCGGACGCCAGCATCTCCGCGGCGCTGCGGCAATCGGCGTTGTGTTCCGGCAACGTCGAAATGGAAGGGATGCGAAGAAATGCCTTCAGTTCATCAAGAAATCGTGGCTGATTCTGGCGGACGTACTCCAGTACGAAAGAGGACATGCGAGAGGCTCCGTTCGGTAAATCCTGACAAGGGAGAGTATAGGCCGCGATGCCCCCTCGGCGCTGTGAACCCCGCTTGCGTCAGTAGCGTGGAACAGCCGTGTCCACATGCGCGGACCACGCGTCGATGCCGCCGCGCAGCGACTGAACCTGCTCGAAGCCCTGATTGCGAAGCCATGCAGTCACGGACAGTGACCGCTGCCCATGGTGGCACACAATCACGAGGCGTTCATCCGGGTCCAACTCGGCAAACGCGCGCGCAGGCACGTCTCCCATCGGCATCAGCAGGCTGCCCTCAATGCGGGCCCACGAAAATTCCCAAGGCTCGCGCACGTCGATGAGGCGCACCTTCTGCTCTCGTAACAGCGATGCTGCATCCTGAGGCGTGATCTCGTACTCCAGCATGATTCCAGTGTACGGGAGGGTCACCCCTCGCCTGAAAAGCCCCGGAAACAGTACTCTGGAAGCAATGCCCCCGATTCTCAATGCCCAGGCCATCTCGAAGCAGTTCGGCGCGCAGCCGCTCTTTCGGGATATCTCCCTTACTGTTGAAGACGGCGCGCGGATAGGCTTGATTGGCCCGAATGGTTCAGGCAAGTCTACTCTGCTGGCCGTGCTCTCAGGACAGACCACGCCAGACTCCGGCGAAGTGGCGGTGCGCCGTCATGCACGAATCGCCTACGTTGCGCAGGATTCGCACTTTACTGCGGGAGTGACCACCGGCGAGGTGCTGCAGGCGGCTCTCGAATCCGAGCATATTCCCGTCTCTGACTGGGATGGACGCATCCGCGAGTTGGCAGGCAAAGCCGGGCTGGACGACCTGAACGCCGCAGCCGAGGCTCTCTCAGGGGGTTGGCGGAAACGCCTCGCGATTGTTGCCGCCCTGGTGGGCAAGCCTGACGTTCTGCTGCTCGATGAGCCGACCAATCACCTCGATTTAGAAGGAATCGAGTGGCTTGAGGAACTGCTGACGAAAGGTTCCTTCGCCGCCGTCACGGTCAGTCACGATCGCTATTTTCTTGAGGCCACATCGAGCGAGGTTGTGGAATTGAATCGCGCCTACGCGGGGGGATTCTTCCGGGTGAAGGCCGGTTTCAGCCGGTTTCTGGAGGAACGCCAGGCATATCTTGAAGCGCAAAACCGGCAGGAACAGGCATTGCGCAATCGCGTGCGCGCGGAGATTGAATGGCTGCGCCGCGGGCCCAAAGCGCGAACCACGAAGAGCAAGGCGAGGATCAGCGCAGCCGAGAGCATGATCGGAGAGCTTGCCGAACTAGGCGCGCGCAGCGCGGCAAGCACTGCGGGGATCGATTTCTCTGCCAGCGAACGCAAGACCAAGCGTCTCGTCGAGTTCGAGCACGTTGGATATGAGGTAGGCGGAAGAAGCCTTTTCACCGGGCTGAGTTTCATACTCACCGCCGGCAGCCGCATTGGGCTGATTGGGCCCAACGGCAGCGGCAAAACAACTCTTCTCCGCCTTCTAAGCGGTGAGATCGCTCCCACAGAAGGGCAGGTGCGTCGCGCCGATGCGCTGCAGGTGGTGTACCTGAGCCAGATGAGGCAGCTTGATGAGGAACTCACACTGCGCCGTGCTCTCGCTCCCGAAGGCGATGCGGTCGTCCTGGAAGGACGTCAAGTCCACGTGGCGAGTTGGGCGTCGCGATTTCTGTTCAGGGCTGAACAGTTGAACCAGCCTGTGAAAAACCTCAGCGGGGGCGAACGCGCGCGAGTGCTGATTGCACGCCTGATGCTGCAGCCTGCCGATGTGCTGCTTCTGGATGAGCCAACGAACGACCTCGATCTTCCTACGCTCGAAGTGCTTGAAGAAAACTTGCTTGGATTCAAAGGTGCGATGATGCTGGTCAGCCACGACCGGTTCCTGCTGAACCGCGTCACCAGGAGTATCGTAGGGCTGGACGGGCAGGGCGGAGTTGGCCTCTTTGCCGACTCCACGCAATGGGAAGAATGGATGGCCAACATCCGCAGCCGGAGGAGCAAAACGGACGTAGGCGATGCAACCGGTCCTGTGCAAGAGCGCAGCGAGGCCCCGCGTAAGAAGCTCTCGTATATGGAGGCGCGTGAGTTCGCTGGCATTGAAGAACGTATCGCGGCCTCGGATGCGCGGTTGAAGGAAGCCCGCGCTCGTGCAGAGAGCTTTGAGATTGCGACCGACGCCGCGGCGCTGCAGATGGCCCTTGCGGAACTGACCGAGGCGCAGCAGGAGAACGATTCCCTTTTCGAGCGCTGGACCGAGCTGAGCGAAAAGGCCGGTTAGGAGCGCTCTTCCCCTCGTAGGTTGGGCTGCAACTCCGGTACAATCCCCTTGATTCCTGCGATTGTCTGCTTTGAGAAAACCGGAAGATCGAGAAGGTGCGATGGCGAAGTCCGAAACAGAGAATCCGGTCAAAGTGCTGATTGTGGAAGACGAGCCCCATGCTCTGATGGGTCTGTCGGAACTGATCTCGGGATGGGGCTACCGAACCGAAACTGCGCGCGACGGAGTTGAGGGTTGGGAAAAGGCCCTGGCGTGGGATCCAGCGATCGTTATTACAGACCTGAAGATGCCGCGCATGGACGGTCTTGGACTGCTGGCCAAGCTGGCTGAGACAGGCGCAGGCATTCCGACGAATGTTGCAGTCGTTCTTCTTACAGCGCAGGGCACCATTCAGGTTGCGGTCGAGGCCATGAAGCTCGGCGCGTATGACTTTCTCCAGAAACCAGTGGATGCGGCGCGGCTCCGGGTCATCCTCACCAATGCGACCCGGCAGCGCGATACCGCGATTGAGCTGGAGGTAGCCCGGCGACGTCTGCGGGACTCAGGCGTTCTTGGTTCCATGGTGGGCAGCTCTCGGGCGATGAAAGAGATCTTCGCTCTGATCGAACAGATCGCCACGTCCAATGTGTCAGTCCTCATCACCGGCGAGAGCGGCACCGGCAAGGAGATGGTGGCGCGGACGCTCCATGAACTGAGTACGCGAAAGGCGAGGCCCTTTGTTGCCGTGAACTGTGCCGCGATTCCGGAGTCTCTGATTGAGAGCGAGCTCTTCGGGCACGAAAAGGGCGCATTCACGGGCGCGGCAGAGCGGCGCATGGGCTGCTTTGAGCTTGCGTCCGGCGGCACGCTGCTGCTCGACGAACTGGGCGAGATGCCCGTAGCAACCCAGGCCAAGCTGCTTCGTGTCCTTGAGGAGCGAAAGCTGCGTCGTCTGGGAGGCCGCATTGAACAGGATGTGGACGTGCGCGTACTGGCCGCCACCAACCGCGATCCAGCCGAAGCCGTCGCGAACGGGCAATTGCGCAGTGACCTTTATTACCGCTTGAATGTCTTTCACATCCACATGCCGCCTCTGCGCGAGCACATGGAAGATATCCCGGCCATGGCCGAGGCCATGATTCTGGAGATGAATCAGAAGCATAACCGAAAAGTCACTGGCGTCGGCCCCTCCATGCTGGACAGGATGCTGCACTATGACTGGCCGGGCAACGCCCGCGAATTGCGGAATGTCATGGAGCGCGCCGTTGTGCTCTGCCCCGATGGAGCTCCGCTCGAGGCTATCCACCTGCCGCCCCAGTTTGGACAGCGCCCATCCGCGATGCCAGCAGTTTCCGATGCCAACGCGATTTCCGTCCAGGTCGGAATGACCGTAGATCAAGCTGAACGGCTCCTGATCCTTCGCACCTTGGAACACACCGGTCAAAACAAAACGCGTGCAGCTGAAGTGCTGGGTATCAGCTTGAAGACCCTGCATAACAAACTCAAGGAATACAGCCAGTTCCGAGAAGATCCACCGGCCTGACCATGCGACTGAAAACCAAACTCGTCCTCGCGATTACAGGGCTGGTCTTTGCGCTGACCGGCATTCTGTCGCTCGTGTATGTGAGCCAACTGGTTCACGAGGCCGTCCAGCAGTCGTATGACACCAACAAGATGGTGGCCGATGAAGTACGCTTTGCCGTTCAGGACGCGCTGGAAAACGGTCTCAAGGATGTGACGGTCGATCCGAACGACCCCGCGCAACTGCAGAACGTGGAGGCGACGGCGATCCGCAGCAGCGCGGCTCTCAATGCCGTCATGGATTCGGTGAATCGCTACTCGCTCACGGTTTACGACATCAATGTGGGCGACGCCCAGCGGCGGATTCTCGTCAGCACTAATCCCGGCAACGAAGACAAGGCGATCCCTGCGCGTCCCGACTACGGTCAGTTGCTGCAGGCAAATCCCATCGAGCTATTCCGGGCTGTCTTCGGCCCTCCGCGCGTCTTCGATATCACTGTCCCGTTAACCCGCAATGGACAGCCGTTCATCACCGTCCACGTTGGGGCGCGCACAACGCTGCTGCACGCCGTGTATGCTCCGTGGATGCAGGAGGCCTTTACGCTGATGGGCTTCACGCTCGTCACGGCTCTGGTCATCGCCTTCCTGCTGAGTAATCTCGCGCTGCGACCGCTCGAACAGATCAGCATGCAGCTTTCTTACTGGACGCCCGTCAGCGTGGAAGCAGAAGCGGGCGACAACACCCCCAATCAGGACACGCCGCAGCGGGTCTCGACGCAGATTGAGCGCATCGGCCAGCGCATGCGTAATGTCGAGGAGGTCTTTTCCGCGTTGCAGGAAAACCTGGACCAGATTCTTGGCAAACTGCAGGATGGCATCCTGTTGTTCACAGGCGACGGACGCGCGGCCTTGATCTCGGAGTCGGCGCGGCGATTTTTGCGAGTCAACAAGGAAACCATCCTTGGACTGCATGCGCGGGAGATCTTCGACCAGTCCACCGAGCTGGGACGCAGGCTGATGGAGGCATTCGACGCGGGAAGAGAGATGGCACAGCAGGAGATTCTCACGGAGAACGGTCGAAGAATCGAGGCCTCGCTGAATGTCATCCACGACGACCGCACCAATCAGAAACTCGGTGCGTTGGTCACCCTCCATGACCCTGAGTCTGTTGAGCAGATCGAGTCGGAGCTGGAACTGTCGCGCCGCATGGCCGCAATCGGCAGGCTGACTTCTGGCGTAGGCCATGAAGTCAAGAACCCTATCAACGCTATCGTTGTTCATCTTGAACTACTGAAGAACAAGCTGGGTGACTCCAACGCCGCAGCCGGGCGTCATCTCGAGGTGATCGAGGCGGAAATACGCCGCCTGGACCGGGTCGTTCAGACGCTCGTCGATTTTTCGCGGCCGGTTGAGCTGCAGTTGCGGGAGCAGGATCTGCGAAAGGTCATTGGCGATGTTCTCGCGCTCTCCGGCGAAGAACTTTCCACGCGCAACGTAATTCTTCAGAGCACCCTGCCGCCCAGCCCCCTGATGGCCTACGTCGACGCAGACCTGATGAAGCAGGCGGTGCTGAACGTCATTCAGAACGGCGCACAGGCCATGAGCGAAGGGGGGCGCTTGCAGGTAACCCTTGAGGAAGACCGCAAAGTGGCCGTGCTGCACGTGCGGGACGAAGGCCCTGGCATCCCCGAGGAGATTTTGGGCAAGATCTTCGACCTGTATTTCACAACGAAGAGTGAAGGCAGCGGAATCGGCCTCGCCATGACCTACCGAATCCTTCAGCTCCACCATGGCAGCATCGAAGTACAATCGGAGTTGGGGAAAGGCACGGAGTTCCAGTTGCGAATTCCCGTGGCCACGACTGAATGGGGACGACGGCATCTTCAACCGGAGAGTGCGGACGGTCCGGAAAGGATTTTGCTATGAAGCGGCCGGGACGATCAATTGTTTGCATCCTGGCGGTCCTGCTGTCCGGCTGCTTTCATAGGGCGCCGCAGCCTCCGCCGCAGCAGGTTGCACCGGAACTCTCCCAGACACCGCCACCCGCGCCGGACGTGGTGACTGTCCCGCCCCCGACTCAGGCTCAGGAAGCACCCGCCGCCGCGCCGGTCCAGGCGGTTTCTGCTCCGGCCACCGGAGAACCGCAGAAGCCCACCCACAAGAAGCACCTAGAAAAGCCCCCCGCAGAGGTCGCCACAACACCGGAGACTCCTGCAGTAGAGGCCATAGGCCACCTCTCGACGGGTAGCTCCGGAGCCAGCGCCCAACAGATTCGCGCGTCGATTGCAGAGACAGAGAGCAGACTGCGTCAGATTACGCGGACGCTCAACGATCAGGAGCAGAAGACCTCTGCACAAATCAGAGAGTTTCTGAAGCAAGCGCAGTCGGCGCTGGACACAGGTGACACCGACGGGGCTGGAACGCTCGCAACAAAGGCAAAGGTGCTATTGAGCGAGTTATCGCAGTAACCGCTTCAATCCTGCGCGACGCTACCGCTCGCCCCAACTCAACTTGCTGCGCAGCGCCTCAAAGAAGCCGCTCTCACTGATTCGCACCAGATTGACGGTATGCGTTGAACGACGGCAGTGAACCTCATCGCCACGCTGGAGCGTGACGGCGCTCTGCCCATCCATCGTGAGCAGGGCCTGATTCGGCACCGCTTCGACCCGGACTGTCAGTAGCGCGTCACCCCGGATCACGATCGGCCGCAACGTCAACAGATGTGGGCAGATCGGCGTTACCACCAGTGCATCGACGTCCGGCGTAAGAATCGGTCCATTCGCCGCCAGGGTGTACGCGGTAGATCCGGTCGGCGTGGAGACGATGACGCCATCGGCGCGGAAATGCGCCACGTGCTTGCCGTCAAGCTCAACTGCGAAATCGCCCATGCGTGCGATTTCACCCTTCGAGACCACTACCTCATTCAGGGCTTCGTGACTGGAAACAAGCTCGCCCTCGCGGATAACCTGCGCTTGAAGCATGCTTCTGGCGTCCAGGGTATGGCAGTTGCTGCACCAACCTTCCAGCGTGCTGTAAAGATCGGCGAGGCGAATCTCGGTCAGGAATCCCAACGACCCAAGATTCACGCTGAGAATCGGTGTTTTCGTCGCAGCGAAGATACGCGCAACCGAAAGCAGCGTTCCGTCGCCGCCGAGCACGATCACCAGCGCGGGCTTTCGGGCCGGCATCAGGCCTGAATCCACGATAGGCGCGGAGTCGCAGAACTCCCCGCCTTCCCGATCCAGGATAGGCTCGTAACCGTTTCTTCGAAGCCAGCCCACGAGCTCCGGCAGGATATGCGCCAACTCCGGCTTATGCGGCTTGCAGACGATCGCTACAGAAATCATGCGGACTCAGTGTACCGGATTCAGGCCAGGGACTCTTCTCGCGCCCGTTCAGGCAGCAGGTTTGCCGCATCCACCGACCGCCGGGCCCAAAGCAGAAACTCCTGGTTGCCCTCCGCGCCTGTGATGGGCGATGGCATCGTATCGACGACGTCCCAGCCGATCGCGCGGACAGCATTCGCGACCTTCTGCACGGCAAGCTCATGGACAGATGGATCGCGGACAATTCCGCCCTTGCCCACATGCTCGCGGCCTGCTTCAAACTGCGGCTTCACCAGAACGACGCCCTCCACGAGCCCTGGAGCGGCGGCGGCAATCGGAGCCAGCAGCAGCGTTGCCGAAATAAACGACACGTCCATGACGAAGAGGGTCGCGACCGGCACCTTCAGCGAACCGGGTTCGAGCAACCGGGCATTCGTGCGCTCCATCAGCTTCACCCTGGGGTCATTGCGCAGCTTCATTGCAATCTGGCCAAAGCCCGAGTCCACTGCGGTGACGTGCGAAGCACCGTGCTGTAGCAGGCAGTCCGTGAACCCGCCCGTCGATGCTCCAACATCGATGCAGGACCGACCGCGGACCTCAATCTTCCAGTGAGCCAACGCCCCTGCTAGCTTCAGTCCGCCGCGACTTACGTAAGGAATATCATGACCGAGCAGGCGAATCGGGGCGTCTTCAGGCACGAGGGTCCCGGGCTTTTCGACCTTCTGCTCTTGCACAAGAACCCGGCCGGCCAGGATGAGCGCACGAGCACGCTCGCGGCTCATCATGAGACCGCGCTGCACAAGCACGAGGTCAAGCCTCGTCTTCAAGCGCACACCCCTTCAAAGAGTTGCTGCATGCAGGTTTACGGACAAATCACCCTGCACGCCGAGGGTTGATTCTGCATCCTCAATGGCGGCGTGCAGGTCTGGGCTCAAGGTGCGGTCTGACTCTGGCACTGCTGGAGCGTCAGGGCTGCCGGATTGCCTGGATCGAGGACACTCGTCGGCAGATAGCAGGGCTGCCCGCCGCCCGGACGCCGGCTTGTGACGTTTGAATTCCCGCTGATGCCGTTCTGCGTCGTCACGCGCACGTCGATCGTGTTGCCTTGCAGAAGAATCGTACTGTCCACCACATCGAGATCTGTGCGGAGAATGGTGAGATAGGGGCTGTCCGGCGAGGCCACATAGACCTTGCCGTAGAGCGAGTTCATGGTGGATACAACCGTTCGCGGATGCCCCACGACCGTCACCGTCTTCTCCAGCGTGTGACTGCTGAGATTGACAACGGAGACGGTGCCGTCGCCGGTCCCATCGTTCTGGTTTGCAGTGTAGGCACGGCTGCCATCCGACAGAACCGTTACGCTGGCCGGATCCGGATTGGCGGTGTTTCCCACCTTGACCGTAAATGTGGTGCCAAATGTGGGACTGTCGTTGCCGTAGATGTCGAGGCTGACATCAATGATGCTGATCGTGCCGCCGTCATAGTCGGCAACCACGAGTTGATTAGTGGCCTGGTTGTACTCGGCATAGACCGGTCCCGCTGTCTGCGTCATTCCCGCCGTGCCGTTGGGCGGCGTGATTCCCGTCGCAGTTACTGCCGCGAGCGAAAGCGGCAGCGTCGGGTGGCAGGTCACCAACTGGCCGTTCTGATTGTTAAACGGAGTGCAGGAATCCAGCGCATTGGTTTGGCTGTTGATCACGGTAATCGTGTCACTGCCGCGATTGAGGACAAAGAAGCGCTGCTTGTCCGCGCTCTGCACGCCATACACCGGGCATTTTCCAAGCGGAATACGCGCCGAAATCGTGAAATTGGACGGCTCGATTGCATCGGCTTCTCCCGTCTCCGTTACGGCGGAAGGAGCGATGTTGCAGGCTACGCCGAATGGAATGGCGTTCGCAGGAGCCGTGTTCACGTTGTTCTGGCTGATCGCGTAATTCCGCTGGCCAATCAGAACCGGGCCCGAAATTGCGATAGGCATCGCAGCAACCGGAACCGCCAGCTTGAAGGTCTCCGGAACGCTGTTCAGCACGTCCACCAGATTCCCCTGAAGGTCCGTAATCCAAAGCCCGGACGACGGAGAAAACATGCCGATGGGCTGAGCGGTGGTCGGCAGCGTACTGTAGGTCACGTTGCGCTGCTGCAACTGCGTCGATACAGGGAAGTTCGTCAGCGTGCCGTCGCTGTTGATGGTGTACCCCGTACTGCCGGATTCATCGATCGTGAACGCCTGCGGGTTGGGGCCAATCGGAGCGGTCGCCATGATCGTGTCGCCCGAGTAGTCAATCACCGTCGCCACGCCGGGTGAAGTTGTCGAAGGCACCGATACGGCCACAGCGAGCGAACTAGGCTGCTGGGCAGGGCCGCTGGGATTGATGGGCGTAACCACGGGCCGGTATGTGTCTCCGCAACCGGCAAGAAAGGACATCGCCGCAATCGCTGCTGCGGCATGCACCCAAAGGGCACGCGGATATCCTGAAAACATAGGAAAAAGACTCATTCAGTGGGTTCCTGCTTCCTCTGTGATTGTAAATCAGCAGACAGGCCGAAAACACTCCCCGGTAGCCCATCTGTCACTCGCGCCCGGACATCCGCGCGTGGGCAGATTCACCAACGCTGCGCACCGACCCGATCGAGGCAATCACCGCGTACTCCATCTTCCCGGTTAG
The DNA here is from genome assembly GCA_021781795.1 of Acidobacteriota bacterium. Taxonomy (GTDB): domain Bacteria; phylum Acidobacteriota; class Terriglobia; order Terriglobales; family Acidobacteriaceae; genus Telmatobacter. Next base: position 579,053 of record JAJXWA010000001.1, read on the forward strand.
GATGAGAACGTGAACCCGGGAACTCTTAATTGGCAATCCAAACTCGTGCTTCTCCTTGTATTCCCGGTGGTGGGAGCCGAGTTGCTGCTGCAGTCCCTCTGGTGGCTGCACCAATATCCATCGATCGCTTTCTGGAATCTAGGCCTGAGTCTTCTGCTGGGGCTGGCAGCCTGGCAGTCGAAATCTGCTACTGTTCGAGGCGCTGTTGCGGGCGCGGTGTTGTGTGCCCTGCTCATGTTTGCAACCACGTCCATCCCTTATGCGGCATGGAGAACCGATCTGACGCCCGTTCTCACCCTGCTGGTGCTGACCTCGCTTGCAACGCGCACAGGACGAAGCCAGAAGCAGCGGCTCGGCACAGCCGAAGACAAGCATGGCCGGCTCGCATCACAGGTCGCGGCCAATCTCGGCATGGCGGCTCTTGTGTGTAACGGCATGACGCTGGCCTGGATGATCGGCTTCGGGCCCATAGATTGGGTTGAGTGGAGGCAGTCGTTGATCTTTGCTCCTGGGCTGGCTGCACTGGCCGAGGCTGCCGCAGACACCGTCTCATCGGAGTTGGGCCAGCTCTGGCAGGGGCAACCGCGGCTGCTGACTACGCTGCAGCGCGTGCCTGCGGGGACCGATGGCGCCATCAGTCTGCCGGGCACGCTTGCCGGGGTGATGGCCGCGCTCATCGTCTCCGCCGCTGGTGTATGGCCGCTGGGCGGCACAGCCACGCTTTTCTGGGTGAGTCTGCTGGGCGGAATCTTCGGACTGTTCTTCGACAGCCTTCTCGGCGCAACCTTGGAGCGTTGGAACTGGCTCGGAAACGATGCAGTGAATTTCCTGTCGACTGGAGCTGCCGCGGCCGCAGCCTTTGCGCTGCTCGCCGCCCTCCTGCGCGTTCACGTTGGATAGTGCGTCAGCGACTGCGACTCACTCAAGATGCAGCCGCCACGCGGTGTAGCCAAGGATCTCGTGAAAGGACGCGTCCAGCGCCGATGGAGGCGCAAGAGTGGGAACGCGCGCCCTCGGCGAGGTGTATACGCTGAGCCCGGAGGCGCGGCAAATCGCCTGGATCCGGAAGAGATGAAGGGGATCGCTGACGACTATCAGCGATTGAAGGCTGTTGGCGCGTGCAATTGCCGCCAGCCGCTGAACAGACTCCGCGGTGCTTCGACTGTGCGTCTCCGCAATGATGGCGCCTTCGGGCACTCCTTGCCCCATCAGGTACTCGCGTCCCACGCCACCCTCTGAATACTCGTCGCCGCCATCTCCGCCCAGAGTAATCACAAGTGGCGCATACCCGCCTCGATAGAGCGCCAAGGCGTGGTCCAGGCGCGCGCGATACACCGGCGAGGGCCTGCCGTCGTACTCCGCCGCGCCGAACACAACGATTGCGTTGGCAGGCCTGGCCTGATCCTGGGAAGCGTATCGCTGAATCTGGAGATCGACCCACGCGCACCAGCCGCCTGCGCCGAGCAGCAGAAGCACCGTGAGCGCAACGACCATGCGTGCTGTGCGATGGCGGTCCGAGCTGTGCTTCTGGAACATGGCACTAGCTTAACGCTGCAGAGCCATGACGATTTCGTGTGTAGGGATTGCACCCTCGCGCAGAATCTCCCAGCGGCCGCCGCCTAGGCTCAAATCCACGATTGTGGTGGGCAGTGAACGCCCCGTGGGTCCGCCGTCGATAATCAGCGGAACGCGATCCCCGAGTTGGTCGCGCACGCAGGCCGCATGGGTACACTCTGATGCGCCCTGGAGATTGGCCGAGGTGGCAGTAATCGGCAGTCCAAACTTCTCCACCACGGCGCGAGGAATCGCAGCATCGGGAACGCGCAGCGCCACGTTGCCAGTATTGGCCGTCGAGCGCAGCGGCAGCTTGCTGCTGGCGCGCACGATAATCGTCAGCGGCCCCGGCCAGAAGCGATCGGCCAGTTTATCGAGCATCGCGTCCGCATCGCGCACCAGCGTGTACGCCTGAGCGAGGCTTGCAATCAGCAGAGACAGCGGTTTGTGCTTCTGGCGCGTCTTGATCTGGTAGATTCGCTCCACTGCCCGCAGGTTCACCGGATCGACAGCCAGGCCATAAAACGTGTCGGTGGGCAGGGCAACAACGTCGCCCATCTGCAGACAGGAGACAATGTAGTCAATCCGGTCCGGCTGGGGTTCATCGGGATGGACGCGCAAAATCTCTGCGGACAAGAAGGCTAACCTCGGTTCCCCGAATTGCTGACGCCACAAAGACGGAAACTATCACAGCACCATCCGTGGTGCAAGTGACGCTCAAGCCGATATGCGCCCAAGCACGAAGTCAAGAGCATAGAATCGGCTAGGAGACTGTGACAACTAACGCAGATGCCTGTTCGCATTGTACAGAGTCAACAGAACGAGCGGCTGAAAGAGCTGCGCCGCGCACTCCGGCAGGACGGCAGCGGGCGCTCCGGCATGATCGCAATCGAGGGGCCGAATCTGTTGAGTGAAGCGCAGCGGGCCGGGTTGTTCCTGGCGCAAGTCTTCGTGTCCCAGGAGTCTGCGAACATCCTGGACCAGCTATCCTTCCCTGCGGAGACGGATGTGCTGCTTTTGCCGCGCACGCTGCTATGCAGTGCGCTGGCCACCGAGACCCCCCAACCTTTAGCAGCGCTCGTCAAGCCGCCATCCTGGACCTGGAATGACCTGATCCATCCTGCCGCATCTCCCGCGGCCCTTCTCGTCGTGCTCTGTGGGTTGCAGGATCCCGGCAATCTCGGAACCATTTTGCGCTCGGCGGAGGCCTTTGGTGCGACCGGCGTCGTGAGCCTGCCGGGCACCGTGAGCGCATGGAACCCAAAGGCTGTTCGTGGTTCGGCAGGAAGCATCTTCCGAGTGCCGTTCCTTCGTGCTGGTCTGGAGGAATGCTTCACGAGGCTGGCAGAGGCCGGCGTGCAGATGTGGGCTACAGCCGCGCGTGACGCCTCGCCGGTGGCGGAAGTGGCGCTGACGGGACCGGTCGCATTGTTGATCGGCAACGAAGGCAACGGCGTCCCGGCGGACGTCGCGGCAAAGGCTCATGGATCTCTCACCATTCCCTGCCCCGGCCCGGTCGAGAGCCTGAATGCCGCGGTAGCGGCGAGCGTTCTGTTGTATGAAGCCTCACGGCAGCGAAGCGCATCGGCTCGGCCCCAGTCCAAACGGAGCAGGAGCGACCGATGAGCTTATTCGATGGCGAACCCGAAGGTCCAAAGGGCAGGCTGCTGACCGCGCCTCTGGCCGAGCGGATGCGTCCGCTCACGATTGACGAGTACAGCGGCCAGGAGCATCTCCTTGGGCCGGGCAAGCCGCTTCGTGTCCAGATTGAGCGCGATGATCCGCAGTCGATGATTTTCTGGGGACCGCCCGGAGTCGGCAAAACTACCCTTGCCAAAATCATCGCTGAGACCACACGGGCCAGCTTCATCGAATTCTCAGCCGTCCTGAGTGGAATCAAAGAAATCAAGCAGGTGATGGCCGCCGCAGCGCAGGCCGCGGAGTTGCACTCGCGCACGATTCTCTTCGTCGATGAGATTCACCGCTTCAACAAGGCACAGCAGGATGCATTTCTTCCCTATGTGGAGCGCGGCACAATCCGACTTATTGGAGCAACCACCGAGAATCCGTCGTTTGAGATTATCTCTGCCCTGCTGTCGCGCTGCCGCGTCTACGTCCTCAAGCCCTTGAGCGAAGAACGAATCGCCGCGCTGCTCCGGCGCGCCGTGGAAGACCGCGAGCGGGGACTGGGCATGCTGGAACTCACGGCTGACGACGAGGCTCTCGCTCTCATCGCCAGCTACTCCAGCGGCGATTGCCGTAGCGCCTACAACACGCTGGAGGTTGCGGCGCAGTTGGCGCAGGAGGGCAACAAACTCATCGACAGGTCCATCGCAACAGAGGCTATCCAGCAGCGTGTTCTTGTGTATGACAAGGGTGGCGAGGAACACTACAACCTGATCTCGGCGCTGCATAAGAGCGTGCGAAACTCAGACCCCGACGCCGCGCTCTACTGGCTGGCGCGGATGTTCGCAGCCGGAGAGGATCCGCTGTATCTGGTGCGGCGCGTGGTGCGCATGGCGGTCGAGGATATCGGCCTGGCAGCACCCGAGGCACTCAACTTGTGCCTCTCCGCAAAAGAAGCACTTGAATTTCTGGGCTCGCCGGAAGGCGACCTCGCGCTCGCAGAGGCCGTGGTCTATCTCGCTCTTGCGCCCAAATCCAACTCCGTCTACGTGGCCTATGGCGCGGCGCAGCAGGAAGTGGAGCACACCCGACAGGAGCCCGTCCCGCTGCACCTGCGCAACGCGCCCACCCGGCTCATGAAGGAACTCGATTACGGCAAAGGTTATCGGTACGCGCATGATGAAAAAGATCGCGTCGCCGACATGGATTGCCTTCCGGATTCGCTGCGCGGACGGCGCTACTACCAGCCCACGCAGGAGGGCCGCGAAAAGCTTCTGGCTCAGCGGATGGAGGAGATTCGCAGTCTCAAGGCTGGAAAAAGGCAGAAGAAATGAAGCGACTGCACACGATCATTCCACCGCGCTCTTCCGGATTGTCTACGGCGAGAAAGCGCCCCAGCGCCTTCTCGCCGCAGACTGTCTCCCAATACAGCAGCGACTGCTTCTGCATCGCATCTAACCGCGATTCATCGGCAAGCAGTGGCAGCAGGAAATCCTCGAGCGCATCCCAGCTCTCGAGCTGAATGACCGGCGCGTTGCGGTAATACCATTCGTCCGGAAGCAGATTCGTGATGACTGCGCAGCCGCTCTTGAGCCCTTCAAAGAACCGCCAGGTATCGGCCACCGAACCACGCGGCGCGAGACAGACGCGCGTATCTATTAACCGTTCGGAGTAAGCATCCATGTCCGCCAAATCGCCCGTGCCTTTGTCTGTATGCACTTTGACAGATTGCGCCGGAGCGAGTTCCGGGTGCTTCTGTTCAAATTTCTCCACGGCGCGAACAGGCGACTCGCGCGCCAGGATCTTCGGAGTGCTAAGGAATCGGCGGTAGCCGGAAGTCGAGCCCAATGCAATTCCACCCGAGAAGAAATAATTCCTCGTGCGCTCCCGCATCGGCTTCATTGGCACATCCATTAGGGACGCAGATCCCCAAGGGAGATGTACGATCCGCGCTTTGGCGTGGACCGGAGCCGGCCACGACCGCGGCGGAAAGAGGATGCGCATCTGGCTGAGCAGATGCCGCGTCCAGTTGCGCATATACTTCACGATGAGCAAAACCTTGAGCCACGGAATTGGGAACCAGTCGCGCACGCCGAGAAACGGATACCGGCTCATGACGCGCGCAACCAACCGCACGTGCCGCGCATATCGCGGAATCATTCCCCACTCTTCCCCGATGAGTATCGCAACGACGTGCGGTCCGTACTCCGGCAGGCACTCCCTGTTCCAGGTCAGTTAACAGTGCAAATCTTCTTGGCCTAGGTGTTCTTCCATTTCTTCAAGAGCTTTGCCGAAGTATGGGCAGTCACGCGGAAGCTCTGGGCCGGGGTGGGCTGAGTCCCATGTGCGCGGCGCTGCGTTTGGCTCCACAATGAAGTGGCGAATCACTTGAGTGATGAACTCCTGTTGTGGTGAACCGGCGAACCAATCGAAGAGCAGACAGTTAGACGCAGCCGAAGTATGGCATCGGGCGTGTTCAGTTCCCGCCAGCCAGCCCGCTCTGCGCAACTCCCGAGAGGGCATCCAGCACAGTGCCCGGCGTGAGCACCTGCGGCAGTATGGCGGGGCTGCTCTGCCCCGGTGCATACAGCACGTAGGCGGGCACACCATCCCGCCCGAGAGCCGTGAGCGCCTCGGTAATCGCCTCATCGTGCCGGGTCCAGTCGGCGCGCAGCAGAGCGACATGGTGCTGCGCGAAGGCTTGTTGCACCTCGGGCTGATCCAGTGCAATCCGCTCATTGACCTGGCAACTCAGGCACCAGCTTGCCGTGAAATCGACGAAGACCGGACGCCCCTGCGCCTGATACTGCCGAACCGCATCCGCCGACCACGGCTGCCATCGATTGCTGCTCTGAGCCTGTGGCGAGGGCGTGGATTCGCTAGTCAGCTTCTGCGGCGCATAGAAAGAAGCCATCACCACGACAAGCAGCAGGGCCAACGCCACCATGCCTGCCCATCGCTTTCCCTGCCAGCGCCCCAAAAACCAGCCCGCAATTGCCAGCAGCAGAAAGCAGGACAGAAGCGCTGCGAGCAGGGCGGTGCCATAGGCCTGCGCCAGCACCCACGCCAGCCAGATGACGAATGCGAATATCGGTACCGCGGTCGCCTGCTTCAGTATGTCCATCCACACGCCGGGGCGCGGAAGCCAACGCGTCCAGGCAGGCTGCATCGTAAGCGCAACATACGGGGCAGCCAGGCCCAGCGCAAGCGCCGTAAAGACGGCGAATGTGACTGCGGCGGGCTGAGCAAGCGCATAGCCGATGGCCGCCGCCATAAACGGACCCGTGCACGGCGTGGCGACAATCACCGCCAGTACGCCCGTGAAAAAGCTGCCCGCATAGCCCTGCTTTGCTGCCAGCGATCCGCCTGCGCTGGTGAGCGAGAGCCCCAGTTCAAACTGTCCAGCAAGCGAGAGCCCGAGAAAGAACAGCAGCGCGGCCATCAATTCAAGAAACACTGGCGACTGAAACTGAAATCCCCAACCGAGCACGGCCCCCGCCGAGCGCAGGCTGAGCAGCACGGCGACCAGTACCCAGAACGACAGCACAATCCCCGCCGTGTATACCATCCCGTGGCGGCGCAGCGTGCGACGTTCCTCGTTGCAAGAGCGAACCAGCGCAAGCCCCTTCAGGAAAAGGACCGGGAAGACGCACGGCATCAGGTTGAGCAGGATTCCGCCGAGAATGGCGAGGAGCACAACGCTCCACAACGCGTGGTCTGCGGAGGGCGCAGGCCCGGCTGTACCGGATGGGGTGGCCGAGCTCACTGCAGCCATCGCCTTGCGCAGCATCGCAGCATCCACAGAACCGGGCTTGGCTGCAACCACATACGCCCTGTCGCCGGATAGCTCCAGCACGCCTTTCAGCGCCATCGGATTCGCTGTAAGACCGGCATCCTTCTTGAGCAGTAACAGTGCGCCGACGGAGGTGGGCGTCACTGATTGCGGCGCCGGGTTGTCCAGAACGCCCTGGTCCGATGAGAAGAAAGTCGCCTCGGTCTCCCGTTTCCCAGTCGTAATCTGAAGAGCAAACCCCTGACCCGCAGGGGCAAATACAGCCTGATCCGTCGCCGGAAGCGGCTTCGGCAATCGTGCCGCGTAACGGCCGTAGAGCGCGGCATCAGGACCTGTATCGCTTGACGCCTGACTCGTGATCGTACGCGCAATCTCCAACTCTGCCTTGCCGGGGATGCAGGTGGCGCGACAGACGAGCCAATCCACTTTGGCGTGAAGCGTGGCCGGCCCCATCCTTGCATTCTTCGCCACGTCAATCTGGAACGGGAAAAGAACCTCGTCTTCGTAGCCAAAGTCCATCAGCGGGCCCAGCGGCAGGCGCCGCGGCGCGGGAAACTGCATCGGTCCCGCCGTCACTCCGCCTGGGAGCGTCCAATGCAGATGCGGCGGCTCGCCCGCATCCCCCGCATTTTGCCAATAGATGTGCCAGCCTTCTTCGAGCTTGAAGTACAGTCCCGCCTCTGCCGACTTTCCGGGCGTTAACGCAGGGGGCACGACGACCAACCGGACATGTACATGCGGCGCATCGGCAGAGTCCGACGCTGCGCAGGCAGGCAGGGCAAAAGCGGCCCATAGCAGGCCAATGGCGAGAAAGAGGCGGAGAGAACGGCGCAGGATACACATACAAGGTCTCTTCTTCGATGCGGCTGTGAGGGGAGGCGTTACAAAAAGCCCATCATTGTTCATCAAGGTGCTCCTCCCGCTCGCTGTCCGGTTCAATCTCACTCAGTGGTCCGCGGCGCGCCGGGAGTGCTCTCGAAAGATGCAGTCGTTCTGCACGCACTTCACACCTGCCGCCCTCGCACGTGCCACAGCTTCCTCATGCACCACTTCATCCTGTAGCCATAGGTACGGAATGCCCAGCCGGGTTACGTCGTCCACGATCGCCGGAACATGCTCCAGCGCGCGAAAGACATCTACCAGATCGATGCCCGCGCCGTACCGCTCGCGAGCTCCCGCCTGCGCTTCGTCCAGACTGGAATAGCACTTCAATCCGGCAATTTCTTTGAGAGCAGGATTCACAGGCAGGACATGATAGCCATTCTCCGCCAGGTAGCGGCCGATGTTTCGGCTGGCGCGCCATGGCTTGTCGCTCATGCCGACGACGGCAATGATGCGCGCCTTATGCAGCATCTCTTCGATCACTGCAGGATCATTGGTTGCTGAATCGTTGCCCATGGTCTCCCTCCTTGCACACGCCTGCATCAAGCCTCCAGGTCGTCATCCGGCCCGCTCGCTACCGCCGTGCCGCGCCGCTTGGCCAGCAGGTAACCGCGCAGAAAGGGCTCCAGGTAGCCGTCGAGAACCTTATCGACATCTCCGACCTCCACCTTGGTGCGGTGATCCTTCGCCATGCGGTAGGGCTGGAGCACGTAGGAGCGGATCTGAGAGCCAAAGTTGATATCGAGCTTGGAGTCTTCCAACTTCTTCGACGCGGCGCGCTTCTTCTCAAGCTCATGCTCATACAGGCGCGAGCGCAGCATCTTGAACGCCTTCTCGCGGTTCTTATGCTGCGACCGCTCATTCTGGCACTGCACCACGATGCCCGTAGGGTTGTGCGTAATGCGCACAGCTGAGTCGGTCGTGTTCACATGCTGGCCGCCCTTGCCGCCGGAGCGGTAAGTGTCGATGCGCAGGTCTTCCTGCTTGATATCAACCTGAATGGAATCGTCAATTTCCGGCGACACAAAGACGGAGGCAAATGACGTGTGGCGCCGCTTGGCCGAGTCAAACGGAGAGATGCGGACCAGCCGGTGCACGCCGCTCTCACCGGCCAGCAGTCCAAAGGCGTACTCGCCCGTGATCGTGAACGTGGCAGACTTGATGCCGGCCTCTTCGCCATCCTGGTAGTCGTTGATCTCGGTCTTGAATCCCTGCTGCTCAGCCCAGCGCAGATACATGCGCAGCAGCATCTCTGCCCAGTCCTGGCTCTCGGTGCCGCCCGCGCCGGGGTGTACGGTCACGATGGCGTTCAGCGGGTCCGTCTCGCCGGAAAGCATGGTGCGGGCTTCCAAGTCCTCTGCAAAGGCAGCCAGTGCCGTGATGTCCCGTTCAAGATCGGCAAGAACATCCTCGCCTTCGCGCGCCAGCTCGAAATAGGCCTCGATGTCTTCCGTGCGGCGCACCAGCTCTTCATCGGCGGCAACGAGTGCCTCCAGACGCTTGCGGTCGCGCATCAGCGGCTGGCTTGCAGAGGGATTGGACCAGAAAGCCGGATCGGCCAGCTTGGTTTCCAGTTCAGCGAGCTCCCTGCGAATGCGGGCAGGGTCAAAGATACTCCCGCAGGTCGCGCACCTGGTCGCGTATGGGAGCATATGCAAATTCAAGATCGTTCAACGACATTGCCTGCCCTTTTTCTATGACCTGACTTGGATCGAAGATTCGAGCCGCAGGTTAGCGCTCAGCGCCCATCCCATAAGCCCTATGGCCAGTATGGCACAGGCCCATGCGAAGACGTCGCTGTGCGCCGTGTAGAACGTGATGTCGTCACGAAAGCCATACCGTGCGGGCAGAGCGTCCACATCATGTCTTGGAATGCTCTGCACCACTCGGCCGTAAGGGTCAATGGCGGCTGTTATCCCGTTATTGGTATCGCGCAGCAGCCAGCGCCGATTCTCTACCGCGCGCATCCGGGCCATGTTCAGGTGCTGCCACGGCGCGCTCGTATCGCCATACCATCCGTCGTCGCTGATGTTCACCAGCACTTCCGCTCCCAGCGCAGCGAACTGCCGCACTTCATCGGCAAAGACCGCCTCATAGCAGATGAATGCGCCGTAGCGATGCCCATTCAGGCGAAAGACCTTGCGCTCGGAGCCACGCGTGAACTCCGAGACGCGGCCCGTCAGTTTCCGTGCAAAAAACAGCACATCTTTGAACGGAACGAATTCGCCGAAGGGAACGAGGTGAATCTTGTCGTAGCGTCCGACGCGTGCACCGTTCTTCCCAATCACCAGAGCGGAGTTGTAGTCGCGCCACTGCTGCTCCTCCGGCGCGTACTCCATGCCAATGGAACCAACGACAAGAGGTGACTGCGTCGCCCGAGCCACCGAAGCGAGCGCACTCTGCAGGCGCGGATCCTGCTCGACAAACGGCGCAGGCGACTCCGGCCACGCCACTAAGTCCGGATGTGCCGGTGGCGCCGCGCAATCGGGCTGAATCGTCTGTGCTTCTGCGGTCTGGGGAATTCCGGCGAGGTACTGCTTGCAGGTTTCCTCAGCCAATGCCGTGAACTGGGCCATGTGCTCGCCCCACGCCGCGCCTGCCCATGCGTCGTCCGAACCCACATCCAGATTGGGCTGCACCAGCACGGCTGTGGCCGAGGTGGGCGCAGCCGCCGGATGGACAGCCAGTCCTGCAAGCGCTGCAGCGAGGACGAGGATGCCAGCCACAGAACTCCGGAGACGACTCTTTCTGCTTTCCAGCACAACTCCGCCAGCCATCAGCGCATTCACAGCAACGAGCAGGAAGCTGATTCCGTACACGCCGGTCCACGGAGCCAGGCGGTTAATGAGCTGGTTGTCAATCTGCGAGTAGCCAAGCTGGTCCCAGGGAACGCTGGTGATTCGAGCCGCTGCGAGTTCAAGTGCAGCCCAGAGCACAGGCGCCGCCGCGAGCGGCCACACGGCTTTGCCCGTAGCGCGACGAAGCAACATAAGCGCCAACCCAAACAATCCAACGTAGAGGCCCAGCACGGCGCTGAATCCCATGAGCAGCAGCGTCGGGGCAAAGGGCGGCATATCTCCGTACCGCATCATGGTGTCACGCACCCAATAGCAATTGCCCATGTACCAGAGAAAGCCGCAGCCGTACGCAATCAGAAATCCGGCTCGCAGCGGCTTTGCGCGTTTCCCTGCTGGAAATGGCCAAAGGACCGCAATGAACAGCGGCGTCAGTCCAATCCAGGCAAAGAACGAGCGCCATGCCGGCATTGGGCCAGCAATCGGAAATGGCAACTCCAGCAGGCAGGCCGAAAGGGCCGCAGCGCCAAAGCGCCAGAGATTCTGTCGCATACAAGCCGGAGTGTACCGCATTCCACTTCCTAGTCCAGGGTCGCAGCTTTGCCTGAAATCTTATTCCGATTCGGTCCGGGCAGCTCCTCACGCTCCTCCTTCAGCGATTTTTTGCAGTTCCGGCCCGCGAGGACGCATTTGGGCGATTACAATCTGGGGCATGCATCTTGCAATTTTCGGCATGCGCCTCTTGGAAGTCATGTTCTTCACAGGACTGATTGGTTCAGCGGTGGTGGTCCTCATCAGCTTCGTTGAAGACGCGCGGGAGCTGTTTGGCGAGGAGTGAAGGCCGTTCAAGACCCATCAGGTCATGGACTTCCGATTCTCTATTGACAACTTATTTACTCAGCACTAAACTCAGCCAGGGCGTCGGAAGCGGAAGCTGCTCCAATCCCCTGATTCTGAACAGCCGTTCATCTCCGGCGGCACACATTCAATGGCATCGACTCGTACGATCGCAGCCCCACCTTCCGACCGCGTCCGTCTGATTGTGGCATCCTCCGTGATGCTCACCTTCATCTCCTTCTGGCGTGCTGCCGCTATTGTTCTCAACGATTTAGGGTCATCAGCATTTTATGCAGGCGGCATTGCGGAGCAAGCCGTGGGTGCCTCCGCACCCTGGTTCATTCTCGGCATCATGCTGTTCAGCTTTGCTGTCCGAGCGGTTTACGTAGAAAGCTGCTCGATGTTCACCAGGGCTGGCGTCTACCGCGTGGTCAAGGAAGCTCTGGGTGGCTTGTTCGCTAAACTCAGCGTCTCCGCGCTGATGTTCGACTACATCCTCACAGGGCCCATTTCGGGCGTTTCGGCGGGCCAATACATCGTCGGCCTGATGAATGAGATGATGGGAGTCGCCGCGCAGAGCCACTGGCTGCCTCCGGCCTTGATGGATGCCCGCGGCAACCCGTTCCAGTTTGACGTCAACCTCACCTCGGCCGTTTTCGCCGCCATCGTCACCATCTACTACTGGTGGCAAAACATCAAGGGCATAGAAGAGTCCAGCGATAAGGCTCTCCGCGTGATGCAGATTACGACCATCATGGTGGTCATTCTGCTCTTTTGGGGAGTTTATTCCGTCCTTGCGCGCGGTGCTCATCTGCCCCCTGCGCCAACACCTGCGAATTTGCACTTCAGCTCTGACTCGTTGGGGTTCCTGCAGGGCAGCAGACTCGTCCCGCTCTTCGGACTCTTTGGCATCCTCATGGCGTTTGGGCACTCGATTCTCGCCATGAGCGGCGAAGAGACACTCGCCCAGGTCAACCGGGAAATACAGCACCCCAAGCTGAAGAACCTCAAGCGCGCCGCAATTGTCATCGCCATTTACAGCCTCATCTTCACGGGCGGAGCCACGCTGCTGGCTTCCATGCTGATCCCCGCTTATGAGCGCACGCACATCTATCAGGACAACCTGATTGCGGGCCTCGCGATGTACATGGTCGGCCCCGTTTTCTGGCGCATCGCGTTCCGGATCTTCGTCGTCTTCGTTGGATTCATCATTCTTTCCGGCGCCATCAACACATCGATGATCGGCTCTACCGGCGTGCTCATGCGCGTCGCGGAAGATGGCGTGCTGACGGACTGGTTCCGGAAGCCCCATAAACACTTCGGCACCAGCTATCGCATTGTCAACCTCGTTTTCGGCCTGCAGATGTTCACCATCATCGCCACACGGGGCAATATCATCACCCTGGGCGAGGCCTACGCATTCGGCGTCATCTGGTCCTTCACCTTCAACAGTCTGGCAATTCTTGTGTTGCGCTGGAAATATCACGGCGAACGCGGCTGGAAAGTTCCACCCAACATCCGCATCGGCAAGACCGAGGTTCCCATCGGCCTGCTCTCCGTCTTCCTGGTGCTTCTTTCGACGGCGACGGTCAACCTGTTTACAAAATCCATCGCGACCAAGAGCGGAATCCTGTTCGCTATCGCATTCTTCATCATCTTCACACTCTCAGAGCAACACAATCGGCGAAAACACGCAGCGACGGCTCGTGAGATGAAGGATCATTTCCAGTTGGAGCATCAGGAGACCGTCGATCGCGAGTCGGTCGCCATCCGCCCGGGCAGCATTCTGGTGGCCATGCATGACGCCGCGAATCCGGCGGCGCTCAAGTGGGTGCTTTCGCGCACGAAGACGGAAGACCGCGACGTGGTTGTCGTAAGCGTGCGCATGATGGGAGTCGGCGGTCCAGAATACCTGAGCGCCGAGGAGCAGAGCTTCAGCGAACACGAACAGATGCTATTTACCAAAGCCGTTGCGGTTGCTGAAAGCTTCGGTAAGAAGATTTCGCTGCTCGTCCTGCCCGCAGGCGACATCTTCGCAGCCCTCGTTCAGGGCGCCAATTCCCTCGAAGTTGAGTCTGTCGTATCCGGCCTGTCGAGTTCATTGACAGCCGAGGACCAGGCCTTCCATCTGGGCCAGGCATGGGAGGCCTTGCCCGAGCCAAAGCGGCAGTTTAATTTCTACGTCATTGGTCCAAGCGGCGATGCAAAGTTCTTCTACATCGGGCCCCATGCGCCATCGCTGAGCCCGGATGACGTACAGCTTGTCCATCGCCTCTGGCTCAACATGCGCCGCGACCCCTCCATGCAGGAACTGCACCACAGTGACATCATCACCTACGCTCTGACGCGCCTCGCAGGCCAGTATGCTCGCGAAAAAGATGAGATTCTGCGCGACCTGCGCTTCAAATCCGCCGAGTCTTTCAGCCTTCGCGCAGGCAGCAATGATAGTTCTGGTCCTGCGTCTGCTCCTCCGGAGTCTGGAGCGAACCCTCCACAAGCTTTACCTCAACCGCACTGATCGAGCCGCCTTCGCAGCGGTACACAACCCCCTGCAGGGCGCTGGTGTACCTCTGCGTGACTCAGCAAAGGCACCTTTTCGGGCCGGTTTTTATTTGTAAACTAGTCTACAGTTGCGTATGCTACCGGCATGGCGAGTCCCCAAGGGAATGCGGCTGAACCCGTCGAGTCTGCGCCGGGCCGCTTGAGTGATCAGTAAAGAGAACGAGGAGGAGTTAAGGTGGGAATCGGAGAGATTCTTGCACAGATCGACCGTGAGATTGCGCGACTGCAGCAGGCACGGAATGTCCTTACAAGCGATACAGCTTCTCGAGGAGCAGGTACGAGATCCCGTTCTGGAATCCTGCCCAGGAAACGGCGTCTCACTCCCGAGGGAAGAAAGCGGATTGCTGAAGCAGTTAAAAGACGCTGGGCGGAACAGAAGAAGAAAGCTGCCGCCAACAAGTAGATAAGCTACCCAAAAAGAAGGGCCTGCAGATGCAGGCCCTTCTTCGTTAGCAAGACGGCGCTTGTGCCTATTTACCCACGGGAGGGTTTCCTCAAATCCTCTCGCCAGGTTGAATCTGAACAACGGGAACACCGGTCCCGACCAGTTTCTCCAGTTCCTGTGGGGTGCCCTTTAGCGGCGGGAACGTTCCGTAATGCAGAGGGAGAATCGCCTTGGGTGAGAGCAGGCTGGCAGCATGCGCCGCCTCCCTCGGGCCCATGGTGAAGTGGCCGCCGATCGGCAGCATGGCAAGCTGCGGATGATAGAGATCTGCGATTAGCTTCATATCGCCGAACACCGCTGTATCGCCCGCGTGATAGAGCACGGGCCCGCCGGCGACGCTGAGCACGAATCCAGCCGCTACGCCAACATAGTGGGTTCCCGACTCATCCTGTACGCCTGCAGAGTGCTTCGCCTCCACCATCGTTGCCGCCACATCCTCAAGCAGTACTGTGCCTCCCAGGTTCATCCCAATCGTCTGCGAGACTCCCTTGGAACCTACGTAGGCTGCTAATTCGTAGATTGCGACGACCGTTGCACCGTGCTTACCAGCGATGGCGACAGTATCCGCCATGTGATCGCCGTGGCCGTGCGTCAGAAGACAGTAATGAATCTTCTCCGGAAGCTCAAAGCCTTTAGGGTATTTCGGGTTCTGCTCGATAAATGGATCGATCAGGATGTTAGTTCCCTTGGCTGTCTGAACCAGCACTGTCGAATGGCCGAGCCACGTGACCCGCGTTCCATGCAACCACTCCATCGTCGTTTCCCTCCATCCTAAACATGTGCACACCCGCGCAGAGCGCCTAACGCGTAATAATCACTTCCGAAAGGCTATCCTTCGCGAGGAACTGCTTGAACCCCGACCATCGCGAAAAGAGGCTCTGAATGCTGCGATTCGTAAATGCGCGCTGAATCGGGTAGTCGTGACCAGGCTGCACCTCTACCTCGTCGCCCGTTGTAAGGTGGAACCGCCCGTATCGGGTTTCTTCACCCTTTGTCTTGGTATGAAAGAAGGCCAGCACCTGTCCCGATGGATTCACCGCAGAGAACAGACGATCAACAAGCGGAGCAACAAAGGCCTCTGGAAGATAATCCAGGCCTGTCCACAACAGAACCACGTCGAACATTCGTCCTTCAAAACGCAGTGCCTGGTCAAGGTAGCCTTGAATATCCCATACCGGGTTTCCGTCCTCGTCCTTTTCCGTCTGCCAGCCACCTGTCCACGCATCTGCCACCGGGTCGGCGAGAAAAATGCTGTGGCCGAGGCTCGTAAGGTAATTGATATTTTGAGGGGATGTCGCCCCCGCATCAATCACACGCAGACCAGGTTCAGCCTGCAGGCGCTTCCGCAACGCAGCCCAGCCCCCCGAGTGCCTGCTCACCCGCGCCTTGAGCTGGCGCTGCGAATCGGCAGCTGCGCTGACCTCTCCGCTCTTGTCAAACAATCGCCGAAGCATGGCGAACTATCCTCGTCGGCCTACCCGCCGCTGCCCACAGCCGTTGGGCCGGCTGTTGAAAATTAGATCTCGCGAGATCGCATAGAAAGACAGCGCTGCCGTCCTGCGTTTGAAGACCTCGCTACGCATACACGTCGCACCAGTTTCTGCTACGCGTGAGAGGCCGCTTCGGACGCTCCTCGGGTCAAATCCACTTTGCCGCGGAAGACAGCGTTATCTTCAATCGCAAGGCGTAGCGCCTGCACATCTCCCTCCACGATGCTGCCAGCGCGCAATTCCACGCGACCGGCTGCCGCGATATTGCCATGCACATGGCCCATAATCAGCACGTCCTTGGCAGAAAGGTCCGCCGTCACATGCGCGTTTGGCCCAATGGTGAGGCGGTGCTCCGCGAGGTTGATCAATCCCTCGACGTGACCATCGACGATGAGGTCTTCACTGCCCTTCACTTCTCCTCGAATCACAACCGTCTTGCCGATACGTGCTTGTCCGGTTTCAGCAGCCATATGGAGATCCTTCCTGCTTGTGGTTGAACCGCGTCAAAGTGGACTGGGGAGAAATGCAGCGCCCAGACAATGCAGCCACAGAGTCCATTATAAAAAAGGCGCCTTCGCCGTCGAAGCCATGCGGTGTCGATGGCGAAAGTCCTGTCCGCACTATACGAAACCAAGCACCCCTAGTTCAATTCCAGCAACCTGAAAGGCCGAATCGAGTCTAATATTCAGCAGAGCCAATCCATAGGCGTGAGAGGTATATGTCCGCGAAAGGTCAGCAACTCCGGCACGTCTTGGCATTCGGCCTCCTTGCCCTGACCTGCTCCAGCGGCCAATCAGGGACCGTCACGCAGAGTGTACCCAGGGAGGTGCAGAGGGCGCTCGCGGCCGAGTTGAACGCGGCGCAGGACCAGAGTCACCCCATGTGCTACGAGTTGCACCGTTCCAGCCCTCGGGCCACTTCGACAAAGAAGATTTGCGAGACCCGCGATGGCGCCATCGCGCTGCTGGTCGCTCTGAATGACCGGCCACTCACCAGCATCGAAGCGGCCAAAGAGCAGACACGCCTCAACTCCCTGCTGCAGGATCCAAAACGGCAGCTTCATCGCAAGCAAACCGATGATGCCGACATGGAGCGCGTCCTGAAAATTCTCCGCGCGCTTCCCTATGCTTTCCTCTATCGGCCTGCCGGCATGGAAGCTGGACCGAATGGCCCAATGGAGCGGTTCAGTTTCGTACCCAATCCGAGCTTCGATCCACCCAGCCTGGAGACTTTGCCCATGACGCAGATGAGCGGAGATCTTTGGATCGACCCTGCGCGCGGACGCATCGCGAAACTCGATGGACATCTTCACGATGATGTGAACTTCGGCTGGGGCATCCTCGGACAGTTGGATAAAGGCGGATGGATTCGCGTGGAACAGGCTGAGGTGACAGGCGGCCAGTGGCGCATCACCCATTTTCAGCTAGAGATGACCGGCAGAATCATCGTGAAGTCCAAAGTCTTCAGCTCGGACCAGCGGCTCACCAACTTCACACCGGTCTCAGCGGACCTCGGCTACCAGCAGGCGATCCATATGCTTCTCACCGGCAACAGCGAAACGCACGCGCAAACTCGCTGAGAAAATCCGCCGCAATAAGAACGGCGCAACCCGAGTGGATTGCGCCGAACTGAAAATGCGTTGCCCGCTTTACTTCACCTTGATGATAATCATGGCGAAGGTAAACAGGGTGAGCGACTCGATGAACGCCAGACCGATAATCATGAAGGTGAGCAGAGCAGGGCGTGTCCCTGGATTCCGCGCCAGCGCTTCGGTGGTGGAGCCAACCGCGCGGCCCTGACCGAGGCCGCAAAGACCCGCCGCCAGGCCCATACCCAGGCCTACGCCGATGGGCACCATATCGATGGCAGGCGATCCGCCATCCGCAAAGGCCGGAATGGCGAAGCAAAGCGCCGCCAGGGCCATGAACAGATACTGAAGTTTCCGCATAGTTCTCCAGCTTCCCTTTGAATTGACCGCCAGTGGGTGGTTGAGGCTCACCGTGCTGGCCCCCTCACGCTTGCGGTCTTACCGTTGGTCCGGAGCGGAAGCGCTCTCCGGCGGAATCCTGTTGCGCGGCCGCAAGGCCGCGGCGAGGCCGATCAATGCTCGTCGTGGACCACTGCCATCGAGAGATAAATCATCGCGAGCAGCATAAAGACGAAGGCCTGAATGATGGCAACCGCGAAGTGCAGCCCCAGCAGAGCGAGAGGCAGAATCGCCGGGAAGATCGAAAATGCGATCAACGTCAGCAGGTCGCTGGCCAGCATATTGGCGTAGAGACGAATCGTGAGCGACATGACGCGCGCGAGGTGCGAAATAACCTCAACCGGGAAAAGCAGCCACGACATCCACCACACCGGCCCGGCAAAGTGCTTGAGGTAGCCGATGGGCCCCTGCACGCGAACCCCGTGGAAGTTGTAATAGAGAAACGTTAGCGCCGCGATGCCCAGCGGAACCACCGGATGGCTGGTGGGCGTTTCGATGCGCGGAAACAGCCCGAGGAAGTTATTCAGCACGACGAAGAGAAACACGCAAGCGATAAAGGCCTGGAAGCGCTCAAATCCGTGCCCGATTACCTGCTCTGCCTGCTCGCCCACAAAGCCGTGAATCATCTCCGCAATCTGCTGCGCGGGGTTGGGCCTTTCCACGGACAGGCTCAACCGGACCACGATGAAAAAGAGAATCAATGCTGCGACGACCAGTAACTCCAAAGCGAACGTATCGTCGATGGGAGCTGCGGCGTTCGCAGGATGCACTCCCACGGCCTGCATCATGGAGGTCACGAATCCGCCGAATAGAAGATTAAGCAAACGAGTCAGGGCTAGCGATTCCGGCATGAAAACTAAGGTCTTTCTGTCTCCGCAGCGGGCCTTCTGCAGTCACTGGAATAGCTCAATTGCGAAGCAGCCGAAGCGCCTCCCAGCCGAGGGTCAAAACCGCCAGACCAAGGCCGCAGAACAACGCCACGGATGAACCATGGAGACATTTCAGGCTACCATAAATGACCCCGGCAAAGACCATCAGCCTCAACACAAAGAAGAGCACCACCACCGGCGATCCGACGGGCGCTTTGCGGTTGTCCAGTCTGGCGTTAATCAGCCGCGCCAGCCGGCGCCACTCCCAAATGCTCGCCGCCGAAATCAGTGTTCCCGCCATCAGCATGCCGGCGTTGCGCCAGCCACTCGCCAGCCACAGCACGACGGCGGGAACCACCCCGAGAATCAAGGTGTTCCGCATCGAGCGCCTTAGCATGGCATCTAGGTGCTCGTCGGTCAATTCTTCAATGGGTTGTGCGTTCTCGGTCATGAGCCGCTGCCGGAGTCGGCTCTGCCGCTCCCATCTCCATCCTTGCCTTCAGTTTTAGCACCGGCGCCCGCCGCCAGCGCCATCTGCACGGCGCTGGTCAATCCCGCGATGCTGCCGAGAACAATCCCAGCAAGCGTCAGCCATGATTGATGGAAGTGCTTGTCAGCCCACGCGCCCGCCAGCCACCCAATCACGACGGCGCAAGGCAGGACGATCGCGATCTGCACCAGCTTCTCCGCCTGCACGTAGGCCGCGAGTCCGTTCCGTGCAATCGATGTCGTTTTCTGGCCGGGAATCGGGCGGTGGAAGGGCATGGCGGCTAATCTCCAGCATACAGTGTCGCCAAATGAGCGGGTATACTTCCCTTTTGGGCATCAGCATTAAACGGAAGGAACTATCGTGTTCGAATCGGAGTTTGAACGCAACCTGTTTGAGTTGCGAAGAACAAAACTCGCTGAGATCGAGAAGCTCGGCCAGGCAGCCTATCCCAATCAGTTTTCCGCCTCGCATACCATCCCCGAGGTGCGCACCCAGTGGGACGCAGCCACCGGCGAGGCCCTTGAGGCAGAGCGCACCACCGTCACGGTCGCAGGGCGCATCATGGCCATCCGCGCGCAGGGCAAGGCAGGCTTCGCAACGCTGCAACAAAACGGCCAGCGCCTCCAGATTTACGTCCGCCTCGACGCGGTCGGCGAACAGGGCTTTGCGCTCTACAAACTCCTCGACCTCGGCGACCACATCGGCGTCTCAGGCTATCTGTTCCGCACCCGCACCGGCGAGCTTACCGTCCATGTCGAAACGCTGACCTTTCTCGCCAAGGCCATGCTCGCTCTGCCCGAAAAATTTCACGGACTCGCCGATGTGGAACTGCGCTACCGCCAGCGGTACGTCGATCTCTTCACCAACCTCGACAGCCGCGAGGTCTTCGTCAAGCGCGCCAAAACACTGCGCGCCCTGCGTGAGTTCTTTGACTCGCGCGGCTACCTCGAAGTGGAAACGCCGATGATGCAGCAGATCGCCGGCGGTGCCGCGGCGAGGCCCTTCATCACGCATCACAACGCGCTCGACCAGGACTTGTACCTGCGCATCGCGCCGGAACTTTATCTCAAGCGACTCGTCGTCGGCGGGCTGGATCGCGTCTACGAGATTAACCGGAACTTCCGCAACGAAGGCGTGAGCACCCAGCACAATCCCGAGTTCACCATGCTCGAGTTCTATCAGGCCTATGCAAACTACAAAGACCTGATCGCACTGACCAAGGACCTGCTGAAGTTCGTGGCCGAGCAAGTGAACGGGACAACGAAGACCGTCTTCAACGATGTGGAGATTGACTTCGCACATATTGAAGAGCTGACGATGCGCGAGGCGATTATCAAGTGGTGGCCGAAGGAAGCTGGTAATACGGCGAGCATGATAATGTTCGAGAGCAGCGAAGCATTGCAGCAAGCACTATTGGCTGCGCTTCACAATCTCCCAGAGGCTGAACCGTCCGCGGATACCAAGGGAGATGTCGCATCTGAAACCTCGCGGGATGGAGTGATTATTGATCCTGCGGGTCCTACATATGTCGAAACGCGCAGACACCCAAGAACAGCTATGGTTTTCACCGCAGCAGGTGGTCATCTTGAAGATGGTGTGCCGGTCGGCAAGGTGATAGCGGAGCTTTTCGAGGCTATCGCCGAACCCCATCTCATCCAGCCCACCATCATCTACGAGTTCCCTACCGCGATCTCGCCGCTCTCCAAGCAGAAGCCCGACGATCCCGACTGGGTCGAGCGCTTCGAGATTTACTGCGGCGGCTTCGAGCTGGGCAACGCTTTCAGCGAGCTCAACGATCCGGTGGAGCAGAAGAAGCGCTTTGAGCAGCAGCTAGCCGAGCGCGAGCGCGGCGACGATGAAGCGCACCAGATGGACGAGGACTACGTGCGCGCGCTGGCTTACGGCTTGCCGCCCACGGGCGGCGAAGGCATCGGCGTTGACCGGCTCGTCATGCTGCTCACCGGCTCCCGCTCCATTCGCGATGTAATTCTCTTCCCACTGATGCGCAGCCAGGGAAACAGAGATCAGGGACCAGGGATCAGCGACGAGGTGCAGGGTTAACTCCGCTAGCCCTGCCAACTCCGCTCTTAGCTAGGAGCTGCATTTTTGAATATCTTGTTCGTCGGCGACATCTTCGGCAGCGCAGGGCGCAGGATTGTGCGCGAGCACATCGGCCACGTCTGCGATACCTACCAGGTTGAACTGGTCATCATCAACGCGGAAAACGCAGCAGGCGGCTTCGGCGTGACGCCGCAGATTGCCGAAGACCTCTTCGACCTTGGAGCGGACGTGCTGACCACAGGCAACCACGTGTGGGACAAGCGCGAGCTGATGGATTACCTCAACTCCGTTCCCGCCGACAGCCAGGAACGGCCCCGCCGCGTGCTGCGCCCGGCGAACCTTGCGCCCGGAGTTCCGGGGTACGGCGTCTTTGAAGGAACGACGCGCTCAGGTATCGACTACGCGGTGATTGATCTGATGGGCCGCGTCTTCATGGCCGGCTCCAATGACCCCTTCCACTTTGTGAATGACATGCTGGCGAGCATCCAGGCCAAAGTCATCGTGGTGGATTTTCACGGCGAAGCAACCAGCGAGAAAGTTGCGATGGGATGGCATCTCGACGGGCGTGTCACCGCGGTACTCGGCACGCACACCCACGTGCCCACCGCCGACGAACGCATCCTGCCCGGCGGCACGGCGTACCAGACCGATGTAGGCATGAGCGGCCCCTATGACAGCGTCATCGGCGTCGAAAAAGACCTGGTGCTGCACAGATTCCTCACCGGCATGCCCGGCAAGTTTGAGGCGGCCAAAGGCAATCCAAAGATGTGCGCCGCGCTCGTTACTTGCGACCCGCAGACCGGTCACGCATCCTCCATTCTTCGGCTCATGCTCGGCGAGTAGCGTGCGTCTTTGCTGCTACGGAGCGGCTGCGCTGGGAACAGTCCAGCTCCGCGTGACGGCGGAGCCTGCAGGAACAGTGCGCACATGCACTGCGTCAATGCGCCGCCTCGTAGCCTTGACGACCTGCCCCTTTCGATCGAAGAACAACGTCCACTCCGCAGGGCGGGCCGCGTCGGCATCGTCGTCAAACTGAATCTGCTCGCCGCCGCGGAGCGGCACTACAAGCTGCGTAGGCAGCTGCGAGTGCGCGGGTGGTGCTTCCACCCCTTTCTCCCCCGTCGCCGCAAGAACCGGATGAGCGCCTGTGAGTGCCGCATAGCAGAGCGCATTGCCGAGCCAGTGTGACTCAGCCGCGCTTGTCTCTTCTGCGCGAATGTGCTTGAACGCGGCGATCGTGATGGCGTTGATGGGCGCCGGCGCAAAGAGAGAATAACTGCGCTTCAGGATGGGGATGATCCGTACACGCCCCTCATGACCGCGAGGAATGGACACAGAGAATTCAGTCCCATCTCCCGCGGCCGCTCTGCGCGTGTACTGCAGAAAAAGATGGCCTGGAAATGCAGGGCACGCGATCTGCTGATATGCCCAGTCGCCCACGCTAAGGCGTATCCGAGCCGCGCGGCATGTTCGGCGATGGACGACTCCGCATCCGACTGAAGTAGCCGGTTTCGGGATTCCATCCGATCCGCAGCACGTAGTTGCAACACGGCAAACCGCATCGAATCGGTATCTGAGGAGTCCTTCGACGACGCGATGCTCAACGGTCTCGGCGGGATTTCGGTAGGCACAGTCCGCTGCTTCGGCTCACCCTGGGCATTGCTCGGGAATGGGATTCCTGCGATGGCAGTGATTCCCACGATTCCAAGAAGAGCCAAACCAGGGAGATTTCGCCGCGGCATCATGGTTCTCACAGACTAGCATTCTTGCTCGGACGATTGATTCTTGCCCAAACGGCAAATGGGGCAGTCGCATCGCGACCACCCCATTTGCATGCACTTCCCTGAAGGATGCACGTCGGCGGCTGAGCTTGAGTACACCCTCCGGCGTGTCAACTGCCCGCTGTTAAGCCCCCGGATGATGCGCTGCCGAAGGCTTCTTGTGTACGGGAACCGGCTTCTTCTTCTCCGGCTGGATAAAGCCTTCGCGGAGGACGATCTGCACCGTCTGCGAAAGAGTTGCTGTTGCAGGCACCTGTGTGTAGCTGTCATAGGTGCCATCCAACTCCGCAGCCGGCTGCAGGGCGTACTCGAAGCCCGCCTGCGGGATTTCCTTCTCTTCCAGCGGCTTCTTCAGGTTCACGATGAAGTCCGCAATCTTTGCGTCCTTTGCATCCTGAGAGACAGCCATCTTGATCGTGTTCGCATCTGCCGAAATCACGATGCCGGGTACGGGTGTCACCTGGTCCTTCATCACGCCCCAAAGCTTGTCTGCATCGTCTTTGCTGCCAGAAGCGAGAATGAATTCCTTATCGTTGAGGTTCAACGTGGTCAGATCGGGCGTCTCGACAACGACTTTGTGCGCGATCTCTGCGGGAGTTGCAGCAGCCGTAATCTGGAATGTTCCGGGAGGAAAGAGACTCGCCGCAGCCTGCTGCTTGATGGCGTCCAGCCCGGTGAGGTCGCCATGGTACTTCTTGTAGTAGTACTCGAGCTTAGGCTCGATCTGGGCCTTGTAAGCAGGGGGCGCAAAGTTCCAGGCACGCGCATAGAACCACACCGCCTGCACGAGGTCCTTGCCGTCGGGCTTGGTGTAGGCCTCAGCGAGTTGAAGAGTATCCACGAGTCCCGGTCCGGCCTGGGTGGCTTGGGGCGGATACAGCATCAGCTCGGTGCGGTACTCCGAGATGGCAGCCTTCACATCCT
Source organism: Acidobacteriota bacterium (assembly GCA_021781795.1). GTDB lineage: Bacteria > Acidobacteriota > Terriglobia > Terriglobales > Acidobacteriaceae > Telmatobacter. The sequence goes on from JAJXWA010000001.1 coordinate 603,149, forward strand.
TCTTCGAGAGGACGTCATCCAGCGCAATCGCGGAGTGGAAGATCGGAAATGCCGCGCCGGTCTGCTTCTTCCAGTCGTCATCGGTCACGTCCGCGGGCTTCTGCAGAGCCAGCCCCTTGCGCGCAAGCGCCGCAGCATCGTCGCAGGTCTGCGCATCCGACGTCTTTCCGCATTGGGTCTTCTTGATGTAGACGGAGATAAACAGTGCCTTCAGGTTATTCGGATCCACCTGAAGCAACCGGCTCGCCGCGCTCAGCGTCTTGTCCGCATCACCGGTCTGCTGATACGTGTCAATGAGCATATCGAGAACCGGCCCCTTCACAACGCTCTGGGGGTAGGTCGTCAAAAAGCTCTCCAGGGCGGCTGCCTTTGCCTTTGGATCACTCTGCGTACTCGCCATCTGAAAGGCGTTGTACTCGGCCGGATCTTTGATTTGAATCGTTCCGGATTGTTGAGCGCGGAGCACCGGGGTGAGGGTAAGGCCAAGACCAGCCAACGCCATCACGGATGCGAAAACGAACTTCTTCATGAAGAGCTCCTGGGAAGTGCGGGATGCAACTCTCTAATTATGCACAATCTGCACACGCGCCTGTAAATTGGCAGCCGCAAGATTCTTTGGCTCCGTGCCGGAGTTCGCAGAAACGTTTTCCGGCTTCCAGTTCAGCGTTGGATGGATTATAGAAATACTGGCCCTCCCTGACAAGCACTGCATTTTGATGCATCAACAGTCAGGCCTGTTTCACTGGCGCGCCGCTCAATCTGGTGTTTCCCTATTGCAACAGGCGCACGAGTTCAGCCTGCTCCGCGAGGAAAGCGTCGTGGCCATGATCGCTGACCATCTCGCGGTAATCTGCCTGCACGCCCGCCGCGCGGATCGTAGCGGCGAATTCGCGGACCGACTCAGCAGTAAAGAGCCAGTCCGAGCTGATACCCACAAAACTCAAGCGCGCGCGGATTCGACCGAACACATCCTCCAGCCGTTCCGCACCACGCAGCGGATCCCATGTGTCCATCGTCCGCAGGATAGCAAGATACGAGTTCGCATCGAAGCGATCAATGAAGCGCTGCCCCTGATGATCGAGGTATCCCGCAATGTCGAAGCGCCCACCCATCAGACCGCATCCTTTATGGACCGGAGCCCAGGGATCCTCGCCGTTACGGTTTGGGTTGCGTGCAAAGCGCTCCTCAAAAAGCGGTGCAGATTTGTAGCTCAACATGCCAATCTGCCGCGCCAGCGCCAGTCCTCGCCGCGGCTGCCGGTGAGGAAGATATTTGCCTCCCAGCCAATCTGGATCGTTCTGGATTGCCTCGCGCTGGAGATGATTTAAAGCCAGCCCCATCGCTGAAAGCGGCGCTACCGCGATGACCAGCGCACGGTCGACTCGCGCCGGATCGTGGATCGCCCATTCCAGCGCCTGCATCCCGCCGATTGAACCGCCCATCACCAGCCGCAGCCGCCGGATGCCGAGCGAATCCAGCAGCATCGATTGGGCTCTTACATTGTCGCGAATGGAAACCAGAGGAAAGGCAGGGCCGTAGATTTGACCAGTGGCAGGATTCACGGAGCCGGGTCCTGTTGATCCATAACAGGAACCCAGCATGTTGATACAGATTACGAAGTCGTGCTCGATGGAGAGCACGGCCCCCGGAGCGAACACCTCGGGCCACCAGGAGCCCACCAGAGCTGAACCCGTCAGAGCATGACACACCAACACCGCGTTGTCCCGCGCTGCGTTCAGCCGCCCATAAACCGCGTAGTGCAGCGTTGGGTTCACGAGGACTTGTCCGCACTCCAGTTGCAGCGCGGCAGGAAGAACAAAGTCCCCTTCGTAGGTCGGCGTCAGCGGTGGCGTTCCCGCAGGAGCCGCTGCCGCGCCGCTTTCAGGCTCCGTCATACCTTCTATTGTCCTCGAACCACCGCGACCTGCGTCGCTGAAACTCCAGCATGACCGTTCGCCTTTAGAATCGCCTGATCAAGGTCGGCAACAATATCGCGAATATCTTCAATGCCGATGGAGAGACGAACCAACTCTGGCGTTACCCCGGTTCCAGCCTGCTCTTCCGCAGAGAGCTGCTGATGCGTGGTGGAAGCCGGATGAATCACCAGCGACTTGGCGTCACCGATATTGGCCACCAGCGAAAAGAGCTTGAGCGCATTGATTAGCTTCTTGCCCGCCTCGTATCCACCTTTAATGCCAAAAGTCAGCAGCGCACCTTGCCCATCGGGAAGGTACTTCGTTGCCCGATTGTGATACTTGCTCGAGGCCAGACCCGGATAATTCACCCACTCCACACCGGGATGGCTCTCCAGGTACTTGGCAACCGCAAGCGCATTCTGCGAGTGGCGCTCCATCCGCAGGTGCAGCGTCTCAATGCCTTGCAGCAGCAGGAACGCATTGAAGGGCGAGAGCGCCGCGCCGGTATCGCGCAATCCCTGCACACGCGCCTTGAGAATAAACGCCAGAGGACCAAAGGTCTCGACATACGAGAGGCCATGATAGGACGGATCCGGCTCCGTGAAATCCTTGAAGCGCCCGGATGCCCCCCAGTCGAACTTCCCTGCATCCACAATCACGCCGCCGATGCTGGTTCCGTGCCCGCCAAGAAACTTGGTGGCAGAGTTAATCACGATGTCCGCGCCCCATTCGATGGGCCGCACCAGCGCCGCGGACGCCGCAGTGTTGTCGATGATGAGCGGCAACTTGTGCTCATGGGCGATCGCCGCCAGCTTTGCAATCTCGGCCACGTCGAGCTTGGGGTTCCCCAGCGTCTCCGTGTAGACGGCGCGCGTTTTTTCGTTGATCGCAGCACGCAGTCCCTCGAAGTCGTCTCCATCCACGAATCGCACCTTGATCCCCAGACGCGGCAGCGTGTAGTGGAAGAGGTTGTATGTTCCCCCGTAGAGCGATGTGGTGGACACAATCTCGTCGCCCGCCGCCGCCAGCGTCGTCAGCGCCAACGTCTCCGCCGCCTGGCCGGACGCAGTCGCCAAAGCCGCTGCTCCTCCTTCCAGTGCCGCTACGCGCTTCTCCAGCACGTCGGTCGTCGGGTTCATGATCCGCGTGTAGATGTTGCCGAACTCCTTGAGTGCAAAAAGTCGCCCCGCGTGGTCCGCATCCTGAAAGAGATACGACGTGGTCTGGTAGATCGGCACGGCGCGGGAACCGGTGGCCGGGTCGGGAGACTGACCGGCATGTACGGCAAGGGTGGCAAGGTGTTGCTTGGCTTCAGACATCGAGACGCTCCTTCGGTAGCAGTACGCTATAAATTCCACACGGCAGCGCTGACCGGCTGCCCGTTTACTCCAAAACAAAACCCGAATCCTCACTCAGGACCCGGGCCGTGTGCTGTTCAAGAATCGGTTGCGCTCAGCGCATTCGCTCAAGAGCCGCACGGACTGGCCCGCATGTCCTACACATGCACATGGCCATGACCTCAAGTCCGTGTTCCTCTTGGGTAAGCATTGTCCGCAGTATCTATGCTTTCCGCAGGCAAAGTCAAATAATTCTGTGCCAGCACGGTCTGGCTCGCAGCCCGTATGCTTTCATGGGATGGGAGGCTCGCAATGAAATCTTCTTTCCTGTTCCCGCTGCTCATCTCGGCTGGACTGGCGGCCCCTTCGGGTCTCTGCCCCGCTCAGGAGAGTTGGATCGCGCCTGCTCAGACTGCCCCGCACGGCGCAGCACCGGGCATGAAGGTGCAGTTGCTCGGCGAAAGTTGGGGCCAGAAGACTTACGCCGTCATCTTCCACACTGGCGATGACGCCTACTCCGGCCTCTACGAATTTGCGCGGCAATATCACGTCACGGCTGCGCACTTCACTGCCATTGGAGCACTCCGCGGCGGGCGCATCGCCTGGTTTGATCCCTCCCGCAAAATGTACCGGCAAACAACCCTGAACCAACAGGTCGAAGTCCTCTCGATGGTGGGAGATTTCGCACTGAGCGATGGCAAGCCTGCGGTTCACGCGCACATGGTCGTCGGATTCCCCGACGGCGCCACCCGCGGCGGGCACGTGCTCGAAGCCGATGTATGCCCGACTCTGGAAGTGATGGTGACCGTCGAGCCCGATGCCATGCATCGCGTACCCGACGCCACCACCGGCCTCACGCTCATCGATCCGCAGACGGCAAAATAGAGATTCAGCGCAACCCAAAGGAGAAACCGGAAATGGCTCAAGTACGTGTCATCGCACGCGCAGTGGCTCGCGAAGGCAAAGCAGAAGAACTCAGGAATCTTCTACGCGGCATGGTGGCGCCCACGCGCGCCGAGGCAGGCTGCATCTATTACGAACTCTTTGAGTCCAATCTCCCCGGCCTGTTCTATTTCAATGAGCTGTGGGAGAGCCAGCGTCACCTGGATGCGCACGCCGCCAGCAGACACTTCACTGAGATCTTCGGGAAATCAAAAGCCCTCATGCAGGGCCCCCCGGAAGTAAATCTTTTGACCGAGGTGGTCTAGTCCGTCGCGCTATTCGTCCGGCTTCCACACGTAAGCGTCCGGCTGCGGCAGGCCGATGTGAGCCAGCACCCGGCTCACAAACTGCCGCGCCATCTCCGTCGAATCCGTGGGTTGATTGTAGAACGAGGGAATCACGGGAAAAATAACCGCCCCCGCCTCCGCCGCCAGCGTCATATTGCGCAGATGGACGCGGTTGAAGGGCGTCTCGCGCACGCAGAGAAGCAAGGGCCGCCGCTCCTTGAGCGTCACATCTGCGGCACGCGCAATCAGCGAATCCGCCAGGCCATTGGCAATCGCTGCAAGCGTCCCCATCGAGCACGGTAGAACAATCATGCCGTGCGAGGGATAGCTTCCGCTCGCAATTGAAGCTCCGATGTCGGCATCAGAATGTTGATGCGTCTTCATCGGCGCGTGCCCGAGCAACTTCTCAAGCAGGTCATTGCGGCCTGAGATGCCAAGTTCCTCCGCCATCACACGCAGTGAATTCTCCGAGGCGACCACATGCACTCGTGTGACGCGCGCATCTGCTTCAAGAGCACGCAACAGTTCTCTGCCAAACACAACCCCGGATGCTCCCGTTATGGCTACTGTGAGATTCATCGCTCCACCTGCTACGCTCATTCCGCTTCCGAAGGGGCATTGGCCTGCCGGCCGGCATTCCACTCCTGCATCAACTGCGCATACTCATCTGAATGCCCATACTTCTCCAACCGTTTCATCTCATCAAAGGCCTGGCCGTGCTCGCCCGCGCTCCACAGCACGCGAAACAGCATGATCGACGACATCTCCGACTCCGGCGACAGCTTGATCGCGACGCGACCGTGCTCCATGGCCTCCCGGTGCATGCCCGCCTGCGACAGCGCCCAAGCCATATAGCTGTGCACAATGGACGCCTCGGGAAACTCCTCCACCAGAGCCTTCATCGTCTGCACAGCTTCGGACGCCTTACTTTCTTCAACCAGATGCACCGCTTCCCGAATTGTTCCCAGCACTCGCTCCGCTGCCTGATCGGGAATCTGGTTCATCCCGTTACTCTCCTAGCACTCGATTGAAGATTGCGTCCACGTTGCCAAGCTGCCGCGTCGTATCGAAGGTGCGCTGCAGCTTCACCGGCGTCAGCAACCCGGTAACCTTTGCGTCGCGAGCCACTTCGTCGCGGAAGACCAGGTCTTCCTTCCACGCGCGCATCGCGTGACTCTGCACCAGCCGGTACGCGTCTTCGCGCAGCATTCCGGCTTCGGCCAGATCCAGTAGCAACTGCCCACTGCAGATCAGTCCGCCTGTGCTTTCAAGGTTCTTGCGCATCCGCTCCGGATAGACCAGTAGCCGGTCAATCAGGTCCGTCGTCTTGGCCAGCAGATAATCCACCAGAATCGTCGAATCGGGGAAGATCACCCGCTCCACCGAAGAGTGCGAAATATCCCGCTCATGCCACAGCGCGATGTTCTCGAACGCCGCCTGGGCATTGCCGCGAATCACCCGTGCCAGCCCGCTGATTTGCTCTGACGTGATGGGATTTTTCTTGTGCGGCATTGCGGAAGAGCCCTTCTGCTTCTCGCTGAAATACTCCTGAGCCTCGCGCACTTCTGTCCGCTGCAGGTGGCGCACCTCCACCGCAATCTTGTCCATCGTGCTCGCAATCAGCGCGAGCGTGGAGATGTACGCAGCATGACGGTCCCGCTGGATGACCTGGTTCGCAACCAGAGCAGGCTTGAGGTCCAGCCGCGCGCAAATCCGCTCCTCATGCTCGGGCTTCAAGTGGCCAAACGTTCCCACAGCACCCGACAGCTTGCCCACGCGCATGTCTTCCGCTGCCGCGTCAAAGCGCGCCCGGTTGCGGTCCATCTCCGCGTACCAGTTCAGCAGCTTCAACCCAAACGTCGTCGGCTCCGCATGAATCCCGTGCGTGCGGCCAATCGTCGGCGTGTGCTTAAACTCGAGCGCGCGCCGCTTCAGCACGGCCAGCAGGCCCGTCAGCCCGGTGCGAATCAACGCCGATGCCTCTTTGATCTGCAGCGCCTGCGCCGTGTCCACAATGTCGTTCGAAGTCAGCCCGTAGTGCAGCCAGCGCGACTCCGCGTCCAGCCCCTGGCTCTTCAGCGACTCCGCAACCGCCGTGGTAAACGCGATGACGTCATGCCGCACCTCGGCTTCAATCTCCTGGATGCGCGCCGCCGAAAAGCTGGCCTTGGTCGCAATCGCCTCGGCCGCAGCCGCGGGAATCACTCCGTCTTCCGCCAGCACGGCGCTCGCCGCCGCCTCCACCTTGAGCCAGCAGCGGTACTTGTTCTCTTCGGTCCAGATCTGGCCCATCGCAGGGCGTGTGTAACGGTCAATCAAGCAGAGTCTCCTGCGCGCGGCATCCACCGTGCGCCGCGCCCATCCATGATGTTAAGGTCCGTGCTGACTCAGGCCCGCGGAATTCCCAGCCGTTGGTGAAGCTCGTCATACAAGAGCCCCTTGCCCGGCCTGTAAGGCTGAAACCACTCCCCATCAATCACCAGTTGCGGAATCGCCCGCTTCCCGACGTGGCGAATCACCTCATCCGAAGCCGCCGAATCCTCATCCACGTTGATCTCCGTGTAGGCAATCCCGTGCGTATCAAGAAAATGCTTTGCAGCCCGGCAATCCCGGCACCACGCAGCCGTATACACTTGCACCTTCATAGCTCCATTCTACTGGGTCCATACTGCTACCATCGATGCCGATGACCGCCGACGCAATCAAAAAGCTGCTCGACCTGCGCCCGCATCCCATTGAGGGCGGATCCTACCGCCGCACCTATACCTCCGCGGCCACCCTCGCCCTTCCGCATGGCCAGCGCGCTGCCGGCACGGCCATCTACTATCTCCTGGAACCGGGCACCTTTTCCGAGATGCACGTGCTCGACTCGGATGAGATCTTTCACTTCTATCTCGGCGAACCCGTCGAAATGCTCCAGCTCTTCCCGGATGGGCGCTCAGAGGTCTTCACCCTTGGACCGGATCTTGCCGCCGGGCAGCACGTCCAGCTTGTAGTCCCTGCGGGCGTCTGGCAGGGTACGCGGCTGATCGGCAACGGGCAGGTCGCCCTGATGGGCTGCACCGTCACTCCCGGCTTCGACTTCGCCGATTACCGCAACGTTGCCGCAGAGGAACTGATTGCCAAATGGCCGCAAGAGGCGGAGAGGATTCGATCGCTGACGCGGAGTTAGGCTCTAGCGTCTCTGCCGAAAGAACCTGCGAAGCATCTCGCCCGCTTCCTCGGCGAGAATGCCCTGCTCCACCTGCATCTGGTGGTTGAGTTGGGGATGGTTCATTACCGACAGAACGGACCCACAGGCTCCAGCCTTTGGGTCGGGGGTGGCGTAGACCAACTTGTCCACCCTGGCGTGAATCATTGCTCCCGCGCACATCGCGCAGGGCTCCAGCGTCACGTAGAGCGTGCAGCCATTGAGCCGGTAATTCCCCAGTGCCTGCGCCGCCTCGCGCAGAGCGACGATCTCGGCATGGGCCGTCGGGTCCACGTTGCGCAGCACACGATTCTGCCCCCGCGCAATCACTTCGCCGTCGTAGACGACGACGGCGCCGATCGGTACCTCGCCCTCCGCCGCTGCCTTACGGGCCTCGGCCAGCGCGGACTGCATCGCATCCAGATCGGAAATCATCGCTTCGATGGTAGCGCGGCCGGCTGGTGCTGCGTCATGCAATGCAGCGCGCCCAGGCCCCAGATCAGGTCGACGCAGTGGATGCCGATGACCTCGCGATCCGGGAAGACCGCGGCCAGCGTGTTCAGCGCGATGCGGTCGTTGGGGTCGTGGAAGGTCGGCACCAGCACCAGTCCATTCGCCAGATAGAAATTGGCGTAGCTCGCAGGCAGCCTCTGCCCACGGAAAACTACGGGACGCGGTAGAGGCAGTTCCACAAGCGTGAACTGTTTTCCGTCCGGCGTGCGTGCAGCCCTCAGCCGTTCCAGGTTCTCGGCCAGCGGCGCGTGGTTTGCATCGCTCGTGTCCGGTTCGACTGCGGTCACAATCGTCTCCGGCCCAACGAAGCGGGTGATGTCGTCCACGTGGCCGTGCGTGTCGTCGCCCGCCACTCCGCGATTGAGCCAGATGACCTGCTCGATTCCGAGGTAATCGTGGAAGGCCTGCTCCAGTTGCCGCTGACTCACTCCGGGATTCCGCTGTTGCACTTCGCTGAGCAGACACTCTTTCGTCGTGAGCAAGATGCCCTGCCCATTCGTGTCAATGGATCCGCCCTCAAGAACAAGCCGTCTCGGCCCGCCCCTGAGTTCCACCACCGGCTGCCAGGCAGGCAGACCAAGAAGCTTCTGGACGTGGCCGGGAACCTTGTCGTCGAGGTGCCAGTCTGCATACTTGGCCCATGCATTAAAGCGCCAGTCTGTAATCGCAACTTGCCCGGCTGCATTCCGAACGAAAATCGGACCGGAGTCGCGTGTCCACACGCGATCCGTAGGCCAGCTATGAAACTGGACGGAATGCAGGTTGGCGCCGGCCCGCTTCAGGATTCCCCGAACGCGCCGTTCTGCCTTTTCATCCTCGACAAGGATATGGACCTGCTCATGCGCAGCCAGCAGCCGCACGATCTCTGCATAGACCCAGGGGATGGGCTGGAATTTGCCGGGCCAGTCCTCGTGATTATGGGGCCAGGCCAGCCACGTAGCTTCGTGCGGCTCCCACTCGGCGGGCATTCTGAAGCCCAGGTCGTTGGGAAAAGGGGGGGGTAGGGGGGTGGGGTGGGGGTTGGCCATGGTTATTTGTGCTCTCCGCTGTGCACTGGACCGTGCGTCGCATCCAGGAAGCGCTGCGTGATGGGCGCGTAAGCATCGATCCGGCGATCGCGCAGAAAGGGCCAGTTGCGACGCGTGTCTTCGAGCAGTGCGAGGTCGATCTCGGCCAACAACACCTCTTCGGCATCATGGGAAGCTTTGGCAACGATGCGGCCAAATGGGTCGGCAAGAAAACTGCCGCCCCAGAACTCGAGTCCAGGCCCTTCGGCTCGGTTGCCAAGGATGTCGCCATGCTCGTGGCCGACTCGATTCACGCCTGCCACATAAACGCCGTTCGCAATGGCATGCGCACGCTGGATGGTTTGCCACGCCTCGTATTGTGCTGCGCCGTATTCATCCTTTTCTGCAGGGTGCCAACCAATCGCTGTGGGATAGAAGAGCAGCTCAGCGCCCTGCAGGGCTGTGAGGCGTGCACCCTCGGGATACCACTGATCCCAGCAGACCAGCGTGCCAACGCGGCCAAACGCTGTGTCCGTCGCCTTGAAGCCGAGATCGCCGGGGGTGAAGTAGAACTTTTCGTAGTAGAGAGGATCGTCCGGGATGTGCATCTTGCGATAGACGCTGGCGATGCTGCCATCCACATTCAAAGTGACGGCTGTGTTGTGGTAGAGGCCTGGCGCGCGGCGCTCAAAGAGCGAGGCGATGATGACGACGCGGGACTCACGCGCGACCTCGGCCAGCTTCGCCGTGGATGGGCCGGGGATGGGCTCGGCGAGATCGAAAAGGCGAATATCTTCGCGCTGGCAGAAGTACTGCGTGCGAAACAGTTCCGGCAGGCAGACGACGTTTGCGCCCAGGCGCGCCGCCTCGCGGATATGGCGCACGGCTGCAGCCAGGTTTTCCTCGGGGTCGGGCCCCATGCGCATCTGTACCAGGCCTACGTTGTACTTTCGTTTCTCTGCCATGGCTCTCTGCCCATTTCCTTTCCGTTGACACAGCAAGGCCAACCCCGCAGCGCGGGATTGGCCAGGGATGACGTGACTCGAATGGACTACTCTTCGAGAATCAGAACCGCCGCGGCGATGGTAGTCGTCCACAGACCGCGCTTGTCGCCGACGGCAGACTGTGTGATGTTGCTGGTGCGAACAATTTTGTTGGAGATGCGGTAGATCTCCTTCTTTTCATCCCAGCTGTCGTCCGGATCAAACTCGACATTCAGCGTGGTGGCCAGCATCTCTGCCGCCAGTTCCTCCGCGTATTCTCCGGCCTGCTCTTCCGTCTCGCCGAAGCTATGATGCTCGCTCAGGTAGCCATACGTGTTGCGATCTGCGGGAATGGCCACGCCAATGCTGGACACCACGAGACGATGCGGCTCCCGCGTGGAGTTCTCTGCAATCACCGCGAAGACCACTTCGCCGTGGTTGAGATATTTGAGTCCCTCTTTGCGCGGAATGACCTTGCAATTTGGCGGAAAGATGGACGAGACGCGCACCAGATTCTGCGAGGCGATGCCCGCATCCCGAAGGGCCAGCTCAAAGGAGGTCAAACGCTCCTTGTGTTTGCCTACACCCTTGGTGAAGAAAAGCTTCTTCGGGACCATGCTTTTTCCCAATTTCTATGTACCCTCCGTGACGTTGGCAGTCCTGACAATTTTGGGTTGTTCCCGCATGAGTGTATCGCATTCAGGCCCTTGAAAACAGAACAGAACAAGATTTCATGCAGCTTTTAAGCGAAGTCTTCGGACCAGGCGTTCGCGGGTGTGCGACTACGGGACTGCTGCGCGACTCCGAGAGCGCAGGAGGGATTCTTTTTTACACCGGAACTTTCCCCGGCGAACCGAGTTGAAATGAGTATGAAGTTCCTGTTGCCCTACGGAATCGTCCTCCTGAGCGCCGGGATGCTCTGCGGCGCACAAACCGCACCGGAAGCGCATGACGCGGCTCCGCCGATTACTCCAATCACCCTCGGTGTAGTTCCGCTGGACTGGACGCCGCCGGCTCTGGAGGAACTGAATACGCAGGCGGCGATGAAGTCGAGTTTCGTTCTGGACCGGAATCTGCTGCATATGGCCGCGGGACTCGTGCCCGACTCGCAGGAGGCGGACCGGCAGGTCATGAATAGGCTCGACGGTGTGAGCGTGCACATTCTGCGCTTCGGCGACCAGGGAGTTCCCGACGAGGATGAGGTCAATGCAGTCCGCGCCGCATATCATTTGCGCGGTTGGAAGCATCTGGTGACCACTACAAATGCTGGCGGCCCGCTGCATAGCGAGACGACCGATCTCTGGCTTGTGCTGAATGGCGCCAACCTGCGCGGGGCCGTGGTGCTCACCGAGACACCGAAGAGCCTGACGCTGGTGAGCGTCGCCGGAAACATCAGCCCTGTGGACCTGCTGCACCTGCGCGGCCACTTCGGGATTCCGCGTTTTGATGGAGAACAGCTCGAACGCCAATAGCCGTTCCGGATTGTGGGTGGGTACGTGCTGCGCTTCACGACAGACACGCGTGCCTGCCGCCCGATACCTCTCAGACGCCATTCCAGTTCTCCTTGCAGGTGCGGAAGATCTCTATTGATTCTGATGATAGCGAAGCGTGAGAAATAACCTGCAAATGGAAGTCGCAGATTCTGAGCGAGTTACAAAATTGTCCGCTTGACAGCAATTTTCCACAGTTCCATACCCGCAAATTGAGCAGCTAAGCGTTGATTCCGCGCCACGCGAAGTCCGTCGAACGCTCGAGGAAGATGAATCGATGATTTTCTCTCAAAATGCGACTGAATTTGTCCGCATAGCAAGGGCCGGTGGCCTTTTGCCAGCAGGGATTTGCAGGTGCTAGCCTTCGTCTGCAATTGTTTATACGGAAGGGGCATTGCGAAGATCATGCAGAAGACCTACAACGGGCTCGAACTGCCCAAAGACGGCGCAATCATCGAATACAGTAACGGACAGTATCAAATTCCTGACAATCCCATCATTCCATTCATTGAAGGCGACGGCACGGGACGCGACATCTGGAAGGCCTCGCAGCGCGTCTTTGACGCAGCCGTAGAAAAGGCTTACAGCGGCAAGCGAAGCATCCACTGGTTTGAAATCTTCGCCGGCGAAAAGGCCTACCGCCAATTCGACAACTGGCTGCCGGATGACTCCGTGGCCGCGGCGCGCGATCTGCGCGTCTCCATCAAGGGGCCGCTGACGACGCCGGTGGGCGGAGGCATCCGTTCGCTGAACGTGGCGCTGCGGCAGATTCTTGATCTGTACGCCTGCGTGCGGCCGGTGAAGTACTACCAGGGCGTGCCCAGCCCGGTGAAGCACCCGGAAAAGGTGAATATCGTCATTTTCCGCGAGAACACGGAGGATGTGTATTCGGGCATTGAGTTCAAGCAAGGGACCGAGGAGGTCGCGAAGCTCATCAGCTTTTTGAATGACGAGATGCTGAAGGGCGGAAAGAAGAAGATTCGCACAGACTCCGGCGTGGGCATCAAGCCGATTTCCATCTTCGGCACCAAGCGGCTGGTCCGGTATGCCATCCGCCACGCGCTGGAGGCGGGACGCAAGACGGTGACGCTTGTTCATAAGGGCAATATCCAGAAGTTCACCGAGGGCGCCTTCCGCGAGTGGGGCTACGAAGTGGCGACCGAGGAGTTCCGCGAGCAGACGGTGACCGAGCGGGAGAGCTGGATTCTTGGCAATCTCGACGCGAACCCGAGCCTGACCATTGAGCAGAACGCAGCGCTGATTGAGCCGGGGATGGAGTTTGCGCCGCAGAGCTTCCGTGACTCGGTCTGCGCCGAGGTGAAGTCGGTGGTCGAGGCCATTGGCAAGAGCCACGGCAACGGTGCATGGAAGTCGAAGATACTGGTGAACGACCGTATCGCTGACTCCATCTTTCAGCAAATCATCATCCGGCCTGCGGACTACAGCGTTCTGGCGACAACCAACCTGAACGGCGACTATATCTCGGACGCTGCCGCCGCACAGGTGGGCGGACTCGGCATCGCGCCCGGCGCCAACATCGGCGATGGCTACGCGGTGTTCGAGGCCACGCACGGCACGGCGCCGAAGTACGCCGACAAGGATGTTATCAATCCCGGCTCGGTCATTCTGTCGGGCGTGATGATGCTGGAGTTCATCGGCTGGAAGGAAGCGGCGAAGATGATCGAGACCGCGATGGAGAAGACCATCCAGCAGAAGTTTGTGACCTATGACTTTGAGCGGCAGACAGCGGGCGCCACGAAGGTAGGCACCAGCGAGTTTGCAACGCGCATCATAGCAAATATGTAGACGAAACGCGACCTGCGGAGAGCAAGGGCTCACTGCGGGCGCACCGAACACGCGGGCCCCTGACCCGCGAGAGAACAAGAGGGAAATCATGCGGAAAAAGGTGAGTATTGTAGGCGCCGGCAACGTGGGCGCCACGGCCGCGCACTGGATTGCGGCCAAGGAACTGGCAGATGTGGTGCTGGTGGACGTGGTGGAGGGCGTGCCGCAGGGCAAGGCGCTCGATCTGCTGGAAGCGATGCCGATCGCCAAGTGCGACGTGCACGTTGCGGGCGCGAATGATTACGCAGCGACGGCAAACTCCGACATCGTGGTCATTACGGCGGGCATTCCGCGCAAGCCAGGCATGAGCCGCGACGACCTGCTGCAAACCAACTTCAAGATCATGTCGGACGTGGTGCAGAAAGTGGTGGCGCAATCGCCAGAGTCAATTCTGATTATCGTGTCAAACCCGTTGGACGCAATGGCCCAGGCGGCCTATCGCCAGGCTGGCTTTAACCGCGAGCGCGTCATCGGCATGGCCGGCGTGCTGGATTCGGCGCGCTTCCGGACGTTCATCGCAGCGGAACTGAACGTCAGTGTGGAGAACGTGACCGCCTTCGTGCTGGGCGGACATGGCGACACGATGGTGCCACTGGCCCGCTACTCAACTGTGGCTGGCATTCCGATCACGGAGCTGATTGCTCCAGCGCGGCTGGAAGAGCTGGTGCAGCGCACCCGCGACGGCGGCGCCGAGATTGTCAAGTATCTGAAGACCGGCAGCGCCTACTATGCGCCATCGGCCGCCGCGGTAGAGATGGTTGAAGGCATCCTGAAGGACAAGAAGAAGATTCTGCCCTGCGCTGCGTTTCTGCAGGGAGAGTATGGCATCGATGGCTTCTACATCGGTGTGCCCTGCAAGCTGGGCGCAGCTGGCCTCGAGCAGATTATCGAAATCAAGCTCACGCCAGAAGAAGATGCCGCACTGAAGAAGAGTGCGGCCGCGGTGAAGGAGCTTTGCGCAGTCATCGGTGTATAGCGCAAATTGGGAGGAAAGCAGAAAGGGCCGCGTAATCGCGGCCCTTTCTGCTTTTTAGAGGAGGCTACCTGCCAAGGAATTGCAGCGCGGCGGGTGCGATGGCACCCGCGCACTGGCTTGGAGCGAGATGACCGCAGCCCTGGATGACATCGAGCTGAGACTGCGGAATGAGGCTGTGTATGCGCTGGGCCTGATCGATTGGCGTGATGCGGTCCAGCGATCCCCAGACGATGAGGACGGGCATCCTGAGCTGCGGCAGCAGGCTGTCAGTGGTGTCGCGGCCAGTGAGCATGGATGCCAGCGCTCGCTGGATGACCCAGGCATGGCTGCGGGAGATGCGCAGGATGTCTGCCGCGACGAAGCCAGGCATGGCGGGCGGACTGGGCATAAGCAACGCGTTGAGCTGGGCAATCTGGCCCGGCGTTGTCGGGGTGAAGAGCGCGGTGTTCCAGTCCGGGCGGGCGTAGATGCCGGCACTGTCGAAGAGAATGAGGCGGTTCACACGCTCGGGATGGCGGAGGGCGACGACCTGGACGATCCAGCCACCCATGGACCAGCCGCCGAGGTCTACCTGCCTGAGCCCGAGAGCATCGAGGAAGCCGGTGACCACCTGCGCCTGGTCGGCAATCGAATAGGAGAAGTTGGCGGGGTTGTCGCTCTGGCCGTAGCCTGGCAAGTCGGGCAGGTAAACGCGATACCCTGCGCGAGAGAAGTAGGGCGCAAGCTGCGCCCAGTCTTCCGCACGGGCGCCAAGGCCGTGAATGAGCACAAGCGGCGAGCCTGACTCCGGGCCCATCGCATAGTAGTGGATGCGATAGCCGTCGACGCGGGTCCATTGGCCGCGTGCGCCGTCGAACCACAGGTGAACCTGTGTGGACTGCGTAAAGACGCGGACCGGGTAGTGATAGACGATGAGCGCGGCCGATAGAGCGAAGAAAAAGAGGAAGGAGCCGAGCCACTTCCAACGGTTGGAAACCTTCACTGCGCCTCCTGTGAATGAAGATCCTGCGATCTCTGCCACGCCTTTTCAAGGACGCGGACGGTGATAGGGTCCAACGCCAGTTCGCTGGAATTGCTCCATTCGGATGGAGCCGTCCAGCGCGCCTCGGCGGCATCCGAAGCGGCCTGAAGTGAGCCTCCCGTGACTCGGCAGAGATAATCGACGATGACGTAGTGGTAACGAACCCGGCCGTCTTCACGATAAATGCGGTCGAGGACCTCCACTACTTCGACCGGCTCGACGACAAGGCATGTCTCTTCCCTCGCCTCACGCCGTACGCCCTCCAGCAGCGATTCGCCCAGTTCGAGCATGCCGCCGGGGATCGACCAGCAGCCCTTCATTGGCTTCTGTGCGCGGCGGATGAGAAGGACCTCATTTCCGTCCACGATGATGGCGCCGACGCCGACGAGCGGAACACTGGGAAACTCTCTCTGCATGGATAACTATTTTAATCAGTGACTCTCGTAAGCCCGGACATGCGGGACAGGCGCGACGAATTTGCCGTCGTATCATCTAATTAAGCGGGAGGATTCATGGCTGAGTTCACACTGCGCATCGATGGCATGCACTGCGGCTCTTGCATCCGGAGAGTGACCCAGACGTTGAGCGCGATAGAAGGCCTCAAGGTGGAGGAAGTGCGGCTTGGAGCGGCGCGGTTGAGCGCGGCGGAAGAACAGTCCGCGCCACAAATGGCGATTGCTGCACTAGCCAAGGCAGGCTACCAGGCGCAATTGGAAAAATAGAGACTCTGATGGCCAACTCTGCAACTGAATCTCTTACACTGCCTGTTCTCGGCATGACCTGCGCCGCGTGTCAGCGTCATGTGGAAGAGGCTCTGCGGAGTGCGGCAGGGGTTGAATCGGCGCGCGTAGATCTGATGGCTCACCGTGCCAGCGTTGTCTTTGATCCGGAGATGGCTTCTCCTCAGGCACTGGTGGATGCGATTCGGTCTGCTGGGTACGATGCGGTTCTTCCGCGATCAGGTGAAGACGCCGCCGCTCGATCCGAAAAGACGGACCTCTTCCCAAAGGCCATTGCGACGGTCGCTGGCGGCTTGATTGCCATGCTGCTCGCCATGCCGCTCAATCCGCAGATGGGCGCTATGGACCGCTTGCTGATGCACCTCGTTCCGGTGCTCTACTCTGTACCGCAGGATCTGCTGCGCTGGTTCATGCTCATCAGCTCGGGAATTTTGGCCGTGTGGGCTGGACGGAGTATGTATTCGAGCGCGCTGCGCGGCCTTGCGCATGGCACTACCAACATGAATACCCTGGTCAGCCTGGGCACCAGCGTAGCCTTCGCCTACTCCGCGTATGCAACCCTGAAGCCCGCGCCAGGGCGTCAGGTCTACTTCGATGCCGTTCTGCTGATTCTCGGATTTCTCCTTCTTGGCAAGGAACTGGAAGCCCGGACAAAGCGCCGCGCTTTGAACGCTCTGGACGCATTGAACCGGCTGCGTCCTTCCACGGCACGGAGGCGGGAAAACGGTGCCGAAACGATTGTTCCTCTGGACCAGGTCCGGATTGGCGATATTGTTGTCGTCCTGCCGGGCGAGCGATTTCCGGTGGATGCTGAGATCGTGGAAGGCCGCACCACCGTGGATGAATCTATGCTGACCGGCGAATCGACACCGCAGCCACGGGAAGTCGGCGAGCGCATATTGGCTGGGTCTCTGAATTACGACGGCATGGTCGCGTGCGCCGCTCAGACGCTGGGTGAGTCAACCGTAATCGGCCAAATTGCGCATCTGGTGGAGCAGGCGCAATCGTCGCGCGCCCCGATGGAGCGGCTGGCAGATCGTTCAAGCGCCGTGTTTGTTCCGGTCGTGCTGGGACTGGCGGCTGTCACCTTTGCCATCTGGTTCTATGCCGGACACTCTTTGCAGATGGCGTTAGCGAATACCGTTGCGGTTCTGGTGATTGCATGCCCCTGTGCGATGGGTCTAGCGGTTCCAGCAGCGCTCACCGTCGCCGTGGGACGCGGCGCGCAACTGGGTGTGCTCTTCAAAGGTGGAGAAGCGCTGGAACGGCTGACTCGACTCGACGCCGTGCTGATAGACAAGACAGGCACGTTGACGGTGGGGCATCCGGTGCTTGTCGGTGTCCGACCCGATATCGGCTATGTTGAGAACGATCTGCTGCGCATGGCAGCAGCAGTAGAGGAACGCTCCAACCACCCGCTGGCTCATGCCATCGTCGATTCTGCGCGTGCGCGCGGCCTGTACTGGAACCCAGCCGAGAATGTTCAAGTGACCTCTGGACGCGGCGTGACCGGGGTCGTAGACGGCCAGCAGTGCACCCTCGGGAATGAGGCGATGCTGAGGGAGAATCAAATCCGGCTGCTGGACACCATTAGTCCGGCTAAGCCCGGAATGACGCGACTGTGGATGGCAATCGACAGCGTGGCTGTCGGTTGCTTCGACGCCAAAGACGTGCTGCGAGAGGACGCTGCGGAAGCAGTCGCTAAGCTCCGCGCAACGGGCCTGCGCGTCATCATGCTCACCGGGGACTCAAGCTCGGCGGCAGCGCCGATTGCGGACGCGGCCGGCATAGCCGAAGTGGAGGCAGAGCTTGACCCGGCCGCAAAACTGGACCGCATCCGGACTCTGCAGAACGAAGGCTTCAAAGTAGCTATGGTCGGCGACGGGATCAACGATGCCGCGGCGCTGGCGCAGTCCGATGCCGGAATCGCTATGGGTACGGGAGCTGACCTAGCCCAAGAGGCAGGAGATGTGCTCCTGATGCGCGCGCAGCCGTCGGCGATTCCTGCGTCTATCGAACTGGCCCGCGCAACAGTTCGAGTCATGCAGGAGAACCTGGTCTGGGCAATCCTTTACAACCTGATCGGTATTCCACTCGCCATGGGCGTGCTGTATCCGGACTTTCATATCCTGCTCAGTCCGTGGATCGCTTCGGCTGCCATGGCGATGAGCTCAGTCAGCGTCCTCTCGAACAGCCTCAGGTTGCGTCGATGGGCGCCGACCCCTTCCCGACATGCCGTCAGCGTACACTAGTTCTGAGCTGACCAAGTGCGCATCCTCACCCGCTACATTCTCGGAGAGGTCCTTTCTCACACCCTGATCGGGTGTGCGCTCTTTACCTTCATCCTGTTTATGCGCGATCTGCCGCACATCCTCGAGATGGTGGTTCGCAATAGCTCAACACTCACCAATGTGGCAGAGATCTTCCTGTTTACATTGCCCAACACCTTCCGCGTCACGATTCCAATGGCAGTGCTGGTCGGCATTCTGCTCGGACTGAGCAGGCTTGCCGCAGATAGCGAAATTGTTGCCATGCGGGCGTCGGGGCTGGGGATCGGCTATTTCGTCTGGGTCGCCTCCATCGTGGCTGGGATCGGAACCATTCTGGGTTTGGCGAACTCTGTATTTGTCGCGCCGCGCGCAAACCAGGCAATCCTCGACATGGAACAGTTCCTAGAGACATCTCAGGCATCCTTTGAGATTCAGCCGCGAGTGTTCTATGAAGATTTTCGGAATCGCGTGCTCTACGTGCAGGATGTGCGCGGCGGGACTGGCGCAGCAAATTGGCGTGAAGTCTTCATGGCGGACGTCAGTGATCCAGCGACGCCCCTGATTACGACAGCGGAATCGGCCACAGTGGTCAATGATTCCCCGCAGGAGCTGCTGATGCGGCTGCGCAACGGCGCAGAGCACCAGACCTCTTCTGGCCAACCACAACAGTACAACATCTCCACGTTTTCGAGCACCGACCTGCCATTGACGCTCAGTCCGCAAAGCGACATCCACCTCGGCAGGCTCGATACGGCTATTTATGCGATGCCGCTCGGTCAGCTCATCGAGAAGACTCACGGCAAGGACCCAACTCGTTACGAAATCGAGTTGCATACCAGGTTTGCTTATCCGGTTGCATGCATCGTACTGATGCTCGTAGGCGTGCCACTCGGCGTCACCTCGCGCAGAGGAGGCAAGAGTTCTGCTCTTGTCTTTACACTTTTGCTGGTGGTCTTGTACTACGTGCTTTCGTATACAGGCATCGCGCTCAGCAAACAGCACCGCCTGCCGCCTTCGCTTGGCGTCTGGATGGCAAACCTTGTCTTCGCTGGTGTCGGCTCCTTCCTGCTTTGGGAAATGGCGAACGGCGGACGAATCCTGAATACTCTTTCCAGTTGGGCGCTGCGCGCACCCAGACTGCATGTCGAATCTGGAGACCGCACGCTGCCTCGCTTCCCGTGGATTGAGAAGCTCCTTGAAAAGACCTTCAGGCGTCCCGCTCAGAGCACATTCCCGAGAATTCTCGACGCTTATGTGATGCGAGAGTTTCTGGGAGTCTTTGCATTGGTGCTATCCAGCTTTGTCGTCCTCATGCTGGTCTTCACCTTCTTCGAGCTCATCGGCGACATTCTCCGCAACCACATCCAACTGGCCACAGTCGGCGCTTATCTGATTAACCTGACACCGAGCATGCTGTATCAAATCACGCCGCTCGCGGTTTTGATCGCCGTCCTGGTCAGCTTTGGAGTCATGAATCGCAACAGCGAGATCATCGCCATGAAGGCGACTGGCATCAGCCTTTACCGTCTCGTGGTGCCGATCGTAATCATTGCCACAATACTTGCCGCGAGCCTCTACCTCTTTGACGAGTTCTATTTACCGCAGGCAAACCGGCGACAGGAGGCTCTGCGCAGCACGATCAAGGGCCGTCCGCCGCAGACATTTCTTCATCCAGAGCAGAAGTGGATTTTCGGACAGCCGAAGAAAGGTGAGCCGAATCGAATCTTTTACTATCAGTTTTTCGACAGGGACAGGAATGAGTTTGCCAATCTGTCGGTCTTCGAATTCGACCCGACGACATTTCTTCTGAGCAGACGTATTTTTGCTGAGCGAACGCACTGGGATCCGAGTCTCTCAACCTGGCAGTTCGAAGATGGCTGGAAACGTGACTTCAATGGCGCACAGGTTGCTGAAGGCAGCTATCAGGAGTTCAGACAGGCCACGTTTCCAGAGATACACGAGGAGCCCTCGTACTTCAACAAGGAGAGCCTGCAGTCGCAGGAAATGAACTTCGCCCAGTTGCATCATTACATCAATGATCTGCGTCAGAGCGGATTTGACACGATGCGCCTCCGGGTGGCTCTCTGGCACAAGCTGTCTTACCCCCTCGTGGCGGTGGTGATGGCGATCTTTGCCATCCCATTTGCATTTTCGATGGGACGTCGTGGATCTCTGACCGGCATTGCTGTGGCCATCCTTGTTGCTCTCACCTACTGGGTTCTCGAAGGCGTATTTGGAGCCATGGGAAGCGTGAATGATCTTCCGGCCGCGCTGGCAGCATGGGCTCCGGACCTGCTCTTCAGTCTAGCTGGTGGCTACCTTCTGTTACGGACCGCCACGTAGTAAAGCATCAAATCTTCTGGCATGATTCTTTCAAGGATTCAACTCGGCAACCCCGTACAATAGAGCCATGCTGCGAGACCTCAGACCCCTTTTCAGCTATATGCGGCGCTACCGCTGGGGATACGCGCTGGGATTCCTCTGCGTGATCTGCACGAACGCAATCTGGGTGCTCTTCCCTAAAGTTCTGCAAGCCGCGATCGATGGACTGGATGCTGGAGTGACCCGATCGCGCATCCTCTCCTTCGCCGGCCTACTCGTCGCAATCTCCGTTGTCAAAGGCGTTTTTCTTTATTCGCAGCGCTGGATTCTGATCGGTATCTCTCGCGAGATTGAGTTCGATCTGCGCAACGATCTCTTCAGAAAACTTGAAACCCAGGACACCGGATTTTACCGGAAATATCGCACTGGCGACATCATGGCCCGGATGACGAACGATTTGAATGCGGTCAGGATGCTGCTGGGGCCGGCTCTCATGTACAGCGCAAATACAATATTTTTTACAATCGGCGCTCTCTACTTTCTGCTGCGCATCAGCCCGCTCCTCACCCTGGTTGCCTGGGCCCCAATGCCCTTGGCCAGCATACTCATCCAGTACTTCGGACGCAGGATTCATGATCGATTCGAAAAGATTCAGGAGAGCTTTTCAGAGATCTCCTCGCAGGCGCAAGAGAATTATTCCGGCGCACGGCTTGTGCGCGCTTTCGCGCGCGAGGAGACGCAGATCAGCCAGTTTGAGCATTTGAACATACGTTACATTGCAAGAGCACAGCACCTTGTCCAACTGATGGGCATGTTGTGGCCTACGCTCGAGTTCATCCTTGGCATTGCCATGGTGATTACGCTTATGGTGGGTGGCCGACTGGTGATTCACCATCAAATCACCGCAGGCGAATTTGTAGCATTCAATACCTACATGATTCTTCTGATCTGGCCCATCATCGCGGTGGGCTGGGTGGTCAATCTCTTCCAACGTGGAACAGCCTCCGTAAAGCGCATTCATGAACTCCTGCTTGCCATGCCACAGATAGATGACGCCAAGGCGGATACCGCGATGGCGGAAGACTTCAGAGTCCGCGGCGAAATAGAATTTCGCGACCTCAGCTTCAGCTATGACGAGCGACCTGTGCTGCGCAATATCTCCATTCATATTCCAGCTGGGTCCAGCCTCGCCGTCGTCGGCCCAACCGGCTCAGGCAAATCCACCTTTGTGAATCTTCTGACACGGATGTATGAAGCACCACCCGGAACCTTGTTTCTGGACGGACGTGCGGTGAACGAATACCCGCTCGCCGTTCTGCGCAGGAACATTGGCATGGTGCCGCAGGAGACCTTTCTTTTCAGCGAAACCATTCGTGAGAATCTGGCCTTTGGGCAACCTGACGCAGCAAGCGGAGAGGTCTTGCTAGCCGCGGAGGCCGCGCATATCCGTCACGAGTTCGAAGAGTTTCCGCTGGGGCTTGAGACCATTGTGGGCGAACGCGGACTCACGCTCTCCGGCGGCCAGAAGCAGCGTTCTGCAATCGCGCGCGCCCTACTGAAGAAGCCCGCAATCCTCATTCTGGATGATGCGCTATCAAGCGTTGATACATTCACCGA
Source organism: Acidobacteriota bacterium (assembly GCA_021781795.1). GTDB lineage: Bacteria > Acidobacteriota > Terriglobia > Terriglobales > Acidobacteriaceae > Telmatobacter. The sequence goes on from JAJXWA010000001.1 coordinate 625,605, forward strand.
AGAGCGTATCCTCAGCGGCCTGCATGCTTACAGTGCACGAGCCACCACCATCTTGATTTCGCATCGCGTGTCAACGGTACGAACTGCGGACCAGATCGCCGTTCTCGATCAGGGCAGGATTGTGGAGCTTGGCACACACGACCAGCTGCTCGGATTAAACGGATACTACGCAAGCCTTTATCAGAAACAGCAGCTCGAAGAGGAGCTCACCGTCGTCGCGTGAGAGGGTTCACGCCGTCCAGCTCACACCGTTGCCGGCTTGGACTTGCTGCAATTTGCTTTGCGACTCCGTGTGCATTGCCAAGTGCCTTGCGTGTGTTGAAGAAATATGGCTACTCTCGTCCGCACACTCTGCTGCAACCTGCTTCCAGGCATCCCGCACATTTCGAATGCACTCAATAGCATGTTCGAATTTCGGCCGTGAGGCGGATTGCGAAGCCTGCAGAATCTGCGCGAAGATGGAAGCATAGAACTCGCTCAGGGCCTGTGCAGGTTTGCCGCCGATGTCCATGCGCAACCGAGCCTGCAGATGGATAATGATGTCGAATGCGCGCTTCACGGCCGCGCGCCTGCCGGTTTCGTCTCCACGGTCCACCGCATCCGCGGCGGCATAGAGGAAGCGAATCATGCCGTCGTACAGCGCCACTACTAAGTCGACGCCTGAAGCGCCTTCCAGAAAATGATCTCGATAGTGCGGCATGGTCATCCTGCTCCTCAGCCGTTCTTCACCTGGTTGTAGCCTGTGATCGCAGAGTAGATTTCATTGATCCCGAGCAACTGCGAAGGGAGAGCCTGCAGGATCTCATTGGCGCTGTTCAATTCTGCCGTGAGAGATTTCTGCTGGCTCGAAATCAGCGTTTCTTCTCTCGATATGTTGGCATTCAGACTGGATTCGACGGCGCTGTTTGAATTCTGCGCTAGCGCGACGACGCCGACAGAAGAACTTGATCCTGCGCTGTTGAGCATATTTGCAAAGTTCAGCCCCCAGCTGTTGGCATTCTGAAAGAAGCCGACTACGCCGTTGAAGTCTGTATTGAGAAGCGAATCGAGCGACGTTGCGTTCAAGGTCAATGAACCATCCTTGTTGACAGCAATACCTAAAGTGGTAAGACTCGAAATGTCCGACGAGCCCGCGTTATAGTTCAGCGCAGTATTCGTCGTTGTGTCTGTAAGAGCGGAGGTCACGGTCAATGCTCCAGCAGAGCCGGTCATGTCGGATACAAACACGATGCGCGAGCCGGAATTGTCCGACACGACGTTCGCGGTAACGCCCAGATTCGCCGCATTCACTGCCGATGCCAGTCCGGCGAGCGTGTTGTTGGTCGAGCCCAGAGTGATCGTCTGGGCAGTGCCGCCTCCTACCTGAAGAGTGAGCGATCCTGAGAGCGTGTCGCTGGAATTTGCGATCGAGTCCAGGTAACCGTTCGGATTCTGCGTATTGATGCCGTTGAGCAACTCCTGCTGCAGAAGTGAGAGTGTCGGTGATCCAAAAAGTGGCTCAGGCGTGCCGGAACTGGTGTTGCCGTGCTGGGTGTTGATCGCACTGATGAGTGCGTTGTAGTCGGAGACCATCGCCGACACTGCGCTCTCGACGCCGGTATTGTAATTCCCGATGACCACCTGCACGGGGCTGCCGGAGGCGCTCGGACTGAGCAACTGAAATGTGACGCCTGGAATGAGGCCGGATATGGTGTTGGATGCGCTGGAAAGCGTGACGCCATCCACGACTAAGGAAGCATCCGATCCCGCTACCGTCGATGTATAAGTCAATCCAGCATTGGAATTGCTGGTGTCCACAATTGAATTGGAACTGATGGCGAGATTCCCGCCGGCTCCCGAGGTATTGGATACCAAACTGAGACGCGATCCTGTCGAGTCTGTCAAAACGCTCGCTATGACGCCGGCGCCCGAAGCGTTGATCGCGGAGGCCAGGCCGGAGAGCGTGTTGTTCGTCGAGTTCAAAGTAATCGTCTGGGCCGTCCCGCTCCCGGCCTGAATTGTGATTGACCCAGAGAGCGTGTCGTTGGCGTTTGCAATTGCAGTGAGATACCCGCTTGCGGTTTGCGCAAGACTGTTGACGACAACCGTATGCGTCCCCGCCGTCGCCGAGGAGGAGGCAGAGGTAAGCTGCAGAACGTTCGTATTCGAACTGGATCCCGTCTTCTGCGCGAGCACGCCCTGGAAATCTGTGAGCGCTGTCAGATCGTTCGAGAGGTTGGAGAACATCGTGCCTAGACTGGACAGGACAGCGTCCTGGCTCTGCAGTGAGGTGAGCTGATTCTTCCAAGGGGTCTCAACGTTCTGCAGATTGCTCACGATGGCAGCGACAGTAGAACTCACGTTGAATCCCGTTCCGCTGGTTGGCGAGCCGAAGCTCAGACCGACAGTGCCCATTCTCCCCTCCGATTGCTACGTGTTGCAGTTCTTGTGCCGGACGTCGCCCTGAGGGATTGGAGGACTCTCATCGCAGTTGAGACAGTTCGGCTGGCATGATGCCCGCACAAGCGTCCATCTGGACGCCTGTGCGGGCTTGGAGAAGCTCGATTACTGGAGCAGCTTGGTCACTTCCTGCTGCAGACTGTTGGCCTGGGCAAGAGCCGAGATACCTGTCTGGCTGAGAATCTCGAACTTGGACAGGTTGGAGGAGGCCTGTGCATAGTCGGTGGCCTGCACGGCGTTCTGTGCAGAGACGATGTTCTGCTGCTGTGTGCTGATGACCTGGCTCACCGAATTCAACGTATTGATCTGGGAGCCGATGTAGCCATCCTGCGCCGCTACATCGCTGATCGCCGTGTTGAGCGCGGTCAGAGCCGCCTGCGCGGTGGACTGGGTGCTCAGCGAACTCGTGCTCAGGTCCTGCCCGGTCGTGGCGGCGTAGCTGATGGTTGCTGTCCCGGTGCTGCCTGCGTCGATGGTTGGAGTTATCTGTCCCGTCGTGCTATCGGCCAGAGCGGTCGTGCCCTGTGCGATCTGGACCTGCCCCACCGTGGTCGGCGCACCATTCACGACGTTGCCGGAGATCATGATACCGGTGTCGCTGGTAGCCGCTGCGCTGGAGTCGCCTGCTGCGCCGGCGGTCGTAAACGAAGCCGTGATCCCCAGTCCGGATCCGTTTATGGCTGCGATCATTCCGTCCACCGTATTGGCATAGCCGGTTGTGCCACCAGTGCTGATGGTGGCCGTAGACGTGATTAGAGTGCCGGACGAGTTCTTTCCGATGGCGTACGTCACGGTGAGAGAGCTGCCTGCCGAGATGCTGTCGGTCGATTGCGCATTGACACCGCTCGCACCCGTCTTCGACATATCAACAAATACGCTCTGTCCCGAGGAGTAGCTCATCGCGCCATTGGTCTGGCCAACAGCGCTGGACGAGAGTGTACCAATGCTGAGCGCGTCGATCGACGCGCCTTTCGTGGAGGAGTCGCCCGTGTAGATGTTGAACGACTTTCCGAAGACAGCCTGCTGGTTGTAAGTGGTGGTTGAGCCGATGTTAGAGATTTCGGAAAGAATGGACTGGTACTCCTGATTGGCAGCCGCGCCCTGCGTGCTGTTGAGGGTGCCGTTCGAGGCTTCGGTCGCCAGCGTCACGGCACGGTTGAGCAGGTTCGTCACTTGCGAGAGGGCGCCGTCGGCGACCTGGAGAAGGCCTACGCCTTCGGTTGCGTTCGTGGATGACTGGGTGAGCGCGGTCGAGTTCGCGGCCAGACCGTTCACCAGCGAAAGGCCGGCGGCATCATCGGCTCCTGAGTTAATACGCGAGCCGGAGGACAACTGTTGCAGTGTTTTGGACAGGCTGCTGCTTGTGTTGTTGAGGTTGTTCTCCGCGTAAAGCGCATTGAGATTGTTTAAGACTCCCAGGGACATGGACAGCTCCTTTTGGATGCGTGATTTTGCGGCTCCATCTTCTCCCCTGCAGCATTCTTCCTCTGCTCCTGCCTGCGGGTGATGCCGCTGCATCTTGACTCTTCATCGGCGTGACCAGCGGCGACTTTATTGGCGCGGGAAAATAGTTCTGGCCCAATGCGGAGACCTCCTTCGATTGAACGATTTTTCTTCATCGCCGATGAATAGAGGGAAAGGTTCTCACCATGATTGAACTCACGCGCCTGAATGGAAGTCCCATGCTGCTGAACAGCGATCTGATCAAGACCGCGGAAAGCTCGCCGGACACAATGCTGACGCTCATTAACGGAGAAAAGCTGATTGTGCGCGAAGAACCGTCGGAGGTGGTGGAGCGCGTCCTGGTCTACAGAGCGCAGCTGCTGGCCATGGTGGCGCGCCGACTGCCGTCCCTGAGCGACCTGCAGCAGATTGCGTCTCTCTCCAGCCTCGATATGGAAGCGGCCGGGCCCGTGCCAGGATCGATTCCCAAGCCGTCCGCCACACGCTAGAGCGAGGATGCGCTGACACAGGCTGCAGTTCAGGAAGGATGTGGAGATGGACAAGGCGAGCATCGGCGGAGTGCTTCTGGCGGTGGTGGGAATTCTTGCAGGCCTGCTGCTCGAAGGCGGAAACCTCGGCCAGATTCTGCAGCCCACTGCGGCGCTGATTGTCTTTGGTGGAACACTCGGTGCGGTGCTCTTGCAGTTTCCTTTGGATACGGTTCTTGGCTCGGCGGTCCGTCTGGTCCGCATCTTTCGGCCCGATCGAAGAAAGAAAGGCCACGTCATCGCGATGCTGGTTCAGTTTGCCCACAAGGCACGCCGAGAGGGCGTTGTCTCCCTCGACAAGGACTTGCCGACGATTCCGGATCCGTTTTTGAGACAGGCCCTGATGCTTGCTGTGGATGGAACAGAGCCGGGCGAACTGAGGAAGATGATGCGCGTCAGTATGGATTCTGCGGCCGAAGCGGAGGATCGCTTCCCTTCCGTCTTTGAGTCAGCAGGAGGGTTCTCGCCGACGATCGGAATTCTTGGCGCGGTGATGGGACTGATCCAGGTGATGCAGCACCTGGATAACATTCAGGAAGTGGGCCGCGGGATTGCGGTCGCCTTCGTCGCCACAATTTACGGAGTCGGTGCGGCCAATCTCTTCTTCCTCCCATTCTCCGGCAAGATGCGCCTCCAGATACGCGATGAACAGCAGCGGCGCGAGATGATGCTGGAAGCGGTGATCTCGATTCTGGAAGGCATGAACCCGCGCATGCTCGAGATCAAGCTGGCCGGATTTGACTGCTCCGTGACCGGCGGTGAGCGGCAGGCAAAGCAGAAAAAGGAACGTGCCGCGTGAAGCGCGCAAGCCGGCACGCGAGTCGAGTAAGCCATGAGAGATGGCTGGTATCGTACGCCGACTTCATTACGCTTCTATTTGCCTTCTTTGTTGTGATGTATGCCTTTGCCAAGGCCGGAGAGAAGAAGCAGGCGCAGGTTTCGCAAGCCATTGACTCGGCTTTTCGCAGCATGGGCGTCTTCAAAGATCATGCGGGAGAACATGCGGACCTAATCGACGGGCAAACCGGCCCCGTCGATGGCTCTCCGCAGGTGGAGCCGGTGATGCAAGACGATGTGGAATCTCCCGCTAAGGCGCGCGATGATCTGAAGCGATTGCAACGAACGCTGACCTCAAGCCTGACCACTGCGATTGCTAATAGCGGAGTGTCAATTTCCATGGGCCGGGATGGCCTAATCATCAGCCTAAGGGAAGCAGGATTTTTCCAGGCAGGATCGGCAACACCGGAGCCGGGAACGCTCGCAGTGCTCAAAGCGATCGGAGGCGCGCTTGCGGACTCTGGACTGGATGTACGAGTGGAGGGACACACCGACAACGTTCCGGTCCACACGATGCGATTTGATTCGAACTGGGAACTCTCGGCCGCGCGCGCAACAGCTATCGCTCGCATGCTTCTTGAGGTTCACGCGGTTTCTGCCGAACATCTCTCCGCCGCGGGATATGGCGAATATCATCCCGTCGCAAGCAACGAAACGGCCGAAGGGCGCGCGCAGAACCGCAGAGTCGATCTCGTAATTACGCCGCGCACGAGAATTGATTTCTCTCTCGCTGCTCCGCGCGCTGGCGCGGACGGGGCCTGGAAACGTATCACAGATCCCAACTGAGCGGCTTACCGCAACATGCATTACGCGGTGCAGGCAAGCATCTTCGCATCCGCTCAGTTCGTTTGCCAGATCATATCGACCTTAATGGGAATTTCGTTCTTGATGGGCACGGTCAAGAACGAGGGCCTGTCGATCTTGAAGTCGGAGCAGGTGGCCGGAATTTCTCCAGAGATATGAACCTGGTGGCCCTGGTCTGCACGCTGAAACGGAACGTGCTGGTAGTGTGCGGCCTGTCCGGCAAACTGCACTTCGAGATCCGCATAGATGGTGGATTCTGTGGTCTGAGACTGCGGGAAGTGTGCCCGCACAACGACCATCGGGAATTGCGCCCCTCGCGTAGTCTCCAGCATGTGCAGGTCGCGATTGGTGTCGCCGGAATCGAAGGACTTGACCGGCACAGCAATCAGAATGTCGCACAGACCTGCGTGGCAGGTTCCCTTCCCCCGCGCGGCGTGGCTCGTGCCATCCACTTCGTGCATAGGATGCGACATATGATACGAGAGCGTGGACTGAGCCAATGTCCACTGCACATCCTTCTGCGCGAAAGCCGGGGACGCCACGAGCGCAATCATGAGCAGCGATTGAAATCTCATTGCTTCTCCCAGAATTTCCAGTGAATCGGCCACGACACCGCTACGATGGAGGCACCATAGGCTGCAGCGGTGACGACGGCGACAGGGCCATGGGCAGAAGCGATACCGTGCACCTTTTCGCCGCTGCTTTCCTGGTTGTATGCCATGATGCCGAGAATTGGCGTGAGAATCATGCCGGGCCCGTGGATGAACGCCAGCGCCTCATGAAAGCGGATTCCTCCATGCTTGTGAGTGCCGGGAATGCGCGGAGCGCGAATAGCAAAGTACGCAGTCGTAAAGTACAGCGCCGCGGTTGTGCCGCCGAGTGCTGCATGAAAATCGAGATTGGCCTGGCTCGGTTCCGTGATTGGTTGTCCGTTTTTGCCTTTGGCTTTTGCCATCGGACCTGTAATTAAAGCGGCCATCATCGGCGCGGCCGTGATGAGTCCAAGCTTCTGATGGATCCTGAGCATCTCAGTCCGCTTTTCCAGCACAGCCTGTAGCTTGAGGTCCGGACTGGTTTGTTGCGCAGTGAAGCCAAGATCGCTCAGCGACGGCTCACCCGATGATTGCGCAGGTGCGGGCGCACTCGGCAATTGCTCCGTCTGGGACTTCTGAGGAGGCTGAGAGGGAATGCTACCCTCCTGCTTTTGTACAGAACTGGAAGCATCACTCTGCGCACCCGCCGGAAGAACAGCGAAACACAACAGAGCACTCCCCAGCAGCAGAAGCTTCGCTTGTCTTAAAGTTGCTTTGCGCATCATTCGGATCCGTTGGGGAAAAAGGGAATGCCCTCTTCACTTTTGATGAAGAGATGAAGCATATTGTTGTCAAAGACGAAAGAAAATGGCAAGGCCGGATTCTGCGCATGCCTCGAGCACACTGTACATCCGCTCATCACGCCACGGCACCGATTCGTTCCTTAGGGTAGCGTGACGATTCTGTCATCTATAAGAAGGAGAAAAGTCGTCACTCCGGACCCAAACTAAAGGCTCTCCACAGTCCGCTTCAGTTGCCCGCAGGCGGCGAAGATGTCGCGGCCTCGCGGTTTGCGCAGGTATACCGGTACTCCTTCCGCGGCGAGTACCTTCCGGAACCCTTCGACCGCCTCCGGCTGCGGCATCTGGAACTGCACATCGGGGCCTGGGTTCCAGGCGATGAGATTCACCTTCAGAGCGATCCCGGCGCCGCGCACCAGTCGCACCACTTGCTCCGCGTGGTCCGGACTGTCCGTAACTCCGCCCAGCAGCACATATTCGAGCGTAATCCGTTCCCGATTGCGAAGATGAACGGTGCGAGCGGCCTGCAACACGGCAGCGATCGGCCACTTGCGATTGATGGGCATCACTTCGCTGCGAATGGGATCATTCGGCGCGTTCAGACTAATCGCCAGCTTCGGCCTGACGTCGTCGGGCTCCTGAGCCAGCCGTTCGATGCCGGGCACGATTCCTGAGGTCGAAACGGTCATGCGCAGCGGACTAATGCCCACCTCTCGGACTAGAATGCGCACCGCTGCCATCCAATTGTCGTAGTTCAGCAGCGGCTCGCCCATGCCCATAAACACCACATTGATGCGGTCCTTGCCCATCACTACGCCGTGCCGGTCGAGGATCGTGACGACCTCACCGGCAATTTCACCTGCGGTGAGATTGCGTTGCAGCCCGAGCCGGGCTGTGAGGCAAAACTGGCAATTGACCGCGCAGCCAACCTGGCTTGAGATGCAGATCGTGGCGCGATTCCAACTTTTCACCTCATCCTCAAACCCGTCGCCCATCTCACCGCCGTCGCCTTCGGGCATCCAGACGGCTTCCACGGTGTCCGGCCCCGCGACACCCTCGATGAGGTATCGCTCGGTGCCGTCGCTTGAACGGAAAGCCTGTAGGATCTTCGGCCGGCCAACGCGCCAACCCTCGTCCGCCAGGCGACGCTTCATAGCAAGGGGCAGTGTGGTCACCTGGTCAAGTGTTGCAACTCGCTGACGATACAGTGCTTCCGTCAATTGCCGAGCACGCCATACCGGCTCGCCAGCTATCTCCACTACCTTTTGCAACGCCTGCGCATCCAATCCAAAGAGAGCGTTGCTGCTACCCGGAGCGGTTCGCAGCGGGTCTAACGCCACAAGATTGTCGGATTGCGAGTTCATTCAGGCTCAGAATAAGCCATTTTGTTCATCTTTTGCAGCATCCTGACCCACTTCACCCCCTCTTCGATTCCCGGCTTGACAGGCAAATTGAGAACGCACGTCAACGCACTTGTTTCAGTGACCTACAATCGTAGATTGACCCCATGATGAAGACCACCGAACGAAACCTTCGCCGAACCCTACTTCCGAGCGGCCTTACTGTTCTGACCGAGCGCATGGAGCATCTGCGCTCCGTCGCGATGGGCGTCTGGATCAAATCCGGCTCACGATGCGAAACGCCGGAAGCGAATGGAATCTCGCATTTTGTTGAACACATGCTCTTCAAAGGTACCCGTTCCCGTTCAGCGCAGCATATCGCTCGCGAAATGGACTCGATCGGCGGCAACCTCGATGCGTTCACCGGCAAGGAGACGATCTGCTTCAACGTCAAGTCGCTTGCTGAGCATGTGCCAATCGCGCTAGATGTACTGTCGGACCTGGTGCTGAATCCTGTTTTCGGCGCCGATGAAATTGAGCGGGAGCGCGGAGTCATTCTCGAAGAAATCAAGATTGACGAAGATAACCCCGACGTTCTCGTCCACGAACTGTTTACCCAGAGCTTTTGGAAGGATCACCCGCTCGGAAAACCGATTCTCGGCACATCCGCTACGGTCGGCAATCTGGGCCGCAAGCAACTGTTTGATTATCATGGCGGCAGATTTCAGGGCCGCAACATGGTCTTCTCCGCGGCGGGGCATCTCGAACACGATCGATTTGTGGAATTGGTTGCCCAACGCTTTCACGCTCTCCTGCCTGGCGAGGCCGTGCTCGAAGAACCCGCGCCCGAGACCAGCGCACGGATTATCCTGCGCAACAAAAAATCACTCGAACAGGTGCAGATATGCCTTGGCGTGCCTGCACCTTCTGTCACCGATGAGAATCGCTACGCCACGCTGATTCTGAACACTGTGCTGGGTGGCGGCATGAGCTCGCGCCTCTTTCAAACCATTCGCGAAGAGCGCGGCATGGCGTATTCCATCTATTCCGACTTGAACCCGTACCGCGACACAGGAACGCTGTGCGTCTACGCCGGCACTTCATCCGGAAAAGCTCTTGAGGTAGTCCAACTCGTGCTTCAGGAGTTTCGTAAGCTCAAGGATGAACCGTTAGAATCTGACGAATTGAACCGCGCGAAGGATCAGCTGAAAGGCAACATCCTCATGGGGCTGGAAAGCTCGAACTCCAGGATGGCCAATCTGGCGCGGCAGGAGATGTACTTCCAGCAATTCTTCTCTGCAGAAGAGGTCATTGCTCGGGTAGACGAGGTGAATGCGGCGCAGGTGCAGGCGATGGCGCAGAGACTCTTTCGTCCGGAAACCGTTGCCGTGACTCTGCTGGGGAGGCTGGACGGAATACGCCTCACGCGGAAGCAAATCGCGTGCTGACTCGATCAAAATCAACGCAACCACCGCGGAATTCCCGGCCGCCACTGAATCGCAGATTGGCGTGAGCGAACCGCGCCAATCTGCCAGATCGATCAGAATCTTTCTTTTCGTTTGAAATGAATCCAAGCCATTTTGTGACCCAGCGCACATCCGAAAAACAGCAATGTCAAGCGATGACTTTCGTCCCTTCGACCATGAGAGAAATAGTTCACGACTCAGAATGAGTTCACTACAATCTGAGCAGGATGAAGTTACCAAGACCAAGCTCGCAAACGGCAGGAAACTCTGAGAATGCTCTCAACGTTCTCTTTCTTCATGTGCCGAAGCTCGAGAATTACTACCGGCTGATCGGAAGATTTTCATTCATCCTTTATCCCCCCATCGGCTTACTTGGCCTGGCAGATTATCTTCGCCAGAATCGAATACGCTCTCGCATCGTTCATCTTGGCGTGGATCAACACCTGCACGGAGAGCGCCCGATTGCGACTCTGCTCGATGAACATCCCGCGCCGATCATCGGTCTTGACCTGCACTGGCACTTTCAAAGCCATGACGTGATAGAGACTGCCCGCCGGATTAAGCTAGCCGATCCGAAGAAGCGGATCGTCCTGGGAGGCTTCACCGCGTCTCTCTTTGCGCGCGAGATTCTTGCAGAGTTCCCTTTCATCGATTTCGTCGTGCGTGGCGACGCCGAACAACCACTTGCCGATCTGGTACGACAGTGCGGAGGTGGTGAGAATTTTGCCTCTGTTCCCAATCTCTCTTATCGGGATGGTGGCGCGGTGCGTGTGAACCCTATCACATTCGTCGCAGACGAACATCTGTTGAACCAGATCAACTATACCGACTTCACGCTTCTTCGCGATTACCGGGAATACATCGAACATTTTTCGCGCTACGTCAGGTTGCCTGGGTCCCTCGAACACCTGCAAAGCCTCCTCTTCTCGAAGTACACCAGTTATCCAGTTTTTATTGGGAGAGGATGCAGCTTTGACTGTAGCTATTGCGGCGGATCGCACCGTGCTCAGGAGATGATCGCGTCACGAGGACGCACTGTGTTGCGCTCGCCGGGTGCGGTCTTAGATTCCATACGCGACCTTGCGCATTATGGCTTTGACTTTGCCTGCCTTGCTTCTGACTGCATTCCGCCGGCCCAGGCCGATGCCTTCTATCTCCCCATCTTCCAGGCTATCCAGAAAGAGCAATTACCGATTGCGGTCGAGGTCGAACGAAACTTCCTGCCAACCGAAGATTTTCTGGAAACCTTCAGTAGACTTCCGCTTAAGTCCTCTTTCATAACTCTCTCCCCCCACACACACAATGACACGCTTCGCCGTGCGAATCATCTGCATCGCTATGAAATCACGGAGATGGAGGCGTGCCTGGAACGAATGGCGAAGCTTCAAATTCAGGTGCGCGTCTGCTTCACATCTGGCCTTCCATTTGAAACCGATAAAGATATGCAAGAGATGGCGGCCTACCAGAAGCATTTGCGCCGACGCTTTCCTCTTGCCGACATACGCACCGCAATGATCGAGATTGAGCCGGGCAGCCCGATGAGTAGGAACCCTGAACATTATGGCCTGCGCGTTGATCGCTCCACGTTTCTGGACTATTACCGTTACCACAGCAATCCTCACCAAGACCATTGGATGGCGCTCGGGTTCGACCGTGATGGATGCCCTTCGCAAGCCGATACATCTAGATTCTTCTGCAAGAATTTTTGTCGCCGATTCGGGACTGGAGCGCTCTCTCCTATTCTGTGCACGGCGTTTGGAACACTGCGTATGGCGGGAGCATTTCCCATTTTGAACTCGGTGTTGGGCCTGCAAAAGCTTGGCACACCCCGGAAGATCCAAAAGTCTTCTTCGTCCGCTCGATGATTCCTGGCAGGCTGCACCAACTGGCTATGTTTGGCAGGTAAGCCATTACAATCACTGTGATGACCGAATCCACCTACGCGCAGAAACTGCTCTCTCTGCTGGCCCGCACCAGCTTGCGTCTTGGCCAGTTCAAGCTCTCATCGGGGGGCACAAGCGACTACTACATCGATTGCAGGACCACCACACTTCATGCAGAGGGCGGCCGTCTTACCGGCCACGCTATTCTCGAGTTGCTGGAGCAGTACAGAATCGACGCCGTGGCTGTCGGCGGCCTCACGATGGGAGCGGATCCGATTGTCTCCAACGTGGCCACTGCAAGCGCATGGCGCGCACAGACCCAACCCTCAATGCCGCTGCTGCATGGATTTCTGGTGCGTAAGGCAGAGAAAGCGCACGGCACAGGACGCCGCATCGAAGGCTTTTGCTGTGAGGGCGCACGCGTCGTCATCGTCGATGACGTCTGCACCACCGGCGCTTCTACGATTCACGCGCTGGAGGCCGCGCGCGAAGCAGGCATGGTGATTGCCGCAGTGGTCTGCATCGTGGAACGTGAAGAAGCGCACGGGAGGCCTGCGGTCGAAGCGGCGGCAGCGGGGGCGCCTTTTCTGCGTCTCTTCACGGCACAAGAGGTGCGCGCCGAGCACGTGCGACAATTGCAGTCCACCTCAAAGTAAACTGGCTTCGGACAGGACTCGCCTCTGCAAAAGCAGCAGGCCACCCTGTCTGAGAACAGGATGGCCCGTTGAGTTTGCCTCCGATTGGGTCGAGCGTTGCCTAGTTTCCGCTACCAGCCGACGCAGATTGCCCCTGATCGCTGGGCGCCAGGTTCGTGAGGAGCTGGACCTGGACCCGCCGGTTCTTCTTGCGGCCCTCAGCCGTATCGTTGGACGCGACTTCCTGATCTTTGCCGATGCCGATGAGATAGAAGCGATGAGCCGGAATGTTGTACTTGGAAGCAAGGTACTGCACCACCGCATCCGCGCGGCGCTGGCTCAGATCGTAGTTGTACTGTGCGGATCCGGTGGAATCGGTTCCACCCGTCACCTCGAGGATGTAGCTCTTCGCCGAACTGAGTTTCGATCCAAAGTCATCTAGCTGGTCTTTGTCATCCTGGGTGAGCACCGCCTTGTCGAAGCCGAAGGTCACGGTCACGTCCGCGAGTTGCTTATAGTTATCCAGGCCCTTGACCACGCTGTCCAGTGAGTCGGCGCGGGTCACCGCATCATTCGCCGCAGTCTGCGCGTCATTTGCGGCCTTTGCAGCATCTTGCGCATTTTGCGCTGCAGCATCCGCTGCGGTCTGTGCATGCTGAATCCCGGATTGCGCGCGTTGATCCGTATCCTGAATCGCGCGGCCGTTCGCGGCTGTCTTGTCTTCCAGTTGTCCTGTGTGCTCAACCAGCGGTGCAGTCTGATTCCGTACGTAGTTCTTGCTTGCGCATCCCGTCACACTGGCTACCGCAAAAGCGACAAGAATCACCTTGCCGAGTGTCTGCATTGTCTCTCCCATCTTTCGCTGCCGTCTCAATTGGACTAAGCTTCCAGGCAGCGCCTAAACATTTATCGACTTCTATGCATTCACTTCGCCAAACTGAGTACCTAACCCAAGCAATTTACATTCAATCGCTTACCTTTCATACAGATGCCACCAGCCGAACAGGACAGTGTGTATTTTTTACCTACAGAGGAAGGAATTCCTACGAGACTCAAACCTTGCCCGTTGAGGCAGCTGGATGACCGCAGCCCGCTATCCTAGACAAGAGAAGATCCGTACCCCACTCCACCATGGACCTGCACGAAAAAATCAGGACACTTCCGACGCAGCCGGGCGTCTATCTCTACAAAAACGCCGAAGGCCAGGTAATCTATGTCGGCAAGGCGAATAACCTGCGTTCGCGGGTGCGTTCTTACCTGCTGGAAGCCTCTCAGGCAAATGCCAAAACCGGCTCCCTGATGCGCGAGGCCGTGGACCTCGACTACATTCTGGTGGCCAATGAGCACGAAGCGCTCGCCCTCGAAAACAATCTGATCAAAGAGCGGAAGCCGCGCTTCAACATCCTTCTGCGGGACGACAAGACCTATCCTTATGTGAAACTGACCCTCGCCGACCGCTATCCAAAGGTGTTTGTCACGCGACGTCTGCGCAAGGATGGCTCCGCCTACTACGGCCCCTACTTCCCGGGGAATCTTGCCTACCGCGTAGTGGAACTGATCCATCGCAGTTTTCTCCTTCCAAGCTGCAAGGTGGACCTGTCGCGTTATCATCCTCGCGCCTGCCTGCAGTACTACATCCATCGGTGTCTTGGTCCTTGCGTGGAAGGCCTGACCACGCCCGAGATTTACAGGAATGCGGTCCGTGATGCGCAGCTCTTTCTCGAAGGCCGCCACAGTGAGCTGGAGCGGAGCCTGACAGAGCGCATGAATGCGGCCGCTGACGCCGAGCAATTTGAAATGGCAGCCCGCTTGCGCGATCAGCTCTCGACGGTGCGCCAGCTCAGTGAGAAACAGAGAATCGCTACCGCCGAGCAGAACGACGACGCCGACGTTTTCGGTTTCCACTTCGAAGACGGAAGCCTTGCCGTAAATCTCTTTCACATGCGCGCAGGCAAAATTGTGGACCGCCGTGAATTTTTCTGGGAAGACTTGCCCGATCCGATGGAGCTCAGCGGCGACGCCCCACAGAGTGAGCAGGCCGCTTCTCGCGCGGAGAGATCCGATGCGAGTGCCGCGGAAGATACGGCGCGCGGTTTCGATCCGGCACAGGTCTTCTCTGCCCTGCTCAAACAGCTCTACATTGACCAGCATTACGTGCCACGCTCCATCTTTGTACCTGTAGATTTTCCTGATCGAGAATCCCTTGGCGCCTTGCTGAGCGAACGCGCCGGCCGCCGCATCGAGCTGGCTGTTCCACAACGAGGCGAGAAGCGTTCCCTCGTTGATCTTGCTGGACAGAACGCCCGGCAGTCGCACACGCAGCGATTCCGCGTGCTTGCGCCCTCACGCAAGGCAATCCAGGACGCGCTCGCAGATGCGCTCATGCTGCCTGAACTCCCTCGCCGCATCGAGTGCTTCGACATCTCGCACATTCAAGGTGCGGAGACCGTTGCCTCGCTGGTCGTGTGGGAAGACGGCCAGATGAATAAGTCTGCTTATCGGAAATTCAAGATTCAGACTGTCAAGGGAGTGGACGACTTCGCCTCTATGCGCGAAGTCGTGCATCGGCGCTATCACCGTCTTAGAGACGAAGACCAGCCCATGCCCTCCCTTGTGCTCATCGATGGTGGGCTCGGCCAGTTGCACGCTGCGGCAGACGCGCTGGAAGAACTGGGCTTCACGTCACAGCCGCTCGCTTCCATCGCAAAGCGAGAAGAGGTGATCTACCTCTACGGCAGCGAAGACGAGCCCGTCGTCCTGGATCGCAGATCGCCGGTCCTGCACCTCGTGCAACTCATCCGCGATGAAAGCCATCGCTTTGCCGTTGGGTACCACCGCCAGCGCCGCGCCATGCGCGATCGTGATTCCGCGCTGCTCGACGTCGCTGGCGTTGGCCAGCAAACACGCCAGCGCCTGCTCACTCACTTTGGCAGCCTGCGCGAGGTTCAGCAGGCCACCGAGGAGTCCCTTGCGGCCGTTGTTCCAGCGCGGCTTGCCCAGTCGATCTGGAGGCACTTCCACACGAATGGACCGCAGGCTGGTGAAACGCCAAAAATGAAATGAGCCGCAGCGTAAGAGAGAACTATGCGAACGGGAATCTGATGCGATGCTACCTGACGGGTACTGGTGGACGCGGTAGGAATCGAACCTACAACCTGTCGGTTAAGAGCCGAATGCTCTGCCAGTTGAGCTACGCGTCCAATTCAGGTGGGAACCATGTCACAGGAGCACCGGACATGGCGGAGAGAGCGAAGAATTCGCCGTCACACACTTCGACTATAGCACAGTGTGTTGGAGCCGCGAAAGATGTTTGGCACGCTTATGGCGTGCTCAGAACGTGAAGGCCAGGCCTGCACCAATTGCTCGTTGCCCCTGCGCAAAGATGAGCGTTGAGCCATCGGGAAGCACAAATGGACGATACCCCTCGGCCAGTAGATTGCTGACGTCCAGCACCGCATCGATACCACCGACTCCCTCAGCTCGCTCATGTATCGGTTGACGCAGCCGGAGCGTGAAGTAGGGCTCAAGTGCATCCTGAGAAAATGGGGTCACGGAAGTGACCGTATCCGCTGGCTGCCATCGGTAGGTTGCGCTCCAATGCGTGTTCGTACCCTCCAAAGTGCCGGAGAGCGAAAGCGCATAGGTCTGCACACGACGAGGACGCGCCGACGCCAGAATCTGGCTCAGCGGTACGGAGTGTTGCGGCGATGGCATCGCCAACGCGCTGCCATTGACGTACCCGAGCTGCATGCGATTGCCACCCGGCAGTCTGTGCTCAATTGAGGCCATCACTCCAGAACCGGAGTAATTTTGACCGGCGGCACGCATTAATCCGCTCGTCTGGTCATAAAGCGCCTGAGTAACGATGGGGGCGTGCCCGGATGCGGCGGCTTCGAGAATCGGATTCTGGACTTTGTCGCTAAAGAGCACGATCGACATGCCAGCATCGTCGGTCTGTCGCTGCCATCCAATCTCCTGGTGCAATCCCTTCTCAACCGTCAGATTGCCATTCCGAGTCACAAGTGCAGGCAACCAATATCCGACCTGCGATGCGTCCGCAATCGAACCGGAAACTGCCATTGTTGTCATCCGGTAGGCAATCGTGGAATTCCCTGCGCTCCATGCGATGGATGCAAATGGCAGGCCCTCGACCAGTGTGGCGCTGTTCTCCGACGCAAAGCTCGCGAAGACCTGCGATGCGCCAATCTCCGCCTGCAGCGCTGGACCGAGTCGAATCGTTTCATCACTCCGAAGCGCGGCTTCCTCAATTCCTTCAGAACCGGCGCCGTCAATTTCAGGATTGATTGAGACCGCTGCGAGCGACTGCACCGAGCCTGCGAAGCCGAGATCCTGGTTAAATCCCAGCATGGACTCCATACCGCCGTCTGTTCCCGGCGCGAAATCAACGCTTGCGAGCAGTTCCCTGCTGCCCGATGGCGTGTCCTGCATCGACGCGATAATGCGCTCGCCGCTCTCTCCAAAGGTCCCGGCCTGACCTGTCGCCATGAGCCGCGCCTTCAGCCGGGGCCGTCCGCCGGCTCCGTCAGAGACCACCAGCAATGGGCCATCTTCCAGCCACCGCAGCAGCGGCCGGTTCGCGGCGGATCGCAGTGTCCACGCCCAGTCGTCTTTGGGTTCGTTGGCCGCCTTAGGCTGAGCCGGCAGCCATTGCATCACTTCGTAGAGAGTGCTGAGGGTCAGGTTGACGACGGTTCCCCGGCGCACCCGCACGCCCTCGCGCAACGAAGGCAGAAACGACGTCGCCACGGCCTTGACCTGGTAGCGTCCGGGGACAATGCCAGAAAATGAAAACCTGCCTTTTGCGTCGGTGTACACCGCCATCACAACGGAGAAATTCGGCTGGAGAAGCTGCACGAGGGCGCCAATCTGCGGCTCACCCGCGGAATCCCGCACCACCCCGGTCACCGATCCGGGGCCTGCCCCGTGGAGCGGAGCTGTCGCTGCTGCTAGCAGCGCGACGCACAATCCGAGATGGAGCCTGCGCAATATCACTCGCTTGGGTGACCTGGCGACGCCCCTGGCAAATGTACTTTCAACAAATTTTCCAAAAGCCACCGAATCTACGTTCAGCTGGCTGCCCCACACTACGCACACCTATTGCACAACAAAAGGTGCAGACTGTGCAATCTCCTGCTTGGAAATTTCGTCGTTCACCTTAATCGTGACCTTATACTTGCCGGGCTGGAGACCCGCAATCGGAAGCGTCCGTTCCAGCGTCAACTGGTCGCTGTGCGCTCCTAAATCTTTTGATTCCAACTGTTTCTCAAACACGACTGCGTTGCTTGCGGTGTCGGTAATCTGGTACGTCACCATCGCCTGGTTGCTCTTTGTAGCTTCGTCGATCCCCAAATTGTAGACCTGCATCCAGAAGTTCAGTTCCTGACCGCGCTTGAAATCGACCGGTGTCGCCGGGTTCGGACTGACGCGCGGACAAATGTGAGTGTTGCCGATAATGCAGCTTCCCTGCCCGATGTCGTGGGACGAAACCGTGTTCATCTCATCACCGAGAATCAGCGAGGAAGTCGCGAGCTTTTCGTCGTTGAACTCAGGCACATTCAAAGCCGACCCGTAGAGGCCCACGTGGTCCGGATTATTCACGTCCTTGATGGCGATGTCGAGCCGGTAGAGTCCGGGCAGCAGCGGCAGAGCCTTCCAGTAGACAGAACGCCGGTCGAGCGACTTCTCCAGCAGCTCGGCCGGTTGCTCGACCTCAACCGTGTCCTCAAAGGTCTGAACCGTCTTATGCGTCAGGGTGGTCACCTTGCCGAGGATATTCACCACGCCGGTAGCGACACCGGTCTTGGTCACGAAGGTGATGTCGCGATTCTTGATCTGGACAGTAATCGGCACCAGCACCGTGTTGTCCGTGACGCGCACAAAATCCGTCCGCACATCAAAAGGAAAGATGGGGCCTTCGATCAGCTTGTGTTCCGAGATGAAATTGTCGAGGTCTTTGAACTTGACCGGTGGCGGGGCGAAGAGCTTCGCAGCCAGTTCAATCCGATCAAATTGCTTGGAAGACTCTCCGGAACCAAGAGGGCCGTTGCCAAGGGATTCAAAGCCACCCTTGAATCGGTCAGCCTTCTTGGCCATGCCCATTTCTTCCCACTGGGTTGCGCCCATGCCGGGAACATGAGAGAGCGCGTCTTTCTCACCGCGGTCGATGGTGAAATGGTAGTCGCCGCACATGCAGGTATCGACGAATTCGATATCAATATTCTCGCCAATGCCTTCGAGATAGCGGTAGTGCCAGACCTCGAACGGAAATGTAGAGGTCTCGCCGCCGCCTTCATCCATTGGACGTGTGTAGGCACCGCCGGATGGGTGGGAATCGATGGAGTCGGGGGCGCCAAAGGAGATGTAGATGTGGCCCCGGTCTGTCTTCCAGCCCGGCTTGCCCGCCGCGTAATGCTCGTTCGCATAAGCGATGCGACGATAGTGCTCTTCGCGGAACTCGTTTTCGGGGGAATCGGGATTGGGATTGCGGCGGAGCCAGAACTGCTCGATGAACGCCTCGCGCTCCTCATCGTTGCTCAGATTCCTGAAGGCCTTGCGCTCTTCATCCGAGATGATGTAGGCGACGTCCTGATCCAGCCACGTCTTGTAGGCGCCCTTCAACTCCTGACGGACTGCCTTCTGCGCAGCGAATCGTTCCTTGTCGCTGCGAGGCCGCTTGAGGGGATCCACTTCCTGATCCTGGCTCGTATCGGAGGCAGTCGCGGAATCCGCGGAGGAAGCCTTCGCATTCTGTGCCTGCAAACGGCTCCCGTGCATGAACAACAAGCCGCACCCAAGCGCGGCGGAGAGAATAACGCGACTGTTCAACCTCATGACCGTGTAACACCCCTGCAACACATATTCTACGGGTCCGCACAATCGCGGGCAAGGCTGGCCCGAGGATACTTTTGGCGCACTTTGCCCCATTCGACGAACCATAGCAGGAAAGGTCATCCGAAAACCTTCCGGTAATGAGTGAGACTTGTACCTTTCGCGCGGCGTCCAAGAGGTAGGAAAATCAGTTGTGGTGGCTTCCTGAAGATGTGTTCGTCCGCCTGCCCGAATTCACCAGGATCACAGAAATGGTTGATGCCGTTCAGGTGGCAGGACATCAAATTGCAAACAGTTCCCGAGCAATTCCAACGATATACTGGTGGCTCACTGGGAACCACGAGGGCCTTCGTTCCGTAATTGTGAAGAGTCAGGCCCGGAGCACTCACGAACGATGAAGAAAATCATTCTCATTCTTGTTGGCGTTGTTGTCGCTGCCGCCCTGGTCGGCTTCATGGTCTATAAGCAGCAGTCGGGCTATACCAAGGTTCTCACGGCCAAGGTATCCCGGCAGGAGCTTTCCTCGCTGGTCAGCGGCACCGGCCAGATTAAGCCGAAGACCTACGTCAACCTGGGCGCGACGGCCATGGGCCGGATCACTCACCTCTACGTGAAGGAGGGGGATCGCGTAAAGAGGGGCCAGCTTGTCGCAACTGTAGAGAATGTCGCGCAGGAGGCTCAGGTCACGGGGCAGCAGGCGGCGATCGCCGCCGCCCGCACGGATATTGCGTCTTACATCGCAGCAGAAAAGACCAACGAAGCCAACGTGCAGCACGCGCAGGCCGATCTGCAGCAGAAGAAGCTGGATTGGATTCGTGCGCAGGGGCTCTACAACGCGGGGATCATGGCGAAGCAGGACTACGACGCCAAGAAGGCCGCCTATGACACGGACGTAGCTTCCGTCGCGCAGGCGGTCGCTCAGCTGAACCAGGCGAAGGCGAACACGAACTCGGCACGCGGCCATCTGCACACCGCGGAAGCTACCCTGCGCGCCAATCAAAACGCGCTTGATCTGACCAAGGCAATCGCCCCGTTTGACGGCATCGTGACCAACGAGCCGGTGCGCGAGGGCGAAACCGTCGTCGAAGGCATTCAGAACACGGAAGGCTCTACGTTTATGACGCTCGCCGATATGAGCGTGATCACCGCCGAAGTCAAGGTTGACGAGACCGACATCGTCAACGTGCAGATTGGCCAGCAGGCGGATGTGACGGTGGATGCGCTGCCTGGAAAGGTCTTCAAGGGGCACGTGACTCTGGTAGGCGATCAGGCGCTGCTGCGCTCGACCGGTGTAGCCACATCCCAATCCACCACCGGGACGGAAGAGGCGAAGGACTTCAAGGTGGTCGTCACGCTGGACAACCCGTCTGACGAACTGCGGCCCGGCTTGTCCTGTACCGCGAAGGTCACCACAGCCCACAAGCTGAATGTGCTTTCTTTACCCATCCAGGCGCTGACGCTCTACACTCCTCCGCCGCCGGACAGCAAGGGCAAGGTTGAGGCGGCAACCACATCTGGATCGGGCGCCAAAGCAACGCCGCAGCAGGGCGTGTTTGTGATGGAGAAGGATGCCCACGGGCGGCAGAGGGCGAAGTTTGTTTCGGTAACGACCGGCATTACCGGCACAACCGATATTGAAGTTCTCTCAGGACTGAAAGAGGGGGACGAAGTAGTCATCGGGCCCTATAAAACACTTCGCGCGTTGAAGGATGGGGCCCTGCTGAAACGCGAAACAGAGAAGCAGGCGGCATCGGCCCCGGCGAATAATTCCTGAGGCGTAACTCCACTTCAGGAACTGGTTGCCTCGCTGACTTCGAGGAACGGAAAGCGGCAGCATTCGCAATTCAGACTGCAAAGGACAGGAGACCGATGGCAATCGACAGCATGAGCACCGAACTTGAGCCGCAGCAGGCAGCCCCTCCTTCCAGCGATGTCATCGTTGTGGAGGATCTGTGGCGCACATATGACATGGGATCGGAGCAACAGGTCCATGCCCTGCGCGGCATTTCGGTGCGCATCCGGCACAACGAGTATGTTGCCATCATGGGTCCCTCGGGCTCCGGCAAGTCCACGTTGATGAACCTGATTGGCTGCCTGGACACGCCCTCCAAGGGGAAGTACTGGCTCAATGGTCAGTTGGTCAGCGAACTGGATGATGACCAGTTGGCGCGGATTCGTAACAAGGAAATTGGCTTTGTATTCCAGACTTTCAACCTGCTGGCTCGCGCCACTTCTCTTCACAATGTTGAACTGCCTCTGATCTATAACGGCACGCCCTCTGCGGAGCGAATCGAGCGCGCGCGTCAGGCGCTGATCAACGTCGGGCTCGAGAGCCGCATGATGCACAAACCCAATGAGCTTTCGGGCGGCCAGCGTCAACGCGTTGCCATTGCCAGAGCGCTCGTCAATAGCCCTTCGATCATCCTTGCCGACGAGCCCACTGGCAACCTCGACTCCAAGACCGGTGTCGAGATCATGGGCCTTTTCGACAAGCTTCACGCGGGCGGCAACACGATTGTGCTGGTCACGCACGAGCCGGACATCGCAGAGTATGCGCATCGCGTGGTTCATATTCGCGACGGACAGATTTTTTCGGACGAGCCCTCGAAGCGGCGCCGCGTAGCGAATTAAGACAGCGCTGCTTCAGGTCCGCACCCGGCTGCAAACTCGCATTCGTTTGCGATCATGCTCTGGCTTCCCGTGCCGATGAACCTACTGTAGGCGCCGGTACCTTACCGGCCTGCCCGCCGGAGGAAAGCCATGGAGCGGTGGCTAGAACTGGGTGCCGAACCCAACACGCTGCGCGTCCACACTCGCGTTCAAGATGAACCTCTAGACGCCCTGCTGGTCAACCGCCACCAGCATCTGCATACTACTCAAGCAGAGCCTTCAGTGTCCCCGGAACTGCAGCTCAGCTCGATGATTCTGCGTCATGTGCGCTACGTACTCGAATTGAATCGGGGCAACAAACGCAAGACCGCCCAACAGCTTGGCATCAGCCGCTCCACGCTCTATCGCTTGATCAGCGAAGCAAATCATGCGCAGTAATCGCGTGCGTCCGCGCCCCGGCCCCTTCGATGTGCCCATGCTCAGTTGTTGCTCAGAAGATTCACTGTGCGAATAAAAACAGCCGGAATTTATCCTCGCGGAATATCGCGGTGCAGTGCCTTCACCTTGTACCCAGCTTTGCGCAGGCGTCTGGCCATCTCCTCGGCCATCATCACACTGCGGTGCTGTCCGCCCGTGCAGCCAAAGGCGACGGTTAGATAGCTCTTCCCTTCTTCCACATAATGCGGCAAAAGATAGAGCATCAGGTCGCTCACCTTCGCGAGAAACTCCTGTGTCTGAGGAAAACCTCGGACATAGGCTGCTACGCGCGGGTCCTTGCCCGTCTTCTTACGAAACTCCGGGACAAAATGCGGATTGGGAAGAAATCGAACGTCGAAGACCAGATCCGCATCCAGTGGCACCCCATTCTTGAATCCGAAGCTAAGACACGAAACCAACAGGGTCTGCGACTTCTCTTCATGTCCGAAGCGGGACTGGATATGCGCGCGAAGCTCGTGAACGTTGAAGTTGGAAGTGTCGATCAGGGTGTCGGCCAGGTTGCGGACCGGCTCCAGAAGCTGCCTCTCCTCAACGATAGACCGCTCCACTGTCTCGGATTTGCGCAGAGGATGGGGCCGGCGAGTCTCCGAATAGCGCCGCACGAGAACCGCGTCCTGGGCATCAAGGAAAACGACGCGCGTGGGTAGAATCTTGTTCACGCGCTGGAGGATCTCCGGCAGCCTGTCCAGCGTGTGCCCCTCGCGGACGTCCACCACGATGGCAGCGCGGGCAATCTCGCGCGATTTGCCAACCAGGCCTGCAAACTCTACGAGCAGTTCCAGCGGAAGATTATCCACCGCATGGTACCCGAGATCTTCAAAGTCCTTGAGAGCGGATGCCTTCCCCGCTCCGGAGATGCCGGAGACGATCACCAGCTCCCTGGCGGGCACGGCGCCCGCTGTTGAAATTGCCGAGCGCAATTTCAGGGATTTATCGATGTGCTTTCGTGGAGGTTGCCCCATGCGCTCATCGTACAACGGGAACATCTGCGTCGGATACGCAGAACCCGTTTCGGTGGTATCGATGCAACAACTTTGCTCGCTTCGACCTGTTTGGAGTTCCGCAGCAGGCGCAAAACGGATGGTGCGCGGGCTCGCTTTCGCGTTCTTTCTCCCGCGCGCCTTCCGAGCAAAGCTGCGCGTTACGGAATCTCAACCAGTTCCATCTGCCCGTCACGGCGACGATGGAGTACGTACAGTTGCCCTGCAGCATTACGGAAGATCAGCAGATCGCGATCGCGAAACTCTGCCTCTTTCACGGCCTGCTCCATCGTCATCGGCTTGATCGCGATGGCCTCGCTGGTCTGAAGGACATGCGGCTCAACGATGGTGGGTGCGGCGGGAAATGAATGCACCGCAATCTCTGCGGAGGCCTTCGTCTTGGTGCGAGCGGGTTTGCCATTGCCGCCGATCACCTCAGGATCGGGTGCCCGGGTCTTAGGCCTGGCCACGGGCGGGGCTGTAAGGATCTTCTCTTCCTTCGGCAGCCGTTTCCTTTCGTACTTCCGCTCGTGAAACCGCAGAGCCTGGTTTTCAGCATGGACAAGCGCCTTACGAAGGGCCAAAGCCAGATGATCGGCCTCGCCGGTGGCCACGATGGTATGAACACGTGCCTTGATGGTGAGTTCTGCGATGTGCAGATGACGCTGGGTGCGAAAAATGATGCTTGCTCGCGCGGTTTTGCCCAGAATGCGGGCGATTCGTTCCATTCCTTCTTCGGCTTGCTCTCGCAGAGCCTTGGGAACGCTTACGTGCCTGGCGGTGAACTCGACTTCCATGGTCAGCCTCCGCTCTTCGTGTTTTCTTCCTCGCGGTCACATCACCGCGAGAGTCTGAATTCTAATGCATTCCACCGGCTTGCGATAGATACGCAAGCACAGGTGCAGCCTTCTTAGACGGATTCGGGGGAAAGAGGTTGATTTGGCCTTCGTTCAAGGGGTGCATCCTGAGACCTCTTCGGCGGTAAACGGCTGGCGCCTCACCCGTCGCGCCGGCGGCGCTGATGGGTGGATGGGATATTCATATCTTCCCGGTACTTGGCGACCGTGCGGCGCGTCAACTGAATCCCCTGCGCCCGGAGCATTGCCGTGATCTGATCGTCGGTCAACGGCTTACGCGGGTCTTCATCCTCGATGAACTTGCGGACCTTTCGTTTCAGAACCAGCAACGGCGTATCCGCGCCTTCCGGACCGTTTGACCCTTCGGAGAAGAAGAATCGCAATTCGATAACACCCTGCGGCGTATGGGCATATTTGTTGGCGACGGCGCGGCTCACGGTAGACGGATGCACGCCAATCTCCTCGGCGACATCCTTAATCATCATGGGGCGAAGCGCCTCGATGCCCTGATCAAGAAACTCCTGCTGTCGTCGTACAATCACCTCGCAGGTACGCAGGATCGTGCTCTTCCTTTGCGCGATATTTCTCATGAGCTGCAGCGCGGACCGGAATCGTTCCTTGACGTACTCCTTGACCTCTTTATCCGTGCCTTCCGACGCAAGCATCCTCCTGTACCGTTGGCTCAGTCGAAGGCTGGGCAGATCCTCCTCGTTCATACTGACGACCCACTCGTCGCCGCGCTTGGTGAATACGACGTCCGGCTCAATCAGGCGGGTTTGTTCGCGGTTATACAGTCGCCCCGGCCGGGGGTCGAGGGTACGGATGAACTCCACCGCGGCGTTCGCCTCTTCGGGCGCCACACGCGCAGCCTTGGCAAGTTCCTTGACATCTCGCTTTTGCAGCAGATGCAGGTGCTGATCCACAATTGAGGCACCCACCTCCATGCTGCGGCGGCGCTCCGCAAGCTTCTGCTCAGCTTCCGCGTGGAGGCTGAGGTGCGGATTCTCTTCTGCTTCCGTCTCTGGCTCAGGGGTGGTTTGCCGGAAGTAGATCTGTTCAAACTCGCTCTGCTGCGCGGCGATCTGCAGTAGCAGGCACTCTCGCAGGTCGCGCGCGCCCACACCGGCTGGGTCAAGATGCTGCAGCAAATCCACGGCTCGCCGGACCAGTTCGAGCGCCGCTTCTTTATCGAGCGTGCCTTCCGGCAGGAGGCCGAGCAACCCCTCGGCCAATTCCTCGTCGGTCGCTGCCAGATAACCATTCTCATCCAGGTTCCCGATGATGAACTCGGTCGCGTGTTCCAACTGGGCGTCGAGCTTGAGCGACCCAAGCTGCCAGGAAAGATGGTCGGCTAATGTGGTTGGCTGGGAGAGAAAGTTTTCGAAGGATGGGTGCTCGCCTTCTTCGTACTCCTGCTGAGTTCGGTAGCCGGGATCGAGGTATTCCTGAAAATAGGAACCGAAGTCAATCTCGTCGAAGACATCCTTCGTCTGCGATTCAGGCTCGGTTGCGCTGGCTTCCATGTGCTCGAGCCGCTCTTCGCGCTCCTGCCGCTCCAGCTTGCCTGCGACCTCATCCAGCATGGGAACCGATTCGTCGATCTCTTCGAGAACGGGGTTCTCCACCATCTCAGCATCGATCATCTCTTTCAGTTCGACCTTGTTAAGCGCAAGAACGCTCACCATCTGCATCAGACCCGGTGTAAGGATCTGGCGGGTGGCGACTTTCAAGTTCAGCTTGGGCTGTAACAACGCCATAGAAAGAGACTCGAACTCCGTGGAAAACTACCTCTAGTGTAATGGCAGATTCGAAGGTTTCCAGCCTGCATCTTGAACATCCATCCGCCTGAACCGGCTTTGGTAAGCGTAACCTTGGGAACGAATGCTCTGCGTTTCTCTCTTGACGAGACTACTTCTGTCACGATAACGCGCCTAGGAAATGCGATCTGTACTCGGCGCTCACGCCAGTGAGAAACCCTCACCAAGATAGACTCGCCGTACCTCCACATCGTTTCCAAGCTCATGCGGTGTTCCGGCCCGAAAAATTCTGCCCTCCGCGATAATGTATGCGCGGTCGGTCACGCTGAGGGTTTCGCGAACGTTGTGGTCGGTGATGAGGATGCCGATGCCGCGATTCTTAAGATCGTAGATAATCTTCTGCAGCTCAAGTACGGCGATGGGATCGATTCCACTGAAAGGTTCATCGAGAAGAATAAAATTCGGCTGAATGCAGAGCGACCGGGCAATCTCCACACGACGCCGTTCGCCCCCTGAGAGAGCATACCCGCGCGTAGTGCGAACGTGGCCTAGGTTTAACTGGTGAATTAGCTTTTCAGCCTGCGTTTTTCGTTCGCGGCTGTCGAGTGGCTGCGCTTCCAGTACGGCAAGAATATTCTCTTCCACGGTCAGCTTTCGGAAGACAGAAGGCTCCTGTGGCAAATAGCTGATTCCGAAGCGGCGAGCGCGCAGATACATGGGCACGCGTGTGATATCGGACTCGTCCACCATGACTCGGCCGCTTTCGGGCGTGACAAGGCCCACAATCATGTAGAAGCTGGTTGTCTTGCCGGCGCCGTTCGGTCCCAGTAGACCCACCACTTCTCCACGAGAAATCCTGAGGTCGACGCCGCGGACGACCTGTCGGCCTTTGTATGATTTGACGATTCCCTCAGCGATGAGCGTATTCATCTATTTCACAGGAGCTTTCGAGCGCCTCTTCCATCCACCCGGCGCCGCAGTCTCCGTCGTCGTCTGGCCTTTTGCACTCTCGACTCTGACGCTATCATCGCGACTGTTGAAAATCAAAGCCTGCCCCGTAACACTGCCTCGAACCGGATCGACCAGCTCCGGGGGATGCGACGGCGTGCCCGTCAAAACATAGTTGCCACTGTCGCTCGTGTACTCAAGCCGCTCACCTGTTCCGATGCGTCCCTGCGCGTTCAGGCTCACCCGACCGCTTGCATCCAACCGGTCCACCTGCGCTGGCGCGCCATTCCTGCCCGCATGGTTGCCGGGTCGCAGCAGGTACACCTCGGCATCGTTGGAAGTGCTTTGCATACCGGCAGACTCGACCACAACGCGGTCCAGTACTCCGCCATGGATGACTGCTTTGCGCTCTTCCGCAGAATACTTCAGATCTCCGCCACGCAAGCGGATCACCGACGGGCCGGACGAACGCGGCTGCTTGCCGCCGGACAGGCCTGTCGCGGAGACCATGACTACCTGCACTGGCTCGGCAGGCCCCGCTGCGCGCGCTAGGAGCGTCTGCTTTGTACGATTGAGAAGAATGACCGGTGCAGAGACCGAGTTGGAGGCCTGCCAGAGACGTGCATGACCACGCAGTTCCACTTCCCCAGCGGATTGATGCAGATCCGCTTCGTCGGCAATAGCATGAGTCGGTCCCTGCTCTCCAAGAGCACCTGCGCCTGGCGACGCATCGGTCAGTCGGCCTGGCGCTGGGTTCGATCCACCCAGCCACGAGGCTTTGATGTCGCCACGAGCCTGGGCGTCTCCCGTTGCCTGCGCAAAGTCTATTGTTCGCGCGCTTAACTGCAGGTCGCCGTTGTCAACATGTGGGCTTCCTGTCAGCTCGATCCTGCCGCTTGCGCTCTGAAAGACCGCCTTGCTGGCTGTGGCCCGCGACGGGCTGGCGGTTTGTTTGCCTGCGCTGGCCGGTGGAATCTCCGTAAGAACGACGTTACCTTCCACCACTACTGACTCAATCTGCGCGCCGCCCATGGGGGTTGCCAGCTGGCTGCTTCCCTGCTTCTGCGTGGCGAATTGCGCCACCAGCCGGTCGCCGCTGGTGGTTTCCTTCACACCGGACGCAGTGGTCTGCTCCATCTGCGCATGGCCCGTGCCGGTCATCGTCGTAAGCACCGAACCGGGACCGAACGTACCCGAAAGGTCATCCGCTTCAAGGCTGGAGGGTGTAACAACTCCGTTCGTCCGCTGGGTCCGGTCCTGAACAACGACACCTCCGCTGCCATGGATCGCTGCCAGTTCTACACCGCCGTGCCCCGTCTCGTGAAACTCCAGGTCTGCCACGGGCGAGTTCCACGTCGCGTGACTGCGCATGGTGCCGTGTGAAGATGCCTGCCGCCTCTCGCTGCTCATCCTGACGCCGCGCTCCAGGTGTACCTGCCGCAGAATCCCTTCCGGCTTGAATTCGAGCGTAGCCGTCGGCGCGCTCGCATTAAGGGTACGATCCTGGGTCACGGCATCCAGTGTGACTCCGCCCTGGAGTACTCCGTGCTGCGGATGGTTTCCCGTGTCAAACTGCAGCGTTCCCGCTTGCGCCGTTACCCGATTGCCGGTAGCACTGGTCATCGAAAGGCCGCGCTCCGCTTCCAGTTGTGCGGCCGACCCATCATTGCGGAAATGAACTGTAGCCATCGCACTTTGCAATTGACTTCCTCGATCGCGCAGGGTGCTGCCCGTCAGCCGGCATGCCTGCCCCGCGCGCTCGAACTCCGCGTGCGCAGCCTGCAACTCGGCCGTGTCTGCGCCGCGGCGAAGTGACATCTTCACCGCATGGTCGAGAATAAGCAGCCCCTGCTCAGAGTCAAAGGTCGCTCCATCCGCGCTGCCGGTTCCCTGCGCCAGCACAAACTCGACTGGCTCGCTGGTGCTGGCCAGGCCGCTGTTTTGGTCGAAGACAAGGCCACTGGTTTTGACATGTACCTGCGCTGCAGGTGATCCCTGGTCCGGGCTGCTGGACGAAGCGGACGCTGGGCGCACGAGCGCAATCTCAACAGGTCCCTTGGCCTTGGCCGTTCCAGCGCGCTGGTTGTACTCAAACTCGCTGCCCTGAATTTGGTCCGCGGGGTGGCCATCTGCATCAAAAATCACGATCCGGACATCGTGTAGCATCGCGTAGCCCTGCTTGAGTTGCACGACCTTCGACGCATCGATCTTGAAGAATGTGTGGCCGCCGCGTGCCTGCGTGAAAGTGAAGCCATTCTCTTCCTGCTGGATGTCGACACCGAGGCGCTTGGGCAGATCGTGGCGGTTCAGCGAATGCTTCCACTTGTCTGCGATGAACAAAACTGCCAGCGCCGCAATCAGCAGCGCACCCGCGATCAGGATCACTACTCGCAGCCGCTCAATCGTGAACCGCACCGCTTCAGTTCCCCATGCCAAGCCGGGCAGCCAGCCGCTGCGCCAGGCTCTCGCCCATCTCGCTCCACAGCAGCCGCGCAGTCGCGCCGGAGCCTTTTTCTATCGCCGCCGTCAGTTCCACCAGTTGCCGCACATTCTCTTCCACGTGGCGCGCGGCGGCGGCACCCAGTTCGTTGCCTTCGTCCAGAAACGCCCCGTCCGTGCCAAACTCCACGCGAATGTGCCCTTCCTGCTCATACGCGCCCTCGTCGAACAGCGGTCCAAAGCCCGTGACGCGCACCAGCCGCGGCTGCCGCGACCAGCGCGGATCGAGATTCGGCGCGGTCTCCAGTTCCCAGAGACTCCACGTGATTTGAAACTCGTAGGCGTAGTCGTCGTGCAGCAGTTCGAGCGCCTCGTCAACGGCCTGCCGCGGCTCTGCCCCGCGCTCGCCCCGCCCATAGACGCGCTGAAAGACCGGCGCCTCGCTCCAGCTCACCGGCCAAACCGTCGCCGCATAGACGCGGGCCTCGCCGCCATACGCAGCGAAGGCGCTTAGAACAGAAGTGAGCTTGTCCGCCAGCGACGCAAGCCGCAGGTTGGGGTACCAAAGACTCAGATAAAGTGCGTCCGCCATCTCTCTCGATTGTAGATGCGGGCCGCGCTATCCCGTCACGATCTCGC
The DNA here is from genome assembly GCA_021781795.1 of Acidobacteriota bacterium. GTDB lineage: Bacteria > Acidobacteriota > Terriglobia > Terriglobales > Acidobacteriaceae > Telmatobacter. Next base: position 655,910 of record JAJXWA010000001.1, read on the forward strand.
TGAAATCAGCGATACCTGAGAAGCCGCGCAGTACACCGTCGATCAGCCCAAGATGCGAACCACGCACCGTCTCGTCCGGGTCAAGCACCATCACCTTGTCAAAGAACGCATCTACGACGGGACGCAGCGTGGCGATGGCAGCCAGCGCCTCGCCGTAGGCGCGCTTCTCACGCAGTGCCGCCACTCTGGGTGCCAGCGCTGCGGCGGCGTCAGCAAGAGCCTGTGCCTCCGGCGCAAGCTTCACGCTCTGCGGAGCGCCCACGGCAAAGCCCTTCTCTTCCGCCTGCCGCACGATGTTCTTGATGCGCTTGAACGCAGCAGAGATCGCCTCGAAGTCGGCAGACGCCCGCGCGGCGGTCAACGCCTCGGCTCGTGCGATGGCGTCGCGCACATCGTTTGTATCCGCAGCCAGCACCGCATTCACCACGTCGTAGGCAAAGCCACGCACGTCTTTTAAATAGAAATGCAGTCGCTCGCGCAGGAAGGCGTCGACTTGCTTCTTATTCGAGCCACCCACTCCAGACGCTTGCAGCACGGCGTCGAGCGTCAGCGGCAGCTCGGATTCGGCCAGAATCTTCACGATCGCATTCGCAGATCTGCGCAGTGCAAATGGGTCTTTTGATCCCGTCGGCGCGTTGCCAACCCCAAACATCGCGACGATAGTCTGGATGCGATCCGCGAGGCCAAGCAACTGGCCCTCGACGGAAACGGGAATGTTGTCCTCCATCGAAGCCGGCGTGTACTGCTCATAGATGGCCAGCGCAACACGCTCGCCCAGTCCCTGCGCCCGCGCGTACAGGCCGCCAATCATGCCCTGGAGTTCCGTGAATTCCTTGACGAGCTCGGTGGTCAGATCTGTCTTGGCCAGTTCCACAGCCTTCAGCAGCGCCGCTTCGTCGAACTTCATACCTGCGCTGTTGACGACTGCGGCGAGCTCGCGTGCAACTTGCAGGTTCTGCCCGGTCTTCCAGTGATAGCTTCCGAGCTGCTTCTGGAAGGTCACATGCTTCAGGCTGTCGACACGCTCAGGGAGCGGCGTCTTCTGGTCGAAGTCCCAAAAGAAGCGCGCATCCTTGAAGCGGGCGCGGAGCACCTTCTGATTCCCGTGGCGGATAATCTCTGCGCCCTCGGCGTCTGTCTCCGTGTTCAGCACGGCCAGGAAATGCGGCGCGAGCTTGCTGTGTGCGTCCTCCACCGCAAAGTATTTCTGGTGATCGCGCATCACGGTCACCAGCACCTCTTCGGGCAGCGTCAGATACTCTGCCTCAAAGTTGCCCAGAATCACCGTCGGCCACTCCGTGAGGTGTACAACCGTCTCCACCAGCGGCTCGTCCTCGCGCCAGCGCGCTCCGGCAATGGTGCGCGTAGCAGCGTCGAGCGCCTTGCGAATCGTGTGACGCCGCTCGGAAACCTCCGCCACCACATGCGCACGGCGCAGGATCTCGGCGTAGTTCTTTGCCGCATCGATGACCACCGGAGCCTCGCCATGCAGCACGCGATGGCCGCGGCTTGCCTGCCCCGCCGCGATGCCGGCAATTTCCAGCGGCACGACCGAAGAGTCCAGCAGCGCCACCACCCACCGCACCGGGCGCACGAAGCGTTCCGGCTTGCCCGCGCGCCAGTACATATTCTTGGCCCAGTAGATCGCGAGCACTTCCTTGGGCAGCTCTGCAACCAGAAGTTCGCTAGCGCGGATTCCCTGCCGCCTGACCGTCGCGCCCACGTACTCGCCCTTTGGCGTCGTCACCTTCTCGAGCGCGGAGACGGCGACGCCAGCCTTCTTCGCAAACGCCTCGGCCGCCGCAGTGGGAGCACCATCCTTGAAGGCCACCTTCCACGACGGGCCGGTCATCTGCTCCTGCGTATCAGCCTGTCCGGCGAGCACACCTTCCACCAGCAGGGCCAGCCGCCGCGGAGTGGAGTAGGTCTTCACCGTGGCTCCATCAGCCAGCAGCCTCTCGCGCGTTAGCAGGTCGTGGACGCGGCGGCCCAGTTCGGCCTCAGCCCCGGCAATCATGCGGGCCGGAACTTCCTCCAACCCAATCTCCAATAGAAAATCCGCCATAGAAATCAAACTCTTTCGTATATCGGGAAAAGAACCTTGCCGGTCACGCCGTCTGCTGGAGCGCATAGGCCTTGGCTACGCCCACCGCCAGTGCGCGAATTCTTCCGATGACACCCACACGCTCGGTCACGCTAATCGCGCCGCGCGCATCCAGCACATTGAACAGGTTGGAGCACTTGAGCGCCAGTTCATAGGTAGCCAACAGCGGGAAGCGCCGCTTCTCAACCGATGTCGCGGTCTCGCTCGAAAGCAGTGCATCCGCGAGCGCGAGCAATTCTTTTGCCTCGGCTTCAAACCGGTTGAAGTGCTCCCACAGGTTGGCGATGTCGGCGACTTCGAAGTTGTACACCGAGAACTGCAGCTCTTCAGCCAGCCGCACCTCGCCGTAGGTCACAGGCCTGCCGGTGTCGGGATCACGCGCCCACACGATGTCGTAGATTGAATCCACATCCTGCAGAAAGGCGGCGATGCGCTCCAGTCCATAGGTCAGTTCGGCACAGATAGGGTCCAGATCCATGCCGCCGCACTGCTGAAAGTAAGTGAACTGCGTAATCTCCAGGCCGTCGAGCATCACCTGCCAGCCCACGCCCCATGCGCCGCCTGCAGGCCACTCCCAGTTGTCCTCTTCAAATTTCAGGTCATGCTTTTTGAGATCGATGCCGAGGGCTTCGAGCGACTGAAGATAGAGTTCCTGCACGTTCTCCGGCGGCGGCTTGAGGATGAGCTGAAACTGCGTGTGCTTGAAAAGCCGATTGGGGTTCTCACCGTAACGGCCGTCAGCCGGGCGGCGCGAGGGCTGTGCATAGCCCACTCTGTACGGCCGTGGCCCGAGAACGCGCAGAAATGTCTCCGGCGCCATCGTTCCAGCGCCGACTTCGACATCATAGGGTTGCTGCAGCACGCATCCGCGCTCAGCCCAGAAGCCCTGCAGGCGGAACAGCAAATCCTGAAACGTAAGCGCGCCGGTCTTCAGCGTAGGTGCAAGTTCAGTGGAAGGCACAAAAGCTCACTCTCTGAGACGAAACTTTCCACAGTTTATCAGCCCCAATACTCCAGCCCTTTACAGCCGCGCCAGAGCTTCAGCGGTGCGCAGCTTGCGCTCCAGGTGCCTTTCCAGTGTCTGCCGGGCATAATGCCGCAGATCGGCCCCGCGCCGTCGCGGCCATGGCTCCGCAGAAAATGCCGCAACTGGAGACCGAAGCATCCGCTGCGCCAGCGTCCATGAGTCCGCCGAAAGCTCACTCGCGCCTGGCCCGCCGTGCAGCGCGCAGAAGAGGCCGTCGGCCTGGCTGGCGAACGTCACCTCATTTGCCTGCAACGCCTCCCCACAGACCGTGCAGTGGCTAAGGTCGGGCAGCAGGCCCATGAGCCGCGTCATCCACAGCAGAAAATACGTGAGCGGCATCCAGGGCTGCTCCGCGGTCGTCTGTTCCAGCACGCTCACCAGTAGCCGAAAAACGCTGTCCTGCGGGTCGCGCTCGGGCAGTGCCTCGTCGAGAACTTCAGCGTAAAGGCTCAGGACTGCCATGCGCACGGCATCCACTGGAGCGGAGAGCGGCGAGCGAACGATCTCAAGCTGATCCAGCCGCATCAGCTCCTGGCGCGGCCGCTCGGCAAACCAAGCCCGGGCAAGAGTCATCGGCTCCAGCGCACCGCCGAAGCGTTTACGGCTCTTCAATGCAGATTTGGCGACACCGCGCAGCCTGCCGTAGTCGCGCGTGAAAAGGCTGACGATTAGATCGGCCTCGTGAACCGGCCAGGTGCGCAGCACGACGGCTTCAGACGTGAGCACACTCATGGAACGCCGGCCTCATGCCCCGGTGAGAAAGCCCTGCAATGACACAAACGCGCATCCCGCAGGGCAGGATGCGCGCATGTGGACAGATTCGAACAGTGAACTAGCGGCCGTAATGGGCTGCGTTCTTCTGGGCGAAGTGAGCCCACTTCTCCGGCAGGTCATCTTGCGCAAAGATTGCCGAAACAGGGCAGGCCGGGACACAGGCTCCGCAGTCAATGCACTCGACCGGGTCAATAAAAAGCTGCTCAGAGTCGGCGAAACCAGCCTCGTCCTTCTTAGGGTGAATGCAATCGACAGGACAGGCGTCCACACAGGCGGTGTCCTTGGTGCCGATACAGGGTTCTGCGATTACGTATGCCATCTTTACTCTCTCCGAGGAGGGTCAACCTTCGACGCTGATAGTAGCACACGGGGCCAAAGATTGACTCCAGGCCAAGCGGCCAGGTTTTGCCATGCGGGAATCTGCATCCGCACACGGCGACGGGGCGACACGATCAGCGTCCGGCGGCCTTGCGGGCTTCTGCCCACTCAGCTGGACTCGGAATCGGGCTCAGGTTCCGGCCTGCAAACATATCCCCGAAGAGGCTCAGCAGCTGGTCATGAATCCGCCCATTCGACGCGAGCACTTCATCGCTCGCGAGCCGGTACCGCCTGCCCGAAAAGTCGGTGACCCGGCCGCCGGCCTCTTCCACCAGCAGAATTCCGGCGGCAGTATCCCACGGATTTAAATTGAACTCCCAAAAGGCCTCCATGCGCCCGGCCGCGACATAAGCGAGGTCCAGAGCCGCAGAACCCGCCCGACGCACTCCGTGCGAACGCAGCGTAAATTCCTGGTAAAAGTGGATGTTCGGATTCTGGTGCCGCTTGCGGCTTGGAAACCCGGTGGACACCAGCGCCTCAGCCAGTTCGCCGACGCGCGAGACGCGCAGTGGCTTGCCATTCAGCTGCGCCCCGCACCCCTTTTCGGCGGCAAAGAGCTCGTCGCGCAAGGGATCGTAGATGACCGCGGCGACCAATGCGCCGTCTTCCTCCGGGCGAATGCCGGGCGCGCGGTGTTCCAGACCCAGCGAGACACAGAACTGGGGAAATCCGTGCGCGAAGTTCGTGGTGCCGTCCAGCGGATCGACGTACCAGCGGAATTCCCCATCCAGCCGCTCGCGCGTGCCCTCTTCGCCGTAGATTCCGTGATCCGGAAAGACCTCGCCTAGCCGCTGCCGAATGAGCTTCTCCGCCGTTCGATCGGCTACGGTCACCAGATCCACGTCTCCCTTGTACTCCGTTTCGACCCCTTGCGCGTAGAACTCGCGCAGCAGCGATCCCGCCTCATGCGCAATGCCGGAAGCACCGGGGACCCAGATGAAATCGCCCGCCGTGGCGCCGCTCACGAGGCCGCCTCTTCCGCACCTGTTCCACGCTCCGCGCGCCGTGCGCGTTTTCCGGGCAACTCCGTGATCGTCTGGATCTGATGCTTGTAGATGAACAAATTGGGTTTGCCGTCTCTGGTCAGTCGCAGCATAGAGTCGTCGAAGTACTCAATCCAGCCGCTGACGGTATCGCCGTCGCGCAGTTGAATGGAGACATTGACTTGCCGCTCGCTCAGCGAGCGCAGATAGAGCGCCTCCTGGCCGGTCTCGCCGGGGGGCGGCGTCTTCTGGTGGTGACGTGGGGACGTCGAAGAGTTCATGGCACTATTTTAGATGGAACGGGAAAGCTGCTGCGTTGCATGCCGCATCCACTCGGCCTGCGCACTTGAGATTAGGGACGACTGGCCGCCGGCTCAGCGTAGTAGCCGGTGCGATAGCTGATGTCGTATTGCCCCGGCGCGGCGCGTGGAATCGTCACGCGAATCCGGTGAAAGTTTGCGCCGGGCTCCTGGTTCTGCGGATAGTAGCCCAGCAGGTACTGGGTGCGCAGATCGTCGCTTACCTTGGCAAAGGCCTTATCCAGCCCACCCTGATCTGCATAGAAGCTCTTACCGCCGGTTTGCTCGGCGAGCGTGATGAGCGCATGCTCGCCGCCGATGTCGCGCCCTGCACTGGCCTCGATGGGTACGTCGATGATGCTGTAGATCATGACTTCGTTCCTAAGCGCTTGCTCCAGCGCCTGCGGATACGTGGTGCTCTTCGCCGTGTCTCCGCCATCGGAGACCAGAACCAGAATCTTTCTTCCCTGCTTCTGCCCGAGCCGCTGCGAAGCCAGATAGATGGCGTCGTAGAGCGCTGTAGCGTCGCCTCCGCGCAGGCTGTCCAGGCCGCGCTCAATCTGCTTCAAGCTGTTTGTGAAGGCGGTGCGCTCCGTAACGAAAGTGGCAAACTCGAAGACGCTCATCTGGTCCTGCGGGCGCAGCAGCGCGTGCGCAAAACGCTTGCTGGCGTCACGCTCCAGAGCCCGGTCCTTGTAGACGCTGTCACTGGTATCGATGGCGATCGTGATATTCAGAGGCAGCTCGGACTCGCGCTGAAACACTGCGATCTTTTGCGGCCGGCCATCTTCAGTGAGCGCGAAATCTTCGCGCGAGAGGCCGCCGACGATGGCGCCGTTCTGGTCCGTCACATTCGCAAAGACGTTCACCAGCTTGACATCGACTTTGAGCGTCACGTCCTGCGCACGGCATAGAAGAGCAGGAGCCAGCAGGAGAACAACCCCGCAGAGCGCCCTCTGCCGGCTACGCGCCAGGCTAGTGCGCATCGGGAGCCTCCACATGAAGCTCCGCCGGAAACGGCTCGCCATCGGCCCACACTGCACCGTCGGCGAATATCTCCTTCTTCCAGATCGGCACCGTCTTCTTGAGCGTGTCAATCAGCCAGCGGCAGGCATCGAAGGCCTGCGCACGATGCGCAGAAGCGACCACAATCAGTACGCTGGTTTCGCCGATACCGAGCCTCCCGAGCCTGTGAATGACGGTGACGTGCCGCACGCCAAAGCGCGCCTCCGCTTCGCGCGCCAGCTCATTCATCTGCTTCGCGGCCATCTCCTCGTAGGCCTCGTAATCGAGATAGAGCGTCGTCCGTCCGCGCGAGTTGTCGCGCACGATTCCATCGAAGACAACGACAGCGCCATCCGCACCCGCCTTCGCCGAGGAGACAAGCACTTCCGCATCGATGGGGTCCCGCACCAGGGCGACGCGCACCGGCTCCGCGGCAGCCGTGCCTCCGGAGACGGGCGGCAACAGTCCGACCTCATCGCCGTTGAGCAGCCTGTGGCTGGCCGTCGCGTATTCCGCATTCACACTGACAGCGATGCCTTTCAGCACAATGTCCGGCCGGCTCTCTCCAAGCTGTGACAGCAGGTCGGCAACGGTAGCCCGCTCGGGCAGGGTAATCGGGAAAGACTCCGCCCCGAGCCTGTCTTTCAAAACGCCAAAAGCCAGCACGCGCACCTGTGTCATAGATAGAAGGATACTTCCTGCTGAAAGTTAGACGCACAGGGAATGCAAGCGGAGGGATCCGAGCCAATCGAAATCGGCCCGGATCGATTGCAACTCGACTGCCGCACGGCACCATGCCGCATTAGGCAGCAACGTGCTTCGCTGTTTCGATTTCCGCGGGAGCCTGGTCGGCCCGCGCCTTCAACAGCGGGAGCGCGATAGCCAGAACCTCTTCGATACGGCTCGCATAGTGGACCGTTGCTCCTTCCATCATCTCCGCCGTCAGGTCCTCCTCGACATTCTGACGGTTTTCCGCCGGCAGGATGATCGTTTCCACACCGGCCCGGCGAGCCGCAAGAAACTTCTCCTTGATGCCACCCACCGGCAGCACGTTGCCGCTGAGCGTAATCTCACCCGTCATCGCCGTCAGCGGGCGTACGGGTGTATCCGTCAGAAGTGAGACCAGCACCGTCGCCATGGTTACGCCGGCCGAGGGACCATCCTTGGGGATGGCGCCCGCAGGCACATGGATGTGGAGATCGAGATCCTTGTTGAAGTCCTCGGCCAGGCCCAGAATCCCGGCGTTGGACCGAACCCAGGTCAGCGCGGCCTGCATGGACTCCTGCATCACTTCGCCAATCTGGCCGGTCATGGTAAAGCCGCCCTTGCCCTTCATCTTGTTCGCTTCGATGAAGAGAATGTCGCCGCCCGCCGGCGTCCAGGCCAGGCCAACAGCCACGCCGGGGCGCTTGACGCGCTCGGCCACCTCGGTATCGACGCGCACCTGGATTCCGCCGAGGAATTCCTTCAGAACCTCCTTGGTCACGACGAGCTTTTCACCCTTGCCCTCTACGACGCGCCGCGCCTGCTTCCGGCAGACGGTGCCAATCGTCTGCTCGAGCTTGCGGACGCCGGCCTCGCGCGTATAGTGGCGCACGATGTAGCGCACCGCTTCCTCAGGGAACTCAATCTGCTCGGGCGTAATCCCGTTCTCCTTGATTTGCCTCGGAATCAGGTACTGGAAGGCGATGCGAACCTTCTCCTCCTCGATGTACCCCTGCAGGGGAATGATCTCCATTCGGTCAATCAGCGGCGGCGGAACCGTATCCAGCATGTTCGCCGTGCAGATAAAGAGCACCTTGGACAGATCGAACGGAACGTCAAGATAGTTGTCGCGGAAGGTGTTGTTCTGGGCCGGGTCCAGCGTCTCCAGCAGAGCCGACGCCGGATCGCCGCGGAAGTCGCGCCCCAGCTTGTCCACCTCGTCCAGCATGATGACCGGGTCGTTTGTCTCGGCCCTCCGAATGCTCTGAATAATCTGCCCCGGCAGTGCGCCAATGTAGGTCCGCCGATGGCCGCGAATCTCGGCTTCGTCGTGCATACCGCCCAGAGCCACGCGCTGGAACTTGCGCCCGAGCGCCCTCGCGATGGATTTGCCAAGGCTCGTCTTGCCCACGCCCGGAGGCCCCACAAAGCACAGAATCGGCCCCTTCATGTCCGGCTTCAGTTCCAGAACGCTCAGGTAGTCAAGAATTCGCTCCTTTACCTTCTTCAGGCCGTAGTGATCCTCGTCCAGAATCTCGCCGGCCTTCACGGTATCCACCTTTGTCCCCGAACTCTTTGCCCAGGGCAGCACCGCCAGCCACTCAATGTAGTTGCGCGTGAGCGAGTAGTCGGCCGCCATAGGCGACATGCGCGAGAGGCGGGAAAGCTCCTTGAGAGCCTCCTTTTTCACGTCCTCCGGCATGCCTGCCGCTTCAATCTTCTGGCGGAGATCTTCGACTTCGCGCTGCCCTTCGTCCTGTTCGCCCAGTTCCTTCTGGATCGCCTTCAACTGCTCACGCAGATAGTAATCGCGCTGCGACTGCTGAACCTGATCCTGCACTTCGGATTGAATCTTGTTCCGCAACTGCTGCACTTCAATTTCTTTTGCCAGCAGCTTGTTTAACTGCTCCAGCCGATCGAGCACATTCGGCGTCTCCAGCAGTTGCTGTTTCTCTTCGGTGGTGAGAAACGGCAGCGAAGAGGCAACAAAATCCACCAGCCTTCCCTGGTCGTCGATGTTGACGGCAATCGTTCTCAGCTCGTCCGAAAGGGTCGGCGACTCCGAGACAATCTGCTGGAATTGGCCCACCACGTTGCGCTCCAGCGCCTCGGCGCTCGCCGTGGACGCCGGCTCGGTCTCCTGCAGATCCTCCACCTCCGCCACCAGGAACGGCTCCGTCTGCACAAACCGCAGCAGCTTCACACGCTCCACGCCCTCGGTGAAGACAAACCGGCTCTGATTCGGCATCCGGACAACCTTGTGGACGGTGGCCAGCGTACCCACACTATGCAGATCGGCTGGCGAGGGAGCATCGACTCGGGGATCGATCTGGGCAGCCACCACGATCGAGCGCTCATCCCCCAGCGATTCAATCAGTTGAATCGAACTTTCCCTGCCAACTGTAAGCGGCAGAACAGCATGGGGGAAGAGAACGGTATCGCGAACGGGAAGCACAGCAACCCGGCGAACACCAGAAACGGTGGCTCCGGAGGTGCTTTCAGGGGGCAGAATGGTGGGCGGATTCGACATTGAGTCTCCTGCTATCAACTTTCCTTCATTAGACCACGCAGGCAGAGAAAAGTTTCAAGAACTATGCGTTTCGGCGGGATGCTAGCACCTCCGCCGTTCTGGCTGCATTACGATGGACGCCGGAGCGTTGTTCCGGGGTCAGGCAAGCGCGGCACAAGTCTGCTCCTTTTGGGCGAAACAGTCTACCCCATCGGCAGCAAGTCGTCTCCCTGGCATCTGGCGTGACCTCCCGCAGTCCATGCTGATTATCGGCAGCGGCCCAAGGGAGCGTGAACTGCTGGCGGCCAATTGACAGCGAAGAGAAGACACTGAACGCTCGGCGGTTGCAGCGCGTCTAGTGAACGGTTGGGGCTGTTACCCTTGGACAAGATTGGCTGACCTCAGGGGAGTGAATCCGGAGCTTCGGGATTAGCGCGGAATCTATGGCAGAGTTCGTCATCAAACTGGCCGATGAACGGGGCCGCGTGCAGGAGCAGGTGCAAACCGCTGCAACGGCGGAAGAGTTGCGCGCGCGGTTCATCCACGCCGGTTACCACGTCTTTTCCGTGAAGGCACGCAGCGGCGCGGGCATCTTTTCGCGGCGCAAGGTCAAGCTCGAGCCGTTCCTGATCTTCAACCAGCAGTTTCTGACTCTGATTCGCGCAGGTCTGCCGATTCTCAGTTCTTTGCACATGCTGGCGAAGGGGCAAAAAGACGCGAACTTTGCGAGCCAGCTCTTCGACGTCGCCAACCGCGTGAAGACCGGCGAGGCGCTCTCGGAGGCATTTGAGGCGCAATCTGGCATCCCGCCGATCTACACCACGACTCTGCTGGCGGGCGAGCGCTCAGGCAACCTGCAGGAGGTGCTGGAGCGCTATGTGAGCTTCCAGCGCGTCTCGCTCACCTTCAGCAAGAAGCTGACCGCGTCGCTCATCTATCCCTCTCTGCTGCTCACGCTGGTGTCGGGGCTGATGGTCTTCATGTTCACGGTGGTCATTCCGCAGTTCGCTGAACTATACGACCAGATGGGATCGCAACTGCCCAGCATGACGATTGGCCTCTTGACCTTCGGGAAATGGACGCAGCACAACATTGTCTGGATCGCGCTGATCGTGCTGGGCGGTGGCGTCGCGCTCTATCGTTTTTCCACGACCGAACGAGGCCGCGACTTTATCGACGGTGTCCGTGTCGGCACTCCCATCTTCGGCAGGATCTGGCTGAAATATCAGGTGGCGCTGTTTGCGCGCACGCTTTCGACGGTGCTGGCCGGCGGCCTGCCTCTCGTGCCTGCGCTGGACACGGCGGCGCGTTCCATCTCGTCGCGGCGCGTTTCCAAGGCGGTTCTTTCGTCCATCGAAACGGTGCGGGAAGGCAAGAGCCTTGCCGATTCGCTCATCGCAACCAAGGTGATTCCGGACCTTGCGACGGAAATGATCTCGGTGGGCGAGCAGACCGGCGCCCTGCCGCAGATGCTGAACTCCGTGGCCGAGTTCTTTGAAGAAGACGTTGCCACCGCCCTCACTGCCGCGCTGGCCCTGATTGAGCCGGCCATTCTGATTGTGATGGGCGTGGTGGTGGTCTTCATTCTGATTTCGTTGTATCTTCCGATCTTCTCCCTCGGGCAGATCTCGGGAGCGGGAGGGTAAGCAGCCATGGCTCAAGCAGCGATTCCTATGATGCCGGCGGGACCGGCTCCGGGCAGCGCGGAAGAGCGGGAACAGGCGCAGGCGCTTGCGCATCGTTATCGCGCGGAATTCGTGGACCTGAAGAACTTCAAGATTCAGCACGAACTGCTTCGCACCGTTCCCGTGGAGCTGATGTTCCGCTACAACTTCGTGCCCATTGAGCAGGTTGGCGATGCGCTGGCGATTGCCGTCAGCGACCCCTCGCGGTTGATGGTGCTGGATGAAATCGCCGGGCTGCTCAGCAGCAGAGTCATTCCGCGCGTGGCCACTCTGTCGCAGATCAGCGACCTGCTGAAGAAAACCGAGCAGAGCCAGCGTGTGCTCGACGAAGCCAGTGAAGGGCTGACCTTCGACGTGGTCTCGGGCGAAGAAAACGCCGACGAAAACATCTCCATCGAGAAGCTCACCAGCGATGAAGACATCAGCCCGATTATCCGCCTTGTGGATACGACCATCTTCACCGCGCTGGAACGGCGCGCTTCCGATATTCACATCGAGACCTACGACGACTCGCTGCATGTGAAGTACCGCATTGACGGAGTGCTGCAGGAAGCGATGGCCCCGATTGCGCGCGAGCACCACACGACGATTCTGAGCCGCATCAAAATCATGAGCGAGCTCGACATTGCCGAGCGCCGCGTGCCACAGGACGGCCGCTTCCGCGTGCGCTACAAGGGCCGCCTGATCGACTTCCGCGTCTCCATCATGCCCACGGTGCATGGAGAAAATGCAGTGCTGCGCGTGCTGGACAAGGAGTCGATGAGCGAAAAGTTCAAACGGCTCACGCTGGACGTGGTCGGGTTTGCTGAGGAAGACCTGAAGCGCTTTCGCCGCTATATCCGAGAGCCCTACGGCATGGTGCTGGTGACTGGACCGACCGGCTCCGGCAAGACGACGACGCTCTACGCGGCGCTGAACGAGATTAAGAGCGACGAGGACAAAATTATCACCATTGAGGACCCGGTGGAATATCAGATCCGGGGCATCACGCAGATTCCAGTAAATGAAAAGAAAGGCCTGACCTTCGCGCGCGGCCTGCGGTCGATTCTGCGACATGACCCGGACAAGATTCTCGTCGGCGAGATTCGCGATCAGGAGACGGCACAGATTGCCATCAACTCCGCCCTGACCGGCCACCTGGTCTTCACCACGGTGCACGCCAACAACGTGGTCGATGTGCTGGGCCGCTTCCTCAACATGGGCGTGGAGGCGTACAACTTTGTCTCGGCCCTGAACTGCATTCTGGCGCAGCGACTGGTGCGCACCATCTGCGAGCATTGCATCCAGACCGTGCAATATCCCGACGATATTCTGGTGGCCAGTGGCCTCAACCCGGCGGAGTGGCGCGGCTTCGAATTTCACGAAGGGGCCGGCTGCATGGAGTGCGGCGGAACGGGATATCGCGGACGCACCGCCATCCACGAACTGCTGGACTTGACCGACCCGATCCGCGAGTTGATTCTGGATAAAAAGCCCACGTCAGAGGTGCGCAAGCTGGCACAGAAGGAAGGCATGTCATTCCTACGCGAGTCGGCGCTGGAACGTGTGCGACGTGGACTGACGACTCTGAAAGAGATCAACAAAGTGACGTTCATTGAGGCTTCCCGATGATGCGATCAACGCTGGGCGGCAAACCTTCCGCAGCGTTGCTGACCGCCCGCCCGCCCGCGGCAGTGGAATTGTCGCCACACGGCGTACTTGCGGCAGCCCTGCCTGGCAAGGGCGAAGCAGCCGTGGTGGCCTTTGAGCCGCTCGCTCCCGGATCCCTCACGCCCAGTACGAGCGGCCAGAACATCGCGATTCCCGATGCAGTCGCCGCTGCCATTCGCCGAACTTTGGATCAGGCAGCCCCGCGAAAGCGCGATGTGACGCTGATCGTTCCGGATAAAGCGGTTCGCGTCTTCGTGCTGGATTTCGACGCCTTGCCCGCAAGGCCCGCGGAAGTGATCCCCATCCTTCGGTTCCGGCTGCGGAAGATGCTGCCCTTCGACGTGGAGCACGCCGGCGTGAGCTATCAGGTGCTATCCAACGAAAAGACCGAAACGCGCGTGCTCGCCGCCGTGGTCCCCGGCCCAGTGCTGGCGGAGTATGAATCAGCAGTGCGCGCTGCCGGATACGAGCCGGGCGCAATCCTGCCATGCAGCCTGGCTGGGCTGGCGGCGCTGGACTCCGATGAGCCGCTTCTGGCAGCCTTTCTCGAAGCTGGATCGCTGACGACTGCTATCGCGCATGGGCAGGATGTACTGCTCTATCGCACGCTGGAGTTGCCGGAGTCCGCCGAAGCGCAGTTGCCGGAGATTCAGCGCGACATCGCCGTCGCCGTGGCGTACTTTGAAGATCGGCTTGGCGCGCATCCTCGGAGGTTGCACTACGCGGGATCTCTGCCTGCTATGGAGTTTGGCCGCGCGATCCGGGACAGCGGATTGGAAGTCGTGGACTTGACACAGCGGGAAAAGGCAAGCACTCTGACGGCGCTGGGAACAGCCAGTCTGGCGGCCGTTACGGGCGCACTGGCGGGGGTGAGCTAGGCCGATGCGCATCTCCATCAATCTCGCAACCCGGCCCTTTGCCGATCTCGGCCCGGTTCTGCGGCGGCTCCGCATTGCCATGGCGGTGCTCGCCTTCATCGCCATTCTGCTGGGGATTGGCACGCACGCGATCCAGCACGAGGCAGACCTTGCCCGCGCGAGGGATCATGCGCTCGACGCGCGCATCGCGCGCATCAACAAAGAGCGCCAGGACTCGTTGGCGATGATGCGGCAGCCGGAGAATGCGAAGGTGCTGGCACAGGCCGGCCGCCTGAATCAGCTCTTTGACGAAAAGGCCTTCTCTTGGACGCTGGCGATGGAAGACCTTGAAACAGTCATGCCCGGCGGCATCCAGGTCACCACGCTTGAGCCGAATCGCGCACCGGACGGCGTGATTACGCTGAAGCTGCGCGTGACCGGCCCCCGCGACCGGGCGATTGAAATGGTGCAGAACCTCGAACACTCCCGCCACTTCTCTGCCCCGCGCATTGTGGGCGAGAGCGCCGAAGCCACGGGCGGACCGACGGGCCGCGTGCAGCCTGTCAGCGCGTCCGGCCTGGTCAGCTTCGACGTGCTGGCCGAGTACATTCCCCCGTTTGAGAAGCAAGGGACGGGTAAGAACGCGCAAGCCGCAGGCAAATCCAGCAAATCGCGTGGCTCCACGGCGCAGCCATCGAGCACGGCGGAATCTTCCGACGCATCCGCACCAGTGGACACCGGGAAAATGCACACGCCGTATCTCGAGATGCCTCGCCCGAAGGCTCCCGCACAGACCTACAAGGGGGTCGCGCAATGAAGAATCCATCGGCTGGCCAATGGCGTGAGTGGCTGCGCTCCCCCGTGACGCTGCACGTGGTCGGCGTGGTGCTGCTGAGCGTTGCAGTCCTCTACCTCGGCGTCCGGCTGGGCGTGGACTGGTCGGCGACGGACAGCAATGCGAGCCACGAGCTCGAAAGCAAGCAGATGGATCTGAAAGCTCTAACGCTGCAGACCAGCGCCTTGCGCGGGCTGGACAAGAAGGTGAACGCCTCGCGCGCCCAAATTGCATCGTTCTACGCCGACAGAATCCCTTCGCGATATTCCGCGATTGCGACGCGCATCGGAGAGTTGCAGGTGGCTTCCGGCGTGCAGTTGTCGCGTGTGCAGTACGCGCAGGGGCCTCCGGGAACCGACCTCACAGAGATTACGATGGACGCGGGCATCAGCGGCGCCTATCCGCAGATTATGCGCTTCGTGAACGGCCTCGAACGGGATAAGACGTTCTTTGTCATTCGCGCCATGGCGCTCACCGGACAGCAAGGTGGCCTGGTCAACCTGCGGCTGCGCTTCTCCACCTGGATGCGCGCTGCCGATGCGGCCAGCAGCGGCATCGCCACCCCGCAGGAAAAACAAACGCAGGACAGCGCCCCTGCCGCGCCCCATCAGGAGGGAGAGTAGCCATGGCCCTCAAACTGGGAACGGAGAATAAGCGCCAGGTTTACTTGCTCGGCGGGCTTGCTGTCATCATTCTGGCGCTGGGCGCGTGGGAACTATGGGACACCTTCGGCGGCAGTCCTTCTCCGGCGCCGGTCGCCTTGACTGCTCCGAAGGGCGCTCGCGAAGCAACTGCGGGTGCAGCCGGACCCGCGGCGCAGAAGCTCACCAATAGCGGCTTAGACCCGACCCTGCACCTAGAAAAGCTGGCCCTGAGTGAAGATGTAAGCTACACGGGCACCGGCCGCAATATCTTTTCCGCGGACTCGGCCCCCGTTGCAATTGAACAGCCGGTCAAGACCGCGAGAGCCAAGGCGCAACCGGCAGTCTACACTCCGCCGCCGCCACCGCGTCCTCCGGCGATCGACCTGAAGTTCTTCGGATACAGCCAGGCACAGGACAAGTCTTTGAAGGCATTCCTGGTGCATGGAGACGACATCTTCATCGCGAGGACGGGCGACGTCGTCGATCACCGGTACAAAGTGGGGCAGATTCTTCCCGGCAGCGTGCAGATTACGGATCTGGGCTACAACAACACGCAGACACTGCCCTTGCAGGCCAATTGACAAAGGAACGGAACTACCCGTTCACACTGGAAACCTCATGAAGCGCGTTTCTCAGACCGGCAATCGCTCCTCCAACTCAGAGGACGGATACATGCTGGTGGCTGTGATTTTCATGCTGGCCATCGTGCTGCTGACGCTTGCAGTCGCCGTTCCGCGCGTGCGAGAAGACCTGCAGCGCGAGCGCGACCTTGAGACCATGCATCGGGGACAACAGTACATCCGCGCGATTCAGCTGTATTACAGAAAATTCGGTTCCTACCCGCCGAACATAGATGCGTTGGTCAAGAGCAACGAGATTCGCTTCCTGCGCAAACGGTATATCGACCCCGTGACCGGTAAGGATGACTGGAAGCCTGTTCCCGTAGGCCAGAACAAGACTCCCATCATGGGCTTCTTTGGGCAGCCGCTGGCAGGCGCCGGATCCCCGATTGGCGGCGTTGGACCCGGTGGAGTCGCGGG
This sequence comes from Acidobacteriota bacterium, assembly GCA_021781795.1. Classification (GTDB taxonomy): domain Bacteria; phylum Acidobacteriota; class Terriglobia; order Terriglobales; family Acidobacteriaceae; genus Telmatobacter. The sequence continues at coordinate 672,405 of JAJXWA010000001.1, forward strand.
GGCTACGCCTGCCTCCAGCGCATTTGGCTCGACAGACACGTCCGGATCGGGTTTCGGCGCTTCGAGCTTTGGCTCTTCGGGAACGGCGAGCGGGTCCGCAGGCGGCACAACGGGCGGTCTCTCAGGCGGCTCGGGGTTCAGCCTAGGGTCGGGCATTGGCTCATCCAGTAGCTCTGCTACACCCGGCGCTACCACACCGGGCGGAACGGCTTCCCCCACGGGGAGTAGCGCACCGGGTGGACAGACTTTTGGAGGACTGGGGCTGATGGGCGTTTCGCCGGCCAGCCCGAAGCAGTCTGTCTACGTGTACAAGAAAAAGAATCACTATAACGAGTGGGAGTTTCTCTATAGCCCGCTGATGGATCAGCAGACACAAGGCAATACCGGGGCGATCGGCCAGCCGGCTGCAGGCCTTGCAGGCGGAACCGGAACGTCCATGACTGGTTCGCCCACCGGCGGCGGATTCAGTCTCGGCTCGGGTTTCGGGAGTTCGACCCCGGGCACGGGACCGACCGGCAGCGGGACTCCTACGGCTCCAACTCCGCAGCCAACGCCCACACCATAACGGTCTCGACAGCCAGCGTCGGCACCACCATCGGCGCGCCGCTTTCCTGAAAACAGCAAGCCCGCGCCTCCTGCGAAGCGCGGGCATCTGACAAATCTCTCAAATCTCTGTTGCACGTTCGGCAAGGACCGGCCTTGGGGCCGCAGCCTTACACGTTGACCGCCACTTAAACGTTGAACGAGGAACCGCACCCGCAGGTCGACTTGACCTGTGGATTGTCGAACTTGAAGCCGGCGGCTTCCAGCGTCTCCACGTAATCGACGGTGCAGCCGTTCAAATACATCAACGACGTGGCGTCAACAAACACTTTGAGGTCATCAAAGCTGAAAACCTTGTCCATCATGCCGCTCTGGTTCTCGAAGGCCATCGAGTACTGGAAGCCCGAGCAGCCTCCCCCGACCACGCCAATGCGCAGACCTGCAGGAAGCGGATCCTGGGTGGCCATAATCTCGCGAACCTTGGCAATGGCCTGGGCGGTCAGCGTCAATGGAGCCTTCTGGGCGGTTTCCTGAGCGGGTGCGATGGTGGTGGTGGACATAGTTTCTCCGGAATTTGAAATTGCGTGCCGCTACGCTAACTTTACTGCGGGTGAGGCCGCGATTCAAGACCTCAGACGGCCTTCATACCGTTGGATGCAACCAATTGGCGAAAGTCGCGAGATTTGGCTCATCCGAAGGCTCTAAAGCCGTTGGCTGCCACATCAGGCCAACCGTCCGGCACGGAGAAACGCCGAAGGTGTTTCCCAACTGATTTCATCGTATGTGATTTTTGTCACCCCAGCACGGGTCGTTCCGGGCTATGATGGTCAGCCGTAAGGCCCCTTGACTGGCGAGACCGCTGATTCTGACGGCCGGCGCGTTGGAGGGACCAGACAACCATTCGGAGGTGAGGTTTATGACATTCGTGCCCGTGATGTGGTCGGTCTGGGTAGTTCTTGTGGTCATCATGGCTGGCCTTTACGTTTACCGCTCGAGCCTGACGAAAGACGAAGAGGACCAGATCTTCCTCGACGACTCGTTTGATCACGAGCGGAGCGCCCAGGCAGCAATCGTGGCGAAAGTGAACAAGATTCAGCCGTACGTTCGCGTTTCGCTCTGGCTGGTCGGCATTGCAACCGTGTTTGTGATTGGCTACTACCTGCTGGATTTCTTCAACCAGTTCAAATAGCTTCGAACGAAGGCCGCGGTCCTCGTGCAGCCTTCATCTTTGCCTTGATTCTCCGGCGGAGGGGCTCGCTACTCGACTTCCTGGCGGGCCCTGTAGCCGTCACGCGCGATAATCTCGTACTTCAGCGGCTTGTGCTTCTCATCCTGCATACGCAGCGGATGCCCCTCGTCATCGACCAGCTCCACGTGAATCTTGCGGTAGGTTCCATCCTGCTTGGCATCGGTTGGCCTGTAGACCAGCTCATATTTTGAACGGATTGCCTGGTTAATCGCCGTGAAGTCGTCCGGTAGTTCGCCGATGAACCGCGGCTCAAACCACATACCACCGGTCATCTTGGCAAAGGTGCGCATCTGGTTGTCTGCCTGCAGGTAGTCCAGGTCTCTGAGTTCCTGGCGGAAGCCCGGTCCGCCCTCCGTCATGGCGCGAATAGCGCCGCCGGTCGAGATGGTGAAGATGGTGATGTCCGGGGTGTTCTTGACCTTCTGCAAAATCTGATCCAGGGTGATTCTCGAAAAAGTGTCACGCCCCGATGCGATGAGGACGATGTACTTGTGGCCGTCAATCCGGCTCAGTCGATCCTCGGCCTCGGCGAGAGCATCGAAGAGGTTGCGCTCATCAAAGCCCGGGATGATGAGCGAATTGATGGCGTTGAAGATCTGGCGCTTGTCCTGCGTGAAGTCAGTCACAACCTTCGGGCGCAGGTCGAAGGTCATGAGCGCCACGTAGTCCTGCGGGCGCAGCGATTGCGCGAAGGCCCAGGCAGCGTTCTGCATGTCATAGACGAACCAGTAGTTCGTTGCAGCAAACTCCACCAGCATCAGGGCGGTGATGGGCGCTTCGACGCGCTTGAAGCCGATCACCTGCTGCTGAACGCCATTCTCGTAGACGCGGAAGTTGGTGGGCTTGAGTCCGGGGATGAATTGGCCCGTCTTTTCAAGAAGGACACCGACATCGACGGTCACTTCCGGCACATCGACGTGCAGCGAGTAGTTGCTCAGTCCCGGCGGGTTGACGACCTTGGGCTCAGCCGGCGCGGGTGGAGGTGGAGCCTCCGCCGGCTTGCTCTTTTTGGGAACAGCAATCACACCGGTGTCACCCGTTGGACCTCCCGCCTCCGGGCCAGCCTGGTCGGAAGGTTGCTGCGAAGCCGGGGATTGGCCTGTGTTCGAGTTCTGCGCGCAAAGCCCCGGCGCACAGGCGATAACGGCGGCGAAGGAAATAGTGAGTACAAGGGGACGGCGGAATGTGAAAAGAGACGGGCGCATGGGGACCATAGCAACCTCAGTGCTGAAAACCAGCATACGAGATCAACCGGACAGACCGGCAACTGCGCCTCTTTGGGAGTGAAACAGCCCCCGAAAGTAAAGAGGCTTGCCGCGACGCACATCGGGTCGGCCGCGCCTCCGGTTGTACTCTTATAGACGTGAAATCGAGATCAAAGGAAGTCTGGCGGGGAGTCGGGCGGGCAGCGACGGCAGCGATTTTTCTATGGGGAGCGGTCTCGTGCGCATCGTTGACCGCGCAGGAGGCAGCAAGCGCCCCAGCTACTCCACCGCCCTCGACGGGGGGCTTCTATCCACTCAGCCAGGTGCATCGGGGCGTGATGGGCACGGCGTGGACGGTCTTTGAGGGAGCAAAGCCCGAGCCGATGCAGGTGGAGATTCTGGGCGTGCTGCGCGGCGCGCGCGGACCGGGGCACGACATGATTCTCGCTCGTCTCCACGGGGCCAAGCCGGAGTTTACGGGCGTTGTGGCCGGGATGAGCGGGAGCCCGGTGTATGTGGGCGACAAGCTGCTTGGTTCGCTCTCGTATCGCATCGGCCAGTTCAGCAAAGAGCCCATCGCCGGAATTACGCCGATTGAGCAGATGCTGGAGGTGCGCGACCTGCCGATTGCCGAAAGCTCGCGCCTGGCAGCCGCACCGGGCAAGCCGGCCGCAGGCGCGGGTGAGGGCATGACCTTTCAGGCGATGGAGACACCGCTGGTGATGAGCGGATTCCGCCCGGAGGCGATTGCGCTGTGGCAGAAGCAACTGGCCGGAACGGGCCTGGAGACGGTCGCGGCGGGCGGGTCGAGCGGGACGTCCGAGGCCTCGCCGAGTCTGGACCGCGCGGCGCAAGCCGCCATTGAGCCGGGCAGCGCCGTCAGCGCCCAACTGGTGCGCGGAGACCTTGAAATCTCGGCCACCTGCACGGTGACCTACGTGGACCCGAAGCAGTTGCTGGCCTGCGGGCACCCGATTCTGCAGGCCGGACCGGTCTCACTGCCGATGACGACGGCGGAGGTGGTGGCGACGCTTGCCTCTCCGCTAAATGCCTTCAAGATCGTCAACACTGGCGCGACGATCGGCGCATTTACACAGGATCGCGACGCGGCGATTCGCGGGGTCTTTGGAGCGGAGGCGAAGATGATTCCGGTCCACCTGACGCTGCACAGCGGCTCGACGGCGCGGACGCTGCGCTTTGAGGTGCTCGATCTGCCGTCGCTGACGCCCCAGGCGGTGATGGTGTCTGTGTACAACTCCCTGCTGCAGACCAACACCAGCACGGCTGACACGAGCTACCACGTGACGGGCGGCATCCGCATCGCCGGGCATGATGCTGCGCCGATTGACCTGTGGGCACCGGCAGGAGAGAGCGCGCCGGCCCAGTTGCTGGCGGCGATGCAGACCGGGCAGGAGTTCGCGAGCTTCTACTCGAACGGAACCCGCAGAGGCGCTATGCAGGGGATTGATCTGGATGTGGAGGCGATTCCGCGCAATGTGCAGGTGGATATTGAATCGGCACGGATGATTTCGGCGGATTCAGTCCATGCGGGCGACACGGTCTCAGTGGAGGTGACGCTGCGGCCGTGGCAGCAGCCGGCGCGGAATCTCCGGATTCCCATTCAACTGCCTGCCAGCCTTGCATCTGGAAACTACAGGCTTCTGGTCAGCGATGGAGCGACGCTGGATCGCGCGCTGAATCCGCCGCAGTTTGGGCGCGAGGCAAACGACCTCGACGCGGAACTGGCGCGCGCCCGGCAGATGCATCGCGCCGATCGCGTCTACGTGAGCCTGCTGACGCCGGAGGCGCAGGCGGAGCTGGAGGGACACACGCTGACCGGAATGCCGCTGACGATGGCGAATGCGCTGGAGCCTTTGCGCGCCGTGCAGGATGCGAGTTTGAACGGCGAATCGGTGACGGTGGCGGGCGACGCGCCTGCGGGCGGCGCGCTCTCGGGCTTTCGCATCCTGTCGGTCCACGTGGAATCGGGCGGCGGGCTGAAGTGATCGCGGCGGGCGGCGCTGACTTGGGAGATCGGGGATTGGGATGACAGGCGTTCGCATGGACAAGTGGCTTTGGGCGGCGCGTTTCTTCAAGACACGCGCTCTGGCCGCACGTGCCTGCGATCTGGGACGGATTCGCGTGGGAGAGATCGAGGCGAAACCGGCGCGCGAGGTTCGCATAGGCGACATGCTGAGCGTGCGCAACGAAGGCGGCGTATTCGAGATTGAAGTGCTGGCGCTGAGCGAGATGCGCGGGCCAGCAGCCGTGGCGCAGATGCTCTACCGCGAGACGGACGAGAGCAAGGCTGCCCGCACGAAGCTGAGCGAGGAGCGCAAGGCGATGCAGCAGTATGCCCCGCTGCCTGAACGCCGGCCGACGAAGCGCGACCGCAGACGCATTATTCAGTTCCGCGGGAGCGCGTGAGCACAGAGGCGAAGCGCCGCGACTGGGGCAACTCTAGTAGACTCAACGGCAGAATGTGCCTCTCACACCGTTCTTCTTCCCGCCGTCCCATTTCAACCGCAATGATTGCGATGTTCGCGCTCGCGCTGGCCAGTGCAGCCGTATCGATCCAGGCGCAGCAGACGCATCTCTGGACGCAGTCGCGTTTTGACGACTTCGAGAAGGGCACGCCGCAGGGAGTGGCGATCGGCAGCGACGGCCAGTTGCGGCAGGGACCCGGCCTGCGCGAAACGCTGACTACGCCTTCCACATTTGTCTGGTCCATCGCCGCCGACAGGGCCAAAGGGACCGCATTTCTGGGCACTGGGGCACCAGCGTCGGTGCTGCGTGTGGATGCGAGCGGCAAGTCCTTCACGCTATTTGAGTCGAAGGATGTGAGCGTGCAGGCGGTCGCTCTCGGCCCGGACGGTGCGCTCTACGCGGCCACGCTGCCGAGCGGCAAAGTCTACAAGCTGGACGCGACGGCGACGGTGAAGCAGGATGAGTCGAACGCCACGGTAGTCTTCGATGCAGGAAAGATTCCGGAGAAGAGCAAGGTGGATGGCGCGACTCTGGAGAGCAAGCCGGCCGATGGCAAGTCGCATTACATTTGGGCGCTGAACTTCGATGCAGAGGGCCGGCTCTACATTGCGACGGGAGCGCCGGGCGCGGTGTATCGGCTGGATGTGACCAGAGCCGGCGCAAAGGCCGAAGAGTTCTTCAGGAGCGACGAACCGCATATCCGGTCGCTGGCGTGGGACGGCAAGGGCAACCTGATTGCGGGGTCGGACGGCAGCGGACTGGTGTACCGCATCGACCCGCAGGGAAAAGGCTACGTTCTGTTTGAGGCGCCACGGCGTGAGATTCCCGCGGTCGCAGTGGGCAAGGACGGAACCATCTATGCGGCCAGCGCCGGCGACAAGAGCCACAATCCCCTGCCACCTCTGCCTTTGCAGGGCATGGCGTCGATTACGATCACGGTGATGCAGCCCGGATCGATGCAGGCAACCAACGCCAGCACATCCGTACCGGAGGGAACGGAGATCTACGCACTGCGCGAGGGCCAGGCGCCACGCAAGCTGTGGAGCGATAAGGACGAGATTGTTTATGCGCTCTCGGCGCAGTCGGATGGGCTGTTGGCGCTGAGCGGCAATCGCGGCCACGTCTTCCGCATCCATACGGACGGCAGCTACGACGACATCGCGCACCTTGCGGCGGAGCAGGGGCTTTGCCTGGCCGAGGGCCAGGGGCAGGAGACGCTGATCGGCACCGGCAACACGGGCAAGATGGCAGTGCTGGGGGCAGCGCAGGCGCATGAGTACGCAAGCGACGTGCTGGATGCCGGCGCGATGGCGCGCTTTGGCCGCGTGGAGATTGAGCCGGGCTCGCAGGGGTACGCAATCTGGACGCGCACGGGCAACGTGGAGCAGCCGGTCCGAGGATGGAGCGCGTGGGAGCCGCTGAAGGATGGAGCCGTAGCGTCGCCCGCGGGGCGCTATCTGCAATGGAAGGCGGCGATGGAGCCCGGTGGCAATCTTGGCGGCGTAGGCGTGAACTACCTCCCGGTGAATTCCGCGCCGGTAGTCGATGATCTGGTGGTCGCGCCGGGAGCGCGGGTGAATGCGACGTCGCAGCCCGCAGGCCAGCAGACGGTCACCATCAATTTTCCCTCGGCAGGCCAGAGCGCCTCCATCTCCTACGACGGCACGACGGCGACGCCCCTGCAGGCGCAGAAGGACCGCTCGGCCATCACGGTGCGCTGGGCCGCGCATGACGATGACGGAGACGATCTGGAGTACTCAATCTATCTGCGCGGCGATGGCGAGCACGTGTGGCGGCTGCTCAAGAAGAACCTGACCGACAAGGCATACAGCTTTGATGCTGCTCTGATTCCCGATGGCGGCTACCAGGTGAAGGTACTGGCGAGCGATGCTCCATCGCATGGCCCGGCGGATGCGCTGACCGGCGAAAAGGTCAGCGAGCGATTCGAAGTGGACACGACTGCGCCAGTGGTCACGGGATTGACGGCAAAACAGGAAGTGAGCGCATGCCTGAAAGGGCCATGCCCGATCACGGTCCACGTCAGCTTTGCAGCGGAGGATGCGGCGAGCCCGATTGCGCACGCCGAGTATTCGCTGGACGCGGGCCGCTGGCAGTTTGTTGCGCCGGTCGGCACGCTCTCTGATGCGAAGCGGGAAAGCTACGTGCTCGACCTGCCGGCGTCCTCACCCGCAGGGCAGCCGGGCGAACATCTGCTGACGGTGCGCGTCTACGACCGTTATGACAATGTGGGCGTCGCGAAGACGGTCTTTGGCTCGGCGGCGAAGTAGGCGGCGCGACGATGCGATTCGAACTGTTTGTGGCGGCGCGGTATCTGAGGGCCAAGCGGCGGCAGGCCGTGGTGGGCGTTGTCACCAGCATCTCGATTGCCGGAGTGGCGGCAGGCGTGGCCGCGCTGATTATCGCTCTGGCCATCACCAACGGCATGCGGCGCGACCTGCAGGACAAGCTGCTCGGAGCCTCGTCAGAGGTCGATCTGATGCGCGTGGCCGCGGACGGCATCCGCGACTGGCGTCCCCTGGTCGAGCGCCTGCGCCAGGTTCCACATGTGACGGCGGCATCGCCGGGGCTCTACGGCCAGGTGCTTGTCTCGCGCGGTCCTCATGCAGGATTTGCGCTCATCAAAGGCATCCTTCCGGACGAGGAGCTGACCGTGAGCAACCTGCTGCGCTCCATCTCGTCCGGCTCGGCGAAGGAGCTGGAACCTGCGGCAGCTACGGCCTCTGCACCTGCACCGGATGCGAGCAGTGATTCCCTGCCCCAGCCGACGGACTCGGCCTATCCTCCACTGGTGATGGGCAAGGATCTCGCGGACCAGATCGGCGTGCAGGTGGGCGATACGGTGCTCATCACTAGCCCGCAGGGAGAGCTGACGCCGCTCGGGCTTGCGCCAAAGTACCAGCGTTTTCGCGTGACGGGCATCTTTCACTCCGGCTTTTTTCAATACGATTCGGCGATGGCCTTCATGCGGCTAAGCGACGCGCAGCGGCTCTTCAGCGAGCCGGATCTGCTCTCCGTGATCAGCTTCAAGGTGGACAACATGGAGCGCGCCCCGGAGATCGGGATCTCCATTGAACAGGCCGCCGGCAAGGGCTTCATGACGACGAACTGGATTGAGCAAAACCGGCCGCTGTTTCGCGCGCTGAAAGAAGAGCAGGTGGTCACGTTCATCATCATCGCGCTCATTGTGATTGTGGCGGCGCTGAACATCCTGATCGCGCTGACGATGATGGTGATGGAGAAGACGCGCGACATTGCGGTGCTGATGAGCTTTGGCGTCGAGCTGGGCCAGGTGCGGCGCATCTTTCTGATGCAGGGATTGCTCATCAGCCTGATTGGCACGGCGCTTGGGATCATTCTGGGATACGCTGCGTCGTGGGCTGGCGGCCACTACCACTTCATTCATCTGTCGGCCGAGGTGTATTCGATCGATACTCTGCCGTTCGCTCCGCGCCCGCTGGACGGCGTCATCGTGGCGGCGGTGTCGATCGGCATCTCGCTGCTGGCGACGCTCTATCCGTCTTCGGCTGCGGCGCGGATTCTGCCCGCCGAGGCGCTGCGCTACGAATAACCTTACTGCGGCGTGATGATGCCGCCGACGGCGTGACGGCGCGGCAATAGAATCCCGCGATGGTCCACCTGAGGCGACGGCGTTTGGTCGCCGGCGAGCTGCTGGCGCTCCACGAGCGCACCGCCGCAGGCAGGACACCAGTCGGCCTGCGTCTCCGGCGCCAGCACGGCATGGCAATGGCTACAGATGCGTTCCATGGAACCCAGAGTACAGGACGACGCCGCTGCGGACGAAGCCAGACCGGTAAACTGGAGGTATGCACCCTCCGGTCCGGCTGATCGCAATTGACATGGACGGCACGCTGCTGCCGACGTTTTCTCAGCAAGTGAGCCAGCGCAATGCACAGGCTCTCAAGAGCGCTCAGGAGGCCGGGATTATCGTGGCCATCGCAACAGGCCGCCGCCAGGCCTACACTGCACCCATCCTCGAAGGGCTGGGGCTTCGAGCGGATATGCCTCTCATCACGTCCAATGGTGCAGTGACGCGCACGCTGGCAGGTGACCGGCTGGACCGTCAGCATCTGCGGGCGGAAGTCGCGCGCGGACTGTGCGGGCTGCTCCGGCCGTTTGGGTCTGTCGTCTTCACGTTCGATCAGGACGGAATCGGCGAACTGGTGCTTGAGGATATGGAACAGGCGCACGGACGCATCGCGCTGTGGGTGGAGGCCAATCGCAAGTCGATTGACGTGGTCAAGCCGCTGGAGAATGCGCTGGTGGATGGCAGGGATCCGATTCAGGGGATGGTGGCGGGAGGCCTGAGCAAGATGCGGCAGGCTGAGAAGGCGCTGCAGGCAAGCACACTGCGCGAGGCCTGCGGCTGCATCCGGACAGAATATCCGGGGCGGGACCTGGCCATTCTGGATCTGCTGCCGATCGGAGTTTCAAAGGGATGGGCGCTGCAAAGACTGGCCGAGCGCTTCGGCATCGATCGCAAAGAGACGATGGCGATGGGCGACAACTGGAATGATGTGGACATGCTGGAGTGGGCGGGTCAGGGTGTGCTGATGGGCAACGCGGCGAGCGATCTTAAGACCATGGCGAAGGTGCGAGGCTGGAAGCAGGCGCCGGTCAATGATGAGGACGGCGTTGCGGTGGTGCTGGAGAGGCTGACGGCGCGGCAGCAGGGCGAGCGCGTTGAAACGGCTTCCGCGCAGGAGACGAAGATTTGAACTGGAGAGTATGTACCGCGTTGGCAGCGGTGATGGTGGCGGCTCCCGCGGGCGCGGCAGAGCTGGCGACGCTGTCGAACGGCTTCACGATGCGCTGCGATCACCATGCGCTGGTGAACGACCAGGTGCGCCTCTATCTTGGCTCGGGCGAAGACAACTACATTGCGCTGGAGCCCCGGCAGATTGCAGCATTTACTCCCCTGGAGGACAAGGTGCCTTCGGCATCTATCCCGGCATTCCACGCGCGTGCCGACGGCAAGCTGAGCCCGCAGGACTTGAAGGAAATGCTGACCGAGGCAAGCGAGGCCCACAATCTGGATGTGGACCTGCTGGCAAGCGTGGTGCAGGCGGAAAGCGGTGGCCGCGCTGCGGCGGTGAGCCCGGCCGGCGCCCAGGGCCTGATGCAACTGATGCCTTCGACGGCGGCGGAGGAGGGCGTGCAGAACAGCTTGCAGCCACAAGAAAATGTGCGCGGCGGCAGCACGTATCTGGATGAGCTGCTGGCGCGGTATCACGACAATCTTGCGCTAGCGCTTGCCGCTTACAACGCCGGCCCGGCCGCCGTGGACAAGTACCACGGAGTTCCTCCGTACCATGAGACGCGCGTGTATGTGGCCCGCGTGATTCATGAGTTCAACCGGCGTGTGCGGGCGCGCGAGGCGGCGCAAAGGGCCAGCGCCCACCTCCTCCCCCAATAGATTCATCGCACTTTGCCGAGCCAGCCCATACAATCAGCGTGTAGCCGAACGTGGGAGATCGCTTGAAGAAGAAACAACTGATTCTTGGCTTGCTTGCCATCGTGGCGCTTGCCGGTCTTGCCGTGTGGGGGCGAGGTCGCATTCATTTTGATTTTGGCGTCTTCCGCACCCAGGTCGCGCAGGCAGACTGGCGGCTGATTGGCATTGGCATCGGCTGCATCTACCTCGGACTTGTGCTGCGTGCGGCGCGCTGGGCCTACCTCATTCGGTACCAGAAGAAGGTGTCGCCTCTGTCGCTGGTGAGTCCACAGGTGCTGGGCTTTACTGCCGTTGCGCTGATCGGGCGCGTCGCAGATCCGGTGCGGCCGTATCTGGTGTCGAAGAAGACCAACCTGGAGCTGAGCGCCCAGTTCGCAGTGTACGTCGTCGAGAGGCTCTTCGATGCCGGTTCCCTCGCCTTGATCTTCTCCATTGCGATGCTGTGGGTTCCCACGGAAGAGATTATGAAGGCGATGCCTCATACCGGCCCGCTGGCACAACTGGGAGCTCATCATGCGCTTCTCTCCTCGCTGATCGCGCGCTATGGCGGGCTGATTCTGACCTTGCTTGGCGCTCTGTTTCTCGTGCTGGTTCGCGTCGGCAGCAACTCGTTCGCGGCCCTCTGCGAGCAAGGCGTTGGCCTGGTTTCCCGCAAGCTTGGCGAGGCGATCGGGCACAGGATTCGCGCCTTTCGCAACGGACTCTCCGCGATGCATTCGCTCGGCGATCTGGCGTCTGTGCTGGGCCTGTCGTTGGCGATGTGGGTGCTCATTGCACTGGCTTATCTTCTGAGTTGCAGAGCGTTTGTAGCCGCTCCTGAACTTGCCTCGATCACGCCGCAGAAGTCGGTGCTGGTGATGGTGGCGAGTGGTGGCGCCAGCATTTTCCAATTGCCTATCCTCGGATGGTTCACTCAAGTTGGCCTGGTCGCAATTGTTCTCAGCCTTGTTCTTGGGGCCGGGCATGAAGCGGCGACCGCATGTGCCGCTACGCTGCTGCTCGTCACCTTTCTGAGCATCGTTCCGGTGGGGCTGATCTGGGCGCAGTTTGAGCATGTTAGCCTGCGCAATGTGACCGCGGAGAGCGAACACGCCGGAGACGATCTGGATGTGGCGGAAAGCACGGGAGCAGCGCAGTAGGCGCGCGCGTGAGGAAGGACGCGAGCTAACGAGGCGTGTTGGCAGCGGCAGTAAATCGCACCATGTCGGGGGCGACGGCGCCGCCGGTCAGCAACATGCTCATCGCCTGCTCCACGGTCAGATCCGTCTCGACGACGCGCTCGAGCGGCAGAATCTGCAGGAAGGCTGAAGTTGGATTGATGGCGTTGGGCAGCAGGACGGCGGCCAGCGGCCGGCCGGTTGCAGTGTCCTTGAGCGTGCGCGTGAGAAACCCTACGCACTTCTGGCCCTCGACAGGAAAATCCACCAGAACGACACGTTGGGATGTATCCTTTTGCGCGGTCATGGTCGCCAGCAACTGGCGCACGGAGGTGTAGACCTTCGCTACGAGAGGCAATCTCTCCAGAATTGCTTCCACCAGATTGAAAAGCTGGCGGCCGATCACAAGCGACGTGATCCGCCCGACAAAGTAAAGGAGCAGGAGCGTGAGGAGCACGGCGAGGACCGATTGCATCCACGGACTCATCAGCCAGGCTTCGTGAGCAACCGCATCGAGAGCTTTGACGAGCGGCAAGCCCGCTCTGGCGAGGGTTCCAAGAATCCAACTGAAGACCATCCAGGTAACAAGAAGCGGTCCGACGGTGATGATTCCTGCGAGGATGTAGCGCTGGAGGTTTCCTGAAAGGCTGTGGGCAGAACGTCTCACGTAATTCTCCTTCGCCTGAGGATACGCGAGACCCGCTGGATTTGAGCGCATCCCCGTCCATTCTGTGTGTTAGGCTGGACGCATCAGCGCGGCTTCCGCGCAATCCGCCGTGAAACTGTCCCCGGCTCCAGGCGCGATGCACGCTGCTCCCCGGAAAGCGCAGAAAGACTACGGACCATGAGCCAAGCAGAAAGCTCTATTCGACAAGAGCTGCAGAAAGCCGACGAAACAACTGTGCCCCCTCAGGCCAGAATGGTTGATCTGTGGATGTCCTCCCGGCGGGATATGCGTGAAGTCATCCCACCGTCCAGAGAACACAAAGTGGAAGTGCTGCGGACATCGGGCCCCGCTCCCATCTCCAAGCCGGCGGTGCTGGCGCCCCCTCCAATTGCTCCGGTGCAGGGAAAGATTGCTGACGCCGTGCATTCCAAGGTCCCTGCGCAACCGCAAACGCCGGGGCAGGAGAGCAACGTAGCGAAGAAAGCGGCTCCCTCCCCTGCGGTCCATGCAGAGCCGCAGGCTTCAGGAGCCCGGCGCAAGTTCGATGTGCTGAAGACAGCCATTGTGGTTGCGCAGAAGATGCTGCCGCTGATGGAAGGAAACGTTGGGCAGACAGTCTCGAACTTGCTCTCTCTCGGCGCGCCATCACCGGCTTCTTCGCGGGATATGGCAGTCGTCGAAGACCGGCTGACGAAGTTGCACGTCACCCATCAGGCGCTGTCCGAGCGGGTTTCGGAACAGCAAGAAGCCATGGTTCAAATCGCCGACCGGATTGAGCAGCTGAAGGAAGCGACCAATCGCAATACGCTCGAACAACAGGAGTTACTGGAAGATGCGCAGGCTCTTCGCAGGAAGTTTGTTGTAGCCGGGTCCATCGTCATCGGTCTGCTGATTGTGTCCGTTGCGCTGAATGTGATTGTCCTGCTGAAACTGGCGCACTGATCGCCCCTTGATGGATCTGCAGCTTCTGATGGCTTTCCTGCCCCAAGTCGAGGCATAGGCGCAGTTTTATTGATTTGATAAATATAAATTGCTCTTCTATAAAAACAATCTTCCATCCAGCCGCTAACTTCCCCAACTTCTCAATGTGAGACGTTGCCAGTCGTATTCGCGGCGGGCTAGTATTCCGGGTAGTTCAATTGGGAGCTACTTGTCCCGCGGCACAATGCAGTTGTTCCTGAGTCCACAGAGCTGTACGAACGAGCGCCGTTTACCAGCGGCCGCACACGGAGTGCCACGACATGGCATGGTATGCCTACTGCATCGGTGAGAAACAAGCATTTCCAGAATTAGCCCGCCATCGTAAACCAGTTCCTTTGGAATCCGTTCACGGAGTGAGCGGCAACCAGGTTTTTCTCTATCCAGCCAGCGACCTCGCAATCATTGTCAGCGAACACAACGCGGGAGATGGATTCAGCCAGAAGGCCGGCGTGGATCACGCCCGCGTCATTGCCGACTGCTTTCAGCACTCGACGGTGCTGCCCTTCCGGTTTGGCACGGTCTTCAACGATGACGAGGCCTTGCGCAAGTCGGTGCGATCAAATCAAAGGCAGTTCCTTTCCAACATTGACAAGCTGCGCGGCAAGACCGAGATGCACTTGAAGATCTTTGTGGACGACTGCTGCCCACGCGACCTGGTGAAGCACTCGGGTACGGAATCGGTGGGCAAGGAATATCTGACGACACTGCGCGAAACGGCATCACGGCAGCGCGAACGTCAGACGCGCGCAAGGGCGGTTGCCTTCCAGATGCACCGGCTCTTTATGCCGCTGGATGAAGAGGTGAGTTGCAGGCTAACCGAGTCCGGAAAGATGGTGCTCGATATCGCCCACCTGATCGAACACAAGCACGTGGAACGCTACCAAAACAAGTTTGCGACGACAAGCGCGATGATGCGGGAGTGCCTGTTGCAGCTTTCAGGCCCATGGCCGCCGTATCATTTTGTTCATCGCCTGACGCGCAGCGCGCACCACGCAGCACCACACGGAGCGGCGGTCGGCGATCTTGCGACGAAGGCCGGCATACCCGTGGCTCATCATGTGCCCGCGATGGCCTGAGCAAAGAACGGATCGATGACGGGCAAGAGAGATTCCGTTGCAGGCACGAAGGCCCCGGAGGCACAATCCGGGGCCTTTTGCTGCTTCTGCGAGCTATTGCGCGGAGGGGCTGCCGGCGCCTTTGCCGCGTGACAGGACGAAGGGCTTGCGGCGGTCGATGGAGGCATGGTCAATGCGCTTCCAGAAGCCGACGAAGTAGTCGATGGCAGAGATGATCGACACGAGCACGGTGAAGTAAATGGCCGCGACCGCAATCCAATTCACGGGAATGACCAGGTCTCCGAACTGCCACTCGTCCCAGCGGTGGGCGAGGATTGCGGACACCACGGTGACGATTTGCAGGACTGTCTTGAGCTTGCCGAGGTCGCTGGCCTGAATCGTGAAGCCCTCAGAGGAGGCGATGGAACGGAGGCCGGAGATCAGGAACTCGCGCCCGATGATAACGACGGCAATCCAGACCTTGACCACCTGCGGGTTGTAGGCCACCAGCGCAATCAAAGCGGCCGTGACCATGATTTTGTCGGCCAGCGGGTCGAGGAGCATGCCCATCGTCGTAATCTGGCCGCGCTTGCGGGCCAGGTAGCCGTCGAGGCCGTCGGTGATGGAAGCGAGGATAAAAAGCACCGAAGCCAGAATCTCCTGCGCCCCGTCGATTCCCCTCCAAGTGAAGTGGGGCGAGAGCATCCACAGCAGCAGAGGGATCATGACGATCCGGCTCATCGTGATGGAGTTGGGGAGATTCATGGTACGTGGCTGCCCGGATCTGTGATCTGACTTGGCTCCATTATTGCACCAGTCTCCCGCGACGTGGGAGTTACGGATGAGGGGTGGTGATGCTCAGAGGATCGGTTGCCATGAGATGGAGGGCCTCGTCTCTGTCCACTGGCTGCAGTTCGAGGTACACGAAGCCCTGCGTGCCGAAGAGGCGGGTCCGAAAGTAGTAGGTGTTGCCGGGGTCGGCATGGAAGTGGGCGAGCTCGGTGAGGGTGCCGATGGCGAAGGAATGCAGGACGGCGCACACGTGATGGTCTCCGGGAAGCACGGAAGCGGAGAAGTAAGAATCGGCGTGGATTGCGCCGGCCCATGCGCCATCGAGAGCCACGCGGGTAGCAGGATAAGTGAGATTGACGGGCGCACCCGATTGCTGGATGAAGTAGACCAGCGCTTTACCGGACAGAGGCGGCGCGGGAGCAGGCGGGTGCCTGTCCAAATGGACGTGCAGCGAGACGTTTGCGGGGCCGCAGGAGGTTGCGGCGGGGTCGGCGGGCTGCTGGGCGAAGGCAGAGGTGGTGAGGCACAAAGCGAAGAGGACGAGCTTCATGGGCTACTCCGAAGGTGGGTTGCGGGCTGGTGAAGTGACGTGCAAGGCCACTTCAGAATGCGATGCAAATCTTAAATAAATCGACATAAAGCATTGATGCAAAGAGATTTTTTCCGAGGCGGAATCGGTTCGGGAACACTGGACAGGAAGGCCGGATGAACGAAAAGCGAAGGTCGAGCGAAACGGAAGAGGCGAAAACCTGCAAGGAAACTGTGGAAAAGAAAAATATTGTAGGGGGGGTATTTTCCGCGGGGGGGTACGGACCGGGCGGTTGAAGGACAGAGCTTTCCCCAACGAAGCGATCTGGGCGACGGGTTGGAGGACGCGGTTTTTCATGGTTGATTCCATTGTGCGCTTTTCAAGGGAACGAACATGCAAAACGGGCTGGGGAAAATTGTGCTTGGAATGAGTGAGTTAGAAAATATTTTCCTAAGAAGGGCTTGACGGAGAGCAGCGGGGCTAGCGGGGTTGCGGGGCTCGTCAGGCTAGCAGCGACGGGGATGGGGTTGTGGTTCCCCACTCATGCGCAAACGGCGCGCATACATGGTGCACCCGCAAGGGCTAGCGGGTGGTGGGGTGGGGTTCGTACTTTCCCAGGTCCGAACAGACGGACCAGGGGCACCCTTTTCAGTGGGGGAACTCAGTTCGCTCCTCGGCGCGGGGGACCGATCATTGAGGGGGAAAGTAGAATGGCTTCGATATGAATTCGGTATAAGGCCCTGGGGCGGGCGAGCACGACTCAAGCAGGGGGCTGATTGCGAGAATCGTTTGTGACTGTTCGCACTGTGAACCGAGCATTGCGCCTCGTGGCGTTGGGCTCCCTATCTGGTCTCTGTGTCCTCCAATCTACTTTTCCTCCCGCTCTGGGCGCTGCG
This sequence comes from Acidobacteriota bacterium, assembly GCA_021781795.1. Classification (GTDB taxonomy): domain Bacteria; phylum Acidobacteriota; class Terriglobia; order Terriglobales; family Acidobacteriaceae; genus Telmatobacter. The sequence goes on from JAJXWA010000001.1 coordinate 689,460, forward strand.
CCTAAGGATGAGGTTAACCAGCGTCCAACTGCGCGCCTGGTGAGGGTGATGGATTTGGAGCGCATCCTTGCCGGGGATCAGGGCAAATCGGATGCGGAGGTTTCGCGGCAGTTGTCCGGTCTCTCGCTGACAGAACGAATGAGCGATGCAACGCTGCAGTCGCTGGAGCAGCACCTTCCCGGCCCCAAGAGCCGTTGGGCGCTGGTGGTACTGGCCGATGATGCTGTCTTTCTGAGGCCTGCGGCGGCCGATGTGATTGCACAGGCTGCTCCCGATCTGGACGGCCAGCGGCGGATCATTGCTATGACCGTGGACTATCTCAAAGAGACGATCCCGAGGTTGCCAGATTTTTACGCGACGCGGACCACTGTTCGCTTTCGCGGATCGCCGAAGGATGCATCATGGCTCGAGACAGGCAGCGCGCAGGAAGTTGTGACGTATCGCGACGGGAAGGAAGTTGTCCGTGCGCACGCAGGGGGAGTCCATCCGTTCAAATCTAAGGACAACAGCCTCATTACCAAGGGAGTCTTCGGCCCGATTCTCTACACCGTGATTCGAGATGCAGCGTTTGGGGAGACGGTTTGGGAGCGCTGGGAGCGGGGAACGAACGGAACAACCCTGGCAGTCTTTCGTTACCGGGTGCCGCAAAGTCAATCTCATTACTCCGTCGCATTTCACAAGCGCGCAAGCGCAACGGGCGAAGGGGAACTGGGCACGGGATATCACGGCGAATTTGCTATCGATCCAGCGACCGGCACGATCCTGCGCCTGACCGTGCGGGCGGACTTGCCGCTGGGCTCTCCCATCATGGGTGCGGACATTATGGTCCAGTACGGTCCGGTGGAGATTGGCGGCAGGACGTACACGTGCCCGCTGCGCAGCGTGTCGGTCTCGCTCGACGCGGAGGGTTTGATGGACGCACTGCAGGGGCTCGATTTGGCAGTGAGCGGCCCGCCCGACACCATCCTACTGAACGACGTGACCTTTGGGAGTTATCACGTCTTCCGATCGAGCGCGCAGATTCTTACCGGCAACGTTCCCGCTGATGGAAGGTCCGATGCTGGAGGCCAGACGCCGGTGGAGTGAGCCCCCCAGCGCGTCGCACCGCTCTCTGCATGGCTGTGGGATGAGCTTTGGATGAGTTCTGAGGGGCTTGGAGTGAACGTCCGAGCGCGATCAGGACGCCAAGCCTCGGGGGCTGAAGCCCTGCTGATTCTGCGGACGCTATCGGCATGGCTGAAGCCGTGCCCTGATACGGGGCGTGGGGTTCCGGATTCCTGTGGGGGATGCCTCTGGCGCAGGCGGCAGGGATGGGCCGCCGAGCGATCCCCGGTCCCCAAGTGCGAGGGACCGGGGCACCCAAAGTGTGGTGGCGGTAGGGTTTTGGGGTTCCCACTCATGCGCAAAAGACGCGCATGAATGGGGCCACCCGGCACAGGAAGTAGCTAGGCGTAGATGCCGCGCTGCTTGATGGTGAAAGCGACGCGATCGATGGCCAGCATGTAGGCGGCGATGCGGTTGTTGACGTTGTGCGCTTCCGCATAGCGGACGACGTCTTCAAAGCTGTCGCGCAGGATGGTTTCAAGCTGTTCGTTGACGATGGCTTCCTTCCAGAAGTAGCCCTGGCGGTCCTGCACCCACTCGAAGTAGCTGGCGGTAACGCCGCCGGCGTTGGCAAGGATGTCGGGCACGACGAAGATGCGCTTTTCGGCGAGGATTTCGTCGGCGACGGCAGTGGTGGGGCCGTTGGCGCCCTCTACGACGATGCGGGCCTTCAGCTTGTCGGCGTTCCTGCTGGTAATCACGTTCTCGGTCGCGGCCGGGATGAGGATGTCGCAATCGGCGCAGATGAGCTCATCGCTGGGCATAGCCTCTGCGCCGCGGAAACCGAGAGTGGTGTTGTTGCGGTAGCGGTACTCGAGAAGCTGGTGGATGTCGATGCCGGAGGCGTTGAAGAGGCCGCCGTCTTTTTCAGCGATGCCGATGATTTTGTAGCCGTGCTCCATGAGGAGGCGGGCGCTGTTGGAGCCGACATTGCCAAAGCCCTGGATGATGACGCGGCAGCCTTCCTGCGGCTGCTTGAGGTAGCGCAGGCTCTCATCGCAGACGACCATGACGCCGCGGCCTGTGGCCTCCATGCGACCCCGGGACCCGCCGATGTTGAGGGGCTTGCCGGTGACGACGCTGGTGACGGTGCGGCCCATGTGCATGGAGTAGGTATCCATAATCCAGGCCATGGTCTGCTCGTTGGTGTTCATGTCCGGCGCGGGGACGTCTTTCTCCGGCCCGATGAAGTCGATGATTTCGGAGGTATAGCGGCGCGTCATGCGCTCGATTTCACCCTGGCTCATGGCTTTGGGGTCGCAGATGATGCCGCCTTTTGCGCCGCCGAAGGGGATGTTCACAACTGCGCACTTCCAGGTCATCCAACTGGCGAGGGCGCGGACTTCGTCGAGGGTGACGTCAGGCGAATAGCGAATGCCACCCTTGGCGGGCCCGCGCGCGATGTTGTGCTGGACGCGGAAGCCGGTGAAGATTTCGATTCTTCCGTCATCCATGGTCACTGGGAAGTGGACGATAATCTCGCGCGCAGGCGTGCGCAGCAGTTTCCAGAGGCCCTCATCGAGATTGAGTTTACGTGCTGCAAAATCGAACCGTGCGCTCTGGGCTTCCCAGGGGTTGATTTCCTGATCTAGAGTGACGGCTTGTGTAGCGATCGACATACATTTTCTCCAATTCAAGTTGCCATCTTGTGGCAACGTCCACCCCGAAAAAATCCCGGCCCTTTGTTCGATGCGCATTCGGCTTCGGGCGTCTGCTCGCTGCCGCGCGTCTTTCGGGAACCGGATTCGGAGCTCATCGGCTCACTCCTTGCAGGGCGCAGGCCCTGCTTGAGCCGTTGTGAGTCTAGGTCCAGCCCGGAAAAGTCGTCAAGCAGGCCGCTCACACCTTCGTAAGGCTTGCCTTCCCGATTTTGCAGTCGTATTGAGAGAAGGAGTAGGGAGATGGAGTCAATGCCCCAAAGGATGCACCGATTTAGTTACTGCTTTCGCAGTAAATGCTAACTGGATACAACGCAGTAAGCTACACTCTCCACAGGCTTAAGCTTTCTCTAATCCGCGATTTTGCCTGCGGGGAGATGCGCGGATCATCGGCGCAAGACTGCAGTGTGGTTTGAGAAGCGCAAGAGCATGGGTGGAGCACGAGGAGCGCTCATTTTTTGCAGTGAGAGCCCAGAGTCGTGGCGCCGGGTAGTGAGTGTGCCACTACGCAATGGAGCATGGATGGCGGCCGTCAATCACATTCTGGTCGTCGATGACGATGGGGTTGTAGGAGCGCTGGTGTCGGCGATGGCCCGCAGCATGGGTCTGCACTGCATTGTCACCAAAGATGCTGCCAACTGCCACAGGCTCGTCACTCCCGACACTGCCGTAATTCTGCTCGATCTGGTGATGCCGGGCATGGATGGCATTGAAGTGCTGCGGCTGCTGGGCGAGAAGAAGTGTGAAGCGCGCATCGTGCTGATGAGCGGCATGGACAAGAGAGTCATCGAGACGGCCAAGAAGCTGGCGCGGACGCTCGGGCTCCCGGTCATCGGACATCTGCAAAAGCCCTTCGGCATTGAAGACCTTCAGACCGCGCTTGGAGTGCTGAGCCCCACGGAGTCCGCATCGGTTCCAGATGAGACGCCGATGATTGAATACGACGACGGCGAGTTGCTGGAGGCTTTTGAACATTCCGAGTTTGTGAACTACTACCAGCCGCAGGTGAGCCTCAAGAATGGGGAGGTGACGGGCGTCGAAGTCCTGTCCCGCTGGGTTCATCCCAAACGAGGCATCATTTTGCCGGATCTATTCATCGGGCGCTGTGAATCGATGGGCCTGATCGACAAGCTCTGCTGGATTACGGTCGAGATGGCTCTTGATGACGTGAAGCACTTTAGGTCCTCGAGCAGCATGTATCCACGGCTTTCTCTGAACGCGTCGGTCTATACGCTGCGTGACCTGAAGTTCCCTGACCGCTTCATGGCGCTTCTGGTTCGGCATGGATTTCCGGCGGGAAGAATCGTCATTGAGATCACGGAGACCGGGCTGATTCGCGAGCTCGCGCGCACGCTGGACGTGCTGACGCGGCTGCGGATGAAGGCGATCCAACTGTCGATCGATGACTTTGGCGCGGGCTATGCCATGATGCAGCAATTGCAGAACATTCCTGCGACCGAGCTGAAGGTCGACATGAGCCTCGTCCAGAATATGCACGCGAGCGACAGCGATCGCGTGATGGTGGAAAAGACGATTGAGATGGGGCACGAGCTGGGCATGGAGGTCATCGCGGAAGGCGTGATGACGCATGAGCAACTGATGCTTTTGCGGGCCATGGGCTGCGACGCCGCGCAGGGATTTCTGTTCAGCCGTCCGCTGCCCGCCTCCGAGCTGACCAAGTGGCTTGCGCGGAAGGACAAGGAAATCGATAAGGGCGATTGGCCCGCTTCCCTGCCCGCAGCGATGGACAGCGACCCTTTACACTGAATCCTGTGAAGACCACTGCCGCACGCACTCAGCCGAGCCGGAAGGAGTTCCTTGCGCTTGCGAAGGAGCACACTCTGGTTCCCGTCTTTCATACGCTTCCGGCAGACCTGGAGACGCCGGTGTCTGCGTTTCTACGGGCTGCGTGGCCGGAGCAGGAGTGCTTCCTGCTGGAATCGGTGGAGAACGGCGAGCAGGTGGGGCGCTACACCTTCATGGGCTTCAATCCGTACAAGCGGATGGTTGCGCGGGGACGGACGATCTCCATCACCGAGGGGCGTAAGTCCCGCGAGGTAGAAGGAGACATCTTTCAACTGATGCAGGAGGCGCTGGGCGGACACAAGCCGGCGCGCATTGCGGGGCTGCCGCCGTTTACTGCGGGCGCAGTGGGATTCCTCTCTTACGACGCAGTGCGGCTCATCGAGCGGCTGCCCGAGCACGCAAAGGATGAGCTGCATATTCCCGATGCATGCCTGCTGTTTTTTGACGAGGTGCTGGCGTTCGACCACGTCCGCAAGCAGATCTGGCTGGTTGTGACGGCGGATGTGACGAAGACGCCGCCGTCCAAGGCTTATGCTGACGCAGTGAAGCGGCTGGCCCGCATGGAAATGCGCCTGAGCCGTCCGCTCGCAAAACTTGCGTCGGCGGGCCGCTCCGCAGGGTCGGGTCTGAAGGTGCTGCATCGAACGAAGAAGGGCGCTTATCAGCGGGCCGTCGAGCGCATCAAGGAGTACATCGCGGCGGGAGATGTGTTTCAGGCGGTATTGTCGCAGCGATTCGACGTGGAGCCTGGCGTGGACACTTTTCAGGTGTACCGCGCGCTGAGGGCGGTGAACCCAAGCCCGTATATGTACTTTTTGCGCGTGGACCCCGTGGGCAAGCCGGGCCGCGCGCGTTCCGGAAAGAGCGGAGGAAAACGGCCCGCGCCGATGGCCTTTGAGCTTGCCGGCTCATCTCCGGAGCTGCTGGTCCGCGTCCACGATGGCCGGGTTGAATATCGTCCAATTGCGGGAACGCGGCCGCGCGGAGCGACGGAGGCCGCCGATCTGGCGCTTGAAAACGAGATGCTGCACGATGAGAAGGAACGCGCGGAACACGTGATGCTAGTGGACCTTGGCCGCAACGATGTAGGCCGCGTGAGCCAGTATGGAACCGTGCAGGTGGACCGGCTGATGTTCGTGGAACGCTACAGCCACGTGATGCACATCGTGAGCTCGATTCACGGAATGCTTAAGCCGGAGCTGACGGCCATTGATGCGCTGCGAGCATGCTTTCCGGCTGGCACGCTGAGCGGGGCCCCGAAGGTGCGGGCGATGGAGATCATCGATGAACTGGAACCGGCCCGGCGCGGAATCTACGGAGGCGCGGTGCTCTACGCTGATTTCTCAGGGAACCTGGACTCGTGCATCGCAATTCGTTCGCTGCTGACCCAGAAGGGCAAGGGGTACATTCAGTCCGGAGCGGGCATTGTGGCGGATTCAGTTCCGGAGATGGAACACCAGGAGTCGCTCAACAAGGCTCAGGCGGTGATTCGCGCGATTCGGCAGGCGCGCGAGATGTAGAAGCGCGGTGGGTGCAACGTGAAGCGCAGATCCAGATCCCGAATATCCTGCTACAAGTGAAAGAGCTTATGAAAGAAGCGGCCCATCCGATGGAAGACGCCGGGCTTCTTTGCCGCAGGCGCAGTGGTGTTGACACCCGGCTGTGCCGCTGACGAGGCAGAAGGTTCGGACGCCACAGGCTGCGCTGGTGCGTTGAAGACCAGCGGCGGCGTGGCAGGGTGATTTGCTGCGGAGTTGGACGCTGCCGGAGCCGGAGCCGGAGCGGGCGTAGGTGCGAGGCCTTCACTCTGGGCTAATGGAAAATCATTTCCCTTGACCTCTGCGGCGGCGGGTGGGCAGCCGCATGGCTCCTTCGCGCTGTCGCTGACCTCATGGACGCTTCCATGAAGGAGCAGAACGCGCTGCCCCGGACGAACACTGTACGTGCCGCCGTCAAAGGCACTAGTGACGAGAACGGAGGGTCCGCCGCCGGGATTATCGATGCAGGTATCGCCATGATCCGCGACGCGGGCCTTCAGGTCAGCCTTGCCGGGTCCGCTGAGCTGGATGCGGAAGTCAGGGGTCATCAGGACATCGGCGGTATTTGCATCCGCAAAGCTGACTTCCAGAGCGCCGTGGTCCATGGCCATCATGAGGCCCGGCGCGGAGCCAGCGGAACTGCCAGAGGCAGAGGCGAGCCGGACGGAAGTGGATTGACAGACGCGCAGGCTTCCGCGGCGAGGCAACTGCACCGTGGCGGGCTGGGAACCGGCGGTAATCTGACCGCTGGCTGCGATGACCGCCTTGCCTGCGGTGACCTGCAAGGCACCGGTTACGGTGGGTCCGGCGCCAGATTTGTCGTCGCCGAGCTGCACGATGGCAATCGGACTGACCGAGGTGGAAGGCGGCGTTGTAGACGGGGCCTGAGCCTGCGCGCGGGCGGGCATGGACAGGGACGCAAGGACAACGATGAGGAGCAAATGGATGAATCGAGGTTCGTTCATCACGGAATCGGCCTGCCTGAAGTGAAGTGCATGTCCGCTACATGAGCAGAAAATTGCGGATCATCTGATGACCGCCCTCGGTCAGAACGCTTTCGGGATGAAACTGCACGCCTTCGACCGGCAGCGAGCGATGGCGGAGGCCCATAATCACGGAGTTTCCGCCGGGCTCAAAGACGCGAGCGCTTACAACGAGATCTGGCGGAAGCGACTTTTCCGCGACGATGAGGGAATGATAGCGCGTACAGGTCAGCGGTGTGGGCAGGCCCGCGAAGACTCCCTTTGCATCGTGAGCGACGGCGCTGGTTTTTCCGTGCATGAGGCCGCGAGCACGCACGACCTGACCGCCGAAGGCTTCTCCTATGGCCTGATGCCCGAGGCAGACGCCGAGGATGGGGACCTTGCCCGCCATGTGTCGAATCAACGGCACGAGGATGCCCGCCTCTGCCGGTGTGCACGGTCCGGGAGAAAGCAGGATGCGCTCCGGGCGCAGCGCTTCCACTTCCTCGACGGTCACCTCATCGTTGCGGCGCACATGCACATTCGCGCCGAGTTCACCAAGGTACTGAACGAGGTTGTAGGTGAACGAGTCGTAGTTGTCGAGGACGAAGACCATGACTGCTTCCAGTGTATCGCGAGGCGTGCGGCGCTCAGTTGCACGCACGGGTATCGGTCTGCGAGACTGGCGATGGCGCAACGCAATGGTCCTTCATTTCCTGATTCAAGGCCGCGTGCAGGGGGTTGGCTTTCGCTGGTTTGTGCAGCGCGAGGCCAGCGAGCTGAGCCTTTGCGGCTGGGTGCGCAACACGGAAGACGGAGACGTGGAGGTTGTTGCGTCCGGGTCGTTGGAGGATCTCAACGAGCTGCGTGCGAGTCTCCGGAAGGGTCCAAGAGGCAGCCGCGTGGACCGCGTCATGGAGCATTATCTGAAGGACGAAGAAGCCGCTGCACTCGATGCCTTTCGGATTGAAGGCGCGTGGTGAGGGCGGGACGCTCATTGCAGAGAACGCATCAGCGAGCAAGTAATGACTGGCAGCGCCTTCTATAATGCATGGAGAAGGCGAAGTTCACACCGGCCAATTCCACTGCACAGATCTCTGACGAACAGAGCTGATACGGACAACAGGAGCGAGCGGACGCATGCGCGATAAAGCCGAACCGATCAATGTAGAGGCACTGAAGGCGCTGGTGCGCACGGTGCCGGATTTTCCCAAGCCCGGGATTCTCTTCTATGACATTACGACGCTGCTGAAGGACAAGACCGGTTTTGCGCAACTGATCGACGCGCTTGCGGCGCATTACATTGAACGCAAGATTGATCTGGTGCTGGGGATTGAGGCTCGGGGATTCATCTTCGGTCCGGCGCTTGCGTATCGGCTCAATGCGGGCTTCGTTCCGGTGCGCAAGCCGCGCAAGCTGCCTGCACCGGTGGCGCGCGTAACCTACGATCTCGAATACGGATCGGACACGCTTGAGATCCACATGGACGCGATCAAGCCCGGCCAGCGCGTGGTTTTGGTAGACGACCTGCTCGCGACGGGCGGCACGATGGACGCGACCGTCAAGCTGGTAAAGCAACTGGGCGGGGAGATTGCCGGGCTCGGATTTGCGGTCGAGCTCGACTTCCTGAAGGGCCGATCGCGTTTTCCGGAGTACGACGTGTTCAGCCTGCTGCATTACGACGAGTAGGGCGGCAGGCCGACTAGGATTCAGCGGGGGGCGCGGCCTCTGCGTGCGAGGCGGCATTTTCTTCAGCTGCCTCGAGCATCTGCGCATCGGCGAAGCGGTAACCCACATACACATCCGTGAGCAGGTAGACGGGGTTGGAAGGATCGTCTTCAATCTTCTTCCGCAACTGCCGCACGAACGTGCGCAGGTACTCGACCTCTTCGCGGCAATCCGCGCCCCAGACAGCGGTGAGCAGTTTAGCGTAAGTCACGACGCGGCCGGCACGGCTCATGAGGCAATAGAGGATATCAAACTCCTTGCGGGTGAGGTGGAGGGCCTGACCGCGCTTGGTGACGCTGCGGCGCGCCGGGGTGAGGCGAATCTCACCAATCTCGATGGGCGCATCTTCTGCGCGCGCAGGCGCGTGCACGCGGCGGTAGGCCGTCCGGATGCGCGCAATCAGCTCTCTCACGCTGAACGGCTTGGTGACGTAATCGTCTGCGCCAAGCTCCAATGCCTCGACTTTCTGTTCTTCGGCTTCGCGTACGGTGACCATCAGCACGGGCAGGCGCGGAGCCGAGGCGCGAATCCGTCGCAGGGTCTCGATGCCGCCGATGCCGGGCATATTGATGTCGAGCAGGACCACATCGACGGCGTTGGACTGGAGAAACTGCAGCGCCTCTTCTCCGCGCGATGCTTCAAAGACCTGAAAGCCGAGTTCGGTAAGCGGAGGCCGCAACGCTCGGCGGATGGCAGCTTCATCATCGACAATCAGGACACGAACGACAGGCTGATTCATAGTGCTTTCCTTTTTTGCTCAGAGTGCGGAATGGCTGCGTAGAACGTTGTGCCCTCTTCCTCATCGCTGGTGACCCAGACGTGCCCACCGTGAATGGACGCGACGCGCTTGGCGACAGAAAGGCCGATGCCGGTGCCTGCTGCCCTTGTCAAGGAACTTGCCGAACGATAGTAGCGATCGAAGATTCTCTCGCGGTCCTCCATCGGAATCACCGGGCCGTAGCTGTGCACCGAGAACAGGACCTCCTGCTTCATCTTTGCCGCGCGAATCGTAATGGTCGTTCCATAGATGGAGTACTTGCACGCATTGTCAATATACTGCGTCAGCAGCATCACCATCAGCTGCCGGTCGCAACAGACGATGAGCGCATCGTCGGGAACCTCGATCGCGACCTTCATGCTGGCGAGGCGGTCGCTGAGGCTGGCGACGACTTCATCGACGAGGGATGCGACTCCGATTGGCTCCGCATGAATGGTCACCTCGCCGGCGTCGAGGCGGGCGGTGGTGAGGAGGCGGGCGGTGAGTTCGTTCAACAGGCCCGTCTGCTCATCAATCAGGCTGACCAGGTCAGACTGCGCAGCAGAGAGCTTGCCCATCTCACTGAGCCCCGTGGATGCGGCGCGGATGGCCGTGAGCGGCGTCTTGTAGGCGTGCGCGAGGCTGTCGAGGACGGTGGAGCGCAACTGCTCGGTTCGTCGCTCCGTTTCGATACGGCTTTCATTGGCGAATGCTCTGTAGCGATCGAAGGTGATGGCAATGAGGGATGCAATTGCGTTGCAAGTCAGCGGGCTGATCTCTCCGCGCACGACGAGGCTCCCAATGGGGATATTGCCGAGGCGAAGCACGCGGCGGCTGATTCCGGTGACGGGGTCATCGTCGGAGGTCTCGAAGTAGTAGACGTTCTGCGCAATCTCCTGGGGGTTTTCGTGCCAGTAGCCGGCCTGATAGGTCTCATGCAGGTCCGAATCGAAGACAACGACTGCTTCCAACGCGAAGATTTCATGCACCAACTCGGCAAGCTGGGCGCCCGGCTCAACGTGAAGATTCATCTGCAGGGTGCGCCGCGTGAACTCGTAAAGGTCATGCATCTGATCTCCCCACGACTCTGCGCTGCGAGCATGTCGCGTGACGCGGGCGGAGAGACGGCTGATGACCAGCGCAGTTCCGACGAAGACGAGGAGGGTCACGGTGGCCGCGGGATCGCGCGCGGGGCCAAGCAGCGAATTGTGCGCCGTGAAATAGCTCTGCACGAGGACTGCGGAGAGCGAGACGATGACAGCCTGCCAGAAGCCGCTGAGCAGAGCGGTGGGAACCACAATCAGAAGACACAGCAGCTCTGAGACCGGCAGCAACCACTGGAACCAGTGGGCGAGCAGACCCACCATGAAGACAGCGAGGATGCCGAGGGCGCATTCGAGAACGAAGAGCAAGACCCTGGACCCGGAGCCGCTTCTTCTGGCCGCGGAGCGTATTGCTTGTAAGGAGATTCCCAAATCGCTCCTTCCCTGACGACGCGGACAATGCGTTCCGCCTGCCTGCTCAGGCTTCGCATCGATTCGACCACCATCGCGGGCTCGCCGTGAGCCTTGCAATGCCGCAGAGGGAGATTACGAACGATCTTATCAGCTCAGATATTTGAGACTGCGGCCGCAGGCGGGGAATCCGGATTTCCAACGGCAGCGCATTGTCTGGAGAAAGACTCAGCGTGCGAAAACTTTCCTATCCAAGCTCGAGTCCCCGGATAATCGCATTTCTTTTGACAGTCCTTATACGTTCCTCACTGATTCTTTATGGCCTGTCTGCGTTACTAAGCTTGCGATTCAATTACTGATTCATTGGATATTGGTTGACGCAAGACATCCGCTTGTCTGGCCGCAGCTGATTCCCGTGGAGGTAAGAACAACGAAACGGCCCTTCTTTATTTGTTCCTGGTTCCTGTACCTCATGAAACATTCCACATCTTCATTTCTTACTGGAGGACGAGTTCCGATGCCAATCAGTTCAAGGTTTTTTCTCCGGTCCATCGCCGGATCTGCTCTGACCCTTGCGGCAATTGCCGGCGCACAGACCGCAGCACCTGCCGCGCCAGCGCAAGCCGCAGCCCCTGCGGCGGCTGCACCGGCAGCCGCGCCGTCGCCCCTGACAACGCCAGCTGTCACCGGCCCGCTCTCCTGGCTGCCACCCGCGATATTCGATGCAGGTCCTCTGGGCAAGATCGCAGCCAACGGCATTGTGACCGGCTTTGGCCGCTGGCAGGACAACCCCGTCCCGGGCGACAACACAGGTCAGGCAGCCCTGAGCAATGGGCAAATCTTTGTGCAGAAGGCTGATGGGAAGGTGCAGTATTTCATCCAGGCCGGTGCCTACACTCTTCCAGCGCTCGCCACGCCCTTCCTTCCCACCGACAAGACGGTGAGCGACTTCTACGGACCTGTTCCGGTCGCCTTTGTGAAGTTGCAGGCGGGAAAGACGACGCAGCTCCTCCTTGGCGCGCTGCCTACGCTCATGGGAGCTGAATCGACGTTTACGTTCCAGAACATGAACATCGAACGCGGCCTCCTGTGGAACCAGGAGAACGCTGTCAATCGCGGCATTCAGTTGAATCAAACGCTGGGCAAATACTTCACCGCGTCGCTGAGCTGGAATGATGGCTACTACTCCAACCGCTACTCGTGGCTGAGCGGTTCGCTGACCTATACGAAGGGACCGCACACCTTGATTTTTGCGGGGATGGGCAACGCGGGCCAGACGAAGTATCAAACGGCAGCTACGCCGGTTCAAAACAACAGCACGATGTACGCCTTGATCTACACCTACACGAAGGGCGCATGGATTGTTCAGCCGTACTACCAGTACAGCAATGTTCCCACCAACCCTGCGGTGGGAGTGGCCGACGGCGCTTCGACGAACGGCGGCGCGCTGCTGGTGAGTCGTGCATTCAAGCATGGTTTCTCGCTTCCGGGACGCGTTGAGTACATAACCACTTCGGGAAGCAATGCAGCGGGATCCGTGAATCTACTGTTTGGGCCTGGCAGCGCAGGAACAAGCGTCACCCTTACGCCAACGATTCAGAAGGCCGGCTTCTTCGTCCGCAGCGATCTCTCGTGGGTGCATGCAAGCAGCTACACGTCAGGAGATGTTTTCGGGAAGATTGGAACGAATCCGAACCAGGCCCGGGCTGTGGCTGAGATCGGCTTCATCTTCGGCGACAACATTGCAAAGTAACCCGGAAAGGCCATTTCACCTGTACCTGCGGCCGGATGGTTGCGGGTACGGGAGAAGGATTCCCAATCGTGGATAGCGAGAAGACGGCGGAAAAAACATCCGCGGACTCTTCATTGCATCTTTATCGTTCCATTTCTAGGATTCGAAGCAATCCAGGCGTCACCTGCTTCGACCCCACTGAGGGTGGCGATTCAACCAGTGCACTGCGATCCCGAAGGTCAGGTTCGGGACGAAACGTAAGGATTTCAACTCCAGGAGAAACCACATGGCAGACCAGAAAGCACCTCAGATGCAGGCCACGCTCGGATTGACCGGGCTGACCAGCAACGCAATGGCGCTCATCGCTCCGGGCGCCTTTCTGTGGCTCACCTTTTTCATTCAGGCGACCACGGGGACTCCAACCACCGCACCGGACATGTGGTGGGGCATTCTTTTTGCTCTGCTGCTCTGCCTTGCCACCGCGGTTTCCTATGCAGAGATTTCAAAGCTGTACCCAGGAACCGGGTCGAGCTACTACTACGCCGAACAGGCGCTGCTATCGAAGGACAAGGCCTTTAAGTACGCGCGTGTTGCGAAGTTCATTGTGGGCTGGGGCTCGCACCTCTACTACTGGGTCTATCCGGGTGTGATGGTGGCCACGACGGGCATCTTTGTCGGCTACGTGGTCGGCTTCCTCTATCCGAATTTCATCAGCGGCTCCAACCCCGGTCCTCTGTTTATGGCTCTGGTCGCCATCGTCTTCTCCTTCTTTGTGGCGTGGATTGCACAGAAGGGCGCTGGCGCTTCGACCGCGGTGAACCTGGCGATCAACATTGTCCAGATCTCCGCGTTGATCGTCTTCAGCGTGCTGGCGATTGGATATCGCGCCAATCACCCCTCGGGCGCGACGGGATTCCAGTATGACGCGCAGAGCCTTTCGACCTATACCTACCAGTTCGCCACGGCCAAGGACGGCTCGACGATGCGGGATGCCACCGGCACGCCGCTGCCGCTGCTGGACTCCGCCGGCAAGCCGGTGCCGTATGTCGTGACTTACCCAGAGAAGGATTCGAGTGGAAACTTCCTGACTCATTCCAAAGCGGCGTCGATCGTGACTCCGCATCGATTCAGCTGGGTCTTCATTCAGGCCACCGTGGCAATTCTTATTCTTGTCGGCTTTGAGTCGGTGACCGCCATGGGCGGCGAGGCGAAGAATCCGACGAAGCACATTCCCATCGCGGTGATTGCGTCGCTGTTGATTCAAGGGTTGATCTGTTACCTAATTGAGTATTTTGCTGCGAATTACTTCCTGAACTCGGGATATACGATGCAGAGTGCGGCGGGGTCAGCAGCACCGATCGGCGACATGATGATCATCGTCGGCGACGCGTTGCTGGGCCAGGGACACGGCAAGTACTTCATGCTGGCCGAAGCAGTCACGGTCTTCCTCGCTCTGATTGGAACAACGCTGAGCTGCATGAATACCGGCGCCCGCGTGACGTACGCGATGGGCAAGGACGATGAAGCCCCGGAGCACTTCGGACTGCTTCATGCCGAGTCGCTGACTCCGCGGCGCGCCATCTGGACGCTCGCGATGATCTCGGCCGTCCTTGGGACGCTGGCCGTTTCACTGGTCTTCGCCGACGGTAGTGCGCCGACCGATGCGACGATCGCTGCCCTGCCCCACGGGATTCTGTCGAGCTTTGGGTATTCCACGCATGACAAGCTGGCGGCGCTGCCGAATTCGCTGTTGACGATTACGCTGACCTCGAACTTTGGCACCTTCATTCTGTATGCGCTCAGTTGCTTCCTGTGCATGGTCGCCTTCAACAAGCGCGCCGACTACAGCGTGGTGCGCCATCTTCTGATTCCAGGATTTGGGCTTCTCGCCAATCTGGTTTGCATGGCGTTCTACCTGATCGGGCCCTTCATGGGCTACGGCACATCGAAGGAGCCTCTGCTGGCGCTGGGCATCAGTGCAATCTGGGGCATCTACGGGGCCATCTACTTCCTGCGGACCTCGAAGCTAAAGGGCAAAGCGGTTCTTCTCGAGTCCCGTTCGTAGAATTGGCATCCATTCGCATCCACCCTGCGGATGCTCCGGCTTTCATCTCTGTCACAGACGGAGAAGAGGCCGGAGTATCCGCAACCACTTTATCGCCGCCGACACTGTACATTGATATTCAGCCTTACTCGATTTTTCATCTCCGCAGAACGATCAGGTCGCCACGAACATGTTGGATGTAGTCTTCGGCCAGGCAAGCGATCCCGGCAAAATCCGCACGAACAATGAAGACACGATGGGCGCGTTCATCCCCGCCTCTCGCAGCCAGGCTCGGTCCCACGGCTATCTTTTTGTGGTCGCAGACGGAGTGGGGGGCATGGACCTTGGCGAGGTTGCATCCTCGACGGCTGTCCGGATCGTGACCGAGGAGTTCCCCAAGGCACAATCCGGCGCGATGCTGATCAGCCTGCTTCCGAGGCTCATCCAGGCCGCCAACGCCGCGGTGCACGACCAGACGCTGGCGCAGGAGTTTCGCGGCAGGAAGATGGCCACAACAATGGTGGCGTGCGCGATGCGGCACGATCAGGCGATTATCTCCCACGTTGGAGACTCACGCTGCTACCTGGTGCGAGGCGGAGTTGCGAAGCAGATCACACAGGATCATACGTGGGTAAACGAACAGCGCAAGCTCGGGCTCATCTCGCAGGAGGAGATCGCGGCCTCCGACGCACGGCACGTTCTGATTCGCTCACTGGGTCCGGAGATGTTTGTTTCACCGGACACGACGGCGGTGACGGTGCAGCCGGGCGATCATCTGATTCTTTGCAGCGACGGGCTGCACGACGAATTGCCGCCTACCGAGATGGCCCGGATCGTGTCGCAACAGAAGAACATCGAAGAAGTTGCGCACGAACTCGTTGCCCGCGCGGTGGAGGTGGATGGCAACGACAACACCACCGCACAGGTCATCCGGGTGCGCGCGGTCGAGCAGGTGGGCATGTATCGCGGGCGTCCGTATCGACTTTCGTCGTAGCTCCGTCAGAGGCGCACTTGCAGGAAGTTACTGCAGGCAGGATGTATCATCGCCGGTAATGGGCCGGTAATGGAAAACGAATCTCCATGGGAGGATGCGCCCTGAATGGGCTTTCTGGACAGCATTGAACCCGGTACGAAGCTTGATTCGTACCGCATTGAGTCGCCGGTAGCCCGGAGCGGCATGGCGTCCATATTTCGTGCCGTGGATACGCGAGATGGCCGAATCGTGGCGCTCAAGATTCCCCATCCCGACATGGAAGCCGACCCCATCCTCTTTGACCGCTTTCAGCGCGAAGCCGGCATCGGCGAGAAACTCGATCATCCGAACGTGATGCGCGTGTATGGCGGCGAAAAGCGGTCTCGTGTCTACATGGTGATGGAGTGGTGCGAAGGGCGGCTGCTACGGCATATCCTGAGCGAGGGACGCATCTCGCAGGACCGGGCGATTCACATTACACTGGCCGTTCTGGGGGCGCTCTCCTACATTCATGAGCAGGGCGTGGTGCATCGTGACCTCAAGCCGGAAAACATCATGGTGGACGCGCAGGACCACATCAAGCTGATCGACTTTGGCATCGCCGGGGACAGCGCCGCGCGACGGCTCACCTATGCCAATTTCACCGCGACCATGGGAACGGCGGACTACATCTCTCCTGAACAGATCAAAGGCAAGCGCGGAGACGGCCGATCCGACATCTATGCGATGGGCGTGATTCTCTACGAGATGCTGACGGGCAAGCTTCCCTTTCGAGGATCGAACCCGATGGAAGTGATGAACGACAGGCTTCTGAACCATCCCGTGCCGCCGACCGTGCAGGAGCCGGGTATCTCGCCGCAGCTTCAGGAAGTTCTATACCGGGCTCTGGAACGAGATCCCAGAAACCGCTACGGCACAGCTCGCGACTTTGCACACGATTTGCAGCATCTGGAAGCTGTAGGGGTGGCGGACCGGCCCGAGTTGCGGGACTGGCAAAAGCGCAAATCACAGCGTGCAAGAAGGATTTTGTATTATTCTGCCCTTGCCCTGATTCCGGTTGTTATTCTGTTGCTGATGGTACTGATCGCCCACCACAGGTAGGTCAGTTCCTCGACGATCTTCACGGGTTCCTTATGCGGGAAACCGTAAACTTTTCAGGAATATCCAAATCCCTTTTCCGTCACGAAGGAGATCCATGTCTACTGAGTACCGCAACTTTCTGGCTCTCTCTTATGAAGAGCTCGAAGAACTGAACCTGCAAGCCAAGGCCGACCGCATGAACCGCGTTTCGGCTGACGAAATCCGCGAAAAGCGGCTCAAGTACCTGGCAGACGAGAAGCGGATTAAAGCTGTCACCGTGCTGTTCAGCGACCTCGAAGGCCGCCTCCACCTGCTGGACTACGACAAGAAGTTTCTGCTGGGATCGTATGAGAATCTGACGTTCGATGGCTCGTCGATTCGCGGCTTCACCGCCCAGAAGGAGAGTGATCTGCGCCTCGGGATTGACTGGAGCGCATTCTACTGGGTGCCCGCCGATGTTTTTGGCAACGGCAAGGTGCTGGTCTTCGGCACTGTGATCGACAAGGACGGTTCACTCTACTCCGGCGATATTCGTGGCGTGCTGAAGAACTACTCCGACACGCTCTACAAGGAGAAGGGCTACACGCTGAACGCGGCGAACGAGATTGAGGGCTTCCTGTTTGCCGGCCGCGACGCGGAGAAGAAGTACCACGAGACGGGCAAGTTTGAGTTCATTAATACGGGGGGCTACTACCACGTGCTGCCGCTGGACCCGCTTCGCCAGTTCATCGACACTGCCGCCGAAGTGCAGCGCGCGATGGGCTTCCAGAACGAGAAGGACCACCCGGAAGTGGCGCCCAGCCAGTTCGAAATCAACTACGGCTACGGCGAAGTGGTGGCAGCGGCCGACCAGATCCAGCTCTACAAGCTGCTGACGCGCCAGATCGCGAACAACATGGGCTACACGGCGAGCTTCCTGCCGAAGCCTGTGGTGGGCGTGAACGGCAGCGGCATGCACACGAACATGTCGATCTCGAAGGGCAAGACCAACCTCTTCTGGGATGAGAAGGGACAGGAAAAGCTCTCGAGCTTTGGCTGGGAGTTCATCGATCGCGTGCTGAGCCATGCGCTGGATATCTGCCTGATCCTGAATCCGAGCGTGAACGCGTATCGCCGCCTCGATCCTCACTTTGAAGCGCCGAACCAG
Source organism: Acidobacteriota bacterium (assembly GCA_021781795.1). Classification (GTDB taxonomy): domain Bacteria; phylum Acidobacteriota; class Terriglobia; order Terriglobales; family Acidobacteriaceae; genus Telmatobacter. The sequence continues at coordinate 707,443 of JAJXWA010000001.1, forward strand.
ATCAAGGCCTCGGCGACGGACCGCGGCTCGATGGTGCGCGTGCCGATCGGCAACGCGCGCTCGATGCGCGTGGAAGTGCGCTCGGTGGCGCCGGACGCCAACCCATACCTCGCGCTCTACTCGATCTTCAAGACGGGCATCGATGGCTCGACCGCCAAGATCGACAACCTTCGTCAGGCCGAGCGCTACCTACCGGATCACATCCAGCAGGCGATCGACGACTTCAAGGCGTCGTCCTGGATTCCGAAGATCCTTGGCGCTGATGTGCAGGGACGCTTTGCCGACTTGAAACAGGCTGCGGCAGACCGTTGCCCGCGCGCGCTCGGCACCTTTGTGAAGGGCAGCGAGGTGCAGTACCACCACGAGGTCTACAACCAGTCGCTCTGGAACCTCTTTTAACCATAGCTCCGAAATTTTGGAGCTGAATCGAATGCAGCATCCAGCGGCGCAGCCCTCTCCGGTTGCGCCGCATTTTCTTGCCCCTCGTGCTTCGCGTAATTGCGACTGAAGCCACTTCCGCGCAAAAGCTACCTGACGCTGAGACGTGCGAACTGGCGTCGAGTGTGCGTGCCAATACAGAACTAATTGCAAATGGAACTCTCCGGATGATATACAGAATCGGCCCGTAAGAATGATTTTGTACGCGCCGCAGGATGGAGTGGCTGCCGTGCTGCGCTGAGGAGGAATACAATGCGTTTGAGATACCGGATTGTCTTTTCGATCGGGATCATTTCGGCAACCTGCGGCGGGATGTCTGCGCAGGAGAAGCAGCCTGCCGTCGCCATCCACTGGGATCAGGTGGAGACGGTGTCGCGGTCCACGCCGACGCTGCAGGTCGTGGTGAATCCGCCGCTGCGACCCGGACAACCGCTGGGCATAGCGGCCTACAAGGCAGTGAAGGCGCTCGGGGCGGATTATGTGCGCTATGTTCCGTGGCTTCCCTATCCGCGGCTGGGGGTGGCAGAACTGGAGCCGCCCACGCCGGCGAAGACGAGCTGGGACTTTTCATTGATTGATCCGATGACGAAGGACTTTCTTGACGCGACCGCGGGCCACTCCACGGTGATGAACTTCAGCACGTCGCCGAACTGGCTCTACAAGACAGATAAGCCCTCCACATATCCCGCCGACCCGGACAAAGTGACCTGGGATTACACGCAGGGGACGGAGTTGCGGGACCCCTCGGGGAAAGAGTTGGGCGACTACTATGCGCGGCTCGTGAGCTGGTATGTAAACGGAGGCTTCACGGACGAAAACGGAGTGCGGCACGAATCCGGCTATCACTACAGCTTTCCTTATTGGGAGGTGCTGAACGAGGTGGACTTCGAGCACAAGATGACGCCACAGCAGTATACGGAGCGCTATGACGCGATTGTGAGCGCAATCCATCGCGTGTCGCCCACGACGAAGTTTGTGGGCATGGCGCTGGCTGCGCCCAGCGACCAACCGGAGTATTTCGAGTATTTTCTGAATCCCAGGAATCACCAGCCTGGCATTCCTCTGGACATGATCTCGTACCACTTTTACGCCTCACCTACGCCGGACCAGAAGCTGGATGACTGGCAGTACACATTCTTCGATCAGGCGGCAGGATTTCTGAATACAGTGCGTTTCGTCGAAGGCATCCGCAAGAGGCTCTCGCCCGAGACGAAGACGGATACGGATGAGTTGGGCGTAATTTTGCCGACCGACAACAAGCCCGGGGATGACGTTGCTCCGCCGGCGGCGTACTGGAATCTTGCGGGTTCGCTGTATGCGTATCTCTTCATTGAGCTTTCGAAGCTGGGGATTGACGTGATTGGCGAGTCGCAGTTGATTGGATACCCGACGCAGTTTCCGAGCGTGAGCATGATGAACTGGACGAACAACAAGCCTAACGCGCGCTTCTGGGCACTGAAGCTCATCAAAGACAACTTCCATGCGGGAGACCAACTCATGGTCACGCGCGTCGAGGGTGCGGCGTCCGGCGCGATCGTGGCGCAGGCGTTTGTCACCCCCGGCGGGCATAAGCTTCTGCTTGCGAACAAGCGCAATCGCGCGATTGATTTGACGCTCCCTGATTCCGCGGGCACAACAGCGGTGACGGTGGACCTTGAATCGGGCGACAGTCCGGCGCGACGCATTCAACCCGCAGACGGGCGGATTCACATGGAGCCGTTCGCAGTCACGGTGGTGAGTTGGTGAGTTCTGTTTCTGGTTCGCCTAGCGCCCGACTGAAGCGGTATGCGTTTATCCTGCGGCTGCGGCCGGGCGCAGCGCAGGCGTACGATGAGGCGCATCGGACCGTGTGGCCTGAGATGCTGGCCCTTCTCAAGCGCGCGGGGGTGCATGAGTACTCCATCTACCGGCGCGACGATCTGCTGATTTTGACTCTGCGCGCGGAGGACTTTGACGCGACCTGGCGTCGCATCGAGGCGGACCCCATCAACGCACGCTGGCAGGAGGCGATGGCGCCCTACTTCGCTCCGCATGAGGGTCTCAGGCCCGGCGAGCGCTTCCCGATGATGGAAGAAGTCTTCTATCTGCAGTGAGTCCCAGACAGGAGCACACGACGATGCACGACCCTTTACCGCTGCGCGCAGGCCTTTGCGGAATTGGTCTTGAAGCCTACTGGGAGCAGTTCTCAGGCCTGCGGGCGCGGCTGGAAGGATACGTCGCACGAGTTGCCGACCGGCTTACGCAGCCGGGTGTGAGCGTCGTGGACCTCGGCCTGATTGACACGCCGGAGCGCTCACAGGAGGCGGGCCACCGCTGCCGGCGCGAGGATATCGATGTCCTGTTCCTGTATCTGACGACCTATGCCTTGTCGAACACCGTGCTGCCGATCGTGCAGCGGGCCGGTGTGCCGGTTGTGGTGCTCAATCTGCAGCCGCAGGCGGCGATGGACTACGAGGCATTCAACCGGCTTCGCGATCGGACGGAGATGACAGGCGAGTGGTTGGCGTTCTGCTCGGCGTGCCCCGCACCTGAGATTGCGAACGTGATGATGCGCGCAGGCATTCCCTTCCACTGTGTGACGGGCTGCCTGGAAGACGAGGCAACGTGGCTGGAGATTGGGGAGTGGGTGGCGGCGGCGCGGGTTCGAACAAGTCTCGCTTCGACACGGATGGGGCTGATGGGTCACGTGTACAGCGGGATGCTGGACATTATGACCGATGTGACGCAGATCTCGATTGCGTTCGGGACTCATGCGGAGATCTTGGAAGTGGACGAACTTGGCGCGCTTGCAGCAAGCATCGACGAAGCTTCCGTTGCAGCCCGCGCTGAGGAGTTTCACTCCGTCTTCGATGTGCAGGCGGATTGCCTGCGTGACGAGTTGCAGCGTGCCGCGCGAACGTCGCTGGCGCTCGATGAGTTTACAGAGCGGAATCGCCTAGGTGCGCTTGCGTACTACTACAAGGGTTCCGGCAATCCCGCGAACGAAGACACAATGAGTTCGATCATTCTGGGTACATCACTGCTCACGGCGCGGCATGTTCCCGTGGCCGGCGAGTACGAGGTGAAGAATGTTCTGGCAATGAAGATCCTGGACATTCTCGGCGCGGGCGGATCGTTCACGGAGTATTACGCGATCGACTTCAACGATGACCTCGTACTGATGGGGCATGATGGTCCGGGCCACATCGGCATCGCGGAAGGCAAGACAAAGGTGCGGCCGCTGCAGGTGTATCACGGCAAAGTGGGCCGGGGGCTTTCCGTCGAGATGAGCGTGAAGCATGGCCCGGTGACACTGCTCTCGGTGGCCGAGGATGCAAGCCGCCGGTTCAAGTTTGTGGTGGCTGAAGGCGAGTCCGTTCCCGGTCCAATCCTCGAGATAGGGAACACCAACAGCCGCTACCGTTTCCCGCTGGGAGCGAAGGGCTTTATCAACGCATGGAATCCAGCGGGGCCGGCACACCACTGCGCTGTCGGTGTCGGCCATTGCGCATCGACGCTGGAAAAGGCCGCGGCGCTGATCGGCGTGGGCTTCACGCGAATCTGCTAGGCATCCAATCAGGGGTTGGAGTGCTGATTGGCATCGGTGTCCAACTTCTGCGGAGTCACCTCATCGCCCTGATCCGGACGGCGCAGCGTTACGGGCGTTGTGCTGTGAAGCTTCCTGAACATGGCGAGGGCATTCTCTTGCGCCTGCCTGTTGCCCGCTGCCCGCTCTGCCTGCGACAGCCTGTACCATGCCACTTCATCGTCGGGACGCAGCTTCGTCGCGTGGTCGAGAAGAGGCACGGCGTCCTGCGCCTTTTGCTCCTCGATTTCGATGCCAGCCAGGCCTACGAGCGCTTCTTCAAAATCCGGGTAACGATTGAGCAGTTCCCGATATTGCGTGCGCGCCTCGGCGAGGCTGCCGGTTGCAGCAGCCAGATTGGCAATCTCGTAGCGCGCATTGCCGTTATCGGGATCGATGGAGAGTTCCGCTTGAAACTCTCGGATGGCTGACTCGCGCAGGTCCTGCTTTTGGGTTGCATCAAACTGCGCCAGATACACTCGCCCAAGGCGATAGTGAATTCCCGGCCTGTGCGGATCGAGAACCAGCACATGCTGGTAGGCATCAATCGCTGCATCGTAATTCTTCTGGCTCTCGTTAGCTTCGCCCTGCGCCTGCAGCATCCAGACGGAGCCGGGAGCTTTGTCGTGCAGGCGCTCCATGGTGATGTAGGCGTAGCTGCCGTAGGTGCGTCCAGTATGGTAGAGGACCTCGGGATCGTCTGGGTAAAGCCGGTTGAGCGCCACCGCCGTCTCGACAGCGTCGGCATCGCGGTTCAGACCGCTATAGGCGCGCAGGAGCTGAAGGCCGCACATCCGGCGTCCATCGCGATCGGCCGATTGCTTGAATCCCTGCTCAAGATACGGGAGAGCCTCCGCGAAGCGGCTCATCTCGGACAGGGACAAACCGAGGAGCGTGTCGAGGCGCGGCAGAGACGGCTTCAGCTTTTGTGCGGCGCGGATCTGCTGAATTGCGGAGTCGTACTTCCTCTCTTTGAAGTAGATCGCGCCGAGGGTTGCATGGACTTCCGCCACGCCGGGAGCGATCTTCTCGAGCTTCAGGAAGTTTTCTTCGGCGACGGGGAAGTTTCCCTGCGCCATTGCCTGTTGTCCCGCGGAGGCATAGCGTGCGGCGAGATCATCGTCCGACTCTTGCGGATGGGCAAGTACGGAACAGGCGAACACAGTGAATAAAAGGGATGAAAGCAGAGCAGGACGACGGGTCATACGGTGACTGTATACCACCAAAAGAAAACTCCGCCACGTCTTTCGATGTGGCGGAGCTGGAGTAGAGTACCGCAAGCTAAAAGGTCAGCTTGCCGCTGATCTGGAGAATGCGCGATGCGCCTGCTCCTGTGATGAGACCGGCGGTTGAGCTGCCTACAGTGTTTGAGACGGTTGTACCACCGCCGGATCCACCGGTGATGAGTCCGCCGACGATGCCAGAGTACTGGTGGTGGTTGAATGCGTTGAATGCGTCCACATTCATTTTGAATTTCACCTGTTCGGTAATTGAGAAGTTCTTACCGAAGCCCATGTCCCAGTTGTTGATTCCGGGCAGGCGAAGGAAGTTACGAGTGGAATTGCCAAAGACGCCAATCGCAGGCTGCGCAAAGCAGGACATGTTGAGACGCTGGAACTTCTGGGTCAGGTTGCCGTGGACGTTGCAGCCCGGCGTGATGTTGGCACGCTGGAACTGCGAATCGAGCAGGCCCGCGTTGTCGCTGGCTGTGATGCTGAAGGGGAAGCCTGTCTGGAAGGTTGTAATTCCAGTCGTTTCCCATCCGCCTACGGCGAGGTCAGCCAGCCGGTTGATACCGTTCAGCATCTTCTTTCCGCGGCCAAAGGGTAACTGGTAGATGTAGCTTGCAACGAAGCGGTTGTCTACATCAAAGTCCGACGGGCCATAGTCGAGGTTGGGGTCGTGATTGTTCATGAAGCCCTGGTAGCCTGCGCCTGTCGCGCCGACGCCCGCAGCGGCGGATTTGTCGTCCTTGCTGTTGGCCCATGTGTAGATGGAGGTAAGCGCCAGGTCTCCCGCGCGGTGGTCGAACTTCACGTTCATCGCGTTGTAGTGAGAGTAGCCGTGGAAGTCGCTGTCGATGTAGAAGCCGTTGAAGTTTGCATACGGCAGGCGCGTTGATGTGGGGCAGTCATGCGTCACATCGTTTGGGTTCGCCTGGCAGTAGGAGAGGTTTGCAGCCGTGATGGGATATGGCTGTGCGATATTGCGCCGGTCAAGGAGGTGAACTGCGTGGGTCCCGATGTAGTTCACTTCCAGTGTTGTGTTGGGTGCGAGTTCGCGCTCGACCGACCCGGTCCAGGATTCGACGTAGGGGTTGAGCGGATTCTCCGACTCGATGACCGCGATGAAGGACAGGGTCGAGACGGGGAACGGATTCAGAGTGGAATAGCTCGGGAAGAGACTATTGCCAAACTTTGGAAGCGAGGAGTCCTGCGTCGGAACGAGGTTGTTTCGAATGCTGTAGGGGTAGATGTCGGCTGAGTCATCAATCTCGCGACCCTCATACGAATCGAAGAAGATGCCGAAGCCGCCACGGACGACTGTCTTGTTGTTGAGGCGATAGGCCAGGCCGAAGCGCGGCGCAAAGGGGGTTTTGGGGCCTGGGTGCGGAACCGAGCCGCAGTAGCGCAGGATGGTGCTGCCGTTTCTGCCGACACCTGGCGCTACACCATCGGTTGTGAGGCGTGGGTCCGCGTAGCACAGACCACCGGTTGGATTGGTGGTGTCAAGCCAGAAGAAGTGATTCTGGGCTTCATAGGCGGCTGCGCGATAATCCCACCGCAGCCCGATGTTGACGGTGAGTTTCTGCGATGCCTTCCAGTCGTCCTCCGCATACGGAGCGAAGTAGCCGAAGACGTGATCCTGCGGGTTGCCGGCCTGGGTTGTCGGACTCAACGGGCCGGGAACAAATCCGGCGACGTTGTTGTAGTAGCCGAGCATCATATCCGATACGGCGTTGCCGGTGCCGCAGAGACCGGTTGCATTGGGACAGTTCGCGGAGTTGGTGGTGACCAACTGCGAGTTGAAGCCCCAATCGCCGTAGAAGTCGTCATCCAGGTTACGGACGAGGTGCCAGTGGCGGTAGTCCAGTCCGAAGCCCAGCGTGTGACGGCCATGCACCGAACTGAAGGAGTCCGCGAATTCCCATGCTGGCGAATCCGAGCCGCTGTACGAGTTCACCGGTCCGCCGCCACTTGCATAGGTCGTCATTCCCACGTTTGGCCAGGTTTGTTGGAGAGGGCCAAACTTTGTGAAGACGCCTGTTTCCGCGAGTTGCGAGACAACAGAGGCGGGCGGCGCGGAAGCACCTTGAGGCGCGTACGCATCGAGGTAGCCGAAGCGGAAGTTGTTGACTGTTGCGTTTCCAAGACTGACGGTGTGCGACAGGGTCCAGCTCTTCTGGTTTTCGAAGTACTGTTCGATGCCGTAGTTGAGCGACCCGGAGTTGTACAGCGCACTGTTGGTGTACTTGGCGTAGGTGAAGCGGAAGAAGATGGAACCCAGCTTACCCATCGACTGGTCCACGCGGTAGGTCTGCTGGTTCGTGCTGAGAGGTGCACCATACGATTGAATGAAGTTGGGAACGCCCTCAGGCTGGTTGGCGACTGTGGGCTTGGCCCAGTAGTTGTTCGCAATCACGACGGCAGCCAGTCGGTTGGTGATGGCAGACGAAGGCACCTTGTTGCCTGAAAATGCATTTCCTGTGGTTGGGTCCACGGGCATGCAGTTGTAACCCAAGCTCAGAAGCGCGGAGCACTGCGGGGTTCCGTATGCAGGCAGCGGGCCGCCGGGCAGCGCAACGCCGCCGGTGGTGGGCAGAGCCGGATAGGTTTCAGCCGAGAAGTCGCCTGTGAGGACGGCTGGATTAGGCACTACTTCCGTGGCGAGGCCGCCGTTGTTGATGCGCCAGCCCTCGTAGTTCGCCATCCAGAAGGTTCGGTTCAGTCCGTTGTAGATCTTGGGGAGATAGACGGGACCATCTGCAACGAAGCCGAACTGATTCTGCCGAAGGATGGGGTTGAAGGTCTTGGTGTTCGTGATGAAGTTGTTTGCAGTCGGGAACGGGAGTGCGTCGAAGGCATTGTTGCGGTTGCTCTCGAAGACCGAGCCGTGGAGCTTGTTGGTTCCGCCTTTGCTGACGATGTTGACCTGGCTCGCGCTGAATCCATACTCGGCGGAGTAGGTGCCGCTGGCAACTTTGAATTCCTGGATGGCGTCCTGCGAGAGAATGACGGCGGGCGTCACCAGAGCGGGATCGGTGTTGACCAAGCCGTCGAGGGTGTAGTTGTTTCCTTCTGGGCGACCGCCATTGATACTCACGGCGTTACCTTCGCCCTGCCGCATGGTTCCCTGCTCACCGCCGACAGTGACGGCGCCTGCAGTGACGAGAAGAAGTTGCATGAAGTTACGGCCATTCAGAGGAAGGTTTTCAACCTGCTGCTGGCTGACGAGGGTCGAGAGGGCTTCGCTGTCTGTATCGAGCGCGACGCCCTGAGCGGTTACGCTCATAGTTTCTGTGACTGCGCCGGGCTTCATCACCAGATCCTGGCGAACCTTCTGGTCCACCGAGAGCGTGATGCCGCTCGCCACGGATTTCTGAAATCCCTTCGCGACCGCAGAGACGGAATAGTGACCTGGAAGGAGCGAAGGCGCCTGGTAGTCTCCGGATGAACTTGTCACCGTGCGGAAGTTAACGTTGGTTGCAGTATTTGTTACTGTCACTGTCACCCCTGGCAAAACAGCGCCCGTGCTATCGGTCACCGTCCCCAGGATGGTTCCTGTCTGACCTGCTTGTCCAAAGACGCTACTCGCCGAAAACAGCAGGATGCACAGGGCAAAACCGATTCGCAATGTACGCATCGGTGGCCTCCTCGTGGGAATTCCGCTCATGACTGAGAACGGACTCGGGACCAATACCGGAATGCCTGTATGTACCCCAAAAATCGAGGCACACGCGTTGCAGGCAACGAAGGAATTGTCCCAATGCCGCCCAACATTACGCACCTCTCTAAACGAGTGTCAAGAGAAAATTTAATTCTCTTTTGAAATTTTTAGCAGCCGTCGAGTCCATTCCGAGAAGCGGAAAAGTGAGGAGGCGCACGGTGTCTGAGGAAAATGCAATTCTATTGGCAAATAATTCCTCTTCCGAACTGTACAGCGGGCATGGTACTGTTTTCTGCGTTCGTAGATACCATTCCAGAGACGCCGGAAGCACGCAGACCGCCTGCTCGACCCCGGTTCAGGCGTGCTGAGGCAGAACATTTCCAGGAGAAACCGATGATGAACCCTCTTCAGCGGCGGGCAGGCGTTGCCCTTGCGGTCTTGCTGCTTGCGCTGGCTGCGGCTGCGCAAACGACACCCGATGCACTCAAGCAGGGATTTGAAAACCCTCCGTCCAGCGCGCGGCCGCGTGTGTGGTGGCACTGGATGAACGGCAACATCACCGAGGAAGGGATCAAGCTGGACCTGGAGTGGATGCATCGTGTGGGCATTGCCGGCTTTCAGAACTTCGACGCCGCCCTATCCACTCCTCAAGTGGTGAAGCAGCGGCTGGCCTACATGACGCCGGAGTGGAAGGAGGCGTTCAAATACGCGATTTCCACCGCGCACGGGATGGGCATGGAAGAGGCGATCGCCGGGTCTCCGGGCTGGAGCGAGTCGGGAGGGCCGTGGGTTCCGGCGTCGCAGGGCATGAAGAAGTATGTGTGGAGCGAGACGCTCGTCGAGGGCGGCAAGCCTTTCACAGGGACTCTCACACATCCTCCGTCCAATACCGGCGCGTTCCAGAACATTGGCATTCGGGACTCGCTGGGCTCGGTGCCCGGCGCGCGGAAGACGCCGCAGTTCTACGCCGACTCCGTGGTAATCGCTTATAAGCAGAATGCGTCCGATGTGCCGGTTGTCTCGTTGCACCCGAAGATGACCACCAGCGGCGGCACGCCGGATCAAGCGATGCTAACCGACGGTGATCTGGAAAAGGCGACGGGGCTGGCGATTCCGCCCGCTGGCGAGAAGGCCTGGATTCAGTATGAGTTTGATCGTCCGACGACCATCCGCGCCCTGACGCTGGTAACGAAGGACCCTGACCGGATTATTTCGATGATTTACGGAATTGCCGCTCCGGAAAAGGCTCTGGAAGCGAGCGACGACGGGCAGAACTACCACGTGGTGGCGACGATGCCGCAGGGAGGCGGACACGAACACACGCTCTCCTTCCCTGCTGTGACGGCGAAGTATTTCCGGATCACCTTCAAGCGGGTTCCGCCGCCTCCGCCGCCGGCCTGGGCCAAGGGTCTGAACCCGAGATCGTTCGGCCTGAATGCCGGTCCTGCGCCCTCCGAATACCAGATTGCTGAGCTGGTGCTGCACTCGGGAGCGCGCGTGAACGAATTTGAAGAGAAGGCCGCATTTACGCCGGAGCCCGACCTCTACAGCCTGGCAACGCCGCCGGTCGATCCGGACCAGGCGATTGCGACCTCCGACGTGGTGGATCTGACGTCGCGCATGCATCCCGATGGCACTCTGGACTGGACGCCGCCCGCGGGCAACTGGGTCGTAGTTCGGTTTGGCTATTCCCTGCTGGGCATCACGAACCACCCGGCTACAGCGGAGGCAACCGGCCTGGAAGTGGACAAGCTGGATCGGCGCTACGTGAAGCAGTACATGGAGACCTATCTCAACAGCTACAAAGAGACGGTTGGCCCCGATCTGATCGGCAAAGAAGGCATTCACTACGTCATCAACGACAGTTGGGAGGCCGGCTCGCAGAACTGGACCGACAACATGATCGCCCAGTTCAAGAAGCGCCGCGGATACGATCCGGTTCCGTGGATGCCGGTGCTGACTGGACAAGTGGTGCAGAGCGCGAAAGCCAGCGACAAATTCCTCTGGGACTTCCGCAAGACGATCGCCGACTTGATTGCGGATGAGCATTACGGCCAACTGGAAGAGACCCTGCATGAGTGGGGCATGGGGCACTATGGCGAATCGCACGAGAGCGGACGCGCGTTTGTGGCCGATGGCATGGAGGTGAAGAAGTTCAACGAAGTGCCGATGGGAGCGATGTGGACGCAGGTGCCTGGCGTGAACGAAGAGCAGTACGGGTACAACGCGGATGACCGCGAGTCTGCCTCGGTGGCGCACATCTACGGCCAGAACCTGGCGGCTGCCGAATCCATGACCGCAGCAGCGGCTCCGTGGGGTTGGTCGCCGGCGACGCTGAAGCCCACTGCTGACCAGGAATTCCTGAACGGCATCAACCGGATTGTGATTCATGAGTCGGCCCATCAGCCTCTGGTCGATAAAAAGCCGGGTCTCTCGCTTGGGCCCTTCGGGCAGTGGTTCAACCGCAACGAAACCTGGGCGGAGCAGGCCGGCCCGTGGATCGATTACCTGGCGCGCACCAGCTACATGCTGCAGCAGGGGCGCTTTGGCGCGGACCTGGTTTACTTCTACGGCGAGGACTCGAATCTCACGGCAATCTTTGCGCACAAGTCGCCAGAGATTCCCGCCGGTTATGGCTTTGACTACATCAATGCCGACGCGCTGATTCACGAGCTGAGCGTAAAGGACGGACGGCTGGTGACCCCGGCAGGCATGGAGTACAAGGTGCTCGGCCTTGACCCTTACAGCCGTTATATGTCGCTGCCGGTGCTGCGCGCGATTCATAGCCTCGTTGAAAATGGCGCGGTTGTCGCCGGCCCCAAGCCTCTGGACGATCCGAGTCTTTCCGATGACCAGGCGGAGTTCCGCAAGCTGAACGACGAGCTCTTCGGCGACGGCTCCGGAGAGCACACAGTCGGCAAGGGCAAGGTCTATGCCGGCACCAGCCTGGCCGATGTGTTCAACTCGATGCGCGTCGCCGCCGACTTCGATTACACGAAACTGGAGAGCAGCACGCGGCTCGAGTTCCTGCACCGCAAGCTGGCCGGCGCGGATGTCTACTTCGTGGACAACCGTGGAGACCATGGCGCAAAGGTGAATGCGACCTTCCGCGTCACGGGCAAAGCGCCTGAGCTGTGGCACGCCGAGACGGGGATGTCTGAGCCCGTCTCCTACACGATCGCAGATGGACGCACGACGGTCCCGCTCGATCTGGAGGCATGGGGCACGGTGTTTGTCGTCTTCCGGAAACCAGCCCACGGGACGTCGTTCACGACGCCAGCAATGACTGAGCAGGATCTCGCGACGGTTTCCGGTCCGTGGCAGGTCAGCTTCCCGGCCAACTGGGGCGCGCCGCCGTCCATCACGCTGAATGAGCTTTCTTCCTGGTCCGACAACGCGGATGCCGGCGTGAAGTACTTCTCGGGTACGGCAACGTACACGAAGACTGTGCAGGTTTCTCCGTCGTGGCTGAAAAAAGGCGGAAAGATCTGGATCGATCTGGGCGAGGTGAAGAACCTTGCGCAGGTCACAGTGAATGGGAAGCCGCTGGGGATTGTGTGGCACGCGCCGTATCGAGTGGATGCCACGTCGGCTCTGAAGCCGGGAGCAAACGAGCTCTCGATTCAGGTGACGAATGCATGGGTAAATCGCATGATTGGCGATCAGCAACCGGGGGCGACGCAGTACACGTTCACAGCGGTCAAGCCGTATCGCGCGGATTCACCTCTGCAGGCCTCCGGATTGCTTGGGCCGGTGAAAGTGTATTCCGTCAGTCATCCGTAGCAAACGCGCCTTCGCCCGGGAGTCTTTCATCGGCTCCCGGGCGCGCATTTCCTACTTTCTGTGCGTTTCCAAGTTCCCTCCGATGCCCTCTGCAGGCAGCGTCTGCACCTCGAGCTCTACGCTCGCGATCTCCTGGCCGCACTCCGCGAAGTGGTGCTGCGTGCACCGGCAGAGCTCCGTGAATCGCATATGTCCAGCCGAATTCAGCTCGATTCCTGCGCTCATCAGCGCTGCGTAGATCTCGATACACAAGCGTCTCTCAAACTCGAACATCATGCAGACCGCGCCGGTATCGTTTGCTCCCCTGCTCAGGACCCATCCCCCGCAGCCGAGAATTGTTCCTGTGAGAAGCTTGACGAGCGCGCCAGACTCCACTGCTGAAAAGCCCTTGATATCGAGGGCCCAAGGTGGGCTTTCTGACAGTATGCTGTTACGGCATGCTTCGCTGCGTCTCACACCTTTCTTATCGGTCGGGCAGCCCAGTCCCTTGAAGCTGTCCTGAAGTTAAACTAGGGGGTGTCCATTTCGGACATTGCGGGTCTTGAAGCGAGCGGCCGCGCCGCCCACTTGGAAGGCACTGCAGACTCGATGACGCAGCGTACGGTGGCGGAACGCTATCAGGCGATCGCTCTTGGAGGCTTTTCTTCATGATTCTCGGCACCGGAATCGACCTCACTGAAATCCACCGCATTGAACAAAGCATCACCCGTTATGGGACGCGATTCCTGAATCGGATCTTCACGCCGGGCGAGCAGCAGTTCTGCCTGCGCAAGCGGGCCTCGGCCGAGAGCTTTGCAGCGCGGTTCGCCGCCAAAGAGGCGGGCGCCAAGGCGCTGGGAACCGGCATCAGCCGCGGCGTCAACTGGCTTGAGATTGAGGTGGTTCGCGTCCCCGGCCAGAGGCCGCACCTGCAACTGCACGGCCGCGCACTCGAAATTTCCACACGGCTGGGCGTGCGGCATATTGCGCTATCACTCACTCACACGGCCGACATCGCCATGGCTACGGTGCTGCTGGAAGATTAGAGAGGTATGCACGATTCTATCTGCTATCCTCAAGGCATAAGAGCAAGCAACCGGTCCACATCGCCAGAGGAACGCCGTGCCGAGCCAGAAAGAGATTCAGTGGTCACAGCTTCGGGTAGGACTTCTGGTGCTTGCGGGAACGGCCGTCCTTATCCTGACCATCTTCCTCATGTCTGGCACATCGGGCGGACCCTTCTCGCACAAGCTCATCCTTCGGTCCTACTTTGAAAATGCCTCCGGGCTCAAGAATGGAGCTCCTGTCACGCTGGAGGGCGTCACCATTGGCAACGTGAGCCGGATCCGCGTGGTTCCAGAGCGCAATCCTACGCCGGTTGAAGTGACGATGCGGGTGGGCCGCGAATACCTGCGCGATCTGCACACCACATCGACGACGTCGATTGCGCAGGCAGGCGTGTTGGGCGACAGTTATGTAGATATAGACTCCAGCGTTGCGACCGGTCCCCAGCCCGGCGACAATGCGGAACTGAAGGCGACTGGTTCGCCGAGCATCCAGGATGTGATTCGCACCAGCCAGGGGTCCATTGAAGAAGTAACCAAACTCATCCGCAAGATGGAAGTGCTTGCCGATACTCTCAATTCGCAACGCGGGACAGTCGGCGCACTCATCAATGACCCGGCCTTTTATGCGAAGGTTTCTCGCATTGCCGACGATCTCGAGAAGATTACCGACGCTGTGAGCCAGGGCAATGGAACGCTGGGTAAGCTGGTGATGGATGACACGCTCTATAACCGCGTGAACTCCACGGCGGACCATCTGAACAACATCTCCACATCGCTGGATCAGGGGAAAGGCAGCGCGGGCAAGTTGCTGCGCGATGAGTCTTTCTATGACAACCTGAACTCTTCAGTGAAGAACATCAATGAACTGATGACGGAGATCAACCAGGGCAAGGGATCTTTCGGAAAACTTGCGAAAGACCCAGAGTTTGCGCAGAAGCTAGACGATGCGGTTGCCCGGCTCGACAACATACTGAAGGGCGTGGACGAGGGCAAGGGAACGATTGGGCAGCTCGTCCAGAATCGCGCCTTGTATGACAACTCGAACGCGACAATGAGCGAGGCGCATCAACTGATTCAGGGTATGCGCGAGAATCCCAAAAAGTACTTCGTGATTCGGCTGAAAATCTTCTGAAGTCTCCACTCGCAAGAGGAACCTTTTCTCGGCAGTCCTCGTATCAAGTTGTCGTCCCCGAGAGAGAGGTCATCATGCTCACAAGTCTTGGAGCTAATGTGAGCGCAGCTTACCTTATCGCCGCGTTTACTTTGGCTTGCCCTGAAATGCCTTCAGCGCCAACTGACGCAGTGCCGAAGCCTGCGCTTGAGTTGGCGTACGCACCCAACGGAGAAATGCTTCCGCCGACGAATTATCGCGAGTGGATCTATCTGAGTTCGGGCGTGGATATGAGCTACACGGCAAAGCCGGCGGATATGACGATGTTCGACAATGTCTTTGTGAATCCGGATGCCTACAAGAGTTTTGTACGCACTGGAACCTGGCCGGACAAGACCATGATAGTGCTTGAAACACGTGAAGCGCGCAACAAGGGCTCCATCAGCCAGCACGGGCATTTTCAAGGCACGAATCTGATGGGCCTGGAGGTGCACGTGAAAGACACGTCGCGCTTTCCTGGCCAATGGGCTTTTTTTGACTTTGCTTCCCCGACATCCAATGGCACCCTGTTTCCTCCGAGCGCTTCCTGCTATAGCTGTCACAGAGCACATGGCGCAGTCGACACGACGTTTGTTCAGTTTTATCCGACACTTCTGCCGGTTGCCCAATCCAAAGGAACACTCAGCCCGGAATTTGTGAAGGAGTCAGGAGCGGCGCAGTAGAGGCGTGCTTATTGCGGAGCCGCGTCTCGAAAGGTGCGCCAGAATTCGATGAAGGCTTTGAGCCGGACAATCTGAAAGAAATCGTTCCCGACGAGATAGAAGATGGTCGCACCGATCATGATGAAGTGCAGCGTATCGGTGCCAAGCTGATCGCTGAACGGTAAGGGCGCAGCCGAGATCACCATCGCCAGCACGATGAGCATCAAGTTCACGATGCCCATGACGAGGTTAATCTCCATCAGTTTGCCAGTGAAGGCCTTTCCGAGTGAAAAGCTTTGCGCCAATGCGCTCCATGGGCTGCGATTCTCGAGCAACATGAGCAACGGCGCGACGGTGACTGGCCAGTTGACCAGAGCCCAGAGGGTGAAGAATCCGAGCGAGAGAAAGATGGCCCAGATGGAGTAGCCAATCAGATCGGCGTTTCCGTCCGGCGTGATGTGGGTTGCAGCGACCCACTGGATGGCGCGGAACCAGCCCCACCATGTAGCGCCGAGCAGCGCGAGCCAGACTGCCTGGAGCGCGATGAGCGAAAAGGGGCGAAGCGGCATGCGAGATTCCATGCGGCCCAGCACCAGCGAGCGGCCAACACCCGACAGGACAATCCACGCACAGGCCGCGACCGGCACGAGCCACGCAAGGACCGCAGCAACGGGAGCTCTGTAGTGCTCCCACACTCCCACCATCTGCACCGCACCGACCCACGGATTCAGCGTGTCGACGTTATTGAAGCCGGTATCGGCAAGGGGCACCGCGCGAAGAATGCCGCGTGCCTGTCGTGCGAAGACCAGCAGGAAGGGGACGCCGAAGCACCAGCGCCAGGCCACTTCCAGGAGAATCAGGCCGGGACGCTGCATCACCCAGCCCATCTGATCGACCAGAGTTTGAGTTCCGCGCACCGGCGGCATTCTATTTCACCACCAGGTTGACGAGCTTGCCCTGCACGGCGATGATCTTGGCAACAGTTTTGCCTGCGATCCGCGCCTGCACCTTTTCGTCTTTCTGCGCGGCGGCCTCCATTGCTGCACGGTCCGCATTGGACGCGACGCGCACGACGGTGACAAGCTTTCCATTCACCTGCACTGGAATCTCCAGTTTATCTTCCTTGGCAAGATCCGGATCGCTCACCGGCCACGGCGCGCGAAGCACCGCACCGTCTTCGCCGATCGCCTGCCACAGCTCCGCGGCAAGATAGGGGGCAAAGGGCGCAAGCAGAAGCACCAGCGTTCGCAGAAGATCGTATAGGACAGGCGCGGGCACTTCGCCGGCGGCCAGTTGCGCATCGGCTGCCTGCATGTCGTTCACCAGTTCCATGATGGCGGCCACGCAGGTGTTGAAGTGCCAGCGTCCTTCAAAGTCCTGAGTAATCTTTGCCGTCGTCTGATGCATCTTGCGCAGAAGCTTGAGAGCAACACCTTGCGGGACGGGAGCGCTCTCGCCGCGCCTGCTCTTTGCCAGCGGAGCATAGCGCGACGCAAGCCTCCAGACGCGGCCGAGGAAACGGCTCACGCCCGCGACGCCATCTTCCTGCCAGTCCAGATCGCGGTCGGGTGGGGCGGCAAACAGAGCGTACATGCGCGTTGCATCCGCGCCGTAACGGGCGACCATGTCGTCGGGCGAGACGACGTTCCCCTTCGACTTCGACATCTTGGCGCCATCTTTGATGACCATGCCCTGCGTGAAGAGACGCTGCGCAGGCTCGTCATTGCGCACCAATCCAAGATCGCGCATGACCTTCGTCCAGAAGCGCGAATAGATGAGATGGAGGATTGCATGCTCGACGCCGCCAATGTACTGGTCAATTGGAAACCAGTATTGCGCCGCGGCGGGGTCAAATGGAGCCTTTGAGTTCTTGGCGTCGGTGTAGCGATAGAAATACCAACTCGAATCGACGAAGGTGTCCATCGTGTCGGTCTCGCGACGCGCATCGCCTCCGCACCTCGGACATTTCACATGAACGAAGTCCGCCACGCGCCCGAGCGGAGAGCCGCCCTGCTGCGTAATCTCCACCTGCTCCGGCAGAAGCACGGGCAACTGGTCGTCCGGAACCGGAACCAGCCCGTCGCGATCACAATGGATCATCGGAATCGGAGTGCCCCAGTAGCGCTGGCGGCTTACGCCCCAATCCTTGAGGCGATAGGTCACCGTAGCCTGTCCGAAACCCTTTGAGGCAGCCAAATCCTGCAACTGCTTCTGCGCCGCCTCACAACTCATGCCGTCATAGATTCCGGAATTGACCAGCACGCCGTCCTCTGATGTGAACGGCAGGGATGGCTCATCCGAGTTCCCTGCTCCGGGCGCGATGACGCGTTGAACTTCAATGCCATACTTCGTCGCGAATTCAAAGTCGCGCTCGTCGTGGCCGGGGACGCTCATGATGGCGCCCGTACCATAGTCCATCAAAATGTAGTTTGCGACCCAGATGGGCACTCGTGCGCCGTTGTAAGGATTGAGCGCGAATCGTCCTGTGGCGACGCCGTGCTTTTCAATCGCGCCCAAGTCGCCGGCTTCCCGAGCGCGCTTCTGCTCGTCGATGAGCTTATCGACACCAGCGCGGAGCTCAGCATTTGTCGCGGCGAAATCCTTCACGATGGGATGCTCGGGCGCAAGCTGCACGCTGGTTGCTCCGAAGATGGTGTCCACGCGCGTGGTGAAGACGCGAATCTTCTCCGCGCTTCCCTCGACGGTGAAATCGACCTCCGTGCCTTCGCTGCGTCCGATCCAGTTGCGCTGCATGGTGCGCACCTTTTCGGGCCAGCCTTCGAGTGTGTCGAGGCCGTCGAGGAGTTCGTCGGCATAGGCGGTAATCCTGAGGAACCACTGCACGAGGTCGCGCTGCTCGACGATGGTCTCTTCATGCCGCCAGCAGCAACCATTGACGACCTGCTCATTGGCCAGCACGGTGGCGCAATCGGGGCACCAGTTCACCTTGCTCTTTTTGCGATAGGCAAGCCCCTTCTCCACCATCCTCAAAAAGAACCACTGATTCCAGCGGTAGTACTCTGGCAGGCACGTCGTGACTTCCGTCGCCCAGTCATAGCCGAGGCCGAGCCGCTGCATCTGGCGCTTCATGGCGTCGATGTTGGCCAGCGTCCACTGGCGAGGCGGCGTGTGATTCTTGAGGGCAGCATTTTCAGCAGGCAGTCCAAAGGCGTCCCATCCCATCGGATGGAGCACGTTGTACCCGCGCATCCACATGTGGCGCGCCAGAGCGTCGCCGATGGAGTAGTTCCGCACGTGGCCCATGTGGAGCTGGCCGCTTGGATAGGGCAGCATCTCGAGCACATAGTACTTCGGCTTGCCGCAGCCGGCCGGCTCCGCCGCATACAGGCTGGGGTCCTCCGCCCACCGCTGCTGCCATTTTGTCTCAATTACCGCTGGATCGTACCGCAGTTCTTTTTCTTCCGCCATATCTCTCCAGTGTAAATCGGGCGCGAGGCGGCTCCGCGCGGCGTGCCCGCATGTACTGATTGACGCGAACCTTTGCCCTCTGCGAAACTCGCGCCATGGCATACAGCGGTAAAGTGGAATACGCCGAGGCGCGTCCCATCCGCGAGCGCAACAAGCCGTATTACAGGCTGGCGCACTGGCCTATCTGGATATGGGTTTTCTTTCTGGCTCCAGGACCGCTCACGTTTTCTCTTTTTGCGAATGGGTTCAGCAGAGAGAATACGCTCTGGCTTGTGACCGTGTTAGTGGGAACTGGAGTTGCAGGCTGGAAGGCGCAGCTTCCCGGTGTGGAACACCGACCCTACATCCTTCGCTTCGATGAGGACATGCCCAATCCCCTGTACCGGCGCGTCTGCTACACCTTTGCATGGAATGCGGCGCTGAGCTTTGCGCTGCTCAATCTGACCGGCCTTCTGGCTGCGGTGGTGACAGGCCTCTGGCGGCTGAAGCAGATTTATCACTATGGGTATCTGCCGCTTTGCCTCGTGATTCTTTCACTCGGGCTCTTCGGCAAGCTGCCGAGGGTGGGCCCTAGAACCAAAGGGGAAGGCGTCGAGCGCAGATATTTCTATGGCACGGTGTGGGCTGTCACCGCGGCGCAGACGGTGCTCTTGATCCTTTGGAAGACGCTGCCACGCGGACGCCCAGAGGACCTTGTGAAGCTGCTGGCGTATGTCGCCGTGCTGGCCGCGATGGGATGGCTCGCTTACGCGGGCAAGCTCTACCGAACGCGCCCCATCCTGCCGGGCGACGTCATGGTGGAATAGGGCATTTGGCAGAGGGGTGCGCTAGCGCCTTTGCAGCATTGGGCTGTATCCCGAAGTGGCAGCCTTGCGCATCGCCGCCAGTCCTTCTTCCACGCTGAGCAAGGGAGTCGTCTTGCTGTCTTTGAGCGCGCCGCCCGCGCCGATGGCGAGCGCGAGGGCAGCGGCGCTCACGTTGTTAGGAAACTCCATGATGGAGACGATGTCCTGATCGCCAAACGAAAGCCACAGGCCGATCAGCTTTCCGCCGAGTTTCTCGATGGCCTTCCGCACGACTTCCGAGCGGTCCTCCGGTTTTCTGATCAATGCTCTTAGAGCTTCAGGACGATAGGATGCCTGCACAAGATACGTGGGCATAAGAATGAACCTCAATCGCAATGCAAGGAAATTTCCAAGCTCATTGCTTATCCGGGGGAGAGCCGAAGTATACACCCGGCGAGGCGACATGAGCCGGCTGATTCCACCCATGCGGGCTGGAAGCAACCGCAGGGTCGTTCAGGTTGGTTCCCGCGGTCACACCTGCTACACTCTCACTCGTCATGTCCGGTGCAAGTCTTCTGATTATCACCGCTTCTTATCTACTCGGCTCCATCCCTTCCGGGTATCTTCTGGTCCGGTTCGTGCGCAAACAGGATATTCGCCAGGTGGGCAGCGGCAACATTGGAGCAACAAACGTCCTTCGCTCAGGCAGCAAGGGTCTGGGCGCGGCGACTTTCCTGCTGGATATGCTGAAAGGATGCGCCGCGGTGTGGCTGGGCGCGATTGCCGCTCCGCTGCTAATGCCCGCCAGCCCCATGCGCAATGTAGAGGCACTTGCGGCGCTGTGCGCCGTGCTGGGGCATATGTTTCCTTTGTGGCTTCGCTTTCGCGGAGGCAAGGGCGTGGCCACTGGATTTGGCGTTTTTCTCGTCGCTGCGCCATGGGCCGCTCTGGCGGCAATCAGTGTCTTCTTTCTGGTCCTCTATTTCACCCGCTATGTCTCGCTTGCATCGATTCTTGGATCGGCGAGCTTTCCCGTGTTTGCGTGGATTCTGGTGAAGGCTGACAAGCCGCGCTTCTTTGTAGCGGTGGAAGCAACGGTTGCGCTGCTGATTATCCTGAAACATCACCAGAACATTCGCCGCCTGCTTGCGGGAACTGAGAGCCGCTTTGGCGCCAAAACTCGAACGGAGAATCCAGCATGAGCCGCATCACCGTTCTCGGCTCCGGAGCGTGGGGCACCGCAATCGCACTTTCGCTGCACCAGCGCGGCGGGCACGCGGTCACGCTCTGGTCGCACAATGAGGAAGAGGCTCGGGAGATTGCCTCCTGTGCGGAAAACAAGCGCTTCCTGCCGGGCTTTGCCATTCCGCAGGAACTCAAGGTTTCATCAGCCCCCGAGTCTGTGGCAGACGCGGATATCCTCGTCTCTGTGGTGCCGTCGCAGTTTCTGCGCGCAACGTTGGAGCGCCTGACGCCGCACATGCGCTCGGGGCAGATCATCGTAAGCGCAACCAAAGGGCTGGAGGACAAGACGCTCCTGCGGATGACGCAGGTGATCGAATCGGTGCTCGAGCCTGCCGCACTTCGGATTCCCGTAGGTGCGTTAAGCGGGCCAACCTTCGCGCTGGAGGTAGCGGAAGGACAGCCGACTGCCTGCACGATCGCTTTTCAAGATGCACAGGTTGCGGCTCGCATTCAGACAGAGTTTTCGTCGGAGGCTCTGCGACTTTACACATCGACCGATGTGATCGGCGTAGAACTCGGCGGCGCGCTCAAGAACGTGATTGCCATCGCTGCCGGCATCGCCTCTGGAGTGGGCCTTGGGTATAACTCCTCCGCTGCGCTGATTACACGCGGCATGGCGGAGATTACGCGCTTGGCGGTAGCCTGCGGAGGGCGCCGGGATACACTTGCGGGCTTGTCCGGAATTGGTGATCTGGTGCTGACCTGCACCGGTTCGCTTTCGCGCAACCGAACCGTGGGCCAGGCGCTTGGACGGGGACAGAAGTTGCCGCAGATTCTAGCTGATCTCGGCGGCAAGGTTGCAGAAGGCGTGCGCACCACGCGCGCCGCGCTCGATCTGGCGAACAGGCTCGGCATTGAAATGCCCATCACAGGCCAGATGGAACTGATTCTGGATGAAGGCAAGGATCCTCGCGAGGCGATCCGAGACCTGATGCTCCGCCCCGGCAAAGACGAGGTGTGAGCTCAGGCCGCGGACGGAACTCACACGACTTCACTCTTGCGGCCTTGCGGCCTGTGACGCCACGGCATGCACGTGCAGAATGACGCGCCGGTACGAGGTCAACTGCGGTGTGCCGGTGTCTGTTACCTCAAGGATGATGTGCACGACTCCGTCGGTGCGGCACGGCATCAGATTCGGCAGCCAAACAGGGGCGCAGAGGCCTTTCACTGTGACGGTGGCCACCTGCGCGCCCGCTTTGTCGATGGCAACCTCCGAAGCGTGCGTGCCTGTCAATCCCGCCTCGGGATACACCCACCAGCGATAGGACAGGGTCTGCCCGTCCGGATCCTTGCTGCCCGTTGCATCCAGCGTCACCGTCTGGCCCACTGCCACATCCATCTCCGCCGGCGCAGTCCCTGCCACACCATTCACCACCACTTGCGGGCTGTGATTCGCATGCGCAAAGTCATGGATCGTCCAGTCCATGCGCGCGGCAAAGTCATTCTGATACGCCCGGCGCCAGCGCCAGATGGTGGCCTGATCCGAGACATACTCTCTACCGTCGATGCCTTTTACCGCGTCCTGCGAGGTGGCCCGGGTGAAAAGATCGCCGCCCTGCGTCCAGATTGCATGCGTCTCACCGTAGGGCTGCATGTACACGTAGCGCCCGCCCCAGCCGCCCCAGTCCGGCCTGCGGTAGGCATTGAGGCCGTTGTCAATCAGCCCGAGGAAAGACGGCGTGTCGCCCTCCATGATGAACATGAACTTGGGATAGTCCTTGCCGAGAGGCCCCTTGGAACGGATGTTTTGATCCAGCCATTCGTTCGTGACAAGGCTCGGATCCGCGCCCGCGCCATTGCGGTAATACGCGTCGCCGCTGATGCCGGTCCACGTGGCGTAGTAGTACTGCTGCCCGCTGGGCATGCTCGGCATCACGATATAGAGGAGCGAGGGGAACTCACGGCGAATCCAGGGTCCGGCGTCGTCCTGGTCCGAAATGGAGTAGACGCGCAGCCGCTCGACTAGTTTCTGCGCTTCTTCTGCCGAATGCCTGGCCCGGATGTCCATCAGCGCCTGCGCAAGCGTATTGGCTCCGCCCCAGATGCAGATCCACAGAGGCCGGGGATCGTCGCGCTCGATCGCGGCTGCAAGCGCCGCTGCGCCGGCTGAGGCCTTCCCTGCTCCTGTCGCCGCCATACCATACTGCGGCTGACCAGAGTACACCCGCTCCTGCAATTGCTCCGCTGTCGGCCAGCCCTGCGCATGCAACAGCAGGTTGGATCGGACTTCGCCGTAGGCGTCAATCAGGCGGTGCATCGTCTCCGGATGCGTAACCGTCTTCTGCCATGTGGACGTGGCCGCAACCATGGCTTCGAGATCGAACTCATTCGAATAGAGCAGCAGACGCACGAACGACATCTGGTCGTCGGGCTCGTTGCCGATGTCGCTGAGAATAACGACGCGCGGCTTGCCTGTGAATCGATCCGGCGCAGTCGCAGCGCCCTGTGACCATACCGAATTCGCCACCAGACAAATGCCAAGCACTCCACCAGCCCACCTGCGCCAACCCATTCTTTTCTCCTCCGCATGCCATTTTGACAGGAGTTGCGTTGCACTCCCACTCGCTTGTCCTCGATCTCCGGATCGGTTTGAGCCTGCGGACGCACTCGAGGAATCGAACTGCTCGCCGCGCCAAGTGTAGCCGATGCCATCCGGATGCCTTCGGGGAAATCACGACGCCAACAAACAACTCAAATTTCTGACGAATTAAATAGAAGGATGGCAGGCAAGGGCGCCTAGTCTCACTGCACTGGGCAGTCAAAGGCACTCGCGCTACACTTCGCAGCCGACTGAGGCTCAAAGGAATGAAGAGTCCGGGAGGAGGTATGAGGGAATGTCTGCTGGATTGGCTGCCCCCCAGGGATTCGAACCCCGATATGCTGATCCAGAGTCAGCTGTCCTGCCGTTGAACGAGGGGGCAAAGCACAGAAAGAATAGCCGCGATCGCTTCCCGGCGCGTACCCCTGATGGAAGAGGGCGTTCCAGAAGCCATCTCACTCATCATAGAGTGTTGGAAGAAACCGGTCAAACAGGGAGCCCAGCTCTACCGGCATGGTCCAGACTCAGGCGATTCAATACGTTCACATCATCCTTGTCAACTTCAATGCAACGGCCCTGATGTAAAATGCGGATGGACGTGGAAGTCTTCCTCAATTTCGCTTGGGCACTGGTCGCGATACTTCTGATTGAGTTGCAACGTCGCACAGAGAGCCGGACAGGAGCGCAGCGGCGCAATTCGCTGATCGCGCTTGCGATGCTGCTCGTCATTTTGTTTCCCGTCATCTCTGTGAGTGACGACCTATGGTCGATTCAGTATGCCACGGAGACAGATACCGCGCTGCGCCGCAATCATCTGGATGCACGATCGAGCCATACGCTTCCATCTGCAGCACCGCCTCCAGCGGAATTCGCGGCGAGCGTTGAATTCTCTCATTTCCACTTCATCGTGATACAGCCCTCGGCTCCGCGCGCGGAACGGCCATGGTTCGCCGCGATTCTCAATCGTCCCCCGCCTTCGGCATAGCCACGCCATTTTTCCTGAAGTTTCCAAGTACAAGTGTCTTGCTATCCGTGTCGCGTGCGCGCGGCATGAGGAAATGCTATGAATCGTGGATGCTGCATCCTGCATGCTCTACCTTCTTGCCTGCTGGTGCTGGTGATGGCACGAACCTGCACGGCTCAGGAGAATTTCTCCTGGGAACAGACCAAGACGCGGTTTGAAGCGGCAAATCCTGTCTTGAAAGCCAATTTGCTCGCAGTGGACGAAATGCGCGCGGAGGAAATCACGGCTTTTCTTCGTCCAAACCCGCAATTCACGCTGGCTGCGGATGGAACGCAGATTGCACCGGACCAGGGAGTCTGGCAGCCGATGACGGGTACCTTTGTTGTGCCGACGATCAGCTACCTTCATGAGCGCGCCCACAAGCGCGAGTTGCGCCAGCAGAGCGCGCAGGAAGGGACGCGCATCACGTCTGCCCAGAGCGACGACGTAAAGCGGAACCTTGAGTTCACATTGCGCCAGGCATTCGTTGCCACGCTTGAATCCAAGGCAGTTCTGGAGCTGGCGCGAGCAGATCTCGCCTACTACGACCGGATTATCGAGATCGCGCGTGCGCGCTATCAGGCGGGAGATATTGCGCAGATAGATCTCGACCGCATCGAGCTGTTGCGCGTGCAGTATGAGGTCGAGATCCAGTCTGCCACCGTGAGCCTTCGAACTGCGAAGATTCAGCTTCTGCAATTGCTGAATGACCGCACGCCCGTCGAGCAGTTCGACGTGAATGGCCCATTCGATTTCTCTGATAGTCTGCAGCCCCTCGATGCTTACCGGCAGATCGCGCTGGCTAACCGACCTGACCTTCAGGCCGCGCTCCAGACCGCGCAACAGGCCGAGACCAATCACAAGCTCGCAATTGCCAATGGCTCCACGGACCCGACGTGGAGTGGCTGGTATACATGGAATTCTTCGAATAACAATCCCCACGGCCTGCAGACAGTCGGAGGCAGCGTGAACATCCCGCTGCGCATCTTTGACCGGAATCAAGGCGAGAAGCAGCGGACTCTGCTTGACATCAACCGCAGCCAGCAGTTGGAAGAAGCAACGCGGGCACAGGTCTTCAGCGATGTGGACTCTGCGTATACCCAGGTGCAAAGCAGCGTCGAGTTGCTCAGGCCCTACAAAGCGAAGTATCGCGATCAGGCGACACGCGTGCGCGATACGGTTACCTATGCCTACCAGCACGGTGGCGCATCTCTCATGGATTTTCTGAATGCGCAAAGCGACTATCGCACTGTGCAGCTTGCGTACCTGCAACTCATCGGCTCTTACCTCACCGCAGCCGGGCAACTCAATCTTGCCGTCGGTACGGAGGCCATCCAATGAATCGACCCCTCTCTCGCGTACCTACCTCCGTCCTCGTAAGCCTTCTGGCTGCATCCGTCATCTGTGGCATGGCTGCATGCCATAGCAAGCCGGAAGGAGATGGCGCTCCGCCGCCGGCCAAGGTCATTACCGTTCAGGACATGAATGTGATTACGGTGCCTGACTCGGACCGGGGGAAATTTCAGCTTGCGACGGCAGGCCAGGTCGAAGCGTCGAATGAGCTCAGCGCAACCGGAACGATCACCCCGGATATCTCGCGCGAGGTCCCGGTCATCTCGCTTGCGAATGGGCGTGTTGTCGATATCAAAGCGCGCTTGGATGACAACGTGAAGAAGGGACAGCTTCTTCTCAAAGTGCAGAGCCCCGACATTACGACCGCATTCGATGCATACCTGAAGGCCCTGAACGATGAGCAGATGACCAACAAGGCCTATCTTCGTTCGCAGGACCTCTTTCAGCATGGCGCAATCTCCCAGGCTATGCTGGAGCAGGCAGAAGACACCGAGAAAGACGCGCGCGCCGATTTGACCGCAGCCGAAGATCAGCTCCATACACTCGGTGTCGATAAGGCCCATCCCAGCAGCATTGTGAATGTCTATGCACCAATCTCGGGCGTGATTGTTGCGCAAAACGTAACGAATGCGGCCGCTGCAGGAGTGGGACTTTCCGGAAGCGCGACGGCGTTCACGATTGCTGACCTGTCGCAGGTGTGGGTGATGTGTGATGTCTATGAAAATGACATTCCGAAGATCGCTGTCGGCCAGGAAGCCACGATCCGATTGAATGCGTTTCCTGACAAACCCGTGAGAGGGCGAATTAGCGATGTCGGCCCAATTCTTGATCCTTCGATTCGCACTGCCAAAGTGCGAGTGGAACTGAGCAATCCAGGTTTCATCAAGCTCGGCATGTTTGCGACGGCGACCTTTACCAGCCGCACGAAGGAAGTGCATGCCGCAGTCCCATCTGAAGCAGTTCTTCATTTGCATGATCGCGATTGGGTTTTTGTGCCGATGGGAGGCGATCAGTACAAGCGCGTCGAAGTGCGCGCAGGTGCCAAGTTAAGTGGCAACCGGCAAGAGATTCTAGCGGGCATCGCTCCGGAGCAACAGGTTGCTGCCAACGCACTGCTGCTTGAGACTGCGGGGAACCAATAAATGATCCGCGCACTTGTCGATTTTGCGCTGAGAAATCGCTGGCTCGTGGTCGGCGGAGTGGTCGTTCTGACTGCGTGGGGTATCGTCTCCTTCCGCAACTTGCCGATTGAGGCCTATCCTGACGTGGCCAACAACTATGTGCAGATCATCACGCAGTGGCCCGGCCGCAGCGCAGAAGAGGTCGAGCGGCAGGTGACCGTTCCTGTCGAAATCCAGATGGCGGGGATTCCGCACCTGACCAATCTGCGTTCCACAACACTCGCCGGCCTCTCCAGCCTGATGCTGATCTTTGACGACAACTCAACCAGCGACGTCAATCGCGAGCATGTGCTGGAGAGGCTCGGGCAGGTTAATTTGCCTGCGGGCCTTACCCCGCAGATGGGAACGGACTGGAGCCCTGTCGGTCAGATCTTCTGGTACTCCGTCGAGAGCACAAATCCTGCGTATGACGTGATGGAAAAGAAGTCCATCGAAGACTGGACGCTTGAGAAGTCCTTCAAAAGCGTGAATGGCGTAGTGGATGTCTCCAGCTTTGGCGGGCCGACCAAGGAATACCAGATCAAGCTCGATCCGGATAAGCTCGTATCGTATGGGCTGTCTCTGAGCCAGGTTGAGCAGCAGATCGCAAACAACAATACGAATGGCGGTGGCAGCTTCATCGAAGAAGGCGCGCAGCAGGTGAATGTTCAATCGCTGGGCCTTTACAGGAGCGTGCAGGATATCGAAAACACCGTCATCAAGACTGCGAATGGCACAGCAATTCGAGTGAAAGATATTGCCTCCGTCGATCAGGGGCCGAAGATTCGGCTTGGTCAGATTGGGCGCGCTACGCATCTTTCCGACGGAACGATTGTCGACAATCCGGATACAGTCGAAGGGATCGTCCTGCTCCAGAAGGGCGATGACTCAGATCCTGTTTTGCAAGGCATTCACGAGGAAGTGAAGAAGCTGAATGCGACGATCCTCCCGAAGGGCGTAAAGGTCGTTCCCTTCCTCGACAGGTCAGATCTTGTCAGCTTCACGGTGGACACAGTGGAACATAACCTCACCGCTGGGATGATTCTTGTCTCCATCATTCTCTTCGCATTTCTTGGCAACGTTCGCGGTGCGATTATTGTCGCGCTGACTATTCCATTCGCGCTACTCTTTGCTTCCATCTGTCTTGACCTAAGCCATATTCCGGCCAATCTGCTTTCGCTCGGCGCTCTCGACTTCGGCATGGTCGTCGACGGCTCTGTAGTCATGATTGAAAACATCGTCCGGCATCTCTCGCAGCATGACGATACGCGCACGCCCGCGCGGAAGATCCGCGAAGCAGCCCATGAGGTGCAGCGGCCGGTCTTCTACGCAATCGGCATCATCATCACCGCTTACCTGCCCATCTTTACGTTGCAGGCCGTCGAGGGGCGCCTCTTCAAGCCAATGGCATGGACTGTCGCATTCGCATTGCTCGGTGCATTGACGTTCTCAATGATCATTGCACCCGTCTTCGCCAGCATCCTGTTTCGCAATGGCGCAAAAGAGTGGGACAATCCTGTCATGCACTGGCTCGTGCGCAGGTATCGCACCGCGGTGCATGCAGCGATTCTGCACCGCCAGCTTACAGTTGGCATCGCCTGCGTTTTATTCCTAGGTGCTGTGTTTCTCACCGTTAGCGGCGCCATTGGATCGGAGTTCTTGCCACACCTCGATGAAGGTTCCATCTGGGTACGCGGCACGTTGCCGCCGAGTGAAGGGCCAAGCGCGAGCATCGACTTCACGAACAAGGCACGCCAGGTGCTGGCGTCGTTTCCTGAAGTCACGCAGGTTGTAAGTCAAACTGGCCGGCCAGACGATGGCACCGATACGACTGGCTTTTTCAATACCGAATACTTCGTGGACCTAAAGCCCAAGAAGCAATGGCGGCCTGTTTTTCATGGAGACAAGGAGGCCCTGATTGCCGCGATGGACAAAGAACTCGAAAAGTTCCCTGGAGTCATCTGGAACTTTTCTCAGCCCATCTCGGACAACATGGAAGAAGCCGTCTCCGGCGTGAAGGGAGAACTGGCCGTCAAGCTCTTTGGCGATGATCTGCGGACACTCGAATCCAAAGCCGAAGAGATTCAAAGCCAGATGGCGAGTGTGCGCGGTGTTGAAGATCTCGGAATCTTTCGCATCATCGGTCAGCCAAATCTCAATTACACCGTCGATCGCGCTGCAGCGGCGCGCTGGGGAATCAACGTGGCCGATGTGCAAGATGCTCTTCAAACTGCGGTCGGCTCGAATGCTCTCACCCAGGTTCAGCTTGGCGAAGCCCGCTACGACGTGACGCTCCGCTACCAGAAGCAATACCGCGATACGCCTGAGGCCATCGCAGCAGTGCGCCTGCTCGCCCCGAGCGGCGAGAGAGTTGCTCTCGCTCAACTGACGCGGGTCTCCACCGATGATGGCGCAGAGGAAATTTATCGTGAAGGTGGCCAGCGCTACATCGCCATCAAGTACTCCGTCCGCGGGCGCGACCTTGGCTCTACCGTTCAGGAGGCGATTCAGAAGGTTAAAAGCAATGTTGCTTTACCCTCTGGATATCACCTTGAGTGGGCCGGCGAATATGAGAGCCAGAAGCGCGCGGATAAGCGACTGGCACTCGTCATTCCCATCACCATCCTCGCAATCTTCCTCATCCTTTACACCATGTTTCGCTCATTCAAGTGGGCCATACTCGTCCTCATCTCCGTCATCCTGGCATCAATCGGCGGCCCGCTTGCCCTCTTTGTCACTCATACCAACTTCTCAGTTTCATCCGCGGTCGGCTTCCTTGCTCTCTTCGGCGTCTCGGTGCAGACGGGCGTCATCATGCTGGAGTACATCAATCAGCTTCGAGCCCGTCGCAAGGGAATGGAGGAGTCCGACCAGGAGCATATTATTGCGGCGGCAGTAGAGGGAGCGGTCCTGCGCCTGCGTCCGATTATGATGACAATGCTAGTGGCCACACTTGGACTTTTGCCTGCTGCAACCTCGCACGCGATCGGATCTGACTCTCAGCGGCCTTTTGCCATTGTGATCGTCGGCGGTTTGCTGGCAAACCTCGTCATCGGCATCTTCCTCATGCCCGCACTCTATGTGTGGATGGCGAGCCAGGACGACGTGCTTCCCGCTGCAGAGATGAGCGAAGAGTTCTAGCTTCGGCAACGGATTGATCAGGCCTGACACTCTCGCCAGACGCGCGTGGTACGTGCGCAACCTACTCCTCGCGCAGCACTTCAAGCGGGCGTAGCCCGAGCACGCGATAACTGGCTAACCAGCCCGTCGCAACGGCAAGCACGGCCGTACCGAAGAGCGTGACGAGCGCGGCAACTGGATCGAACGAGAAGGCCACATCGAGCCTGTGTAGAAGGATGCGCGTCAGCACATTCGCAAACACCACGCCGACCGCGCCCGCCAGCAGGCCCAGCACGCTGAACTCAAGACTGTACGTGCGAATGATGCGCATTCGAGTCGCACCAAGTGTCTTCAGAACCACAGTTTCACGCATGCGGCGGAACCGCGAGCTGGCCACGCTCGAGGCTAGAATCATCAGTCCGGCGAGAATGGAAAACGCTGCAAGAAAGCGCACGACAAAAGTGATCTGATGAACGACGCTCTCAATCCGGTCGAGAACATCCGCTATATTCACGACTGTGACCGTCGGATACTTCGCAAAGAGCGTACGCTCCATTGCGGGGATCCCGGCGGCTGGCATGCGCATGCCTCCGTACCAGGTCGCAATCGCGTCTTTCAGCAAGCCTGACGGCAGAAGAAACGAAATGCGGGACCCGAGGTGCTCTCCATCGGGACGGAAGATTGCAGCAACCTTCAATTGCAGGCTTCCGCCGCCGGCTTCGAGCGCCACACTGGAACCGATGCCCAGTTGCAGTCTGCTTGCGACGCCGTCGCTCACCGCGATTTGATTTACGTTGCTATCCTTCCACCATGCGCCTTGCGTAATCTTGTCGCCTTCCGGCGCAGTATCAGCCCAGCTCAGTTCGGCGTTCTCGAGCATGCGGCGAGGAAAGTGCTGTCCACTCAGTTCGTCCAGCGTCTTCCCGTTCAATGAGGTAAACCGCCCTTGCACCACGGGCATCAGCGTAAGCGATTGCGAGTCGCCGCTTGCCTGACTCAGGAGATCCCGGACACCCTGCACTTCATCCGATGCGATGTCGATGAAAAATACGTTGGGGAGCTTGGGAGACGCTGTCTGCTGCAAATCTCGCAGGAGAGACCGTTGCATCAAAAAGACAGCGAGAATGAGCATGATGCCTGTGCCCAGAGAGGCCATCACGGCGGCGGATTGATTTCCGGGGCGATAGAGATTCGAAAGACCCTGGCGTACCGACGACGGGAGTTGCAAACGCACCCTGGCAAACACACCACGCAGCACGCGAAGAACGAGCGCTGCCAGCGCCAGCAGGACAAGCAGAGCAGCGCCGACAATCACGCCAAACCAGATGCCGGTTGTGGCCGAGTCGGACAAGGCCCACGCTATCGCTCCAAGAGCAACAAGGATTCCAAAAGAGAGCGCGATCTCAAGCCGGCGTGCCCACAAGTGGAGCAGCCACTCTCTCCAGCCAATTGGCGCCGCATCGACCAGCCTCCGCAGTACCCGTACCGGCCGCACAGTGCGAACTGCGAGCAGCGGCGGCAGACAGAACAGCAGTGTAGTGAGCACTCCGGTTGCCAACCCTTCCAGCATCGACCGCGCCGGAAACTCCAGAACGGTGTGAACCGGAAGAAGCTTTCCGAAGACAAGGGGCAGAATGCCCATGACGCCCAGGCCTGCGGCCATGCCCAACATGCTTCCGGCCACGCCGAGCCCGAGCGTCTGCAGAAGATAGATTCGCAGCAGATCGCTCGACTTGGCGCCGACAGTCTTGAAGATGGCGAGGATGTCCATACGCTGCTCAAGGTGCGCATACATCGCCATGGCCACACCGATGGCGCCGAGTACCATGGCAACGAGGCAGATCAGACTTAGGATGGCCACAGCCCGCTCCAGTCCCTCATTGAGCGCGGGATTTCCTTCCTTGAAGTCTGTGACCTGCGCATCGGGAAGCGCTGATTCGACCTCGGTCCGCACGTGGCGAATGTCTACACCCTGCGGCAGTTTGAGAAGCAGGCGATGGCTCGCGCGGCTGCCCGGCGCCAGCAGGCCAGTCGCTGCCAGCGACCCCTGCGAGATCATGACGCGCGGCCCCAGTCCTGCGCCGGCGCTCATTCTGTCTGGTTCCTGTTGCAGTACCGCCCTGATGGTGAAGTTGATTCCGCCGATCCGCACCACATCGCCAACGTGCGCGTTCATGCGAATCAGAAACTCGTCTGCAACGACTGCGGAATTGCCGGCAAGCGCAGTGGAGAGCGGTATCTCAGGCGAGAGGTTCACGCGCCCGTAGAATGGGTAGTGCTGAGCATCAACAGCTTTGAGAGAGACAAGCAATGGCACCGGCTGCGGAGCGACAGAGGCCATCGAGACTGTTTCCACAACCCAGGTCGTGCTGGAGCCTGGAATGCCGCGCATCAGAGCATCGACCTGCTTCTTCTCCTCCGGTGTTGGCGAGCGATAGATGCGCGCCATCAGATCGCCCGCCATCAACGAGCGGGCCTCTGTCATCAGAGTCTGAGTAAAGCTCCTGCTGAAGCCACGCACTCCCACCAGCGCGGCCACGCCAACGGCGATTGAGAGCACAACGAACGCAAACTTACCCGGCCCGGAGCGCAGATCGCGCCATGCAATGACGGCGGCGCGATGCCAACTCATTGCATGTCTAGCCATGAATCCGCAACTCCTCTGCGCTAGAAGGCGATCCATTCTCTTCCGGCAAGGTATCGTCCACGATCATGCCATCGCGTAGAACAATTCTTCGATCTGCGCGTGCGGCAAGATCCGGATCATGTGTAACCAGAACAAGCGTGGTATTCGCGTGGCGCTTTCTTTCAAGCAGCAAGTCCAGCACGAGGTGGCCAGTAGTCGAGTCCAGATTTCCCGTCGGCTCGTCGGCCATGACAATCGGCGGACTTACAACGAAGGCCCGCGCCAGCGCCACGCGCTGCTGTTCTCCTCCGGACAATTGCACGGGATAGTGGTGCATCCGGTCGCCCAGCCCCACCGCTCTCAGCAGTTCGCGAGCGACCTCAAGACCGTTTCCTTCCATGTTCAACTCATACGGAAGAAGAACATTTTCAAGAGCCGTCAGAGTTGGAATGAGTTGATAGGACTGAAAGACGAAGCCGATTTTGCGACCTCGGACCTCTGCGAGTGCGCCTTCATCGAGACTGTGGACGGGCACGCCATCGAGCCAGATTTCGCCTGCGCTTGGGGTGTCGAGCCCGGCCAACAGGCCTAGCAGGGTGCTCTTACCGCTGCCGCTGGCGCCGATAATCGCAACAAACTGTCCGGCTGGAATCCGGAGACTCAACCCTTTCAGAATATCGACGCGCCGCGTTCCATTCTGGATCCACTTTTGAACATCTCTTACGTCGATCACCCGGCCTCCTTGCAGAACCCCGAATGCTGCCGGTCCGCAGCACGTCACAGTTACACTATTATCGTGGACGTTCGTCGCTGCCTTCTCGTTTCAATCTTCTTTTTAGTGTATGGGGGTTTCGCCTCTGCATCGGCTGCGCCGATCATTGCCTGCTACGGCGACAGCATCACAGCCGGCTATGGTCTGGAGGCGGAACAGGCCTACCCGGCGTACTTGCAACACGATCTGAACAAGCTGGGCTACCAATACGACGTGAGAAACCTGGGCACCAGCGGAGCCACGACAAAGGACGCAGTTGCCGGTCTGCATTCCCTGCTCGCACTTCATCCAGCAGTTGCAATTGTTGAATTTGGCGGCAACGATGGACTGCGTGGCCTGCCGTTGAGCCAAACCGAAAAGAATCTCGATGCGCTGCTCAGCGCGCTTGAGGGAGCTCACATCCGCGTCCTGCTGGCCGGCATTACTCTGCCTCCCAACTACGGCGCGGACTACATACGGCAGTTCAATGCCATGTACCGCAGGGTCGCACTGCGGCATCGTGTCGCATTCATGCCGATGATCTACCAGGACCTGATCCGCCAACCCGGCACCTTGCAGAACGATGGCATTCATCCCACCGCGAAGGGATCGGAGATCCTTTCGAGAACGGTGCTGCGCTCGCTGCGTCCTTTGCTGAAAAAATAGCCTCGATAAATTCAGCGCATCATCCCAGCACTGTCTGCGGCTGAAAGAGTGTCCCCGCCACGCGCCTCGCTATTCCCACTAACTCGCGCTGCCCATCGAAGACCCGCACCAGAGGCGCAGAAGAAAACTCCGGAAGATTCGCCTGCGCCCCATTACGTAAGCGTCCGAGCGTATAGTCATCGCCAGAAACAGCAGGCAGTTCCGGTAGCAGATTGCGCGGATGCACAAATACCGACTCCAATCCCTGTGGCTGTTGGGCAGCTTCGGCGAGGCTTTCCAGTGCGTGCGCATCGCTCAGGGTGAACGCACCGGCGCGAATGCGTCGCAGCCTGCTGAGATGAGCGCCGCAACCAAGCGCCTGGCCCAATTCGTGCGCAACCGCGCGCACGTAACCGCCTGCACTCACTGTGAGCTGAAACTCCGCCTCTGCACCTTGCAGCGATTGAATCACAAACTCCGATACCTCAATGCTCACTGGCTTCAGGGTCACCTCTTTACCAGTGCGCGCCAGGGCATAGGCTGGCTTCCCTGCCACCTTCTTGGCAGAGAAAGCAGGTGGCAACTGGTCGATGCGTCCGAGAAATTTCCGGGCGGCCTCTCTTACATCGTGCAGAGCCAGGCTGGGCTCACAGATCGGACCAACGGCTTGCCCTTCCGCATCGAAGGTGTCTGTCGCAAATCCGAAGCGGATGGTTCCTATATAGCTTTTCTCGCTGGAGGAAAAATATTGGGCAAGCCGCGTGAATCTACCCAGAACAAGCGGGAGAACTCCGCTGGCCATTGGATCCAGCGTACCGAGATGACCGATCGAGCGCTCGCCGGCGATTTTTCGAACCCGGGCGACAACATCGTGACTTGTCATGCCGCCCGGCTTATCCACCACAAGAAGTCCGTTCACTCAACTACTTTAGACGAATAGCCTGCTCACAGACTGCTGGAGGGATGGCGCACCAGAGAAAGGAACTCCGTGCGCGTCTCCTTCTGCTGGAAGCAGCCGACCATTGCGGAAGTCACCGTGGAAGAGTGCTGCTTCTCGATGCCGCGCATCATCATGCACAGGTGGCGGGCCTCGATGACTACACCTACCCCCTGCGGCGCAATGGCCTCCTGAATTGCGTCGGCGATCTGGCGTGTCAAGCGCTCCTGTACCTGGAGACGCCGGGCAAAGACCTCGACCAGTCTTGGAATCTTGCTGAGGCCGATCACCTTGCCCTTGGGGATGTAGGCGACATGCACCTTACCAAAGAACGGAAGCATGTGATGCTCGCACAGCGAGAACATCTCGATGTCCTTGACAATCACCATCTCGTCGTAGTCCACGTCGAAAAGCGCGCCGCGAAGAATCTTCGTAGGGTCCTCGTCGTATCCCTTCGTCAGGAATGACATCGCCTTCTCGATACGGCTTGGCGTTGCAACGAGGCCGTCGCGATTCGGATCCTCGCCGAGACGGCTCAGGATCTCGCGATACATTTCCTGCGTGCTGAAGTCGGAAAGGCTCTCTTCCAGCGCCGCGGTCTTTCGAACTGTCTTGCTTACTGCGATCGGCTGTGCCATCGTTGTTCCTCCCGCCCAGGGGAATTGGGCGCTCCTCTTTCTTCCCTTCTAAGATTTCATGCACACAGAAATAGAACAGCGTTCATGCACTTTTGGGGTCGATCACTGCGCAGAGTCTCTGCACTCAAAAAAATTGTTTTCCGTCTCTTCTACTCGCACCGCATGAAGACGGCCTGCGGGCATCCGGTCCCGGAGCAAATCAAAGACCGCCTTACAAAGATTCTCCGTCGTCGGCACGCGATTCACAAAAAGCTGGTCCAAGTTCAAATTGGCGTGGTCAAAGCGGTCCAGTACAAGCTCCCTTACTGTCTGGTCCAGCGCCGGCATGTCCACAACCATCCCGGTCTCGGACGCGATTGGGCCACCCACCAACACCTCGACTACGTAGTTGTGACCATGCCCATGGGGATTGTTGCACTTGCCATAGGCGCGGCGATTCTCTTCAGCCGACAGGTGGTCGGTGTGCAGGCGATGGCTCGCACTTAGCATATAGCGGCGGCCAAAGTACGCCTTCATGCCTCGCCTCGATATTCCGCGAAGATCTCGGGAGTCTCATAGACTCGCACCTTTGTGAGCCGCGCTGTGCTCGCGTGGGCCAAAGCATCTTCCAGTCTCTTCCAGGCCGCAATCGCGATGTTTTCAGTGGTTGGCACGATCTTTGCAAACTCAGGAACCTCAAAGTTCAGATGCCGGTGGTCAAACACGTCCACAACTTCGCGCTCCATCACATCCTTCAGCCATTTCAGATCGACCACGAATCCTGTCACTGGATCCGGTGTGCCCGCGACCGTCACCTCCAGCGTGTAGTTGTGGCCATGGCCGTTGCGATTGGCGCAGCGGCCGAATACCTTCTCATTCTGCTCGGTAGACCATGCGTTATTCCAGTAAAAGTGCGATGCCGAAAATGTGGCTCTGCGCGTTAACTCGACCATTCCTGAACCCCAATGAAAAGATGGACGATGCAGGCGGTTCGACGCCTGCGCTTTACCGTGGTTTTCATCCTGCGAAAAACTGCGGCTCTATGTTTCCAGCGTACGCAGCCACATTAGCGCGCGTAGCTTCGTCCCTTCCAGCTTACCTGTTTGATGACCCGGTGCTGAAACCAGCTGCGATAGAGCAGAGCCACAAACAGCGGCAGTCCCAGCGGCGAAATGGCGCAATTGACGAAGCCAAAATTGGATTTGGCGACCCTCGCATAGAAGCGGAAGAGATTGCGCGCCCAGATGAGCAGCAGAACCCATCCCACGCTCAGCCACTGCAGGCTCCGCGGAGCCAGCCGGCCATTCCACAGCTCGATGGCAAGAACCGGCAATCCGATGAGCAGAACCAGATCCAACGCCCGCCATACCGCCAGCGAGAGCGCATTGTTAAAGAGCAGCACAAGGTTTTTCGTCCAACCTTCTATCATGGCGCCAGTTGTGCGATACATGCGCGTGGATACGGCATCTTCTGCGTACCGAAACCACAGGCCGAGCTTGCGCCGCTTGGCAAGAAAAGCCAGCTCCACATCTTCCAGCACGCGGCCTGCGACCGCCTCGTGCCCGCCAAGCTGACGGTAGGCCTCGCGCTCAACCAGCAGGAACTGGCCGTTGGCCGCAGCCACACGCTGGTTCGGATCGGAAACTCCTGCCGGGGGATACGCCAGAGCCAGCTCGCAGAAAACCAGTGGCATCAGCGCGCGCTGCCACACCCCGCGAACGATTTGTCGCGGTGAATAGCTCAGCATCCCCACCTTGTGCCGCATGGCTTCGTGCATGGCCCGATGCAGATCACCGGGCTCATGAACAGTATCTGCATCGGTAAAGAGAAGCCACCGCCCGCGCGCTTTTGTCACAGCGGTCCAGATTGCGTTCGCCTTCCCCGTCCAACCCTTTTCCAGCTTCCGGGCGGGCACCACTGTCACGCCCTCGAATCGCCGCGCAATCTCCGCTGTGGCGTCGCTGGAGTGATCGTCAACCACCACCAGCTCCCAATCACGGCCAAGCTGAAACATGTCCTCCGACTGCCGGACCAGCGATTCAAGGCACTGCGCAATGCAATCCGCTTCGTTCCTCGCAGGAATAATCACGGTGAGTTCCATCAGCTCCGCCGGTTCCGGCTGGTCAAAGACTCTGCCGGCGAAAGAGGGCCTTGCCAGTGGTTCGTCACCCGGATCGGTCAGTCCCAGCACAGGCTTTCGGACGGCTTCTGTTTGCTGGCTGCTCTCTGCGTGCCTATCGTCCATACCGCCGTCCCTTCCCGCGTAGCCCTGTTGCTCCGTATTATATGGATGTGCAGCCTTCTTCACGTTTCGGAGTCATTCTTCTTGCAGTCCTAGCACTGCTTCCTGGTTGCAATCGAGGCTCTCATCCCGCCCAGACTGGCCTCAAAGCGCCCGATTTCACGGTCAACGACGGCATCTCTTCTGTCCACCTTGCGAACTATCGCGGCAAGGTTGTGTTGCTCAACTTCTGGGCTACATGGTGTCCACCATGTATCGAGGAGATGCCGTCGCTGCTCCAACTCCACCATCAGGATCCCAATATTGTCATAGTTGCGGTCAGCATTGATGAAGATCCCGACGCCTATGCGAGCTTTCTCCGCAATCGCCATATCGATCTGATTACGGTACGCGATCCGCAGCAGTCTGCCGCCAATCTGTTTCATACGGATATGTGGCCCGAGACCTACGTCATCGATCGCAACGGAGTCATCCGCCGCAAATTCATCGGCGCGCAGGACTGGACCAGCCCGGAGATCGTGCATTACCTCAACAGCCTGTAAGGCCAGCACTTGTTATCATGGTTCTATGACGACCGTCGACATTCTCTTTCGCTACGCAGCCGAACCCGATGATGCCTCGACCTTCGCGCTGGGAAGTCTGCGCGAGGTCTATGGAATCCGCAGCATCAGCTTTGACCGTGCGGCCCATACCCTGCGCATTGAGTACGATGCGACCCGTTTGAATGCAGCCACTGTGAATGGCCTTGTCCGGCGCGCAGGACTCAACCTCTTGGAAGAGCTGCCTTTGCTGCCGCCTCAGCCCGCGCCAGAGACGACCAGAGCAGTCTGATTGCGCCACCATAGAATCCCTGATACTCTGTCTTAGGTTCCTAATGGAATCCCACCTATGCGCCCGTAGCTCAGCTGGATAGAGCGACTGACTACGAATCAGTAGGCCGGAGGTTCGAATCCTTCCGGGCGCACCATTCAAGTTAAAGATTTCAAATATGTTGATGGCCATTCGAGAGACATGCTCAGGATGGCCTTTTTCGTCTGGTGGCTGTTCCGCTGGCTGCTGGGTTCTTCATCATGCGCTCGCTCGCGGAGGCCTATCCCCGGGGGCAAGGTGGGTGTTGCGGGCGACCCTTGGGATGGTCCGGGGACCTGAAAGCTCCTGGATCGCCTTGAGCGAAACGCCGGCCTGTGCAAGCCACCTGCAGAATGTGTGCCGATTGCAGTGCCAGGTGTAATCCTCGATCTTGGCTTACTGGATGGACGCCTCGAACCAGAACCGGCAGTAGTTGCCTGCCTCGGGAAAGACCAGGTCCATGGGGCCGTGCGGGACCAGCTCGCGCTGCGCTGCATGGCAGCCATCGCCACAGAGTTGAGGGGGACGTCCCTGGAACGAACAACCTCGGGTTCGGATCCTTGGTATCAATCAGCAGGATGACTTCGCCATGGAGATGGGCATCCCGTTAAGTCAGAGCGAATTGCTCCTCCCATCCCATTCCGGTATTGATGCTCACAATGATTTGGGCGACGCGCGCCAGCAGATGTTTCCGGAACAGGCCGCGCTGGATAAGTTTGGGTTGATGGCCGAGGATCTGCGGAAAGCTTGAAGTGAACTCCAATTCGGCAGAGTCTCCCCGCCTCTCGCCCGGCCAAGTTTGAAACACCCCACTCACAGTCGTCGAGAACCTGTAGACCGCTTTGCTCAATACTTGCCGCCTTGAACCAAGCCGCTGCGGCGGACGCTTCCGCGTGCGGCTGAGTCGGCTTCCGTGGCTCTCGGCAGAACTCGTTTACGAATTAAAACGCCTTCAAGCCAAGCTGCGAATGCGCCGCATGGCTGCGAAGGTAGTAATCGTTGGCAGTTTTCACTCTCCATGAAGCCGGATGTCGCGCGACGATGCGCCCACATACACGCGGCTGCCAGCGATGAACTTCCAACCGTTGGCATCCACACTCCAGATGCTCTGCTGACGCGGCGAGACGGAGAGGGTAACCTGCCGTGACTGGTTGGGCTTGAGATCGACCTTGCTCCAGCCCACCAGACGCATC
Organism: Acidobacteriota bacterium; assembly: GCA_021781795.1. Lineage (GTDB taxonomy): Bacteria > Acidobacteriota > Terriglobia > Terriglobales > Acidobacteriaceae > Telmatobacter. The sequence continues at coordinate 747,468 of JAJXWA010000001.1, forward strand.
GGCGGCTCGTCTTGGTCTCGAATGCTGAGATACACCTGAGGTACTTCGGCACCGGCGACCGGACCATCGTTCTTGACCGTGAAGGCGACCGTCATCGTGTTGTCGGCGGCTGTCTTCACCGAAAGGTCCGAGTAGGCAAAGTGCGTGTACGAAAGGCCGAAGCCGAATTCAAACATCGGTTTGATGCTCTTCGCGTCGTACCAGCGATACCCGATGTTGAGCTTTTCGGTGTAGACCGGATCCTTGGCCATGATTCCATCCCGGCCCCAGGTGGGGATATCTTCGTTGTGCTCCGGGAATGTGACCGGCAGCTTGCCCGAAGGATTCACCTTACCGAAAAGCACATTGGCGATCGCGCGGCCGCCACCTTCCCCCGGGTACCAGGCTTCGAGGATGGCGGCGACCTTGTTCTTCCACGGCATCAGCACCGGGTTACCACTCTCTACCACCACGATTGTGTGCGGATTAGCCGCAGCGACTGCTTCGACAAGCGCATTCTGGTTGGACGGGTTCGCAAGGCTCAGTGATGTCAGATCGCCGAAGTCTTCGCCGGCTGGCTGGTCCACCACAACGATCGCCACATCGGACCTCGCGGCGAGCGCAGCGGCCTCGGCTATTTCCTGGTTTGAATAGGCGCGGAAAGGCTCCAGTTCGTCCCGATTGCCTGCAAAATTTACCTGTGCACCGGGAGCCATTTCCTGAATTGCCTTGACGATGGGCACGTCCGGTTTGACCCATGGGCTCTTCCACCAGTCGCACCCCGCATGGGTACCGAACGCGAGCCCGCCGCAGCCGGCAATGTAACCCGTGACAGGCTTGAGTACGTCGCCAGATCCTCCGCCGGTTCCAACGGCCACGTCGGCATGCGCGCCCACTACCGCAATCGACTTCACCTTCGCGGCCACAAGCGGTAGTTGCCCGCCTTCATTCCTCAATAAAACGATCGATTGCTCCTCGGCATGCTGCGCGAAGGCGGCAGCGGCGACAAAGTCGATTTTGCCTCCTTCCTTCGGCGCGTCGTCGATGAGGCCGGTTGAAATCATCGCGTAAAGATGGCGGCGGACCATATCGTCGAGGCGCGCCTCGGTGATGTCGTGATTTGCGAGCGCGTAGAGGACGTCGATGCGATTCAACCATGTGGGCCCTGGCTCAGAGCCTTCCTCTTCATCAAGACCGGCGTTGATGGCCTTGACAGTAGAGTGCGTCGCTCCCCAATCGGATTGCACGATGCCCAGGAAATTCCAGTCGTGCTTGAGCACATCGTTGAGCAGATGGTTGTTCTCGCAGGCGTAGTCGCCATTGAGGCGGTTGTAGCTGCACATCACGCTGCCGGGATGTCCTTTTTCAACGGCGATTTCGAAGGGCAGCAGGTAGAGCTCGCGGAAGGTGCGCTCATCCACCGTCGTGTTGCCACCCATGCGATTGGTTTCCTGTTCGTTGCCGTCGAAATGCTTGATGCTGGCAAGAATGTGCTTGCTCTGCGTGCCCAGGGTGCGCTGTGCCAGCATCTCTCCGGCGAGTTCGGGGTCTTCGCCAAGATATTCAAAGCCGCGCCCTCCGCGCGGATCGCGCGTCAGATTGCCCCCACCTCCAAGGCCCATGCCGAATCCCTGTGCCCGCAGCTGCGTGGCAATCTGCGCACCGTAATCGAAAGAAAGCTGGCGATCCCAACTCGCAGCGATCGCGAGCGTCGAAGGAAATGTCGTGCTCGCCTGCGTTTTGCTTCCCGATCCGGTGGCCGAGTCGGAGTTGCTGATATCCGGAATGTGCAGTCGTGGAATGCCTGCCACGAAGCCCGCACCCCCGCCAGGGCTGGCGATAAAGGGATACTTCGAGATGAGGAATTGCAGCTTCTCATCCAGGGTCATCTGCTTGAGCAATGTATCTGCGCGCTGAAGCATTGCTTGCGCTTCACTTGACTGGACGGCCGTTTGAGCAGAGCAATGGAATGAACCTGCCGCAAGACTGGTGAGAGCAAGCGAAAAGAATACGAGAGTCTGTCTTACGTACATTTTGAGCCTCCATAGCCTGTGACGCCTGAGCCGAAACAACTCAGACGCCACTTGCGTTAACGTTATTGGTTGACCTTGAGATTGGCGTGCAGGCTGGCGGTCGAGGCTTCTCTGACCCAGACGTCAAACGCTGACTCTTTCTCGGTCCACTGTTTCGTCTGCGGATTCCAATACTTGAGCTCTTCCTTTCCAAGCGGGAATCTGACGGTCTTTGTTTCGCCGGGTTGGAGAGAGATGCGCTCAAATCCTTTGAGCTGCCGGACAGGACGGGGTAGCGTTTGCTGTTTGTGAAGAACGGGTGCGCAACGTGGCGGTTCAATTGTTCACGAACGAGCGCTGGATTCGGCCCCAATTGCACTCCGCTTTGTTCATTCGCAGGCTGTGACGAAGATGCCATCTCAGACACACCGCTGTAGGAATTGTTCTGCCATGCCTCGGCATTCTCACGCAGTCAAACGGTTTAGCATCGTTCGGCAGAAGGCCTGCCTTGGGTGACAACAAAACATCATTTCACACTAAACAGGTTGACGTCATTCCTTCAGATCCTCGCGATGCGCGCGGAATCATCGATCCGCAAGGGAAAGGTTCGCTTCAGATACCGTGACAACCACGAATGGCCGCAGAAGATTTGCATAGGGTTGAGTATTTAGACGACTCAATTGATTTGTCTTTTGACCGATCCCCAATGGGGCGACATATGGCCTCGTGCACGACCTGAGCGGTCAACTGTTTCGTACCGAGAAATCGCTCATGGACAACGGTTTCTGTGCCGATTTCAGGATAGGTATTGGGAAGCGCGGGCATCGGAAGCAATCTGAGCAGGCGTCTACTGCGCCAAATCCCCCAATCCTTGAGATTGCTTAGCTGTAAATCAGAATACGGGGTAGTGTGCAGAATCTTTCAAAGCAGCCCTCCGGCGACCATGGAATCCGCGGAAATGATCAAGTGATATGGCTGGTCCCGGCCACGCCACTGCGTTTCCCCGATACCGCACGGGTGTCTATTGGGTGCTTGTTTCGAGATCGGAACTTCCTGTGCGTCGACAATGTTCTCCATCGGCTGACGCAACACCAAGCTGACTCACATCAGTTGGCAGACAGTCTGATTCCTTCGGCGCGAGTCCGCTCATTTCTCTTATCTTCGGTGTCCACGTCCACACCGGCGTCTCCTTCCTGCGGTGCTCTAATCCCATACTTCAACCGCAGAAAGGCCTGGAGCGGGCCGGGCAAAACCTCCGCAAGCTCCTGCCACGTGAGCACCTTCAACCTTGTGCGTAGCGCAGCAGGACGCACCGCGGCCATCACCGTGTACCATGCCTCGCGAAGGTCCGGCCTGCGCGCATCATGCAGCACGCAGAAGCTCGCACCTGTCGCATGCGCCGCCAGCACATTGCGGATTAATTGATAGCCGGCAAAGCCGCAGCGTGCAGGCTGCTCCAACCAGTTACGCTCCACAAGTGCAGCCTGAAAATCACGTGCAGCCTCTTCGTCGCCCTGCGCTTCCCACTCCTGCGTATACGCCTCGGCAAACTCCGCAGGCTGCCCCTTTCGCGCCGCGCGCAGCTCCACGCGGGGCAGTTCCTCCGGATCATAGACTGCCTCGAAGTCCCGGTATGCCTCCATCGCTTCTGCATCCTTAGTCTGAAAATCCGCTTCCGTCAGCTTTGCTTCCACCAGAAGGCCGCCCCATCGCATATCCACCTCCGTGCGATCGAAGCGCCCATTCTTGAGTGGCACGCGAGCCTTCCATCCAAACTCCGGCCCTTCATCCCCATCCACTCCGAGCAGCTCTTTCAGAGGCTTGGACTCCACCACTTCCGGTGCGCAGAAGATATTCATCAGCAGAGCATCGGAACTCATCGAAGAATCCAACTCGCGCCAGCGGCGCCCCGGCTCTAGGGGCTGAGGCAGCGACTTCCTGCCGGTATGCACCTTGTCCAGTCTGCGCAGCCAGGCTGGCTGAGCAAGCATTGCCGCATAGGATGCATCGAAGAAGTTCGGATGTCTGTCCTGCTCTGGTGAAAAGACGATGACCGGATCGTCGCCGTAGCTCTCCACGTACGCCCGGCCGCGCGCCCAGTCTCTACTCCGCGCTGCCAGTTCAGCCCGCAAAGAATGCGCGTACAGGTTTGCTGCGCTCGCCATATGGAAAAGCTTACTCCGCCTCGACTCCACCTTTGGTTGGAGACCGAAACACGGTCGCGATGAGAAAATAGGAGCGTGACTTCCCCGCTTCGTTCCATCTTTGTATTGGTTCTTGCTGGCGTGTTTTGCGTGCCCGCCCAGCACGCCCATGCCCTTTGGTGGGGCGCAAAGAAGAAGGCAGAGCAAAAGGCAGGCGCCATTCTGTTTCGCGATAAAGGCTGCGCTCACTGCCACGGACCCGCCGGCACCGGCGGCAAGAAGGGCCCGTCCTTGAGCGGTCTCCCAAAGGACAAGAGTTGGACGCCCGCCAAAATGACCGATCAGATTCTAAACGGCGGGCAGAAGATGCCGCCCTTTTCTGACTCGCTCACCGATCCGCAGGTTGCGCAGATCGTGGCGTATCTGCGAACCCGGCACAAGCCTGTCCCACCGCCCGCAGCGCCTTCAGCTCCAGTGCCTGCGGCGGAGTAGAACGACCTCGGCTCCTGACGTCGGCGGATGCCTCAGACCAGCACCGGCGTATTCGCTACGCCCTCGAGCCCAAAGACTCTGCGGTATCGTTCAATCTCTTCCTTCGGGCCCATCGCCTTCGCGTAGTTATCCGAGAGCTTCACCGCAGGCCGTCCATCCACCGCGGATAACTTGCAGACGACGCTCACCGGATCAAAGCTCGTGTCGCCTTTCGGGTTGCAATTACGAAAATCATTCGTCAGATAGGTGCCCCAGCCTGCGCTGATGCGAATCCTTGGCTCGTGCGTCCACTTCTGCGGATCGAGAAAGTCGCTCGCGCGCTGAAAGTCGGCTGGCTGCGAATTGTTCCTGATTTTTCCTCCGAAATAGGCGTGCAGTCCGAGAATGATGTCCACGTCCAGTGCATCCGAGGCGATAAGCCGCTTCTGACGAGGATCGCTCCCTCTCTCCATGAGCCAGTCAATATACTCATCGCCTGCAATGTAGGGATCCTTGCTGTCGATGCGCTGTCCAGTCCATTCCGCGACCCAATCCGGAGCGTTCCGAAGAAATTGCGTTGTGCCGAAGGTGTCCGGGAGCATGATGAGCAGCTCGCCCTGATACGTCTGCTGCCACAGCTCCAGCATGCGGTACTGCGCCTGCTTCAACTCTTCATCGCTATTCGCCAATGCAGCCATCGCCATCGGCAACTCGTGCGCGTTGGTTCCGATAGCCTCCAGGTCGTGCTTATAAGCCAGATACGTATTTGAACTTCCTGCAAAGCTCTCGCCCAACACATCGCTCATCGCCTTCACCACGTACTCATGCCAAAGAAAGCTATGGCGCCGGCGCGTGCCAAAGTCGCTCACGTTCAGCCCGGGCACTCCGCGCATGCGATCCATCTTTTCCCATAACCGCGTCTTGGCACGCGCATAGAGAATGTCAATCTCAAACTCGCTCAGGTTCTTGAGGCTCGCCCTGCTCTTCAGTTCGTCCACTGCGGAGAGGGCGTAGATCTCCCACAGCGTCGTCTCCGTCCACAGGCCGTCGAAGCGAAGTACGATCTGGCCATCCTCTGCCGCCAGCTCAAAATCCGAAAGACAAAAGTCCTTTTCGAGCCACTGTAGAAATGCCGGCTCAAACATGCCGCGGCGTCCGTAAAACGTGTTCCCGGCCAGCCAGATCAGCTCCGACTTGTGAAAGCGCAGCTTTCGCGTTGACTCCAGCTGCTCGCGAAGCTCTTCGATGCGGACAATGTTGCCGAGCGGAATTGCGCTGGTTCGATTCATCAGTGTGAAACTGGCGCGCGTCTTTGAAAAATGCTTCCAGATAAACTGCAGCATCAGCAGCTTGTAGAAGTCCGTATCCAAAAGCGAGCGCGTGATCGGATCGAGCTCCCAGTTGTGGTCATGCGCGCGCCGCGCCAGGTTCACAATCACCGTTTCACCGCCTTTTTTCTCAACAGCTCACTCACGCCGATGCCTCTGCCGCTGCTTGATTCAGATACGCCCCGCAACTGCGGCGCACCACCAACTGCGTTGGCACCAGAATGTCCCGCACCGGGAGTTCCGGATGCTCCAGCCGCTCCAGCATGGTAGCCATTGCAACCGCGCCGATGCCTGCACAATCCTGGTGAATCGTTGTGAGAGGAACGGGCAGCAGGCTCGCATATTTCACATCGTCCATCCCGATGATTCTTACATCCTCGGGAATTCGAACTCCCAGTCCAAGAAGCAACTGCATCAGCCGCGCCGCTGTCAGATCGTTCGCGCAAACGATACCCTTCGGGCGCGAAACCTCCAGCATCTGCTTTACGAAGGCTTCATCCTGCGGGCTACCACGCCACACCACTTCACGATCTGGAGTCACTGCGTAGGCGCGCAGAGCCTCATAGAAGCCCGTAATGCGCGCGTCCACTGTGTTCGCCGCATTCGGCTCGCCTAGAAACACAAGACGGCGCGCGCCGTGGGTCAGCAGATGAGAGGCAGCCACAAACCCGGCTCTGCGATTGTCCACGCCAACCAGGTCATGCGTCGAGCGCTCGGGGAAAGGCATGTAGCAGCGGTCCAGAAGAACCACCGGTATCTGCGCCCGTTCCAGCACGCGCGCAATGCGCCGATTGACGGTCTCTTTTTCTCCCGTCAGTTCCAGAGGCGCAAAGAAGACCCCCGCCACCTTCTGCACGATGAACGAATGCACCATCTGCTCGGCTTCCTTCGCTGTTTCGCGCACCGAGCTCGACGCATTGCCCCACAGCAGAGCATCCGGCCGCGCAAACGGCGATCGCATCATGCCGTGGCAAATTGGCTCAAAGATCTCCGTCAGGCCAAGCTCCGGAATCAGCAAGCCGAAGGTTCGGCCCGCCGCCTGCTGAGCCTTTTGCACATGCGTGCCTGCGCCGGGCCGCCGCGTCACCAGGCCCATGCGTTGTAAATCGAGCACGGCCTTCGCTACCGTGATCCGTGAAGCCTCAAACATCCGTCCCAGTTCCGCTTCGCTCGGAAGGCGATCTCCCGGCTTCAACTGGCCCGACTGAATGCTCTTCAGCAGATGCTCAAAGACGCGCCGATGCTTGGCAACCTGCCGTCCGCCCTCAACCGCGGGCGGCGGGCCAAGTTTATTTGTCGTGTTGCGTGGTGTGGCCATGCACTTCCCTTTCCGCCTGAACCCTCTCACTCAGGATGCTGGTGCTGCGGTGCAATTGCGGTCTTGCCAATCTCAAATGATTTCACTGCCACCGGCTCAAGGTGTTCGGCGTCTTCATTCACGCGATAGGTGCGGTCCACCGCAACGTTGCGAAAACTCTGGTGGCGTCCGGAAACCGGCCACCAGACATCGACCTCGCGAATTGTAGCCGCGTCACCCACGCCGATATGCTGGCGCATCGGATCGCCACCGAAACTCGACACCGACCCGACCGCACGATAGATCGAACGCACCCGACCGCGTTCCTCAATCTCTACTCGAATACGCGCGCCGTAACCCGCCCGGTTCGTCTGCACGCCTTGCAGCATCAGCGTGACCCAATGCTTTCCGTGCCCTGGATTCCTGTACAGCGCCGCGTGAAACCCATCGCCCGGATACGCCCCGCCAAGCTCTTCAAGCACATCCTCGTTGCCGTTACCCTCAAGATCCGCAAACGCAATGGCATGCCCCTTCTGCAGATTGCCGAATCCTCCCGAGGTCGTCACATCCTGAAAGAAGTGCCCGCCATCATTTCGAAACATCCGCTTCGGCAGCAGAGCTTCAAACGAGGGATCGCCGAGACCGAGATAGACATCCAGCCAACCATCGTTGTCCAGGTCGCCAAAGTTTGCGCCCATCACCGTAATCGCGCGATCCAGTCCAGCCGCGCGCGGAACATCGGCAAAGGTGCCGTCGTGGCGGTTGCGAAACAAATGGGACACCGACGCATGATGCGGCTTGCCCATCTCAAACGCGCCGACATCCTCCATCGATGTGGTCGAGTAGCCCCCGGCAAAAATATCAAGCCAACCGTCGTTGTCGTAGTCGAAAAACCAGGTCGGAAAGGTATAGCGCCTGCCTCCCAATCCAGCTTGCTGCGTGACGTCTGTGAACATCCAATGCGCAGGATTCGGGTGCTTCGAGTCCAGCGGCCCATCGTTGCGGAACAGATAGCTCTGGCCAAACATCGTGGACACGTACAGGTCGGGGCGTCCGTCGTTGTTGTAATCGCCCCACGCTACCCCTTTGACAAATCCAAGATTTGCACCGAGCACGCCCTGCAGACTCGTGCCCACCCCCTGCGGAGCCGACGCCTCGCTGAATGTTCCATCGTGATTGTTGTGGAACAGTTGCGACACAAACTGCTCGCCCGGTCTGGACTCGTGTCCGACGAACAGATCCAGCCAGCCGTCGCCGTCATAGTCTGCCCACGCCGCGGTCTGCCCGGGGCCATTCACCAGCAGGCCAGCCTCTTCGGTCACATCGTCAAAGGTGCCATCGCAGTTGTTCCGCAGCAGCGACATCGGATATTGCCCGAACGTATCCCACCATCCGCCCCGCAGCACCAGAACATCGGGACAGCCGTCGTTGTTGTAGTCGGTGAGCACCATGTTCAGCCCACCCATCTCGTCCCCCAATCCCGCCGCTTGGGTGCGATCGCTGAAGGTTCCATCGCCGTTGTTATGGAAGAAGTGCATCGGATCGAGCGGCCCGGATGAGGACATCAGAATATCCAGCAATCCGTCTCCGTCGAAATCCTCCACAATCAGGCCGCCCGATCGTTGAAACGCATCCACGCCTGCCAGGCCCGCCACGTCCGGGAAATAGCCGATCTCCGCATCGGACTTGAAGAGCGACGGATCGGCCAGCCACTGCTTGGGCACATCCTGTGGATACCGGCCCAGTTGCATGTACGCCAGATTCAACAGCCAGCGATCAATCTCACTCTCCGGATTCAGTTGCAGCGCAATCGTATACTCGCGCACCGCGCCTTCCGCACCCTGCTTCTTCGCGTGGAGGCCGCCGCCGCGCAAGGGAAAATTACAAGAGAGCGCGTTGTGCATCCCGATGCAATTCTCCTGCTCTCCCATGCGCAGATAGCTCAGGGCCAGCAACTCATGCACGCGCGCAAGCAATCTCTTCGGCAACACTTTCTCTTGGGGCTGCAGATCGCGCACCAGCGCGGTCATCGTCTCCACGGCGCTCTCGCTGCGACCGGCGCGCAACTGCTCATTCGCCAGTTCCATGCGCACGGTCGTCTCGTCGCGCAGGCCCAGCGGTCGCGTCAACACCAGTTCGAGATACGCAACCCGCTCGAATGGCTTGTTGGGATCGGCTTTCCAGTCATAGCTCGCGAAGATGGCCCGAAGCCTCTCTCCCATGCGGCGCGCGCCCTCGCCGTGCGGCAGAGGCGCAATGGGAGCGGGGGCCGCTTTCGTCGTCGCGACGGCTGGTACGCTCGTGATCGGGCGTGCCCCGGATGCCGGCACTGTGCTGCCGCCAATTTCTCCGGAAGGAAGAACAGGCTGCGCAGTGCTCTGGTTTTGCGCTCGTGCCGTGTGAGACGCGCCAGCACAGAACAACAAACCAAACGCTATCGAAAAACAACGCGCGCCGGGCAGCCAACTGCGGTTCATCCCACTCACCGCTCGATGGCCGCAGTCATCGCCGCCCTGGTGGCTTCATCCAGCGCGGGCATGGCGCCGGATTGCGACGCCACCCAGCTTCCCCAGCGATTTCCCGCTTCGTTGAGAGTTCGCAGGCTCGCTCCTCGCAGCAGATAGTGCGTCATCGCCGCAGTGAAGGCATCGCCGGCGCCGATCGTGTCCGCCACCTCAACCGGCACTCCAGGATGCTCATGCCACTCATCGCGCCGCACCAGCAGGCTTCCATGCCCGCCGCGTGTGATCGCGACCATTTGCAGGCCGGGAAACTCCTCAAGCAATCGCTCAGCTCCAGCTTTCAGCGCCGCAGTCTCCAGTCCAGACTCAGAATTCATGCCCAGCAGACCCAGAATCTGCGGCACCTCCTGGTCATTCATCTTCACGACTGTCGCCAGTTCGAGCGACTCTTCCACAACCTCACTGGTATAAAAGGGCGCGCGCAGGTTGACATCAAAGACACGCACGCAGGTGGACGAAGTCTCCGCGACGAGCGTCTGAATCGCTTGCCGTGACGCTGCACTTCTTTGCGCCAGCGTACCAAAGCAAATCGCATCCGCTCGTGTCGCCAGTTGAACCCACTCGTCCGAAAGCTCCATCGCGTCCCACGCCGCCGGCTGATGGATCACATACTCCGGCTGCCCGTCTTTCAGCGATACCGTCACCTTGCCGGTTTCGTGGACCGGATCGACCTGCAAAAAACTCTCGTCGGCGGGCTGCGCGTCCAGCAACTCGATGGCTCGGCGCCCCAGCTCATCGCGGCCAATCCGGCTCAACACCACTGCATGATTGCCCAGCCGTCCAGCCATCACTGCAAAGTTTGCAGGCGCGCCGCCCAGCCGCGCGCCTCCGGGCAACATATCCCACAGCAATTCCCCAATTCCCAATACCAGGTGTGGCTCTTGCAAGGTCTCTCTCCAGCGGCTCGAAAAAGCGGTTCAGTCGTCCAGTACAAGCGGTTTGACATGGCAAACTTTGGTAAACGTCTATACTGATTCAGCTTTCCCTGTCACACGCCCGAACGTCAACCCTTTTCCTCCAGATTCGCCTGAAATCTCTCATTCTGCCCAGTGCCAGATCGAGCAATCCTCATAGGAGGCTGCCGCATATTCGCCGTCGGGCTGGCTTTCCAGGATCTTGCGGTCCGCTTTCGTGTCGCTGCGCGAGCGCTGAATTCGGCCCTGGAAGACCCGCTTCCATGCTGCATTTCGCTCGATCTCTCCTTCCTGCTCGTGATTCACATACAGGATGTCCGGGCCGATCGGTCTGCCGGCAAACTGCCGCCGAAGATGGGTCAGGAATCGCCGCATGACCGTGGCCCCGAAGGGATTGAACAGGAAGACCACACAAGGCCCGACAGGAAATCGAAACTCCGTGGCATCGGCGCAGGAGATCCGAATCGGGGCGACGGCGCGGCCTGCGCTCCGCCAGATCGCAGCATTGCGCCGGGCGATTCGAGCCAGCGCCGGATTCAGTTCCACCCCCACCACCTGAAGAAACGGCATCGAGGACGCCATCAGGACGGCACGCCCCATCCCCGCGCCCATATCCACCAGCGTCCATTGTTTGAGGCTGGCCTTTGGGTGGGATTCCGTCCAGCGCCGCACAAGGCCTGCGAATACAGATGGGGCAACGCCGTAGTATGCGGTTGCATGACGATCGTGGCGGTGTCCGCTCTTCAGGTGGCGGCCCGCGACCAGACCACTTGTGCGCACACCGTTCGCCTGGTCAAAAGGGTGCTTCATCAGCCCTGTCGCAACCGTCAGACCGGGCATGCGATTTCCCATTGCAGATGTCCTTGAAAACGCAGAAGACCCGTACCTCGGTCACTCCGGGGTACGGGTCAACAGAATACTAATTTGGGCCCTGGCTCAATCGCCCTCGGCGATCCGCCACACGCAACTCTCGCGCCGTGATGCCCCTTGGTGCGCGCTACGCTTAGTGTCCGCGAGAGAGGCCGCTGAACAGCCGGGAGTATTCCCTTCCGTCGCCAGATCCAAATCCCTGCCGCAAAGCATTGTTAATGCGGCGCTGGAAGGGATCGCTCGAGGTCTCCGCGTAGGAAGCAGCCGGCACCGCCGCCGGTTCCGTGTTCTCCTGTTGAGGAGCGGATGCCGGTTCGCTGAACTGCTGCGCCTCGTCGTGGTGCGTCTCAATCTTAAGCGGTTCCGAGAACTGGGTCGCTCCCGTGGTCTCCGCCAGTGGCTTCAACACCTCTGCAACCCGCTCGAGACGGGTCTGCCGTTGCTGCAGCTGATCAATCTGACTCGAGATTTCTTTCAGCTCAGCATTCGCTTCTTCAAATGCCGCGCGATATGCGTCGTCTCTCATGTTCGCTCCAGGTTGGGGAAAAGAAAATCTATGCATGGAGAGTAGTACAGATTCTGATTACCTCCAATGACCCAAAAGAACCATAAGTAACCACTTTTGGGTTAAATTAGAATTACTTTCGACCTTTCTTCGCTATTTTTCGAAATTTGGCCTGACGGCAATCTCCCGACTCTTATACCCCTTGAACTGCGCCCGTCTCGCGCGCGGGCGCAACGCGAACCCGCCCCACGCGCAGCCCATCCATCTCGATGACGGTGAGTTCCCTTCCTCCGAACACGATGCTCTCTCCGGTAGCGGGAATGTGTCCCAGTCGCATCAGCACAAAGCCAGCCAGAGTCTCTACGCCTCCATCCCGCGGAAGCGTCCACTGCATCTGCGTCTCGAGGTCGCGCAGGGTCACGCCACCGTCCAACACGAAGGTGCCGCTTGCAGTCGCGAGCAGAGGTCGAGCCCGGTCATCGAACTCATCTTCCAGCTCTCCCGTCAGTTGCTCCAGTGCATCTTCGGCGGTCACGAGACCCACTGTGGAGCCGTACTCATCGACCACAATCGCAATCTGTCGCCTGCGCCGCTGAAACTCTTGCACGAGATCCAGCACGGTCTTGGTCTCGGGCACCACGAGCGCGTCTCGCATCACCTGCCTTAGACGCAGTTCCGCCACCCCCGTTCCCGGCATCTCTGCGCCGGGCCGGCTCCTCCGTGAGGCAGGACGGAAGAACATCAGGCGGGCAAGGTCTTTCGCATAAACAATGCCGACAATATGCTCAGCGCCCCGGCTCTCGTCGTAGACCGGCACCCTTGAAAGTTGATGCTCGATGACACGCGCGCTTGCTTCCTCTACCGGCATGCTCGATGGAAGCGAGAAAATCTGCGGTCGCGGGGTCATAATCTCGCGGATCGGCACGTCGTCCAGTTCCAGCGCACGATGCACCAGTTTCTCCTGGAACGGCGGCAGCATCCCCATCCGCCGTGCGGCCGTGGCAATCAGCTTGAGTTCCTCGGGAGAGTGCACCGCGCCCCGCTCCGTCATTGGAATGTCAAATCCACGCAAAGCGGCAGCCGCAGAGTAACGCAGGACGCGCACCGCCGGCCGCGCCGCCGTCATGAACAAAAGCATGGGAGGAGCAACTGCAACGGCGAGTGCTTCCGCGCGTCGCAACGCCAGCGATTTTGGCACCAGTTCGCCCACCACTACATGCAGATAGGTAATGAAAGAGAATCCGAGCGACACCGCTGCCAGGTGAGCATAGAAGTGCGCATGGGGCGCCGAGCCCAGAAGGTCCAGAAACAATCCGGCTGCCAGGGGTTCGCCAATCCAGCCAAGCGCCAGCGAGCACAAGGTAACCCCAAGCTGGACAGCAGGAAGAAAGTCTTCCAGCGCATCCTGAAGGCGGCGCACGGCGCGCGCTCCGGGAATGCCCGCCGCCATCATCTGCTCGATGCGCGTCTCCCTGACGCTGACGAGAGCGAACTCCGCTGCCACAAAGAAGGCATTCGCCAGGATCAGCATCGCTACGGAAACACATTGCAGCAGCAGCAAACTGTGCATCTTGCCTGTGAGCATAGCATTCCCCGGAACCGCCGGCTCGCCCCGCATCGGGAACATTCTTTCCGCGCACTGCGTATGTGCCAAGAGCGGAGGGTTCCAGTGGCTGCATCGCGCAAGAACAAGCGTTTCTGGATATGGATCGGTATTCCTGTAGTTATCCTGGTGCTGGTCGCCGCGGTGGGCCTCTCTCACCTCGCCCATGGCACCCAGATCGACCCCAATCGTCTCGCGAAGGTGACGCGCGGCGACGTTACGCGCTCCGTAGTCGCAACCGGCACCATCGAACCCATCACCAAGGTAGAAGTAAAGTCCAAGGCCTCCGGTATCGTGGAGAAGCTTCTCGTCGACATCAACTCGCGCGTCCATAAAGGTCAGGAACTGGCGCAACTGGACCAGGAAGAGATTCGAGCGGAGGTGGACGCCCAGCGCGCACAGCTCGCGGCAGCGCAGGCCAACGTTGCTACCTATCAGGCCAACATCGAGCAGGATAAGGTCAACGCCGCGGCTCCTGACCTGCCGATGTACAAGACCACATTGGATAGAACCCTGGAGATGCAGAAGGAAGGGGTCGTCAGCCAGCAGGCACTGGACAATGCAAATCGCGATTACCTTGCCGCTCTCAACAAGCGCGACGCAGCCCGCGCACAGATTGGCGTGGACACCGCACGGCTGAAGCAGGCACGCGCACAGGTTCTGCAGAATCAGGCAAGTCTTCAGCAGCTGGAAGAGCAGCTCAGCTACACCACCATCCTCGCACCCATGGACGGCGTCATCCTCTCCCGCGATGTGGAGATTGGCGATGCTGTCAGCTCCATCCTTGTCCTCGGCTCCACGGCGACGCTCATCATGACCGAGGGCGACACCACCAAAGTCTACGTCAAAGGCAAAGTAGACGAAGCCGACATTGCGCACGTCTATCTCGGACAACCGGCGCGCATCAAAGTGGAGAGCTTCCGCGATCGCACCTTTCAGGGCAAGGTGACAAAGATTGCTCCGCTCGGCGTTGCAAAAGACAACGTAACCACCTTTGAAGTCCGCGTCTCCATTGACAATCCGAACGGTGAGCTCAAGGCGAATATGACCGCGAACGCGGAGATCCTGCTGGACGAGCACAAAGGCGTTCTCACCGTGCCTGAGAATGCGGTCACGTATGACAACTCGAAGAATGCGTTTGTGAATGTTCCGGATCGCGGCCAGAAGGACGGCACGCGAAAGACTCAGGTGACCGTGGGACTTTCCAACGGATCTGTCACCGAGATTGTGAGCGGTCTGAAAGAAGGCGATCCGGTAGTTCTCCAGCAATAATGGACGCGCGATCGAGCGCCATCACTTTTGAATCGAGAGACTCGATGAGACGATTTTGGATTCCTGCAATTGCTCTGCTGCTCAGCTCCCTGCCCGTCGTCGCCGCAGAAGCCACTTTTCAACGCACTCTCAATGTTAATGGTCCCGTAGATCTGACCGTCTCCGATGGAGCCGGAGAGATTCACATTATGCGCGGTTCAGACAATCAGATTCATATCTCCGGCCGCGTCCACTCCGGCTGGGGATCCAGCGCCGACCGGGTGAGCGAAATCGCTGCGAATCCGCCCATCGAGCAAACCGGCAACATTGTGCGTATTGGAGGCCATCACTTCGATCTGCACAACATCTCCATCGATTACGAGATTCAGGCGCCGGCCGGCTGTCACCTCGAGGCCAGCACGGGATCGGGCAACCTCAGGATCGAGGGCGTCGGCCACGATGCGCATCTCTCCACCGGTTCAGGTGACATTCGCGCCGAGGGGCTGCAGGGCGCCTTTGCAGTCGGCACCGGCTCGGGGAATGTCGTTGTCGAACAGGCCTCCGCGGGCGACGGAAAAGCAGAAACCGGGTCCGGCGACATCGAGCTGCGCGGCGTGCGCGGAGGTCTCCGCGCCTCAACAGGCTCGGGCGCGATTCGCGTCACAGGAACACCCACCAGCAACTGGCGCCTCACCACGGGATCCGGAAGCATCGACTTTACGCCGGGTTCGGAAGGCTTTCTCCTGGATGCGTCCAGCGGCTCGGGCGCGATTCGCACGGATCACGAGGTAGCTGTGCAAGGGACGATGAACCGTCACCATGTCGTGGCAACTGTCCACGGCGGCGGCCCGACAGTTCGCATCGAGACCGGCTCCGGCGATATCCGGATTCATTAATCACTCGCATCGCTCGGCGTTCAGCCGCAAGGATCCCTGCCGTTGGCCCGCGCGGTTCTGTCACGCGCACAACCGCGCGGCCCGGAGACGGCTTTTACACTGGAGTCATGGTCCGCGTCCTTCGTCCCCTTCCCGTCGATTCGCTGAAACTGCTCGTCTTTGATCTCGACGGCACCCTCATCGACTCTGCTCAGGACCTGTGCAATAGCGTGAACGCCACTCTGGTCCACTTTGGGCGTATGCCTCTGCCGGATGCGATCATTGCAGGCTACATCGGCAACGGTGCGCTCATGCTGGTGCGGCGCGCCCTCGCGCACGACGGCAAAGGAGACGCCGACGAGGCGCTGCTAGCCGAGGCACACCGCTATTTTCTTGACTACTATCGCGAGCACAAACTCGACTACACCTACGCGTACGATGGCGTGCTGGAAGCCCTGACTGCCTTGCGCAGCATGCACGACGCACCGGGGGCTGCCACTCGGATCATGGCCGTGCTGACCAACAAGCCCGTGCGGCCGGCGCGTGCCATCTGTGAAGCCCTCGGCCTCGCGCCGTACTTCATGAACATTTACGGAGGCAACAGCTTTCAGACCAAGAAGCCGGACCCCGAGGGTCTCTTCGCCCTAATGCAGGAGGCCAGCGCCCTGCCCGCGGAGACGGTGATGATCGGCGACAGCCAGGTTGATATTGAAACGGCGCGCAATGCCGGAGCATGGTCCGTAGGCTGTACCTTCGGACTCTCACCGGAAAGTCTGCATTTGCTTCCGCCCGATGTCCTCGTCGATTCGCCGGCAGACTGGACGAGCCTCCTCACGCCTCCCATGTTATTGACCGGCCCCGCCGCGCCAGGTCTCTGACCGCAGGCTTACAATCCACGCAGGGGGCGCGAAGTGCTTAATGTGCCGCCGAATTTTCTTGCCCTTTTCAGGAACTAATTTTTCCGGTGCTGCGTAGTTCCGCAAGGAGGCACGATGAAACACCCGTACGTCATCGCAATCGCTCTCATGATCGCCGCGTCCCTGGCAGCCCCCCCGCGCGCCCACGCCAGCCGCGATATCGTCCAATTCGGCAACGACATCGTTG
This sequence comes from Acidobacteriota bacterium, assembly GCA_021781795.1. Lineage (GTDB taxonomy): Bacteria > Acidobacteriota > Terriglobia > Terriglobales > Acidobacteriaceae > Telmatobacter. Next base: position 764,343 of record JAJXWA010000001.1, read on the forward strand.
TGCCTCAAGGGCAGGCCATTCACGATGCGGTCTGCTTCTTCTGTTCTGTGAAGGTGGCCGGCACTGCAGAGCACGACATCGTGGTCTTCTTTGGCGACACTGTGATCAACGGCAGCGCCAATCACGACATTGTCACTTTCTTCGGCGATGTGCACGCCGGAAACAACGTTCAGATTGGCCACGACGTCGTCAATTTCTTTGGCGTCACCCGCCTCGATAACAACGCCTCGATTGGCAATGATGCCGTGATTATGTTTGGCGATCTTCACGCTGCAGACACCGCATCCATCGCCGGCAACCGCGTGATTCAGCCATTCTTCCTGCTCTTTATCCCACTAGGCATCCTGGCTGCTTTCATCTTCGGACTCATTGCGCTGGTGCGCTATCTGCGCCGTCCTGCCTACCCGGTGTACCCTTTGCCCCCGCGTTGATGCGTGCCGCTCGCCCATACGCCGGCCTTTCGCAAAGATCGCGCCAGTTTACTGCGGCGTAATATCCGTGACGGGTAGATCCCAATGCGCCAGCAGAATTTCAAATCGCCGCTGCTCTTCCCGTTTGTACGTCGCCTGATCTGGCCATAACGCCTGAATCATCACCGCTTCATCCGGATTGGCGGTGGTCGCTACCGTCGAGTTCTTGAAGCGGATCGTGACGCGATAATCCCAGCGCCCATCTTCCGTCGTGTGATACGCGGGCGACTCAATCTTCACGGAAACAATCCGGCCCGTCGTCTCCAACTTGCGCAGCAGTGGGTAGTGATTCTTCAAGAACAAATCCAGAAACTCCTGCTGGTGTCCCCACTGCACCTTGTAGTAGTACTCCACCACGTAAGGCTGATCCGCCTTGCCCTGCGGCGGCGCTCCCTGCGCCCGCAACTGTGTCCCGAACCCGAATACAGAGATGATTCCAAAAATCGCAATCCACACCAGACGCATCGCGCTTCCCCTTTCGCTTTGAATCTGCGTCATTCTACTCCGAACCATCCTGCCTGCGCGTCCAACATTTCGCTGCACCCTCTTCACCTCTCACTGAATCCAATGCAGCACAGGAGAAGATTCCCCATGTCCAAAAAGATTGCCTTCATCACCGGCGCCAACCGCGGCATCGGTTTCCAAACCGCTCTCGATCTGCATAAGGCGGGAGTTTCCGTCGTGATTGGATCGCGCGACCAGAAGCAGGGCGAACAGGCCCTGCGGAAACTGCGCGAAGCCGGCGAAGAAGCCGACATGCTGGTGTTCGATGTCACAAACCCCTCTCATCACAAAGCTGCCTACGACTACTTTCACTCCCGTCACGGCCGTCTCGACATCCTCGTCAACAACGCCGGAATCGCCGCAGGTGGCTTTCCTCCTGTCGGCCCCGAGCACTCCACCGCCGACGTTCCCGCAGAAACTTTGCGACGCGTCTTCGACACCAACTTCTTCGCACAGGTCGCCCTCACGCAGACGCTTCTGCCGCTGCTGAAGAAGAGCCCCGCCGGGCGCATCGTCAACCTCTCCAGCATTCTCGCATCGCTCAAGTTTCACGCCGAGCCCGGCTCTCCCATTTACGACGCGAAGTCGTTTGCCTACGATGCATCGAAGACTGCGCTCAACGCCTTCACCATCCACCTCGCGTATGAACTTCGCGGCACCAACATCAAGGTCAACTCGGCGCATCCAGGCTGGGTCAAGACCGATATGGGTGGAGATCAGGCGCCGATGGAACTAGCCGACGGCAGCAAGACCAGCGTCGCCCTCGCGACGCTTCCAGTAGACGGCCCGAGCGGCGGATTCTTCCACCTCGACCAGCCGCTGCCCTGGTAAACCGCGCCGGCGGGCGCCTCCGAAACAGGCTGCAGGTGAATTGCAACCACGATGGTCCAACCTGAGGTGTGGGCTTTCCGCACCTCAGGCTCACACCCTACAATGAGGCAAGACATCTTAACCATTGAAGGAACCTGCCCATGCCCTTGTCCGGAGAAGCGATACGCCTGATGAATTACATTGACGACGTTGCAGTGACCCTGCGACGCGTCCTTGCCGCCGCTCCAAGCCTCTCCGCGGAAGAGCGCGCCCGCGTTGCGGAGCATCTTGAACAGGCTCGCCCCAGCGCCAGCGATGTTCTGCAGGCGCTCGCTTCCCGGTAAATCCTTGTCGGCAACGGTGGCCATCATCGGTGCAGGCCCGTTGGGCCGCTGGCTCGCGCTCGCCGCAGCGCGGGCTGGCTGCAGGGTTCTGCTGGAAGACGTGATGCCGCTCAACCTTCGCCATGCGCAGGAGGCATTGCGTCAACAGCTCGGCCCTGAGGCTTTGCCCGCGGTCAAGTTTGTCGCAACCGTCGAAGACGCCGTGCGCGACGCGGATCTGGCCATCGACTGCGTGCCGGACGAACTTGAGTCCAAGCTGGAAATCCTCTGGCTTCTCGACCGCATGGCGCCGCCCCGCACGATCCTGGCAACGCCTACAACCCGCCTCTCCATTGGCGATCTTGCAGCCTGCACTTATCGCGCAGACCGCTGCATCGCAATTGCCGCGGAGGCGGCGGAACTCACATCAGAGTCCGCTACCCATCCTGAGGGAGCGTCACTCCGTCTACGGCGCACCGCGCAGACCACTCCGGAGACGATTCAAGCTGTGAGCGATTTCTGGAAGTCTCTCGGCTTTGTTCCCCTCTGGGAGTCGGAGCCGTCTTAAGCCGGCCTGTTCAGGACAGATTCGTAGTACCCCACGTAGCGCGGCACCATCATTGTGGCGCAGAATCGCGTCCGCGCTGTCTTGCGGGCCGCATCGCGCATCGTCTCCAGCCGACTCCTGTCTTGCAGCAGACCAATTACTCCGGCTGCCATCGCATCCAGCGCCGCCACCGGGAAGAGCAGTCCCGTAACCCCATCGTCAATCAACTCCGGCACGCCGCCCACGCGCGTCGCAATCGTCGGCACCTTGCACGCCATTGCCTCCAGCGCCGCCAGGCCGAACGACTCAAGCTCGCTCGGCATCAGCATCAGATCGGCGAGCGGAAGCAACTCGTTGACTCGCTCCTGCTTGCCCAGGAAATGAATGCGTTCGTGAATTCCAAGCTCGTGCGCAAGCCACTCTGCAGCGGACCGGTCAGGGCCATCGCCCACCAGCACAAGCTGCGCAGGCACCTCGCGCACCACGCGCGCAAAGACCTTCACCACATCCACCACGCGCTTCACCGGCCTGAAATTTGAAAGATGGATCAGAATGGCTTCTCCATTCTTGGCGAAGCGCCTTCTTGCTTCAGCCCTCACGGCTTCATCGGTAAACGGCGTATACACATCGCAGTTCACAAAATTCGGGATCACATCAATCTCTCGCGTGATGCCGAAGTCTACCACTGTCTTGCTCTTCAGGTAACTCGATATGCTCGTCACCCCGTCGCTCTCCTGAATCGCATATTGCGTAATCGGCAGGTAGCTCCGGTCAAGCCCCACAAGAGTAATGTCCGTGCCATGCAGCGTGGTGACAAACGGAAGCCTGCGTCCGCGGCTCGCCAGCATCTGCCGCGCCAGCAGCGCGCTCACCGAGTGAGGAATGGCATAGTGAACGTGGAGCAGGTCCAGGTCGTTGAATTCGGCAACCTCGGCCATGCGTGAGGCCAGCGCCAGGTCATACGGAGGAAACTCAAACAGTGGATAGTTCGAGACCGGAACCTCGTGATAGAAAATTCCCTCGTTGCGCCCGTTCAGACGGAAGGGCTGTGAGTATGAGATGAAATGAACCTCATGCCCTGCGGCAGCAAGCTCAATGCCAAGTTCCGTCGCAACGACGCCCGAGCCGCCGTAAGTGGGATAGCAAGTGATTCCGATGCGCATTGCGCCCTCTTGTCTTCGGTGTGTATGTGTGTTGTGTGTATATAAGTCGTCAGCCATTTCCTCTGACGCCGGCGCCCTGCCAAAAGATGCGAGAAAACACCAGGCTCAGCAATTCTTATCGGGATGCACAGCGAGCGTTGCGAAAGAGACCAGATCAAAACTCTGTGCGTCTTTGAGCGCAGTCAAGGCCTGCCGTTCCTTTTCGCGCGACTCCAGAAGCCGGGTGTGTGCGCGCCCCAGGTCGGCATCGTTGTACCCCGGATGCGAGACCAACTCAAAGATACCCTCAGGCATCGCCTCCGCGAGCGAGCCCACCGTCCGCGCATCCAGCGTTCCGGTTGCGAGCACACCCATCGCGCCGTCGGTCGTTCTGAATCCCTCTTCGCCCACAATACGCCGAAAAACCGGCTCCAGCCTGCGCAGAAGTTTCACCTCAACGCGCCTCGTCCACGGAGCCTCTGGCGTGGCCTGCACGCTCCACTCGGGCTCAAATGGATTTCTCACCACATGCACACCGCACGCTCGCGCAGCGCGCAGCAGCGGCCGCAGCACTGCCGGAAACATATGCGTGTGCTTATGCGTATCCACGTGCGTCAGCCGCACTCCCAGATTCTGCAGATGCGCAATCTGCGCGCGTGCTTCGGCTTCGATCTCCTCTGCGCGAATGCGGCCCGTGAGCAGGCGCGGCAGCAATTTTCCCAGCGTGCGGTGCAGGTTGCCAGTCGTGGGATCGACCAGCGTACGCACCTCACTCGCAGCCTGCAGCGGCGAACCGTCCACCAGAACTACGTGACACCCGATGCCGAGCGCAGGCGCTTTACGCGCGAGTCCCACCGCATCCAGCGTCGCCTCCGCATTCGCCATCAGTGTTGCAGAGGTCAGTACGCCCGCCCGATGCAGCTCCACAATAGCGCGGTTCACACCCCGCGTGAGTCCAAAATCATCCGCGTTGACGATCAGTTGTCTCACCGGGCAAGTCTACCAATCCGGACAGCGCGGAAGGTCCCGCGCTGATATGATGAATGCAGGCCAATCTGCCATTCCACAACTCTGTGGGCGGTTAGCTCAGTTGGTTAGAGCGCCTGCCTTACAAGCAGGATGTCGGGGGTTCGAGTCCCTCACTGCCCACCAAAATCACCGAAGCATTTTTCAGCTGCTCCAACCGCTCAGTTGCGGATTCCCTCCAGCAGCGATTCCACTTCACGCTTCTGCTCTGCGTTCAGTGGCAACAGCGGCAGCCTTGGCCGCCCGCCCCAATAGCCGTTCCAGTCGCACGCGTATTTGATGCCAGCAATCCCCAATGCGCCGGTGATGCGCTGGTTGGCCTTCACAATGCGTTGCTGCTTCTCGGCGGCCAGCTGCAGGTCATGATCCTTCCATGCAAGGTAGACTTCCTCGCAGGCCTGAGGAGCACAAGCGGCAAAGCCGAGAATCGCCCCGGATGCGCCCATCTCAAGCGCCTCCAGCATGTCTCCCGCGGACCCCGTCAGAACCTGAAAGCCTACTTCTTTGCTGCGCGTCTTCAGCGGCGTCGCCGGCGGCGCAGTCGCAACCGCTGCTCCGCCCGCCAGATTCTCCGCAGAGACAAACGTCGCCGGCTCGTGCGCGTTCTGCACCTGCTGCATCCGCGAAGTCACCGCCTCAAAGACCGGCGTCACCGTCACCGTGCGCCGCCGCGCATTCTCGGTCGCAGCCAGCGTGGCTCGCATACGCTGCATATCGCCGCTCGAATCCTTGATGCCGATGATGTTGGGATGCTCCGCCAGTTCTGCGATCACTTCCACAGGAATGTCATACGGCACGCACCGCGGAATGTTGTACAGCATCACCGGCAACGGCGAACGGTCCGCGACACTGCGATAGTACGTGAGCACCGCAGCCGCCGACATCTGCCCTGCATAGTAGGTGGGCGTGCGCACAAGCACCGCATCGTAAGCATGCCGCGCAGCCACCTCCGCCGTCTCCAGCGTGGCCTTCACGCTCTCGCGTCCGATGCCGGCGATCAGCACCTTCTCCGGAGCCGCCGCCTCTGCAGCAACGCGCAGTACGTCCCATGCCTCCTGGTCGTTCAGTTCAGGCGCTTCACCGGTTGACCCCAGCACCACCAGGCCTGCCAGCAGGCTCCGCGAATAGTGCGCGACATTCGCCTCCAGCTTGCGAAAATACACGCGCTCGTCGGAATAAAACGGCGTCGTCGCCGCGGCAAATACACCTTCAATTAGCATGGCTCTATTGTAAAACCCGATCTGCGTGAAGTTGCTGCAGCGCATTCACCGTTACGCGGTGGCGCTGCATCGCGGCGATGCCATCGGCCGCGGCTCGCGCTGCCGCAATCGTCGTAATCGTGGGCACCCGCGCCACGACTGACGCGCGCCGAATTGCCTTCTCGTCGAAGAAAGTATCCTGCCCGCGCGGCGTATTCACGATCAGTTGAATCCGCTCGCCCTTGATCAGGTCCACCACGTTCGGGCGACCCTCTTCAACCTTGAAGACGCGCTCCACATTCAGACCGGCGCGCTCGATCACATTCGCAGTTCCCTCCGTCGCCACCAGGTGAAAGCCCAGATGCACGTAGCGCCGCGCAAGCTCAACAACAGCCTGCTTGTCGTGGTCATTCACGCTGAAGAAGACCGTGCCGCTCGTCGGCAGCACCTGGCTGGCAGACAACTGCGCCTTGGCAAAGGCCTCGCCAAATGTCTCCGCGACGCCCATCACCTCGCCCGTCGACTTCATCTCCGGGCCCAGTACCGTGTCTACGCCTGCAAACTTCGACCACGGAAACACCGGCGACTTCACATAGAAGTGCGTGCCTGTGTCGAGATCCTTCCCGGCGTCGAGCTTCTCAGGCAGCAGTTCGCGCAGAGTGCGGCCTGTCATTAGCCGTGCAGCAATCTTCGCCAGGGGCACTCCAGTCGCCTTGGACACATACGGCACCGTGCGCGACGCGCGCGGGTTCACCTCAATCACGTAGACGCGGTGCTTGCCGTCGTCATCGCGCTGAATCGCAAATTGCAAATTCACAAGCCCCACTACCTTCAGCGCCAGCGCCAGCTTGCGGGTATAGTCCCGCAGCGTGTTCAGCGTCTCCTCGCGAAGATCGACCGCCGGCAGCACGCACGAGGAATCACCCGAGTGGATGCCCGCCTCTTCAATGTGCTGCATGATGCCCGCGATCAGCACATCCTTTGAATCGCACAGCGCATCCACGTCCACTTCCACCGCATTCTCGAGGAAGTGGTCCACCAGCACAGGACGCTCCTGCGAGTACTCCACTGCCTCGCGCATGTAGCGCGCCACGGACTCCGCATCATACGCAATCACCATCGCGCGACCGCCGAGAACGTAGCTCGGCCGCACCAGCACTGGATACCCGACGCGCTCGGCCACTGCCAGCGCCTCTTCCACGCTCGTGGCCGTGCCGCCTGCCGGTTGCGGAATCTGCAGGTCCTCCAGCAGCTTGCCGAACTGCTTACGGTCTTCCGCCAGGTCAATCGACTCCGGAGATGTGCCAATGATTGGCACGCCCGCCGCAAGCAAACGCTGCGCAAGGTTCAGTGGTGTCTGACCGCCAAACTGCACAATCATCCCGATCTTCGCGCCCGAGGATGCCTCGTGGTTGTACACACCCAGCACGTCTTCCAGCGTGAGCGGCTCAAAGTAGAGGCGGTCGCTCGTGTCATAATCCGTCGATACCGTCTCCGGATTGCAGTTCACCATGATCGTCTCGTAGCCATCATCCTTCAGCGCAAAGGCCGCATGGCAGCAGCAGTAGTCAAACTCAATGCCCTGCCCGATCCGGTTTGGTCCCGATCCGAGAATGATGATCTTCGGCTTGTCCGTCGGTGGCGCCTCATCTTCTTCGTCGTAGGTCGAGTAGAGATATGGCGTCATCGATTCAAACTCTGCCGCGCACGTATCTACCAGCTTGAAGACAGGCCGGATGCCCTTCGACTCGCGCAGCTCGCGCACGCGCTTCACGCCGTCGTGGCCTTCCAGCTTCCACTCCGTCGCAATGCGCTCGTCGCTCAACCCAAACCGCTTCAGCCGTCGCAGATCCTCCGCTTTGATTGCCTCGGGGCTCGTGTGAGCCAAGCTCTTCTGCGCCATCGTGACTTCGCGAATCTGATGCAAGAACCACGGGTCCATTGACGTCAGACGCGCCACCTCGCGCACGCTCATCCCACGCTCAAACGCAAAGCGAATATAGCCCAGCCGCTCCGGTCGCGGAGTCACCAGCATCTGTGTCAACCGCCGCGGCTCCAACACCTCGGCACCGGTCTTCTTGCCCGTCTCCAGCGCGCGCCAGGCCTTCATCAGCGCCTCTTTAAAGGTGCGGCCCATCGCCATCACCTCGCCCACTGACTTCATCTGCGGGCCAAGCACATCGTTCGCGCCGGGGAACTTCTCGAATTGCCACTTCGGAATCTTCACCACCACGTAGTCAATCGTCGGCTCAAAGCACGCCGGCGTCTTCCGCGTAATGTCGTTCGGAATCTCGTCCAGCGTGTAGCCCACCGCCAGCTTCGCTGCGATCTTCGCAATCGGGAAGCCCGTCGCCTTCGATGCCAGCGCCGAGGACCGCGACACGCGCGGATTCATCTCAATCACCGTCATGCGCCCGTCCAGAGGGTTCACGGCAAACTGCACATTCGAGCCGCCCGTCTCTACGCCAATCTCGCGCATCACGGCAATCGCCGCGTCGCGCATCTTCTGGTACTCGCGATCGGTCAGCGTCTGCGCCGGAGCCACCGTGATCGAGTCGCCGGTGTGCACTCCCATCGGGTCGAAGTTTTCAATCGAGCAGATAATGATGACGTTATCCGCGAGGTCGCGCATCACCTCCAGCTCATACTCTTTCCAGCCCAGCACGCTCTCTTCAATCAGGCACTCATGCACCGGCGAGAGATCCAACCCGCGCGAGAGGATCTCCATCAGCTCTTCGCGGTTGTAAGCGATGCCGCCTCCCGATCCGCCCAGCGTAAAGCTCGGACGGATCAGCACCGGAAAGCCCAGCTTCGACGCAAAGTCCAGCCCATCGCGCAGATTGTTCACCAGCGCCGACTTTGAGACCTCCAGCCCGATGCGAATCATCGCATCCTTGAAGAGCAGCCGGTCTTCGGCCTTCTTGATCGCCTCCAACTTCGCGCCAATCAACTCCACGTTGTAGCGATCAAGCACACCCGCATCGGCAAGGTCCACGGCCAGATTCAGCGCCGTCTGTCCGCCCACCGTCGGCAGCAGCGCAAACTTGCCCGCGCCCGGCCCCAGCATCTCCGCTTCTTTGCGAATAATCTCTTCCACATACTCGCGCGTCAGTGGCTCAATGTAGGTGCGGTCGGCCAGCTCCGGGTCGGTCATGATAGTGGCCGGGTTCGAGTTCACCAGCACCACCTCATAGCCTTCCTGCTTCAGCGCCTTGCAGGCCTGCGTGCCGCTGTAGTCGAACTCCGCCGACTGCCCAATCACAATCGGCCCCGAGCCGATCACAAGAATTTTCTGAATGTCATTTCTGCGTGGCATGTCTCTTCTTGTCCCTAGCTTGGTTCGTCTCGTACTTTGGCTTCCTGTCAGCCGAATGCATGGATCAGCTTGCGAACAACCGCCGTTCCTTCGGTCCAAAAAACAGCGGAGCCAAAAGCCCCGCTGTCTCGAAATGCCTCAACCTCTGCATAAACCTCGTCATCCCTTCCACTCCTCCATCATCTTCCTGAAGTCATGGAACAGATAGTGCGAATCATGCGGTCCCGGCGCGGCTTCCGGGTGGTACTGCACGCTGAAGAGCGGCAGCGTCTTATGCCGCAATCCCTCCAGTGTCTGGTCGTTCAGGTCCACGTGCGTCAGCTCCACCTCGTTCGCGTTGATCGAGTCCGGGTCCACCGCGAAGTTATGGTTATGCGCCGTAATCTCCACCTTGCCGGTGGTGTTATTCCGCACGGGGTGATTCCCGCCGTGATGCCCGAACTTCAGCTTGTACGTCCGCCCGCCTAGCGCGAGTCCAGTGAGCTGATGCCCCAGGCAGATGCCGAAGATCGGCACGCGGCCCATCATCTCGCGAATCGCGCGCACCGCGTAGTCCACCGGCTCCGGATCGCCGGGCCCGTTCGACAGAAACACGCCATCGGCCTTCATCGCCAGCACATCCGCTGCGCTCGTCTCGGCCGGAACCACCGTCACGCGGCAACCCTCGCGCGTCAGCATCCGCAAAATGTTCTGCTTGATGCCAAAGTCGTACGCCACCACATGCAGCAGCTTGCGATCCGCTGCTTCCTGCACCGGCAGCAGCGGATCGCCCGACTGATTGCGGCTGTCCTGCGCATCGAAGCTGTACGCCGCCTTGGTCGAGACGACCTTTGCCAGGTCGGTCCCATCCATCTTGCGAATGTTCCGCGCACGCTCCACCAGCACGTCTGCATTGGTCTCGGTCGTCGAAATCACACCGCGCATCACGCCATGGGTCCGCAGGTGCCGCACCAGCGCGCGCGTATCGATCTCCGCGAGCACTGGTACTTTGTAGCGCTCCATGTACTCGTCGGTCACCTGCTCCGACCGCCAATTCGAGCTGATAGCGGAGAACTCCCGCACAATCAGCCCTTCAATAAACGGCTTCGCCGCCTCATTGTCTGCCTGGTTGGTGCCGTAGTTCCCGATCTGCGGATTGGTGAGAACGACGATCTGCCCGGCATAGGAGGGGTCGGTCGCGATTTCCTGATAACCGGTTAGAGATGTGTTGAAAACAACCTCACCCTGACATTCGCCAGGGGCGCCATGGCCTTGGCCGCGGAAGATGCGCCCGTCTTCGAGCGCCAAAATCGCCTGCATTGCCTCTCCGGGGAGTGGATTCAATCGATTTTAGCAGGTTTGTCCGGTGGATTTTAAAGCCAAAATGCGGATACCTCACTCCACCACGCCGGCATCCTTCGCCGGCCAGTAGATAAACTCCGCTTTGCCGTAGATCAGATCCCGCTCCACAGGGCCAAATTCCCGGCTGTCCGACGATATCGACCGGTGGTCGCCCATCATGAAATACATCCCGTCCGGCACAATCGTCTCCGCCATCGACCGGCCATCTCTGTACTTCTGCGGTACGTATCCTTCCTGAAGCGTCTTGCCGTTCAGCCACACCTGACCACGGTCAATCCATATCCTGTCGCCAGGCAGGCCAATCACGCGCTTGATGTAGCTCTTCTGTGGATCGCGCGGGTAGTGAAACACTACGACGTCGCCGCGATGAATTGCCTCAACATGGTAGACGAACTTGTTGATGAACAGCCGGTCGTGATCCTCCAGCCGCGGCAACATGCTCGTGCCTTCCACACGCACAGGCTGATAGAGAAACGTAATGATGAAGATGGAAATAGCAGCCGATATCATCAGGTCGCGCACCCATGAGCTTCCCGCTGCGCGATCTCTTTTGCGGGCTGGACCGCTGGGAATGGGTTGCGCCGCGTTCTCTTGCACCGGCTCCGTTACGATTCCTGAATCCTGGGAAAAGTTCTGCATTCTGTCTTCAGTTTAGATGAAATCAATACTTATCATGAGCAGCCCAGCCCCCCGGGCGGACATAAAATTTTTCCGTGCGCCGGCTTGTCCAGCGGTTGGGCCTGCTCCGGCGCGGGAACCAGCACGGGAGCCGGTGAAGCAGTCAGGTTCGCTTCCTGCAGCTCCAAGGGGCGCTGCAGCACCATCTCCACCTGCGTCCCACTCTCAATGTTCACGTCTGCCCCACGCGTAAAAAGTGACACCAGACCGGCTGTCGCCAGGCCCGCGCCAATCCCCGCGATTCCTCCAGCCAGCGGATGCCCCGCACCCAATCCCCCAATCGCCCCGACAGTCGCCCCCGTCGGCACAGACACCTCTGCGACCTTGCCCATATTCCGCGTCTTGTCGCTGTCTTGCTCGACCGTGCCTTCCTGGTCATCCTTGACTGACTGCTTCTTCGCTCCCGGCAGGCTGTTCACGGTGCCGGGAATCTCCACCACAGACCCGTTCGGAAAGATCATCGACGTGAAGTGCATGTCCAGTTGCGCCTTGCCCTTCACGCGCCCCGCGCGCGCAACTCGGTCCACCACGCCCTGCACATACACCCCGGCAGGAATCATCACCCGGTTCCCCACCACCACCGGAAAGGTAGAAGCCAGGTAGACGCCATCCCCTGGCTTGGCGCTCTTGGTATTGATTGAGCTGCGCAACTGCAGCAGAACCTTCGTTCCCGCGGGAACGACGTACGTCTTCGGCGCAGCCTGCAATCCCGCGGTTGCCGCGCCCGCCGCCACTGCCGGCTGTTGCGCGTCACTCACTCCGCAAACCGCCACGAGCGCGATCCCCAGCGCCGTCAGTACAACCTTATTCTCCATTGAGCGTGACTGCCCCTGACTCTTCAATAGACGCATCAGTTTGAACCTACGGTAGCTCCTTTCGTCACAGAAAACCATTTTCCCGCCCGAGACCGTTCCAGCTCACCAAATCGCGCTACCATTCTGGAAAAGAATGAAACCGGCCTCCAGATCGTCCGAGGACCATGCGACTCTCGATCCCCGCTTTGCCCCGGCGTGTCAGATCCTCAAAGACGCCATCGCAGCCAGAGCCTTTCCGGGATGCGCTTTCGGTGTCCTCGTCGAAAACTCGGTGGTGCTCCAGAAAGCGCTGGGCCGCTTCACCTACGAGGACGGGGCACGCGCCGTCAACCCGGAAACAATCTACGACATTGCCAGCCTCACCAAAGTCGTCGCGACCACGGCGGCGGCGATGCTCCTTTATCAGCGGAATCAACTTGATCTCGATACACCGCTTGGCGAGCTGCTGCCTGGCTTCATTGTAGGCCGCTCGTCGGTCGAACATGCCCGACGCGTCACCCTGCGCCATCTCCTCGCCCATTCTTCCGGGCTGCCCGGTTACGTCCCGCTCTTCAATACAGTCGATTCACCCGCCGCACTCTTCCGGGCCTTGCTTCAATTGCCCATCGAGGTCGAACCCGGCACCCGGGCCGAATACTCCGATCCCGGCTTTATCCTGCTGGGCAAGGCTCTCGAAGTGCTCACACGCGAATATCTCGCGCCCTGGATTCGCAGGGAACTCTACGATCCCCTCGGACTGCGCTCCACCGGCTTCTGCCCGCCCGCCGAGCTTCGCCCGTCCATCCCTCCCAGCGAAGAAGACATGACCTTCCGCCGCCGTCGCATCCAGGGCGAGGTGCAGGATGAACACGCATGGCTCCTGCACGGAGCCGGCGGCCATGCCGGCCTCTTCTCCAACGTTCCCGACCTGCTTCGCTTCGCACAAACCATCCTGACCGGCCTTTCCCCTCTGGCAACCGCTCCGCGTGGACCCTCTCCGTTTCAATCCCATGCAATTGAAGCCTTCTCGCAGCGCCAGCCTCCGGCAGGCAGCACCCGCGCGCTGGGATGGGATACGCCTTCAGCTGACTCCTCCGCCGGCTCCGCATTCTCCACCCACTCCATTGGCCATCTCGGCTATAGCGGATGCTCCCTGTGGATTGACCTCGACGCACGCATCGCCGTGGTCCTGCTCACCAACCGCACCTGGCCCGACCGATCCAGCCAGCTCATTCGTCAGGTACGCCCTGCCTTTCACAACGCGATTCGGCAGGCCCTGAACGCCCCCGTGTCCTAGCTACTCTCCAGTCCTTACGGCCAAAAAGTATTTTTCTCTACGCACTTGCGCATATCAGGACTACAATCGGAAATTGGGGATAGACTCGATGTTAGCGAGCACAATGACGCAGGAAGCGGCAGAAACCCGGGCAGCTAAAGAGAATTCAGGCAGGGATCAGGCCTCCCTGCTACAGGGCCTGACCACTGAGAGCCAGAACGAGGCCTCACAGGGGTTTGACACCAAATCAGCCATCGAAATCGCCCGCATTATCAACCACGAAGACTCAAAAGTGGCTGCGGCGGTCAAGAAGGCGATTCCGGAAATCGCTCAGGTGATCGACCAGGTCGCACGCAGTCTGCGCGACGGCGGACGCCTCATCTACGTAGGCGCCGGCTCCAGTGGCCGCATTGCTGCGCTCGATTCCTCCGAGTGCCCTCCCACCTATTCCACCGCTCCCGGCCAGATCCAATACATCATGGCCGGCGGACCCAAGGCTCTCGCTTCTGCCGTTGAGGTCAACGAGGACTCGGAGGAACTCGGCCAGCGCGACATCGCGCGGCGTCGCCCCACCCGCAAGGATGTGGTGATCGGGGTCTCGGCCTCCGGCCGTACACCCTATGTTGTCGCTGCGGTGGCCTACGCGCGCGCCCGCGGAGCCTTTGCCGCCGCCGTCACCTGCAATCACGGCACCCCCCTCGCTGCGGCCGCCGATGTCGCCATGGTAGCTGAAGTCGGACCAGAAGTTGTCTCCGGCTCCACGCGCTTGAAGGCTGGCTCGGCGCAGAAGATGGTGCTCAACATGATCACCACGGGCGCTATGACCCGGCTCGGCTACGTCTACGAGAACCTGATGGTCAACGTGCACATGCAGAACTCCAAGCTCGTCGAGCGCGGTATCCGCATTCTCATGAGCGCCTGCAAAATTGATCGGGAGACGGCCGTGCAGACCATCAAGGGCGCGGGCCGCAGCGTGCCGGTTGCGCTCGTCATGCTCAAGGCCGGTGTGGATAAGCCGGAGGCAGTGCGCCGCCTCGCCAAGTCCGACGGCAACGTACGTCGCGCCATCGAAGACAACATCCTCGAGCTCTAGCCGAACGAGCCCTCGAGAATGAGGGCGCTAATCCTGCTCCAGGGGCACGATCACCAGCACTTCCACCTTGGCAAGCTGCCCATTCAGCTTGGCTGGGCGGAACTGCCATTGCTGCAGCGCGCGCAGAATATAGCTCAGATCAAAACTTCCTGGCGAAATCGCAAATCCAAGCGACTCGAATTTGCCCGCCTGATCGACATACCCATGAATCATCAGCGCATCCGCATTCACTTCCGCTGGAATCACAGCCGGACGCACAATCGAATACGGCCAGGGCGCTTCGAGCCGGTTCATCGACCCAGCCTGCGCCGCTTCAGCCTCCGACGGCAGCGTGTACTGCAGAATCCAGCTCTTCGCCAGCCCCACATGCAGATACACGGTGTACACCATCCGACCGCCCCACACATCCTGAATCTCCGGATACTGGTCCTTGAGGTTTGAGCCCACCACCACCACGTTGTACTGGCCATTCGGCGGCAGAGAGATACGCGCGGTTGCGCTGCCCTGTCCGGAGCCCGCTGCTCCACCTGCGCCAGGGTTGGCGCCGGCCTGCGCAGATGCCTGATCGCCCGGTTTCGAGCCTGCGCCTTTGCCGGTCATGCCACCGTTCTGCAGCCCGGCTGCTTCTCTTCCCTTACTGTTTGCATTGCCCTGGCCGTTCGCTACAGAATTCCCGGCGCGGCCATCGACCATCCCGCCATCCCGCGTACCGGATGCCGTCTGGTTGACTGGGGCCAGCGCGATCACTCCGTTCGTCACCTTCGTATCCGAAACAGACAGGACCGCGGCTGAGGACGGCAGCGTGGACGCAACCGAGGATGTCTCTGGAACAACCGGCGTCGGACTCGGACCGACGATCTTTACCGGAGAGGACGCACTCGGCGGCGGCATGGGAGCCTTCGTAGTGAACGCCGTCGCTGAGATCGGTATATCGGAGGGAGTCATCTGATCCGTCGGCCGCGTAATCGAAGGCCGGATGAGCGCCGTATTCGACGGATGCTGGATCGGAGGCGCAAGGATCTTGGGCTTCGCAACCGGCGTCGACCACAGCAGCACCGCCGGAAGTGGCGCATCTTTCATCACCAGCTTATTCATCGGCACATCCGGCTGGATGAGCGTGTGCCGCGCAATCGGCAGCGCCTCAAATTGGTGCTGACTGGACGGCGCCGCCTGCGCCTGCGCTTCGCTCGCGGACTGTGCAGACTTGGATTTGACGCCAGGATAATATCGATCGTTTGCCGCGGAGCGCAGATCGGGCCGGTTCAGCTCCAACTCGCGCATCATGAAGGCATCGCCTTTTCTCAGCGGCCTGAACTGCGGGATCGAAAGAAAACCGAGGATGACAAGCGCGACCGTGCCCGTGTGCACAACAAAAGAAACGAGGAAGGCAGAGGGGCGAAGCTTCGTCCGCCTTTGTCCCGGCTCGACAAACAAGATGTTGTAGGATTCCATGACCAGTGCCAGGTTCCCTTCTTTATCGATCCGGCATGCGCTCTATCGTATTCTCAAGCGGTTCGCTGGTGTCATCCTACATCGCAATCTTCGCGGACCGTCCCTCACCTTAGTAATGTGTCACTCCTCTGCTACCCGTTGACTGACTGCGCACAGAGCCTTCATGGTTGTTTCTCCACTCATCCGAAATTGCCCGGATCAGCCTTGCTGTGAATCATCTCCCACTTTCGTGTGAGTGTTTTAAGAACGTTTAGATATATGGTTACCAAAGCCTTATCGGTAACCCTTTTTGTTGACTTGACGCGTTTCACTGAATGCTATACTGCAACCGCATTTAGCCAGAAAGAGCACTCAAATTTGGTCGTCGTGGACAGGGAAACAACTACCAGTCCTGTACTTCGCGACGGCACCCTTTGAGCGTCTCTTAAGGCGGCCCAGGCTGCAAGACAGGATCATCAATGAATCGAAGAATGCTGATCATTCTCCTAAGCGCATTTGCTATCGCGTCCATGAGTGCTTTCCTGGTCTGGCGCATGGTAGGTGCACGAATCACTGCGGCGAAGCCCATCGCGACCACAAAATTGGTGGCGGCCGCCAAGGACATCAAGATTGGAACCGTGCTGGATGCAAGCGACCTGACCACCATCCAACTCGTTGGATCTGCTCCAACCGGAGCCGTCCTTGACGTGAAAAACGCTATCGGTCGCGGAGCCATCTCCCAGATCTACACCGGTGAGCCGATCCTCGAAAGTCGTCTGGCGCCCAAGGGTTCCGGAGGCGGACTTGCAGCAACGATTCAGCAGGGCATGCGTGCATGCGCCGTCAAAGTCGATGAGGTCGTCGGCGTTGCTGGCTTCGTCACGCCGGGTATGCGCGTCGATGTTCTCGTCTCGGGCGTCCCCCCGAATGCACAGACTTCGAATAACTCCGAGGTGAAGACCATCCTGCAGAACATCGAGGTTCTCTCCGCCGGCACCGATATCCAGAAGGACTCGGAGGGCAAGCCCCAGCAGGTACAGGTCGTCAATCTGCTCGTTACTCCCGATCAGGCGCAGGTGTTGACTCTGGCATCCAGTCAGATGCGCATTCAGCTTGTGCTGCGCAATCCTCTGGACACCAAGATCGCCACCGTTCCGCAGACCGCGATGAGCAGCCTCTTTGGAGAAACCAAGCCAGCAACCCATGAGGCTGTGAAGCGCGCCAAGCCTGCTGCACCGGTTTATACAGTGCAAGTCATAAACGGAAGCAAGTCCACAGAACAAAAATTTGCCTCTACCGGGGGACAACAGTGAACGCGCGAGTCCACCTTCTTCCTCTTTCGATCAGCATCCTGACAGTCGCATGCGGCGCTGCATTTGCGCAGGCGCCTTCCCAGCCTGCAGCCTCTACTCCGCCACCCATCTCGCAGAATCAGGACTCAGCCAATGACCTGTCTGTCGCAGTGGGCAAGTCGGTCGTGCTCGACCTCGCCCGTCCTGTGACCCGAATTGTTGTGGGCCTCGGTGGCTATGCTGAAGCCAGTGCTGTCAGCCCCACGCAGGTTCTCGTCAACGGCGAAGCTCCGGGTGAAACTACGCTTATTCTCTGGGACAATGCCGGCGGACGCCAGTTCTTCAACGTCACTGTCCGCGCCAGCACCTTCGCAACCAATGATAAGGTGGAGGCCGTTCGCCGCGAACTTCGGACTGAGCTTCCAGGTCAGGATGTCCGCGTCAGCGCCGAAGGCGGCAATGTCTTCCTGCGCGGCACGGTGCAGGACCTCACCAGTTCGAACCGGGCGGTTTCCATTGCCTCGACCGCGGGAAAAGTGGTCAATCTGCTCGATGTCACGGTACCCAAGCAGGACCGGCAGATTCTCCTGAAGGTGCGCTTCGCCAGCGTCGACCGCACCAAAGAACTCCAGCTCGGCATGAACCTTTTCAGCACTGGCTTCGGAAACACAGTCGGAGCGCTTAGTACAGGGCAGTTCTCACCGCCGAATGTCACGCTTCCTACCCCCGGTGTACCAATCACCGCAACAATTTCCAATGAACTGAATCTCTTCGCCTTCTATCCGGGCATCAACCTTGGCGCGACCATCGAGGCTCTCGCGCAGCAGGGTCTGGTGCAGGTCCTCGCTGAGCCAAATGTACTGGCTGAAAATGGCAAGCAGGCCAGCTTCCTCGCCGGCGGTGAGTATCCCTTCCCGATGGTCCAGGGCGCGGGCATTGGCGGAGCTTCTGCAATTACCATCATGTTCAAGGAGTACGGCGTTCGCCTTAATTTCCTGCCGAACATCACTCCAAGGGGCACCATTCGCCTGCAGGTCGCTCCAGAAGTCAGCGCGCTGGACTTCGCCGATGCGGTTCAGATCGCCGGATTCCTCGAGCCGGCCATCACCGTTCGCAGAGTCAAGACGGAAGTCGAATTGAGCGACGGCCAGAGCTTTGCGATCGGCGGTCTTCTGGACAATCGTGACAACGAGGCCTATCAAAAGATCCCGTTCCTGGGTGACATCCCCATCATCGGCAAGTTCTTCCAGTCGATGTCGCGCACCAAAAGCAACACCGAGCTCATCGTGATCGTGACCCCGGAGATCGTCAATCCTGTTCCCGCTGGTACTGACATCCCAACCCCGAAATTCCCATCCAAGTTCCTGCCCCCCAACTCGAATACGCCGATGCATACTCCGGATACCAAGGCGCAGGGCGCAGGTCCAGAGGCACAGCCGGCTACAATTCCAGTCGAGCAGCTGATCGACAGCATGAAGCCGGAGCCGGCCCTGAGCGACACCGGATCGGGTGGTTCGGGCTATGGCATGAGCGGCGGCGGCACGGGATCTAGCACCGGCGGAACCCCCTAAACGAAGCAATTCATGAGGGTGCAGCTTGCCCTTTGCTACTCACAGCTTCTATAACCCTCAAAACGGCCCCACATCAGTTGTGGGGTCGTTTTGCAGCAGCAATCCAGCTTCCTAACCTTTGCGAATTCTTCTGAAAACGCGAAGAGTCGCGCGCAATACGAGAGATTGAGTGCTCCAACGTCTAAGTAAGTTCTTCGCGCGGCCTGTTGACCCCGCTAAAGCGACGCCACAGCGTCTCACAAACACGACGCGGGGCAATACGCTGGCCACACAGCTCGAGGTGGCTCGCACGAGCGCGGAACGCACCAAAGGTCTCCTTGGGCGAGACGCTCTCCCTTCGGGCGGCGGTCTCTGGATCGTTCCCTGCGAGTCCGTCCACACATTCTGGATGCGATTCCCCATCGACCTGGTCTACGTCGATCGCGCGCTTCGCGTCAGGAAAGTCCGAAGCTCCGTCGGCCCATGGAGAATTTCTGCTTGCTTCAGCGCCCATTCGGTCATCGAACTTCCCGCAGGAATTGTCCATCAGACCGGGACACAGCGCGGAGATCAACTAGAAGTCTCCACTTCCAGCTCAGCGTCCTGATTCGCCCAGTTCCAGATCCGCACTCCGCCTGCTCGCAGCATCCTCTTGATGCATATTCGTGTCCGTCTTCCCCTTTCCACCTGAGGTGGTTGAAATCACTCCACATCACGCTCATGAAAATCCATCCCTATCCGATAACAACCTCAGCCGGAACGAGGGAAGATCCATAATCCCGACGAATTGGGATCCCGGTACATCATGGCGTTGCTGCCGTTTTGCTCACCGGATTTGCGCCCGCCAGCTCGGCGCTTCCGATAGCCGCCACGCCACCGCTGCTTCACTCGTCTGATAAAGGAGGCGTGGAATGGCAAGCCAGACCATTCAAGTGCAGTCTGAATCGATTCGCTACGCCGCCCGTCAACCCATCCTCACCGCGACTCAAAAGGTGATCGGCTATAAGCTCTTTTTTCGTTCCACCGTCCGGGAACACACCGGCAACGATTCGCTCCAGGATAGCTTCGATGCGCTTCTGGATGTCTCCTCTCTCGTTGGCATCCACACCCTTTGCGATCGCCGCCTCGCTTTCCTCGCCTGCTCGCATCAATCCCTCGTCGAGCGTCATCTCATGCTTCTTCCGCCAGAGCGCGCCGTCGCCGAGCTTCCGCGCTCCATGCCCGTCACCGACGACGTCCTCTCAGCCTGCCGTCACCTCAAGCAGGCCGGGTACCGCCTCGCCATCGAATGCGTCACCCTCGATGACCCGCGCGAACCTCTTTTCGAATTCGCCGACTTTCTCAAAGTCAACATCCACCGGACCGAGCCCGCCGAAGTCGAACTCCTCGCTCTGCGCCATCGAAACAAGCGCAGCCGTCTGCTCGCCGACCACGTCGAGACCTGGGATGACTTTCAGTTCGCCCGCTCCCGAGGGTTTCAGTACTTCCAGGGCCTCTTCTTTCGCAAACCGGAAAAGATGCGGGTAGCCGGTATTGCCTCCAGCCGCGCCGTCGGCATTCAACTCCTCAGCTCCATCCTCAAGCCCGATCTCGACTGGTTCGAGATCGAGGCCATCATGAAGCGCGATCCGGCTCTCTACTACCGGCTCCTGCGCTTCCTCAACTCCGCCGCATTCGGAATTCAATCTGAAGTCCGATCAATCCGCCAGGCCCTCACCATCCTCGGCGAAGATGCTTTCCGCCGCTGGTGCCGTCTCGCCGTCCTCCTCGGGGCCGCGCAGAATCGCCCCTCCGACCTGACCCTTTCTGCCCTGATTCGCGCCCGCTTCGCAGAACTCATCGGCCAGCACCTCCGTTCGTCCGACACAGACTTCTTCCTGCTCGGCCTGCTCTCCCTGATGGACGCAATCCTGGAGATCCCCATGAGCGACGTGCTGGACGGCGTGGCGCTCAGCTCCGAAATGCGCAGCGCCCTGATTGACCATCAGGGCTCCCTGTCCCTCCTCTACGACCTGATTCTCGCTGTCGAAGCCGGCGCGTGGGGGGCCACCGTCCGCCTCTGTGAGGCCCTCCATCTCGATGGAGAACTCGTTGCCGACGCCAGCTTCCAGGCGATCGAGTGGGCGCAATCCATCCTCACATCACCCTAGCGTCGTATCTCCTTCCTGCCGCCGCGCTACAATGGCCCCGTGCGTTGTACCTGTCGGAGGAGACTTATGCGCAAACACTGGACCGTGCTCGCAATTCTCGTCGCCGCCTTTCTCGCTGTCCTCGTCATCGTTCCGTTCTTCGTCAATGCCGACTCTTTCCGTCCAGTCCTTCAGCAAAAAGCCACCGCCGCACTCGGCCGGCAGGTTACGCTCGGCCACCTCAGCCTGTCCCTCTTCTCAGGCAGTTTGGAGGCAAGCGACATCGCCATTGCAGACGACCCCGCCTTCAGCACCGGCCCTTTTCTTTCCGCCCACAAGCTCGCCATCGGCGTTGAAGTCGCTCCCCTGCTGCTGCATCGGCAGTTGCGCGTCACCAGCTTCCTTCTCGACTCACCCAGCATTCAGCTCATCCATGCAGCCAACGGCAAATGGAACTTCTCCTCGCTTGCCGGCTCATCCCGCGCGCCCTCGCAACAAAATGCCCCTCTGCCCGATCTCACAGTGGGCGAACTGCTCATCAAGAACGGCACGGCAACCCTCTCCTCGCTTCCCGCCACCGGCAAGCCGTTCGTCTATTCGAGCCTGAATCTAACCGTGAAGCAGTTCTCGTTTCTCCATTCCGTGCCCTTTGATCTTTCCGCCAGCCTTCCCGCAGGCGGCTCGCTCACGCTCTCCGGCCAGGGTGGGCCGCTCTCCCAAAAGGACGCTGCCGACACTCCCTTCAATGCCACGCTGCAGCTGAAGCACTTCGATCCCGTCGCCGCAGGAGTCATCGAGCCGGGTCAGGGAATCTCGATGCTCGCCGACGCAGACGCCAAGGTCAGTTCCGACGGAGACAACCTTTCCGCCAGCGGCAGAGTCACCGCATCCCATCTCCAGCTCTCGCGCAGCGGTTCGCCTGCTCCGCATCCGGTGCAGGTTGACTTCGCGGCGACCGACGACCTCGACGCGCGCTCGGGAAAGATTTCAGACCTCGCCATCCACACCGGCTCCGTCGCCGTTCACTCCGCCGGTTCGTTTCATCTCACGCCTCAGACCGTCCTGCTCAACCTCCACCTCAATGCGCCCGGTCTGCCCATCGATCAACTGGAAGAGCTTCTGCCTGTCGTTGGCATCCAGCTACCCTCCGGCTCCCAGTTGCGCGGAGGAACGCTCACCACCAACCTCGCCATCTCCGGCCCGGCCACCGCGCTCAGCCTTGCCGGTCCGGTCGAGATCGACAACACTCTCCTCGCCGGCTTCGACCTCGGCTCCCGCCTCCAGGGCCTCAATCTCTTTGGCAAGACCAACGGCGGCACTCAGATTCAGGTCATCCGCACGGACGTCAACTCAACGCCTGCGCTCACCACCTTCTCCAACATCTTCGGGAATCTGCCCCAGATCGGCTCTGCCACAGGCAGCGGCACCTTCGCGCCCAGCGGAGCGCTCAATTTCCAGATGCAGGCAAAGGTTACCTCTTCCAACACAGCTGGCGCGGTCGCCAATCAAGCCCTCACAGCGCTCGGAGGCTTCCTCGGCAGCAAGTTCCAGAAGAACACCAGCAACGGCATCCCGCTCACCATCACCGGAACCGCGCAGAATCCCATCATCCGCGCCAACATGGGCGCAATGTTCCGATAGCTCGACTGGCTTTATCAATCTGTAGCTTTGAACTCGATGCGGCTGCCGACGGATTCAGCCGGCAGCCCGCACCAGCAGGCACGTCACGTTGTCATGGCCGCCGGCCTTCTTGGCGGCTTCCACCAGGCTTGTGCACTGCTCTGCGAGACTGCTGTTGCTGCACAGCATCGACTCGATCGCGGTGTCGGTAAGTTCTCGCGTCAGCCCATCTGTGCACAGCAGGAACGTGTCTCCCGGCTCAATCTCCAGCGCAAACACATCGGGAGTGACCCGGCTTTGCGTGCCCAGAGCACGCGTGATTACATTCTTCAAAGGAGATCGCAGCGCCTCGGCGCGCGTCATGCGGCCAACACGCACCTGCTCTTCCACGAGGGAATGGTCCGCGGTAATCTGCTCCAGCCGTCCGTTGCGCAGCCGGTAGCAGCGGCTGTCGCCAATGTTCATCACCCAGGCGTGAGACTCACGCACACCCAACGCCACCATCGTGGTGCCCATGCCGGTCAGCCGGTGATTGCGCTGGCTCCGTGTGTAAATGGCCTCGTTCGCCGCCGCAATCGCGCGCTCCAGCAAATCAGGGAACGCCGCGCCGTCCACCTCGTGTCCGGCTTCTTCCGTGAGCCGAAGTACTTCGTCCACAGCCAGCGAGCTTGCAATCTCGCCCGCCGCGGCGCCGCCCATCCCATCGCACACCAGATACACGCCATCTTCGTCGGAGTAGCCAAATGCGTCTTCATTTGAAGGCCGCTTCCGTCCTCTGTCGGTGATTGCTGAAGCCATGGAGCGGACAACCGCAGTGGCCACGATGGAATCCCCCGTCCACCAGTGTACACAGAGCCTTGCTCTTTACCAGCGCATTTTTCACCGCGCTAATGGACTGAAATCGCCGGCAAAGGCCCGCTACCCGTCAGGTCGTACACCTGAATCAGTCCCGCGTCCAGCACCGCCAGCCGTCTGCCGGAGGGCGAAATCGCCACATTCCCTCCCCCATCCAGCACCGGGCTCGCCGGGACGCGGACCACCACCTTCCCCGTGGCCGTGTCGTACACCTCCACCACCTGCCCTACCACATCGTCAAAACTCAGCGGCGAATAGGCATCGATCGGGTGCGTCACGAACAGCGTCTCCCGAGCCATCCGCGATCCCTCAGGAGACATCACAAGAATCGGCCACACCTGATTCGGAGCCGTCGGCGCATCCCACTGCCTGCGCCCATCCATCCCCAGCCCCACCAGCCGCCGGGTGCCGTCCATGTTGCAGGCGGTCGCCACCAGTTGCTTCTGGGTCACAAAATCAATCCGCGGATCGCACGCCGAATCCAGCACCGCAACCGTCCTCGTTCCGCCGGCGAAATGGTTCAGGTCCAGCCTCCATTGCCGCATGTTCGTCTGTTCCGTTTCCACATACCCCGTCGCGTTAATCGGAAGATACACGGGATTGTGGACCCGGCTCACCAGAAGCACCTGCCCGCTTGAACGTCGCAGCACGCGCAGCACAATCTCCGCCGCACCCGCCTCTGCCGGGGCATTCGCCTCTTCCGGCTGCTTCCCTGCGCCGGCCGCAACATTGGCATCCGAAGCTGGTTCATGCGAGTCCGTCACGATGTACTGCTGGTCGGGATCCATCTCCATCCACAGCAGCGGGCCGGGAAAATGCAGCAGCGGCTTCAACTCGAGCGAAGCATCGCCCATCTTCAGGTCGTTCTCGTCGCGCAGCAGAAAATGCCCATCCTTCAGCATCCACAGGTAGCGCGCGTGGTCGTGCAGCGTCCACAGCGCCTCGCTCTCCACAGTGCCCGCCGGCAGGCGCAACACCACCGCGCGAATCTGCCGCTCTTCTTCGTCCGAGTTCGCAGACCGGTGAATCAGTCCCGGCGCGTGAAAGGTAAACAGCAGCCGGTTCTCATCCAGAAAATCCAGAGACACCAAGCTCTGCCGCTGCCCCTGATAGTACGCACCCGGCGGATTGAACCCCAGCGGCTCCACCTCCACCGTCATCTCCGGCCGCTCGCTGGCCAGCATCCATGGCCGCTTCTCCGGCGCCGGTTCCTGCGCTGCTTTCTTGTTCTTCCACCCGCCTGCACCCCGCGCCGGCGCGCACAGCACGGCCGCCGCACATGCCAGCGCCGCTCCTGCGCGCCAGCCTCTCATTCCTCTCACGAGCCCCACTCTCATCGGACTCCATTCTCGCCGATGCCGCGGCCTTTCCGCATCTCGCACTCCGCCGTCTCCTCTGTGCGAAAGTAAAAGAAGGTCATGCAACCACCTGCCCCCCTCAGCGCACGCACCCGCCTCCTCGGCTACGGAGCGTGCGCCCTCGCGGGCTGCCTCTGGGGAACCGGCTTCTACTTTGGCCGTCTCGCGCTCAACGAGATGAGCGTCGAGTCCATGGTCCTCTACCGCTTTCTTTTTGCCTGCGTCGGCATGTTGCCCGTAGCATTGCTGCACCGCGTCCGCCTCACCTGGCCAGAGACCCGCATCCTTCTTATCTCCGCCTTCTTCGGAATCCCCGTCCAGTTCCTCATTCAGTTCCACGGTCTTGCCCTCACCACCGTCAGCCATGCCTCCCTCATGGTCGGTTCGATGCCGGTTCTGCTCGGCGTCGCCGCTGCAATCTTTGCCGGCGAGCGCCTCGATGCCGCTGGCTGGCTGGCGCTCGTCGCATCCACCACCGGCGCCGCCCTCATCGTTCTCGGCGGGCACCGCGGTCCGGCCGCGCAAGGCGAACCCTCGCTCGCAGGCGACCTGCTCGTCGTTCTCTCCCTCTGCACTGCCCTCGCCTGGATTCTGCTCAGCAAGAAGCTCATGCACACCCACAGCCCCCCGGTTGTGTCGGCTTACACCATCCTCTCGGGAACCGTCATGCTCGCCCTCTGGATCATCGGCCCCTGCCTCTTCAATCCATGGCGCGCCGCGCCGCACCCGTGGCCTGCTTTCGCCCACGTCAGCCCTATCGCCTGGACGGCTCTCGCTATCAGCGGACTCGCCTGCACCGCGATCACCACATTTCTCTGGAACTGGGGCATCCACCGCGTGCCCGCATCGCGCGCCGGCGTCTTTCTCAACATCGAGCCGGCTCTGGGCTCTTACCTCGGCGTCCGGCTCCTCGGCGAGCGCCTCGGTCCCCATGCCTTTGCCGGTGGAGCACTCATCCTTGGCGCGGCCATTGTGCTCACCACCCGCGGCCACGAGCCGCAGCCCGAGTTCATCCTCGAATAGCGCGGAATCGCGCGAAAGCTCACGCTCAACTCGCTCAGTCCCCTGCCGATAATCTTCTTGCCGCACCCGCGGCAGGAGATCCGGTTTGCCTCTCATTCAGTGGAACGATTCTTTCTCCGTCGGCGTCCGCACCATCGACTCCCAGCATAAAAAGCTCGTCGATACCCTCAACGAACTCCACGACGCCATGCTCGGCGGACAGGCCCGGCACGTTACCGGCCCAATCCTGGAAAGACTTCTCCAGTACACCCGCGACCACTTCTCTGCGGAAGAAGTCATGATGGCCTCAGCCGCCTACCCTGGCCTAGCCGAGCACAAACTGCTCCACCTCGATCTCACCCGGCAGGTCGAAGGCTATATCGCCCGCTTCCAGCACGGCGAAATCACCCTCAACCTTCACCTCATGCATTTTTTGAGAGACTGGCTCACCCAGCACATCCTGCGGGAGGACCGTAACTACGCGCCGGCGCTGCACGCCCGCGGCCTGCGCTGATCCTACATTTCAAACGAGAGTTGGGCCGCTCCCCAACCGGACTGCGCTGCCTTGGGCTCTGAGGCCAGATCATACACAAGCCGCTCCAGCACCAGCCGCTTGTCCGGCGGCGACGACCGCAGTTCCAGGTCGGCCCGCGCAATCAGCCGCAGCGCCCGCGTCAGCTCCCGCCGCCCCTTGTAGCGCCGCGCCTGGCGAATCAAATCCTCCGCCGCAAACGGCGGTATCCGGAATCCCTGCCACAGCGCTTGCCAGATCGCCCGCGAATCCCGCACATTCTTTTCCAGAATCACCAGCATCTGCCGGAACGTCCGCGCCAGCATGTAGAGATGCCCGATCGCCGCATCCTCGCCTGCATCCGAGCTGTTCAGCAGCCCATGCAGAATCGCCAGTGCACGCGCGCGGTTGTGCTGGCTGATGGCGTCCGTCAGCTCGTAGAGAGAACGCTGCTTGGCCGCCAGCACCATCGTCTCCACATCGCCCAGCGTGATACGCCCGCGTCCCCCTGTGTAGAGCAGCAGCTTTTCCAGCTCCGATGCAATCAGCATCATGTCCGCACCCAGCGCGTCCACCAGTTCGCGCGCCGCATCCGGCTCCAGCCGCGTTCCCGCCTCCTGCGCCGTCACGGCGGCCCAGCGCATTGCATCTTCTTCGCCCACACGCGCCAGCTCCACCATGCCGCAGTGCGCGCCCAGCGTCTCGGCCAGCCGCTCGTAGCGGTTCTTGTCGTCCATCTCCATGCGTCGCACGTCATTCGGAATCCGCACAAAATCCGCGACGAACAGCAGCACCGCCTGCGGGTTCGGCGACTTGAAGTAGCGCTCCAGCGCAGCAAATTCTTCCTTCTTCGCCCCGCGCGTGTACAACTGCCTTACGTTGCGCACAAAGATTGCCTGGAATGGCGCCATCAGCGACGGCGTCTGCGCACGGTCCAACACCTCAAAGATCGTCGTGCTCCCCAGGTCAAGATCGGAAAGGCAGAAATCCCGCATCTCCTGCGGCACAAATCCCTTCAGCACCGCGGCGCGGCATCGGTCCAGCAGAAACGTCTCATCGCCCGCGAGCACATAGCCCGGCTTCAGAGCACCCTGCCCTGCAGCCGCTGCCTCCACCTCGGCCACAAAGCGGCCCACAGCCGTGAACCCCGCGCCCCAGCGCGCCCCGCTCACTGCTCTTTGCTCCGCTTTGGCAACTGCACGCTCATTCCGCTCCAGAATATCCGTCCGGACCGCTCCGTACCATCTTCATCTCTCGCAGGTGCCGACTTCCGCAATGGCGCATTCTGCTGCGCCGGCACGCTCATCGCGGCTCGACCAACCCCCATTCACAGATGCCCTGCTCCTTCTCCTACCTTCGTAACCATGCGCGACAGTTTTGCAGCAGCAGAATGATTGCTGCCCATCCAACGCCTCCTTACACTGGCTTGGAGAGCTCTCCAGAAATGGGCCCTCCCCCAATGAAAGCAGCCGATGGGAAGCGTTCAGCTCTCCATCGGCTGCTTTCACAGCCCCTCCAGCACATCCGCCACCAGCGCCCGCGCAAAATCCCGCGAGAGCCGCTCCACTGCCGCCGGGCTTTCATCAATAAACGACGTCAGGTCCGTCGTGGATTGATACTGCTCCCGAAAAACGTAATTCTTGTTTTCGTACAGCACCTTGCCATCCCGCGCCGTAACCTGAACCGCCACCACCATCGTGAGCAGAAAGCTCGACGACTGCTGCGTCGCGGTGTTGTAAGTAAGCGGAGCCACCACTTCCTGCAAAATCGTCCCATGCAACACCACATCCGGATCGCTGCTCGCGTCCGGCGTCACCCGCAGCGCCGTCCGCTCCGTGAACTCGCGGATGACCGCATTCGTCATCGCCACTTCCGTGTGGTAAGTGTTCGTCTTTGTGGCGAACACCGGCACGGCCAGCGTCCTCGCATCCGGCGGCAGGTGCGCCGCGGCCCCCAGCGTGTGATAGCCGCACCCCACAACGCCAGCCAGCGCAAACAGCGCAGCCGCAAATCCGATCAAGCGCATGACTCATCTTACCGTGCGGTCGCAGCTCCCACCCACGCCACTACCAATCGGCCCAGGTCGGCCGTGGACAGCCTCAACCCGTCCTCGCGGCCATCAAAAAAGAGAGCATTCAGTTCCGTCGTACCCACCTGCTCCGCGCGTTGCAATCCGGCCTGCCGCAGCTCCCGGTCCATCTCTTCCGGCGCGAAGAAAAGCTGCAAAGGCTCGCCTGCCGCTGCGACCCGCTGCGCCAGCCGGTCAAAGATCGCCCGCCGCGCTGGGCTCAGCGATTCCGTCGATAGCGCATAGTCAAAGCACACGCCGCTTCCTGCCGGCATCGCCGCAATGGCCCCCAACGTCGCTCGAAAGGCTGCGCGCGTCAGATACGGCGTCACTCCCAGCCACGTGAAAAATGCAGGTGCAGCCAGATCAAACCCTGCCTCCGCCAGCCCCTCGCACAGCCCCTTATGTTCAAAGTCCAGCGGCACATACGTCAAGCTCTGCGGCGCGCGAATCCCAGCCTCCGCCAGCATCTCCCGTTTCCATTCCTGCGTCGCCGGAAAATCCACCTCAAAGACCCGCAGCGTCGCAAACGGATTCCGATACGCAAAGGTGTCCAGCCCCGCCCCCAGAATCACGTACTGCCGCACCCCCGCCTGCACCGACTCCCGTAGCCGGTCCTCTGCAAACCGGCTTCGAGCTGCCATAAACGCGCGAAAGTCTCGCGCCACCGGATGCATCGCCCGTTCCATGTCGCGGGCATGGCCACCGCCCAGCAGCGGCAGCGCAATCGGGTCCTCCAGAATCTGCGGATTCTCCATCAACTGGTGCGCTGCTCTCCGAATCGCCACCCGCAGCGCCGTCTTGCTAGCTTTGCCGCTTCGCATCAGGTCGAGTCTACATGCTCTCCCAAAATCCCCCTCCGCCGCGGCGTACCATGAGCGGTATGACTTCCATCGGAATGAGCTGGATCGGCTGGGCAATCCTCTCCGCACTCTTCGCCGCCGCCACCGCGCTCCTCGCTAAGGTCGGCGTCGCGCACGTGGACTCGAACCTCGCAACCGCCATCCGCACCACCGTCGTCGTCATCTTCGCCTGGGCCATTGCCATCGGCCTCGGCAAGCACGGCGAGATCCGCCTCCTCGACCGCCGCACCGTCTTCTTCCTCACTCTCAGCGGCCTCGCCACCGGACTCTCATGGCTCTGCTACTTCCGCGCGCTGCAGCTTGGCCCCGCCTCGCGCGTCGCGCCCCTCGACAAGCTCAGCGTCCCCCTCGTCATGGTCTTCGCCTGGCTTCTGCTCGGTGAAAAGCTCACCCTCCCCGTCCTCGCCGGCGGCCTGCTCATCACCGCCGGAGCCATCGTCATGGTCCTCGGCTGAGTCCGCGCCCATCCTTATACTGAATGGAACGTCACCGCACCTTCTGAAAGGTTCCGTTGAGCCCGCAGTCTCTCCCCATCCGCCGCATCGTCCTCACCGGATTCATGGGCTCCGGCAAATCCACCGTCGGCCCGCTCGTCGCCCGGCGTCTCGGCTGGCGCTTTCTTGACGCCGACGACGTATTCGAAGCCGAGGCCGGCATGACCATCGCCGAGTTCTTCGCCCGCCACGGCGAGCCGGCCTTCCGCGACCGCGAGCACGCCACCATCTCCCGCCTCGCCGCAAGCGATGCTCTTGTCCTCGCCCTTGGCGGCGGCGCCATCGAGCGCGCCGAAACCCGCGACCTGCTGCTCACCAGCCCCGGCACCCTGCTCATCCATCTCGAGGTCACGCTCCCCACCACACTCGCCCGCTGCCGCGGCACCGAGGCCAGCCGCCCCATCCTTGCCGATCAGGCCAACCTCGCCGCCCGCTACCAGCGCCGCCTGCCTCTCTATCGCGCCGCCCACGTCTCCATCGCCGTGGACGCACTCACACCCGAACAGGTCGCCGACGCCATCCTTGCCGCAGCTGGCCTCTGACTACGCCGGACCTTCCCGCCCAGAGCCGAGCCTTCCGCCTTGGTATCATCGAATCAGGCGTTCAGCTCCCTGCCTCACGGCTCCCGCTGCGCACCCTTTTCCATGACTCCTGCCTCACAAGCCGCAGCACCGGCCCACCTCGCCTCGCACGCCGAGCACCACGGGCACGCCTCACTCCACGCTCCGCGCCCCGGCGTCACCGCCATGCTGTTGCAGGACTTCCGCGAACTCTTCAAAGTCCGCGTTACCGGCATGGTGCTCATCACTGGCTGGGCGGGCTTCTATCTTGGCTCCATGCAGTCCGGTATCTCCACCCTCCAGCGTGGACTGCTCGACACCCTCTTCGGCATCGGCCTCGTCTCCGCCGGTTCCGGCGCGCTCAACCAGGCCCTCGAACGCACCACCGACGCCCTCATGAAGCGCACCGCCGACCGGCCGCTGCCCAGCGGCCGCGTCCCGCTTTCGATCGGAATTCTGCTCGGCCTCGGCGCGCTTGCTCTCGGAGCATGGTGGCTCCTGCTCCATACCAACCTGCTTACCGTCGCGCTCGCGCTTCTCACCGCCTTCAGCTATGTCGCCGTCTACACGCCCCTCAAGCGCGTCACCACCATGGCCACCTTCATCGGCGCGTTCCCCGGCGCCATGGGCCCCATGCTTGGCTGGACTGCCGCCCGGGGACGCATCGAGTGGCCCGCCGTTGCCCTCTTCGCCATCCTCTTCGTCTGGCAGTTCCCCCACTTCATGGCCATTGCCTGGATGTATCGCGACGAATACGCGCGCGCCGGCATCCGCATGTTGCCCGTCGTCCAGCCGGACGGTTGGTCCACCGTCGTCGAGGCGCTCTTCTACGCCATCGTCATGATCCCCGTCAGCCTTGCGCCCTGGCGTCTCGGCATGACTGGCCCCACCTACGCCGTCATCGCCTTCGCCCTCGGCATCGTCTACCTCGCCTACACCATCCGCTTCACCCGTATTCTGCGCGATATTCCCCCCGAGGAAAGCCGCATGGTCGCACGCGATCTGCTCAAGGTCAGCGTCATCTATCTGCCCCTGCTGCTCACCTCGCTCATGCTGGGCGCCATCGTAAAACACTGAGGCTCGATGAACACCGTCGCCCCTGCTCCCGCATCCCGCTCCGGCTCACGCGCCGCCATCGCGGCCATCCTCGTCGTCAGCGCCGCCGCCACGCTCTTCCTCTTCTGGCTCATCTACATCCATCCCGCCGCAGACGCCGCCAGCACGCGCTTCGCCTTCCTGCCCGGCCTCAACGCCTTCTTCAACGGCCTCAGCGCCACTGCGCTGCTCATCGGCTACATCTTCATTCGCGCCCGCCGCATCGCCGCCCATCGCGCGTCCATGATGACAGCCTTCGCCTTCTCCACCCTCTTCCTCATCGGCTACATCGCCCACCACGCCCTGCACGGCGATGTCCGCTACCCGCTCCACGCCGCCTTCCGCACCTTCTACCTCTGGCTGCTCGCCAGCCACATCATCCTGGCCACCGTCGCCTTGCCCCTCGTTCTCGTCACCTTCTTTTTCTCGCTCTCCGGCCGCATCCCCCAGCACCGCAAGGTCGCCCGCTGGACCTTCCCGCTCTGGCTTTACGTCTCCGTCACCGGCGTTCTCACCTTCGTCATGCTCCGCCTCGCGCAAGGATAGCCATCCACCATGCCCGCTTCCCCTCGGACATCCCCAACCGACGACGGCACACGGCAGCTTCTGCAGTGGGGTGGCTCCATGGTCGGCGCCGGTCTGCTCTCCGGTCTCCTGCTGCTCACCGTCCTCGGCGGCATCACGTCCACCGGAGCCACCACCAACTCCGGCTGGTTCGCCGTCATCGTCGCACTCATGTGCATCCCCTTCGGCAGCCTGCTGCTCACCCTCGGCATCGCCAAGTGGCTCCGCAACCGCGCCATCGCCCGCCGCGGCTAGCTCCCTACTCCCGATCTCTCTTCCGCCCACTCGTCCATCGCGCACAAAGTGCGGTACACTGCGGTCCCACGGCAATCTCGCCCGTGGAAATCCACTTTCGCTTCAAGCGCTTTGCCGACATCACCGGGAGGGTCCATGAAAGTCACCGACACTATCGCCACTGTCCTCAAGAACAAGGCCATCAACACCATCCTCTCTATCACCCCGGAACAGACCGTATACGAAGCTCTTGAGATCATGGCGCGCAATGATGTCGGCGCACTGCTTGTCCTCTCCGGCTCCCGCCTTGTCGGCATCCTCTCCGAGCGCGACTACGCCCGCAAAGGCATCCTCATGGGCCACGCCTCCAAAGAGACCCTCGTCCGCGACATCATGACCAGCCCCGTCACCTTCGTCTCGCCGCAGCAGACCGTCGACGAGTGCCTGACCATCATGACGCAGCACCACTTCCGCCATCTGCCCGTCGTGCAGAGTGACGCCGTCATCGGCCTCATCTCCATCGGCGATCTTGTCAAATGGACCATCTCCGGCCAGGCACATGCCATCGAGGCTCTCGAAGGCTACATCTCCGGCGCCTATCCCGGCTGATTGCGCCGGCAGCCACGGAAACTATTCGGCCTCGACCATCACGCCGCGCCGCTGCTTCGCGCGCTACAGTGTGCGCTTGAACAGCGGCGTTGCCAGCAGAAGCGTCCCAATGCCAAATGTGAACAGGAAAATCAGATCGGTCTGAATCGCCGCGAACCCACCGTCCTTCAGGAGAATCGCCTTGAAGCCGTGAATCGCATACGTGAAGGGATCCACCACCGCAATCGCACGCAGCCACGCTGGAAACGCTGCAATCGGATAGATGGCTCCTGACGGGAAGAACAGCAGCGTATTCAGCACCCCGAACATCGCGCGCGGCACCAGAGGATCGTCCACCCGCACCATCATCAGGAACATCATTCCGTTAAACGCAATCGACGTTCCCAGAATCAGCGCAAGCAGTTGCAGCAGCGCCATGGGATGAAAGATGACGCCCAGCCCCGCCATCAACGACCCAATCACCGTCAGTGAGATCCCGCTCAGCACCGCCTTGATCGCGCCGGCGATGTTCAGCCCCATCACCAGCTCCAGCTTGCTGATCGGCGTCACCAGGTAGCCCTCATGCACGCCGCGCGCCTTGTCGTCGATATACAGCATCCCCCCGCCGATCATCACCGAGATGTACATCGCCAGCGAGATCGAGCCAGAGAGCAGGTACTTCATGTACTCCACAAACGGATAGAGCTCCACAATCTCCAGCGCAATGTTCTTCACCAGGCGCGGTTGAATCACCGGCTGATTCAGCGCATCCACCAGCGACTGCACCTCGCCCTCAATACTCCCGCTCATAAACTGGTCGGAGTTGTCCACCACCAGCCCCAGCCGAGGCGCATCCTGTGCATACACGCGCCGTGAAAACTGCGCCGGAATAATCACCGCCGCATCCACCTTGCCCTCGCGCACATCGTCCCGCGCCTGGTTCTCGTCCTTGTACTCCACCGCATTGAACGTCGCGATATTCGCCGCCACCGAGTCAAACGCCTCGCGAATCTTCACCGCCTCCGGTCCGTGGTCGTAGTCTACAAACGCCACCCGCGCTCCCCGAATCTTCCCGCCAAACGCATTGCCCAGAATCACAAGCTGCACCAGCGGCAGCATCATCGACATGATCATCAGCACCGGCGAGCGGAAAAACTTCCGCATCTCGCGCTCTACGATGGCCCACATTCGGTTCATGCGTTGCCTCCCGGCCGCTGCGGCATGATAAACACAGACTTCACCTGCTCATCGCGCAGCTGCCGCCCCGTGTAATGCACAAACACATCGTCCAGCGAAGTATTCTGAACGCTCAGCGAGGTCAGTTGCTCGCCCATCGACGCCGCCATCTCCACCAGTTGCGTCGTCGTCTGCGAGCCGTTCGAAGTCAGCACGCGATACACCCCCGCCGACTGCGACTGCACCTCCGTCACATCCGGAAGCGCCCGCAACCGCTCCATCCACGCGTCCGACTCGCGCGCAAACTGCACCTCCACCACATTCGACCCCGGCACGCTCTGCTTCAGTTCCACCGGTGTCCCCAGCGCCACCAGCGTTCCGTGATCCACAATCGCAATCCGGTCGCACAGCCGGTCCGCCTCTTCCATGTAGTGCGTCGTCACCAGCATCGTCAGGTTGCGCGTCTTCTTCAGGTTGTTCAGCATCTCCCACACCGCAATCCGCGACACAGGATCCAGCCCCGTCGTCGGCTCATCCAAAAAAAAGATGCGCGGGTCGTGCACCAGTCCCCGCGCAATCTCCAGCCTCCGCCGCATGCCGCCGGAGAGCGTCTTCGTCTCTGCCTTGCGCCACTTCGCCAGATCCACCGACTCCAGCACCTCGGCGATATTGCGCTCGCGCTGCTCCCGCGGCACGGAATAGAGCTTTGCGTAAATGCTCAGATTCTCCTCGACCGTAAGATCCTGGTCGCTGGTCAGCGCCTGCGGAATCACCCCAATCGCCCGCCGCACCGCGTCCGCATCCTTCATCACGTCGTGCCCGGCCACCACCGCGCGTCCGCTCGTCACCGGAATCAGCGTCGTCATCATGCGAATCAGCGTGCTCTTGCCCGCTCCGTTCGGGCCCAGCAGTCCGAAGATCTCGCCCTCTGCCACCGAAAAGCTCACACCCTTCACCGCTTCAAACGCGCCGTACTTCTTGACGATCTTCTCCACCGCAATCGCCGCCGGAGTCGCGCCGTTTCTGCCGTTCCCCGCAGTTGGACCGCCTCCGCTCATTGCTTCACCAGCTTGCTCTTCGGGATGTACACCTCGGCGATCATTCCCGGAACAAACCGCTCGCCTTCATTCGGAATCAGCAGCTTGATCTGCACCGTCTTGATGTCCCGCTTGTGCCCGCCGTTGATGTCCCGCTGCGTGGCAAAGTCCGCCTCCGCCGACTTCACAATCACCTTGCCCCACACCGTCGCTCCGCTCGGCATCACCACCCGCAGACTGTCGCCCAGTTGCACGGCGTCGGCCTGCGTCTCCGGCAGAGGCGCATACACCCACGTTTGCGAGAGATCTATAATCGTCGCAATCGTGCCACCCGCCGGCAGCACTTCGCCCTGCCTCGACGCCAGCACATTCACCTGTCCCGTCACCGGCGCATACACCTTTGCATAGCCCAGTTCCACCGAAGCCTGGTCCTCCAGCGCCTGCGCGTTCTGCAGTTGGCCCCGCGTCGAATCGACCGTGCGCTGCGAAACCACCGCCAGCAGCTCATGCGCCCGCGCCTGCTTCAAAGCCGCCTCAGCCGCCGCCACATTCTGCTGCGCAGCCCGCACCGCCGCTTCATCCGCCGCCAGGCTCGTCACCGCGTCGTCCCGCGACTGCGCGCTTGCAATGCCCTGCTGCGCCAGCGCCACAATCCGCGTCGTGTCCGCCTTCTGGTGGTCCAGATTCGCCTGCGCCTGGGCCAGCGCCGCATGCGCCGCCTGCAACTGCGCTGCCGCGTTCACCGCCGCATTCGACACCTCGCCCGCATTCTGCCGCTGCGTCTCCTGCGTCTCATGCAGCTTGGATTGGCTGCTCTCCACTGTCGCCTGCGCCGCCTTGTGCGCCGCCGCCAGATCCTCACTCTCAATCACCGCCACCAGTTGCCCGGCCTGCACCTTCTGCCCTTCATCCACGGCCAGCGTCTCCACGCGCCCCGGAATCTTCGCGCTCACCATCACTTCATTCGCATCCACCGTGCCAATCAGCTTCAGATCACTCGGCGGCCGCGCCGTCAGCAGATACCACACCAGCGACCCCAGCAGCAGCACCCCCAGAATGAGAAAAACCCTATTACGCGCGTTCATTCTTCCTCCGCATCCCCATCCAATCCGCCTTCACCTCCGGCATCGGCGAATCCCCAAGCACCCGCGCAGCCACCTCAGCGCCGCGGCTACGGTCCGCAAACACCGCCTGCCCCAGAAACTCCACCAGCGCCACTCGCCGCTCCGCCAGTGATTCCGGCGCCATCGGCTCAAACGGCAGCATCATGCGCCACACCGGCGCGCTCAGAAAATAGAAGACATTCGCTCCCAGCGCCGCCAACTCCATCTGCAGCCAGTCCGCGCGGATCAACTCGCCCGTCTCCATCCCCTCCCGCAGCGTCGCCTGATACATCGCCTGCAGCGGCGCAAAAACCTTCTCTACCAGCAGCGGCATCGCCGCCGACTCACCCTTGTGGTGCCGCATCATCTCGTGCTGCATCAGGCTCTGAAACTCCTGCTGCGCCAGAATCCGGTCAAAATGGTCCAGCGCCGCCCGCAGCAGCCGCTCTCCCGGCGTCGCCGCGCGCTGCATCACCCGCAGTGAGCGGTCCCGAATCTTGTCCGAGATCAGCTCCACCGCCGCCAGGTACAGGTTGTCCTTGCTCTCAAAGTAGTAGTAGAGGAGAGCCTTGTTCACGCCCGCCGCGGTGGCAATCCGCTCCGTCCGCGCCCCCACCAGTCCAAAGGCGCTGAACTCCTGCAATGCAGCTTCGAGAATCCGGCTCCGCGTCTCCGTGGCCCGGTCCGTATGAGGTCGTAACGTGGGGTTCGCCATATCTTAACTAACCAGTTAGTAAACTAACCCCAACGCCCAGCAGAATGCAACTGAAAATCGGAAGGGCTGATTTAGGCTCCGTATATCTTTCTATTTATCTTTCTATTACAAAATCTTCCTCGACACTTTTCTAGTTTTTGTCTGGGGGCCGTTTCCGTCATTTTCTACAGTCGCTTCACGCAATGACATCCAAATGCCCTAGAATTTCTGCTTCCTCCCGGCCCGTCGCTCCGCCAGCCTGCCCCGGTATCGTCGCTCCCCCTTCCGGCGCATCCTCGTCGCTCTCGAGTCCCCGCTTCGGGGTCTCCCCGCTCCCTGAATACGTGTCGTCTCCCAGCCGCGCCACGGCCTCCAGCGTCTCGTCCAGCGGATGAACACTCTCCCTCTCCAGCGCGCTCTCCACTCTCACAGGACGAACCCCCGGAATCGGACCAATCTCCATACCTTCGCCTTTCGACCGCCTTCCAAAGGTGCATCGGCAGAAAACCCGCGGACTTGAATCAGCCTCACCCTTACCGCGCAGCATCGCGCCGCCCCGGTTGCTACACTGGGGCCATGATCGACGAACAGGAGTTCCGCCGCGCCGCCGAAGGCGCACTCGATGCCCTCAAGCGCCGCCTCATCGCACGCGAAGAAGAAGAAGATGCCGACTTCGAAGTCGAGGAGCAGAACGGCGTCCTCAACGTGCTCTTCGAGGAGCCTGCAGGAAAGTTCGTCATCACGCCCAACACGCCCGTCCGCCAGATCTGGATCTCCGCCCTCGCCACCAGCTTCAAGCTCGACTGGGACGCCGCCGCCGCCAGGTTCGTCCTGCCCCGCACCGGCGAGTCGCTCGACGCACTCCTCGATCGCCTCATCCAGGATTACGCCCGCCGCTAACCGCGCCCGGCCTCACCCCCGCGTATACGTGTAGAAGCCCTGGCCCGACTTGCGTCCCAGCCAGCCCGCGTCCACCATCCGCACCAGCAGCGGGCAGGGCCGGTACTTGGGGTCGCCCATCCCCTCCTGCAGCACCCGCAGAATATCCACGCACACATCCAGCCCAATGAAGTCCGCCAGCGTCAGCGGCCCCATCGGGTGCGCCATCCCCAGCTTGAACACCTGGTCCACCGCCTCCGCCGTCGCCACGCCCTCCATCACCGCAAACGCCGCTTCGTTAATCAGCGGCATCAGCACGCGGTTCGACACAAACCCCGGCGCATCGTTCACCTCCACCGGCGTCTTGCCCAGCCGCACAGCCAGCGCCTGCACCGCGCCAAACGTCGCATCGCTCGTCGCCAACCCGCGCACCACCTCCACCAGCGCCATCACCGGCACAGGATTAAAGAAGTGCATCCCGATCACCTGCGCAGGACGCCGCGTCAGCGCCGCCAGTTTTGTGATGGAAATGGAAGACGTATTGGTTGCCAGAATCGCCGTTTCCAGCATCAGCGCATCCAGCGCGCGAAAGACCTCGGCCTTCAGCTCAAACCGCTCCGGCGCAGCCTCCACCACCAACTCCGCAGCGGCCAGCGCGCCTCGGTCCGTCGTCGGTTGAATCCGCTCAAGAGCCAGCTCAATATCCGCCACGGCGAGCTTGCCCTTTGCGACCTCGCGTCCCAGGTTAGTCCGAATCTGCCCCAGCGCCCGGTCCAGAAAGCGCTGCTCCACATCGCACAGCACCACCCGCAACCCGGCCCGCGCAAACACATGCGCAATCCCCGATCCCATGGTGCCCGCACCAACTACGCCTACAGTTGTGAACTCGCCCATCGCCGCTCCACTCCCCTCTTACCCCTCGGGAGTGTAGCAGGCGTCCGCCGTCCGGCGCAGCGACCAGCAGCCGCGGCGCAGAGTCAACCAAACCAGCTCCGCTCAGTTCTGCTGCGGCTCAGCCGCGGCCAGCCGC
The DNA here is from genome assembly GCA_021781795.1 of Acidobacteriota bacterium. Lineage (GTDB taxonomy): Bacteria > Acidobacteriota > Terriglobia > Terriglobales > Acidobacteriaceae > Telmatobacter. The sequence continues at coordinate 802,995 of JAJXWA010000001.1, forward strand.
ATGTTCTCGTTCAGCGTCAGAATCAGCGGCGTCCCTGCATCCAGCGTTGCCTGCGGATGGCTCACCAGCAGATGCGCCGTCACCAGCCCCGCCCCGATCAGCCCGCCTGCCAGCGCGCCCACCGGCCCGCCCAGATACGCGCCGGCCACAACGCCTGTGCCCACCGCTCCGCCATACTCAATGCTGTCGCGGCGCACCTGAGAACCCGGCCCCACCATGCCCTCGGCATGAACCATGTTCTTTGACACCGGCGCATCCGTCACCGTCGCGTCCAGCCGGTAGACCTTGCCGCTGGGCAGCTTCACCGTCTCCGGACGCAGTTGCAGCGATCCATACGAGGCAAAGTGCCCCGCCGAGGCATGCACCACCGTGCCGTCAATCTCAGAGCCGGCGGGAATCAGCACCTGGTCTCCCGAAAGCACATCCGTCGCCACCGTGCTGCTGAAGGCCTCGCCCGCCTCGCTGAAGTTGCTCGAGAGGTCCTGCGTCAGTCGCACGCGAATCGACGTGCCCTCGCCCAGCACATCGGGCGGCAGGGGCGCAGGATGCACAATGTCGCTGTCCGGATCGGTCGCCGTCGCGCGCTCCATCAACTCCGGCTCCGCCCGCTTCACTGCCGGCGGCGCAGCCTGCCCGACCACCACAAGGCCGGCGTCCGTGCCATCCACCTGCGCGGGCGTCTTCGCATTGCTCATCCCGTTCATCTTCGTTCCGGTCGCACTCGCTGTGGTCTGCTTCGCTGTCTGCGTCTGGCTCGCGCCAGAGACCGCCTCCGTCCCCGCGCGATGCGCCGCCGAGGGCTTGGCGATCTTGATCTCCGGCGCAGTCGTCGTCACAATCGCGTCGTCCGCCGGGGGATGCGAAACGCCCTCATAGGAATCCGTCGAACTTGCCTGTTGTGCGTGCAGTCCTGCCGTCATTGCGGCAACCAAAATACCTGTCATCAGCCAGCGGCTCATTGCATTGCTCCTTCGCGCAGAACAGTCTCCCCCTGTTTGGACCCGCTCCGCGCCTGAATGTTCCCGGCCGCATCCTCTCCGGCGCTTCGCCGGGCAAACGCAGCCCAATTTAATGCTATCGCGCGGCTGCGTACACAACGCATCGCCCACCCCGCCCATGTGCCCACTCAGGAACGAATCAGCAATGACACCCTCCCGTCTTGTGCACCACACCGCCTGCCGCATCCGCCTGTGACCGCGGCCACACCGTGCGCCACCGCCTCATTTGTTAAAATCCCTACGGAACTTGAAGATTTTTCCTATCTGGACGGTCAGGAGTTTTTTCCCCACGTGCAAAGCTTTCTGGAATCGATTCGCAGCACCGCCGGAGTCGCTATCGCCGTGGACCGCCGTCCCAAACTGAATTCCCGGCTGCACCACCACATTGTGAGGAATGATATGACTGAGATTGTTGCCATTCGCGCGCGTGAGGTTCTCGACTCGCGCGGCAATCCCACCGTGGAAGCGGATGTAATTTTGGAGAGCGGCGCCATGGGCCGCGCCATCGTGCCTTCGGGCGCTTCCACCGGCGAGCATGAGGCCGTGGAACTGCGCGACGGCGACAAGAGCCACTACCTTGGCAAGGGCGTTCTGCAGGCCGTCGCCAACGTCGAGTCGATCATCGCTCCCGAACTCGAAGGCCTCGACGCCGCCAATCAGCGCCTCATCGACCAGACCATGATCGCCCTCGATGGCACCCCCAACAAGGGCAAGCTCGGCGCCAACGCCATCCTCGCCGTCTCCATGGCCGCCACCCGCGCCGTCGCGCAAACCCTCGAGGTTCCCCTCTACCGCTACCTCGGCGGCATTAATGCCTGCGTGCTGCCTACGCCCATGCTGAACGTGCTTAATGGCGGCGCACACGCCGACTCCAACGTGGACTTTCAGGAGTTCATGATCATGCCCGTCGGCGCAGAGCGCTTCAGTGAAGCGTTGCGCTGGTCCGCGGAGACCTTCCACACCCTCAAGAGCGTGCTCAAGAAAAAGGGCTACAACACCGCCGTCGGGGACGAAGGTGGCTTCGCTCCCTCGCTCAAGTCCAACAGCGAGGCCATTGATCTGATCCTCGAAGCCATCACCCAGGCCGGCTACCAGCCCGGCGAGCAGATCGCCATCGCCCTCGATCCCGCCTCCAGCGAGTTCTACGACAAAGAAAAGAGCAAGTACGTCTTCAAAAAGAGTGACAAGCGCGAGCTCACCAGCGAGCAGATGGTCGCTTTCTACGAGGACTGGGTTAGACAGTATCCCATCGTCTCGCTCGAAGACGGCCTGGCAGAGGACGACTGGGCCGGCTGGCGCGTCCTCACCGACAAGCTCGGCCAGAAGATTCAGCTCGTCGGCGACGACCTCTTCGTCACCAACGTCAAGCGCCTCCAGCGCGGCATTGAAGAGGGCGTGGGCAACTCCATCCTTATCAAGGTCAACCAGATTGGCACCATCACCGAGACCCTCGACGCCATCGAGCTCGGTCGCCGTTACGGCTATACCGCTGTCATGAGCCACCGCTCCGGCGAAAGCGAAGACACCTTCATCGCCGATCTCGCCGTCGCCACCGGCGTGGGCCAGATCAAGACCGGCTCAGTCAGCCGCACCGACCGCATCGCCAAGTACAACCAGCTCCTGCGCATCGAAGAAGAACTCGGCGCCGGCGCCGTATTCCTCGGCCTCGAAGGCCTCAACTACAACGACTAGAAATTGGTCGGCAGGTGAGAGGATGCGCAGACTCGTTCCGCGCATCCTCTCCCAAATCCACGATGCATTTTTTCGCCGCGACTCCCCAGGCAGACCTGCTGGCTTTCTAACTCCGCTAGCCCCGCTAGCTCCGCTACTCAAGGAAACTGACCGTGTCCAGGAAACCCCTCGTTCTCACCATCCTCGACGGATGGGGCTACCGCGCCGAAACCGCCAACAACGCCATCGCACTCGCCCGCAAGCCCTCCTATGACAAGCTCCTGCGCGAGTTCCCCAACACGCTCATCCGCGCCTCCGAGCACTTCGTCGGCCTGCCCGACGGCCAGATGGGCAACAGCGAAGTTGGCCACCTCAACATCGGCGCTGGCCGCATCGTCCAGATGGACATCACCCGCATCGACGCGCAGATTGCATCCGGCGAGTTCCAGAAGAACCCCGCCATCGTGCAAGCCATGCAGCGCGCGCGGGAGAACGGCCGTCAGCTCCATCTCTTCGGCCTCGTCTCCGACGGCGGCGTCCACTCCCACCAGGAGCATCTCTACGCCCTGCTTCGCACCGCCCGCGAATACGGCGTCGAACGCGTCTTCGTCCACGCCTTCATGGACGGCCGCGACACCCTGCCCACCTCCGGCGCGGGCTACATCTCCCAGCTCCAGCAAAAGATGCGCGAGTATGGCGTCGGCAAAATCGCCAGCGTCAGCGGCCGCTATTACGCCATGGACCGCGACAAGCGCTGGGAGCGCGAGCGCAAGGCATTCGACGCCATGGTCGTCGGCAAGGCCGAGGGCGGCGCGCACACCGATCCCGTCGCGCGCATCAAGGAGAGCTACAACAACGGCGTTACCGACGAGTTCCTCATCCCCTTCGTCGTGGTCGATGCCGCCGGACGCCCCGTCGCGCAGATTCGCGATGAGGACGTCTGCATCAACTTCAACTTCCGCGCCGATCGCGCCCGCCAGATTACCCGCGTCCTTGCCCGCGAGAGCGGCATCAACAAAAAAGGCGGCCGCGATCTCGACGCCTGGGAGTCCCTCGACGAGCTCATCCCTCGTGCCGAGATTCCCAAGAACCTCCACTACCTCTGCATGACGCAGTACGACAAGCTCTATGAGCTGCCGCTCGTCATCCTCCCCGAGTCGATGGACAACATCCTCGCCAACATCCTCTCCGCCCACCACCTGCGCAATCTGCGCGTTGCAGAGACCGAAAAATTCGCGCACGTCACATACTTCTTCAACGGCGGCATTGAGGTTCCATTCCCTGGCGAAGATCGCACCCTGATTCCTTCACTCAAAGTCGCCACCTACGACCTCGCGCCCGAAATGCGTGCCGAAGCCATCGGCGACACCATCGTCAAGGCCGTCGAAGACACCGCCTTCGACCTCATCGTCGCCAATTTCGCCAACGCCGACATGGTTGGTCACTCCGGCAAACTCGAGCCCACCATCAAAGCCATCGAGGCCGTCGACGCCCAGCTCGGCCGAATCTACAAGGCGGTCAAAGAGCGCAATGGCAACTGGCTCATCACCGCCGACCACGGAAACGCCGAGCTCATGGTGGATCCCGTCACCGGCGGCCCGCACACCGCGCACACTACAAACCCGGTTCCCTTCATCTACGTCGGCGAAGACGCCAGCCACTACCGCCTCCGCCCCGATGGCTCCCTGCGCGACATCTCTCCGACCCTGCTCAATCTCCTGCACCTCGGCCTGCCCAAGGAGATGACCGGCGGCGACCTCCGCGTACCGATCGCGCACTGAGCGGCATAGCAGCTGCAATAGAGAAAGGCCTCCGGCATTCCGGAGGCCTTTCTCATGATGCTTATTTGTGAAATTTACCGCGGCAGCATTGACTTAATCGAATCCGGCAGCCGCTTCTCCAGCACCTTCGCGCGCTCGGCAGCGATGCCGCCCAGATAGGTCGGCGCAGGCGTCGCCATCAGCACCAGTGCAAATGCAATCACCGAAAAGACCACTCCCGCCACCGCCGCCGACACAAGCATGTGGTACATGTCCGAGATATCCAGCCCCAGCATGCTGAATGCAACATGCTCCAGCGGCTTGATATGCCGGATAACTGCCAGCGCAAAGAGCGAGAAGAACACCGACAGCGAAGTCAGCACCACCAGCGCCACATCCAGGCTACGGTGAAACTTCAGCCTTCCGCTGCAGCGGCTGCACTCCGCCAGATGCTGTTCGTAGTCGCGCCGCATCTCCGGATGAATGCCCGAGATGTCATAGCGCCAGCTCGCGAGAATTGCGCCAACCACCCGGTCCGTGCATCTATGACTTGCCATACTCACTTAGACTCACTTTGCAGAAGTCGGACTCAGAGATCAGCACCAAAAACTTCGCTGTCATCCGCTTCCTGGCCTTCCGTTGGAAACGCAGAATCGCGTTTGCAGGTCCCTTCACGCGGCTGACGAAATCCTCAGGGCCAGCCCCGCACCCCTCCCGGCTAGGACGCTCCTGGCCCGAGGGTAATAACCAACTCACACTATTGTAACCGACTTGCTCTAAAAATAAACGGAAGACAGTGGCTGATGTTGCTCTGCAAGCAACAGCCGATTGGACAGCAGACTGGTCCTTGCCCCCAGCGCCCGCTCCGCTGAAATTCGTGCCAGCTCAGGAAGATTATTGCTTTCAGACAGATGCGCCAGAATCACATACGCGGCCTGCCCGTCGTACTCCTTCTCCAGAAACTCCGCCGTCGCATCGTTGGACAGATGCCCAACCCGCGACATCACCCGCTGCTTCACGCTCCACGGGTACGGCCCGTCCCGCAGCATCTCCAGATCGTGATTGCTTTCCAGCAGCAGCAGATGCAGCCCCTGCAGCTTCGCCTTCACATTCGGCGTCACGTAGCCCAGGTCCGTCGCCACGCCCAGCTTTACTCCCTCCGCCTCCATCACAAACCCCACCGGGTCCGCTGCATCGTGCGGAATCGTAAACGGCTGAATCGTCACGTCTCCAATCTGGAACGTCTTGCCCGCCTCGAAATACTCCACCGCCGGCAGCCAGGTGGGATCCTTGGTCATCGCTGCCTCGGTCTGGGGCTGGGCCGCTGCCGTCGGCTGCGCCACGCCATCTCCCTCGTCCGGCTCACCTTCCGGCTCATCCACATCGGCCTCTGCCTGCCGCGCCGCCGCCTGCTTTTGGCACTGCTCCAGCCACTGCGCATAGGTCATCTGCCGCCGCGGCGTCAGCCACCGCATCCACGCCCGGTGCGTGCCCTCGGTGAAATACACAGGAATCCCCAGCTTCCGCGCCGTCACCGCCAGCCCGTTCACATGATCCTGGTGCTCGTGCGTCACCACAATCGCGTCCAGCGTCCCCGGATCCTCGCCCGCCAGCTTCATCCGCCGAAACAGCTCCCGGCAGCTCAGCCCCGCATCCACCAGAATCCGCGTCCGCCCTCCGGTCACAACCGTGCTGTTGCCCTTGGACCCCGACGCAAGCACCGTGAACCGAACCATACCTGTGAGCATACCGCGCAACCCTGTGCATCGCGCGCTCCCATTGTTGACTCTCCCGGAACCACCGTCTCCGGCCATTTCTTGGGTGCGCGCCTATCCGCCGCATTATTCTCTTACTCAGGTCTCGGTTCCCGCCGTGACCTTCTCGCCTACTTCGCCTCGCTCACAGGAGGATCTCCGCATCATGCGCTCGAAGGCTCAGCCCTCGCGACTTCTGTCTCTGTTCGCATCCGCCCTCATCGTGCTTCCTTACGCATCCATCCACGCCGCCGCGCAATCCGGCAGCGCCGCTCCCTCCTGGAATCCCCAGGCCGCTGCCCACTATCTCGACACACGCGAGTTGGAATGGCAACACTGGGATCACGCCCAGAAGGACCAGGGCACTCTCTGCGTCTCCTGCCACACGCAGCTCTCGTACGCCTATGTCCGTCCCACACTTCGCGCCACCCTCAACGAGCCCGGCCTGAATCCGCCGGAAGAGACCATGCTCGCCAGTATCCGCAAGCGCGTCGCCCTGTGGAGCCAGCTTCCGCCGTTCTACGATGATGCACACTCCGGCGCAAGCAAAGCCGATCAGTCCCACTCCACCGAAGCAGTTCTCAACGCCATCATCCTGCTCCGCTATGACGATCGCCACCTCTCCGACGCCTCACGCGCCGCGCTGAATAACCTCTGGGCTTTGCAGGAAAAGACCGGCCCCGACGCCGGCTCATGGAGCTGGCTAGACTTCGGCCTCGCCCCATGGGAATCTCCCGACTCGCGCTACTTCGGCGCCGCTCTGCTCGCGCAGGCCATCTCCACCGCTCCGGACGACTACGTCAAAAGCCACGACGTAACCGGCAACCTCGCCGCGCTGCGCGTTTACCTCATCAGCCACTACCCGCAGCAGCCGCTGCTCAACAAGATCATCGTGCTCTGGGCCTCCGCGCGCTTCCCCGCGCTGCTCACCCCGCCGCAGCGCAAGCAGCTCATGCATGAGATCTACAGCCATCAAAACATTGATGGCGGCTGGGCTCTCGCCGCCCTCAGCCCATGGCAGCGTCTCGACAAGACGCCCGAGCCCACTGCCTCCGACGGCTACGCCACCGGCCTCGCCGTCCTCGCTCTGGAAGAAAACAAGGCCCAGAGCGCCTATCTGCAGCAGGGTCTCCACTGGCTCGCCACCCACCAGGACTCCGCCACCGGCACATGGCCCGCGCAATCGCTCAACAAGAATCGCGATCCCAGCACCAACGTCGGCAAATTCATGACCGACGCCTCCACCGCCTTCGCCGCGCTCGCCCTCGAAAGCAAACCCTAGCCGTCCTCATCGCGCCGGCAGATCGATCGTGACCAGCGTGCCGCGCCCCGGGTTGCTCACCACGCTGAACTGCGCCTCGCCGCCGTACAGCACCTCCAGCCGCTCCTGTACGTTCTTCATCCCGATGCCCGCGCCTGTCCGCCGCAGCGCCGTCTCCGGCCGCTTGCCCATGCCTACCCCGTCGTCGGCCACCTCAATATGCACGCGGTCCCCGTCCATCTTGCTCCGCAGCGTCACCGTTCCTCCGTGAATCCGCGGCTCCAACCCGTGCTTGATGCTGTTCTCGATCAGCGGCTGCAGCAGGATGCTCGGTACCATCACATCCAGCGTGCGCGGATCGATCTCCTTCTCCACGCGCAGCTTGTCCGATCCAAATCGAACCACCTCGATGTCCAGATAGTCATCCGTGAAACTCAGCTCCTCGCGCAGCGGCACATAGCTGTCATGATCCTTTAGCAGCGCGCGCAGGATATTCGCCAGCTTCACCGTCATCTCCCGCGCCAGCTCCGGCTTCACCCGCACCAGCGACGCAATCGAGTTCAGCGTGTTGAACAGAAAGTGCGGATTGATCTGCCGCTGCAGCGCATCCAGCCGCGCCTCCAGCAGCATGCGCTTCTGTTCCTCCAGCGTGATCTCGATCCGCAGCGCATTCCACACCTTCAGCGCAATCCCCACCACCATCGGCGCGCACAGCCACACCAGCACCTGCAAGCCCCACGCGCCGGTATTCAGCGCAAACAGCCGCCGTGGTCCCGTCGCATGAGGCAGGTTCTTCGCAATCCACTCGCGACAGATCTCCAGCGCCGCAATTAAAAACAGCATCAGAATCTGCCGGTCGATCCGCGGCTTGCGCAGATTCCTCCGTACCCATCGATACAAGCTCAGGTCGATGAACGGCGTGAACGACCAGATCTCCTCCTGCTCCACAAACCAGCCCAGCACGCCCGCAGCCAGCCCCAGCAGCGCGTTGAACGGCAGCGCCAGATACTCATGGTGCAGCACCGCCGGAACCGACAGCACCGCGCCTCCCAGCGCCGCCCAACCTGGCCCCAGCAGCAGTCCCAGCAAAATCACCGTCTCAAACGAAATATCCGCCGCCAGAAAATTCGGCACCGCCGTCCGCACCCACACGCCCAGCGTCAGCGGAACCAGAAAGAACGCCAGCAGCGCCATCGTCTCGCGGTGCCGCCTGTGCTCGGCAAACAGCAGCCGCTGGAACGTCCGCGACCGCGCCAGTGCGCTCGCCACCGCGGCGGCAACGCCCAGCTTCACCAGCAGCGTAATCAGGATTAGTTTGTTATCGACCACGCAACCACTCTATCGCGCCGCGCCTTTGCGCCGCTCGCGAGATGCGCCGCACGCACCACGCCGTAAAATAAAGGTATGCCACTTAAAAGCGTTCAAAAAGTCGCCGAGGCCGACTTCCCTTCGCGCTGGGGTCACTTCCGCATCCTCGGCTTTGAAGGCCGGCTCGCCGCGCCGCGCCCCTGCGACGACAACGCCGCCGCACCTCAGCCCGCCGTCGAGGGCCTCGTCGCCCTTGTCATGGGCGATATTCACACCACGCCGCCGCTCGTTCGCATCCACTCCCAGTGCCTCACCGGCGACGTCTTCGGCTCCCTCCGCTGCGACTGCCGCCTCCAGCTCGAGCTCGCTCTTGGAAAAATCGCGCAGGCCGGCGCCGGTATCCTCCTCTACGAGCAGCAGGAAGGACGCGGCATCGGCCTCATGGCCAAGCTCCGCGCCTACGAGCTCCAGGACCAGGGCCGCGATACCGTCGAGGCCAACGTCGAGCTCGGCTTCGCCGCCGACTGCCGCGCCTACGAGATGCCTGCCGCCGTCCTCAAGCTCCTCGGCGTCTCCAGCGTGCGCCTCATGACCAACAATCCAGAAAAGGTGGCCGCACTTGAGTCCGCAGGCATCACCGTCGCCGAGCGCGTCTCCGCCGAGGTCGAGCCGCAGGAAACCTTCGAGCGCTACCTCCGCACTAAGCAGGAAAAGATGGGACACGTCCTCGAAAATCTCAACGAGATCAAAGCCATGTAATCTCCGCGCCTCAGAATCTGCTCAAATGAAGCCGCCCGGAACGGGTTCCGCAACTGCGAACCCCGCACCGGGCGATTCCACTTCACGCAACAATCTTCGGCTGCGCTCTACGGATAAATCCCGCGAATCTGCACCGCCTCCGCTACGCGCCCAATCCCCAGCATGTTCGCGGCAATCCGCATCGGCACGGCGCTTTCCTCATGCATCTTCAGCACATCGCGGAAGGCCGTCTTCATCACCCGCTCCAGCCGGCTGTACACATCCTGTGCCTCCCAGAACAGATGCTGTTCGTCCTGCACCCATTCAAAGTATGACACCGTCACGCCGCCCGCATTGCACAGAATGTCCGGAATGAGGAACACGCCCTTCTCTTCCAGAATTCTGTCCGCCGCAGGCGTCAGCGGGCCATTCGCCGCTTCTGCAATGATGCGCGCGCGC